>NZ_BCWH01000002.1:495556-1227739 GCF_001653035.1 Rhodococcus sp. YH3-3 | reverse complement strand
CCCCGGGCCGCGGCGGAGTGCGAACGGACGGTTCACGGGAGAACAACGCCGCCACCATCGCCTTGCTGGCCACGGCGGCCCGAGACAATTCGAGCGTCAACATCGGCTACGTCGACGCCCAGGGGGTCGCGACGCATCGCATCGTCGACCCCGTCAGCGTGGGCGGCGGACAGCTGGACGCCTTCGACCCCGCGAGCGGCGCGGTTCGCCGTTTCACGTTGCACCGAATTACTTCCGTCAGCCCCGTCGACTCCGGAAAAAAGTAGCAAAAAAGAAGCAACTGGCTTTTTTCTGTAAATGAAGTATGGTCGAGGTCAGTTTGTGATTGCCACTTCGAAAAATGAGGAGCGACAATGGCTGACAAGGCGCCGGGTAAGAACATGAAGAAACCCGCCCAGTCGATCAAGGAACGCCGCGCGGAGAAGCGGGCGAAAACTGCGGAGTCTTCCGAGTTCATCCGTAAGCGGAAGCGGAGCTGACAGCAAAGTCCAGAGAAGACGAGCTGATTGCGAAGCTGACCAATGCCTGCCTCCACCGACACCCTCGTGCACCTGCACGAAACGTTCAACCTGTTCAAGTCACGTAATCGAGGAACTGACGCACGCTCGCGCGGGTACGCAGCGGGCATGACCCTCGCTTCACTCTGCGTCCTCGACGAACACGCTCGGCAATCCGGAATACTTCTATCGGATTTACCGCAGAAAGAGAATCAACCATCGTGAAAAGAACAATCCATACCCTGGACCGCATTCAAACGAGACTCGAATCGGAGCTTGATTCCACTCCGGGTGATTCCGAAAAGAATATCGGTTACCGGTCCGGAATTTCCGAAGCTATTACTCATGTAATGGAAATGCGGAAGTCAGTGGTCGCGCAGAAATAGGAGACGCATCGATTAGGCGCTCACCCCAATAACTGCCGCACACCACCCACCAGAAAGACGACCTGGTCCTCGTAGAAGTCGGCAAGCCGCTCCGGCGCGAGCGGCTTGCCACTTCCGCTCCAATCGTCCGCCCGGCTCAACGCCTGGAGGAAGCCCATCAAGGCAATCGCCCAGCGAGTCTCGAGCCGTTCGGGATCGGTAGCAGGAAAAGTACGACGGACCTGGTCGAGAAGATGTTCACGCAGGTGCAGCTCGGTCGCCTCGAGGGCTGGATGGCCCGGTCGTGACATCTGCGGCTGCGAGATCTGCGTGACGATTCTGATCCATCGCATTCCCCGCGTGCGATGGCGAAGGAGCAATGCCTTGTAGGGCGCAGTGACGGCCCGTACCAGCGCCTCGACCGTCGGCGGCGTCTTGTCGGCGGAGAGGGCGTCGACGTTCGCGCTGATCTGATCTCGCACCGACGTTCCCATGTCCAACAGCACCGCTGCGACCAGATCGTCCTTGGTTCCGAAATGGTAGTGGACCGATGACGGCCCGAGACCGGCCGCGGCGTTGACCGAGCGCAGCGAAACTGCATCCAATCCCTCTGTCGCGAAAAGCCTTTCAGCAGTTTTGAGCAAACGCAGACGCGTCGCGTCGCCTTGACGGTTCTGCCGGGAGTCGGTCATACGAACGAGCTTCGCACGGGCTCGACAAACGTCTCAACCGTGGCGAACGCGGAGTCAGAGTGATTCACGGTGTGCTCGCACCCTGTTGTCGCGATCCACCCAGCCGTGGGCGCGTGCGTAGTCCACCATCGCGGAGAACTTCTGTCTCCACTCGGTGTTTCCGATCCGGGCAGCGACGGCTTGCTCCAAGTGGCCGATGTCGAGCCAGACGTGATCCCCCTCGAGTTCCCCCCACGGTTCCAGTACCCGACTCAGAGTCTCGGATCGATCGTCGCCGCCAACGACGACCGAGAGACTGGTGAAGTCGTCGACACTGTTCAGTTCGACGGTCGAGGAGTCGGGGGTGATTGTGACGTCCAGTTGCATACCTCTTCAATACTCCTTCGGAAAGTACTTGGTTCAGTCGATCGACTTGCAACAACGATATCCGACGTCATTGCACCAGATAACGTTGAACTACAGGTGATTACAAATCTCCCACTGTGCGGGAGGCTCAACTTATTGGATCAGTTGATCCATGTTAGACATCTCGATCAGAGCGAGTGATCCAAATCACTCCCCTGTCGACAGGAGTTGTCATCGTGTGGTCCGCATCGTCCATCCGCTTCGGAGCCTTCCTCGCCCCGTACCACCCGCTCGACGCCGATCCCGCCCTGCAACTCAGACGCGATATCGACCTCATGACACACCTGGACCACCTCGGATTCGAAGAAGCGTGGATGGGTGAGCATCATTCGACCGGCGCCGAGATCGTGCCTGCCCCGGACATGTTCATCGCGGCCGCCGCAGAGCGAACCGAGCGCATCCAGTTCGGCACAGGCGTGACGTCTCTGCCCTATCACCACCCGTTGATCACGGCCGACCGCATCACTCAGCTCGATCTGCAGACCCGCGGACGGCTCATCTTCGGCACCGGCCCGGGCAAGATCCCCCTCGATGCACACATGATGGGCATCAACCCGTCGGACCAGCGTCGTCGCCAGGGCGAAGCGCTCGAGGCCATTCTCGCGTTGCTTCGCGGCGAGGTCGTCAACATGGAAACCGACTGGTTCACGTTGCGTGACGCACGCGCACAGCTGCCCACCTATCGCGCGGACGGCATCGAGACAGTGACAGCGTCCACGATTTCTCCCAACGGTTCGGTGCTCGCAGGCAAGAACGGCCTCTCCCTGCTCTCATTGGCGGCGAGTTCACCCAGCGGCTTCGACGCACTGGATCGCAACTGGGATGTGTACGAGAAGGTCTCGGCCGAACACGGCCACCGCGCCGACCGAGCGACGTGGCGTGTGGTCAATCCGATGTTCCTCGCCGAGACCCGAGCCGAGGCCGAGCGCGCCGTGAGCCGACGGATCGGATCGATGGCTTCTTACGTGAATCGACAGACCGGCCAGAGCCCGGCCTGGGCAGATACACCTGCCGGAATCATCGATCAGTGGCGCAACGACACGCTCGGCGAGTTCGGTCAGGCGATCATCGGTACCCCCGAAGATGCGATCGCACAGATCGAGCGTCTGATCGAGAAGACGGGAGGGTTCGGCACGTTCTTGATCCTTCACGTCGACATGGCGAGCTGGGAGGACACCAAACGCAGCTACGAATTGTTCGCCTCCGAGGTGGTCCCGCACTTCCGGAAGCGAAATGTCGGGCGTCAGGCGAGCATGCAGTTCGCCGAGGACAATCGCGAATACCTGATCGGCGGGCTGGTCGGAGCGATCACCAAAGCCCATACCGACTACTACGGCCAGCCGGCCGAGACGGGAGCCGTGCGCGCATGAGGGCCGTCCGTTTCCAGCAGGGAGAATTCGCGGTCACCGAGATCGCCGACCCGCCGCCGTTGGCACCCCATCAGATCCGCATCGACGTCGTCGCCTGCGGGATCTGCGGCAGCGACCTGAGCATGTCGAAGGACCCGTGCCGATTCGTCGAGGTCGCGCACGACGGGGGCTACCCGCTCGCCACCTTCGATCCGGACGCGCCAGTGGTGCTGGGGCACGAATACGCGGGTATTGTCTCCGAGACCGGTTCTGCAGTAGACGATTTCGCGATCGGCGATCGGGTGGCCGGCATCGGCTTGGCCACCGACACCGCTACCGGGATCCCGACGATCATCGGCTACTCGAACGAGTACCACGGCGCGTTCGGCGATCACATAGTCGTCGACGCGTTCTGGGTCCGCAAAGTTCCCGACCACCTGTCACTCGAGCACGCCACACTTGCCGAACCTCTCCACGTCGGCGAGATGCATCTCCAACAGTCCGGCCTCACCTCGGCCGATTCGGCGCTCGTCATCGGTTGCGGAACGATCGGACTGGGCGCCATCGTCGCCGCGAAAGCGCGCGGAGCGCAGATCGTCATCGCGTCGGAGCCCTCCCCCAAACGACGCGAGCTCGCCGCGAAGATGGGCGCGGACATCGTTGTCGATCCGGCCGAGCAGGATCCGATCGAACTGTGGAATCGAATGATCGCCGAAGGCAACCAGCTTGTCGGCCAGGCCGCGAACGGAGTTCTGATCGCCTACGAATGCAGCGGTCGGGCGGGAGTCATCGGAGAACTGATGCACACTCTGCCGTTCAACTCGCGGATTCAGGTTCTGGCTGCGCCGTTCGGCGACGAGACGATCATTCCCGTCGTCGGGCAGTTCCGGAGGATCTCGATCAACTTCGGTCACGGTCCTTACGAGAATGCCTACGACATCACCCTGCAGAGGCTCGCCGACGGCGAGATCGACGCCGAAGCGATCATCACCGGCAGGGTCGGTCTGGATGGAGTCTCGGACGCTTTCGCAGCTCTGCGCGCACCCGACGAACACGTGAAGATCCTCGTACTACCCGCGGGCCTCCCGGAATAGCGGTCGATCCTGCCCTGTTGACGTAGGGGTGCTCGCACTCGGGCACCTCTACTTCGGGCTGTGCGAGCGTCGCCTGTTGGCGTCTGCGCCCCGATACCAGGACAATGGCAGGGTTGGCGTCAGCCGACAACGCGGCGCAACGCTCTGTGGCTGCCGCGTTTGCTTCACTAGGAGGATTCCGTGACCGACGGACCGTTGATCGTCCAATCCGACAAGACGCTGCTGTTGGAGGTCGACCACGAGCGCGCCGGCGATGCCAGGCAGGCAATCGCCCCCTTCGCGGAACTCGAACGGGCCCCCGAACACGTCCACACGTATCGCATCACTCCCCTGGCCTTGTGGAATGCCCGCGCCGCCGGACACGACGCCGAGCAGGTTGTCGACGCGCTCGTGTCGTACTCACGATTCGCGGTTCCACAACCGCTGCTGGTCGACATCGTCGACACGATGGCCAGGTACGGACGCTTACAGCTGGTCAAGAGCCCGGTGCACGGCCTCATCCTGGTCAGCCTCGACCGCGCAGTCCTCACCGAGGTGATGCGACACAAGAAGATCTCGCCGATGCTCGGTGAGAAGGTCGACGACGACACCGTGATCGTCCACCCGAGCGAACGCGGCCGCCTCAAGCAGATGCTGCTCAAGGTGGGCTGGCCGGCCGAGGACCTCGCCGGCTATGTGGACGGCGAAGCGCACCCGATCGATCTCGCTTTCGAAGAGGGCCACTGGGAACTGCGCGACTACCAGCAGATGGCAGCGGATTCGTTCTGGGCCGGCGGCTCGGGCGTCGTCGTGCTGCCGTGTGGCGCCGGCAAGACGATGGTGGGCGCCGCGGCGATGGCAAAGGCCAAGGCCACCACCCTCATCCTCGTCACCAATACCGTTGCCGGTCGTCAGTGGAAGCGTGAGTTGATCGCGCGTACATCGTTGACCGAGGAAGAAATCGGCGAATACTCCGGCGAGCGCAAGGAGATTCGGCCGGTCACGATCGCGACCTACCAGGTGATCACACGTCGCACGAAGGGCGAGTACAAGCACCTCGAACTTTTCGACTCCCGCGACTGGGGACTGGTGATCTACGACGAGGTCCACCTGTTGCCCGCGCCCGTCTTCCGGATGACGGCAGATCTGCAGTCGCGCCGCCGTCTCGGCCTGACCGCAACGCTGGTTCGCGAGGACGGCCGCGAAGGCGACGTCTTCTCGCTCATCGGCCCCAAGCGCTACGACGCTCCGTGGAAGGACATCGAAGCGCAGGGCTGGATCGCGCCGGCCGACTGCGTCGAGGTGCGAGTGACGATGACGGACGCCGAGCGCATGTCCTATGCCGTCGCCGAACCGGAGGAGCGCTACAAACTGTGCTCGACGGCTCACACGAAAATTGCGGTCGTGAAGTCGATCCTGGCCAAGCACCCCGATTCTCCGACTTTGGTGATCGGTGCGTATCTCGATCAGCTCGACGAACTCGGCGAAGCCCTGAACGCCCCGGTGATCAAGGGATCCACCAAGAACAAGGAACGCGAGATCCTGTTCGATCAGTTCCGTAACGGTGAGATCCAGACGCTGGTGGTGAGCAAGGTCGCGAACTTCTCGATCGACCTTCCGGAGGCATCTGTCGCCGTGCAGGTTTCGGGAACCTTCGGGTCGAGACAGGAAGAAGCGCAGCGACTCGGACGCCTACTGCGACCCAAGCACGACGGCGGTCAGGCTCACTTCTATTCGGTGGTTTCCCGCGACACTCTCGATGCGGAGTACGCGGCACATCGTCAGCGATTCCTCGCCGAACAGGGCTACGCCTATCGGATCACCGACGCCGATGACCTGCTCGGACCTGCCATCGGCTGAGCATTTCTGCAACACGTTGCAGAATCAAATGGACATACGTCCAGTTATCTGTAGAGTGTCCCCTGTCACAGTCGTGTCCATCGGCCGGGGGTCACCAGCACCATGCGCTCAGTTCCACGTCTACGGGGTCGGCTCGCCGGAACCATCTCGCTGCTGACTGCCGCCGTCGTCGTCGCCGCGACCGGCGTCAGCGCCGCGGCACCGAGTCCTGCTCCTACTGCGCAGAACTCGGTGTACGCACTTGCGAACGGTTGCTTCGCGCTGCGCACCGAGTCTGGTGATTTCGTCCGTCGTGACGGGTCGGCGTACCTCACCGACGTAACGAAAGCCGCAGACGCCGAACCGTTCCGGCTACATGCGGCCCAGTTGGGTCGTTTCATGCTGTACGGCCCGGACGGGTCGATGCTCTCGCACGACGGCGCGGACTCGGTACTCGCCACTTCCGAAGCAACTCCCTCCACCGACTGGACCGTGATGTCCACCGGTGAATCGTTCGTTCTGACCGCGACCTCGAACGGCCGTCAACTGATCTCGCGAGATTTGATGCTCACGATGTCCGATCCCGGTGACGTTCCCGAATCTGCGTTCACGCTGATCCCGCGCGATGGCTGCGCCGATTTCCCCGAAGCGGAGGTGGGCGCAAACGGCGTTCCGGGAGAAATCGGACCGAACGGTGAAGTCACCGGATTCATCGACACACACGTGCACATGAATGCTTCCGAGTTCATGGGCGGAAACCTGCACTGCGGCCGACCTTTCGATCCTCAGGGCGTCACCGCAGCGCTCGTCGACTGCCCGGACCATCAACCTGACGGGATACCGGCGCTCCTCGAAAACGTTCTGTCGTACGGCAATCCCTTCGAAACTCACGACACCACCGGCTGGCCGAGTTTCGCCGACTGGCCGGCGCACGATTCACTGACGCACGAGCAGACGTACTACAAGTGGGTCGAGCGGGCCTGGCGTGGCGGGCTGCGAATCTTCACCAATCTCTTTGTCGCCAATCGTGTCCTGTGCGAGCTGTATCCGAGCAAGCGAAATCCCTGTGACGAGATGGAGACCGTCCGGATCCAGGCGCAGCAGACACGCGAACTCCAGGACTACATCGACGCCCAGTACGGCGGTCCCGGCCGGGGTTGGTTCCGCATCGTGAGCTCGCCGGAACAGGCCAGGCAGGTGGCCGCCGACGGAAAGCTGGCCGTCACCCTCGGGGTGGAGGTGTCCGAACCCTTCGGTTGCTCTGTGCGCAACGGTATTCCGCAGTGCACCGAGGACGACATCGACCGCGGCCTGGACGAGTTGTACGACCTCGGTGTCCGGCAGATGATCGTCACGCACAAGTTCGACAACGCCCTCGGCGGTGCCCGTTTCGACGGCGGCGTCACCGGAGTGGCCGTCAATATCGGCAACTACCTGGGCGCCGGGGAGTTCTGGCAGTCGGAACCATGCACCGGCGTTGCCGAGGACAATGTGCTGCCCACCAAGGTCGACGGCGCACAGAATCTTCTCGCGGTACTCCCACCCGGAGTGACGCTTCCGGTGTACCCCTCTGGTCCGCAATGCAATTCGCACGGCCTGACCGACCTCGGCGCGTACACGATCCGAGGTTTGATGGACCGAGGGATGATCGTGGACATCGATCACATGAGCGTCAAGACCGCCGAAGCGGCTCTCGATATTCTCGAAGCTGCGAACTACTCCGGCGTCGTTTCCAGTCACAGCTGGAGCGACCCGAGCCTGTACAAGCGGATCTACGCACTCGGCGGATTTGTCGCCCTGTACGCCGGACAACTCGACGCATCGGACGAAAAGCCCGAAGAGCGTGGGTTCATCGACCAGTGGCGGGACGCACGGGCGATGCGAAGCGAGAACTACTACTTCGGTTTCGGCTACGGCGCCGACACCAACGGCTTCGGGCCGCAGGCCGCACCGCGCGGCGACGCCGCAGAAAATCCGCTGCAATATCCGTACACCGCCTTCGACGGCACGGTCATGGACCAGCAGCGCGCCGGCACCCGGGTTTTCGACGTGAACACCGACGGCGTGGCGCAGTACGGGATGATTCCCGACTGGATCGCGGACATGCGCATCGCCGCGGGAGCCGACGGCGACACCATCATCGAGGACATGAGCCGCGGCGCCGAGGCTTACCTGCAGATGTGGGAGCGCGCGCGAAACTAGCTACGCTGGTGGACGGTCCCCGGGCGATCGGGGGCCGGTCCTAGATCGTCCGGCACCACCCGAAGGAATTTTTCGTGGCTGACTTCCAGTTCACCGTCGACAAGGCTCACGCCAAGTCGGTCAACGACACACTGGCCGATGTACGCCGCCTGCAGATTTCTGCGGTGATCTTCGCGATCGTCCTCGCCGCGGTCGGGGCCTGGTTGATCAGCATGGGCGAGGTGTGGTCCATCATCATCGGCGCAGTCCTCGCCATCGGTGCGGCCAGTTCCCTGTGGGTCGCCGTGTGGGCACCTCGCAAGGTGGGAAGCGTCGAATCTCTGTATGCGGACAACCCACTGGTTCCCGCGATCGTCACCGAGGTTCATCCTCGAGCGGCGACCTTGACGGCATTGATCGACATCGCGAAGCCGGCGGCCGGAGCACCGCAGTACGCGCTCGTCAGCCGCAACGTTCGACTCAATCCGAAGTGGCGAGTCGGCGACCGCATTCCGTCGGTCGCACTGCGTTCGGATCGTTCCACCCGCAGCAAGGCTGACACGTGGCAGATGGTCAGTCCCATGCCGATCGAGTGGGGGACCAAGGACTCGGCAGTGCTGGCACGCGCGATCGCTGCTGTCAGTGCGAGCGAGTGGAACTTCCTGCAGAGCCGGATTCCCGATTCCGAAGAAGTTCGCACCCACCCCGATCGCCGGGTTCTGATCAACCCGGCCGATCTTCCTGACTCGCTGCGCTAGCCCCAACGGTTACGCGAGCGCGGGCAGCACTTCCTTCTCGAACATCTCGATTCCCGACGTGTCGTACGCGGCCTCGGGGAAGTAGAAGATTCCGTACTCGAGTCCCTGCGCCGCGAGCGCCGACAGGTTCTCGATGATCTGCTCGGGCGTACCCACGGCAGGCATTCCGCGGAACGCATCGAGCGACGCATCGGCGGCAGCTTCGCCGACCAACGGCGTCAGTCGGGCCTTCAGTGTCTCCAACCGCTGAGCCACCTCGGATTCCGTCGCGCCGATGGCCACGTTGTAGTTGGCCGAACGGACGATGGCGTCGAAATCGCTACCGACGGTGTCGCAGTGCTTCTTCAGGATTTCGGACTTGTGCGCGAAGCCGGCCGGGGTGCCGTCGAAGTTCGTGTACTGCGCGTACTTGGCCGCGATCTTGAGTGTGACCTTCTCGCCGCCACCGGCAACCCAGATGGGAATTCCGCCCTCTTGCAACGGAAGTGGACGGCACAGCGCTCCGTCGACCTGGTAGTACTTGCCGTCGAGCGTCGAGCTGCCGGTCGACCACGCCTGCTGCATGATCTGGATTCCTTCGTCGAGGCGGCCCAGACGCTCACCGGCAGAGGGGAAACCGTAGCCGTACGCACGCCACTCCTGCTCGTACCAACCGCCGCCGATGCCCATCTCGACGCGTCCACCCGTGATGAGATCGGTGGTCGCGGCGACCTTGGCGAGGTACGCCGGGTTTCGGTAGCTCATGGCGGTACACATCTGGCCGAGTCGGATACGCGACGTCGATGCACCGAGTGCGGCCATCAACGTCCACGCCTCGTGAGTCGCTTCTTCCGTCGGCTGGGGAACGGTGTGGAAGTGGTCGTAGACCCACACCGACTCCCACGGCCCTGCCTCCGCGCGCAGCGTGAAGTCTCGCATCACCTCCCACTGCTTCGCGGGGTCGATGCCGACCAGGTCCAGACGCCAGCCTTGAGGTACGAACAGTCCGAATCGCATGTAGCGAGCCTACCTACAGTTTCCCGACGCGCGACCGGGGTGACACCCGCGGAGAGTAGACCGGAATGAAGCGGAACATCATCGCCGCGCCGGCGAACGACGTCGCGCCCAGGGCGGCGAATGCCCACCCGAGTGGGAGCACCGCGGCGAGTAGACCGATCGCGAGCGGCCCACCGAACATGCCGGTGTCGTGAGTCAATCGCCATGCAGCGAGGAACTCGGCGCGTTCTTCGGGCGGGGCGATATCGGCACCGAGGGTCATGATCACGCCGTTGCCCAGTCCGTTGCCGATCCCCATCACGACAGCGACCACGGTCAATCCCACTGCACCCGTCGAGAACGGCAACAGTAGGTACGACACACCGATCACCGTCAGCGAAGGCACCGCGACCAGCCTGCGGCCGTATCGGTCCATGATGTGTCCGGCCGGGTACGAGCACAGCAGGTCCACGGCCGCACCGATACCGAAGATCACACTCACCTGGGCTGCATCCAATCCGAGGTGCAATGCCCACAATGGAAGAACGGCCTCACGCGAAGCGCGGGCGGCGCCCATCAGAAGGGAGCCTGTCCCGAGCGTCGACAGAGCGGCACGATGACGGCGAAGGATCTCCGGGAGCGTGACGTGTCCGTGATCGCTGTTGCCTGCCTGCACCTTTCGTGGCGGGTCGGGAACGCGGGCCATCAGCGCCCCGGCGAGCACGACGCCCACCAACTGGACAAGGAATCCTCCGCGCGCTCCCACCAGGAGAATCACGCCGGCCCCGATAAGCGGTCCCAGGAAGAAACCCAACCGCCACATCGCAGCGAACGACGACATTGCTCGGGCCCGTAGACCGAGTGGCACGGTCTCGGCGAGGTAGCTCTGCCGCGCAAGGCCCCACACCGCATTCGCCAATCCGGTCAACAGTGCGCCGATACCGAGCATCCACGGAGTCTGTGCAAGGAGACAGATCACCACTCCTGTTGCACCCAAGGAACTTCCGCCGATGATCGACCTGCGCTCACCGAAACGCGACACGATCCTGCCGGCGGGGAGGTCACCGAGTACGGCGCCCAAACCACCGAGTGCAACGATCAGGCCGGCGACGGCAACCGAGGCACCCAGGTCGCGCGCGGTGACGGCAATGATGGGGGCAGCCGCACCCTGACCGATCCCGAAGATGGCCGCCGGTACGAAAACCGTTGTGACCAGTGGCTTGAGACCGGCAATCGCCGGCTGTTCCTTGGGCAGTGTTTCCGTCACGCGCTCACTTCTGCCGCGTCAGCGGCCCGCGAGAACCGATTCGCCGGACGATCGAGGCCGTAGTGACCCCGCAGGGTGGATTCCGTGTATTCGGTCCGGAAGAGCCCACGCGCCTGCAGAATCGGCACGACCCGGTCGACGAACACCTCGAGCCCTCCGGGCAGATAGGGCGGCATGATGTTGAAGCCGTCCGCGGCGCCCTTGTCGAACCATTCGGTCAACTCGTCCGCGACCTGCTCGGGTGTCCCGGCAAATGTCCGATGCCCACGGCCACCGCCGAGTTTGCCGATCAGTTCACGGACGGTGAGGTTTTCGCTCTCCGCAAGGTCTTTGACGAGCTGGTATCGACTCTTGTTTCCTTGGATGCGATCGATGTCCGGCAACGGGGGCAACGGGGCATCCAGCGAATGCTCGGTGAGGTCGACGCCCACCATGTTCGAGAGTTGGCGCAGCGAGTACTCAGGTGAGATGAGATCCGTGAACGACTGCTCCAGTGCCTTGGCTTCTTCTTCCGTATCCGCGATGAAGGGAACGATGCCTGGCAGCACCTTGATCTCGTCGGGACTACGCCCGTACTTGATCAGCCGCGCTTTGAGGTCGGTGTAGAAATCCTGCCCCTGCTCGAGTGTTCGTTGAGCGGTGAACACGGCCTCGGCATACTTCGCCGCGAAGTCCTTACCGCTCTCGGAGGAACCGGCTTGCACGAGCAACGGACGTCCCTGTGGAGACCTCGGCGAATTGAGCGGGCCAGCCACCGTGAATCGTTGACCGTCATGGTCGATGCGATGGACACGATCAGGATCGGCGAAGATTCCGGTCTCTTCGTCCAGGACAACTGCCCCCTCTTCCCAGCTGTCCCAGAGTCCGAGCGTCACGTCGAGAAACTCCTCGGCGCGCTCGTAACGACCGCTGTGCGTCGGTACCGCATCGAGGCCGAAGTTCGCGGCCTCGTCGGCGCCGGCCGACGTCACGATGTTCCACCCGCCTCGTCCACCACTGATGTGATCGAGGGAAGCGAACTTCCTTGCGAGAGTGTACGGATCGCTGTAACTGGTCGACGCGGTTGCAATCAGTCCCACCTTGTCGGTGGCCGCAGCGATCGCCGACAGCAAGGTGACGGGTTCGAAGATCGCCTGGGTGTTGTACTTGACCCGCGGGCCGACTGCTAGACCGTCGGCGAAGAACACCGAGTCCAGCTTTCCACGCTCGGCGATTCTCCCCAATTCCTGGAAGTGCTTGACGTCCAGGAGGTTGGCCGCGTTTGTGCGTGGGTGGCGCCACGCCGCCTCATGATGGCCGACGCCCATCAGGAAGGCGTTCAGATGAAATTGTCGTTCGGACATGAGTTCGCAGAATCTTTCCGTGAATGTGTGGTCAGGTGGTGACGCGCCAGCGCGAGAGCCGACGTTCGATCAGGACCAGAATCGCGTTGATTGTCAGACCCAACAACGAGATCGCGACGATGCCCGCGTACATGTTCGGGATCTGGAAGTTGAGTTGTGAAGCGGTGATCAGATACCCGAGACCGGCTTTGGCCCCGACCATTTCGGCGGCGATCAGCACGAGAATCGACGACGCGGCTGCCATGCGGATACCCGTGAAGATCGTGGGAACAGCGGCGGGCAGAACCACCTTCTGGAACAGCCGAATCGAGGAGAACCCCAGCGAGGCAGCGGACTTGATCAGCAGGGGGTCCACTGTTCGCACACCGGAGATCGTGTTGAGCAGAATCGGGAAGGTGCAGGCGTAGATCACCAGGGCGATCTTCGATTCCTCACCGATTCCGAGAATCAGCACGAAGACGGGAAGCAGAGCCAAGGCTGCTGTGTTGCGGAACAATTCGAGAATCGGGTTGAGGAAGTCGGAGACCGGGCGGTACCAGGCGATCGCGATTCCCAACGGAATCGCGATCGCGATGGCCACGAAGAATCCGGTCAGCGCACGCGTCAGACTGGCCGAAACATGCTCTTGCAATTGTCCGTTCTCGGCGAGAGTGAAGAATGCGGACACAACTTCGGTGAAGGGCGGGAGGAAGACCTTGTCCACCAGCCCGAGCCGAGGTGCCGCTTCCCAGATCCCGAGGAAGATCGCGATCGCAATCGACGGCTTGGCAATCCGCCAGGCGGTGGAACGAATGTAGCGCGCCGCCTTGCCGCCGGCCTGGCTCCGCTGTGCAATGTCAGGTGTTTTGTCGGCCAACGGTTTCGGGGTGGCGACCACCTCCGGCGTCGCCAATGCGCTAGACATGTGCAACCTCCTTGGCAGGATCGAGTTCGCCGGCCCGAGCGCGCTCGACTTCACCGTGCAGCAGCGTCCAGATCCGGTGCCGGAACACTCGGAACTCCTCACCTGATCGCACGTCGTCGCCGGACCGGTCGATGTCGATGTCGACGATCGTCTTGACGCGCCCCGGCCGCGAAGTCAGTACTGCAACACGTTGCCCGAGGTAGATGGCCTCGTCGATTCCGTGGGTGATGAACAAGATGGTCTTGCCGGTGGCCTTCCAGATGCGCAGAAGCTCGTCCTGCAGCGACTCTCGCGTCTGTGCGTCCAGCGCAGCAAATGGTTCGTCCATCAGCAACACTTCGGGGTCGAATGCCAGGCTGCGGGCGATCGCGACTCGCTGCTTCATTCCACCGGACAACTCGTGCGGATAGCGATCCGCGAAACCTTGCAGACCGACCAGTTCGAGGTAATGCTCGGCGAGCTCGCGTCGCTCGCTCTTCTTCACGCCCTTCGCTTCGAGTCCGAACTCGATGTTGTGACGTGCAGTTCGCCATGGAAGTAGCGCGTATTGCTGGAAGACGATTCCCCGATCCAAGCCTGGGCCCGTGATCTGCTTGCCGTCCAGAAGGATTCGACCGGAAGTGGGCGAACTGAGTCCTCCGAGGAGGTCCAGCAGAGTCGACTTGCCGCAACCACTCGGCCCGACGAGGACCAGGAACTCCCCCGGCGCCACGTCGATGTTGATGTCCTCGACCGCGGTGAAAACTTCGTCGGTCCCACGAATGTCGAACTGTTTGGTGACGTGCTCGAGCCGTAGTTTCGGTTCTGTGCTCATTTTGCTGCCTCCAGTGCCTGTCCGTCAGCGCCGCTGTCGGGTGAATACGTTCCGTTGGCGTACGGGTTGAATTCGTTGGTGTAGATGTCCGACGGCTTCAACTTTCCTTCTTCGAGTTCGCCGTTACGGGTGAGCCAGTCGATCCACGTGCTGATCTCGGTATCGGTGATCGTTCCGCCGGGGCCGGCGACTCCTGGGCTCTTCCAGTAGCTGATGAGCTTGGTGTCCTCGTTGCGTCCGCGGCTGTTGATGATCGACGTCAGCTTCGCGACCACTTCTTCTCGTGGGTGTGTCTGCGTCCAGCGGATGGCCCTCGCTGTTCCCTGCACGAAATCGGCGACCGCCTCCTTGTTCTGCGCGATGTAGTCGTCACGGAACACCAACGTGCCGTAGGTGAACGAGCCGAACAACGATTCGTCCGTGAACAGCTCGCGAAGGCCACCACGTTCGAGCGCGGAGTCACGGAAGACCGAGCCGAGGGTGGCGACGTCGATCTGTCCCTGCCGCAACGCTTGTTCCGTGTTGACCGGCGGAACCACGATCAGTTCCACCTGCTTGATCTCGTCCGGTGTAAGCCCCTCCCGCGCAAGCCATTCACGCACGACGAACTCGTGGTGCGCACCGAGGGTGTTCATCCCGACCTTCTTGCCGATCAGGTCCTTCGCCGATTTGATCGGACTGTCGTCGAGAACGTAGTACCCGTTGAAGCTCTCCTTGTCGGAGCCGTAGTACCCGATGACCGAGGTGATCGGTGAACCCGCGGAAGCCAACTTCACCACCGCCCCGTTGAACGCTCCGCCGAACTCGGTTTGACCGGTCGCTGCGTTCTGAATGCTCTGAGGGCCGCTGGTCGTATCGCCGATCCAGTTGAGCTCCACGTCGTTGAAGTAGCCGAGGTCAGCGGCCAGTTCGGGGTAGATGACCTGTCCGGTGCTGCCCTCGTACCGCAGGACGGTCTTGCCGTCGGCGGTCTTGACCACTTCGTCGGAGGAGCCCGAGCAGGCAACGGCAAAACTGGACAGAGTGACAAGAGCGACGACCGCGGCTACCGAGCGCGCGAAACGAGGGCGAATCATGAAGTTGCTTCCTGTAGAAGATGATTGGTTCAGTTCTCGGCTACACCTGTCCGGAGCGCCGTGTGCGGCGCTCGGCACAGGCAGGTGTGGGGAATGTCAGTTCAACGACAACAGTTGAGCGACATGAGCGGGAAAGACCGAAACACGTGAGACTCCAATGAATGTGCAGACAGGATCGAGCCGTGAGCAGTGCCGAAACCATACGTCGGCACCCACTACCTGGGTCAACGGTTACATTCATGCCGGATTTAATGTGTGAGGTCCGTATCATGAGGGCATGCTTTCGCCGACGACTGCGCAGGACTTCGAGCAACACCGTGGCCACCTGACGTCGGTGGCCTACCGTCTCACCGGAAGTTTCAGCGACGCTCAGGATGCGGTGCAGGAAGCGTGGATACGGCTTCAAGTTGCCGAAAACACGCGAGGCGACGAATTGCAGATCCGCGAACTGCGCGGATGGCTCACCACAGTTGTCGGCCGAATCTGCCTCGATCATCTCAAATCGGCCGCGGTCAGAAGAGAAAGCTATGTCGGACAGTGGCTTCCGGAGCCGATCGTCACGCCCGTCGACGCCACCTCGGGCACACCCTCAGCGACACCCGATCCGCTGGAGTACGTCGTGACGCAGGAACAGAATCGTTTTGCTGCCCTCGTCGTCCTGGACACCCTTACTCCCGCTCAACGCGTTGCCTTCGTCCTGCATGACGGCTTCGACGTGCCCTTCGCCGAGGTTGCGCGCATCCTCGAAATCGAAGTAGCCACTGCCCGTCAGTTGGCCTCGCGGGCCCGTAAAGCCGCAGCGTCGGCGCCGGTCCCGGTCAGTAGCGAGGAGCATGCTGCTGCCGTCGAGCGATTGGTGACGGCTATCGCGAGTGGAGATCTGAACGCCGTGATAGGTGCACTCGATCCCGATGCCGTCCTGATCGGTGACGCAGGCGGAACTACCCGCACGGCTGTCAACATTGTGCGCGGCAGCGATCGTGTCGCGCGGTTCTATCTGGGATTGGCCCGCAAGTACGGACCGGCAGCGGTGTTCTCGATGTCACCGGTTCTCGTCAACGGACAGCTCGGCGGTGTATTCGCCGGCTCACCGGGGGACGACCAGTACCCGCAGTTCGCCGCTCGCGTTGCCGGCTTCACTGTCCGCGACGGAGTCGTGTGCGCGGCCTACGACATTGCGAATCCAGCCAAGTTCAGCGCTGTGCCGATGCTCGATCACACCGAACCCGAACGCAAGTAGCGAGACTCCCATTCCTCGAGGTGTGATCTGGACACCTGCGTGCCGAACCACAGTCGGTGCAGTACATCCGATCCCAGATGGTGCAATTCGGTGTGCGTCCTCCACTGCTGCGACGCCCACTCGGGTTCGTTGTGGGCGGCGTCGATCCCGGCCATCGCGCTACCTCGCAGTTCGAAGTCCAGGTCCCGTCGAAGCTCCGAAAGCTCCGACCAATTCGCCTGTGGTGCATAGTGCCTCGCGCGAATTTCGGTCAGCAGCTTGAACAGGACGCTACTGGCCCGTTCGTCGACCCAGATCAGAGTGCGTCGATGCGCACCGCGCCCCACCGTCCACAGGACCACCAACGCCACGACGACGCCGATTGCCGTCTCGAGCATGCGGCTGAGGATCAGATGTCGGACGGTCCCGTGCGCACCACCGGCCGCGCCGAGGAGAATCGCGAGGGCGGTGATGAAGATGACGGCTATCCCGTAATTCCGCACCAGGAACAGCTCGACCCCCGCCATCAGGACTGCAAGTACCGCCACCAACCACAGACCGGTCGGACTCCAGGAGTAGATGGCACCCAACAGAATCAACCCGAGGACGGTCCCACCGATGCGGTGGATTCCGCGATAGGTGCCCAGTATTCGATCCGGTCCTTGATGAAGGACCATCGCCGCGGCGATCACCGCCCAGTCCGGGCGATCGATGCCGAGCAGGACGGTGAGGGTTCCCGCCGCCATACAGGCAATGGACAGCCGAAGTGCCGTCACCGACGCTCGGCTGGACCGATTGCAGGCGCGGAGGAACCGATATCGGATCGTCGGGTCGGGCAGAGGCGGGTGAGCACCGACGTCGTCGACGTCGAACGCGGGGTCGGCCATGAGTTCCGGATCGTGGTCGTCGGAGATCGCCCTGGCCATCGAGATCTGCGCTCGTTCGAGTTCACGGGTCAACGGGTGGTCTTTCCCGACGATTGCGCCGCGGTAGAGGCACTGCCACGCGTCGTGCAGCCGAAGTGCTGCAGCGTGGCGTTTGTCTCGCGTGAGTTCGGGTGGGGCGTACCTCGCCTGAGCGTCCGTGTACTCCGCAACGGCCGAGACGGCTGCCTGTACAGCGCTGCGTTCGACAGCTCTCGGTGCCCACAGGATTCCCGTCATCGAGACGACCACCGCGCTGATCCCACCGATTGCCGTCCACATCGCGACCTCGACCGGCGGCTGACCGGGAGTGGCGATCACGGAACTGATCTCGGTGGTGAGCAACAGAAAGAACGCGCCCGGTGGACCCAATCGAAGCGCGTCGACGGTGAAGGCGCAGGTCGACACCACGACGGCCATGATCAGCACGACAAAGACGAGCAGCACCGTCGGCGCTCCCTCGGCGATGGCTCGGTGGACGGGCTCACCCACCGATGCCCCGACGAAGGACAGGATCGTCAGCGCCGTCGCAGCGATACCGACTGCCTTCCACCTGCTCCGGTACGGACGACCCTCACCGTAGATCGATGCAAATGCACCGAGGCCGACCAGGAGCGAAGCAGACCCGAATCCGAGCAGTGTGGCGATGGCCGCCGGAATCGCCAGGGCGAGGGCGACGCGAACCGCTCCGGGGTACCGGTTTCCCACCGGCGGCAATCCGAACAGGACGCTGCGCGCCGGCCGCGGAGCCGGGAGGTCGGACTCATGACCCGCTGATGTTTCTTCGGGGTCCACTGCCCATCCTTCGCGCCGGCCTGTTCGTGTCTGTGTCGTCCCATTCTTGCGGGCGGCCGACGTGGAATTCGAGGCGGGTCCGGAGGTCGATTCAACCACCCCTTTATTGACACTATGTCAACAGTGTGGATGATAGGTGGAGTCGGATCCGCTCGCGGGTCGCACTTCATCGATCGGGAGAATCACGATGACGCAAGGATCTACCGCAACCCGGACCGCAGAACGACGGTCCCCGTGGATGGACGACGAATTGGAGGCCGTGGCCGACCTGGCAAGGAACTTCTTCGCCAAACACGTCACACCGCATCAGAAACGCTTCGCGTCCCAAGGTTTTCCCGACAAATCCGCATATCGGGAACTCGGGGCGCTCGGGCTCGCCGGCATGTCGATCCCCACCGAGTACGGCGGCGGAGGAGGAACTTTCGCGCACGACGCCGTGCTGTTCCACGAGCAGGTCATGGCGGGTGATCATTCACTCCAACTCGGCGTGCACTCGGGAATCGTGCCGCACTACCTCAATGCCTACGCCGATCACGAGCACAAACAGCGCTGGCTACCGAAGCTGGTGAGTGGCGAGTGGGTGGGCGCAATCGCCATGACCGAGCCCGGCACCGGATCCGACTTGCAGAACATCACCACCCGAGCCGTCCGCGACGGTGACGACTATCTGATCAGCGGCGCAAAGACCTTCATCTCCAACGGTCGCAATTGTGATCTGGTGATTATTGCCGCCAAGACCGATCCCAGCCTCGGAGCGCGTGGAGTGTCGCTCATCGTGGCCGAGGTCGATGACAACACACCGGGTTTCGAGCGCGGGCGAATACTCGAGAAGGTCGGACAGAAGGGCCAGGACACCACCGAGCTGTTCTTCGACCGCTTGCGGGTGCCTGCAACAAACCTGCTCGGGGACCGCGAAGGCACAGGGTTTGCCCAGCTGATGCAGCAGCTACTGCCTGAACGATTGATCTGCGGAGTTGCAGCCACTGCGGCAATGGAGCGTGCAGTCGCCCTCACCGTCGAGTACACCAAATCCCGAAACATGTTCGGGCAAACGCTCTTCGATCTGCAGAACACCCGCTTCGAACTTGCCGAGTGCGCGTCCATCGCTCGTATCTCACGAACGTTCATCGACGACTGCATCGTCAAATACGTTGCCGGGCAGCTCGATGCGACTACCGCCGCGATGGCCAAGTACTGGCTCACCGACCAGCAGTGCGCCGTGATCGACCGCTGCGTGCAACTACACGGCGGGTACGGCTACATACTCGAATATCCCATCGCTCAGATGTACGCCGACGCTCGTATTCAGCGAATCTACGCCGGATCGAACGAAGTCATGAAGGACCTCGTGGCGAGATCACTCTGAGCAATCAGGAATCCGCCTCGCACGCCGGCAGAACGTCACGCACGATGGCGAGCAAACTGCGTACCAGCAGAAGGTGCACCTGTTCGCGGTCGAGCGCTCCCGTCACCAACCACTGCTTACTGGCGGCCTTCGCCAAGCCTCCGTACGCCACGATCATCGAATGAACAGCAGCCGCGCTGCCTTCACTCGGTCGAATCTCGAGCGCATCCATCATGCGTCGCGCAGCAACGTCGTCAGCATCCTGCAGGATCCGATCCATCTCGGGATCACGGCGGAGGTCGTCGGACATGATTGTCGAGATCCACATGTCGCGATGACGCCAGGCGACGTCGAGCCACCGATCGATCACGGCGCCGATCCGCTTCTCCTGGCTCGCCGATCGCGGAATGCGGTCCACCGCCACTTCGGGAATGAAGACGAACCGCCGCACGACGTCGAGATACAACTCCCGCTTGGAGCCGAAGTAATGATTGAGCAGCGGACGTCCGACCCCAGCCGCCTTGGCCAACTCGGTCATCGAGACGTCGGCAAAAGACTTCTCCTCGAAAACCTTTGCCGCGCTGACAATGATCTGCTCACGCCGGTCTTCGGGACCGAGACGCCTTCCGCCTGTGGCCGACGCGGACGTCATTCTTTTCTCGCGGGCGTGCTGTTGACCGTCGCCTGCGCCTCGACCATGAGCGAAATGTGCTCCACCAAACGCTTTCGAGAGATCTTGGAGGACGGGGTGTGCGCCTGATAGATGAACGCGAGGGCACCGAACAGCCCCACCGAATTGAGTTCGGAGTTCGCGGAGTCGGTTGCCTCGCCGCCGTACATCAGCTCGAGCGACGCGGAAATCGGATTCGTGAACTCCGCCATCAATTCTCGCCCTCGATCCCACAGCGCAGGTTCCGCCTGGGATTCGACGAACATGATGCGTCCACGTCGAGGATCTTTGAATACGTAGTTGGTGAAGGCCTTCACCACGTGGCGGATCAGGGCCGACGGTTCGGAAGGCGCCGCCTCGAGAGCGTCCAGAATAGTGTCACGCGCACCGAGAACGACCTCGTCGAGCACGGCGACCAGCAGTTCGTCACGGTTGGCGAAGCTCTCGTAGAAGTACCGTTCGGTCAGCGCGGCCTCGCGGCAGGTCGCACGCATGGTCGCGGCGGCCGCTCCCTCGGTGCCCATGATCTGCAACCCGGCTTCGATCAGCTGTGTCCGGCGCGCGGCGCGGCGATCTTCCGGTTCCTGCCCACGCCACCTGCGCGGGCCGGTGCGCCGAGCCTCGGTATCCGTCATGTCCCCATGTTCTCACTGACCGGCAGCGCTCTCGACCTCAGGTTATCGCGGCGACCTCCGCAAGCGAACTGACATCGCCCGATGTCAATCAGTTGAATTCTGACATCAACCGCTGTTGACATCACTTGATGTCAGACTTACTCTTCGTTCAGTTGTTCACGCACCAATCAGGAGGCGTCACACATGGTCGACATCGACCCAACCTCGGGGCCATCGGCCGGTGACGAGGAAACTCGAACTCGCCGAACACGAGTCGTCGTCATCGGAGCCGGTTTCGGCGGCATCGGAACGGCTGTCCGCTTGAAGCAGTCCGGGATCGACGACTTCGTCGTTCTGGAACGTGCCGCGGAGCCCGGGGGGACCTGGCAGGTCAATACCTACCCCGGTGCACAGTGCGACATCCCGTCGATTCTGTACTCGTTCTCGTTTGCGCCCAATCCGAACTGGACGCGGCTGTATCCGCTACAGCCCGAGATCTACGACTATCTCCGGGATTGCGTCCATCGCTTCGGACTGGCCGGTCATTTCCACTGCAACCAGGACGTGACAGAAGCTTCGTGGGACGAGCAAGCCCAGATCTGGCGGGTACACACTGCGGAAACCGTGTGGGAGACACAGTTCCTGGTCGCGGCCACCGGCCCGTTCAGTGCCCCCGCCACACCCGACCTTCCCGGGCTCGAATCGTTTCGTGGTCAGATGTTCCACACCGCGGACTGGAACCACGACCACGACCTTCGCGGTGAGCGGATAGCCGTGGTCGGCACCGGTGCCTCTGCGGTGCAGATCATCCCCAGACTGCAACCGCTCGCAGACACGTTGACCGTGTTCCAGCGGACACCGACGTGGATCCTGCCGCACCCGGATCAGCCGATGACCGGCTGGCCGAGCGCTCTCTTCGAGCGGGTGCCGCTCACCCAACGACTGGCACGCAAGGGACTCGACCTGCTCCAAGAAGCCCTGGTACCCGGATTCGTGTACAAGCCGTCACTGCTCAAAGGGCTGGCCGCACTCGGCCGAGCACACCTTCGCCGGCAGGTGCGGGACCCGGAGCTTCGCGCAAAGCTGCTCCCCCACTACGCATTCGGATGCAAGCGTCCGACGTTCTCGAACACCTACTATCCCGCGCTGGCGTCACCCAATGTGGAGGTGGTGACGGACGGAATCGTCGAGGTGCAGGAGCGCGGAGTCCTCACCGCGGACGGCGCCTTCCGGGAAGTCGACACCATAGTCATGGGAACCGGCTTTCGTATGGGAGACAACCCGTCGTTCGACATCATCCGGGGCAAGGACGGCCGCAGCCTCGCGCAGACGTGGAACGGCAGTGCCGAGGCCTTCCTCGGCACCACCATCAGCGGGTTTCCGAACTTCTTCATGATCCTCGGCCCCAATTCCGTGGTCTACACCTCGCAGGTCGTCACGATCGAAGCGCAGGTCGAGTACATCGTGAGCTGCATTCTTCAAATGGACGAGCGCGGCATCGGCAGTATCGACGTCCGGGCAGACGTGCAGAGAGAGTTCGTGCGCGCGACCGACCGCCGACTCGCCACCAGCGTATGGAACGCCGGCGGGTGCAGTAGTTACTACCTCGTCGACGGCGGCCGCAATTACACCTTCTATCCCGGATTCAACCGATCCTTCCGCACCAGGACCAAACGAGCCGACCTCGCTCACTACGCGCAAGTACAACCCGTCTCGTCCGAATCACTCACCACTGCCCGAGAAACCGTGAGGAGCCGATAATGCTCGGCATCAACGCCTTCCGAGGCACACCCGTCGTCGCACCGTCCGGCGCGCGCCGCTACACCGACGAAGCACATGCGATCGCCGCCCGTGACGTCGAATTCGACTGGGACGGCGTACCACTGCATTACGTGCCGAACGAACCGATGGTCACCCACGTCATCAACTTCATGCATCTCGTGTTGCCCGAGGGAGAGCGGGCCATGTCCGCAACGCTCGCCGAAGCGCTCCCGCTCATCGAGGACCCCCGCCTGCACGAAGAGGTGGTGGGATTCGTCGGCCAGGAAGCAACACACGCGTCGTCGCACAAAGGTGCACGCGAGCATCTTGCGGACCTCGGCATGGACATGAAACCGATGTCACGCCGGATGGACTGGCTCGTGGACAAGATATTGGGCGACAAAGGATTGACCGGAAAAGCCAAGCACGCCTGGCTCTGTGAACGTCTCGGCTTGTTTGCCGCGATGGAGCACTACACGGCGGTGGTCGGGGAATGGCTGCTCACCGATCCCGCCCTCGAAGATGCCGGCATGCACCCGACGATGCTCGACATGGTCAAGTGGCACGGCGCCGAGGAAGTCGAGCACCGCAACGTGGCCTTCGACGCCTACATGTACGTGGACGGTAGCTACGCCCGCCGCGTTCGCACGGCGCTGCTCGCCAGCTTCACGTTGTTCGTGTTGTTCATCGCCTCGATGAACTACCTCTTCCGGCAGGACCCGTCGAAGGCGAAGGGCCGCCTGTGGCCTCTGCAACTGATCAGCGCCACTCGCCGCGGCCTGGTCCCGAACATGAAATTCCTGATCACCGAGATTCCTCCGTATCTGCGGCCGAGCTTCCATCCGTCCCAGATCGGGGACATGGACGTAGCCATGCGCTACCTCGCTCGCTCACCTGCCGCCAATCGTTCTTCCGAAAAGAGTGAAGGATGAACAAGACGACTGCCGACCGTCCTCACGACGCACAAGACTTCACACCGACCCGGTCGTTGAGGATTGCCGCACAGGCGACGAGCGCATACCGTCGAATCTTTGCGTCAAGTCCTGCAGCGCAGATACTTTCGCGTCCCAACCCGGTCCGCTACAGCGGATTCGACATGACGCTGGACGTGAAGTCCGTCCGGTTCGAGTGCGCAGACGTCCTGAGTGTCACCTTGACCCCGAGGGAAGGAATCACCCTGCCGTCGTGGATTCCCGGCGCTCACCTAGACGTCATTCTCCCCTCGGGAAGGCAACGACAGTATTCGTTGTGCGGAGACCCCGACGACTTGACCTCGTATCGGATCGCCGTCCGGCGGATCGACGAGGGCGGGGGTGGCTCCCGCGAGATACACGAGTCGCTGAAACCCGGAATGGTTGTCGACGTACGAGGGCCGCGGAATGCATTTCCTTTTGTCACTGCTCCGTCGTACCTCTTTGTTGCGGGCGGAATCGGGATCACTCCGATACTTCCCATGGTGCAACGCTGTCACCGCCGCGGAGTCCCGTGGCGATTGGACTATCTCGGACGAACTCGGGCCGCTATGCCATTCCTGAACGAGATCGAGGAGTATTCCAGCGGCCGGGTAACCATCCGACCCGACGACGAGCTGGGTCCGACGGATATCGGAACACTCGTCGCTGCTGCGGATCCAGGTGCCGCGGTGTACACGTGCGGACCGGTTCCGCTGATGAACACGGTGCGTGCGGCAACTTTCGCCGCCAACCCGACCGGATCGGTGCACAGCGAGAGGTTCTCCCCACTCCCGGTAGTCGACGGCAAGGAGTTCACGGTGCATCTGGCGCGCACCGGTCTCACCGTCGATGTGGGCGAGTCCGAAAGTGCATTGGCTGCAATACGACGCGTACTTCCCGGAGTAGCGTATTCATGCCAACAGGGCTTCTGCGGTACATGCAAGGTCCGGGTGCTCTCCGGGACCGTCGAGCATCGAGACACCCTCCTCACCGAATCCGAACGTACTGGTTCGATGTTGACCTGTCGATCACGTTCCACCGGTGGGTCTTTGGTGGTGGACCTGTGAAGGGAAAATTCTCTCTTTCTGCGGCCGACGCAGCCTTCATCCGCTCCGCTCCGCTGGTGATCACTCACCGGATCGAATCCGAAGCGACATGTGAAAGCTTGTGGCAGACGTTGACCTCGGACGGAGCGCTCACGTCGTGGGCGCACGGGATCACCGGAGCCGACTGGACCTCGGACAGACCATTCGGCGTCGGGACTACGCGAACCGTGCGAGCCGGCGCTTTTGCTGCACTGAACGAGCGATTCTTCCGCTGGGACGAGGGGCGCCGGATGTCGTTCTACGTGGAGTCGGCGTCACTTCCGGGGTTCAAACGCTTCGCTGAAGATCTGGTGTTGGAACCGACTTCGACTGGCAGCCGCCTCACCTGGACGTTCGCTGTGCAAGCGCAGCCGTGGTTCGCCCCCATTCTGACTCTGTCCCGACCGATCCTCCAACGCGTCACCCGCGGCTGGGCCGACGGCGCCGTCCACCACACACTTCAAGGAACTCCACGATGACGGCGACCGAGATCGACACGACCACACAGGCGTCCGACGACACAGTGACACAGGCAGTGCGCGACGCCCGTACTGCTTCCGAATGGTGGGCAGAACTGACATTCGAGCAACGCGCTCGTCGACTGGATCGGTGGCGAGGAATCATCGCTCGTCGCGCATCCGAACTCGCCGACGTCGTGCACCGGGACATGGGCAAGCCGCACCCTGACGCGATGCTCGAAATCGCCATGGCACTAGAACATCTCGCGTGGGCGTCGAAGAATGCCCGAAAGGTATTGGGCAGGCGCAGCGTCCGCTCCAGTTTGTTGACGGTCAATCAGGCCGCCTCGGTGGAGTATCGACCTCTCGGGGTGATCGGTGTGATCGGTCCGTGGAACTATCCGGTCTTCACCCCACTCGGTTCGCTCTCGTTCTCGCTGGCTGCAGGCAACGCCGTGGTCTACAAGCCGAGTGAGTTCGCACCGGCAGTCGGGCAATGGTTGGGCCGCGCCTTCGCCGAGGTCGTCCCTGAACATCCTGTGCTGCAGGTCGTCACGGGCGATGGTTCGGTCGGCGCGGCACTGTGCCTGGCCGGTGTCGACAAGATCGGGTTCACCGGATCGACCGCGACGGGCAAGAAAGTCATGGCAGCGTGCGCCGAGACCCTCACACCGGTGTTGATGGAATGTGGTGGTAAGGACGCGCTCATCCTTGATGCCGACGGAAATGTCGGTGCCGCCGCGGATGCTGCGGTGTGGGGAGCATTGTCCAACTCCGGTCAAACCTGTCTGGGCGTCGAGCGTGTATACGTGCACGAACATGTCTACGGCGAGTTTATCGACAAGACAATCACTTTGGCTGCCCGAGTTCATGCGGGTCCGGGTGCCGAAGACAAGATCGGTCCGATCACCATGCCCTCGCAAGTCTCCGTCATCCGGCGCCACATCGACGACGCGATGTCGCGGGGTGGACGTGTCGTTCTCGGAGGGCTCGGCTCGATCTCCGGCCAGTACGTGCAACCGACCATCATGGTCGACGTCCCCGAAGACAGCCTCGCCGTCACGGAGGAAACTTTCGGCCCGACGATGACGATCACCAAGGTCGCCTCGATGGACGAGGCGGTGGAGTTGGTCAATGCGTCGCCATACGCATTGGGAGCAAGCGTGTTCGGCAAGGACGGAGCGGCTGTTGCCGATCGGCTCCGATCCGGAGGAGCGTCGGTGAACTCTTACGTGATGTATGCCGCGGTTCCCAACCTGCCACTGGGTGGGGTCGGAGCATCTGGTTTCGGACGCGTTCACGGCCCAGATGGTCTGAAGGAGTTCACCTACGCTCGTTCGACGACTCGGCAACGATTCCGTTCGCCCCTACCACTGACGACGTTTCGAAGGACCGCCCGAATCGACTGGCTGGTCAAGGTTCTCATCCGCGCACTACACGGAAGGCACTGAAGCAATGACGGGACGCTTGTCCGCAATTGCGGGAACAGTCCGCGATCTGGGCATTCCACTGCCCGGACGCCGACTCGACTACGACGTCGCAGGGAAGGTCGTACTGATCACCGGTGGAGGCGACGGTATCGGTGCAGCGCTGGCGCGCACTCTCCACCGGCGTGGGGCCACCGTGGCACTGGTCGACGTCAACGAGAGTTCATTGGCAACGGCCGAGCGCTCATTCGAGTCACAGCGAGTCGTGACGGTGACGGCCGATGTCCGAGATCGGGACGGCATGACCGCAGCCGTGCAAACGATCATCGAGCAGCTGGGCAGAATCGACGTCGTAGTGGCCAACGCCGGAATCACCCCTCCCCCGGCAACATTGCGCCAGATCGATCCCGACGCCTTCGATCGTGTGCTCGACGTCAATCTCACCGGCGTCTTCAACACCGTGCATCCGACCATCGACGAGGTGATCCGCAACAGTGGGCACATCGTCGTCGTGTCATCGGCGGCGTCGTTCGCCCCCGGTTTGGGCGGCGCTTCGTACATGATCAGCAAGGCTGGGGTCGAAGCGCTCGGCCGGGCGCTGCGTCTCGAGGTTGCCGGCTACGGCGCTACTGCCGGCATCGCGTACTTCGGGATGGTGGATACACAACTTGCACGCGCCACACTCGACGACGACGAGATCGGGCGCAAACTCGACGCTCGACTACCCGGTCCCCTCCGTCATCGAATCTCCCCGGACCGTGCCGCCACCGTGATCGCCGCCGCGATCGCGCGCCGCGCCGCCCGGACCCTTGCCCCCGCTGCCTGGGAACCCTGGGCGTGGGGACGCGGATTCATCAATGTCCTTGCCGACGGTTACCTGGCAAAAGACAAACAGGCACACGACCTGATCCGCGAACTCGAAGACAGAACCACCGCTGCGGCCCCGACGAATGCGTCAGCCCTGACAAAGGCATCCAGGAGAACATCATGACTACGTTGTGTGCAGCCTTCCAGCGAGTGTCGGCGGTAGCGCCCGACGCGGTGGCCCTGCGAGACATCGGCGATGCGCGAACACTGACGTGGCGCGCGTACGGCGAACAGGTTCGCGATGTTGCCGCGGGATTGGCCGGAATCGGCGTGGGACATGGCGATACGGTTGCATTGATGATGAGTAACCGCATCGAGTTCTACCCGATCGACGTCGGCGCCCAACACCTCGGCGCGACATCCTTCTCCATCTACAACACGTCGGCACCCGAAGCCATCCAGTACATCCTCGCCAATTCCGGTGCGCGAGTGCTCGTCTGCGAGGCCCAGTACGTGGATACCGTTCGCCGATCCGGTGCCACACTCGACACGATCGTGGTCGTCGACGCGCAACCGTCTGCCCAGCAGTCCGGCACCCTGACGCTGGAGCAGATGAAGTCCTCTGCTGCCGCCGATTTCGATTTCGAGAGCACCTGGCGTGCGGTGAAACCGAACGACGTCGCCACGTTGATCTACACCTCCGGCACGACCGGCAACCCCAAGGGCGTCGAGACGACTCATGCCTGTCTGTTGTTCGAAACCACCGCCGTCAGTGCTGTACTCCCCGTCGAGTTCGGTGACCGCATCACCTCGTACATGCCGTCGGCGCACATAGCCGATCGGCTCACCTGCCTGTACATGCAAATGGTGTTCGGCACCCAGATCACTGTCGTGCCGGATCCGAGCCAGGTAGCGGCTGCGCTTCCGGACTGTCGCCCCACGATCTGGGGCAGTGTCCCCCGTGTGTGGGAAAAGCTGAAGGTTGCAGTCGAATCGGCCGTCGCCAACGAACCGGACGACGCGCGGCGAGCGGCATTGCAGTGGGCACTCGACGTCGGTCGCACTCGGCTCGCACACTTGCGAGCCGGTGAAACAGTCCCCGCCGAACTGGAAGCGGACTACGCCCGAGCCGATGCAATGGTCCTCTCCGCTCTGCGTGCGAAACTCGGTTTTGCCGAACTGAAGTGGGCCATCTCTGGCGCTGCACCGATTCCGCCGGACACCTTGGCATTCTTTGCAGCCCTGGGAGTTCCGATCTCGGAGATCTGGGGAATGTCCGAGCTGACATGCATTGCGAGCACCGCACCGGCCGAGCCGACCAAGCTGGGATCGGTCGGAAAGTTGCTTCCAGGCATGGAAATGCGCATCGAGGCCGACGGTGAGCTACTGGTTCGAGGACCGTTGGTCATGAAGGGGTACCGCGGCGAACCGGCAAAAACGGCCGAAGCGATCAGTGCAGACGGTTGGCTTTCGACCGGAGACATCGTCACGGCCGACGCAGACGGATACCTCACGGTGATCGATCGCAAGAAGGAGCTGATCATCAATGCGTCAGGAAAGAACATGTCCCCCGCTGCCATCGAGACCGCAGTGAAGACGTCGTCGTCGTTGATCGGTGAGGTCGTGGCAATCGGAGACGGCCGAAAGTTCAACACAGCGTTGATCACTCTCAGCGCCGACGCCGCGGTCGGAGCGGCACGCTCACTGGGACTTGCGGCCGAGGCCGCGGTACTCGCCAAGGACGCTCGGATCGTCGACATCGTTGCAACTGCTGTCGCCGAGGGAAACTCGCGTCTGTCGAGGGCCGAGCAGATCAAGCGGTTTCACGTACTCACCACGTTCTGGGAGCCAGGCGGCGACGAGCTGACACCGACGATGAAGCTCAGGCGCAAGCCGATAGCCGAGAAGTACGCGTCCGAAATTGCAGCCCTCTATGCGGATTCGGTCGTAGAGGACGTCTACGAGCCTGCGCCCTGCGCATAGATCAGCGTCTCGGTGGCCTTGACCACAAACGTAGCGGCCGATCCCGGAACCAGATCGAGCTCGGCCGCTGCGCTCGCCGTGATGTCGGCAGACAAGCCCGGCTGGCCGGCTTCGTCCTCGGCTCGGACTCGGACGACATCGCCTCGATTTTCGATCTCCGCGATCGTGACCGCAAACGCGTTTCGTGGGCTCCCGTGAGGCGGATCCAGGTAGACCGACACTGCTCGCGGCTCGAAGACTGCCACGGCGGCACTGCCGGCCGGTAGGTCGGTCTCCGTCTGGCCCGCGATATCCACCCCGACCGGACTTCTGAGCATTCCGTCTCCGGCCATCGTGCCGCTGCGCAAGTTGATCCCTGCGATGCGTGCTGCAAATGCACTACGCGGGCGAGTCAGAACTGTTCGTACGTCACCACGTTCGACGACCCGGCCGCCGTCCAGCACGACAACGGTGTCGGCAAGGGCCAGCGCATCCAGAGCGTCGTGCGTGACGAGCACGGCCGTGCGATCTCCTGTTCGGAGCACTCTACGCAGCAACGACCGCAATGCCGGGGCGGAGGCGACGTCGAGCGCAGACATCGGTTCGTCGAGCAGGAGTAGTTCGGGTTCAGCAGCCAATGCCCTCGCCACTGCGACTCGTTGCGCTTGACCGCCGGAGAGCTGTGACGGCTTGCGGTCAGCCAATTCGGCGGCGTCGACTGCGTCGAGCCAGTGGCGCGCGGAATCGGCGGAATCGCGACGCGACCGCCCTGCACTGCGCGGCGCGAACGCCACGTTCGCGGCCGCACTGAGGTGGGGAAAGAGAAGTGCCTCTTGCGCGAGTAGAGCAGTGCCGCGCCGATGCGGCGCCAACGCGACTCCCCTACCGGTATCGGTGAGAACGCGAGAATTCAGTTCGATCAACCCACGCCGCGGGTGATGTAGTCCGGCAACCGCCGCCAGTACCGTCGACTTGCCTGCGCCGTTCGGTCCGAGGACAGCGGTCACCTCACCGGCCGCGACGTCGAACGTCGCAACGACATCGCGCTCCGGAATCTCGATGTCGACGTGGAGGCCACTCACAACGAACCCGCCGATCCGCGTCCACGCACCGCAACCACGATGACCACCGCGACTACGACCAACACCAGCGAAAGCGCCACCGCTGCATCCGGATCGGTCTCACGCTGGAGATAGATTTCCAACGGCAGGGTACGCGTGACCCCTTGCAGACTTCCCGCGAACGTCAGCGTTGCACCGAACTCCCCCAGTGCGCGAGCGAAAGCCAGCACTGCCCCTGACACCAGACCGGGAAGCACCAGCGGCAAAGTCACCCGGCGAAGCACGGTGGTCGGGCGGGCTCCGAGCGTCGAGGCTACAGCCTCGTATCGTGTGCCCGCAGTGCGTAGCGCACCTTCGAGGCTGACGACGAGGAACGGTAGCGCGACAAACGTCTGCGCCAGGACCACCGCGGTTGTCGAGAATGCTATCTGGATGCCGAGCACTTCCAACTGCTCACCGATCAACCCTTTGCGCCCGAACGTGTACAGCAACGCGATACCGCCCACCACTGGCGGCAGAACCAGCGGGAGCAGAATCAAGGATCGAAGAACGGACAGTCCCCGAAAATGACTGCGCGCCAACACCGCGGCCATCGGTACCCCGAACAGGATGCACAGCAGCGTGCTCATTGCCGCTGTCTTCAAACTCAGTTTCAACGCGGCAACCGACGATTCGGAAGTCACGAGTTCCCAGAACTGCGACCACTGCACGGTGGCCAGCATCGCCGCCAAGGGCGCGATGACAAACGCCCCGCCGATCAGCGCGGGAAGGTAAATCCATACCGGCAACCCGAGCGGGGCTCGGGCTGACGGTCGTAGGCGTGTCACGGAGCAGCGAATCCCGCGTCACCCAGAACTTCCAAGCCCTTGGGGCCCTTCACGAGATCGACGAACTTCGTTGCCGTTTCCGAATTCTTCGAATCCTTCAGCACCGCAATCTGGTACAGGTTGACCACCGTGGTGGCTTCCGGGAACGCGACGGTCTGAACCTTGTCACCAGCGGACTTCGCGTCGGTGACGTAAACGATGCCGGCATCGGCCTGCCCGGACGTCACCTTGTTGAGAACGTCGGTCACCGACGATTCTTCGCTGACGGGCGAGAGGGTCTCGCCTGTGGCCGTCTCGACCTTCTTCGTAGCCGCGCCACAAGGGACCTGCGGAGCGCAGATCACCAGTTGCGTCCCCTCCTTTGCCAGATCGGCGAACGACGCGATGCCCTTCGGATTGCCCGGCGGCACAACAATCGTCAAGGTGTTGCTCGCGAAGTCCGAGGGCGACCCCGCGACGACGCCGGCGTCGGTGGCCTTGGTCATGTTGGCGGCGTCAGCCGAGGCGAACACGTCAGCCGGTGCGCCCTGGGTGATCTGAGCGACGAGGTCCGAGGACCCGGCAAAGCTGAATGTGACCGATGAACCGGGGTTCTCGGACTCGAATTCCTTGCCGAGTTCGGTGAAGCTGTTCTTGAGTGACGCCGCTGCGAAGACGGTGATGCTTCCCGTGGCACTATCACTGGAAGTGGTTGTGGTCGGAGCGGCCGACGACGTCTCCGACGAAGAATTGTCGGAGGAACTACAACCGGTCACCAGGGCAAGCGAAAAGGCACCTGCTGCAACAAGTCCGACTACACGCTTCACGAATTTCCTCCAGTATGTTCAAAAACTACGGCGTTTCCACGATGACCGTGGTGGCCTTCACGATTGCGACTCCGATACTCCCGACCTCGAGTCCGAGCTCCCGAACCGCGTCGGTACTCATCAACGAGACGACAGTGAAGGGCCCACACTGCATTTCGACCTGAGCCATCACCTTGTCGGTGACGACCTTGGTGACGAGGCCGGCGAACCGGTTGCGGGCCGAACTCGCACCCGTGAGCGGATCGGCCGGTGCGGGTCCGGCGTTGGACCGGGCGAAGCCCGCCAACTCGGCACCGTCGATGACCTTGCGGCCGGAGTCGTCCGTCGTCGCGGTGAGAAGCCCACCGTCGACCCACCGCCGGACGGTGTCGTCACTGACACCGAGCAGGCCGGCAGCTTCGCGGATTCGAATGTTGGGCACCAGGTGATCGTAGGTCGCAAGTGCGGACCTAACAAGCCGAAATGCTCCGCAGATGCGTGAACTAGTCAATCATGATCACGTATCTGCGGAGCATTGTCGATAGTTGCCGTAGACGAATCAGCGCATCATTCTTCTGCCCAGGGCACACGGCAGGAGTCGGTGCTGAACCCCTGCTCGGTAATCCCCAACGCCGAATACATCCGGGCGCGCATGTTTTCGAGCCCGATCTGATAGGTCAGTTCCACGACGCCCGCTCGCCCGAACCTGCGCTCGAGATCCGCGACCTGTTCGTCCGTCACCCCGTTCTCCCCATGGGGGTCACCGGTCATGGCGTCGGCGTAGGCGATCGCGGCCCGCTCGTCTTCGCTGTACTTCGATGAATCCCGGTAGTTCGCGATCTCTTTCAACTTGTCGATGTCCAAACCGTCCAAGCGCGAGAGCATCGTCCCGAAGTCGACACACCACGAGCAGCCGACAGTCCAGGCGACGCGATAGACGGCCAGTTCACGAATGTTCGACGGCAGCACCTTCGACGCCTTCTGCACAGCCATTTCGTGGCGGGCAGCCGCTACGAACAATTTCCGATGGTTGGCCAGGACGGCAAAGGGCTCGGGGACTTCGTCGTACTGCCTGGCGGCGAATTTGTATGCCACTTTGATCAACGGACTGGCTTCTGACGGTGTCACTGCGGGAATGCGAGTCATGGCAAGCCTCCGTATGTTCTGGGGCACCGGATTCGATGCTCTCTACAGAGTTGGACGATGGCGGCGATTCAAACGTGACAAGCACCGCGTCCGAGCGGATGTGAGGATGCGGTGTCAGCCGACTAAGCTGCAAAGATGCCTTCGACGCCCCGCAACCGCACCGTCTCGCGTCTGCAGCCGTTCGCATCCACGATCTTCGCCGAGATGACAGCGTTGGCCACACTTCACGACGCGGTCAACCTCGGTCAGGGCTTTCCGGATACCGACGGTCCTGCGGCCATGCTCGAGGTAGCGCGCCGAGCCATCGCCGAGGGCGTCAATCAATACCCGCCCGGTCCGGGCATGCCCGTCTTGCGTCAGGCCATCGCGGAGGATCGGCGCATCCGCTACGGACTCGACAGTGATCCCGACTCCGAAGTTCTGGTCACCGTCGGCGCCACCGAGGCGATCAGTGCTGCGATTCTCGGACTGGTCGAACCCGGCGAAGAAGTAGTGCTGATCGAGCCGTACTACGACTCCTACGCTGCATCCGTCGCGTTGGCAGGCGCTGTACGTCGCACAGTTCCGTTGGTAACCGCGGGAGACGGATTTGCGGTCGATCTCGATGCATTGCGCGGCGCGATCACCGCCAAGACGAAGATGCTGATCGTCAACAGTCCTCACAACCCCACCGGCACCGTATTCACCGATCACGAACTTCGAGCGATCGCCGAACTCGCGTGCGAACGCGACCTGATCGTGTTGAGCGACGAGGTCTACGAGCACTTGGTCTTCGACGGCCTCACCCACACACCGATGGCGTCGCTCCCGGGCATGCGTGAGCGCACCGTCACGGTGTCCAGTGCCGCAAAGACTTTCAATGTCACCGGCTGGAAAACCGGCTGGGCGATCGGCCCGCGCGAACTCATCGACGGAGTCCGTGCCGCCAAGCAGTTCATGTCATTTGTTGCCGGTGCACCGTTCCAACCGGCCGTTGCCTACGCGCTCACCAACGAACAGCCGTGGGTCGTCGAACTTCGACAGAGCTTGCAAGGCAAACGCGACGTGCTCGGTAAAGCTCTGACCGAGGCCGGTTTCACGGTGCATTCCGGTGGCGGCACGTACTTCCTCCTTGCCGACATCAGACCGTTGGGCGAAACCGATGCGGGAGATTTCTGCCGCGCACTGCCCGAGCGGATCGGCGTCGCGGCCGTTCCGGTCGACGTGTTCGCGGACAACCGCGACGATTGGAAGCACCTGGTGCGCTTCGCCTTCTGCAAGCAGGACCACATTCTGTCCGAAGCTGCACGCCGTCTCCACCTGCTCCAAGGAGCAGCGCACCCATGACAGCGCGGACCATCCCGACCGCATTCGTCCACCGCTATCTCGCGTTCTCGCCGGACAACGACGTCGATTTGTCGGGTGCACTGCGCGCTGCCGGGATCGACCTCGAGACACTGTCCGACCCGCGCGCCCGGCTGACCCCGACTCAGGTCACCACGTTCATCCAATCCACCTGGCAGATCACCGACGACGAATTGTTCGGCCTCGGATCCGCCCCGGTCCCCCGTGGCACTTTCCGATTGATCTGCCTGACGTTGATCCATTGCCCTGATCTCGGATCGGCCTTCGCTCGAATGTCCGACGTGATCCGTGCGCTACCGGCTCTGGCCCCACTGTCGATCGAGAAGGGCGAGGAAAGCACTCGGGTGAGTTTCGCTGTCCGAGCTCGCGAAGGCGTCGCCGAACCTGATGTCGCAGAACGTGTCACAACCGATTTCGTCCTGATCTTGCTGCACCGATTTTCCGCATGGTTGATCGGAAAGCGCGTCCGACTTCGGGCGGTCGAGTTTCCGTACTCGGCACCGGATGCACGGTTGGCGCAGGACTACGACTACATCTTCGGAGCGCCGGTCACCTTCGGCGCGAAGCGCGCGGCACTGGAGTTCGACAACTCGGCCATGCGTGCACCGATCATCCAAACCGAGGAGACGTTGGAGGAGTACCTCCGAGAATCTCCGATTCAGCTCATGTCCGAACGTGATTACGACAGCACTGCGTCGGCGCAGGTACGACGGGTCCTGGAACTCGGGGTGAAGGGGCGAACCTCCACGGCCGAGGAGATCGCGGAGATGCTCTCGATCAGCGTTCCCCATCTGCGTCGACTGCTGCGGCGTGACGGAACATCACTCAATCAACTACGCGAGGAAGTGCTCCGCGACGTAGCCATCGCTGGTTTGCGGCGCGGAGAATCCGTCGAAGTACTCTCGGCGCGATTGGGGTTCTCCGAGCCCAGCGCCTTCCGTCGGGCCTTCAAACGATGGACCGGCGACACTCCGAGTTCGTACCGCTAGCTGACGCAGAACTCGTTTCCTTCGGGATCGGTCATCGTGATCCACACGCTCGGCCCCTGCGCTCCTCGGTGCAGGATCGTCGCCCCCACCGTCTCGAGGTGCGCTGCGACATCCTCGCGCTTGTCGCCCACTCGTATGTCGAAATGGAGCCGGTTCTTCACCGTCTTCGATTCCGGAACCAGTTGGAACAGAACGCGGGGACGTTCGGGATGCTCCGGATCGCTGATGGCCGCACCTTCGCGCCAGACGAGGACTCCCTCGAATGTCGTGGTGTCGGATTCCTTGGCGTGACCAGCGGCGACGAGGCCCCTGATGAAGTCTTCGTCGCTGGGCTCCGCTGCCCACCCGAGTGCTGCGGCCCACCACTTCGCCTGTTCGTGCGGATGTGCCGAATCTACTGTGACTTGAAATTCGTATCCCATGTTCCGACGTTAACGCCGACCACCGACACCTAGTGAAGGTTCAGCCGAGCCCGGGCATCAGTCGACACTCTTGATGGTCTTCATGGTGATCAACGATGTCACCCGCGAGACAGCCGGAAGCCCGCTGAGCTTGGTGACCATGAAGTTCTCGTACGTCGCGAGATCTTTCACCGCGACGCGAATGAAGTAGTCGGGAATTCCGAACAATCTCCGACATTCGATCACTTCGTCGAAGGCGGCGACCTGGGATTCGAAGTCCTCGATGGTGGCCTGGTCGTTGACTCCGATCTCGGCGGTGACGATCACTTGAAATCCTCGGCCAAGCGCTTCCTGACTGACGATCGCGCGGTACCCGGTGATGATTCCGTCGGCTTCGAGCTTTTTCACGCGGCGCAGGCAAGGGGACGGTGTCAGACCCACCAGATCCGCCAACTCGGTATTGGTCAAACTCGAGTCCTGGCGTAGGTGAAACAAAATTGCGTCATCCATGGCATCCATCGCACTATTATTGCGCACCGTTCAATATGTGGGCATTCTGAGCAATCGATCACCTCGATCTTTGTTATAGATTTGCGTCGTGATCGAACCAGCATCGTCGACGGCCGCACCGGCCGTCGAACTCCCACCGCGAACCCCGGCGTGGCGGCACGCCTTCCAGCTGTCGCTACCGGTTGGATTCGGCCTGCTCCCACTCGGGATCGCACTTGGCGTTCTTGTGGTCCAACAAGGGCTCAGCCCTTGGTGGGCAGTCGCTTTCACCTCGCTGATCTACGCAGGATCGCTGGAGTTTCTCGCGGTCGGAATGGTCGCGGCCATGACACCGCTGCCGTACGTCGCTCTGACCGCACTGCTGGTCAACTTTCGACATGTGTTCTACGCCTTGAGTTTTCCGCTGGAAAAGATTCGCAACCCCTTCGCCCGCTTCTACAGCATGTTCGCGCTGACCGACGAGGCCTATGCGATGTCGGTAACTGCCGATCCCAAGGCACTCACCGGACGCGTCATCGTCTACTCCCAGCTGTACCTGCACGGCTACTGGATCGGTGGCGCGATTCTGGGCGCGACAGCAGGACAGTGGATTCCGGACTCGATCGTCGGCCTCGACTTCGCCCTGACGGCGTTGTTCGTCGTCCTCTCGATCGAAGCGATTCGCGCACAAAACGGATTCGCGGTGCCGGTCGCCGCGGTCACCTGCGCTCTGGTCGCCCGGCTCGCAGCGCCGGACCACATGCTGCCAATTGCGATGGGCGCCTTCGTGCTCTTCCTGATCGGGCGCTTTGTCTACGACTCACGAAAGGCGAAGATCGATGCCTGACACCTCGTACATCTTTGCGGCGGTCGCAGTCATGGCCGTGGTCACCTTCGCGCTGCGCGCAATCCCCTTCGCCGCGCTCATGCCGCTGCGCTCCTCCGCCCTGGTCGGCTACCTCGGCATCTACATGCCGGCAGGCGTCATGTTGATTCTCGTCATGTATTCACTCAAAGGGGTGTCGATCACCGCCCCTTCTCATGGCCTACCCGAACTGATTGCAGTGTGCGCCACGATCGCCGCGCACCTCTGGCGAAAGAATGCCGTCCTGAGCATCGTCGTCGGAACGACGATCTACGTCGCGCTGGTCAATACCGTGTTCGCCTGAGCATTTCCCATCGACGAGCAAAATATCTTTACTCCCGAATGGGCAATTTGTAACCTCCAGGCGCTTATCTGAACAGTTGAACACTTATACGATTTCAGTAGCGTGGCCGCCGGCCGCGACTGAAGGATCGGTGAGGTTCGATGTCCACGACAATGACCACGACAGGCACTCGAATCGCCGGTGCTTGGCACAGTCTGGATCGAGGCCAGCGTCGAAGCATCATCGGGATGACCGTCACCGTCGTAGCGCTCAACGTCGTCGGGTGGGCAGTTCTTCTCGGCCTGGTTGTCCCCGGCCACTACACGATCGAAGGCAGTGTCTTCGGCGTCGGACTCGGCGTAACGGCGTACACGCTCGGCATGCGCCATGCTTTCGACGCCGATCACATCGCCGCTATCGACAACACCACTCGGAAGTTGGTAGCGGACGGCAAGAAACCGATGTCCGTCGGGTTCTGGTTTTCGCTCGGACACTCGACCATCGTCTTCGTACTCGTCGCCCTCTTGGCTTTGGGTGTGCGGCAACTGGCCACCAGCCTTTCCGACGACAACTCCGATCTGGAGAAGTGGACCGGCTTGTTCGGCACCACCATTTCCGGCACGTTCCTGATTTTGATCGGAATCTTGAACCTTGTCTCTCTCATCGGGATTCATCGGGTGTACACGAAGTACAAGGCCGGAACCTTCGACGAGGAACAACTCGAGAAGGAACTCGACAGCCGCGGCGCCTTGAACAAGATTCTGGGCCCGGTGATGAAGATGGTTCGCAAGCCCTGGCACATGTACCCGGTCGGCCTACTGTTCGGATTGGGATTCGACACCGTCACCGAAGTCGGGCTGTTGGTGATCGCCGGCGGCGCGGCGGCGACAGGGCTCCCGTGGTATTCGATCCTCGTTCTGCCGATCCTCTTCTGCGCCGGGATGTCGCTTTTCGACTCGATCGACGGATCGTTCATGAACTTCGCCTACGGTTGGGCATTTGCTCAGCCGGTCCGAAAGATCTACTACAACATGGTGATCACCGGACTCTCGGTGGCAGTCGCCCTGCTGATCGGGACCCAGGAAATCATCTCGATTTTCACCGACAAACTCGACATCCACGACGGGATTCTCGGCGCCATCGGGAACTTGGATCTCGGCGCGATGGGCTTCATCATCGTCGGACTCTTTGTCGCCACCTGGCTGATTGCTCTACTCGTGTGGCGGTACGGCCGCATCGAAGAACGGTGGCAGGCTCAGTCCGGTGCAGCAGTAGCACGACGAGCGACAGCAGACGAAGCGATGTGAGTTCGACTCGGTCTACGCAGAATCATGGGCCACCCGAAAGCGAATAGCTGATGTACGTCTCGCCCCATTTCAGGTACGCGCTCGACGTCGCCTGGCCGCGGATCTGGTCATTCTGCCACTGGTAGACAGCGCGCCACGGAAATACGGAACTCACTTGTTCCAAGGTGTACTGCTCACGATGGCCCTGCGCGAATCGCTGTTCGAGATCTTCACGAGTGCGCGGCGGGAAATTGCTGATCAGGTAGGTCCGGCCGAGAGACTCGATGCGCCCTGGCGGCGCAAAGACATCAGCGCTGCGATAAGTGAAGGCCAGATACAGGTAGGCCGCCACCACAATCGTTGCCAGCGCTACCGCGCCGATCTTGAATGCACGTCGAAGCGGGGTCGGCATGGCTCACAGTACATCGACTGCGTCCCGATCTGATGCGGGTCGGCGGCAGCCGCACCTCCCGATTTCCTCGAGCCCAGACCACCTTCCGACTAGTACGGTGAGATCACCGGCAACCGATCTACGGCAACGATGGCGGACTCGCTCGACAACCCAGCGCCCTCTGCCACAGGTGAGGGCACATCGCGGCCAATCATTGCGGGCACCACGCACCAGTGCGGTCCATACGAGGGTCCCCCATGGGAAATGAGTTTCCGTCGCACAGCCTCCACGACCGAAGCCTTCCGCCCCTGCGTCTGGTCGCTATGGGCCAACCCGCTGCGAAAGCTCGACGAGCCGGTTCGAGAATCCCCACTCGTTGTCGTACCAGGCGAAAACCTTCACTTGTTCGCCGACGACCTGTGTGAGGGGCGCATCGAAGATTGCCGAGTGGGGATTGCCGACTATGTCGGCAGAGACAAGTGGCGCCTCCGAATAGGCAAGGTAAGACGAGAGTTCGGGAGTCTGCGATGCGACGCGAAACGCTTCGTTGATCTCCACGACAGTCGCCGGTCGTGAGAGATGGGCAGTGAGGTCGGTGATAGAACCGACTGGCACGGGGACGCGCAGCGAGAGTCCGGTCAATTTTCCGTCCAGCTCTGGGATGATCCGCCCGATGGTGGCGGCGGCGCCGGAGGAAGTCGGGATCGTAGACAATGCCGCGGCACGAGCGCGCCGGAGATCGCTGTGAGGAGCATCGTGGAGGCGCTGGTCGCTGGTGTAGGCGTGGATCGTCGTCATCAGTCCGGACTCGATGCCGAACGCCTCGTGCAGCACCTTAACCATCGGTGCGAGGCAGTTGGTCGTGCAGGATCCGTTCGAGAATACGTCCTCCGACATGTCGAGGACGTCGTCGTTTACTCCGAGTACAACTGCAGGGACATCACTGTCGGCGGGAGCCGAAATGATCACCTTTCGCGCTCCCGCTGTCAGGTGTTGGCGAGCGTTGACCGAGTCCGTGAATCTGCCGGTCGACTCTATGACGACATCGACGCGTTCGGCTCTCCAGGGGATGAGGGACGGCTCGCGCTCAGAGGTGACGCGAATGCGCTTTCCTGCAAAGAGAATCGCGTCCCCGTCGACCTCGACGCCGTCCAGATGACCGGACACCGAGTCCCACTCCAGGAGCGAAGCGAGGGTTGCGGCGTCGGCGATGTCGTTGATCGCGACGATCTCGACATCTGCATCGCTGCTTAGCGCAGCCCGCAGGTAGCTGCGACCGATACGGCCGAAGCCGTTGATTCCGATACGAACGGACATTGATTTCTCTTTCTCGAGTTGGTCAGTGATCGGTGCAGAGAGCGGACTGGGCGGCGTCGAGCAGGGAAATGGCTCCACGAACCGCCGCGTCCATCGGGCCCTGTTCACCCTGCGCGCGGGCAAGTACATAGCCGCCCTGCAGGACGGCTGCCAGCGTTCGCGCGAGATCCGCCGGGACGATGCTCGTCGGAAGTTCTCCTGCAGCAATCGCGGCAGTGATCGCCCGCTCCCAATGGTTCAGCATGGTGTCGAAGGCATTCGCAACAACTGCGATCAGTTCTGCATCCGTGACCACTTCCGGGTCCTGGGTCATCCGACCCACCCGGCACCCCCGAGTACCCGGCCGCGGCAATGAGAGGTAGCGCTTCATCTGTTCGAGGGGCGAGCCTTCTCCACCCAACGGAGATGACTCGCCCGTCATTTCTCGGGTAACTGCAGACAGCGCCTCTACCGCGAGTTCGTGCTTTCCACTGAAATGGTGATACATGCTGCCCTGGCCAACCCCGGCACGTGTCATCACGTCGCGTGGGCTCGTCGCTGCATAGCCGCGCTCCCACAACAGCTCTGCCATCGCACCCGTCAGCTGGTCCTTTGAGTTCACCAATCGACTGTAACAACTAGTATGTACAACCTCAACGTAGGTTCGACCAACAGGCCGGCCGGGCGATTGTGCGGTGATCGACCAGAGCATCGTTGCCGTTCTGGACGTGGCATCTGCAAGACTCCTGAAATGAAGCACGTCGGGCGCGAGGCAGCGGCACTGCTCAACGGGGCCGGGATCGAACTCAGCGAGGGTCTGACCGACGCAGAGTTCGATTCCGTCCACGAACGCTTTGGATTTCACTTCAACCCAGACCACCGCAGCCTTCTTGCCACTGCGTTACCACTTGGCGACCGTTGGCCGAACTGGCGTAGCGCCGACGACCTCGAGTTGGGTACGTGGCTAGATAAAGTCACCGAAGGTTTCATTTGGGATGCACTGCATCAACAACCACCGTTCTGGCCGGCATCGTGGGGCAGAATGCCCACCTCACCCGAGGACGTCACCACAATCGTGCGTCAACAGATCGGAGCGTGGCCGCGCCTTGTCCCGATCTTCGCTCACCGCTTCACGCCCGCCGCACCCTCCCCCTCGGGATCGCCGGTGATCTCCGTGTGGCAGACCGACATCGTCTACTACGGGGCAAACCTCCTCGAATATCTCGCCAATGAGTTCCCCCTCGGACAGGGCCGAAAGACACTCTCTCCCATTAGCGTCCGCGTACCGTTCTGGTCCCGATTCATCGAGGCGGCCAACCGCGCGGAATCGATCTGACCGGCCAAAGGTCCTGTTCTGCCTGCCAAGAGTTTCGCAGACGAATTTCGCGGGTATTGATCACTTGCGGCGGCGATTTCCAGAGCGAGGGGTCAGCCGCGCAAGGTCTGCCCCCGGCTGTCACTCGCCGGGCGGCGGGCCGCCAAAACCAGCGGGCCGCCAGAAACTATCTGTGCCAGGCGATGATTTCGATGCAAACGACACGACTCGACACCATCCTGATTCTGATCGTCGGGACGGCAATCGGACTGAGCGTCTGGCTGGCTACGCAGGAACCATTCGCGTCGATCGGACTCGGAATCGCAACGGTAGTGATCTGCTGGATCTCTTGCTCGATGATCCATGGCTTCCCACACCGATCGACGAAGGACATGCGTCCGCGCGAGAACCAGGATCGCGAGTCACCGAAACGGCGCTGACGCCGCGTAGGGATGAGGCCAACCGTGGAGGCCCGGACACAGCGAAGTGAGTGGTTCACCTACCGCAGGTGAACCACTCACTTCGGTCAGAGGATCACACCTCGTCAGGTCGCCAGGTCGCGACGGCCCAGATCACAGCGACGTCGAGGGCGATGATCACGATCGACCACAGCGGGTAGTACGGCATCCACAGGAAATTCGCCACGATCGAAAGTGCCGCGATGACGAATGCCATCCCGCGGGCCCACGCCATGCCGACGAACAATCCCAGCGACACCGCGATGCCGATGATTCCGAGCACGATGTGGATCCAACCCCATGTCGTGACATCGAATTCGAAGGTGTAATTGACTCCGACGATCAGCAGATCGTTGTCCGCGAGAGCCGCGATGCCCTGCAGCAACGCGACGATTCCCGCGACGAAGAGCAGGCATGCTGCCGCCACCGTGGTCCCGATGGCAAAGCCTTGTCGGACAGGATGGTTCGCATGAGATTGGTGCGGAGCAGTCATGACATCCCCTTCTTCGGCGAAATAGCGTGAGAACAGTATTCAAAGGTTCACGCCGCCGGACATCACCCAGCAAGGATGAACAGCCGTCCAGCACTGCAATCAAATTTCATGGGAACATATGTTCGATTTCGGTGTACGGTGGAGTCTATGACCGCCACGATGCAACCGTCTCTGTTCGACAACGGTGACCTGGGCGTCTCTTTGGGCGATCTCGAGGGCACGGTGCAGAGACGTATCCTCACCGCCGGCGCATGGGTCGACCATCGCCCGGCCTGGCTGACCGGATCGGAGGCCGTGTTCGACAATCTGGAAGCTACGGTGCCGTGGCGTTCCGAACGGCGTCAGATGTACGACCGCGTTGTCGACGTCCCTCGTCTGGTGTGTTTCTACGCAGAGAATCAACCACTGCCGGACGCACTTCTCACCGAAGCCAAAGACGCGCTGAGCAGTCACTACTTCGACGAACTCGGCGAACCATTCGCCACGTCGGGTCTCTGTTTCTATCGCGACGGTTCCGACAGCGTTGCCTGGCACGGGGACGATACGGGACGAAGTCGCACCGAGGACACGATGGTGGCCATCCTGTCTCTCGGTGCGGCTCGCCCGCTCCTATTGCGCCCTCGTGGGGGCGGCGAATCCATCCGCTTCAATCTCGGACACGGAGATCTACTCGTCATGGGCGGATCCTGCCAACGCACGTGGGAGCACTGTGTCCCGAAGAGTGCGCGGGCCCTCGGGCCGAGAATCAGCGTTCAATTCCGCACTCGCGGAGTTAGATAGCGTCGCGGAGTTCGTCTCGCAGCGCCTTCCGATTGAGCTTGCCGACGGCCGTCTTCGGTATGGATTCTGCGAAAACAACCCGACGCGGCTTCTTGTACGACGCCAGTCGCTCGCCGACGTGCGCGACCAATGATGCTTGCAGTACGTCGTTTTCGACGGTCCCGTCCTCGAGCACCACCACAGCCGTGACCGCCTCCACCCACTTGGCGTCGGCGGTACCCACCACGGCGACCTCACGGACAGACGGATGCGTCAGGAGTGCATCCTCGACTTCACGGGGGTAGACGTTGTATCCGCCGCTGATGATCATGTCCGAAGCTCGGTCCTTCAAGAACAAGAATCCTTCGGCGTCGAACTGACCGATGTCACGGGTGTGAACCCAGTCGTCTTCGGTGAAGGTGTCCGCATTCAGTTCCGGTGCATTGAAGTATCCGGCGATCGCCGATGGCGAGCGGATCACGATTTCACCCGGTTCTCCCTGGGGCACTTCGTTTCCCTCGCCGTCGAGCAGCCTGATCTCGACGTCGATGGCCGGCTGACCACAGGACAGCAGGCGATCTTCCGTGTGATCTTCGGGCCGTAAGACTGCAATACACAGCGGTGCCTCGGTCTGCCCGTAGTACTGGAGAAAACGGTGTTGCCCCCACGCCTGCATTGCACGTTCGATGGTGGCCAGCGGCATCGGCGACGCACCGTAGATCACGGATTTCAGACTCGAGATGTCTGCGCTCGCAAAATCAGGGCGTTCGAGGAGCATCTGAATCATCGTCGGCACCAGATTGATTGCTGTAGCCCGATGCTCGGTTATCGAGTCCAAGAAGGTCGACGGGTCGAAACCGGGGAGGATGACGGTCTTACCGCCACGGAGCCAGAATGGAAGCACGAAGACACCGCTGGCGTGAATCAGTGATGCTGCGTGCAACATCGTGTCGTCCTGAGTCGCCGGAAGCAGATTGAGCAGAACATTGCGGCAGATTCCGGCGTAGCTGCGCTGAGTGTGCTGCGCGGCCTTCAGCGTTCCCGTGGTCCCGGAAGTGAACAGCGTCAGGATCACGTCGTCGGGATCTACCTCGACGTCCGGAGTGGCCGAAGACATGCCCTGTGCTCGATCCAACAGCGAAAGCTGCCCCTCCGCACCTGTTTCCAGCCCGACGAACGTCCGATCCGGGAACCTGGCGGACAGTTCAGCAGCTCGGCCGGCAAGGTCAGTACCGAAAACGACGTGCGAGGTGTCGGTGTCCTCGAGCATTCGTGCGTGCTCGTCGAGCGAGAGTCGCGAGTTGAGCGGAACCCTGTTGATGCCGGCTTTGACACACGCAAAATCGACAGGCACGCTGGCAAGAGAGTTGTTGACCAGCAACGCAACCCGTGCGCCACGCCCGATACCGAGCGCGATGAATGTATGCGCCAATCGGCTGCTGAGTTCGTCCACTTCCGTGAACGTCATCGATCGATCGCCGAAGACGACGGCTGTTCGCGGTCCGTGCTGTCGCGCACCACGGGCGATCAGATCTCGGGTTACGGGCATCATGGTTCAGTTTCCTCGTTCGAATTCGGGTTGTTCTCGAATCGGCCGTGCCGGCCGGCGCCCGCGGCGAACGCAGCAGCGCCGCGCACACCTTCGGCGATGACAATGGGATTTCCTGCGACACCCTCGGCGCGCAGTGCTTCGGCAAGTGGTAGATCAAAAGATCGGTAGGCCGATGCGCGATCCGCGAGCATGCAGAGTTGTGGGAAAGCGGACAACTGGTGCGCAAGCTCCTTGGCTACCTGGAGTGACTGCCCCACTGGAACAACACGATTGGCCAGTCCGAAGGCCAACGCCTCCGAAGCGTCGACCGGGCGACCGGTCAAGATCATGTCGAGCGCTCGCCCCTGCCCGACGATTCGCGGCAGTCGCACGGTCCCGCCGTCGATGAGAGGAACTCCCCAGCGCCGGCAGAAGACTCCGAACACGGAATCCTCCTCGCAGATCCTCAGGTCCGCGAGCAATGAAAGCTCGAGCCCTCCGGCCACTGCGTATCCACTGACGGCGGCGATCAATGGTTTGGACAACACCAACCGACTCGGCCCCATCGGGCCGGTGCCGCCGCCTTCCGGATGCAACTCGTGCACGCGCGCGGGGTCGGCGACTGCGGTCAAATCCGCACCGGCACAAAATGTGCCGCCCGCACCCCACAGAATTGCCACCTTCTGACTCTCGTCCGACTCGAATTCCAGGAAGGCATCACGCAACTGCGCCGCCATCGGCCCGTCCACCGCATTCTTGCGATCAGGGCGATTCATCACGATGACAGTGACGCCACCGTCACGCTCCACATAGACATCGCCACCTGGTCGATCGGAGTCGGTCACGATATTTCCTCACTGCTCGCGGATAAGGTTTCCCGGTACCCACCATGCCACTTGTAACAGAATTTGTCAGGAGTTGTTCAAAAGTTGTTACAAACTGATCGAGGAATGTCCGCAACCCGAGTTGTGCTGGACCTCGCAACAGCGAGCCCGGACACCGAGTTCAGCACCGCTGTGCTGACCCGGGCCGGCGAGATCGTCGGCGTCAGCGCATCAAGCATTCGCGTGGCAGCGGGCCGACTGTGCCGCGAGAACAAACTGCGTCGTACCGCTCGTGGAACGTACGTCCTCAACCCGGACGGCATCCCCACCTACAGCGAGGTCGAGGGGTGGCGAACTCGTACCGATCGCATACGCCCCTGGGACGGTACCTGGATCGCCGTCGAGCACTCGGGGCTCAAACGAAGCGACCGCACTGCCGCCCGCCGGCACGATCAAGCGCTGCGACTGGCGGGTTACGAGGAGTGGAAGCCCACACTCGCAGTCCGTCCGAACAATCTCCTCGGCGGCACGGACAGCGCCCGCCGCACTCTCCGCCGACTCGGCGCCGCCCCCGAATCGGCCGTCATGGAAATCGCTCACCTTGCCCCCGAGGATGATTCGACAATCCGCACACTCTGGAACTCGGAAGCACTGTTGGCCGACATCGCCGAGGCCCGTGAAGCACTCACACAGGCGCAAACACGCCTGGCGACAATCAGTCGCGAGGAGGCGGCCCGCGAATCACTTGCTCTGGGCAGCGCGGTGATCGCGGTCATCGTGCGCAATCCGCTCCTTCCGGAAGAACTCGAACCGACACAGCCACTGCGCGAACTGATCTCGCACATGCTCGAGTACCAGGACGCATCTCGCGAACTGTGGCAGTCACTGCTCCGGTTCTGATCGATTTCTCCCAGAAGGTAATTCAGTATGTTGCACGGCCGCCGCTGGCGTCGTACACGGCGCCGGTCGAGTAACTTACCGCCGACGACGACAGCCAGGAGATCAGTTCGGCAATCTCGTCGGCCCTCCCCATTCGCGCCATCGGCGTCAAAGACTGCGAACGGGCGAGGATGGCCGGATCGGTGCCGGCATTCATAGGACTTTCCACGGCCGCCGGAGCTATCGCGTTGACCAGCACACCGGTGGTGGCGACCTCTTTGCCGAGTGATTTCGTCAGCGCGACGACGGCCGCTTTGGACGCGGAATATGCACTCTGATTCGGGTTTCCGTCCTTGGCCGCAATACTTGCGAGGTTGACGACCCTCCCCCACCCCGACGCAACCATCCCCGGCACGAACGCCCGGCACATCAGGAATGTCCCTTCGACGTTGATGCGGAACGTACGCTGCCAAGCCGCGAGGTCGACGTCGACGAGTGGCGCTGATGGTCCTACGATTCCCGCACTGTTGATCAAGATGTCGACTCTGCGGAGCCTGGTTCGAAGCGCATCGACTGCTGTCGGATCACTCACGTCGAGTTGTTCGTCCGCGCCTTCGGCAAGATCTGCCGTTACCACCCGAACTCCCCTCTCCGTCAACAGCTTTGCACTGGCGGCGCCGATTCCGCTCGCACCGCCGGTAACGAGCGCTGTGACACCCTCTGGGTAACCCTGCATCGCATTCACTCCTGAGTTTCTGTGCGCTACGCACTCAATTTATGTTGCAAACAGGCATAATTGCCGTCACACTGTGTAGAAATTCTGAATATATGGCGTTTGTTGTCAACGTCAAATACCTGGAGGCCTTGCCGATGGAAACCCGCTGGTTGCACGCGTTTGTCGCGGTTGCGGAAGAACTTCACTTCGGGCGGGCCGCATCACGGCTCCAGATGGCCCAGTCGCCGCTCAGCCAGATGATCCGAAAGCTCGAAAAGGACATCGGCGTCAAGTTGTTCGAACGAAGCACTCGCAGCGTCGCACTCACATCCGGCGGACATGCCTTTCTCCCCCACGCCTATCGCGTCATCGAGAACATGGAGACGGCACGACACGCTACGCGCGCGTCGTCGGGAGGCGTCTACGGACGAGTCACAATCGGGTTCACCGGAGTGCTCAACTATCAAGCACTTCCGCCACTGACACGCGCGTTGCGTCAGCGTTATCCGGAAGTCGAACTGACACTCCTCGGCCGGATCATGACGCGCGACGCGGTCATCCAACTCGAGAGCGGCGCCCTCGATCTCGCCTTCGTCGGACTACCCGTGGAATCCGCATCACTGTCTACCCGGCTGATCCGACGGGAGGCATTCGGCGCTGTGCTTCCGATCGACCATCCCCTCGCAGAGAGGGACGCGATCGACCTCCGCGAATTGGCCGACGACGGATTCGTGACCACCCCGCTCTCGGCCGGCTCGGCCCTCCAGGAAACCGCGATGCGCGCCTGCATCAACGCAGACTTCAGGCCTCGCGTGGTTCAGGAGATCACCGATCCGTACATGATCCTGATGCTCGTTGCCGCCGGCGTCGGTGTAGCGCTGATGACGTCCGGTATGGCTGCTATCACCCCACCTGGCAGTGTGTTCGTCCCACTCACCGGCGAGCCGACGTTCATGAATCACGGAATTGCCTGGTCACCGCGGCACATGACCGATGCGCTCGCCGTCGCATTGGAGACATCCGAGGAAATTCTGCCGACGCCGGAGATTGAGACCAAAAACGTCATTATCTGAGACTCATTTAGTGTTGGACGCGCCATAGTCCTTCGTGGCACTGTCGTCTCAGCCGCCGAAAGGTGAGGGACGTCACCGATGCGTGGTGCATCACCAAACGTGCCGCCACGGCCGGCCCATCGGGACGAAAGGACTTCACATGGCACCACCGATCACCTCCACCGGTTCCACGCACTCCACTGCGGAGCACCCGAATTCGAATGCGCGCCGCGCCGCCGTTTCGGGCTTCCTCGGCAGCACCCTCGAGTACTACGACTTCTTCATCTACGGCTCCGCGGCCGCGCTGGTGTTCCCCAAGATCTTCTTCCCCGGCGGCGGATCAACGGCAACCCTGCTCTCGATCAGCACCTTAGGTGTCGCCTACGTCGCCCGCCCGCTCGGCGCGGTGCTTTGGGGACACCTCGGCGATCGGTACGGACGCAAGAACGCGCTTCTCGCCTGCCTGCTCCTCATGGGTGTTGCGACGGTCATCGTCGGTTGCCTGCCGACCTACGACCAGATCGGCATCGCCGCGCCGATCATTCTCGTCTTGCTTCGCCTTCTTCAAGGGCTCTCTGCGGGCGGTGAATCACCCGGCTCTTCGGCACTGACGCTCGAACACGCACCTGATCACCGTCGTTCGTTCTTCACCTCGTTCACCATGAGCGGGATCATGTTCGGCATCGTCGTCTCCAGCCTGGTATTCATCCCAGTGGCGAGCCTGCCCGACGAAGACCTCTACTCGTGGGGTTGGCGAGTTCCCTTCTGGCTCAGCATCATCGTGACCGTCGTCGCGCTGTGGCTACGTCGCGCCCTGGATGAGCCGGAGGTATTCGAGGAACTCAAGGAACAGGACGAGACGGCCGGAATTCCCGTCGTCGAGATGTTCCGCTCGCACTGGCGCACCGTGATCCGTATCAGCATGAGCTCGACCTTCGCGATGATCAACACCATCGTCAACGTCTTCGCCCTGGCGTACGCCGTCGAATCCGGCTTCGAGCGCTCCACGATGCTGTGGGCAATCGCGACCGCCAATTTTGTTGCCGTACTGACTCAGCCGCTGTTCGGCATCCTCTCGGATCGCTACGGACGCAAGCCCATCTTCGTCGTCGGCGCGATCGGAGCCGGCCTGATGATCTTCGTCTTCTTCCATTCGATCGGAACCCAAAGCGTCCCCATGGTCTTCGCTTCGGGAATCGTCATGATCGGCATCTTCTACGCCATGCCCAACGGCACGTACCCGGCGTACTTCCCGGAGCAGTTCCCCGCGAAGGTCCGATACACCGGAATGGCCGTCAGCCTCATGCTCGGACTCCTTGTTGCCGGCTTCACACCGGCTATCGCTCAGGCGATTTCAGCCGGAGACAAGAGCAACTGGACACCGGTTGCCTGGATGTGCCCGGGCTTCGCCGTCGTCTCCGCCATCGCGGCAATGACCGGACCGGAAACGTACCGCACGCCCACAGCAGAACTGGGCCAACCGAAGCCGAGCCTGCCGATCAAGCAGGACTCAGAGCTCACCAGCAACAACGCTTGACCGGACCGGCCCCTCGCGCTGAATTGCCGCGAGGGGCCGTCCCCACTTATGCAGGAGAATGTCATGACCACCGAATACACACGTCACCGTATCGGCCTTGTCGGGTCGGGTATCGCCACCTCACTCTCGCCCGCGTTGCACGCACACGAAGCAGCAGCACTGGGACTCGACGATTACAGCTACGAACTGGTAGATCTCGAGAACCTGAACATCTCGGTCGAGAAAACCGGTGAGGTGGTGCGTGGCGCCGTCGCGGGCGATTTCACCGGACTGAACATCACCCACCCGTGCAAGCAGGTTGTCGTGGACGCGCTCGACGAGCTGTCCGACAACGCGCGGTTGCTCGGTGCCGTCAACACGGTTGTGGTCGACAACGGCCGTTTGATCGGCCACAACACCGACCACAGCGGATTCCTCACAGCACTGCAGCGCGGTTTGCCCGACGCCGCCTTGGACCGAGTGGTGCTTGCCGGGGCAGGAGGGGCGGGTTCCGCTGTGGCATACGCACTCGCCGCCGCCGGCACCACGGATCTTCGCATCGCAGATATTGATCCCGCTCGCGCTGCCGATGTGTGTTCTCGCGTCGCCTCGGCCTTCCCTGGCACGCGCACAACGGCTTTGGCGATCGATGAGATCGCCGTCAACCTGACTACGTGCGACGGCGTCGTCAACGCATCTCCGATCGGGATGGTCGGCCATCCCGGAACTCCGTTCGACCCCGCGGCGCTCCACGCGGGCTTGTGGGTTGCGGACATCGTCTATCGGCCGATGCGCACCGAATTGCTCGACGCTGCAATTACTCTCGGATGTCGAGTCCTCGACGGCGGCCAGATGCTGGTGGCTCAAGCCTCTGACACCTTCACACTCCTGACGGGTGTCGAAGCCGATACGGATCGCATGCGCAGCCATCTGAGCGAGCTGCTCTCCGAGACGGCACGCGCATGAGCACAACCGAACACCTACTTTCTCGCGAAGTACCAGGAGCACTGATGAACGTGACTGCGCCGTTCGCCGAACCTCTCGACATGGGCAGCGTCCGCCTCCGGAACCGGTTCGTGTCGGCCCCGATGGAACGCAACTACTGCGAAGTCGACGGCACCATGACGGACGAGTACATCGCGTACCTCGCCCGCCGCGCCGAAGGTGGTGCTGCACTGATCTTCACCGAAGCGAGCTACGTGCGTGCCGACGGCAAGGGACGCATCCGGCAGATGGGCGTCGACGTCGACGAACGGATTCCCGGCATCAAGAAGATGGCCGACGCGATCCACGCTCACGGCGCCCTCGTCGGAGTCGAACTCAACCACGGTGGACGTACGGCGCAAGGTTCTGTCAGCGGGTTTGTTCCCGTTGCCCCGACACCGATTCCGTGTTTGGTTGTCGGCGGCGAGATGCCAGAACAACTCGACGGCGACGACATCGAGCACATCATCGAATGTTTCGGTGAAGCCGCGGCACGCTGCCAGCAGGCCGGCGTCGACGTCATCTCCCTGCACGGTGGCCACGGGTATCTGATCCACCAGTTCCTCTCCCCTGCTTACAATCACCGCGACGACGAGTGGGCCGACCCCACCTTGTTCGTCAACAAGGTCATCGCCTCCGTCCACGAGCACGCACCGGGAATCACTCTGGGACTCCGATTCTCAGCCTTCGAAGGCATCGACGGCGGACTCGACGCCGAGATGACTCGCGCTCGCATCGGCGCCATCGACACCGACCGACTCGATTTCCTCGACGTCTCGGCCGGCAACTACGAAGCGGGACAGTGGATCATCCAGCCCGGTGAATGGTCGCGCGGTCTCCTCGCGCCGTACTCCGAGCAGTACCAGCGCGACTTCGACATCCCGGTGGGAGTGGCCGGACGCATCACGTCGCCGGAGATCGCTGCGCGGATCATCGAATCCGGGCAGGCGAACTTCGTCAGCATGGCTCGTACGCTGCACGCAGATCCGGACTTCCCGAATCGTGCCATCGACGGTGGCCGGTACCGCCCTTGCATTGCCTGCAACTACTGCATCGACAGCCTGGCCGCCGGCCCCATTCCCTGCTCCGTCAACCCGTGGGTCGGCCGCGAATTGGATCAGCCTACAAAGCCGGCTGATGCCACCGTGCGGGTCGCCGTCATCGGTGCCGGGCCGTCAGGAATGGCCGCTGCCCGCGACCTCGCACTTGCCGGTCACCGCGTCGACCTGTACGACGAGCGACCCAGCCTCGGTGGCGACTTCGCTCTGGCATCGAAGCTTCACGAGTATCCCGAATATGGACGGATCGTGGACTGGTACGCCGCGGAACTGGCTGAACTCGGGGTCCACTGCCACACCTCGACCCGGGTAGATGCTGCTTTGCTCTCCGGTGTCGATTTCGACGCCATAGTTCTTGCCGCCGGCGGCGTCGGCCCCGTGGTCGATCTCCCCGGAGCAGCTACCCGTACCGTTCGCGACGTCCGCGAATTCCTCGTCTCCAGCGATCCGACTCCTGCCGCTGTCACCATCTTCGGCGCCGACCGTGAAGCTGCGGCCGTCGCCGACGATCTCCTTCAGAAGGGCACCCAGGTCGTGATGATCGGCCCGCAGGAAACCATCGCGCACGACGTCGGACGCCGCGGAAAGATCGTGCTGCTGCCGCGCCTGGCCGCAAGTGAGAACCTCACGACCTACCTCAGCTCGATCGTCACCACAGTCGCCGCTGACCGCGTCACGATTTCGACGGCCGGTGTGCTGAGCGAGGTCGATGCTCCCGGCGAACTGCTGATCTCGCAAGGCGTCGAGCCGCGTTCGGAACTTCTTGCCGAACTCCGTTCACTGGCACCACGACTCGGAGTACATACCGTCGGCGACGCGAGCGGTGACGGCGGGTCCATCCATGCCGCACTCGTGACCGCAGCCGACGTTGCCGTCGCGATCACCGCCGCCGCTGCGGCACGTCAGGAGGTTCACGCATGACCACACAGGCAGCCACACCCGTGGCAACTGCATTGCCACCCATTGGACTCGGAACCTGGCCCCTGGTCGGTGCCGACGCCACGAACTCGGTTCTCTCCGGCATCGAGGCCGGATACCGGCTCGTCGACACCGCCGCGATCTACGGCAACGAGGGCGCCGTCGGTGTGGCGCTGGCGGAATCAGGTGTGCCGCGAGAAGAACTGTTCGTCACCACCAAACTTCGTGGCAACGACCAGGTTTCCGGCGACATTCGGGGCGCCCTCGAGCAGAGTCTGGAACTACTGGGACTCGACCAGCTGGATCTGTTCCTGATCCACTGGCCACTCCCGCGAATCGATCGCTATGTCGCGTCGTTCGAGTCGATGCTGGCCTGCCGCGACGCCGGACTGGTTCGGTACGTGGGTGTGTCGAACTTCCTGGAGCTCCACCTGCGCCGCGTCGTCGCCGAAACCGGCGAGGCACCGGCAGTCAACCAGATTCAGATGGACCCGTCGCTCGCTCGGATCCCGGTTCGCCGCGCCAACGACGAACTTGGCATCTTCACGCAGTCGTGGAGTCCGCTCGGCCGGGGTGACGTGCTCGACAACGCCGTTGTGAGCGAGATCGCCGGTCGAATCGGTTGCACACCAGCTCAAGTGGTCCTCGCTTGGCACGTCGCGCAGGGTGTGGTTCCGGTCGCGCGATCAGCGAACCCGACGCGTCAGGCCGAGAACCTGGCAGCACTCGACGTCACCCTATCCGGCGAGGACATCGAAGCACTGAACAGTCTCGACCGCGGCGAGTCTGCAGCGCGGGACGTCGAAGCAGAGGAACATTTCTGATGACGTTGAAAGTCGGAATCGTCGGCTGCGGCAAGATCGCCGGCAACCATGCCCGCGCGCTGCAACAAGTCCCCGGTGTCGAGGTGATCGGCTGCTGCGATCCCGATCTCGGACGCGCCCAGGAGTTCGCGGCAGCGCACGGCATTCCCGCAGCCGTGAGTTCAGTGGAGCAACTTCTCGCCCTCGGACTCGACGCCTGCACCGTTTGCACGCCGCACCCGGTACATGAAGAGGTAGTCGTGGCCGCTGCCGAAGCGGGTGTACATGTTTTGTGCGAGAAGCCCATCGCAGTCGATGTTGCTGCCGCCGACCGCATGATCGAGGCCGCCGACCGCGCCGGTATCACGTTCGGGGTGCTCTTCCAACGCCGATTCTGGCCGGCAGCACGTCGGATCCGCGACGCCATCGACGACGGGCGGATCGGACTACCCATGCTCGGTGAGGCGTCGGTGATCCTGCACCGCCCGTCTAGTTACTACTCGGCCGATGCGTGGCGCGGACGCTGGGACACCGACGGCGGTGGCGTGCTCATGACACAGGCCGTGCACCAGATCGACATGCTGGCCTGGTTCATGGGCGAGGCCGTCTCGGTCAGCGGCTTCATCCGCACCCACACCCACGGTGAGCACATCGAGACCGAAGACAGCGCGTCAGCTGTGATCTCCTTTGCCTCGGGCGGCACCGCCACCGTCACCGCGACTACCGGTGCCAATCACAATCTGGGTAACCGCGTGACGGTGATCGGGCGCACCGGCGCCATTGCCAGCGTCCTCGAATTTCCTGAAGGGCACGAGGGTGTCAACGAAATCTGGACCGTGCCGGGCGAAGTCGAGTTCCGGTCGCCGTACTCCGCCGACATCGACGCCAATCTCGATGTGGGAGCGGTCAATGCGGCACTGACCGACTTCCACACCCTGCAGGTTCAGGACTTCGCCGACGCGGTCCTGACCGGGCGCGAACCCGCCGTCACCGGTCGAGACGCGCGCGCGTCACTTGCCATCATCGCCGCAATCTACGAATCGTCACGAACGGGCAAGGTTGTCGAGCTGACATCGACACCGACCCTCGCAACAACTGCCAAGGAGCAGAAATGAGTAGCAGTACCCCCCTCACCTACGACGTGGTTGTCGTGGGCTCCGGCGCAGGCGGGCTTTCCACAGCAATTGCCGCAGCACATGGCGGCGCGTCGGTTCTCGTTGTCGAGAAGGCCGACACCTGCGGCGGCGCAACGGCCTGGTCGGGCGGGTGGATGTGGACCCCACGCAACATGTTTGCCATCGCCGACGGGGTTGTCGAGGATCGTTCGGCGCCGCGGACGTATCTGGAAAACCGACTCGGCGACAACTTCGACGCCGCCAAGGTCGATGCACTCCTCGACGGCGCCCCGGAGATGGTCGAGTTCTTCGAACGCACGACTGCTCTGAAGTTCGTGCCCGGAGCCAAGATCGCCGATATTCACGGTGACACACCGGGCGCCGGCACGGGTCACCGTTCCGTCGGACCGAAACCGGTGAGTCTGCGAAAGCTCGGACCAGATGTCGCGGCGCTACTGCGTCGGCAGCTGTACGAAACGTCGTTCCTCGGTATGGGCATCATGGCCGGGCCCGACCTGCAGGCTTTCCTGCACTCGACCCGCTCACCAAAAGCCTTTGTGCACTGTGGTGTTCGGGTGACTAAGCACATGTTCGATCTCGCCACCAAGCGTCGTGGCCAGCAACTCGTCAACGGCACCGCGCTTGTCGGCATGATGCTGCGCTCGGCACTCGATCTGGGCGTCGAGTTTCGGGTGAAGACGTCCGCGACCGCGTTGCAGACCGATGACGACGGCCGCGTTGTCGGCGTCCGCCTCGAAGGTCCGGATGGCGCGTACTCGGTAACTGCCACGCGCGGCGTCGTACTAGCCACCGGCGGCTTCGCCCAGGACATCGACCGCCGACGTGAACTGTTCCCCCGTACCCCCACCGGAAACGAGCACTGGTCACTCACTCCGAAGACAACCACCGGCGACGGCATCACCCTCGGCGAATCCGTGGGCGGCCGACTCGACCGCACCCTCGCCTCCCCCGTCGCGTACTGCCCCGTCTCCATCGTTCGCTACCGCAACGGCAAGGAAGGTGTGTTCCCGCACATCCTCGATCGCGGAAAGCCCGGTGTCATCGGAGTTCTCGCGAACGGCAAGCGGTTTGTCAACGAAGCACTCGGCTATCACGACTACACACTCGCGATGGTCGAGCAGGTTCCCGAGGGCGAAGAGGTGTGCTCGTGGTTGATTGCCGATCAACAGTATGTGCGATACCTCCCGCTGGGCATGGCGAAGCCCTTGCCGATCCCGATCCAGCCGTACCTGCGCTCGGGGTACCTCACGCGTGGGCGCACTCTTCGGGACTTGGCCGAGAAGATCGGCGTCGACCCCGTGCAGTTGGAGAAAACCGTCGCAGCTTTCAATATCGGGGCCGTGGCCGGTGAAGACCCCGAGTTCGGTCGCGGTACAACACCGTTCAACCGAGGTTCCGGAGATGCTTCCAATCCGTGGCCGAACCCGTCGCTCGCGCCCTTGCAGAAGGGTCCGTACTACGCGGTGAAAGTCGTGCCAGGGAGTTTCGGCACCTTCGCCGGACTGGTCACGGACTCGTCGTCGCAGGTTCTCGATGACAACGACCGCCCCATCGAGGGGTTGCTCGCCGTCGGCGTCGATCAGGCGAGCGTGATGGGCGGGCACTACCCGTCCGGGGGCATCAACCTCGGACCGGCCATGACATTCGGTTACCTGGCCGGCCGGGAACTGGCCGGAGCCAAGACAGTTGGAGCGCACGCATGACACTCTCACTCGGACTGGCAGCCCTCACAGTGCTCGACACCGCACCGATGCAGCACGTCGCCTTGGCTGAAAAGCACGGCTTCGACACCATCGGTATCCGTCTGATGCCCGCGGCACCAGGTACGACGGCCTACCCTCTGCACGAGGACAAGCAGTCGTTGGACGAACTGGTGCGTCGACTGGGCGATTCACCGGTCGAGGTATTCGACCTCGAAATCATCCGTCTTGCAGCCGACTTCGACCCCACCGACTACGCTCCGCTGCTCGAAGCCGGAGCACAGCTCGGAGCCAAAGCCGTTCTGGTGGGCGGCGACGACCGCGACCGCGCTCGGCTCACGGACTCCTATGCCCGCCTCGCTGAACTGTGCGCGAACTACGGCATCGTCGCTTCCCTCGAGTTCATGCCGTGGACTGCGGTGCCCGATGCACGTGCGGCCATCGAGATCGTCTCGGCGGCAGACGGTCCGGCTCGCAGTGTCCTCGTCGACGCATTGCACACCGACCGCTCGGCGACAACGCTCGAGGATCTTGCGTCCATCCCGCGCGAGTGGTTGCACTACGCCCAGATGTGCGACGGTTCGACCCCCGCTCCCACTGGGGACGCAGAGCTGATCCGTCAGGCCCGCGAGGAGCGTCTGGTGCCCGGCACCGGCGGCATAGCCCTGGCCGACATCTGGTCGACTTTGCCTGCCGGACTGCCGGTCAGCATCGAACTGCCCAACGAGCCACTGCGTCAGGCCGTCGGCACCGACGCCTGGCTGGAGCGCCTGGTCGAGGCCACGCGAGAAGTGTTGGCCTAGCTGTTGTGGGTATGGACGTTGTTGACGCGGGACTGAAGTAGACGGGCTGGTCCTCGGCGTAAGAATGGGAGTTGCGACACAACCGTTCTCGACCAAAAAGGACCAGCCCTGTGACACACCGTAATGCCCCACTCACTGTCGAAGGAAGACGACGACTCGTCGAGCGGTGCCAGAGCCGTCCGATCGCCCACGTCGCCGCAGAAATGGGTATCTCACGCCAATGCGCATCCAAGTGGGTCAACCGGCACCGCAAGTACGGTGACCTGGGACTGCAGGACCGATCCAGCACACCAATACACCAACCGGCCGCCACCGCGGCAGGGATCGTGACCGAGATCGAATCCATGCGACGAACCCGAAAATGGTCGGCCTCACGCATCACCTTCGAACTGGGAACCGACGGCATCGTCATTGCTCGTCGAACAGTCACGAAAATTCTGCGGAACCTAGGATTGCACCGTCGCCGGTTCATCGACCCGAACGGCGAAACCAACCGAAAACCCCAGGTCATCATTGCGAAACGACCTGGTCAGATGGTCCACGTCGATGTGAAGAAAGTCGGGAAGATCCCCGACGGCGGCGGCTGGCGTGCCCACGGCCGCGGCTCCGAGCAGGCCAAACGATCCGAGCGCCGGAAAAAGAAGAACAAACAGGCCCGCCTCGGCTACACCTATCTGCATTCCGCGATCGACGGCAACACCCGCCTGGCGTACACCGAAGCCCGCGACAACGAAACCGCTGCAACAGCCATCGATTTCATGAACAACGCCCGCGTCTTCTTCGCCGCACACGGAATCGCTCGCATCGAGCGCGTGATCACCGACAACGGATCATGCTATCGCGCAGCAGATTTCACATCTTCACTGCGAGAGGCACGGCACTACCGGATCAAGCCGTACACCCCGAAACACAACGGGAAGGTCGAGCGCTACAACCGCATCCTCGCCGAAGAACTGCTGTACTCCCGCGAGTACACCAGCGAAGCCCAGCGTCGCACCGCCGTCGAAATCTGGAATGTTCACTATAATTATCACCGACCGCATTCAACACGCGGAGGACGACCGCCTGCCGCTTACCGCCGGCACCGCGTAACTAACGTCCGTGCCTCATACACCTAGCGGCCCTGTGCGCCTTTTTGGTAGTTGGCGCTACCAAAAAGGCGCACGGGGGCGTCAGCCCCTCCGAGCCGCAACGGCCTGCGCCAGACGGTCCAACTGCGCTGCGGTGGTGGACCAGTCGATGCACGCGTCGGTGATCGACTGGCCGTAGGTGAGCTCGTCCGCCTTGCCCAAGGTCAGGTCCTGACGGCCGGCCTCGATGAAACTCTCCAACATGACGCCGGCGATTCCCTGCTCGCCCTCGGTCAGACGTCGGGCAATGTCGTCGAGCACGATGACCTGACGCTCATGGTCCTTGCTGCTGTTACCGTGGCTCGCGTCGATGACCACGCGCTCGGGCAGGTTCGACTTACGCAGGCGGGCAAGGGTGTCCGCGACGGTCTCGGCATCGTAGTTCGGTCCGTCGCTACCGCCACGAAGAATGACATGGCAGTCGGGGTTGCCCGCGGTACGGATCAAGGCAGCCTGGCCGTCGAGGTCCGTTCCGGGGAACACGTGGCTCGCTGCCGCGGCGCGGGTGCCGTCGACGGCTACCTGCACGTCACCTTCGGTGGAGTTCTTGATACCGACGGGCATGGACAGCGCGCTGCACAGCTGACGGTGAACCTGACTGGCGGCGGTCCGGGCGCCGATCGCACCGTAGCTGACCAGGTCGGCAATGTACTGAGGCATGATCGGATCAAGGAACTCGCAGCCGACTGGCAGGCCCAGGCTCGACACGTCGAGAAGCAACTTGCGGCCGATACCGAGCCCGGTGTTGATGTCGAACGTGCCGTCGAGGTGGGGGTCGTTGAGCAGGCCCTTCCACCCGAGTGTGGTGCGCGGCTTTTCGAAGTAGACGCGCATGACGATGTGCAGATCGTCCCGCAGTTCTTCGGCCTTGGCGGCCAACCGGCGGGCGTAGTCCATCGCCGCTTCCGGATCGTGCACAGAGCACGGACCGACTACGACGATCAAACGATCGTCGTCACCGTTGAGGATGTTGATGGTGTCGGCCCGACCGGTGCGCACAGTGGCGGCCGCGACCTCGTCCGGAGCGTGCTGAGCACGAACAGTCGCCGGTGACACGAGCGGACTGATACTCACAGTGCGCTGATCGTCGAGGCTGTCCGAAGCTGCGGTAGTGTCGATGGTGACAGTCATGGGGTTTTCGGTTTCCTGTTCTCAGGCCGACCCCAGAGATGAAGAGAAACTCCAGCGAGCCGGTCTGTAGTCCGGCTCTTGGGTGGAGGTTGTCAGCGCGTGGTTACGCCGGCAGGCCCACCCGGGGCCGGCCTGCTAAACCAGAAATAGACGCGCTGCATGTCGGCCACGATACCTCGAGTTCGGATCAGATGGGCGCGCCCCTCCACAACGAGCCGAATCCGAGGGGAGAGTCCCGTGGCACGAGCCCGTGACGAATGGCCAAATCCGCTGAGCGATTGGCGCTTTCGAGCAAGGCTGCGGCTACGGAATTCGAATACGTTGGTCAGGCACCTGCCAATGCCCGGAACATCAGATGGAGCTACGCCTTCTCATGCCTGTGATCGAATCGACCGAAACCTTCCACCCGACGATGTCCCCTTTTGCGACCGATACCCCCTTGCCGTCGACAAGAGATGTGGACGGCGAGTTCACCCGTCTGATCGATTCCTTGACACGACGCGGATTCCTGGCCGGTGCGGCGGCGCTCGGTGCTCTAGGCGCACTCTCTGCATGTTCGGGCGAATCCAGCGGCACCGAAGCCTCCGACGAGTGGGTCGACATCGTCGTCGCGGACCAGGCCTACCGCCTCCCGCGGGACCCCAAGCGCGTCGTGGTGCTCGAAGCTCGAGGCGCCCTCGATTTTGCACTACTTGCCGAGTACCCGATCGTCGCGACCAATTGGGATCCGAAGTCTCAACTCATGCGCCAGGTACCCGCCGGCGCGGCTCGCCTCGGTGGGACGAACAACGAACCGAATGCCGAATCGATACTGAGCCACGACCCCGATCTTTTGGTCGTCGGGAAAGGCTGGTGGAATTACTACCAGGACAAGGGCCTGCTCGGCACTGACATCGCACCGGTGCTCGTCGTCGACGAGGGCACGACGGGCTCGTCGTGGAAGCAGGCCATGACCGCGCAGCTCACGGCTCTCGATCGCCGCGAAGTCGCCGAACGCGTCATCGCCCGATACAACGCCGAACTTGCACAAGCGCGGGCCAAGATCGGTGGTCTCCTCGAAGGCAAGTCGATTGCGATCGCCGGCGCAGACAGCGGTCAGATCTGGCTGCAGAACAACACGTTCGCCGTCTCGGTTGCGCAGGACCTCGGCTTGAACGTCTTGACCGACGCTGCCCATGCCGCACCTGATCGGAAGGATTCGACTTTCTACAGCCTCGAGGAGCTTGCGATCTTCGACCAGGCCGACTTCGTCTTGCTACAGAACCCCGACGCTGTGGAAGCCGAGTCGCCCACGTGGAAACGAGTCCGCGCTGTCCAGGACGGCCATGTCGGGCATCTGCGATACGACCTCAACAACGGCCTCGCTCTGACTGCGATGGCCCTGGCCGCTGATATCGCCGAGCAGGTACAGGTCATGCGCTGACGTCTTCGGTATCGCCTTCCGAATCAGAAATCAACCGGATTCTCTGTCATACGAACAGTCGATACTGACTCACTCGGAAACGGATTATGTTGTCACCTGCCCGTGCTCTTCGCACGTCAGAGGGTGTTTCTCCGAACGCCCTGTTTCTCCGAACGCTAGGTGACCAATGACGCAGAACCCGTACTACGGCCAGCAACAACCGGTCGGCCCTCCGCCGGACAACAATCTGGTCTGGGCGATTCTCGTGACAGTGTTCTGCTGCCTCCCGCTCGGCATCGTCTCGATCGTCAAATCAAGCCAGGTCAACACTTTGTGGGCGCAAGGTCAGTTCGACGCTGCGCGAAAATCAGCTGACGATGCCAAGAAGTTCGCCTTGTGGTCAGTCGGCGCAGGTGTTGCCGTCGCTGTTCTGTACTTCCTTTTTGTCGTCGTCCTTGCCGGATCGAGTTCCCTGTGACCGCCGACGCCGACCGGCGACACTGATCGACGGCCAAACACCGAACTGCAATGACACCGAATTGTGGTGACACCGAGAACGATGACATATCACGACTCGCCGCACTGAAGGCGCCAGCGGCAGTTGCGTTCACGGCAATTGCGCTGTGCGGCTTCATCTCCTGGAGTGACCCCACCACACCTGGTGGGGTCATTCCCGTTTGTCCGACCAAAGCGCTGTTCAACGTCAATTGTCCCGGTTGCGGTAGCACTCGGATGGCGTACAGCCTCATCCACGGCGATTTCGGTGCAGCGATGCGTTTCAATGCCTTTGGCCTCGTGATGCTGCTTGCACTGGCGTTCACGTACGTCTCGTGGACGACCGCCCGCACCCGTGGAAGACCCGTCGTGCTCTGGCATCAGTTGCGCTGGTCACCGGCTGTGATCTTGACACTCGTGTTGATCTGGACGACGGTCCGCATCGCCCCGATCCCGATATTTGCCGGTCTCCGCGTCTAGGCCGGATCTCCTCACGCGTCCAAACGGAATACACCTCGCACCTGGCGTACGCCGTTGATCTGCACCTCGACGGCATGTTCGCCGGCGTAGTACTTCCGGGTGCTGATCGGTTTGAAGGAATGCCTCTTCGCGATACGGGCCGGCACCCCGGGTTCCAGCGTTCGTGTTGTCAGTTTGAAGACCTTGGGCGTCGTCTGCCCGTTGGCCTTTACGTGGTGGACGATGTAATCGATCACGACGGTGACGGACTCGCTGCCATTGTTCGTGACGGCGAAGTCGAAGGTGAGTTCTCCACCCGCATCAACTGTTTCGCGGTCGATGACGAACCCCTCGACCACGACGTCGGTGGGCGGCGAGAACCCCAAGAGGGACAGAGCATCTGGATCGCCGGCCTTGATCAACGTCCGCAATGCATGTTTGACGATTTTCAGTGTGTTGGCATCCGGTGTCTGCAGCCAACGCTTCGCAGTCGATACTGCGAGCGCAGCGTCAGCACGACTGAGATCGTTGAGATGGTTTGCGACCGAACGTCGTACATATTCCGAATCATCCCGATACAGCTCGTCGAGAATGACGATTGTCGACTCGGGACGCGCCGTCAATTCTTTCACTCGTCTTCCCCAGGGCAAACGAGTGCGAGTGCCTTCGGTCGCCAAGCGCCGGACGTGTTCGTCTTCATGGCCGGTCCAGGTGAGTGCGATCGCCAGCGAACGGTCAAGGTTCGTTTCGAGAAATGTGCGAATTGCGAATTCGGCCGTCAGACGCGACGTCAACTCGGCAAGCAGAGCCATTCCCTCGTCGAAATCCGACTCGGAGCCACTTCGTGTCGCCGTGACGGCGACGGCTTCGGTCACCGGCCAGATCATCCAACCGGTGAAGGTCTCTTCTGAAAGCGCACGGCGGATGATCTCGGCGAAGGCCGGAAGATCCTGAGGCAGTTTGGCAGTTATCGCGTCCCGCACAACGCGCGTACGTTCGCCGAGACTCATACCGTCGAATTCGGATGTACTACCCCGAACGAGGGCGAGGCGTGTGTGACCGGAGGCTCGCTCTAGACAGCCTGCCAGGTCGGCGACGACGGATTTCCCGAGCAGTTCGTCAGCGGTGGGCATCAGGGGCACACCGTGAGAGCGGAAATCCGATCACCGTCGAGAGTGAAATGGTGATGTAACTGGACGGGGCTTCCGGGAAAATCACCCTCGACCTTCACCGACACGACAACGGCCGAGCCTGGGGTGTTGACCGACTCGATCTTCTGGGTGAAGGTGAACGCCGTCGACACGGCGGACTTCCACGCCACGATTTCTTCGATCCCGACATACGTACGGCCGTCGTCACGAACCACTGCGTCTTCGGTGAAAACGCCGCGGACGTCGCCACCGTCGAAATACGCGCGCGCTGCGCCTGGCACCTTCGCTGAGTCGATCATTCGCGAAGAGTACTGCTGGGGTCCGACAGGTTCGGCGAACTCACTGCCCGAGCAGATGCCGCCAACTGAATCTCCATCAACAGCCTGGCCGACGGCTCGGAGAGGTCGGTATCCGTGATCTCCTCGACCCTCTTGATCCGATACCTGAGGGTGTTCGGGTGAATCCGAAGCTGCTCGGATGCACGTCGGACATCGCCCGAATGTGCGAGGTAAACGGAGAGGCTTTCGCGCATGTTCGACCCGTTGCGTCTGTCGTAGACGTCCAGGGCGTCGACTCTCGGATCGTGCAGTTGCTCGTCGGCCGCAATGGTGTCCATGATTTCGCCCAGCAGCACCGGTGTGCGCGAGTCCGCGAGGGTGGTCACACGAACATCCCCCGACGTTCCGTCCAAGACCCGATCCACTTCGGCCCGAGCCTGGGCCACCTCCGCAAGCGTCGAAACCGGCGACGAGACCGCGGCCCGTAGCCCCGAAGGCGACACCTTGTCCAAACGCGCGACAACTTCGCGGGTCCACGAGACTGTGGATTTCACGGATTGGGTTCGCGGAAACAGCACATAGATCCGGGTGCCGACGGCACTCACCAGCGATTCACGCTGAAAGGCGCTGGCGTGCAGTCGCAAAGACGACACGAGTTCGCCCGAAGACGGCAGCCCACCGTTTCCGATACTCGCCACTCCGACCACCATCGCCGGTCCGGACATCGGGATGGTCAACGAGGCGGCGAGCGAAGGAACGTCGACACCGCCGCCGCGAACCCCGAGCAACCGCTGAATCTGTATCGCCTCGTTACTCGGCGCGTCTCGGATGCGCGAAATCAGCCGAGCAGCAACGGCCGCGGCACCGCGGAGCACGCTGTCGGCATCGCCGGCAATGGGAACCGGGCCTTCCTGCACCCAGATCGTGCCGAGAAGATCAGAGCTGAAACCGCTCTCCCCCTTGACATTGTCGGATATTCTCCGAATCGGAACCACCAACCGTCGCCTGATCGCAAGGTCGTCGTGAGCGGGCACCTCCACTACGTCGTCGCTTCGCCGCAGGCTCTCGAAGACGCCCCACTCCTGTAGCTTTCTGAGGTATTCGCGAGGTCCTTCGCGGCCGAGGATTGATTGCCGACGTAGCTCGTCCGCAGCATCTCCCGATGCCGAATAGGCCAAGACGTGGGAATGCTCGTCCTCGATGCTGACCATCCCCCGCGTGATTGCGGCGACGTTCTGCGCCAGCTCGAACAAGTCTGTGTCACTACCGAATACGATGTCGTCCGAATCCTGTCGGGACACCGAATGATCGAGCACGCCCCGGATGGTCGTGAACAATCGATCCCAACGAGCATCCGGATGGACCGCTATCAAGGCGATCCCGGCGCGCTGTGCCGCCGCACGCACCGACGTGTCCGAGGCCTCCTTCGACATGACGGCCCGAGGCGCTGATCCCTTCTGATCGAGGCGGTTCAGCCAGGCCGCCAATTCGGCTGCGCCGATACCGACAGCGAGCCAGAGCTCAGAGGATTCGACGGCCGCGGTTCTGGGGCGCGTGAGGTCCCCGACCTCTGCGAACACCACGGAGTCGACGAAGACGTCATCACCCGACGGCGCGAGGACGAGCTCGACAAAAGCTCCGCCCAGCGCCCGAAGGACCGCGTCGAGCCTGACCCCACGGATAGACACGTACCACCCACTCCCCGGACCGTCGCAACGCCTCAACTTCGAGAATAGTGCATTTTCCTGCGAAAACGGTTCAGCCGATCGGACAAACACGGACACCGATGTTTGGCCGCTCAGCGGATTACTCGCCGACGTCTTTCGACTTGACTGGTTCACGACACGACAACTGCCCACTCCTGAGTCTGCCGAAGGATCGTCATGGACGCCGTTACCAATGTCCCCCACCCAGCCAACGAACCGGTGAACAATTACGCGCCGGGAAGCCCGGAACGATCGCGCCTCCGTACGAAACTGACCGAACTGGCCGAATCGCCGACCGACATCAGGCAGGTCATCGGCGGCATCCACCGAACTGCGGAAGGTAAGCGAGAGAGCGTTGTTCAACCACACCGTCACAGTTCGGTGCTCGGATCGTATGCGGGCGCAACCCACTCGGACGTTCGTGATGCCATCGACGCCGCCGCACTCGCCGCCCCGGCCTGGCGCGACCTCTCGTTCGACGACCGCGCTGCGGTCTTCCTCCGCGCCGCCGATCTACTTTCCGGCCCGTGGCGCGAAACCATCGCCGCCGCAACAATGCTCGGCCAGTCGAAGACCGCATACCAGGCCGAGATCGACGCGCCCTGCGAACTGATCGACTTCTGGCGTTTCAACGTCGCGTTCGCACGTCAGATACTCGCCGACCAACCCGTTTCTGCTCCGGGAGTGTGGAATCGCGTCGAATATCGTCCACTCGAAGGTTTCGTCTACGCGATCACTCCCTTCAATTTCACCGCCATCGCCGGAAATCTCCCCACAGCACCGGCCCTGATGGGCAACACCGTGATCTGGAAGCCGTCACCGACGCAGGCCGTCGCGGCGTACCTGACGATGCAACTACTCGAAGCCGCCGGCCTCCCGCCCGGGGTGATCAATCTTGTTCTCGGCGAAGGCCCCTTGGTGTCCGAGGTCGCGCTTGCCGACCCCCGACTGGCGGGTATCCACTTCACCGGATCCACCGCAACGTTCCAGCGTTTGTGGCGTGAGGTCGGAGCCAACATCTCGAACTACCGGACGTATCCGCGTCTCGTCGGCGAAACCGGCGGCAAAGATTTTGTACTCGCACACAGTTCCGCTGACCCGGACGTACTCACGACGGCATTGATTCGCGGGGCCTTCGACTACCAGGGCCAGAAATGTTCGGCCGCATCACGGGCGTTCATCCCGAAGTCGGTGTGGGCCAAGATGGGCGACACGTTCATCGACACTGTGTCGACGCTGAAGTACGGAGACGTCACCGACCTGACGAACTTCGGCGGCGCCGTCATCGACCAACGTTCGTTCGACCGAAACGCCGCCGCGATCGTCCGCGCCAAGTCGACCAGCAGCCTCACCATCGCAGCAGGCGGCGACTACGACGACCGTGAAGGATTCTTCATCTCACCGACGGTCCTACTCGGTGACGACCCGAGCGACGAAGCCTTCAGCACCGAGTACTTCGGTCCCATCCTTTCGCTTCACGTCTACGACGACTCCGCACCGAATGCCTACGCCGACATCCTCGCGCGCGTCGACAGCGGATCCGCTTACGCCCTGACCGGCGCCGTGATCGCCACCGACCGTGCGGCCGTCGATGAAGCTCATCATGGTCTGCGGTTCGCCGCCGGAAACTTCTACGTCAACGACAAGCCGACGGGAGCGGTTGTCGGACAACAACCCTTCGGAGGTGCGCGGGCTTCGGGTACCAACGACAAGGCCGGTTCGCCGCAGAATCTGCTCCGTTGGGCGTCGACACGCACCGTCAAGGAAACCTTCGTTCCTCCCACCGATCATCGTTACCCCCACCAAGACGTCGATCCAGCCGAGACCGAGAACCGTTGATGAGTGCCGTCTCGCTGAGCAACCCACTGCGCCCGGTGCTCCTCGCGGCGGCACGCTCGTCGCGACTGGAGAAGACAGTCTCCGGGATGACCTTGACCCGCAAGCTTGTAGACAGGTTCGTCGCCGGGGACGCGGAACCCGCAGCGATGTCAGCGGTGCGCGACATCCTCACCAGTGGCCGGTTCGTGACGGTCGACTACCTCGGCGAGGACACCACCGATCCGGCTCAGGCAACAGCTACCGTCGATGCCTATCTCTCCCTTCTCCGCTCGTACGCAACGCTTTCCGAGATTGCCGGGACGCAACACTCCCTGGAGGTTTCGCTCAAGCTCTCCGCGTTGGGGCAGTCACTTCCCGGTGACGGCGAGAAGATCGCCCTGGCGAACGCTCACCGAATCGTCACAGCGGCAGACGAAGTGGGCGCGTGGGTCACCGTCGATGCGGAGGATCACACCACCACCGACTCGACACTGTCCATCGTCGAAGAGTTGCGCCGCGACTTCCCGACGCTCGGCACGGTCCTGCAGGCGTACCTACACCGCACCGAGGCCGACTGCCGGCACTTCTCCGGATCAGGTTCACGAATTCGGCTGTGCAAGGGTGCATACAAGGAACCGGCCGGCGTCGCGTTCCAAAAGGCCGCCGAAGTCGACGCGTCGTACGTGCGTTGCCTGAAGGTCTTGATGGAAGGTGACGGATACCCGATGGTGGCCTCCCACGATCCCACCATGATCGACGCCGCCCTCGGACTCGCCACACTGACCGAGCGGACAGCCGCGGATTTCGAGTTCCAGATGCTCTTCGGCATCCGCGACGGCGAACAACGCAGATTGGTAGCCGAAGGCAATCACCTGCGGGTCTACGTTCCCTACGGCAGCCAGTGGTACGGCTACTTCATGCGTCGCCTCGCGGAAAGACCGGCCAACCTCATGTTCTTCATGCGCTCACTCGCTTCCAACAACTAGACACCGGAAACCGGTGGCAGCGGTGGCAACTCGAGGTTTTCGCGAAAGGTACCGCCGACGTAGTCGGATCCCACGATTCCGCGCTTGCGCAGCTCCGGCAGCAGCCCGTTCGTGACGAAATCGCGTGTACGCGGATCGGCAAGGTCGCCGAGCGTGATGACGTCGAGTACGCCCGCGTCGTATCGTTCCTCGATCGCGTCCGCGAGCTGTTCCGGGGTGCCCGCCGCTGCCCAGTGGCCGGTGTCCTTGGACGCGATGATCAACTCACGCAGAGTCTTTCCTTGTGATGCGAGCTTGCCGAAGATCTCGACCCGGCCCCGTCGTCGATTCACCGACGACGGGTCCGGCAACAACGACTCCGGGATCGGCCGATCCAGCGGCAATTCCGAGAAATCCACGTCACCGCCGAACATGTCGGCAAGCCTGGTGCGTCCGGCGTCGAAGTCCGTCGATTCCTCGGCTTCTCTGACCAATCGTTCGACTTCGGCTTCGGTAGCGCCGTACGTTGCGTGGAACGAGCTGAAAATCAGTGGCAGTTCGTCCCCACGCCCCAACTCTGCCGCCCTGGCGCGGATGGTCTTCGTGTAGGTGACCGCGTCCTCGAAGGTTGCGAGAGAAGTGAATACGACCTCGGCGAAGCGAGCACCCAGTTCGATACCTCCGGCAGATTGGCCTGCCTGGAATTGGACCGGACGACGCTGCGGCAGGGATGGAATGTTCAACGGCCCCTGCACGGTGAAGTACTTGCCTCGGTGCTCGATGGGGACCACCCTCGACGGATCTAGCACCGCAGAGCCCTCTCCCCGGATCAAGGCGCCGGGCTTCCAGCTGTCGAAGAGCGCGTTGACCACCTCGAGCGATTCGGCCGCTCGGGCGTACCGCTCCTCCGGACTCGGCAGGTCCAGGTCGCTGTAGTTCTCTTCTCCGAGTGAGGAAGTGACGGCATTCCATGCGGCTCGACCATTGCTGACGTGGTCCAGGGTGCCGAACAACCGTGCCAGGTTGAATGGGTGATGAAACGTCGTCGTGACGGTGGCGATGAGCCCCACATGGGTGGTGACCGCACTCAGCGCGGCAAGGAAGATCAACGGCTCCTGCGCACCGATCGCGCCCTGCGCACCGAAACTCAGCAGGTCGGCGGCAAACAGTCCGTCGATCTTGTTCGCCTCGGCCGTCTTTGCGACGTCGATCGCGGACGCGACCGTCGAAGTCGTCGGATCGATCGCGGCGTCGTAGATACTCACCGCCCCGCTGACACCGGTCACCGTCTTGAGTGGACGCCTACGATCGGCCACCGACCATCCTCCTGGCTTCGCGAAATCTGTTCCGAATTCACAACGCTAGACCGATCCTGGCTCCCGACAAGGTATTCACTCAGCCTGGTTCTATCCCTCCGAACGCCGCTTGGTCACGCCCCGGATTTACGGGCACGATAGGCGGCGACGTGCGCCCTGTTCCCACAGTTTCCGGTGTCGCAGTATCGCTTCGAACGATTGCGCGACAAATCCACGAAGACCGCTTCGCAGTCCGGGGCCTCGCACCATCGCAACCTCGAGAATTCGTCGGTTCGGATCAGATCGAGCACACCCATCGCCGCTTCTGCGGCCATCCGGTCCACCAGTGGCGAATCGTCAGCGGTGACGTGCAGGTGCCAGCCGAGATCATCGTGCCTGGTGAGCCGCGGCCTCGCGCCCGATTCGAGTAGCAGTGTGTTCACCACCTCGACGGCGTCGTCCACTCCCGCGGCTTCCCAGAACTTTCGCAGTCGTGGACGCAGCGCACGAACCGCCGTCAATTCCTCCGGTGTGCCGTCCCGCCTGCCGGTCCAGCGATCCGCGTCGAGAAACCGTGTCAGCTCCTCTTGATCCGGAAGCAGTTCGGCCCCGCCGCGGGCCGTGTTGACCAACGACGCGGCGAAGACGAGCGCCGATTCCGTGTCACCAGCAAAATGCACTTTGACTCCTGAGCCGTATCAACCTAATGTCAGCATCGTAATCGCTTTTACTCCTGACGGGTGACGACGTGAACTCTCGCAACGGCTTGATCTTCGCTCTGCTGTCCGCGGCAACATTCGGCGTATCGGGCCCGTTCGCGAAATCTCTCATCGAATCAGGGTGGTCCCCCGGCGGCGCAGTGTTCGCGCGCGTTGCAGGCGGCGCACTGGTGATGATGGTGATCGCCGTAGCCACCCAATGGCCTCGCCTACGACAGGTGAGCACCCACACGCGAACGGTACTGCTGTACGGGGTGTTCGCGATCTCGGGCGTTCAACTGTGCTTCTTCAATGCCGTGCAACATCTTTCGGTCGGCGTCGCATTGCTTCTCGAGTACCTTGCACCGATCATCGTCATCGGGTGGGTGTGGATAACCAAGGGCGCACGTCCGAGCGTGCAGACGCTTCTCGGTGCGGCGGTGGCCTTGATCGGCGCCGCCGTGGTGATCGACGTCTTCGGATCGGCAGAGATCAGTGCCGTCGGAGTCGCCTGGGGACTGGCCGCCGCGGCATGCCTTGCAGTCTATTTCGTCATTTCCGAACGTGCGGACGGTGATCTCCATCCAGTTGTGCTCGCGGCATCGGGGCTCACGGTCAGTGCAGTGGTCATCGGCGCGCTCGGACTCGTAGGCGTCCTCCCCCTCCAGTTCTCGGCCTCGAACGCAGTCGTGGCAGACCATTCGGTGAACGTGTGGCTGCCGGTGGTGGTCCTGGTCCTGGTCAGCACTGTCATTGCCTATCTCACCGGTATCGCCGCGATCACGCTGCTGGGGCCGACAATCGGGTCTCTGGTAGCGCTGACCGAAGTGCTGTGCGCGGTCGTCGCCGCGTGGATCCTGGTCGGGGAATCCGTCACCGCACTCCAAGCTGTAGGTGGCGCAGCAATCATCGCGGGGTTGGTCCTCGCGCGCCTCGGTCAGGTTGCACCGAAACAGATACCGGCCGACCCGATGACAAATGTCATGGCAGAAGAATGACGGACGGACGAGGGATCACGACCTCGAAGCGAGCAGATTCTATGTATGACCTCAACACAGGCACGGCATTCACCACAGGCACTGCATACACTCACTGAAGGATCGGCACACGACGCCGTCCGGTTGACCGGGCTTCGCAAGAGTTTCGGAACCGTCGACGCCGTCAAAGGTATCGACCTGAGCATCCGCCCCGGCGAGATCGTCGCGTTCCTCGGCCCGAACGGCGCAGGCAAGACGACAACCATCGACATGATCCTCGGCCTGTCCCGGCCGACGTCAGGCGAGGTGAGCGTCTTCGGAATGTCACCTCGATCGGCGATTGCCCGCGGACTCGTCTCGGCAGTCATGCAGACCGGCGGACTACTGAAAGAGCTGACGGTTGCCGAGACTGTGCAGCTGACCGCCAGCCTGTACTCCCAATCCCGTCCGGTCGACGAAGTGCTGGGGAGAGCCGGAATCCTCGACATCTCCGATCGCCTGGTCAGCAAATGCTCAGGCGGACAACAACAGCGGTTGCGATTTGCGATGGCGTTGCTGTCGAACCCGCAATTGCTCATTCTCGACGAGCCCACCACCGGCATGGACGTCGAAGGGCGTCGGGACTTTTGGTCCGCCATCCGCGCCGACGCAGATCACGGTCGCACTGTGCTTTTTGCGACGCACTACCTCGAAGAGGCCGATGTCTACGCCGACCGCATCATCCTGGTCAGGCAAGGCACCGTGGTCGCAGACGGGACCACCGCCGAGGTCAAGGCGATGGCGTCCGGGCGCACCCTGCGCGCGACTGTTCCAGGCATCACCGACGAACTCCTGCGAGCCATACCGAACTCCGACGCCGTCGAGGTGCGCGGTGAGTCGCTGCTCGTGCACTCGGGCGACACCGATGCCGTTGCACGGTTCCTGTTGACCAATACGCAGGCTCGCGATCTCGAAATCGTCTCGCGTGGCCTCGAAGACGCATTCATCGCACTCACGTCGAACAACTCCGAAGGACAGAAGTGATGACCACTGCAACCGATGCGAACACTTACGGAGCCGAGCGAACCGTCGTACCTCTCGGCGGATTCAACAAGACGCTACTGCGACTGGAATTTCGTCGCCTGACTCGCAACCGGCGCACGATGATCTTCACGCTCGTCATGCCGGTTGTCTTCTTCCTCGTCTTCGGTCTCGGTCAAGGCGACGACGACCACGGGATCGGGCACGGCAATGTCGCCGCGTACATCATGATCAGCATGGCCCTGTACGGCGCGATGCTGGCCACCACCAGCGGCGGCGCGATGGTCTCGATCGAACGAGCGTCCGGGTGGAGCCGACAACTTCGGCTGACTCCCCTGACCCCGGTCGCCTACATCGCCGTCAAACTGATCATGGCGATGCTGCTCGGTCTCGTCTCGATTCTCGTGGTCTACGTCGTCGGCGCGTTCACCTCGGCGCAGATGGACGGATCACTCTGGTTCACAACGGCATTGATCGCCTGGCTGGGATCGTCGATCTTCGCGGCCTTCGGCCTGTTCATGGGGTACCTACTCCCCAGTGAGAACGTCATGCAGTTGCTCGGACCGGGACTGGCTCTGCTCGCATTCGGCGGCGGACTCTTCGTACCACTCACCGACGGTTCCGTATGGGCGACCATCGCACAGTTCACCCCGATGTTCGGCATCAACGCCCTCGCCCACGCACCGTTGACGGGCAATAGCATTCACTGGACCTGGATCGTCAATATCCTGGTGTGGTTCGCCATCTTCGCCGGCGGAGCGATCTGGCGGTTCCAACGAGATACGGAGCGTGTGTAGTTGTCGCAAACGACTGACCGAGAAGATTCCGTCGCGCTCCCGCGGCGGAATCGTTTCGGCGTTCTCTTCGCGGCGGTCTGGATGGTATTTCTCGGCGGGCCGCTGATCGAGGGATGGAATCTACGCGACGAACTGCGCGGCTGGACAGGGATTCTCGCGACGATCGCCTTCAGTGCCCTCTACCTCTACACCTTCGCCACAACGCAGCAGCGGCGTCGAATGACGATGACTCGGCCGACGATTCGCGAAGCTGCACTGACTTTGGCCGCCTTGACCGCGTTGGCCGCCGTGATGATCGTGAGCGTCGGGCCGACAGGTTTGGCAGCAGCACCGTACCTCGCGGTGACAGCGGTGACACTGTTGCCGACCGTCGCCGGCGGCATTCTCGCCTTGGTGTTCGCGGCCTCCGTGGAGATAGTCAGCCTCTCGTCCGGATGGGGGAACTACTCCGGACTCTCACTCGGAGTCTGCGCGGCCGCGTTCGCGACCTGGGGAATCATGTCCCTGATCAGCCGCAACTTCGCCATACTCCATGAACGCGAAGAGCAGGAGCAGCGGGCAATCATGGAGGAGCGAACGAGGATGGCGCGCGATCTGCACGACATCCTCGGGCACTCGCTGACCGTCATCACGATCAAAGCCGAACTGGCCAATCGCCTACTCGATGTCGATATCGAACGTGCGCGCAACGAACTCGACGACCTCGAAAGACTTTCTCGTGACGCGTTGGCAGACGTGCGCTCGGCCGTCGAAGGATTTCGTGGGATTTCGCTACCCGTCGAGATAGCCCGAGCGCGAGAGGCTTTGCGTGCGGCAGGTATCGAAGACGACGTGCCGAGCAGCACCGACATGGTTCCCACGCGTCTTCGGGAACTCTTTGCATGGACGATCCGTGAGGGCGTCACCAACGTCGTTCGACACAGCGGTGCGACCCACTGCCGGATCACGGTCGACGAGAATAGTGCGTCGGTCGTCGACGACGGACGAGGGGCCGAGTCGACGTCTTCCGGAAACGGTCTGATCGGATTGCGCGAGCGCGCCGGAGCGTCGGGCGCACGAGTGATCATCACTCATCCCCAGCCGCAGGGGTTTGCACTTCAGGTAGTCGAACAGGAGACAGAGTGAACAGCCAGGGCGATCGAGCAACCATACGGCTGCTCTTGGCGGACGATCAGGCGCTCGTGCGAGGAGCTTTGGCCGCGCTGCTCGATCTGGAATCCGACCTGTCCGTGGTGGCCGAGGTCGGTCGCGGCGACGAGGTGGTGTCCGCCGTTCTCGAACACCGCCCGGACGTCGCGCTTCTGGACGTCGAGATGCCCGGCATGGACGGAATCGCCGCGACGGCGGCCCTTCGCGAGGCAGCACCCGACACCCGGGTTCTGATCGTCACCACGTTCGGCCGTCCCGGATTTCTTCGTAAAGCCCTGCACGCCGGGGCCGGCGGGTTCGTCGTCAAGGACACCCCCGCCAGGCAGCTTGCCGACGCGGTCAGGCGTGTCCACGCCGGACTGCGCGTCGTCGATCCCACCCTTGCGGCCGACAGCCTCGTCAGCGGCGAGTCGCCCCTGACGGAGCGTGAGACCCAAGTACTGCGCGCCGCTCACGACGGCGCACCCGTGGCAGCCATCGCAGGGGCGCTCTTCCTGTCCGCAGGGACAGTTCGAAATCATCTGTCATCCGCGATGGGTAAGACGGGTGCGTCGACGCGCGCGGAAGCCGTCAGAATCGCCGAGTCGAACGGCTGGCTCTGATCCGCGCGTCTGGAATAGCCTTCCCCGGCAAATAGTTCGCCGTTCGATTCGTGATGGCGATTTGTCCAGATCACTCAAAGTAGGGACCTTCTACCCTAGGGATTTTCCCTGCAAACGACCGCTTCGCGAGAATCTGAAACAGCTAATCGTTCGATAACTGGCTATGATGCAGTTAATTGAACCGACGGAGCCTGTGCGTAGCGGGGGAAGGGACGTCTCATGTCGAACCAGTTCAACGATCGCTTGAACTCGCTGTTCGAGACTGCCGACTTTCACGTCACCAACGCGATGGTCGTTCGCGGCATGACCGAGTTCGGCTGCCGTATCTCGACGCCGTACCTGTCGCAACTGCGCACCGGCGTCCGAACCAATCCGTCACCCGAAGTGGTTGCCGCCCTCGCCCACTTCTTCAAGGTCCATCCGGACTACTTCTACGCCCCGTCCGATCACACTCCGCCCGCGATCTCAGGTGGCGAGGCAGACCTCTCCCTCCTCGAACAGCTGCACAACGTGCGCCTGCGGAACCTCACCTCCCGTGTCGTCGACCTCTCACCGTCTTCACAGGATCTGCTTGTCGAAATGGCGGAGAATCTACGTTCCTCCGAAAATCTTCCGCGCGTACCACCGGACTCGAATTCCTACATGTCACGCGCATAGCGCCCTTCGCCGACTCTCCTTGACTGCTCAGGGAGGGTTGGCCTTATGCTGGTCGATGCAGCTGGTTCGCCCGGCACGGTCATGAGGAGCCCCGAAGACCGGTCCCGGCGTCGAAGCTCCGTCAGCGCAAGCTGTCGGGGTGAGAGGGAACCCGGTGAAAATCCGGGACTGTCCCGCAGCGGTAAGCAGGAACGACCGCCGTTCATGTGCACTGGGCATCCGCCTGGGAAGCGACGGCCAGTAGGTTCGATCCAACTCGATCGAGTGCCCGCGAGTCCGAAGACCTGCCGACTGTGTCGGGCACGCCGTGCCCGACGGTCCACCGCCTCGTGGAATGGGCGTGTAGATCTCCATCGGACCTCGTGTGCGGTGCGGGCAGTGCTGCCCGCTGAAACTCGGGGTCTCGTGAGGTATACCCGTCTGCCGGCAGTGGCCATCAATGCATTGGCAATCTGGAGAAACTCCGTGACAACAACATTCACTTCGACCGTGCTGGGCTCACCGCGCATCGGTCCTCATCGAGAACTCAAGCGGGCAACCGAAAGCTACTGGGCAGGGCGCATCGACGCCGACGCCCTGCAGGCTGTCGCCCGTGACCTCCGTCGGCAGGGCTTGGCCGACCTCCGTGACCTGGGCCTCGACTCAGTCCCGGTCAATACCTTCTCCTTCTACGACCAGATGCTCGACACCGCAGTTCTTCTCGGCGCGCTGCCCGACCGCGTCGCGTCGGTCGCCGATCCGTTGGACCGCTACTTTGCCGCTGCCCGTGGGACGGACACCATCGCGCCGCTCGAAATGACGAAGTGGTTCGACACCAACTACCACTACCTGGTGCCGGAGATCTCGCCGTCCACCACGTTCGCACTCGACCCGTCCAAGGTCTTGTCCGAACTGGCAGAAGCACTTTCCGACGGCATTGCAGCCCGCCCGGTCGTCATCGGACCGGTCACCTTCCTGCTGCTCTCGAAGGCTGTCGGCACCGACGAGCCGCTGCTCTCGCGACTCGAAGAACTACTCCCCCTCTACGCGGATCTACTCGGTCGGCTCGCGAAGGCCGGTGCGAGCTGGGTTCAGCTCGACGAACCAGCCCTCGTGGGCGATCGCACCGACGAGGAAATCGAAGCGGCACGCGCTGCGTACGAACAGCTTTCAGCGCTGTCCGAGCGGCCGTCGATCCTGTTGGCGTCGTACTTCGGTTCGCTGCGTGAGGCGCTGCCCGCGCTTGCGTCCACCGGCGTCGAAGGATTTGCCGTCGACCTGGTGGCCGGTCAGGATTCGATCGGCTCCGTCCCCGAACTCGCCCGCAAACTGGTCGTCGCCGGTGTGGTCGACGGACGAAACATCTGGCGGTCGGATCTGGATTCGGCACTGAGCACGTTGGGTGCTCTGTTGGGCAGCGTGGATACTCTTGCCGTCTCCACATCGTGCTCCCTGCTGCATGTTCCGTACACTCTCGACGCAGAGGCCGATGTCGACAAGGCCCTGCGCTCGTGGCTCGCGTTCGGCACCGAGAAGGTCAAGGAAGTAGTAACTCTCGCAACCGCTCTCACACAGGGCCGAGAGTCGGTGGAGGACGAGTTCGCTCTGGCACGAGCGGCCGCGTCGACCCGCAAGGACGATCGCAGACTCAATGATGCGAGTGTTCGAGGCCGTCTGGACGCGGTGCTGAACTCGGCGACCGGTCGCGCGCCCGCCGCCGAACGTCGCGCTGCCCAGGACGAACTGCTTTCTCTGCCGCCGCTGCCCACGACGACCATCGGTTCGTACCCGCAAACCTCGAAGATCCGCATCGCTCGCGCAGCACTGCGCAAGGGCGAGATCGACGAAGCCGAGTACGTCAACCGTATGCGCGCCGAAATTGCCGAAGTTGTTGCGCTCCAGGAAAAGCTGGACCTGGACGTTCTTGTTCACGGTGAGCCGGAACGCAACGACATGGTCCAGTACTTCGCGGAGCAGTTGGACGGATTCTTCGCCACCGCCAACGGTTGGGTCCAGTCGTACGGCACCCGCTGCGTGCGTCCGCCGATTCTGTACGGCGACGTCTCCCGCCCGAAACAGATGACCGTCGACTGGATCACGTACGCGCAGTCCCTGACCGACAAGCCGGTCAAGGGCATGCTCACCGGACCCGTCACCATTCTGGCCTGGTCGTTCGTCCGCGACGACCAACCCCTCGCCGACTCGGCAAATCAAGTCGCACTGGCCATTCGAGACGAGACCGTCGACCTGCAGGCCGCCGGAATCGGAATCATCCAGGTTGACGAACCGGCTCTACGAGAACTACTCCCACTGCGTGCCGAGGATCAGCGCGCCTACCTGGACTGGTCGGTCGGCGCCTTCCGGTTGGCTACCTCGGGCGTCGCGGATTCCACCGCGATCCACACGCACCTGTGCTACTCCGAGTTCGGAGCGGTGATCGGCGCCATCGCCGGCCTCGACGCGGACGTCACGTCCATCGAGGCGGCGCGCTCACACATGGAGGTCCTCGACGATCTCAGTTCGGTCGGGTTCGACCTCGGCGTCGGGCCGGGTGTCTACGACATCCACTCGCCGCGGGTGCCGAGCGTCGACGAGATTGCCGAATCCCTGCGTGAGGCACTCAAAGCTGTTCCTGTCGAGCGGTTGTGGGTCAACCCGGACTGCGGTTTGAAGACCCGCGGTTCCGTCGAGGTCGAGGCGTCACTGCGTAACCTCGTCGAAGCCGCGAAGTTGGTACGAGCGGAGCTATAGGGGCAAAGCCCCTGTGCGGCTTTTTGGTAGTGGGCACTACCAAAAAGGCGCACGGGGGTCAGCTCAACCACGTGTTGCCGAAGAGCAGAATCCCGTCCGCACTCGGGGTCACTCCGTGGACGTTCTCGCGCCACGGGATGAAGACCTTGCCGGAGTTGACCACGGCCATCGGCGCCGTCTCGTTGACCACGGTCTGAATATCGTCGATGACGGCTCGCCGCTCATCCTCGCCCGACGCTGTTTGCAGCTTGCCGAGCAACTCGTCCATCCGAGCGTTCTTGTAACCGAGGATGTTCGACGGCGATTCGCTGAACAGGTTGCCGTACATACGCACGAACGGTGACTCTTCCAGCACGTTAAACGCGAAGTAGGACACGTCGTAGTCATGCTTTGCGTACAGCATGGAAATCAGATCGTTGATGCTGGTTGCGTAGGTGATGTCGACCGTGAAACCCACTGCCTGCAAGAGCGACTGAAACGTCAGTGCGCTGCGCTGCGTCGCCGGATCGTTCATCCCGACGTACGTCAGTTTTCCGTCGTAACCGTCCGCCTTCGCCTCGGCGAGATACTTCTTGGCCGCCTCGGGGTCGAAGCCGTTCCCGGCCACCGATCCGTGCCACTGCGACCACGACGCGAACATGTCGGTGCCGGGTTCGCCGAAGCCGCCCTGAACTCGCTCGTTGAACGTATTCGGGTCCACCGCAGCGACAATCGCCTTACGCACGCGCTCGTCCTTCGCTGCCCGATCGTCGCGCTGATTGATTGCCAGAACTCCGGCCATGCTGGCCGAGTACACAAATCCGGGATCACCGGCTTCGAAAGCCTCGTGAATGAAGTCGGGAGACTTCAGATAGGCAACCTGGATTCCGTCGGTGTGCAATCCTTCCAGTTTGCTCTTCTCGTTGACGATTGCCGGAAAGCGCAACTTCTCGAGGTACGGCGCCCCGTCCCAGTACGTCGGACGGGCAGCGAGCACCAATTCGTCCTGGGAGGCGAACTTCTCGACGGTGAACGGGCCTGCCCCGATCGGGGTGAACGTGCCGGTAGCCATCGACGAGGGCGCGACGATCATGCCGGGACCGGTGGTGAACATGATCGGGAACTCGTCCCACGGCTGCGCCAATGTAAAGACGACCGTACTCGGATCCGGTGAATTCGTCTCGCGCACAGCGGTCTTCCACACCAGCGCGTGAGTTCCCTTCTTCTGCAGATAGTGATCGATGCTCCACAGGACTGCCGCACTGTCCATCGGAGTGCCGTCGCTGAAGGTGACGCCGTCGCGCAATTTCAGTGTCCACACCGTGTTGTCGCCGTTGGCCGACAACGACTGAGCCAAGTGGGGAACATACTCGCCCGCCGACGTATCGAAGCGCATGAGAAGGTCGTAGATGGCTGCCATTTCGCTACCACCGGTAGCGCCGCCGTCCTGACGGTCAGCCGGATCGAGACTGCTGATCCCGTTGTAGGTGGCAAACGACACGGTGCCACCCGATCGCGGCTCTCCCCCGTTGTTCTGGTCACCGACAACTCCGACCGTCACGTCCGATGCATCCGTGGTCGTACCTTGGCTGCTACCGGCGCACCCCGTCACCACCAGCGTCGCCGACGCCAGGACAACCATCCAGATTCGAGCGCGGACTCGGTACGAGCGCTTCATTGCGACTCACTTTCACAGTTCACGGATACGTCGATCCCTGGATCGGACACCCCGACATATTTGTAAGTGAATTCTAGGTAAGGTCTCGTCCTGCGTCTTCGTTTTCACAAAGCCGAAGCGATAATTCGCGTTCATGACAGCAGAAACAAGAACTGAATTCTAGGTTGCAACCGTTCAGCGAATTACCAGTCCGATGACGTCTTCGACGTTCCGCTGGGCCTCTGCGAATCCGATCCGGCCACTGGTCCACAGCGCAAGGGCCGTCAACATCGTGCCGCCTATTGCCACGGCCGCAACCCTCGCCGTCTCGGCCGGGACGCCGTCCATCAACTCGAACAGCATTCTCCGATGTGCCACTGCGCGCAGATCCAACGACTCGATCACGAACTGATCCGAGGACGAATGGAGTTCGATCTCCAACCGAGCGAAGTAGGGCCTACGCTCGAATGCCTTCATCTCGCGGCGATGAAGTGCCAGAACCCGCTCGTACGCGTTGTTCTCACCACCGTCTGCCCGCAACTTCTCAGGACGACGGACCGATTCGAGACCGCTCCACGCCGTCATCGCCGCAGCCAGAAGTTGCTGTTTGGTCGGAAAGTAGCGATACAGCGTTCCGAGTGCGACGCCTGAACGCTCCGAGACGTCTTTCATCTGGATTCGATCCGACGGCATCTCGGCCAGCATCTCGACCACCGCCGTGGTCAGTCGTCCTCTCCGCTCGAGTTGCCCCACCGACATGAGGTCGACGTCCAAGGGAAACTCGTCGCTGCGCGCAGTCACGCGCGTCACGATAGTTCAGATTCCTGACCGCAGTGCCGGGTTGCGAAGTTTCATCGTAACCCCGAGATCTAATACACGGATTAATCAACTGCAGATCGCGCTAGGGTTAGTCCATGACTGACCGGACAACCGATGACCAGCCAACCGTCGGCGTGCTGAACTTCTGGTCGTTCATCGAACTGGCCAACAAGCGACTGGCCACCGAACACGGCTTTCGCGACCAGCTGGCCACCGAGGTACTACTGACACTCAATCGGGCTTCCAACGTGGTCACCTACGATCTCGAGTCGTCGATCCACCGCCCTCGCGGCTGGTCATGGTCCTCCTTCAGGCTGTTGTTCGTCACCTGGCTGGCCGGTCCGATCGAGCCGAAGGCTGCCGCCGAGCTCACCGGCATGAGTAGGGCAGCGGTCTCCAATCTGTCCAAGTCGCTGCTGGCAGACGGATTGATCGATCGTCGGCCCACCGAGAACGACGGCCGTTCCGTCCAGCTGTACCTGACCGACAAGGGCCGAGAAGCCATGGTCGAAGCCTTTCGCGAGCAGAACGAACGCGAACACGCCTGGGTCAGCGTCCTGAGCGAGGCCGAACAGCGAATTCTTGTCATGCTCCTGGACAAACTGATCACCAACCGCAGCCAGTTCGACGTACGCGGACGTAACTGACATAGACCCCAACCCCCTTGGAGGGTTGCGCTCATCACATCATTTTAGTTAATGTGTTTACTATCTGGTGGAGGTGAGCCAGGCAGAACAGCACAGAAGGAGCCCCGTCATGGCGTTCTATCGACAACTCGGCAACATCCCACCGAAGCGTCACACCCAACACCGTGACGAGTCCGGCAACCTCTACTACGAAGAACTGATGGGAGAGGAAGGTTTCTCCTCGGATTCTTCGTTGCTGTACCACCGCGAGATCCCGTCGGCCATCGTCGACGCAACGGTCTGGGAACTGCGCGATCAGAGCACAACCCCCAACCATCCCCTCAAACCGCGCCATCTGAAACTCCACACGCTGTTTCCCGAAAGCACCTGGAACGAGACCGACGTGGTAACCGGCCGTCGTCTCATCCTCGGAAATGCCGACGTGCGATTATCCTACGTCGTTGCGGCAGCGCCATCTCCCCTGTATCGCAACGCAATCGGCGACGAGATGGTCTACATCGAATCTGGCGAGGCGACCGTCGAGACCGTCTTCGGTGCACTCGAGGCCAGTGAAGGTGACTACGTCCTGATCCCGATGTCCACAACGCATCGATGGATCCCCAAGGGTGACAAGCCACTTCGTGCCTACGCCATCGAGGCGAACAGTCACATCGTCCCGCCCAAGCGCTATCTTTCCCGCTTCGGCCAGCTGCTCGAGAACGCACCGTTCTGTGAACGAGACCTGCACGGACCGATCGCGCCCATGATCGCCGAAGGAACCGACGTCGAGGTACTGGTCAAGCACCGAACGTCGGCGGGCATCGTCGGCACCCGAATGGTTTATCCCACGCACCCTTTCGATGTCGTCGGCTGGGACGGCTGCCTGTACCCGTACACCTTCAACATCTCCGACTACGAGCCGATCACGGGCCGTGTTCACCAACCGCCGCCGGCGCACCAGGCGTTCGAGGGGAACAACTTCGTGATCTGCAACTTCGTTCCGCGCAAGGTCGACTACCACCCCCTGTCGATCCCGGTGCCGTACTACCACTCGAACGTCGACTCGGACGAGATCATGTTCTACTGCGGCGGTGACTACGAGGCGCGCAAGGGTTCCGGCATCGGACTGGGTTCGATATCGATTCATCCCGGCGGCCACGCCCACGGACCACAACCCGGCGCCTACGAGCGGAGCATCGGCGCCGAGTTCTTCGACGAGCTCGCCGTGATGGTCGATACGTTCCGGCCCCTCGAATTGGGTGAGGGAGCCCTGGCCTGCGAGGACGCAGCGTACGCCTGGAGTTGGGCAGGGCGGGGGCCTCGGCAATGACGATCATCTCCCCACTCCTGCGTGGCCTGTGCGACGACGCAGCACTCTTCCCACCCGGCAATGCTCCTCTCGCCGAGGCAATTCCGGCCCACGCCGCCTACCTGCAGGCGGATTACGACGCACTGGTCGGGCCTTTCGTTTTTCCCGCGCCGCGACTGAGCGAACTGGCTGCGTACGTTTCAGCGGACAGCCCGGTGACGCTGAGTCTGACCGTGCCGGCCGGCCCATCCGATACGGCGGCCGCACTCTCGAACGCGCTCGCCATCCCTGGTGTTCACGTCGCCGCCGTCGAGGTGGGAATTCCTGACGGGTTGGACGCCGATGCGGCCTTCGAGGAACTCTCTCGTGTCCATGCCGCTCATCCCGACGTCGACATTTTTGTCGAGGTGCCTCGAGGTGATCGGCGCGCGGGCTATCTGGCAGCTCTCGAAACTGCCGGGCATTCCGCAAAGTTTCGCACCGGCGGGATTGTCGCCGAGGCGTACCCGAACGAGGAAGAGCTCGCCGATGCGGTGATATCCGTTGTCCGAGCGAATATCCCGTTCAAGGCGACTGCGGGACTGCACCACGGTGTGCGCAACACCGATCCGGAAACAGGCTTCGAGCAACACGGCTTCCTCAACATCATGGTGGCCGTCGACGCGGCGAGGCGGGGCGCCGATCGTTCGGAAATTGTTGCTGCACTGTCTCAGCGCGATGGAAAATCGATCGCGCAAGCCCTGGCCGACCTCACCGAGGACGAGGCCGGCGAGGTGCGTCGCCGATTCCTCTCGTTCGGTACCTGCAGCATCTCGGACCCTCTGACCGAGCTGGAAGGCCTCGGGTTGATCGTCCGCTCCGACAAAACCGAAGGAACTCTCATATGACTGTCACGACCATCGACATTCCCGCCGACTCACTGTTCGGTCTCGACAATCTGCCGTACGGGGTCTTCTCCCCCGCGGGAGGGTTACCGCGTGTCGGTGTGCGCGTCGCCGAATCGGTGGTCGATCTCGCAGCGACACTGGGTGATTCCGTCTTCTCCGAACCGACTTTGAACGCGTTCATGGCTCAGGGACGAGATCAGTGGGTATCGGTGCGAAACCGGATCACGGAGCTCGTGACTAGCGAAATAGACTCGAATGCAGTGTTTTCCGTTGATTCGGTGACAATGCATTTGCCGATCGCAGTGGCCGATTACGTCGACTTCTACGCCTCGGAGAATCACGCAACCAACCTCGGGCGGTTGTTCCGCCCGGACGCAGCCCCCTTGATGCCGAACTGGAAGCATCTTCCCGTCGGATACCACGGGCGCTCGAGCACCGTCGTCGTCTCCGGCACCGACATCGTTCGTCCCTGCGGACAGCGGAAGGCACCCGATCAGGAAAGCCCGGACTTCGGACCGTCCCGGCGCCTCGACATCGAAGCCGAGATGGGATTCATCGTCGGAACTCCCTCGAAGATGGGCGATTCCATCACCCCGGACGAATTTGCCGAGCACGTCTTCGGCGCCGTCGTCGTGAACGACTGGTCTGCCCGAGACATCCAGGCGTGGGAATACGTGCCCCTCGGTCCGAACCTGGGGAAGAGTTTCGCGACCTCCATCTCACCGTGGGTCGTACCCTTGCTCGCTCTCGAAGCAGCCCGAATCGACACTCCGGTGCAGGATCCCGAACCGCTTTCCTATCTGCGTGGTGAAGAGAAGTGGGGGCTGGACATCGACCTGGCCGTCGAATGGAACGGTCACGTCGTCTCCCGGCCGCCCTACGCCCAGATGTACTGGTCGCCTGCGCAGATGCTCGCGCACACCACCATCAACGGCGCAGCAGCGAGCACCGGCGATCTCTTCGCGTCCGGAACCATTTCCGGACCGGACAAAGATCAGCGCGGCGCCTTCATCGAGCTGACGTGGGGCGGCAAGGAACCCGTAGCTGTGGGCTCCGAGACCCGTACCTTTCTCGAAGACGGCGACACCATCGCCATCTCAGCCACCGCTCCCGGCGTCGGCGGATCACGAATCGGCTTCGGGGATGTTCACGCTCGGATCCTGCCTGCAACGCAAACCGAAAGATAGTGATTGACAACTGTTTGATTCACGCTGATCTGATGTCCGGAATTCCTTGCCTCACGATTCTCCGAAGATAAGCTGGATTAACCATCCAGAGCGATCGAGAGTCCTGGCTCCGTGACGTCGCAGCAACCCCCTCTGCTGAGGTGCGGGTGCTTTCTGCCAGGTCCGATGGAGGACTCGTGCCAGGCGATCGACCCCGTACCTCAGTGGGGACAGCAGCTGTCATCGTGATCGTGGGCGGTGGACCCCGCGGGACCGGCGTACTCGAGCGGATCCTCGCTCACGAATCGGTGAACGCCGATCCCACACCGATCGACATTCACGTTGTCGACCCGTATCCGGCAGGTGCCGGCCGTATTTGGCGAGGCAGCCAGGCGCCGCTTCTGTGGATGAATTCGACAACAGCGGACGTCACGATGTTCACCGACGAGACCACCGCCGTGATCGGCCCGGTGCTGCCGGGTCCGACCCTCGCGGAATGGGTCGCCGAGCGCTCGGCTGAGCTTGCCGAATTCCCAGAAATCGCAGCAGAAGTTCCGACGATCACCCCGTCGTCGTTTGCATCGAGGTCACTGCAGAGCCGATACCTGAACTGGGTGTTCGAGACTGCAGTCGACTCCGCGCCAGCGCACGTCGACGTTCGAGTTCATCGACGATCCGTGGTCGACATCGTGAACGTCGGCGAGACACAGACAGTTCATCTGGACGACGGAGCTGTCATCGACGCGACGACCGTCCTTCTCGCACAAGGGCACCCCGATGCGTTGCCTGCCCCACGTGAAACCGCGCTGACCAGCTTCGCGTCCGATCACGGGTTGACGTATGTGGGTCCGGGCTACACTGCCGATCTCGACGCCGATGTCATTCCCGAAGGCGAACCGGTTCTGATCGCCGGACTCGGGCTGGCTTTCATCGACTGGATGGTTCTCCTCGCCGAGAGCCGTGGCGGCATCTTCGAACGCGGTGAAGACGGCGTCCTCACTTACGCTCCCTCGGGTCGGGAACCCCTGTTGTATGCCGGATCTCGTCGCGGAGTGCCGTATCATTCCAAGATTTCGTACTCGATCGCTGACGCGCGGCCACCGCTACCGCGGTTCTTCACCGCTGATCTCGTTCCCGGCGACGGACCGTTGGATTTCCGAAACGACATCTGGCCCTTGGCGTCGAAAGAACTGGCAGGCGCCCACTATTACGAGCTGTTTGCATCTCACCCGGATCGGACAGTGGGCACCTGGGAGGAGTTCGACGCCGAATTCGCCTCGCTGGCTTGGGGATCGCCTCGATTGCAGGAACTGGTCGAGAACGCAGTCCCGAAGCCGGAAGACCGTATCGATCTCGAGCGGCTGAACCGCCCACTCGGCGGTGAGCGCTACGACGGGCTTGCCGAGGTCCAGTCCCGGATCACCGAATACATCTCGGCGGATGTCGCGCGGAGGTCGGACCCGTATTTCAGCGCCGACGCGGCTGTCTTCTCAGCGCTGCTGTCGACGTACATGACCGTCGGAGAATTGTTGCGGCGCGGCAGAATCCCGGCCGAATCCGTCGCCAAGGACGTCGAGGGTTGGCTTCATTCGTTCTTCAGCTTCATCGCCAGTGGTCCGCCGCCCGAGCGTTTGGAACAGTTGGTCGCCCTCAACGAGGCGGGCATCGTCCAGTTCCTCGGGCCGGATTCGGTGTTCTCCACCGAGATCGACCCGGCAACGGGGTCTGGGATCTTTGTCGCGCGCAGTGCGTCGCACACCGACATCGTGGCCGCGAACACCCTCGTCGAAGCACGCTTGCCGGTTGCTTCCATCAGCGCGAGCGGTGACTTGCTCCTGCGGACGCTTCACCGTCGGGGCGAGGCAGTCGAACTTCGTGCGACCGTGGACAGTTCGGCGAAGCTCGCCGTCGACGGTACTTCACGAATTCTCGACCAGAACAACACTGCTCATCCCCGCCGCTTCGCCGCAGGGCCGTGGGTTGCAGGCCATAACTGGTCGGCGGCTTTCCCTCGTCCCCGTACCAATGCAGGGTTCTTCCGGCATAACGATGCCCTGGCGGCGGAGATTTTGGGTGCTACGCGCCTGTGAGCGGTTAGGGAGTCCTGGGACTCCCTAACCGCTCACAGGGGGCTGTGCCCCTAGCTGAACACCAACTCACCCTCGTCAACCGCGACGGTGATACTGCCGCCCTCTTCGAGGAGATCGTCGAGCAGCATGTCGGCGATCTTGTCGTCGACCACACGCTGAATCGAACGACGCAACGGGCGAGCCCCGAACTCGGGTTGATGCCCGTGCTCGGCGATCCAGTCCACCGCGTCGGCAGTGAACTCGATCTCGATGCCCTTGGACTGCAGCCGCTTCCGGCTGTCGTCGAGCAGCAGATCAGTAATCCGGTGCAGTTGCTCGGTGTCGAGCTTGCGGAAGATCACGATCTCGTCGATACGGTTGAGGAACTCCGGCCGCATCGATTCGCGCAACCTGGCCATCACGCGGTCGCGCAGTGGCTTCTCCGCCGACTCTGCGTCACCCGTGGTGAAGCCGAGTCCACCGGACTTGCTCGAGATGATGTCCGAGCCGAGGTTGCTGGTCATGATCACGACGGTGTTCTTGAAGTCCACCGTCCGACCCTGACCGTCGGTCAGACGGCCGTCGTCGAGCACCTGGAGCAAGGTGTTGAACACGTCCGGGTGTGCCTTCTCGATCTCGTCGAGCAGGATCACCGAGTACGGGTTACGACGCACCTGTTCCGTGAGCTGTCCGGCCTCGCCGTAGCCGACGTATCCGGGAGGAGCACCGACCAATCGGCTGACCGTGTGCCTCTCACCGAACTCACTCATGTCGAAGCGCAGCATCTTGTTCTCGTCTCCGAAGAGTGTGGCAGCCAGAGCTTTTGCGAGCTCCGTCTTGCCGACGCCAGTGGGTCCGAGGAACAGGAAGCTACCGACGGGACGATCCGGATCGCTCATACCGGTCCGGCTACGACGCACGGCACGCGCGATGGCGCGAACGGCGTCATCTTGCCCGATGACACGACCGTGCAGTTCCTCTTCCAGACGGCGCAGGCGATCTTTCTCTGCCTGAGTCATCTGGCTTGCCGGAATACCCGTTGCGCGAGCGACAACTTCGGCGATTTGTTCAGCGGTCACGTCCGGCGTTTCCTCGGAAGGAACCGAGGATCCTGCCTTCTCGAGACGCTTTGCGACGCCGTTGATCTCGTCACGCAGGGTCGACGCCTTCTCGTACAACTCGTCGGCGACGGCTTTTTCCTTGTCGCTCTCGAGCTGCTCGAGACGCTGCTGCAGCGCAGCGGTGTCTACCGTGGCCGTCTTCAAGCGAAGCCTGGCGCCGGCCTGGTCGATCAGGTCGATTGCCTTGTCCGGCAAGAACCTGTCGCCGATGTAACGTGCCGACAGCTCTACCGCAGCGGTGATCGCCTCGTCGGTGTAATGGACCTTGTGGTGATCCTCGTACCGACTGCGCAGGCCGCTCAAGATGGCGATCGCGTCCTCGATCGACGGCTCCCCGACCTGTACGGGCTGGAAGCGCCGCTCGAGCGCGGGATCCTTCTCGATGTTCTTACGGTATTCGTCGAGCGTGGTGGCGCCGACGATGTGCAGTTCACCGCGAGCGAGCTTGGGCTTGAGGATGTTTCCGGCGTCCATCGCACCGTCTGCGCCGCCTCCGGCACCGGCGATGGTGTGCATCTCGTCGATGAAGACGATCAGCTCGTCCTTGTGTGCGGTGATCTCGTCGATCACCTTGGTCAGCCGTTCCTCGAAGTCACCGCGGTAACGGGTACCCGAGACCATGCTCGAGAGTTCGAGCTGGACGATCTTCTTGCCCACCAACGATTCCGGGACATCCCCGTCGACGATGCGCTGGGCCAGTCCTTCGACGATGGCAGTCTTGCCGACGCCGGCCTCACCCACCAGGACCGGGTTGTTCTTGGTGCGGCGGGAGAGGATCTCGATGGTCTGTTCGATCTCGTCGGCGCGGCCGATCACCGGATCGACGCCGCCGTTGCGGGCGCGATCTGTGAGATCGACGCCGTACTTGTCGAGCGTCGGTGTGGTGGACTCGTCTTCGACTGGACCGGCTGCGGGATTCTGAACCGCTGCCTGCAGCTTCTCCGGCGTGATGCCGGCCGAAGCGAGCAGACGACCCGGGACATGATCGGGGTCACCGGCCAGTGCGATGAAGAGATGTTCGGGATCGATGTACGTCGATCCCAGGGCTCGGGCCAGTTGATGAGCCTCGAGTAGTGCAGTTTTGACGGCGCTGCTGAGCGCAGGAGCAGAGTAGGCCCCCTGCTCACGGCCCTGTGGCAGCCGCAGGTCGACGGCGTCGACCACGGATTTCGGGTCGGCTCCGGCGCGCTGCATGAGCGTGCGGACCGGATCCTGCTCCGCCATGACGCGGAGAACGTGCAGTGCATCGAGATCCGAATCACCGCGAGCAGCCGCTACACGTGCAGCGTCAGCCATGAGTTGCTGGGTGGCCCTGCTCATGAGCCGGGAAATATCGATGCGACCGGGACCCTCGGGCCCGAAGAATGCTGGCATTCCGAAGCCTCCTTGCAGAAAGTTGAGCGTTACTGACTCAATTAACGTGCATGGGGCTCGATCAATTCCCGCCGCCTCAGATTTGTTTCAACACCATCCAGTCGCCGATCGTTCTCAACTACCGAAAGATCCGGTAGACCGACCGACCGGGTACGCCTCGACGCGCATGATCACCGATCCCGCGCAGGGACCACTCTTGATGTCGGTACGCCACGAACCTTGCAGACTGCCATCGGGCTGAGGCGTGTAATACGCCTCGGAGTGCGCCGCTGCCCACACCTTGGGCACGCCCTCCCCCTGGTAGCAATCCCACTCCCAGTCATAGGGGTGCACCCAACTGGTTCCGTCCCAGGTGTATCGAGCAGGCTGCGGCAACGTCGGATTGGCGGGAGCCGGACCGCCGACCACTGTGGCGATACAGACTCCGCTCGAGCAATCCGTCTCGAACGTGTAGGTATCGGAGAAATCCGGCTCCCACTGGCTGGCGGCCAGACTTGTGCCCGTCTTGGTCGCGGCGAAACGCTTGAGCGAGTAATCACCGGACCAATTCGCATCCGCAGCCCCCGCGGGCATCGCTCCGGCGACAAACCACGTAGCAACGAGCGCAACCACCAGCAATGACTTTCGCATGCGTGAAGTGAATCACAAGCTATGTCCGAATTGTCGGATACTGGCCACAAGAACACCGACGACGATCAGCACCAGCGAAACCAACGGCAATGCTCCCGCACCCCTGTCCGCCAAGATCAGCCCGCCTACGACGCCGCCCGCTGCGATCGCCGAATTGAAGATCGTCACGAAAACCGATTGCGCAGTGTCCACAGCGTCGCCCGTCGTATCCGCGAGCGCCGTCTGAAGGAGAGTGGGAGCGCCTCCGAATGCCGCACCCCACGCCGCAACGCTGAGTGCGATCACAGCGAAGCTGTCACCGCCGCCGCCCAACGCCGTCAAAGCTGCGGCAAAGACCACCAAGCTCAGCACGGTGAGACTTCGAAGGGCCCGATCGACGAACACCCCGACCACACCGATGCCCACGAAGGCGAAAAGTCCGAACACGAACAAGACGATTCCCAACCGATCGCCGAAACCGATGCGATCCAGAAACGCCGCCAGATACGTGTACACGATGTTGTGCGCGAGGATCCACAAGAACGCGACAAACAGAATAGGTCGTACGCCAGGCAGGACCAGGACTTTCCGCACCGGCAGCTGCCGATCCGCTTGTTGCCCGGGAAAGTCCGGCATCACCGTGAGTATCCACGCGACCAGAAGTAGCGCAGCAACCGACATCACGGCGAAGACGACGCGCCAATCGGCCAGGGTCCCGAGCCACGCCCCCATCGGAACGCCGATTGCCAACGCGATCGGCTGTCCGACGGAGGCAACCGCAACGGCCCGCCCCTGCAGGTGAGGGGGCGACATCCTGCGTGCGTACCCGGCAAGCAACCCCCACACCACACTTGCCGCCATACCGGCCAGAAACCGAACACCCAAGGTGAGAACCGGATTCGACGAAAGCGCTGTCACCAGATTGAAGACACCGAACCCCAGAATCGCCGACACCGGGACAGCACGCCGTCGCAATCCTCGGGTCAATGCGATCAGTGGTACCGCCCCGACGACGGAACCCAATGCGTATGCGGTGACCAATTGCCCTGCGCCGGAGACTGATACGGACAACCCTGACCCGATCTGCACCAGTAGTCCGGCCGGCATGGTTTCGGTTGTGATCGCTATGAAGCCTGCCATTGCGAGTGCCGACAACCCGGCCAGCGGTAGTGTCCGGACGGAATCGGTCTCCGCCAGTGCCGAAGTCGCCGTCCCGTCCGAGTTCGAGCTCACCTCGTCGGTGTTTCGGGACTGCCTTCACCCGACTGGCCGGAACGGACCAGTTCTGCAATAGACGCCCAGTCCATCTCGCCCTGACCGTTCGCCAGAGCCTGAGCGAGCACGCCTCGAAGTACGCCACCGAACGGCAAATCCAGATCGACGCTGTCGGCGGCGTCGAGCGCAAGCCTCAAATCCTTGAGGCCCAGAGCTGTGGTGAATCCTGCAGGCTCGTACTGACGCGTCGCGACGAGGTTTCCGTAGCTGGAGTAGACCGGCCCCGGGAAGATCGTCGAGGTCAGCAGTTCTACGAGTTGGCTTCCGTCCACACCTGACCTCTCCCCCAATGTGATTGCCTCGCCCAAGGATTGAATCGCGGCGAGGATGAGGTAATTGCCGATGATCTTGACGATGTTGGCCTGCTCCGGACGCTCACCTTGTGGCCACGTGCGAGCACCGATGACGTCGAGGAAGGGTTGCACTCGCTCGAGGAGGGAACTGTCGCCGGCGGCGATGATGTTCAACTGGCCAGCCTGAGCAACAGAAACGCGTCCGAACACCGGCGCCGCGATGTACCCGATGCCGTACTCGGCGTGCAGTGCGGCGGCGCGCTTGGCAAGGTCGACGCTGACGGTGGCCATGTTGACGTGCACGGTTCCACTCGGAACGGATGCGAGGACGGCGGGATCCAGAATGGCCGAAGACACGGCCGAATCATCTGCCAACATCGACAGCACAACACCGGACTGGAATGCCTCGGCAACGGTTTTCGCGCCGATCGCCCCTTCCTCGACCAGTTCGGCTACCGCTTCAGGGCTGCGATTCCACACCGTCACGTCGAAGCCTGCGCCCAGTAGATTTCGAGCGATGGGACGGCCCATCGCGCCCAAGCCGACCACGGAAACAGAAGTCATGGATTTCCCTCTCGAAAGTGCTGAACCATCTAAGACGGTTCAAGACTCTCACACGGGTACAGTTGCTGTCGAACCGGTTGAGATGGTTCGCCACGAAGGAGGACGAAAGTGAACGAAGCAGGAGCCGATCAATCCGCTCGGGACGTGTTTCGACTCGACAACGACACGCTCGCCTTCCGCTTCACCGCCACCCTCACCAATCGGAACGGCTCGAGGTTCGAACGACTCACGAGCCCGCAGCGACTCGAATTATGGTTACGCGCCAACGATCTGATGGGCGCCCCCGCAACCGCGACAGAAGACGACCTCCGCGGCGCGCAGGATTTACGTGAGGCCATTCATCGCATCGGAACCGCCGTATGCGAGAACCGCCGTGCCTCACGCACCGATGTCGGGATCGTCAACACCGCATCCGAGCTCGGTGATGCCCACCTCGTCCTCGAGAGTGGCCGGGCCCTCTGGAAATCAGCCGGAGACAATCCGATCCGTGACGCTTTGTCGATAGTGGCTGCCGACGCGATCGCGGTGCTCGGTGGAGCCGACCGGGACCGCGTCAAAGCCTGCCAGGGCGACGGGTGCACCGGCCTCTACGTCGACACCAGTCGCGGCAACAACCGACGCTGGTGCTCGATGAACATCTGCGGAAACAAAGCCAAGAAATCCGCGATGACCGCTCGCGCCGACTAGCTCATCTCACCTTCACCGCGACTCCATTTCGCCGCCACTCGGTTCCACAGCTTCTCGATCGGCGTCGACAGCAGGAGAAGAAACAGCGGGAAGTACGACGTCACCGGAACGAGCACACTGACGAGCAGCGCCACCACCATGATCAGGAAAGTGACGATTTCAGCGGTGAAATGCGGCTTCGCATTCTCTTCGCTCAACGACGGGTTGCGGACCAGACCCCACGCGACCACCGCCAGGCACGCAGCACTGGCTGCCATTGTCCCGATGTAGAGAGCCCTGGTCCCGAGATCCTGCGACGGCGCTGCAACGAGCGCTGTCGGGAAGGGCAGGAACACGATGGTCATCACCCACAACCCCAGTCCGCGAACGACCACCTTGTCCGCGTCGACCACAAAACGAAGCAGCCGATGCTGCGACCACCAGAGCCGGAAGATCACCAGAAAGCTCAGGGCGAACGAGTAGAACTGCGCAGCGTGATCGCGCAGCAGTTCCGACGTGGTGCCGTGGTGGTCACTGGTGAGTTCGACCAGCGGCAGTACGAGCAGCGTGATCGCAATGGCGACAATCGCGTCGATGAAAGTGACGTAGCGCTCGAAGTAGCGGGTGCGTTCCGCAATCTCAGCCATTGCGGAAGCATAAGCCTCACAACAGGAAACAGACCGGCGACGCCACTTTACGGAAGCACGTATCCGGAAACATACAATTAACGAATCAAATTCGTTAGATCTCTTGACCGTGGCGGAGCCCATCCCCATACTTAACGAATCACATTCATTAAGTGACTCGCATCACGCCACCAGGGGTCGGTTCAGCCACCCCCTTCAGGACATGGGGTTGCCCTAGTGCCGATCAACGCTTCGACGAATACGCAGTCCGACCGGGTTCCACTCACCGCCAACCGCGGTATTGCCGTCTTCAGTATCGGCGTCATGGGGTTCATCACCGCGAACCTCATCCCCCTGATGATCGTGGCAATGGTCGAGGACCTCGGTGTCACCGAATCCGCTGCCGGTGCCGTTCTGACCGCATCGCTGCTGGTCTGCGCCGTCACCTGCCTCGCCACCACCCGAATCGCCTCGGGCCGGCATCGCCATCTCCTCGGCCGCGTCAGCCTGATCGCGATGGCAGCCGCATTCGGCGTTGCGGCCATCGCACCGTCCACGACGATCGCATGCGCCGCGATCATCGTCGGCGGTATCGGCGCTGGTGGATCCGCATCCGTTGGCGGAGCGGCACTGGCCGCGCTCACGAACCCGGACCGGGCATCAAGCATCAGCGGCCTCGTGAACCGTGTCGTCGTCACAGCCGTCCTCGCTCTCATACCCATCCTCGGCACACACATGACCAACGCATTCGGCATCGTCGCAGTCCTGGCACTGGCTACCGCAGCAACGGTCACCTGGTTGCCGTCGTCCCCGGTGAAAGAGTCGCCGGAGACGGCGAAGTCCGCCAATACGACCACAGCTCTCCCCGCCGGGGTCAGCGCGAAACGACTCACTTTTGCCGGAACCGCATTTCTCGCGATGCTTGCAATCTGGGCGATCAGCGAGGACTCGTTGTGGGCAGTACTCGGCATCATGGGTTCCGAGCACGCCGGGCTCTCGGATCAACAAATGAGTCTCGCACTGAGCGCATCAACGGCGGGTGGTGTGCTCGCGGCTGTTACCTTGACCGCGTTGGGTTCTCGGGTCAGTCGGACAGTATCGATCTCCGTGCTACTGATACTCGGGGCAATTCTGAAGCTGTCTGCCGGCCTCACCACCGATCCCACGATCTACCTGGTAGTGGTCATCGCTTGGAACACGATCTACGCGGCCACGTTCATCGTCCTGGTTGCCATCTCGGCCGCGCTCGACGCGGCCGGCCGATGGTCGGCGCCACTACTGGGCACCTACCTCATCGGCTCCGCGTTCGCGCCGCTGTTCGGAACTTCGGTGACGGCCGGCCTCGGGTATCCGACCTTCGGAGTCATCATCTCGGGGATCAGCTTCGTTCTACTGGTCCCGTTCGCCTTGGTTTCCCGACTCTCCGCACGTACCGAAGGTGCGTATCGTCACCACAGCGCCGCCATCACTACTACCGTCATCGCGTAAGGATCACGTAGAAGTCATGAATGACAGCATCACTCACTACCGCAACGGAAAGATCTTCACGGCTGCCGACGACGGATGGGCCGAGTCGATAGTCGTCGAAGGCCACAAGCTCAGATTCGTGGGCGAAACCGTCTATGCCGATATCCTGGCTCCAGACGCCGAGGTGATCGATCTCGAAGGTGCCGTCGTGCTACCCGGTTTCGTCGACGCCCATACGCATTTGGTGATGATGGGATTCGCGCTGCAGAAGTTGGATCTGCGTGATGCCGCCGATCTCGCCGACATTCAGTCCAGCATCAAGCAATTCGCGGAATCGAACCCGGACGCACCACGACTGCTGGGTCGCAGTTGGTTGTTCTCCGCGCTGGATGGAGGGCACCCGACGCGAGAGATGATCGACGCCGTCGTACCCGATCGCCCGGTGTACCTCGACGCCAACGACGTACATTCGGTCTGGGTGAACACTGCAGCACTGCGAGAACTCGGCATCGACGCGGACACTCCCGATCCGATCGGCGGTCGTATCGGCCGGGATCCGGACACCGGAGAAGCCACCGGAATGCTGTACGAGACCGCCATGATGCTCTACGTCTGGCCGAAACTGGCGGAGCTCGCATCCGACGAAGACCGGGACGCCGCCCTCGCTCTCGCCTTCCGCCACTATCTCGAGGACGGCGTGACCGGTGCGGTCGACATGGCACTCGGCGCGGACGAATTAGCCTCGCTGGAAAGAGCATTGGACGCAGGAGACGGAACACTGCCGCTGCGTGTCGCGGCTCACTGGCTGATGACCCGCGAGGACAACGAGGCCGACAACGTCGGACAAGTTCACGACGTGATCGAACTCCACGAGCGCGTCCAAGGTCCGTGGCTCCGTATCGCCGGAATCAAGATCATCATCGACGGTGTGATCGACAGCTGCACTGCCGCAATGAAAGAGCCGTACTCGGACGGCACCAACGCCGAGCCCATCTGGGATCTCGAGTCCTTGATCCCCGTCGTGACAGCCGCTGACGCCGCAGGCCTGCAGATCGCGATGCACGCGATCGGCGACGAGGCGTCGGAGATCGGATTGACGGCACTCGAGTACGCGATCGCCGCCAACGGAGACATTCCCCGCAGGCACCGAATGGAACACTTGGAGTCCATCACCCGGGACAACGTCGAAAGGCTTGCCCGCCTGGGAATCATCGCCTCGATGCAACCGGTTCACGCTGACCCTGCAATCCAGGAGAACTGGCAGGCGATGCTCGGCGACTACCGGGTCAATCGCGCGTACCCCTGGCCCGAATTCACCGAGGCCGGAGCGGTTCTGGCGTTGGGTTCGGACGCTCCGACCGCTCCCCACCCGCCGCTGCCGAACATGTTCATCGCCACCACCCGTCGATCCGCAATCGATCCGTCACTGGCACCCAACCTGCCGAAGTACGCACTCCCCCTCGCGGACGCGCTGGCTCACGCAACTCGCGACGCTGCCTACTCGTGCCGGTGGGAAGATGTGACCGGCCAGCTGGTTCGGGGTAAAGCAGCCGATTTTGTCGTACTGAAACAAGATCCGTTCACCGAAGGGGTCGATTCTCTCCTGACCACAGAGATTGCGATGACCGTCGTTGCTGGATCCGTGCGATACGACGCGGCCGGGGCCAAGAGCACCGAAGCACGGAACACCGAGTCCGATAGCTGATCGTTACCGGTTGTTCGATAACGCACGCATGCGGCCGGGCGACAGAACGAAGGAGGGACTTGAACACGTGAACCCATACACTCTGGAGGACGCATGCGCAGGAAAGCTCCGATTTCGGCCGCCGTCGCAGCCGCTGCACTGGTGACGGCCACTGCCCTGACGGTCGCCGGTTGTGGGTCGACCGAAGGAACACCTGAAGCGGCGGCGAGTTCCACGGCAGCCAGTTCAACGGCGTCGGCGACATCGACGGCAAACGAAACCGAGACGACGGTAGCGAGCTCTCCCCCGCCACAATCGAACACCCGCACAAATGTATCCACGACGGCGACTACGACAGCAATCCCCGCTTCGGGCCCCTGTCTCGACGTCGGCTCCTCGCTCGTCACCGACGCCATCGGCACGCTGGGCACCGACATCAACGGGGGCAATTGGATACCGAGATCCGCGAGCGAAGAACAGATCGGGAATTGTCCTGACCTGCTCTGGGTTTCGGTGGACGGCGACGGCGTCGGCGATGCGACTTACCAGTCACACGTCCTGTTCTTCCACGACGGAACATACCTGGGCACGGCTACCAGTGAGCCGTACTCGTACACACACGTCATCGACAGCAACAAGGATTCGGTATCCGTCCAATACCGTTGGCTGCTGGACGACGATGCATTCTGCTGTCCCCAAGGCGGACCGAACATAGTGAACTTCACGTGGAACGGCAGCGCCGTGGTTGCCGACGGCCAGTTCCCGCCCTCCTGAACCTGCCTGGGTCCGAGAAGGCCCTGAATGCAACTGTGCCCCAGCGACGACGGTCGCTGGGGCACAGTCTTGTTCGATCTACTCGCCAGCGCTCCTACTCACCGACACCGAGTTCGCGCAGGCGAGTCTTGTACAGCTCGATGTTGCCGAGCTTGATGTCTTCGTAACCGCGAACCACGTCCGGCAGTGCCGCGATCTCGACGGCGCGATCGTATCCGTCGGTTGCGAGCGTACGAGAGAGGTCAGCGATCATGGCCTCGTACTCGGCGAGCAGTTCACGCTCGACCTTGCGGACGTGCATGTAGCCGAAGGGGTCGAGCTTGGTACCGCGAAGCTTCTTACCCTTGGCCAGAACCTTCAGTGCAACATGCGACTTGGGTCCGAGACCGATCTTCTTCTTGCGGCCCATCACTCGGAGGATCGGCGGGTGGAGCTTGTAGGTCAGGTTCTCCCCGGCCGGCACCTGAGACTTGACGTCCTCGATGAATGCGGGGTCGACCAGCATACGAGCAACTTCGTACTCGTCCTTGTACGCGGTGAACTTGAACAGGCCGCGGGCAACAGCCTCGCTGAAATCGGTCCGCTCGGTTGCGGCACGTTCGGCGGTCCAGACTGCCTGAACCTGATCGATGTAACGCTGGGCGATCTTGACGGACTGGAACTCGATGAGCTGCGCTGCACGCAGTTCCACCAGTCGCAGGGTTTCACCGGTGAAGGTGGTTCCGGCGAACATGTGAGCCGGTGCGACAACGGGTTCGCGGACGGACTTGGCCGGCGTGGTGACGGCCGAGAACGCTGCGGTGTCGGCAATTGCTGCACGACCCCAACGGAATGCCGCGATGTTCGCGTCCACGGCAACGCCGTTGATGCCGATCGCTTCTTCGATGGCCTCGGCCGGCAGACGAAGTCCACCGCTCTGGTAGGCAGCACCGATCAGCAGGAAGTTGGCCGCTGCGGTGTTACCGAACAACTCCTGCGCAGCGGCGAGTGCGTCGAACGAACGCAGGGTGCGCGACACCTTGTCGAGACGGGCGAGGAGTGACGTCTCCTCGGGGTAGCGAACAGCCTTGTCGTAGACCATGTCTCCGGTCGGCGTCTGCGACGTCGAGGCGATGGAGACCGTCTTCTCGGCGTTGCCGTAGTCGAGGTTCTTGTTGTCCGTCGCGGTCAGCAGGTCGAAGGCGACGATGCAATCCGCGCTGCCCGGAGTGAGGCGGTTGGACGGCTCGAGCGCGCTGGAGCTGAAACGCAGGTGCGAGACAACCGGTCCGGCCTTCTGGCTCAGTCCGATCTGGTCAAGGCTCTCCACCTCGAGGCCGGCGCGCAGTGCAGCCGTTGCGAGCACCTGGTTGACGGTCACGATGCCGGTGCCGCCGATGCCCGCGAGGAACACGTTCTGCGTGCTGGTGAGCGGTCCGAAATCGGGGTCTGCGACGACGGGCGGGACGGGACGTGCGGCCTTCGGAGCCTTCTTGCCCGGTACCAATTCGACGGTCACGAACGACGGGCAATCGCCGTCCATGCAGGTGTAGTCCGTGTTGCAGGACGTCTGGTCGATCTTCGTCTTGCGGCCGTACTCAGTGTCCACGGGCTGGACCGAGAGGCAGTTCGACTTCACACCGCAGTCACCGCAGCCTTCGCACACTGCCTCGTTGATGACGACGCGAGTGTTGCGAGTGGGCAGCGTGCCACGCTTGCGCTGGCGACGAGCGTCGGCCGCACAGTGCTGGTCGTAGATCAACACTGTGACGCCCTTGATCTCGCGAAGCTCCTTCTGGGCCTCGTCGAGGCGATCGCGGTGCCAGAGCTTGGTGCCCTTGGCCAGAGCGCGCTTGTTGTGACGCGAAGGCTCGTCGGCGCAGATGATGATCTGCTTGACGCCCTCGGTGGTCAGCTTGTGGCTGAGTTGAGCAACGGAGAGGGCACCTTCCGCGTCCTGTGCACCGGTCATCGCCACTACTTCGTTGTAGAGCAACTTGTAGGTGATGTTCACGCCTGCGGCGATGCATGCCTGGACAGCCAACTGACCGGAGTGGAAGAAGGTGCCGTCGCCGATGTTCTGGAACAGGTGAGGCACGTCGGTGAACGGTGCCTGCCCGATCCACTGGCTGCCCTCGCCGCCCATTTGCGTCAGGCCGGTGACAGCGCTGTCCTCACGGCCGGACATGGTGACGAGTGTGTGGCAACCGATTCCGCCGCCGCCGATGGAACCCTCGGGGATAGCGGTGGAACGGTTGTGGGGGCACCCGCTGCAGAAGTACGCGGTTCGCTTGGCGGAGAGCACGTTGAGCGACAGCGGGGCCGGGAGGGTGCGCTTGAGTTCGACGTGCGGCTTCAGTACGCGGCGCAACGGGGCGAGCAGCCGGCCTGCGGTCAGTTCACCACTGGCAGGCATGAGCAGACGGCCCTGGCCGTCACGCTTGCCGATGATGCGAGGGGCATCGTCGGTGCCGTACAGGACTTCCCGGATCTGAGCTTCGATGAACGCGGTCTTGTCCTCGACCACGACGATCTGCTCGAGGCCTTCGGCGAACTCCTTTATCTTCTCGCCCACGACGGGGTAGCACATTCCGATGCGAAGGAGACGGATCCCGGCGCGGTGCAGCGCGGCATCATCGACGCCGAGGTCTGCCAGAGCTTGTCGGACGGAGTCGAAAGTTGTACCGGTGGCGGCGATACCGATCTTCGCACCGGAGGGGTTGACCTCGATCACATCGAGGTTGTTGGCAGTTCCGTATGCGTGCACAAGATCCCATCGCGGGCCGTACAGATCGGCCTCGGCGATGACACTGTCCGGCGGCGCGGCCATCTGACGCTGCTTGTAGACGAAGGGCTTGCCCTCGAACTGCACTTCCGGAACCACGATGTCGAAGTCCGCGATGCTGCCGTCGATCGTCCAGGCACCGTCTGCGACGTCGGCGACGATCTTCAGCGCTACGACGCAACCGGATACACGCGAGAGTGCAACGGCGTGCATACCCATCGTGATGATCTCTTCGGCATTGCGTGGGAAGAGAACCGGCACGCCCATCGCGGCAAGCGAGCGCTCGCTGACGGCCGGAACCGTGGAGGACTTCGACGCGGGGTCGTCGCCCACCAGGAGGACGACGCCGCCCTTGGGGTTCACGCCGTACATGTTGGCGTGGCGAATGGTGTCGGTAGCGCGGTCGACGCCGGGGCCCTTGCCGTACCAGACGCCGGTCACGCCGTCGTGGGTCGCGGTTCCGGCAGGGAGATCCGTCTGGCTTCCCCATACCGCCGTGGCGGCGAGCTCCTCGTTGAAGCCAGGGATGAAGGTGATGTCGTGCTCGGCGAGAACCTTGGGCATGCCGTGAAGCATCTTGTCGACGCCACCGAGGGGGCTGCCCTGGTAACCGGAGACGAAGGTGGCAATACGCTTACCTGCCCGAATGTCGCGAACGTGCTGCTCGACGAAGCCGCGTGCAATTGCCTGAACACCGGTCAGCAACACCGGTCCCGATCCCGACCGGTACCGATCATCGAGGTCATAGGGCTTGGCCTGGGCTACGCCCGACACCAGTTCAGTCATCGTGGACCACCGTTCCGTCTGCAGTGCATTTCAACTACCGTGCATTTTCAACAACCGCGTAACTCGATCTGTTCAGATGATCGTGGTCGAGGTATGTGAAAGCGTCAACAGAGGCTTGTTCAACTATTCAAATTGACAATTTGTGAGCCAAATCACGTGACCTAGGTCATCGAATCAATCAGTTGGAGACCCGTTCGTGGCGATACGGCGAAACGGACATAAAACGTTCCCGACAATGCACACCGAGAACTTTCTTGACATTGACGCAACGTCAACTTGCATGCTGAATGAGCACAACCGATCCGAGAGTAGGAACTCCACGTGAGCGAATGGTCCATCCAAGAACTCGCCAAATCCGCAGGTACCACCAGCAGAACGCTGCGTCACTACGGCGATTTGGGACTCCTGGAACCGAGTCGCATCGGCGCCAACGGCTACCGCTTCTACGACGAAGACGCCCTGGTGCGACTGCAACGCATCCTTCTACTTCGGGAACTCGGACTCGGATTGCCGGCCATCGCCGAAGTCCTCACCGGCGAACGCGATACGGCCGCCGCACTGCGTACGCACCTCGAACTCCTCGAGCAAGAGCGCACGCGGATCTCGAGACAGATCGAATCGGTCAACAGGACCTTGAACAAGACGAAGAATGGTGAATCACTCATGCCGGAAGATGTTTTCGACGGGTTCGACCACACCCGATACAAGGACGAGGTCATCGAGCGTTGGGGCAAGGACGCCTACACCAGCGGCGACAACTGGTGGCGGTCGATGTCGGAGCAGGACCGTAAAGCTCATCTGCAAGCTCAAGCCGACATCGCAGCGGCATTCGGAAAAGCACTGACAGCGGGGCTGTCCGCGGAAAGTGACGACGTCCAGACGATTACCCGAAGACAGTTCGAGTGGATAAAGATCGGTTGGCAGGGAAGGACTCCCAGCGCCGACGCCTTCACCGGGCTCGGCCAGATGTACGTCGACGATCCCCGCTTCACTGCAAACTACGACAAGTACGGAGAAGGCACCGCTTCGCTGGTCCGTGACGCGATGAAGGTCTACGCCGAGCGCAATCTGCACTGACGCCGATCAGTCCTGCCCACTGCCGAGGAGGTTGTGTCGGTGCGCTGAGGCGACAGCCTCTTCCCGGGAATGCGCACCGAGTTTGCGATACAAGGCTCGGAGGTGACTCTTCAGAGTGTTGTTGGATACGAACAACCGCCGCGCGATCTCACCGATCGGAATGCCGAGACCCAGTTCCACGAGAACGTCCATCTCCCGTTTCGTCAATTGGACCCGAACGATGGTCGCCGGATACATCTGCGCCGCTTCGGATTCGAGAAAGGTCGCGACGGCACTGCTCGAGCCCTCGGCCCGATCTTCGAGTTGCCTGATCAGATCACGCGGTATCGTCGCCAGGGCCGACAGGACACCGGAGGTTTCGAGCAGTCCGCGAGCTTCCTCCCATGTACTCGCGGCAGCGGGGATCCTGCCCAGTTCACACAGAGCAGCGCATTCGATCAGCAGGGATTCGAGCCGAAACCTCGTGAGATACTGCCCGCTCCAGTCGATTTCGCGGCACAATTCCAATGCCTGGGACGGCGACCCGGTCAGGAGATGCGCCCGCGCCACGGAGACCGTGACAACTGCAAACGTATGTGGCGCAGCGACTGATTCTTCCAGCGCCTTGGTACCCTCCCCGGACGCCAACAGAAGATCGATACGTGCCGCGGTGAGAAGCGCGTCACCGAGCGATCGTTCACACGGATTCACGTGCCCGTGCGTTGCCACTGCGCGCTGGAGGGAAATCAGCCCCGAGAACGGGTCCGATTGCAGCAGTGCAAATCTGGTGTAAGTGTAGGCCGCGAACGCCCACAGGTCGCCCGGCGGTGTGACCTCGGCGAGTGCGTCCATCGCGGCAGCTCCGGCGTGCAGGTCCACGCTGTCGCACGCCACCAGTGCCCGCGCGATCGCTCCCCCCATGTGCGAGGGCGGTCCCAACCATCCCGAAACGTCCGGGTGTGTGCTTTCCAGGTGCAGCCAGTCCGTCGCGTGCGCGACGTCCCCGATCAGCGCGGAGTTGAGCGCGGCATTGCCTGCGGCGTGACGCAGGACGAACTCCGGACCATGTTGCACCGCACCTTGATAGGCGAGTCGCAATTCCACCGCGGCATCACCGAGGTCACCGGTCAATTGATGCGAGACCCCCCAGATCAGCCGCAGGGCGGGCAGTTGAGACCCCAACGCGCCCAACGACTCGTCGCCGAGTCCGTACACGACGTGCGCCAATTTGCGCGTGATCTCGGTAGAGCGTTGGTACTTACCGGATGTTCTCAGCACCACCGATTGGACAGTTCCGACGTTCAACAAGCTGTGCGCATGCGGACTACCACCTATCGCACGCAATTCCGCCGGTTCCGTCGGTAATGAATCGCCGTTGATCAACTGCGGCCGCAGACGTGATTCGAGCAGGTCACGACCCACCAGAATCGAAGGGTTCGAACTGAGTACGTCACCGGGTATGGATTGCAACGCAGTCCGGACCAATCCGGTGTGATCGACCAGAAGATCAGCCCAGTGGCGCTCGAGTATGTCGAGCACCCTGGTCCACTTGCGTCCGTCCAAGGCGTAGTGAACGGCACCGGCTATATCCGAAGTCCCGAGAGCGTGATCGACGAGTACCTGGAAGGGATCTTCGAATCCATCCCCTTGTTCGGCCCGTATCTGTATGAATGCCAGTCGAACTGACGGCGCGAAGTACCAGGACGGTTCTCCCTCGAAACCATTCCGGAAGATCAGACCGAAAGACTCGAGCAAGTCCAGTTTGCCCTCCACGTCAAGATCGTCGGACAAGACACGAGCGATCTCTGGTGTCACCGTGCGGGCAGCGGCGATCGTAGTCGCGAAGTCGAACAACTCGAGCGACTTGCCCGACCGAGGAGCGGTCCGACTGACGTACGCGTGGATCGCCTGGTCCACTCGCTGCTGAACGCGTTCGCGTCCACGGCTCGGTTCACTCAGCCCCGCAACCGCACTCAGAGCAACCTTCATCAGCACGGGAACGCCGGCGACGCGTTCACAGATCGAATGGACGATGCCCGAGGGAAGGTGAATCCCTGCCTCCGCGAACAGAACGGTGGACTCGTCGAGCGTGTATCTGAGGTCGTTCGCGCACAGGTACTCGTCCACGCGGACGTCTTCGAGCAAGTCCGTCGCAGACCGATCCTGCAGCGTGACGATTACTTTCAATCCGGGAAGCCGCACGATCAGATCCACGATTCGGCGTCCCACCTCGTCACCCTCAACCAGGTCGATGCGGTTGAACACCAACACGAATGGTGCGGGCGACGAGTCGAGGAGTGATTCGATCGCGCCCACTGGATCCTCGCGCATTCGTGGCGGGGCCTCGAGTGATTCCAGGGAATCCTGAATTACTGCGAGCGCGGTGTTCCAGTACTCGAGGGGGGTCATCCGATGCGATGGCGCCGGCACCCAGACTACCGGTCTGCTCGGCACCTGCCCGAGAGTCGTGAGCCACAACGCGGCGAGTTCCGTCTTGCCGAACCCAAGCGGCGAATCGATAACAGTCAATCCCGCCGAGCGTTCCATCAATCCGAGGAGGCGGGGACGAATCGCCGTGGCTCCACGCCCGGCAAGCCGCCTTTGCAGCGTGCCCCTTCCTCGAGGATTTCGCTTTGCTCGAGATAGCTGCGATCGATTCGAAGTGGACGTCATGATGGCCGACAAACGAGCAGTCGATCCCCGCCGAACTCGAGATTTCGTTCGAGCATCGAACTCCCAACCTGTCCACCCATAACGAACAACATAGACAGCTTCGCCGCGACACGCGAGCACTGGCCGTCTCACAAATACGCCCGATTTGTCTCATTATGTGGGCTCGGTCACTATTGACGTCTATTTGCGGGAGAGTGACTGCGACCTGCGGGATCTGACATATCATGCCCGCGTGTCGATGAATTCCGCCCGCATCCGCGTGTCGACCCGATCGGTCGATCCTGCGGACGCCGACGACTTCTGGCGCAGTGCCACACGTCCGTTCTTCGTCACCGACCGAATTGACCCTGACACATCTCTCGAAGGCTCGATCACAGCGCTTTCCATCGGAACCTCGTTGATCGGTCAAACTACCTTCAATGCACAGAAGTACACCCGAAACAATCGGCTGATCGCCGAGAGCGGACTCGACGATGAATACATGGTCCAGGTCGTCCTCGACGGGCAGTTGAGCGGCAACGCCGACGGAGTCGATTTCGTCGCACGTCCAGGCGATGTCACATTCTTCGACCTCGGGCGTACCTGGACCGCCGACGCGGAGGCGGAATCGACAGGGCGCACCATCACGCTCCTCGCACCGCGTTCCCTCGTCGAGGCCGAGTCGAAGGGTCGTTCTCTACACGGGACGGTACTGCGCGGAGTTCCTGCCGTCGTGCTCGCTCAGTGCATGCAATCGGTCGTACTCGCGCTACCGCATCTCGATCCCGATGCTGCGGCCGGCTACGAGGACGTCGTCGCTTCCCTCCTTCGTGTCAGTTTGGGTATCGCCGAACCTGATCTGTCGCCGCGGCCCGATCACTCTCTCCGCGATCGTGCGTACGCCTACATCGCCGAGCATCTCTCGGAGACCTGGCTCGGCCCGACGAGCATGTGCGCAGCATTGTCCGTCTCCCGGGCACAGCTCTATCGCGCATTCGCATCCGACGGCGGAATAGCTCTTGTCATTCGGCGGAAGCGTCTCGAACTCGTCTACCGCGAATTGACCAGAACCGAGATGCCGAACGAAACGATCGAAGCGTTGGCCCTGCGATGCGGCTTCACCTCGAAATCCCAGTTGGCGCGAGCGTTCAAGGACTTCTACGGGATGACCCCGAGCCAAGCCCGAACCGACGGCAGACGCACGATCGGGGACCCGTCGATCGCACGCCTGCGCCGCCGACTCGAGTTCTTCAGCCCCTGAATCCGAGATACTCCACAGCCTCGCGAGCGTGCCTGTGTTCTAGTTGATCCATGAGCTGGGTCGACAAGGAACTGAGTCTGGCTGCGCTCACAGGTGCGGTCACAGGTGTCGCCGTGATGATCCCGATAGTCGGCGATGGAGCCTGGTCCTGGGTAGGACTGTTCATACCCGCCTTCATCGGAGCGCTGGCAGGGCTGATTGTCGGCTCGAGCGCTGTTGCAGGTGGGCGCTGCGCCCTGAGAACAAGCCACACATGGCCGGCGCGCACAGTCTGCTGCTGGAAGCATCGGTTCGCTGCGTGCTCTGCCTTGGCGGTGACATTGCTGGTAATCGGAGTGTTCATGTCGGCTGTCGTCGCTACTGGTGACCCGGTGCGAGATGCCGCAGGGTTCCCGATGTCCTTGATCGTACTGGCGGTCATCGCCGCAGTTACGTACGTGTTCTCCTACCTGCTCGCCCCCGCCCAGGCCTCCCGAACGCCGTAAGAACCTCTATTTCATCGCAATTCATCACTCGAACCGCGGAAGCGACGACTGAACTATCCGCACCCGGCAACGAGCTCAGATCACTTCAGCTGGAAATGAACCGGAGAACAAACTGCTCGATGCCTTCCGATATGACCTTGGTCAGCGCGGTGAAGTCGTTCGACCAGCGTTGAATATCCAAGCTGCTCATCACTTTCCTCCGTTCTTCGTCCCGCTGCCCGTGACGCACAACGTAAGCGGGACATTGGGGCGCACTGGAACTATCTGCGAGAACGCGGTTTCCGTTACCAATTGACCGATCGAACAGCGACGCAGGTTCATTCGAACCTGATACTGCAACTTCGCCGAACGGTTGCAACAACGCCGAGCAGAGTTCGAGCGAAAAGCACTATCCACCAGAAGTATTAGCTCGAAAGAACTACGATTAACTCGATTCCTGGACGCACCACACCAGACGCGCCGACTTGCGATAAGGGCGAGCTGACAGGCAACAACCGGGACAAAGCCATCCGACGATCATGCACGAAATACGGCCACGCCGCTCGAGGAATAATTCGAAGTCTTCCAAGGGATCGGCTCTGCTCACTCACTTCGCTGATTTCGCCTGGCGACGATGGCGAAGTTCAACGGTATCCGCGGAGAGTGGCTCGGCAGAGTCCATCCGTTGGCGCATGGAACGAGTTCGGGAAAGGCCGGCCAGTCCATATAGGGAAGTTCCGAAACTGATTCGATATGAAGACCCGCATCCAGCAATGAACCAATGACCTCGCCTAGGTCGTGGCGCCATTCGTGGTTGGCAGTGTGCGCTATCTGCCCATCGGAGGTCCCGGTGTAAGTCGCCGAGTCTTCGTACGATCGCATGCCGCCTCCGGAGAGGTAGTCGTCGGTGATCATCCACGGCTCGAACGCCATTGCGCCGAGGATCGGATGATCGTCCCGGATCTGAAACACCCCACCAGGCTCGAGGAGGTCGTGGATCGACTGAGCCCAAGCGGTGAGTTCCGGCAACCAGACGATTGTTCCGGCACTGGTGACGATCGCGTCGAAACGTCGGTCGATCAGCGTCGAGGCGAATCGCGCATCACCTTCCACCCAGGTGATCTCGCGGTTGTCTGCCTTTGCGATACGAGCAGCGTGGTGCAGAGAGTTGGGTGACAGATCAAGCCCGTGCACGTCGATCGCACCAAGACGCGCCCAGGAGATCGTGTCGATCCCGATGTGGCACTGCAAATGCAGGAGCGAGTGACCTTGCACTCCTGACTGTGGCAGATGCGGGGCCAGAATCGACAAGTCGTTCTGCACAACTGTGGAAATGGTCGCTCTGTTGGCGAGAAACCCGCCGACGTCATACATTTCGGAGCGCACATGCACATCGGCGCGATCGTCCCAATTTGCCTTGTTTCCGGCGATGGCTTCGGCCTCGTGCTTCGCTGCTGCCCCTTGCATGACTACCCCTCCGAGATCGGCCTGAACTGCCTTTCTAACACGTCTGTAGTCGTGTTCGCCGTCGTGTCTTCGAGGACACTTTCGTCTACCGGATCAGACGGTCACTTCTTCGACCGGTTTCTCCTCGTGGCTCGCCGCGCCGAAGACGGCCACGGCGACGGCACCCGCGATTGCCCCGACGAAGCCGACGACGGCAAGCCATTCCAGGCCCGGTCTCGACGCGTCGCCGAGCACCACGACGCCAACGATTCCCGGAACCACCGTCTCGCCGACAACCAGAGCCGCTGTCGCTCCGTTGACGGATCCCAGTTGCAGCGCCACCGTGTGCAGATAGAAACCGCCCAGGCCCGAAACGAGGATCGCCCAGCCGGCCGGATCGCGGAGCATCGTACCGATTTCGAACGGATCGATTCCGAAGACCACGCGTACGGCAATGGCCAGACAGCCGAACAGCACACCCGAGATCAACCCGGCGACAACTGCTGCGCGTGAGCCCAACCATCGGATCAAACCGATGCCGATCAGCAAGATCAACGCCGAGCCCACGAGGACACCCCAGTGGACGACGTCGTTGGAACTCCCCCCGCCCGCGTGACCTGACGACAATCCGAGCAGCAGGAGCGATCCGATCACCGCAGCGATCGCGAACCAGTCGCGACGATGCAACTGGATGCCGAGGACCACGGTCCCCAGCACTGCCGTGATGACGAGATTGGCACTGACCACTGTCTGCGACAAGAACAGTGGAATGAGCCGCGCGGAGACGGCACTACCGGCGAATCCGACCGCATCGAGCACGGTGCCCAGGATGAACGACGCCGTCAGCGCGGCCGCGAACGTCGAACGCAAGGTCGGGCCACCCGACGCCGTCACGTGTCCGGCCTCGCCACGCTGCTCGGCGGCAGCTGCCGACTTGCGCGCGCCGTAGGCTTGCAGCACGGATGCAACGCCGTACCCGACGCATGCCACGATCGCGGCAATCAGTCCGATCAGCATCGAAATTCCACACGAAGTTCCCGGGCAATGGTCATGGAGATAGACCCTGCCCTATTTCCCCAGGCCTGACATCACCCTCAGGTATTCGAACAAGTGCTACCCGAGAAGTACACCGACCGCCCCTGACCGGTACCTGGGGACACCCCGACCCCTAGTGGAATTGCTTGAGAGCCCTGATCTTGTTCATGACGTCGAGCGCCGCCACCTTGTACGCCTCGGACAGTGTCGGATAGTTGAAGACGGCGTCGACAAGGTATTCGACGGTCCCGCCGCACCCCATCACCGCTTGGCCGATATGCACGAGATCCGTTGCACCCGAGCCGAAGATATGAACACCGAGCAGTTTCAGGTCATCCGTCGACACCAAGATCTTGAGCATCCCGTAGGTGTCGCCTGCGATCTGCCCGCGCGCGAGTTCGCGGTATCGGGAAACGCCAACCTCGTACGGCACCGATTCCTTGGTCAAATCGACCTCGGTGGCGCCCACGTACGACACCTCGGGAATCGAGTAGATGCCGATCGGCTGCAGATCCATCAGCTTCGCGCCTGGTTCGTCGAAGGCATGATAGGCCGCGAGTCGACCTTGATCCATCGACGTCGCCGCCAACGCCGGGAATCCGATGACGTCACCGACGGCGTAGATGTGTTCGACCTTGGTGCGGAAATTGTCGTCGACGTAGATACGGCCACGTTCGTCGGCTTCGAGCCCGGCGTTCTCCAGCGCGAGTGGCGCCGTGAGGCCTTGCCGTCCAGCCGAGTACATCACGGTCTCGGCGGGAATCTGCTTGCCGCTGCGCAGCGTCGTAAGCGTTCCGTTCGCTCCGACGTCGACGGCCGTCACTTCTTCACCGAATCGGAAAGTGACCGCCAGATCGCGTAGATGGAATCGAAGCGATTCGATGACCTCGGGGTCGCAGAAGTCCAGCATCGACGTCCTCTTCTCGACGACGGTGACCTTGGTGCCGAGTGCCGCGAACATCGATGCGTACTCGATACCGATCACTCCCGCGCCCACGACGACCATGGTGGTCGGGATGGAGGTCAGATCGAGGATCCCGTCGGAGTCGAGCACCCGGTGACTGTCGAAGGACACCCCCGCCGGGCGAGCAGGCAACGTTCCGGTCGCGATCACGACGAACTTCGCCGTGATCGTCATCTTGTCTCCGCGCGAGGCGTCCTCGACGAGGATGGTGTGCTCGTCGACGAACGAGCCGACCCCTATCAACAATTCGACGCGGTTGCGCAGGAGCTGAGATCGAACGACTTCGATTTCTTTGGTGATGACATGCTGGGTTCGCGCCAGCAGGTCGGCCGGAGTGATGTTCTCCTTGACGCGGTAACTCGCGCCGTACAGTTCGCGTTGGTTCATCCCGGTGAGGTAGAGAACCGCCTCACGCAACGTCTTCGACGGAATGGTGCCGGTGTTGACGCACACTCCCCCGAGCATGTTGCCTTTCTCGACCATCGCTACCCGTTTACCCAGCTTGGCCGCCGCGATGGCAGCCTTCTGCCCACCCGGGCCGGAGCCGATCACAACCAGGTCGTATTCCATCGGATCAGTCATCGCTTAGAAATACCGTCTGCATACGACCGGCAGATGCCGAGCATGTCAATACTCGGTGAACAATCCGCGCGCCGAAACGACACGACGGCAGTACACGAACCCTGTTGCAATTAAAAGAGATACAGCCGAATCCATACGAAACTTGCTACACATAAACATATTCCGACGTTCGCATGCGCACATGCTTCGTCGCCGACGGAATTCACAACGGTCTGTTGAAATTTGTTTCACCACAGAGTGATTGATCGATCAACTGACAGGTGACCAGAGCCGTAAACCGGATGTCCAGTATTCGAATTGTCCGAAATAACGAGCGGAATGTTCCTCGTCACATCCCGCACCGAAGCAGTTGCGCGGAGCCTCGGGCCGCGTTCTACTTGCCTTGACTAATCATCTGTCACTCTCGGTTACAAACATCCGCCCCGTTCACGATCCCCACCTTTCGCCATCTCGAGAGATCAGGTTTCCCAATGGAATTCACGGAACTTGCCGACTATCCCCTACCTCCAGGGACCGTCACCGAGTGGACTCCCGCCGCGGTGAATCCGCCCGAACTGTGGCCTGTCGACCAGCGTCCCGCCAGCTACATACACGAGGCACACTTGAAACATGCCCAGCAGGCGAAACGGCAGGTGCACCATCAGACCGACGTGTGCACTCCGTCGTGGCTGGGTACCTCGTTTCGCATCCACGACCGACTCGACCGAAGGATCTGGGCGGCCGCTCTCGATCACTGGATCGATCGCCACGAAGTGCTCCGAACACACGTCGCCGTGGAGGGCGAAACGATAGTCCGACGCACCGCGGCGTCTGGAGACGTCCGGATTCTGGGCACCGAGGTCGGACACCTTGCGTCCTCGATGTCTGTCTTCACGCATCTGCAGCAACTGCTCGACCGATCGACCGATCCACTTGTCTGGCCTGCGTATCAGTTCGCGACGATCGAAGGCCCCAACCACTTCACCGTGGTTTTTGCCGCTGATCATGCTCTGCTGGACGGATATTCGGTGGCGTTGACCGCGCACGAACTGCAGACGATCTACCGATCGTTGAGCGAGGGAAGCCCTCCCTCGCCGCCGGAGACCGGAAGCTACATCGACTTCGGCACCAAGGAACGAGATCTCGTGGGACACGCGGACCGCTCTCACCCGGCAGTGCAGACGTGGCGCGAGTTCTACGCGCAGGGCGAGGCTCCGTACTTTCCAGCGCTACCCGAACCGGTCACCGGACGCCGAGTCCCTCAGCAGAGCCTGTCCGCCTGGCTTCTGAGCGCCCGGGGAGCCGAACGCCTGGCAGAAGCGAGCAAGCGCAGCAACCAAGGATTCCTGGCCGCGATACTCGCGTGCGCGGCCAAGGTGACCGGCGATCTCACCGGTGCAGACGAATTCCGCGTCGTCGTGCCGCAACACACCCGTTCGGAGCTTCGATGGGCCGCGTCGCTGGGATGGTTCATCGGTGTTGTGCCGGTGAGGATTCCGATTGCCCCCGCCGCAACCCTGAGCGATCTGGCCAAGGTTGCCGGCACGGAGATACGGCGCGTCCGCCCCGCCGCGGCACTGCCGTATTCGAAAGTGTGCGAGCTGATCGACTCCCCGCAGCACCTGCCGTTCGTGCTCTCGTACATGGACGTTCGTCACGTTCCTGGTGCCGAGCAATGGACGAGCTGGCAGACCAGGGGCCTTCGTAGTCGAGATCATTCGGGAACCGACGTCTACATCTGGCTCACGCGGACTCCCGAAGGGCTCAATCTGGCCATACGCCACCCGGGCAACGCGCGCACGAGCCGCCACATCCATCAGTTCGCGGGACTCCTACGCCGCGAAATGGAGGACTTTGCCTTCTCGACCGACACTTTCGCACCTCCGACCAAAACCGCTGCACCGATCGAGGAGAACTCTCATGGAAATGACACCCATCGATCTCTGGGCACCGAAAGCCGGGACGCTCACCGAGTTCAGGCCTACTGAACAATCCCTGGCGGCGGCATCCGGGGCACCGCGGAGCGACCAACCGCTCTCGTTCCTACAGGAAGGACACATTCGTACCGCCGATCACAAGCGCGCACAAGGCGTCGACTGGTCACCGTGGATCGGATTCACGTTCACTCTGCCCGGTGATCTCGATCGGGAGGCACTGCGTCGGGCGGTCCAGGCGTTTGTCCTGCGGCACAACACACTGCACAGTTGGTTCGAGGTGAGATCATCCGAAGATCCCGACGGTAGCGGGGTCATCGACCGTCACGTGGTGGATGCGTCGACGATCGAACTCACGCCGCACAGCATCGGTTCTCTGAACACGACAGATGCGGTTCGCGAGCATGTGAGCCGAAGTTTCGCCGGCGATACCAGCCCATTGCAATGGCCCTCGTTCATCAGTGGCGTCGTCGAGCACGGCGCCGGCTTCACCGTCTACTACGGCGTCGATCACTCGCACACCGACGGCCTGTCGTTGATGCTGGGCGTCGAAGAACTTCGTGCGCTGTACATCGCCGAAAGCGCCGGCATCGACGCTCAACTTCCCTCTCCCGGCAGCTACGTCGAGTACAGCGGCGAGGAACGGACATCCGCGGGGAACCTCGACCTGGCCGCAGCGCCTGTGCAGCAGTGGATTTCGATTCTCGCCGCCAACGCCGGCCAACTCCCGACGTTCCCCCTCGACCTCGGTGTCGCGCGGGGCGAACAGACCCGGTCGACCCGCACACATATCGACGTTCTCGACAGCGACGAGTCAGCCGCGTTCGCAGCGCTGTGCAAGTCCAATGGCGTCGGCTTCTCCACGGGGATCTTCGCAGCCCTCGCCCTCACCGAGATCGAAGTTGCGGATCGAGCGAACTACTTCGCGCTCAACGCAGTCGGCACTCGCTCCGATCCGAGATACCTCTATTCCCAAGGCTGGTTCATCAATCTCGTCCCGGTCTCGTTCACGCTGAGCGGTGTCACGAACTTTACCGATGCACTCCCCCTTGCCCACGCTGCTCGCGCTGCGGTGAAGGGACTCGCGGACGTGTCCATTCACTCGGTGATCGCCCAGGTGTCGAAGTTGACCGGATCCGACATCGGTGGAACCTCGGTCCCGCCGATGGTGTCGTACATCGACATGCGCCTGATTCCAGGTGCCGAGCACCATGACGAACTCGAAGCGCGGGCACTGGGTGGGCCAGGAACGACGGGTGATCTGTCGATGTGGATCAACCGGAAGGAAGACCGTACGTACGTGATGGTCAGTTTTCCGGACACCGAGCAGGCGCACACATCGGTGAATCGGTACCTACGACACCTTCGCAACGTCCTGAGAACGGTCGCTGATACCGGCGACTACCGTGTCGTGCGTCAGGCGGATGCACGTCAGGAAGTGGAGACCGCCTGATGCACATCACGTTTCTCGACAGGTTCGAGGCACGGCCGGGCCGCATTCTGCAGTGGACGCCGAGTGAAATCTCCACCGGAACGACGTATCCGGTTCCCCCGACCTCCAATCAGCAGCTGCATCTTGCCGGCAGCCGCGGCGATACGACTTGGCTCGCTGCTACTTTCGACGTTCCCGGCCCCATCGACACGGACGCACTCAAGGCCAGCTTCGAGGAATGGACGTCCCGTCACGACGCCCTGTCGTGCTCGTTCTCCCAGGCCGAAGAATCGGGTGAATCCTCGGCACTGTTCGTCGACGTCGCCGACGTCGGCGATCTGCGCCTGCGTGAGGAAACAGTGGCTGACGCGAGAACACCGGAGCAGGTGCGAGAACTCTTGGGCGAGCGCTTGGATCGATGGTGCAATCCTTTCGCGTTTCCCGCGTACTTTCTCGGTGCCATCACCCGCGAGGACCAGTCGACAGTGGTCTGCGGGTTCGACCATGCCATCTGCGACGGCTGGTCCATGAGCATCGCAATTACCGAGATCAGCACTCTGTATCGCGAATACACGCGGGCGGACCGTGATCCGATCGCGTCTGATCTCCTTCCGGAGCCCGGGAGTTTCCTCAACTACTGCTTCCGGGAATCGGCAACCGCGGATCCAGAGCCCGGCGACCACCGGATTGCGGGTTGGCGGTCCTTCCTCCGAGCATGCGGGGGTGACACTCCCCATTTTCCCGTAGATCTGGGACTGCCCGCCGGGGCGATGTCGCCCCAGGGCACAGACACCCGAATGCTCCTCGACGCCGACGAAGCAGAGCTGTTCGACCAGAACTGCGCCGATCATCGACACTCCTCGTTCGGTGCAATTCTTGCGTCGATCGGTTTGGCCACAACACAATTGACCGGCAAGAGGGACACGCACCTACTGTTCCCTGTTCACACGCGTCGGGAACCGCGACACAACCACACCTTCGGATGGCTGGTAGCCAATGCGCCCATCACCGTGACGAGCATGGACAATCTTCACAGCACTGCCCGGGCAGTCAATCTCGCTTTCCACGAGTCACTTTCACTGTCGTCCGTGTCGTCGAGGCAGGTTTTGCGGAGCTTGGGGCCCGAGGTTTCGCCCACTCGCAGAGACATCTTCTCGGTGTCCTACGCCGACTACCGAACCATGCCCGGTGGATCTCGCCCCCGTAAATCAAAGTCCAGCGAATCACAGCCTGCGCCGATCAATCCGCAGCAACTCAGTCGCGTCTCGAACGCCGACGACGTTCAGTTCTGGTTCTCACGAACTCACGACGGATTGGCAGTGCGGACCAGGTTTCCTGCGCCCGCTACCCGGACAGTGCACACCTTCCTCTCGCATGTCTCCGAGATCCTGTCGACGCCGTAGACGAACGGCCGCCTATCCGTAGATCTATTTGACACTTCTTTGTTGTGCACAACTTAACTGTGCGCTACAGTTGTTCTCGTGACCAACCCACTCGCCCTCGAACGCCAGGTCTGCTTCGCCCTCTATTCGGCGTCGCGGGCCACGACGGCCGCGTACCGGGCGATGCTCGACGACCTGGGAATCACGTATCCCCAGTACCTCGTCCTGTTGACACTCTGGGAACGAGACGGCCGCGGGGTGCGTGAGATCTGTGAGGCACTCGATCTCGATACCGGAACTCTGTCGCCGCTGCTCAAGAGGCTCGAGGGTCTGGGATTCATCGAGCGCCGACGCCTCACCACCGACGAGCGTCGCGTCGAGATTCACCTGACCGAGGCGGGTTCCACCTTGCGTAGCAAGGCCGAGGACATCCCGGCCAAGCTCGCAGGCGCCACTGGTCTGAGTAACGACGAACTCACCGAACTCCGAGACGTTCTCACTCGTCTCGGTGAGTCACTTCAAGCATCCAACGCCCACTCCGACGGAAAGAAGAAGTCATGAACATCGTCTACACCGCAGAAGCACTTGCCACCGGCGAAGGCCGCAACGGTCACGCTCGCACCTCGGACGGACGCCTCGATCTCGGCCTCGCCATTCCCAAGGAAATGGGTGGCAGCGGCGAAGGCACCAACCCCGAGCAGCTCTTTGCCGCCGGATACGCAGCATGCTTCCACTCCGCTCTGCAGATGGTCGCCCGTGCCGAGAAGGCCAACGTGGCTGATTCCGCAGTCGGCGCGCGGGTCGGCATCGGCCCCAACGGTGCAGGAGGCTTCGGACTCGCTGTGACGCTGGAGGTTTCACTCCCCCATCTACCCCATGATCAGGCCGTCGAGCTGACGGAGAAGGCACACCAGGTGTGCCCGTACTCCAATGCAACTCGCGGCAACATCGAGGTCACCCTCGAAGTAAGTAAGGACGACGAATGAGCACTACCACTGTCAGCCGGGAAATCCGTCTCGCTTCACGCCCGAACGGTTGGCCCACGTCGGAGAACTTCGCCACCGCCGAAGTAGAACTCCCCGAACTCGAAGACGGCCAGATCCTGGTCCGCAACATCGCCATCTCCGTCGACCCGTACATGCGCGGCCGAATGAACGACGTGAAGTCCTACCTTCCGCCGTTCCAGGTCGGTGCGCCGCTCGACGGTGGTGCCGTCGGCGAGGTCGTCGAATCCAAGTCGGCTGATCGCGCCGTGGGCGACGTCGTCGTCCACGGCCTCGGATGGCGTGAATACGCCATCCTCGACGGATCCGCAGTGACTCCGGCCGACACGTCCATCGCGCCGGCGACGGCCTACCTGGGTGCCCTCGGCATGACTGGCCTCACCGCGTATGCCGGCCTCACCGCGGTTGCGGAGTTCAAGGAAGGCGATACCGTATTCGTCTCCGGCGCAGCAGGTGCCGTCGGATCGCTCGTCGGTCAGATCGCCAAGTTGCTCGGAGCGAAGCGAGTAATCGGTAGCGCCGGTTCACCGGCGAAGGTTGCCCGACTTCTCGAACTCGGATTCGATGCGGCATTCGACTACCACGACGGCCCGATCACCGAACTACTCGCCGCTGCCGCCCCTGACGGCATCGACGTGTACTTCGACAACGTCGGTGGCGAGCATCTCGAAGCCGCAATCGATGCCATGAACCAGGGTGGCCGGATTGCCCTGTGCGGAGCCATCGCTCAGTACAACACCACCGAGAAGCCCACCGCTCCCCACAACCTGGCACTGGTGATCGGCAAGCAGCTCACACTGCGCGGATTCCTCGTGGGCGGCTACCGTCACCTCGGTGGCGAATTCCGCACCCACATGGCAGGGTGGCTCGCCGACAACAAGATTCAGTGGGACGAGACCATCGTCGAAGGCCTGGAGAATGCACCGCAAGCGTTCATCGACCTGATGCGCGGCGCGAACACCGGCAAGATGGTTGTCACGCTGTAACCCGAACAACATCTAGCTCGAACGGATATGAAAGTGGCCGCGAACTTCTCGAAGTTCGCGGCCACCTTCATATCTGAATCAAATCCCGAACGAGACTCCGGTCAACTTCTCCGACAGTGTCCACAAACCCGAGGCTGTCTTCGTATCGTGTGACTTCTTGTTCGACCCCACGACCTTCGGATACCCTCGCTGCTCGAACGGACCGTCCGGTCCGATGTAACTGCCGCCGAAGGCATCCGGCGCGGTTGCCGCCCACAGTTCGGGAAGGGCGCCCATCTCCGCGGACTGCGCGAAGATCGAATTGCCGATTCCCATCAGCTTGTCCTGGATCGACTCGGTGTGCCCCTGCAGGTTCGTCGACGCGTATCCCGGATGCGAAGCGAGCGCTTTGAGCGAAGATCCCGACGCCGCGAACCTGCGTTGAAGTTCGTACGTGAACAACAGATTGGCAAGCTTGGACTGCCCGTAGGCCAACCATCGGTTGTACTTCCGACGCTCGAAATTGAGATCGTCCAGATCGACAGTTCCGAGCTGATGCAGGGCACTGGACATCGTCACGACACGATCGGTGAGCTTGTCCTTCAGCAATCCGGTCAATGCGAAGTGTCCGAGATGGTTTGTGCCGATCTGCATTTCGAATCCGTCGACCGTCCGGCGGAACGGAACCGCCATCACGCCGGCGTTGTTCACCAGGACGTCGACCTTCTCCGTTGCGTCGGCGAAGGCTCGTACCGACGACAGATCCGAGAGGTCCAATTTGCGGACAACCGCGTTGGGCCCGATCTCGGCGGCTACGGCGTCGGCCTTCGTGGTGTCACGACAGGCGAGGACGACGTCGGCCCCGGCTTTGCCCAGCGCTCGTGCGACTACCTCACCCAGTCCGCTGTTCGCCCCCGTGACGACAAATGTGCGGCCGGTCTGATCGACTACGTCTTCTGCGGTCCATTTGGTCATGCTTTCCAGCGTACGTGCCTTACTCGCTGGTAGGGAGGGGTCGCTTTCCGTCATCGCCTGCGCTTGGCGCGGATGGGCTTGGCGCCCGGCAGCGGCGGTGCAGCCACTCTGGGCGACGGGGGCGCGGTCATTCCGGGAGTCGGCGACGATTCGGCTTCCTTCTGCTCCGCAGCGATGCGTCCGTACACAAAATGCTGTTGTCCCAGCGTCCAGCAGTTGTTACTCACGAAATACAGCAGGATCGCCACGGGCGCGAACGCACCGAAAGCGATCACCCCCACCGGAAACACCCATAATGCGAGCTTGTTCATGATCGCTGTTTGAGGGTTGACGGTTCCGGTGTCCACTTGGCGCGCGATGGATGCCCGCGATGTGAAATGTGTAGCGACGGCGGCAAATATCATCAGCGGTACAGCTACCAGAATGATGGAGATACGGCTGACGTCGCCGAATGCTTCCAGTTGTGCTGCCGGGCTCGAAATCATGGCGGACAACGGTGCGCCGAACAGTTTGGCGTCGAGAAAAGACTGCACATCCGAGGCACTGAAGAAGTAGTTGGCCGTGTTCGCGTTGTCCGCCACCGACATCGGTTCGGTCGGGCTCAGAAACGGGACGTGCGATGCCGCTCCGGTCCGATTGAACGATCGCAGGACGTGATAGAGACCAATGAACACCGGTGCCTGAACCAGCATCGGCAGACAGCCGAGCAACGGACTGTAATTATGTTCTTTCTGCAGCTTGGCCATCTCTACAGTGAGTTTCTGCCGGTCACCCGAATACTTCTTCTGCAACGCCTTGATCTGAGGTTGCAGCTTCTGCATCACCAGTTGAGTGCGGACCTGCTTGACGAAGGGTTTGAACAGCAGGGCTTTGAGCGTGAAGACGAGAAATACGACCGACAACGCCCACACGACGCCGTTGTCGGGTGATCCGGAGACCAGTGAGAAGACCTTGTGCCAGAACCAGAGGATTCCGGACACGGGGTAGTAGACAAAATCGAGCATGACGAATGAACCTCACCGAGAGGCACGCTCAGAGAGATGAGAGCGCGGGAATGGTTGTGGACGCAAGACGTCTGACCGACCTACGACGAGTTCACACCCGTCGACTGCCGATCTACAGACCGATTCCCGGAGCTCGAGGTTGCGGACGACCGGGCGCGTCCGGGCTGCTCTGCCTGCGGAAAGCACCACGCAGGCAGCGTTCGTCATCAGACGGGCCAGTGGCCGAAACCGCGCATAGTTGCAGAAGTTCGTACTTCGAGGAAGTTGCGAGCGCAGCGACCACGAAGACGGCAATCGCAGTTCCCAGCACCGCGGCGCTACCCGAGGAACCAAGCGGAGGCACTGCGAGAAGAGCGATGAACGGCAGCAGAAGCAGCAACAGTGACCGTGTCACCGTTCCTGTACTCCGCTGTTGCATGACTGCGAGAGTACAGAACGTCTGCCGAATCCAGCCAGACGCTTGCCTCACGTACTTTTTCGCGCAGCCATTTGTGCGCAGGATCGTGGTCCATCCGACCGTGCCACTGTTGAGCGTTCGGCGCTCCCGCTGCGAATCGCCTGACCGGAGCCGGGGGACGCCGGCCGCCGTGCCCTCCTTGATTCGGATCACGAAAGTCCGTCGAAGTTCTCGCGATCGATCAACAGGCCTTGCACCCACAATGCCGCTCGAAACAGGTATGCACCCCGTCCAACTGACCGGTGCGAACACGTCGAGGCGCAACCAGGCTGAGTGTCGCAAGCCGAAGCCCGATCACACCCATCTGGACACCTGCTTCGGGACGCATCGACGCAAAGGCAACACGCGAAATGTCGCACCACCGATTCACCGACCCCCGCACGAAGAAGCATGCACTCGGAAGGGCGCTTGTCGTCGGCGTTCTTTCCCTGACAACCCTTGCCGTGAGTATCGACACCGCGAACGCTCAGGCCCCCGTGCTTCGGGACTGGAACATCGCCGCAGTTTCCGTCGACACGAATCCGGCGAAGGTGTCAGCTTTCGCTTCCTCGGATACAGGCCGCGTATTGGCAGCCGCAGAGTCCAAGATCGGCGCTCCGTACGTCTGGGGCGCGACCGGGCCGGACTCGTTCGACTGCTCCGGTCTCGTTCAATGGGCCTATGCACAAGCGGGCGTTTCGATTCCGCGAACCAGCTACGACCAGGCGGTTGGCGGCACTCCAGTTTCCCGGGACGATCTACAGCCGGGTGACGTGGTCCTGTACTACGGCGGGGAGCATGTGGGGATCTACGCCGGAGGCGGTGAGATCGTTCACGCCCCGACGTCCGGGGAGTCGGTCGAACGCGCACCCGTGGACTCGATGCCGTACTACCTCGCCCGACGTTACTGACATGAATCCCGCAAGCTCGATGAAACAGCGTGTATCGCGGCGATATTCGAATCGCTCGTCGCGAGCCGAACGATTGACACTCCCCCATTGCGCGGAATGTGATGTCATCCTCTCACCCGCGAGCGCGGTCTGCGCCAGGTGTCGTGGGGCGCGGTTGGACGTGACGCGGTGTTGCGGAGACGGCACTGTCGTGTCCTGGCGAACGGTTCACGGCGACCCCTCGACCGTTCTCGCCATCGTGGAATTGGACGAGGGGCCGTGGCTGTACACTTTCCTCACCGAATCCCCTCGCGCGGATGCGCCTGGACCGCTACGAGTGTCGTTTCAGGGGCGTGAAGAAGGTAAGCGCTACCCGGTGTTCTGCTTGTGCGGCGACGACCGTGGTGAACTGCTATCGGACGTCAACTCCGGCCTGCTGAACCATTGACCTCACGCGAGTCACGCTCCTGCGCGGTCGAGACGTACCACGCTGCGATCTGCGCTCTGGAACTGAATCCCAGTTTTGTCAGTACGTGTTCCACGTGTCCCTGAGCGGTGCGCAGCGAGATTACCAAGTGCTCCGCAATCGCGCGATTGGTCAACCCTTGGGCAACCAGTTCCGCAACTTGTTGCTCACGCGGAGTGAGGTGAGGCCCTTCAGCCGACGACGCAGTCGTGACACTGGAGCGCTTGTCGAGCGCATATGCGACAGCTTCACCTTCGGACATCGCAAACCCGCTGCGAAACGACTTGTCGAAAGCATCGTCACCCATGGCTTTGCGAGCAGTCTCTGCAGCAGTGTCGTGATGAGCTGACAAACCCGGCAGGCCCGCCAGCCGTCCCCCGACCTTCTGCCAATACATGGCTGCCGCGCCGAGCAGAACCGCTGCATGCTTCCAATCACGTTGCGCTGCAGCAATCCACGCCAACGGCTCGATACACCACGCCGAGTTCATCGGGGCATCGAGAATTCTCAGACTTCGAGTCAAATAGTCACTTGCGGCATCCAATTCACCTCGGAGCCAGCTCACGAGCCCGAGAGTTCCCAGCGCAAATGCCTGGAACATCATCTCGTCGGCGGGCACGGTGATCGCGAGAATCTCTTCGTTGCACTCCACAGAGCGATCAAGAGCGCCGGACAGGAAGTACGCGACTCCCAAGGTGTCCAGGCCGATCACCACATGCAGCAGATTCTTGTCGAGTCGAAACAGCGTCAACGCGGATTCCAGCTTGGCCGTAGCGGTATCGAAGTTACCTCTGAAGGTATCGACGTATCCGTCTCCCCACGTCGCCAAGCCGCGCGAGCGCACATCCGCCAAGTCGTTTGCCAGGCGCCAACTCTCGTCGACCAACTCTTCTGCCCGTTCGAGTTCCCCCTGCATCGCGTGATTCACGGCGTCGATGGCCAAGACATCCACTCGGAACGGATCCAGTTCTCGATCCTCTGCATTCAAGGCTCGATCCGTCCAATAACGCGCCTGCACAAGTAATCCACCTGCAAGCCAGAATCTGTACAACGCACCGACCATTCGCGTTGCAGATCGCGCCTCTCCGGCAGTGGAAATCGAGTACTCCAACGCATCGTTGACGTTGCGCTGTTCACGACCGAGCCTTGCGATCCAGGCAGCTTGCCGGCCACTGATCCACTCGGCTTCCGCATGAACGACCAGTGCCTCGAACCAATCACGATGGCTTCGACGCAGAGCGGAATACTCACCGGCGGACTCCAACTTTTCATGTCCGTACTCCCGGAGTAGGTCGAGGAGGTGGTACCGAACATCCCCGTCGGTTTCCTCACGAATCAGGATGGACTTCTCGACCAACGCGGTGACGAGATCGAGCACTTCGGTCGAATTCATGTCCTGCCCACACACGCCCTCAGCGGCGTCGAGGTCGAACCCACCCGAGAACACCGACAACCTCCCCCACAACTGCTGTTCGGTTGGCGAGCAGAGGTCGTAACTCCAATCGATCGACAATCGCAGCGTCTGTTGACGACTCGGAACGTCGCGTCCACCCGTTGTAAGAAGTCGGTATCGATCCGAGAGCCTGTTCATGATCTGCTCAGCAGACATACCACGCAGGCGAGCTGCCGCCAGTTCGATCGGAAGTGGGAGTCCATCCAAGTCATGACAGATATGCGCAACGGCGCGCTTGTTCTCCTCGGTGAGGGTGAAACCAGGTACGACGGAAGCCGCACGCTCGGTGAACAACGACACCGATTCGTACTGGGCAATTCCCTCGAATTCGGGCGGCTGTTGCTGCGGTGTGGTGAGTGAGGGAACGCGCATCGTCACCTCACCGCCCAGGCCCAGCGATTCGCGGCTCGTCGCCAGGATCTTGACGCCGGCACATCGCCGTAGGATCGCGCCTACGAACACAGCGACGGCATCGACCAGATGTTCACAGTTGTCGAGCACCAACAGCAGACTCCGATCGGCGCAGTAGTCGATCAATGCCTGCAGCGGGTCCGCCGACGAGACCGACCGGACACCAAGGGTCACGGCGACATGATCTTCGAGGAGATCCGAATCTGTCTGCTCCCCCAGTTCCACCAACCAGGCACCGTCTCGAAACACCCGTTGCAACGCGCCCGCAAGTCGGATCGCGAGCCGTGTCTTGCCCACGCCACCGATCCCGGTGAGTGTCAACAAACGGGACGTCTCGAACAATCTCCTGGCGTCGGCCAACTCACGCCGACGACCGACGAAACTCGTCAGCTCCAAGGGCAGGTTGCCGACAACTCGCTGGTCGGCTTCTGAGCGCACAGCGGATGCCATCGACCGACTCGCTTTCTGCCATACCACTACACAACAACGCTACCCCCACGATCGGCCTCCCGAGCAGCACTCACGCGAGCATGTGATCGGAGCCCACTTGTTCTCCCCCGAGTGCGAGATGCACGACGGCCACACCGGTGTCACGCAGACGAAACAACGTATTCCTACTCTGGCAGACAGACGAAGGGAGACCGACATGCCGCCGCGCCGTAGATCGGTACTGCTGACGCAACTGGTAATCGATGCTCCCGGAAGTCCACAACAAACGATCCTCGACGAACTGCGGCGAGTGATTCTGTCGGGTTCGGCGCCTCCGGGTACCCCGATTCCTCTCGGCGACGTGGCTGATGTGTTCGGTGTCAGTCGAATACCCGTGCGGGAATCACTGAAAACACTGGTCGGAGAGTCCTTGGTCGACCATCGACATCAATTCGGCTACACCGTTGCTCAGCTGACGCCGGCAGAACTGCGAGAGATGTACATCGTCCGCGAAACTCTCGAATCAGCTGCATTGGCCGTCGCCGTCGAGCAGGCAACCGAAGAGGATCACGAACACGCCGTCGAGGTGAACTCCCGTTTGGAGATCGCATTGCGCTACGACGACTCTCAGTCCTATCACTGTGAGAGCCGAAACTTTCATCTCGCACTGACCCGACCGTCTCAGATGCTTCGACTTCTGCACATGTTCGAAGCTGCCTGGAATATCACCGAACCAGTACAGCCGATGGTCCATGTTGCCGGCGTCGATCGCCGGGTTCTGCACTCCGATCACACCGCGATGCTGGACGCATTCCTGCGTCGGGACGCATCCGCACTTCTGAGCGCTTCCGAAATCCATCATCGCCGACTCGATACCGTGATCGCGACTCTACCGACAGACACCGGTCTATTGGCCGAAAAAGATATACCGATCACGCAATAGTCGTGCAACACAGCATCGATACCTTTCTCTCAACACAGTTTTCATCACTGACGCTGAGAGCTCGTGGCACCGTCCGCTGATTTCCTGCACTGATGCACAGGAGCTGTCATGACCGACATTCTTCCGTCCCGAACGACCACTACCCCCACTCCCCCAAAGGAAACCGGATCGGGTGACCTTGTCGAAGCCGCGGGTCACCCTGTCGGAAGCGGCCTGATCAAGCCGGGCTACGACCCTCGTTTGACCAACGAGGACTTGGCGCCGCTTCGCAAGCAGACCTGGTCGTCGTACAACATCTTCGCCTTCTGGATGTCCGACGTACACAGCGTCGGCGGATATGTCACTGCCGGTAGTCTTTTCGCACTGGGATTGGCCAGCTGGCAAGTACTCGTCGCCCTGCTGGTCGGTATCACGATCGTCTACTTCTTCTGCAATCTCGTCGCCAAGCCCAGCCAAGTTACCGGCGTGCCGTATCCGGTGATCTGCCGCAGCGTGTTCGGCGTCCTCGGCGCGAACATCCCGGCAATCATTCGTGGCCTGATTGCCGTGGCTTGGTATGGAATTCAAACCTTCCTCGCTTCAGCAGCCCTCGATGTCGTACTGATCAAACTCTTTCCGTCACTCGCGCCCTATGCCGTCGTCGAAGACTACGGATTCGCCGGACTCTCCGCACTGGGCTGGGGAAGTTTCATGCTCCTGTGGGTACTTCAGGCCTGTGTCTTCTGGCGAGGCATGGAATCGATCCGCCGCTTCATCGACTTCTGCGGGCCGGCTGTGTATGTCGTGATGTTCATGCTGTGCGGCTACCTGATCTACAAGGCAGGCTGGAGCGCCATCGATCTCACGCTCGGCGACGTCAAGTACTCGGGTTTCGACGCCGTGCCGGTCATGCTCGGTGCGATCGCTCTGGTTGTCTCGTACTTCTCCGGACCGATGCTCAACTTCGGCGACTTCTCCCGCTACGGAAAGTCGTTCGCTGCCGTCAAGAAGGGCAACTTCCTCGGTTTGCCGTTGAACTTCCTCGTATTCTCGGTGTTGGTCGTCGTCACTGCATCGTTGACGCTGCCGGTGTACGGCGAACTGATCACCGATCCCGTTGCGACCGTTGCACGAATCGACAGCACCTTCGCCATCGTTCTCGGCGCACTCACCTTCACCATCGCCACGATCGGCATCAACATCGTGGCCAACTTCATTTCCCCGGCCTTCGACTTCTCCAACGTGAGTCCGCAGAAGATCAGCTGGCGCGCCGGCGGAATGATCGCAGCGATCGGCTCGATCCTCATCACGCCGTGGAACTTGTACAACAATCCGGACGTCATTCACTACACACTCGAAACCCTCGGAGCCTTCATCGGTCCGCTGTTCGGAATTCTGATTGCCGACTACTACCTCGTGCGCAAGCAGAAGGTCATCGTCGACGAACTGTTCAGCATGTCGCCGACCGGAACCTACTGGTACAGCAAGGGATACAACCCTGCTGCAGTGATCGCCACCGTGGTGGGAGCCGTCGTCGCGATGGTCCCGGTCCTGGGCAAGGACCTCACCGGGATGTACACCGCAGCGCAGTACAGCTGGTTCATCGGTTGTGGGCTCGGATTCACCGTCTATTACCTACTCGCCGCGCGCTCTTCCTCAGCTGTCCGGAATGCTTCCTCTCCCGACACTGTGACGGTCGACTGATCGTCATGAGAATCAAGGTGATCAACCCCAACACCACGTGGGCGATGACCGCCAAGATCGAGGAATGTGCCCGGACCGTCGCAGGCTCGGGCACATTCGTCGAGGCTGTCAGCCCTGCCATGGGTCCCGCGTCGATCGAAAGCCACTACGACGAAGCTCTCAGCGTCCCCGGAATCCTGACCGAGATCGCCGCCGGAGAAAAGAACGAAGTCGACGGCTACGTCATCGCTTGCTTCGGTGACCCAGGTCTTGATGCAGCCCGAGAGTTGGCCAAGGGCCCCGTCGTAGCTGTTGCCGAAGCGGCCATGAACTACGCAAGTTTCCTGGGTCGCGGATTCAGCATCGTGACCACTCTCGGTCGAACCCGCGGCCGCGCAGCCGATCTGGTGGACCGGTACGGCATGCAGGCTCGGTGCCGGGGTATCCACTCCTGCGAGATTCCGGTTCTGGAACTCGATCGTGATCCCGACGCGCGAAAGGTGATCTTGGAAGCCTGTTTCGACGCATTGGAGCAAGACGACTCGGACGTCCTCGTGCTGGGTTGCGCCGGCATGGCGGACCTGTGCCAGGACTTGTCCGACGAACTGGGTGTCCCGGTAGTCGACGGCGTTGCCGCTGGGGTCACGATGGTTCAGTCGTTGGTCACCCTCGGGCTGTCGACCAGTTCGCGCGGCGAGTTCGCACGCCCACTTCCCAAGAACTACACCGGTACACTGACACCGTTCTCGCTGTGAGCGTGCCTGAGCGAGAGTCGAACACCTGTCACCAGCAGCGCCAGGATCGCGAACAATACTCCAGCCCAGACTAATTGGCGGGTTTCGAAATGCGCGAGAAACAGTCCACCGACCGCAGTGCCGAGCGTGATCCCCAGGTTGGAGAACGAGATGAAAAGGCTGTTGCCGAATTCAGGCGCGTCGACTGCGTCTCGCCCCATCCAGCTCTGCGAAACCACCAGTCCACCGGAATGCACTACACCCCAAACCAACACGGCTACAACCATCGCGCCGAAGTACGGGCCCGCCAGATAGAGCATCACGTAGACGACGATATACAGCAAGGGAAAAGCCACAACCGTGCACACCACCCCCTTGGCGAGCAGAGCCCCGAAGACGAAGTTGCCGAAGATCATCACGACACCGAAAGCCAATAGCATCGCGCTGATCCACGATCCGCTCATGCCGGTCACCTCGCCGAGGTATTCGGCAAAGTATCCGTACACCGAGAACATGGCTGCGAAGACGAAGGTGACGGAAAGAATGGTCAACCACACGCGCGGCCGGCGAAGTATCCCGACCTGTGCACCGTACGACAGGCGTTGTGTCACAGGAGCCGAGGGCAGAAGTACGACAATCCCGAGAAACGCGAGAATGTTGACCACGGCGCCGAACACGAATGCTGTCGACACCGAAAAGTTCTCGGCCAAATAGGACGTCAAGGGCACGCCGAACGCGAATCCGACTGTGACGCCTGCAAATACCTTGGTCACCGCGGCGGTCGCCTGTTCCGGCGATACCAGACGAACCGCACTTGCAAGCGCGACAGCGAAGAAGACCGGATGAACCACGGCGGGGATGATCCGAAATGCAAACATCACCTCGAAACTCGATGTGGTCGCATACACCACATTGGAGACCGCAAAGACTGCAATCGCTACCAACAGAACGGTTCTCCTGTTGATTCCCGAGGTGATCAGCGTTGTGAACGGACCGGTCACCGCCACGACGAGTGCAAACACACCGACCAACCATCCGGCAGTCGACGCGGTGATACCGAACTTTTCGCTGATCTGAGGCAGAACCCCGATAATGCCCATCTCCGTAGTGATGATTCCGAATACACCCAACGCCAGAACCGGTATCAACAATTTCGACTTCACGACACACTCCTCACTACTACGTCACACAAGACAGTTACATATCTAGATATGTAGATATATTTGGTTGAACAAACAGGCCGACGAGGGCAATTCGGCCGCTACAGCTTTTCGCGAACGAATTCCCTGAACTCGCCGATCACGGATTCGTTTCGTCGGTAATACGTCCACTTCCCGATGCGCTCGGACTCGAGCAGACCCACGTCTTTCATGCCCTGCAGGTACCCCGAGATCACCGACTGGGCAAGTCCCGATCGCCCCTGGATGTCACCGACACAGACTCCGATGTGAAACCCGAGATCCTGCTGCGTATACGAGTCCTCGTCGAAATACTTCGCCGGATGCGCGAGCCACTCCATGATCTGCAGGCGAGTCGGGTTGGACAGCGCCTTGAAGATCGCCAAAGCATCCATGGACCACACCCCTCTGCACGACAACCGGAACGCATCTACTTTTGTGGATATGTTTGGCGAAGTCAAGCCCGATTCGGACCGAAAGCCGTCTGCATCACATCGAAGCATTCGAAGTGAGCTGCGACACTTACGTTTCGACGACCTGCGGAAATCTCAGCGCCGACTTTCTATCTGTGACGACTTGTTTATAGTTATCGCCAACAACGAATTGCCGGAAGTTTCCGGTTCACCTCAGAACGTCCGTGGGTGAACACAATTCGCTCAACACCAGCCGTACCCGGCTTGTCATTCGGGAGTCGAACCATGAACACACCGCATCAGTTCAGGGTCCTCACCTCATGGTGATGTCGAAGCTCGCCAAATGGCAGCTGGTCGCCCTCGTCGTGGTTGCACTCCTGGGCTTGATCTATGTCGGAGCGAAATACGTACGGCTGGACAATCTTCTGGGATTCGGCCAATACACGGTCAAAACCGAACTGGCGACGTCCGGTGGCATCTTCACCAACGCCGAAGTGACCTATCGCGGTGTACCCGTCGGACGCGTCGGTGACATGTCGCTCACGTCCGACGGAATCGAAGTCGACCTGTTGATCGACAGCAGTGCTCCGCAGATTCCCGCATCCGCGCGGGCCGTGGTGGCCAATCGCTCAGCCATCGGCGAGCAGTACGTCGACCTTCAGCCCGATACCGACCAGGGCCCGTTCCTCGAAGACGGCTCGGTGATCGCCGTGGGCGACACAACCACGCCGATCCCGATCGCGAATGTCTTGACCAGCGCCAACGGTCTGGTGCACTCCGTTCCGGTCGACGCACTCCACACCGTCGCGAAAGAACTCGGCGCGGCATTCAACGGCAAGGGCGAAGATCTGCAGGTACTTGCCGACTCGCTGTCGGGGATCTCCCAGTCGGGCCTCGACACCCTTCCCCAGACCCTCGGACTGATCCGCGACAGCCAGACGGTGCTCACGACCCAGTCCGATCAATCGTCGGCGATCAAGCAGTTCAGCACCGACCTCGACGCACTGACGGCGCAATTGCGCACCAGCGACCCCGACATCCGACGCGTGATCGACAACGGCATACCGGCCAGCGAACAAGTCGGCTCTCTCGTCACCGAAGCCGGCCCCGCGCTCACGACCAACCTCTCCAACCTCTCCGCCGTTGCAGCGGCAGCCGCACCGACACTGCCCTCGCTGCAGCCATTCCTGCTCTTCCTGCCTGCGCTCGCCGGGGCGGCGCCCACCGTTGCACCGGGAGACGGCACAGTACATCTGGGCTTGGTACTCGAGACCAACAACCCGCTCTCGTGCACCGTCGGTTACGAAGGGACCATGGCAATCCTCGACGAGATGAAGCGCAAGGACCCGAACTTCGACGACACGACGCAGAACTTCCCGTTGAACACTGCCGCCAACTGCCAGGCACCTCAGGGCAGCGAAACGGGAGTTCGTAGCGCCAACCGCATCGCGTTCGCCGACCCGAACACCTCGCAACCGTGGGACGGCAAGCCCAAGGTGGACCCGGACAAGCTCAACCTGAACCCGATTGCCACTCAACTCGCACCGATGCTCGGCGCCACCCCGAAGTAGCCGTAAACAACTGGCACCATCGACCCTCCGCGACGATGATGATGTGATGTCGGAAGGAACGCCTGAAGGCGAGTCACAGAGCATGTCACGAGGTTTCGACGAACTTGTCGCCGAAGCGGAATCCGCCTCCGTCGACGGGTGGGATTTCTCGTGGCTCGACGGACGCGCCACGGAGCAGCGTCCGTCGTGGGGGTACCAGAGGCTGATGGGTGAACGTCTCGGCCGCGCCGGCGCCGCATTGGACATCCAGACCGGCGGCGGCGAAGTCCTCGCCGCTGCACCGTCACTCCCGCCGGTGATGGCAGCAACCGAATCCTGGCCACCGAACATCGCCAAGGCCACCGCCCTTCTGCGTCCCCGAGGTGTGGTGGTGGTCGCGGATCAGGACGAGCCGCCGCTACCGTTCGCCGATTCGGCTTTCGACCTGGTGACCAGCCGACACCCAGCGACGGTGTGGTGGACCGAAATCGCGCGGGTACTCGAACCGGGAGGAACGTACTTCGCTCAACATGTGGGTCACGCCAGCGTGTTCGAACTGGTCGAGTACTTTCTCGGTCCTCAGCCGCAGGCTCGTCGCGGACGGCACCACGAGGACGAAACTGCCGACGCGATTGCGGCCGGGCTCACCGTCGTCGACCTTCGTTTCGAGCGTCTGCGCATGGAATTCTTCGACATCGGCGCCGTTGTCTACTTCTTACGCAAGGTGATCTGGATGGTTCCGGGATTCACCGTCGCGCAGTATCGGGACCGGCTCCGCGAACTCGATCAGCAGATCCGTCGCGACGGATCTTTTGTCGCGCACTCGAGTCGATTCCTGATCGAGGCACGCAAGAGCTGAGCGCACCGCGACGGGCCGCACATCCCGAACGTGATCGATGCTGCTAGTCGGACTCGTCGGCGTCGCTCCGCGAGCCGATCGCAGCGGCAAGATAGTCGCCGAGTTCACGCTGAAGGTTCGCGTCGAGTGCCCGGGCCAGTGCCGAATGTACCGACGCCACACCGAGTTCACGCATCGTCTGGAGCATCTCGGCTGTTCCGGCAACCTCGTCGCCCTCCGGGAGCCAACCGACCCCGTGCTGATCGACGATGCGATCCTTTGCCGCCTGAATCAGGTCTTTGGCGATCCCGTCCACAGCGTTGTGAAGCTTTTCGTGCACATCGACCAGTTGATCGAGAGTGAAACCGTAGTCGAGGAGACTCGAAAATCCGCTGAGCAAAGCAGGATCGGTGAAAACGCAGTTCTCTCCTTCGATCTGTACCAGTCCGAGATCTACGAGACGATGCAGTTGACCATCTGCATCTCCCCCGAGAAACTCGCGTACGACGGCCATCTCGATACTCACGGTGTCGCTGCGGGACCATGGTTCGGTGACCGCGTGCTGCAGACCCAGCACCTCTGTCAGGTCTTTCCCGCTTTCCCACCCGGTGATGAAGTCGTCGATATGCGCAGTGGTGAAACCTCGTTGAAGAAGCGTGTCGATCAGCTTGAGGCGTTCGAGGTGCGCGTCGCCGTAGATGCCTACCCGCCCACGCTTCTCCGGCGGAGGAAGCAATCCACGTTCCTGATATGCCCGTACATTCCGCGAGGTGGTGCCCGCAGCGCGCGCTAGATCGTCGATGCGGTACTCGGTCACCGCCTCGTCTCCTCTGCCGCGTCGGTCGTCACGATTCCAACTTAGTGGCAACACCAGGCCGATCAGAACCCGGGATCAGGTCTGCGCGGTGTCTTTCTCGCGCACCGTGCTCGTGTAGTCCCGAAGATCCACCGATTTCAATTGGTTCACGTACTGGGTCGCGAAACCGGGAAACATAGTGGCATTGAATCCTTCGTCGGTGAGATACCAACTCGAACATCCCGAGTTCCACGTGGTCTTCGACAGCCGACGCTGCAACTCGACGTTGTACGCATCTTCGACATCTTGACGAACATCGAGTGCCTTGAGGTCGCGCTCGAGAACGATCTTGATCGCTTGGGCGAGATAGTCGAGTTGCGCTTCCATGTACACAAGGGCGGAGCTGTGCCCCGGACCCGAGTTGGGTCCGAAGGTGAAATACAGGTTGGGATAACCGGATACCGCAATGCTCTTGTACGCACGCGCCCCGGATTTCCACTCCTGAGCGAGCACACGTCCGTCCCGGCCGATGATCGGGACCGGTGTTCCGGTCTTGCAAACGTCGAAGCCGGTGGCGAAGACGATGCAGTCGAATTGATGCTCGATCCCTTCGACCGTGCGAATGCCATGTGGCGCCAATCTCGCGATCGGCCAGGTCACGAGTGTGCAATTGTCTTGCTGGAGAGCCGGGTAATACTCGCTGGTCATCAGCAACCGCTTGCACCCTGCCCGAAAGTCGGGAGTGAGTTGTCGCCGCAACCACGGGTCCTTCACCTGCATGCGCAGATGAAGACGCCCGACTGTTTCCACCACCCTCGTCAACGGGGATTCCCACACCACCCCGAGAGCTACCGATTCGTGTCCCCAGTACCAAGCCCGACGCGCCAGAGTCTGGACGACCGGATGACGACGGTACAGATCCTTCGTGCGAGATCGGGTGCGTAGGTTTGCTCGCGGCAATGCCCATCCCGGTGTTCGTTGGAAAACCTTCACTGATCGTGCAGTTTTCACGAGTTCAGGGACGATCTGGACGCCACTGGCCCCGGTTCCGATCACTGCGACCCGCTTGTCGGTGAAGTCGTAGTCATGGTCCCAGCGAGCACTGTGAATCTTGTGTCCTTCGTAGCTCTCCAAACCCGGAACAGCAGGAAAGCTGACGTTCGCCAGCGGACCGGACGCCATGACGACGGTCCGGGCAATGACCGCTTCACGGCCCTCGAGCGCGATCGCCCAGACACCTGTCTGCTCGTCCCACTCGACGCCCGTGACGTTGCACCGAAACCGAATCTTCGGCTCGAGGCCGAACTCTTTCACCATCGTTCGGATGTAGCCGAGGATCTCCGCGCTGGCCGAGTAGGTGTGCGACCAGTCCGGGTTCGGGGCGAAACTGTACGAGTACAGACGGGACGGAATGTCGCACGCAGCTCCCGGATACGTGTTGTCGCGCCACGTCCCGCCGACCTCCGTGCCGCGTTCGAGAACGACGAAGTCCTCGATACCGTTCTGCTTCAACCGAATCGCCGCTCCGATTCCTGCGAAACCTCCACCGATGATCGCCACTGACAGTGGCTCGGCAGTACTCATGCGAGTGGCTCGTACGTAAGTTCCTTGGCCCAGGTCGGCTCGGAATTGAGCCTGCTGCCGGAAAGTCGGCCAGTGACCTTGACCATCCGATCGGCAAGCAGATGGTAGGGATGGTTGCGATTGATGACCATGTTGCCGTGCCACTTCACCACCCGATACATCGGGACGCGGAGCGCGGCCGGACTCCGTTCGCCTACGTTCCTGAATCGCTTCATCGCGGTGTAGAGCCGTTCCTCGTTCACTCCCATGTCGACGATGTTGTCGCGCATCTTGTTCAGCAGCGGGATGTAGCGAAGTGTCCCGATGATCAACGCCGGATTCAACCAGGCGCCGACGGTTTCGACAACGAGCTTGCGCGTCGTCGAGTGCCCGAGCATCTCGATCACCGCAAAATCGACCGCCAGATGCCTGGACTCGTCTGCATTGATCTTCTTGAACACAGCCTGACAGACCGGATCCTCGATCTCGTCCATGATGAACTTGACCAGGGCTCCGTCGAGCGCCACCTCGAGCATCGGTATGACGGTCCCGAGAATCGAGAGCGACAAACCGTCGGAATGCTTGTCCAGCCAGTCGATGACGAGCTTGACGTTGATGTTGGGCTCGGGCATCTCGTCGCCGTCCAGCATTCCCCACCGACGCATCAGCGCGAGTTCGGCGTTGGCGTGCTTCTGTTCCTCGGCGTGGAAATGCCGATAGATGTCTCGGAGAGTTTCAGTCGGCGCCTTGAGAGCCATCGCAGCGAAGCCACGGGCACCGACGTTCTCGATCCACATCAGGTCCGACATGAACGGTTTCAGCTTCGCATGAAGCTCTGGACTGATCGTCTCGGCGCCCGGAGCATCCCAGTCGATGTCCACCAGAGCCCATTGGCGGTCCTTGATCTTGTGCAGCATGCCGTCGAAATCGAAGGACATGTCACGCTCCTTTCGTGCTCGGCGAGTTCGTCTCCGGCGCCGCCGAAGTTCCAGATGATCCCGACTTCTGTTTCGGTGCAAAGCGATTGAGAACTCCACAGCCCCACGTGTATGCAACGGGTAGATACCGTTTGAGTCGCCAGATCACCTTCGCATCGAACTGCGGCACCACGTAGAGTCGACCCTTGTCGTAGGCGTCGAGAGTGGTGACGGCGATGCGCTCCGGCGAAAAGCCGGTTCGCCGCATCAACGCTTGCGCCAATTGTGTTGCTTCCGCGGTGATTCGGCCGTCGAGAGCAACATTTGTCTTGACGAAGGTCGGACACAGCACCGTCACCCGCACTCCCGTACCGGCAAGTTCAGCGGACAAGGTCTCCGAGAGCGACATCACGGCGGCTTTACCGACGTTGTAGGGCGCCATCAGCGGCGCAGCCGCAAACCCAGCAGCCGAGGCCACGTTGATGAATCCCCCGGCGCCGCTCGCACGCAGTTGTGGAGCAAATATCTCACAGCCGTGCACGACACCCCACAGATTGATCCCGAGTGCCCACTCCCAATCGTCGAAACCGATCTCGCCCACCGGTTTTCCACCGATACCCACCCCGGCATTGTTGATCACCAACGAAAGCGGACCCGCAAGTTCGAGTTCCGCGAACAACGCCAGGTCCTGAACCTGCTCACGAATTGACACATCGCATTTGACGGCGTGCGCGGTACCACCGATCTCATCGATGAGTGCCACTGTTTCCTTGGCCCGTTCCAGCGAGATATCCGCGCAGATCACCTCACCGCCTCTGCGCGCCAACTCCAATGAAAAGGCACGGCCGATTCCGCTGCCGGCGCCGGTCACCACTGCGCGGGCATTGTGGGACACCTTCGATCCGCGGTTCTTGGTCGGTTTCTTGGTCGGCACCGGTCGGCTCACCTTGAAGACGCTTCGACTGCTGTGTGTTTCTCCATCTCCAAAGAGTCATCCACAACCGTGCCAGTTGTCAATGGCCTAGAATTCGATGGCGGAATACGCGGCAGTCGAACCAGTACCCGGACTGCTCGAATGAAGTCTTTTGTCGACCGACCGTGATCTAAACGGGGTGCGCGGTCTTCCAGTGCTCGGCGATGTCGATGCGCCGCGCGATCCAGACCTTCTCGTGTGACTGCACGTGGTCCAGAAATCGCTCGAGAGCGGCCGCACGGGCAGGGCGGCCGACTATGCGGCAGTGCAACCCGATCGAGAGCATCTTGGGCGATCCGGCCGTCCCCTCCGCATACAGCACGTCGAAGGCATCGCGTAGGTGCGCAAAGAACTGATCACCGCTGGGAAATCCTGCGGGAGAGGCGAAACGCATGTCGTTGGTGTCAAGGGTGTACGGGACGACCAGGTGCTTCACCGATTCTGCGCCACGCGGAACGTCGACCCAGTACGGCAGATCGTCGGCGTACGAATCGGAGTCGTAGACGAAGCCGCCGTGCTCGACGACCAATTCGCGGGTGTTCGGTGAATCGCGTCCGGTGTACCAACCGAGAGGCGCCGAACCCGTCAGATCTCGCAGAATCTGCACTGCCTCGGCCATGTCAGCGCGTTCGCGCTCGATGTCCACGGATTGGTAAGACTTCCAACGTAATCCGTGGCACGCGATCTCGTGGCCCAACTCCTGAAAAGCACTGACTGCTTCGGGGTTACGCTGCATCGCCCGCGCCACCGCAAAGACCGTGAGAGGCAGGTTTCGCCGCTCGAAGGTTCGCAGTACACGCCACAACCCGGCCCGTGAGCCGTACTCGTACAGCGATTCCATGCTCATGTGTCGATTCGGAAATGCCTCTGCCGGAGTCATTTCCGACAGAAATGTTTCCGAAGCCGCGTCCCCGTCCAGGACGTTGTTCTCGGCTCCCTCTTCGTAGTTGAGCACGAACTGAACCGCTATCCGCGCGTCGCCGGGCCAGTGCGGATGCGGCGGATGAGGGCCGTACCCCACCATGTCCCGGGGATAGTCGTCGCGCGGATAGTCGCTCATGCCAACAACTTTACCGTCAGCGCCCGGAGATCACAGCGCGAGCAGCGTCGGTGAGTACGCCGAAGACTCTCAGCCGCGCCAGGCCACCGTCCGGGAAGATGTCCAGACGAACATCGGTGACCTGGACTTCGGAATCGATCGGAAAGCGATGGCGCGTATCCGGACGCAGCGTCGTGCGCGGCAACAGTTCGATCCACTCCCCCTCCGACGTCCGCCCGGTCAGAGCACCCTCACCTGGACTGTTTCCGAGGAAGTACGAGGTGTCGATCTCGACGAAACTCAGCACGCCTTCACCCGCGAGTTGTACTTGCACCCAGTCGTTTCCGTTGTCGCGGCGCCTGGCGGTCTCCCACCCGTCACCCATCGAAGCAGCACGTCCGGGAAACAGGATGTTCTGCGGTGAGCTGTAGAACATGTTGGAGCAATCGGTCACGCGGCCACCGTTTTCGAGTGCTGCGAGGTCCAACGGCCCGGCATCGAGGAAACGCGGGTCCGGCCGCGCTTCGCCGTGAACACGGAATCTTGCCACGCCGCCGTCCGGGTAAATGGTCAGCTTGACGTGCGTCCACCGCTGCTCCGACGCCACCGAGAACGGGTTCTCCGAGTCACCGCGCACGGTCGAGCGCTCGACGATGGTTGTCCACTCGCCGGATCCGGCCAGGTCGGCGGGATCCGGATACCCGTCGACCGAGATTGCTTCCACCGAGATCTCGGGCGGGTAATTGCCCTTGAACCACGCGGTGTCGACCACGACGCCTCGCACCACTCCGGGAACACCGAGTCGGACGATCGCCTCGTCATGGCCTGCCACCCGGCGGCGACGCGTCTCCCAACCGTCGTACACCTGCCCCTTGTGACCGAACGTCGCCGGCTGGTACCCGGCCTTGCCTGGGCGGATCAGGGCCTCACGCTCGGCAAACGCCTCGTCGTTCGCCCAGATGACGGCTCCGCCGAGGGTGCGCAGTGCGAGATCGGGCAGCAAGGTGAATTCGGTGGTGCTCATCGGTCAGTGTTCTCCTGTGATCGGTGTGGTGCGTCCTACGAGGTGACGGAGTGCGTTGGTGTCGGCGCTCGGGGCGAGTCGGAGAACTTCGGATTCCGGATAAGCCCCCGCGTCGAGCCCGCGCAGTACCACCGCTGCGAGCGCCTGGGCGGTTGCAGGTTCGTCCATCACGTCGCCACCTTGGCGCCCCAAGTACGACTGGATGCGCGGGGCAGCGGCGCCGAGCGCGTTGCGATAGAAGCCGAACGTGGCGAGCCAGCGGGTGACCAGATGCCCAGGGTGCATGTCCCACCCCTGGTAGTAACCGCGTTCCAGGGACCGCGTGACGAGGCGATGGTGCCGAGTGATCGCGTCGCGGATCGCCGTGGCGCTCCCGATAGGCGCGACCTGAGTCGACCCGTCGCACACCCAGACGCCGGTCTGCGCGGCAGCAGCCAACATGACAGCCTTTGCGTGGTCTGCCACCGGATGTTCGAGCGACTGATGACGCGATGCAATTCCGCAAGCTGCACTGTAATCGTAAGTGCCGTAATGCAAACCGGTCAGACGACCGGCACCACGATGGATGGCCTGAGCAACTGCCACCGTTCCGTCGGCCGCGATGACCGCCTGCGGGCTCTCGATCTGCAACTCGAACCGAAGCGAACCGAGCTTGAGTCCGTGCGCCTTCTCCAGCTCTTCGCAGAGCAACACCGTCGCCGTGACCTGCTCCACCGCGCGCAGTTTGGGAACGGTGAAGACAAATCCGTCCGGCACTCCGCCGGCCGCGTCGAGCACAAGCTCGAGCGTCCTGATCGAGCGCCGACGCTCACCGGCCGGCAACCCCTTGAACCTGATGCCACTCCAGTTCGGCCCGGCAGGATCAGCGCTGAGCGCGGCAAGCGTTTGTCCGGCCGACGTCGCTGCATCGTCTTCTTCTTCGTCGCTGCGGCGTCCGTACCCGTCCTCGAAATCGATCCGAAAGTCTTGGACCGGCTTGCGGCCGAGTTGAACTCGCACATCAGCGAGCGCATTCTCCGTGTCGAGATCGGCGAACACATGAGCATGGGAATCGAGAAGCGCGATCGCCTGCTCACCCCAGAGTCGAGGGGTGTCGACGGTTGCATCCGCGGCACTGACGTAAATCGTGTGCACGGGTTGGATCTCGTCACGGTTTCCCGGGTACTGCGCCGCGAGCCGCTCGTCCACCGGATCCAGAAGTCCGTCCAGACGATCGTGGACGGCGGCGGAGAGTCGGGATTCTGTCATCGGACGATCTTCTCAGAACGTCCGCGAGCCCGCAGGTTCTCACGCCGCCGATCCAATCCGAGTCAGCGGCCCCCGACGAACGGAACGTTGACGAAGCTCGGCCGGTCTGCAGCCAACTCGATGTGCTGCGGTTTGAGTTGGCTGTCGGCGAGCATCGGGCCGAGCGCCAGGTATCGCGGCACGCTGGCAGCGTAGACGTCGACGCGGAGCCGGTGCCCCGGTTGCAGCACTGCGTCCGTCGGGAGCATGTTGATGTCGACGGTGGTGACCTCACCGGGAACCACCGGCTGACGCGTGTCGATCGTCAGATAGTGGTGCGGTTCACTGTAGTCACCGTTGGCCGAGCGAGTGCTCTTCGAATCGTCGACTGCCCGCAGCGACGCAGTCAGAGCGCCGTTCGTGATCGGTGTCGATGTTCCGTCCGGTGCTACGTCGTTGACCGTCGCTGCCCAGAATCCGTCCGTCGCGTCCAGGACGGTCTCGAGGTGGACGTTGATCGGGCCCGAGAGTGAGGTCGGCTCCGTCACTGCCTCATCGGTGAACGTCAGGCCCTCCGCTTCCTGGAATCGGGAATCCTTGGAACACGTCGCACCGAGCACCACGGAGATCCCGGCAGTTCCCTGAGTTCCGTCACCGGAGCAGAAGCCTCGCAGTCCTGGTGCGACTGTCAATCGCGCTGCGGCACTGGGCGGGTCATTCGTCAGCGAACCGTCATACGATGCGTGGGCGGCAGTACCGCTGGGCGCAGAGTTCAGATACATACGTTCGTAGCTCGCACCGGCTCGCGGGAACTGATCGTCCGTGATCCATCCGCCGCCTTGCTGGAACATCGTCACCGGACCGTAACGATCGATTCCGTTGTCGATGCCCTTGAGCCACTTGTCGAACCACGCACGTTCGAGCACGTCGAGGCGCGGCGGCGCACCGTCCTTGCCGAATCCTCCACCGGGAGTGACGTGATAGCCGTTCCCCATGATCAACTGCTTCTGCCCGGGCGGCAGATCGATTCCGTTGTAGATCCGCGGCTCACTGTTGGCGAAGATGTCGTGCCAACCGCCGTAAACCATCGTCGGAACGGCGATGTTGCCGACGTCAGCGGCTCGGTCCTGATAGAACTGCCCGTCTTGCGCGACTTGCAGAGTCGACGGTGACACGTCCTCGATTCTCTGAGCCGTCATCGCTTGCACCAGTTCGGGAATCAGCGTTCCCGGATCCTCGAGGCGGCTCGCCAACCACAGGGGATCGAAGTTTCCTTGCAGGATGTCCTGAACGTTCGGGATGAGTTTGAGCCCGTTGACCGCGGTCAACCACAACGGCATGAACCCGACTCCGAGGCCGCCACCGGTTCCGACGATGTCGCGCAGCAGATCGTTGCCAGGTTCGACCGGGAAGATCGCCTTCAGTGCAGGTGGATTGTTGCTCGCCGCCTGCACCGAGTTGATCGCGGAGTACGAGATGCCCGCCATCCCTACTTTCCCGTCGGACCACCCCTGCTTGCTCATCCAGTCGATGACCTCGACCGAATCCTGTTGCTCGCGCTTACCGAGCACGTCCCAATTACCTTGGGAGAAGCCGGTTCCACGTGCGTCGACCACTACCTGCGTGTATCCGTTCTGGACCAGATCACGGTTGACGCCGAGAACCCTGGCGCCTCCGCCGGCGATGACGCCCGTCAACTCCGACACTCCGTCGAACGGCGCCGCGAGGTCGAGCGAGTTCGCAACGTCCATCAGCGTCTCACCGACCTGCGGGATCGACAGAGCTGAATCCACCAGTGTGTCCAGCAGTTTCGTGTACGGCGTGATGTTGAGGACCGATGGCGTCTTCGATTCCACGGCCCGCCCGGATGCATCCGCCGGTCGGTACACATTCGCTTGCAGAACTGTGCCGTCACTCATCGTGATGGGCACGTCCCACTCGATCGAGACCCCCGGATACTGCGGCGTCGCCTCCGTTGCCGCGAGCCAGGCCTGCCCGTCCGACCCTCCCGTCGGATCCGCAGAAGCGACGGCGCTCGGCACCGCCAATCCCACGACGCACAGCCCCACCGCAATCGTTGTCGACCTTCGACGTAGAAGTCGTGTCCTCACGAAAACTCCAATTTTCTGTTGTGATGACCCAGCCCTGCCCCCACGACAGTGACCGGTGTCACGAACTTACCGGATAGTAACTTCCGTCCCATATGTCGTCAATAGGTCTGAATGCCGACCGGACGGCTAGCTTTGAAGATGTGTCACGATCACCGCTTCCCGTCCGCGACGGCCTGAACCCGAGTCGCATCCGTCAGCCCGACGACGGCATGTGGACGACGACGCTTGACTACCTGCTCGAACGGTTCCCCCAGGACGCCGTCCGATTGCGGGAGAAGGTCGCAGCCGGGGAGGTCGTCGACGAGAAGGGTGTCGGAATCACCGAGACGAGCGCTTTTGCTCCCCGGCGGTTCGTCTACCTGTACCGCGACCCTCCCGTCGAAACGCGGGTGCCGTTCGAGATCGACATCCTCTACCGGGACGAGAACATCTTGGTCGTGGACAAACCGCATTTCCTGGCGAGCACCCCGCGCGGGCGATACATCGCCGAATCGGCGTTGGTCCGCTTGCGTCGGGACCTCGAACTACCGGAGCTGAGTCCAGCTCATCGCCTCGACCGCGTCACGGCGGGACTGCTGCTGTTCACCGTGCATCAGGCGGCCCGGCGCGACTACCAGACCATGTTCGCCGAGCGCCGCGTCGCCAAGGAGTACGAGGCCATCGCGCGTCACGACGCTCAGGTGAGCACCCCCGTGGTCGTGCGTAGTCGCATCGTGAAAGAACGCGGCGTGCTCAAGGCCGCGGAGATCGAGGGCGAACCCAACAGCGAGTCGCGGATCGAACTGATCGAAACGCGAGACGGCTTCGCGCGGTACCGGTTGACTCCCCATACCGGCAAGACCCATCAACTTCGGCTGCACATGAACTCGCTCGGGCTCCCGATCCACGGCGACAACTTCTATCCCGACTTCTACGACGTTGCCGCAGAAGATTATTCGAACCCGCTGCGCCTGCTGTCGAAGGTTCTCGAGTTCGAGGATCCGAAGACCGGCCGGCTGCAACGGTTCGAAAGTCGGCGGACCCTGTCCTGGCCGGACGAATCAGGCCGTGGCGACTCGCCGTAGGGACCCCGGACCCTTCCACTGCGCCTCCGATACCGGGAGGATGGAAGCGCAGACCGCACCGCAAGAGGAGACCAGATGAGCAAGACCGCCGTCGTACCCGAAGCCGTACGGGAGATCGAGCGCAAGTACGAGGCGCCGGCCGAGCAGGAAGTTCCCGCCTTGGGCGGACTTCCCGGTGTTGTCGGCGAACCGGTCCACGACTCGATACAGCTCTCTGCCACCTACTTCGACACCGCGGACTACCGGTTGCTGGCCGAGAAGATCACGCTGCGCAAGCGTGAGGGTGGCGACGACGCGGGGTGGCACATGAAACTTCCCGCAGGCCAGGACACTCGAACCGAAATCCAACTTCCCCCGGACGAGAGCACCGATGTGCCCTCGCCGCTGTCGAGTCTGATCCGGGCGATCATTCGCGGTCACGATCTGGTGCCGGTCGCCCTGATCATCACCGATCGGGAGCGCACCAGGCTCAACGGCGAAAACGGTGTGCTGCTTGCCGAAGTGGTCTCCGACACCGTCATCGCCTGCAAGGCAGACGGTTCCGGAGAGTCGACGTGGCAGGAAGTCGAGGTCGAACAAGGCGCAGGCGGGCAAGAGCTGGCCGATGCAATCGAGTCGGTTCTACTGGACGCCGGGCTGGAGCGCTCTGCGAGTCCGTCCAAACTCAAACGAGCACTGGGCACGTCGGTCACACCGTACGCCGGTCACGAGGTCACCTCGGGCAAGGCGTCGAATCCGCGGATCTTGTTGCGTAATTACCTCATCGAACAATTGCGCGCACTGGTCGCCGCGGATCTCGGCACGCGTCGGGCCGACGACGAAGCCGTTCACGACTTCCGGGTTGCGGCACGTCGCATCCGCAGCGCTCTGCAGTCGTACGCCGGCCACTCCCCCAAGACCGACGATCTCATCACGGATCTGCGGTGGATCGGTGGAAAGTTCGGTGACGCCCGCGACGTCGAGGTCCAGTGGGAGCGTCTTGTGGAACGCCTCGGCGAAATCGACGAGATGCCCGAGCGAGAAGCTGTGCGAGCTCGAATCGACGAGTTCTTCTCTGCACGTGGTGAAACCGCCCAGGAAACAGCCCTCGAGGCGCTCGATTCCGAGCGATACACCACGCTGCTCGATCGCCTCGACGAGTACGTCGGCGACCTCGAATTCGACACCGCCACCCACCGCGTCGGAAAGAAGGCATCGGCACGAGAGTTGGCCCATACCCTGCGGCACCTGGCACACAAGGTCGGTAAGCGGGTCGATCACGTCTTCGATGCCGATAGCCGCACCGAGCGTGACGAGCGAATGCACCGCGCCCGCAAGGGAGCCAAGCGGATGAAGTACGCGATCGAGGTCATGGAACCCGTGTCGAAGAGCCGAGCGAAGCGTGCACTGAAGCATTTCAGCCACTTCCAGGATGTTCTCGGCGAGCACCAGGATTCCGTTGTCGCCCAACATCATCTACTTGCAATGGCAGCCGAGCAGGAGCATACCTCGCTCACCAGTTTCGGATTGGGCATGGCCTACCGACGAGAACTGGAAATAGCCGACGGGCAATCGACCCTGCTACGCAAGACGTGGAAGGAAGCCGTGAAGTCAGCATCGTCACTCTGGTGACGTCGCTGTAACCAGTCGACCGATCTCGATCATTTCAGAGGGAGTAGACATGAACACACTTGCAGGACACCAGGATGTCGTCGCCGGTATCGACGGATCCGAGGCCTCGACGGCGGCGGCCCGGTGGGCGGCCTCCGTCGCGAACGCGGTGAACTCACGACTGATTCTGGCGCACGCCCTGCCGCAAGAGGGCCCGATCTACAGTCCCGCTGCAGTGATGTTGCAGTCACAGTTCCTCAGTCAGATCCGCGAAGACGGCGAAGCGATCGTCGATGCCGCCGCCACGGTGATTTCGGCCGAATTCCCCGAACTGACCATCGAATCCGAGATCGCGCCAGGGCCGGCGTCGACGCATATCCTCGAATCCTCGGGTACCGCACGCCTGATCGTGATGGGGTCGACCGGATCGGGCGCACTGCGCTCACGGCTGCTCGGATCGACCGCACTGAAGGTGGCCAATCATGCAACCTGTCCGGTCACCGTGTGGCGTGGTTCGGCGGAGAATCCCGGTCCGGATCAGCGTCCCGTCATCGTCGGAGTGGACGGAAGCGCGTTGAGCAAGAAGGCCGTCGAGTACGCGTTTCGTTATGCCGATCAGTTCGACGCGCCGCTCATCGCGGTCCACACCTGGCAGGGCTCGTCCACCTTCCGCGAAGGCGGAGCGGGAATCCTGATCGACTGGGAGGCTGTCGAGCAGGAGGAATCGGCGCTACTGGCGGAAAATCTAGCCGGTATGGCCGACCAGTACCCGGACGTGCCGGTCACCCGCATCAGTGAACCCGGTGCCGCTGCTCCCGTCATGCTCAAATACGCCGACGACGCACAGTTGATAGTTGTCGGAAGTCACGGCCGCAGTGCGATGGCGGGCGCCGTGATGGGCTCCACCAGCCAGAATCTGCTGCACCATGCGCCAGGGCCGGTCATGATCTGTCGCGCCTGAATTGCTGTGCGCCTTTATTAACCCCCCGCGGTTAATAAAGGCGCACAGCAGGGGTCAGGCGAGACCCGTGCCCACCAGCTGACCTACTCCGTACGTCACGGCCATGGCCAGCGCGCCGCCGATCACCACGCGTAGCACCGCTCTGGTCTTGCGGGCTCCGCCGAGCGTCGCGCTGATCGTCCCGGTCAGTGCAAGTGCGATCAGCACTGCGAAGAAGGCGATGGGGACGCGGATACCCGTCGGCGGCAACAGGATTGCGACCAACGGGATCGCCGCGCCGATCGTGAACGAGATTGCCGACGAAATCGCCGCATGCCATGGATTGGTGAGATCATCCGGGTCGATACCCAATTCGACTTCGACGTGTGCCGCGAAAGCATCGTGCTCGGTCAATTCTTCGGCGACGCGGCGGGCCGTCTCCGGACTCAATCCCTTGTTCTCGTAGATCTCGGTCAGTTCCTGAAGTTCAGCCTCCGGGGTCTCGAGGAGTTCCTTCTTCTCCTTCTGCAGGAGTGCGCGTTCGGTGTCTCGCTGAGCGCTGACCGAGACGTACTCACCCAGCGCCATGGACACAGCGCCGGCAACCAGACCAGCAAAACCCGCTGTGAAGATTGCTGAGCGCTCGGTTGTGGCTGCAGCAACACCGACCACGAGGCCTGCGGTCGAGACGATTCCGTCGTTTGCACCCAGAACACCTGCACGCAGCCAGTTCAGGCGATTGTTCAAACTCGGTGCGTGAGGTTCCGATTCCCCACCGGGCACCCCGTCGGTCAACTGCACACTGTCTCCGGACATGGCAACAGATTAGGACGATCAGTCCGGTTGCGATAGCAATCTGAGCCTGTCCTTCGCGCACTGATATATTCCGATTGGCACCCCAACCAAGCATTTGTTAGGTTTGGAATCGGCAGACACCTGGAGGCATTGTGAGCGCAGTACGCACCGCTTTTGTCAGCGGCGGAACCGGTGGAATCGGGTCGGCGATCGCCCTGACCCTCGCCGAACGCGGACACGACGTCGCCTTCACCTACCGAAACAACAAGGGCGCTGCCGAGCAACTGAGCGAGCAGATTCGAGCGCATGGTGTGCGCGCCCACTCGTACTCGCTCGACTTGACCGACGAGTTGTCGATCAGCGCCGCCGTCAACGATGCGGTCAGTGATCTGGGCGCATTGACGACCCTCGTCCACGCTGCGGGACCGCACGTCCCGATGACGCACCTCTCACGTGTGACGCCGGCGTTCTTCACCGAACAACTCAACCAGGAGGCCGCGGCGTTCTTCACCCTCGTCCACACCGCCCTGCCTGCGCTGCGTGCATCCTCGGGTTCGGTGGTGGCGGTGACAACCGCGGCAACGGATCGTTTTCCCGTGCGCGACGGACTCTCCGCAGGCACCAAAGGGGCTGTCGAACAACTTGTTCGCGGATTCGCCGCAGAGGAAGGACGCTACGGCGTCCGGTTCAACGCTGTCGGACCAGGCATGTTGACGGACGGAATGGCGGAGCGCCTGATCAGCTCCGCCGAACTCGACCAAGGCGCGCTCGACGTGACGATGAGCCGAATCCCGTTGAAGCGCTTCGGATCAGCTGCCGACATCGCCGAAGCAGTATGTTTCCTCGCAAGCGACGCGGCCGGATTCATCAGCGGTCAGAAGCTCAACGTCGACGGTGGCTACACCGTCTGAGCGCTATCCGCCCAACTTGCGAAAGACCAGTCGCACGGCAAGTTCCAGGTGCGCCATCACCTCGTCCGTCGTCATCCGGCCCGCAACCCACGAGACGAGACTCGACATCCAGACGTCGTCGATCACCTTCACCGCGTCCAACTGCTGCTGCGAGACTTCCTCGACACCGATCGCCTTCGCGAACATCTCGGTCACGACCCCACCGAGCGCGTTGAGTTCCGGAGTCGCCGACGCGTCCGCGAACATGTACGCCCGAACCAACGCTTCGTAACGGAGGTGATCGGTCTCGAGGACCTCCGTATTCTTGCGCAGCACAAACAGAATCCGGTCCGACGGAGTCTCGCCCGGGATTACAAAGTCTTGGAATCTGTCACGCAAACCCTCGAACATCCACAACAATGCGACGACAAGCATGTGGTTCTTGGACGGGAAATACCGGTAAACAGTGCCGATCGCGACGCCGGCGCGATCGGCCACCGATCGCATCTGCACCGCGTCGTAGCCGCCTTCGGAGGCGGATTCCATTGCGGCGTCGACAATCCGGCGAAAACGCGCTCGCTGCGACGGCGTCGTACGACGTCCGGTCACCGAGCTACGTTCGACCACCGACTGGTCTGCCTTGTCGCCACCTGCCATGTCCACAACCCTTTTTAGACGTCGTTTTGCCGACTCCCAATGTAGCCGCCCAACGCAATTGTCGGGTGCATGACTGCCCGCTTCCGAACTGCCCGCCAGTGGAACTGGCCCAGATCAGGAAGCGCGCCGCGGCCGATCGGATCGGCCGCGTCTACGTGGATCTTCCGACCAGTCGCGAGAGGGTGCGCGTCGGCCCGGAGCTGGAGCCCGGCGTCTGTCGGGTTGTGGTGCCCGTCGTTCCGGTCGGCGTTGCCCAGTTGGAGCAGGCTGGGCGCGGCGAGCTGGCGGCCTCCGTCGATCGGTCTGTGGCTTCTTGGCAATGCCGAACCGAGGCTTGCCGAAGACCAGAGGAATCCAGCCGCGACCGCTGCTCTCGGCCGAGGCGACAGCCTCGGGCTCACGGAAGGCTGCGTGCGCGATGAGCCCGAACATCAGCAGGGTGGTGATCATCGACGTTCCGCCCGCCGAGATGAGCGGTAGTTGCAGACCGGTCACCGGAATCAGGCCGACGACGTAGGCGATGTTGATGAACGCCTGCACGACGATCAACGTCGTTGCCGTCGCTGTCATGACTTTGAGGAACGGATCAGTGGACCGTTTCGCGATCCGCAGCCCGACGATCAGAACCGCGGCAAAGAGAGCGACGACGATCAGCGCGCCGACCAGACCCAACTCTTCACCGATCACGGCAAAAATGAAGTCGTTGTGCGCCTGCGGGAGATAGCTCCATTTGGCGTCGGACTGTCCTAGACCGCGCCCGAAGATGCCTCCGTTCGCCAGTGCGTACTTGGCCTGAGTGCTCTGGAAGTTCAAACCCTGCGGGTCGAGATCAGGATTGAGGAAAGCCTTGATGCGATCCGAGCGGTAACCAGCAGTAAGCCCGAGCACGAGAAATGCGACTGCGGAACCGAGCGTGAGGCTGATGAACGTCTTCATCCGGAACAGCCCGAACCACAGCACCGACATGAAGATGATGCCGATGGTGATGGTGGTTCCGAGGTCCTTCTCCAACACCACCAGAACCAGAACCAGCAGCGTCGTACCGCCGATCACCGGCAGCGCGCGGTTGACGTCCATCCGCGCCTTCATGAACGACGCAACCGTCGCTGCGGACCAGATCGCCAGAGCAAGTTTGGCCAGCTCCGACGGCTGGAAGGAAATGCCCGCGATCACAAACCAGCTGCGAGCACCCATTTGTTCCGAGCCGATACCTGGAATCAGCACCAGGACAAGCAGAACAAGACACAGGATCAGCAGCCACGGGGACGCTCTACGCATCGTTTCGGTCGGCAACCGCACGACCGCCACGAACATCACCAAACCGATCGCTGCGAACATGCACTGCGGCCAGAAGCGGGCGTAGGACGTCCCGGACAGAACATAGGATTCGACGCCCGAAGACGACAGCACCATCAGCAGTCCGAACGCGACGATCAGCACGACCAGACCGACGATCATATGGAAATCGAACAGTGGCCGATTCGTCCACATCGCCGTTCGAGCGCGGAAGGGTGTCGATGTGCGGTCACGTTTGTCCGACGCTCCACGGGGTGAGTTAACTGGCTCTCCACTCCCGCGACCGTTGGGCTTGTCTTCACTGCGACCGGTCACCACACAAGTATCGTCCCACGACTCCTAACCCATGGGTAACACAAGTCCCATGAGTCACACGGGCTCGGCCTCCCGAGGTCCATGTAGACCCACGAAATACCAGGTCACGTCCTTCGCCGGCGTCGGTCTGCCACCGCCCCCGCCAACGAGAGCGTCAACATGACCACGCAGACGGCAAGCGCGATCCCGAACGCACGTCCATATCCGTCGGGCGAGCATCCGAGTACACCGAGATACAACCCCGATACCGCGGCCAGCGAGATGGTCGCTGACAGGCGCTGAGACAGTTGAAGGAAACCCGCCGCAACACCGTTCGCGCCCGGCGGTGCATATTCGAGAGTCAGCACCCGATTGGGCGCGTCGACCAAACCGCTGGCAACTCCCGACAACACCGCCAGGACCACCAGCACCGGGATCAGATGTTCCCGCGGAATCAGATTGACCGCTGCGATGTACCCGAGGATGACAAGGATCTCGCCGACTATGGCAAAAACCACTGCACTTCGGCCGAACCTGGCAACCAGCCGCCATCCGAAAGCCGACGTCAATGCCATCGCGAGTGAGCTACCGGTCATGATCAACGCCGCACTCAGCGGGGCGAAGCCCAAACCCTCGATCAGATAGAGGCTGAGCACCGCGTTGACGGCGAGGATGGATCCGAACCAGAAGAGTGCAACCGTCGTACCCAACCGGAAGCCCCTCGAGGCGATCAACGACGGAAGCAGTACCGGCGTCCCGCCGCGCTCGGCGTACCGACGTTCCCAGAACCAGAAGGCAACGGCAGCGCCGAACGCACCGATCAGGAAAGCCGCAGCCACAGTGACACTGGTTCGGGTCACGATGGGCCACAACAGGAGCCCGGTCGTAGTCGCCAGCAGACACAGCCCAACCGGATCGATCGATGCGCCCGATCGGGTAGTTCGATCACGGCGCAGAAAGCGAAACGCCAGAATCAGTGTGATCAGAGCAAACGGCACGTTGAGAACGAGAAGCAACCGCCATCCGAAGTCGGCGTCGGAATACTTCAGCAGAACGCCACCGAGGATCGGTCCGGAAACGCCGGCCAGACCACCCGCGGTGCTGTACGCGCCTAACGCCTTCGCCCGAGCCTTTCCGGACACCCGGTCGGTGATGATGCCGAGCACCTGCGAACTGATGGTGCCTGCGCCGATCCCTTGCCCAAGACGAGCCAACACGATCATCGACGGATCCGACGCACATGCCCCGAGGATTCCCATCACAGCGAAAATGCTCAGCCCCGCCAAGAACAAGCGTCGACGCCCGACGACGTCACCGAGTCGGCCCGCCGGCACAAGGGCCAAGCCGAAAGTCAGCGAATAGCTCGCAAGGATCCACTGCACCTCGGAGGTCGACGCGCCCAGCGACGCCCGGATCGACGGAACCCCGATTCCGAGCACCGCCGAATCGAGAAGAGTGGTGAAGCCCGCGGCTACGCAGACGATGATCTCCCAGCGGACGGCCGAATCGAGCTTGGTGGATTCGGCCGCCGCTGTGACCGTGTGGGACAGGACCCGTTACCCCGCAGCTTCAGACGCGGCCCGACGCGTGAGCGGCGGTCGCAACCCCAAGTGCTCTCGCAGCGTCGACGTGGAGTACTCGGTGCGGTACGCCCCACGCTCCTGCAGTTCCGGGATCAACCAGTCCACGATCTCGTCGAGGCCGGTCGGCACCAGGTACGGCGAGATGTTGAAGCCGTCCGAAGCTCCGTTGCGCACCCAATGGACCAACTGATCTGCGACCTGCCCCGGAGTGCCCGCAAAACCCGAACGCTGCGAGGTCTCGATGGCGACCTGACGTAGGGACAGATTCTTTGCCTCGGCGAGAGCCCGCCATTCACGTGCGATCGCAATGGGGTCGTTGCCGTCTCGTGCGGAACCGCGCGTCTCGGACACCGGGCGGGCAACCGGATCTTCCTCCGGTAATGGACCGTCCGGGTCTCGGTCGGAAAGGTCCTTCCCCCACACCAATCCGACGAGGGACAGTGCGGTTTGGCCGGTGAACTGACCTTCGAGGACCCACCGCGCCTTCTCTTCGACCTCGGACTCGTTCTCCGCCAACACGATCTGCGTGCTGGGCAGGATCTTGACGTCGTCCTCCGGTCGCCCGACGCTACGCAACCGAGCCCGAATGTCGTCGGCGAAGTCGAGTGCGCCGTCGAAATGCGTCCCGTGTCGCGAGAAGATGACGTCGGCGTGCGTCGCCGCGAAATCGCGTCCACTCGGGGAATCACCCGCTTGGAAGATGACCGGATGCCCCTGGCGGCTTCGGGGAAGCGTCGGCGTCACGGAGATGTCGAACTGTGAAGTCTGCCTGCGCACGTCGCCGACGGCACCCGGAGTAGACCAGTTCTCGGACGTGCGAGAATCCGAGATCGCGTCGTCGGCCCACGAATCCCACAGTGCCCGCGCGGTTTCGATGAACTGCCCGGCACGCTCGTAGCGCAGGGAGTGGTCGAGGAAACCACCGCGACGGAAGTTCTCTCCCGTCCACGCGTTGTCGGTGGTCACCGCATTCCAGCCGGCCCGTCCGTCGGAAAGTAGGTCGAGGCCGGAGAGTCGACGCGCAAGGTCGGCCGGTTCGTTGTACGTGGTGTTCTGTGTCGCGACCAACCCGATCTTGTCGGTGATACCGGCGAGGGCGGCCAACTGCGCAATGGCGTCGGGGCGGCCGGCGATATCCAGATCGAGAATCTTGCCGTTCTGCTCGCGAAGCCGCAGGCCTTCACCGAGGAAGAAGGCGTCGAACAGACCTCGCTCGGCGGTGAGTACCAACCGCCTAAACGTCTCGAAGTCGATCTGGGATCCGCTCGCGGAATCGGACCAGATGGTGGTGTGGTTGACCCCCTGGAAGAAGACACCGAAGTGAACGTGAGCGTCGGGTCGAGGTACGGCGGAGCGTGATGCAGTCATGGCCGAAATATCCTTAGCGCGAAGTCAAGTCAGGAGGAGTGGGCGAATCGATTTGAGGGCCGCTGCAGACCGAGGTTGCCCCTCAGGGTCGATCCCGGAACCGGGCGTCGCGTCAACCCGGCCTTGGACAGCGTCGGAAGCACGAATTTGGCCAGCACCGGAAGGTCCTCGTCGATCACGAGAGCATGGAAATGAACACCGTCGAGGTGTCCGGCCAATTCCTTCAGAACCACGGCCGCTTCCCCCGGATCTGCAGCCAGGAGCAGTCGGCCGGTGACGACGGCATTCCCGTACGAGTTCAGCTCGGTCCTCCGCTGCGCCGCAGACAGATTCGGCGTATCGAATGCCACATCGAGCTCGGCGACCACCAATGACGCGCCCTCATCGCGCGCCTTGGCAGCCGACTGTGCAATGGTCTCCACCGAATCACCGGAAACGAGAACAACATCCGGCTGGCGTGGATCGATTTCGCCGTAGCGGCCGAACACCACCAACTGGCCTTGAGGCGGCCGCGGAACGATTGCGGGCCCCTTCACCGAGAACGTGTCGCCCTCGAAATTGACGTAATGCAGACGATCACGCTCGAGGAAACGCCCACTGAGATAGTCACGAACGACGGCGTCGTCCTCCCACGAGTCCCAGAGATCGGTCACAACGGTGACCGAATCCCGCTGCTCTTGCTGACGCGCCGACTCCGTTGTTACCGGAGCCCTCCCCCACGCCCTCGCCGCGGCATCGTCTTCGACCGGAACAGCAAGCCAGCCGCCACGCCCACGCGAGGAGTAGTCCAACGTCGCCAATTGCGAGGACGTATGAAACGGTTCGGCGTACGTGGTCCCGACGACGGGGACCAGCCCGATCGTGCTGGTTGTCGCCGCCACGTACGACGCCCTCGAGACGGCATCGATGCGGCCGACGACGTCACCACTCGGGGGGAGGATGGAATCGTCGAACGTCGCGAACGTGAAGCCGGCATTCTCGGCAGCCGCGACGCGATCGCGCACGGCTTTGCCCGTGAGCAGCTGGTCCGGGCGGTGTGAGCTTCGGCGCCAGGCAGCGGGGTGAGTGCCCTCGCCGTCCAGTTCGATACCCACGGCAAATACAGTCATGTGTCCTCCATCGGTCCTGGCGGTAGCACCCACACTGCGGTTAGGTAGCGGGTTGCTGCGGCATCATCGAGCCAGGTCTCTCAGCCACTCTGGATGGTGGATGCAATCTATGCGGGCCACGCTGGGCAAGTCAAATCGCGCTTGTCGAATCATATTGACCTACAACATATTTCAATACAATCATCCTGATCGAAAGGGTTGCGCAACGCTAGCCGACGTAGACACGAAAGAGCCCCGCCCGACTCGCGTCGGACGGAGCTCTCGGTGTGCGCTGGAACGCTACTTCGCGCCCATCCATGCCTGATCGAACAGCATGATGCCGGTTGCAGTCGGAACCACACCGTGCACGTTCTTCTGCCAAGCCCAGAACGACGTGAGCCCGCCGATCGGCGCCGACGGAACCGTCTCGTTCCACAGCGTCTGAATTTTGCCGATGATCGCAAGAGTCGACGAATTGTCCTTGGCCTGTTGTAGATCTGCGATCAGCTGATCCATCGCCGGGTTCGCATATCCAGCAGTATTCGCCATCGAGGTGCTGTTGGTCGTGGAGAACAATCCGAGATCGAGAATCGACTCGTACATTCCGATGCCCGCGTGCGCGAGGTCGAAATCGTGCTTGACGTAGACGTTCTGCACGATGTCGCCGGCGTTGTTGGCCAAGATCAAGTTCACCTCGAACCCGACGGCCTGCAACAGTGACTGCACGGCGAGGCCGATCGCGTGGTCCTTCGGCTCACTGAGAACGACGTAGTCGAGGCTGCCGTCGTACCCGTCTGCCTTCGCCTGATTCAGAAGTTCCTTCGACTTTTCGGGGTCGTAGGCAATACCCGGTGTGTCTACATGCCATTGAGACGTCGGACCGAACAACTCCGAGCCCGGCAGTCCCTCACCGTTTTCCACTCGCTGATCGATCAACGTGGTGTCGAGCGCGTAGCCGATAGCCTGACGGACGCGAACATCCGAGCCCGGTCGGCCCTCACGGTTGTTGATAATCTCGGCACTACCGGCATTGAGCACGTCGATGTAGCCGGGGTAGCCAGCGGACTTGGCGGAATTGATCGCCGACGTGAGGCCGCGAATGTAGGCGACATCGAGCTGACCGCTGTTCAATGATTCGAGATTGGCCTGCGGACCGTTGAGCGCAACCATCCGCAACTTGTCCAGCTTGGGGGCGCCGCCGTAGTAGGACGGGTTGGCCTTGAAGATTCGCTCGACGCTCGGTGTGAAGACATCTTCGGTGAAGGGTCCGGCTCCGACGGCGGTGAACTTGTCGCCCTGCTGCGAACTCGGGGCGACGATCATCCCGTGCCCGAGAGCGAGCATCGACGGAAAACGCATCCACGGCGTCTTCAGCTTGAATTCCACTGTCGTCGGACCGCTTGCCTGCGCCGATTCCACCGAAGCCAGCCACAGTTCGGCGCCATTGCCCTTGCCCGCGTTGTACCGATCGATGCTCGCGATCACGGCGTTGGCGTCGAGGGTGGTGCCGTCACTGAACTTCACACCGTCGCGAAGTTTCAGCGTCCAGGTGGCTCCGTCGTCAGCTGTCTCGAGCGATTGAGCCAACTTGGGCTCGAACTCGCCGCTCGCAGTGTTGTAACTCATCAGGACGTCGTACACAGCAGCGAAGGCCTCACCGCCGGAACCGCCGCGCGCGGCCGTCTTCGTCGGGTCGAGTGAGGGAACGAGCACCTGTACGCCGTACGTCATGGTCCCGCCGGCCACCGCAGTTCCCGGATCGGGCTGCTCGTTGACCATGCCGGTCACGACGTCCGCCGACGCGGTCGTCGTATCGGTCCCGCTGTCGTCACCGTTGCTCGCGCAGCCCACCAACAGAACCCCGGTGCCGAACAATGCGACGGCGACCCGGCTGACTTTCCCGATGCGCCAAGATCTCGAGTGCGACACGGAGATTCCACCTCACTTTCAGTAGACGCAGCCACGGATCGGCCGCAATCGGCTAATAGTGATGTCCTCTGTGGAGTGACGCCCAGCACGTTCCCGGTGACCGGAAACATTCACGGAGACAAAGGATGCGCATAACTGAGATGATCGGGCCGAGTGGTTGACGGCGACTGACATCCGAACACGAAAAAGCTCCAACCTTATGTTCGAAGAACATGAGATTGGAGCTTTTCGATAAGAATTATGGTGGCCAGGGCCGGGATCGAACCGGCGACCTTCCGCTTTTCAGGCGGACGCTCGTACCAACTGAGCTACCTGGCCGGACGGCACCCGAACCGAATGCCTATCGCATTGCTTTGTTCTCAACCGATTGATTGAGAACAAAGCTTTGCGACCCTGACGGGACTCGAACCCGCGACCTCCGCCGTGACAGGGCGGCGCGCTAACCAACTGCGCCACAGGGCCTTGCTTTTTCCTTGCTGTGAAACCGTACTACATCTTCGAGCCGCTCCCAAACCACTGTCCTGGCCTGGCATTTGTGCATCTCAAAGCGTGTCGTGCGGGTCAAACCATACTGCATCGTTTCGCTTTCGCAAAACGTACCCCCTACGGGATTCGAACCCGCGCTACCGCCTTGAAAGGGCGGCGTCCTAGGCCGCTAGACGAAGGGGGCCCGCCGGATCTCTCCGAACTAGTACCCCAACGGCGTTCCGTTGGGAGCTTGGATAGCTTATGGCACGGCATTCGGAAATCACAAATCGCCTGTTCACGGGCAGAAAAGTGCACTATTCAGTGTCAGGGAACTCGACTTGGGGCCACCCGTCACGATGGAACGTCTCCAACCACTGCGGCGTAGCCATGGCTTCGAGGACTACTTCGAGAGACTCCTCGAACCACTCGCCCAGATCTCCACTGGAGGCAATCAGGTCTGCCATGTACCGCTGGCCGGCAAGGCTCGCTGCCAGTACACGCGTGAATTTGTCCGGGTCGGCGTCTTCTCGGAGCAAACCGTCGTCCTTGGCACGCAATGCCAACTCATAGGCGGTCTTTCCCCAGACCTGCCCACCACCGGACTGCACATCCTTGTAGAACTCGGGCTCGATGATCAGCCGGAATTCCGCCTGCACGATCACCTCGGCACGGAAGACCTCGGCAATGTCGAGCACGAGACCGTGCAAAGCGACGAATGGATCGAGGTCTGTTCTCTTGGCCCAACGATCAGTAATTCCAGTGAAGGTTTCGATAGCCGAGGTCAGAACCGCTCGCGCCAACTCTTCCTTGGACTGGAAATGGAAATACATGGCGCCTTTGGTGGCGCGGGAGCCCTCGAGGATCGTGTTCACCGACGCAGCTGCATAGCCGCGCTTGGCGAATTCGACTGCAGCCGCTTCGACCAGGGCGGCGCGGGTACGCCGCGCACGCTCTTGTTGACGTGCCATTTACGGTGTTGTGCCTCTCGCAGAGTTGGTACGCAGAGCCGCCGTGATCGGCGCCTGTCATCCCCCGAAACTTCACAATATCCCCTCCAACACACCCTACGTAAGGACTAGAGCCATACCCGCCAAAAGTACTAGACGCAATCGGCTGTTCAGGGGACAAGAACCGACTTTATGCCCAAAAGACACCAAGTGGTATGGTTTTGGCCGCTCGGGTGCGCCGCAGGGGGTGCGCATCCGAGCTTTTTCGTGCCCGAGATTCTGATAATTCGACCTCGCAGACGGAACTGCTTCGCCGACCGATGGACAGCAGTTCCAAGGTTTTAAACAACTAGTGCAATTGTTTATTCCCCCTTTTCCGTCGAAACCGTACTGGCAGCATCGAAACAACACAGTTAGACTGTCTAAATGAACGATGGAGAGGGTCGCAGCAAGGCTCGAGACGAGATCGACGTACTTTGGGACGATCTGGGTGCCTTCGTCCGACGTCTACGCACCAAACGCAACGACCACAAGCTCACGCCGAGCCAGATCCAGGCCCTCGGCCACCTCGACCGACAAGGTCCGTCGACCGCCAAAGAATTGGCAAAATTCGAGCGCGTCACGCCGCAATCAATCGCAAAGACCGTGGCCGCGCTCGAAGAGCAGGGCATGGTGACGCGAAGGGCGGATCCATCGGACGGCCGCGCGGTCTTGGTCACGATGACCGAACTCGGCACATCGACCCTTCACGAAGACCGAACGAAACGAACAGAGTGGCTGGCCGAGGTCATCGACGCCGAGTGCACCGAAGCCGAGCGTGACTTGCTTCTGATCGCCGGCCGAATCCTGCGAAGACTCGGCCAGGGCGAGTCCCCAGCATCGACATCGATATCAGAGGAGTCACTGATGAACTCGTGACCACCGTCATCGAAACGCCGACCCCCCAAACTCCCGTTCCACTGAAACTGAGTCTTGCTCTCGGCTCCGGAACCGTTCTTCAAGCGCTGAACTCGTCGATGATTGCGGTGGCAATCGTCCCGATCGCCACATACTTCGGTTCCAGTTCAGGCACAGCGTGGGTCATCTCGGCCCTCTACATCGCGACTGCGGTCACGGCACCGGCGGCTGGTCGACTCGGATCGATCCTCGGCGCCAAACGCGTCTACCTCGCCGGATTGGGCCTGATCGCTGCCGGATCGATCCTCGGCTCGCTCGCCCCGTCGCTGGGCTGGCTGATCGCCGCACGAATCCTGCTCGGAATCGGCACGGCGACACAGTATCCGAACGCGATGACCGTCATCCGCGAATACGCTGACCGCCACCGGACTCAAACCCGTTCAGCTATAGCAACACTCACCATTTGCGCTCAATCGGTCGTCGCGCTGGGGCCCACTCTCGGCGGGTTGTTGGTCGGCACACTCGGTTGGCAATCGATCATGTGGGTGAACCTCCCACTTGTCGTCGTCACTGCCGTATGGGTCTTCTTCGCCGCCCCGAGCGACTCCGCCCTGCCCGACCGGGCCGGCGCCGCTGCGTTGTTCAAGTCTCTCGACCCACTCGGTATCACCCTGTTTCTGGCTCTGACGACATCGACGATGCTCTTTCTCCTCTCTCTCGCCGAGCACGCGAAGTGGTACCTCGTCCCGTCGACGGCCCTCTTCGCGTTCCTGTTCGTCTGGTGGGAACGTCGAACGGCCTCGGCGTTCATCGACGTCCGCGCCGTCGTCCGAAACCGCGCACTGAGCATGACTCTCGGCCGGACCCTGCTGACTTACACAGCGTTCTACTGCATCTTCTTCGGACTCCCCCAGTGGCTACAGGTAGCCCGCGGAATGTCACCGATCAGCGCCGGGCTCTTCATGCTGCCCGTCGCTGCGGTCGGGATCTTCGCGACCATGTCCGCGTCCAGGGTGTACGGGAAATTCGGCGCACGGATCACCCTCCTGATCGGCACCGCCGCGTTGGCTGTCGGCGGGATTCTGATCGCCTTTGTCGAATCGAGTTCGACTCCCCTTGTGGCACTCCTGCTGATTGCGGCGATCCTGGGCATTCCCAACGGCTTCAACAACATGGGAAACCAGAACCTGATCAACTCGGTGACCACCTCCGCCGACGTCGGAACTGCGATCGGTCTGTACCGAACAATCCAGTACATCGGCGCCAACCTTGCTGCCGTCGTCATCGAGTTGACCATGCGCGGAACCATCGACGACGCGGGTCTGCATCGCACGGGCGGGACCATCGCCGTCATCGGAATCGCCCTTCTGGTGGGGGTGGTGTTTTCACGGACTCTGCGGTCCCGTTAGACTCTGCGCCGCGCCCCTATAGCTCAGTTGGTAGAGCTACGGACTTTTAATCCGCAGGTCGTAGGTTCGAGTCCTACTGGGGGCACCATCCTGACCAGGATCTTCCTGTTCAGATTGTGGGACAGACACGTTCGGATCGGCGGGAGTGGTCACCAAGTGGTCACGCCCGCCTTTTTGTTCCCTGTTCGAGCGCGGTACGAGACCGGCCGCAGCCTCGGCAGCCTTGGAGTCCACACCAGCCAAAAGGTGGCTGTACGTGTCCGCTGTGATGGCGATCGACGAGTGCCCGAGCCGCTTCGACACGATGGTCAGATCGACGCCGGCCGCAAGCAACAGTGACGCCTGACCATGGCGCAGGTCGTGCAGACGGATCGAGCGCACACCCGCGGCCTTGGTCAGCTTGTTGAACTGATCGGTGACGTACTGCGGCGGGTACGGCTGTCCGTTCTCCCGAGCGAAGACCAGACCATGTTCGACGTACGCCTCACCCCACTCGGCTCGTTCCATGTCCTGAGCGAAGCGGTGAGCCAGCAGAACGCCCGCGGTGTGCGCGTCGATACCGACCACACGATCTTCACCGCTGGCTGTCTTCGGCTTTCCGAACTGGAACTGTCGGTGCTCGTCCCCACAGAACTCGCACTTAATGCCGGTTCCGTCGATCTCCACGAGTTGCTGACGAACGATGACGGTGTTCTTGTCGAGGTCCACGTCATCCCAGCGCAGCCCGCAGGTCTCACCGCGGCGCAGTCCCGTCATCGCCATCGTCTCGTAGAGCGTGCCGAGTCGGTCGGTCGTGGCGTGGTCGAGGAACTTGCCCAGCTCCTCGGCTTCCCACGGCTTCACCTTGGGACGGTTGGCGCGAGGCAGTTCAAGGTTCTCGGCAGCATTGAATGCCACGAGGTGCTTGCGCTTCGCTGAAGTGAGCGCGGTACGCAGCGTTGCGTGGACGCGCCGGATTGTTGCCGGACTCAGTGTCTTCGGATTGCGGCGCGCACCCTTTGCTATCTGTGCGTCTGCCTCAGGCTTGACCTTAGGCTTCGCGATGTCCCGTAGGAACTTCTCGACATGGGTGGCGCGCAGCTCACCGAGACGGAGCCGCCCGAGATGCGGGATCAGGTACGAGTTCACGTGCTGCTCGTACGACCGGATCGTCGTCGGTCGAATCCCCGAATCACGTTTCGCTTCGATCCAACCGCGCAAGTAGTCAGCGACAGTCAGCTTGTCGTCGTGTGCGAGTTGCCCGGTACCGGCCGCGTGAAGGAACGCAGACAGTGCTGCTTCGGCGTCATCGCTCGACTTGAATCCGGACTTACGAACCTGTCGACGCTTCCCCGTTGCCGGGTCATTTCCCATGTCCGCAATGAACACCCACGAACCGTGTGCTTTGCGGCAGGCTTTGCGCCGGCCCTTTGCATCACGCTCGACAGGGCATTTGCACCGCTTCGAAACACTCCCCCTCATGACTCCTCCTCAATCTCAGAAACATCGAAGCCAGCGTCTTTCAGCTTCTGTTTGATCAGGATTTCGGCCTTTCGGGTATCGGCGATTGCCGCATTCGCACGCCGAATCCAGTGCCTCAGTGTCGAGGCTGTCTTGTACTCCTCAACCGAAGAGCCTTCCTCCTCGGCGGCCGCCATTGCAGTCTCATACTGGATCTTCGTGTCACGAACATCTGATTCCCACTGTGAGATCTGACCGGGAATCGAGTCCAATTCGCGCATCAGCGTCAGGTGATACTCAGGTTCGTCGGGCTGAGCTGCCTCACGGGGCACCTTCGTTTCGCCAGTGAACCATTTGAGTGCGTCCCAAGCGTTCTGCGACTTGTTCGGCAGGATCTGAAATTCACCGTCCGGTATGCCCGGGAATATGAGCTCCACCGGAGGCACCTCCAGTGCGGCCGCGAGAACAATCAACTCATGCAGTGTGAGCGACTTTCGTTTGTGCGCTTCAAGATTCGCGAGTGTTGTCCGACCCGTGGGGTAGCCGAGTTCGGTACAACGATCAGCGAGCTGCTGATAGCTGAGCCCCCGCTTTTGGCGGTAGCGGCGGATCTGTTCAACGACTGCCTTGGTCAGTTCCTCTGGCCAGTTCCCCGTACTCGATGTCATGAAATCTGACGATATCAGACTGAATGTCCATGAATCTACTTGCGCCGAAATTACATCTGTGCCACGCTGGTGCATGTCACAACATGTGAACGAAATCGCGCTTTATGAGTAAAAATATGAACGGAGGAATCGTGACCGCGAACTCTGCATCAGAGCACAGGGCGGCCGGGGATGTGATGGTGAAATCCCCCGACGACCGCGCTTCGTTGGCCAAACCGCCGGAGCTGGCGGAATACCTCAGCAAGACGGTCCAGGGCCTCGCTGTGTGGCGTATGAACGGCGTAGGACCGAAGTTCATCAAGTTTGAGAACGGGAGTATTCGCTACAGGTGGAGCGATGTTGACGCATGGCTCGCCGCACAAGAGGTTGGCGGTGCGGCGTGACATCGGCGGTGAAGTGGACGCCCGAGGCAGTCAGAGCCCTTGGGGTGATCACTGACCTGCCGACAGCACTTGAGATTGTCGGCTTCGGCCAAACGGCCGGCTACCTGGCAGCCAAACGCGGCGAACTGCCGTTTCCAGTCCTTCGACTCGGACGCAAGTACAAGGTGCCCGTCGAAGGACTGCTTAAAGCGCTCGGACTCGAATCCGACGATCAGCTCGACTCAATGAAGAAGGCCCCGGCAGGTGCTCGAACACCTTTTAGCCGAGGCCATCACCCGAACCCGCAACAGATTGGGCGAACAAAATGAAGACTACCCGGAACCCCCGACAAGTTCACCTCACCTCCGTGGACGCACCAAGTTTCCTCAGGACAGAGGCCGATTTCATCACGAATGACGGCGAAACTTTGACGATCGCCGCGCAGTTCCACAACAACGGTGACGGCACCTTCGATCGCCTCGTCCTGATCAACGACTACGCCATCCGCTGCGACGCCGTTGACGATCTGATCATCGCTCTCGGTGAAGCGCGTGACCGCGGATTGGCGGCCTGACATGCCTTACTTCGGAAAGCTCACGATGCGCTGCATGCAGATCGAGGCCGCATACGACTCGGAGCGCAACACCGTCGACATTCAGATCGGCAATGACATTCGCCTGCACATCGCTGATATCGACGAGGTCTACGGCCTGATGGATGTTTTGCAGGACGCCGCCCGTGCGATGGCGAAGTTCCAGTCTGAGCAGGTGGCGTGATGTCTCCTACCTACTCAGACATTGATGGCTTCCACTCGGACCCTGCCGGCTTCGCTCGCATTCGACAGTTGCCGGCAGCTCAGCAGCCGGACGGCGATATCTACGAGGATCAGTGCAAGCCGGTCGCACTGGCGCAGGGCGATTTCGAGCAGCCCGCGCAGTCGACGGGCATCCGAGCGACTGTTCACAGGTGGACAGATTCGGATTCAGTTGAGTTTGTTGTCGGGCTCGAAGGCGTTGACAGCAAATGGAACTCGACTGGCGGCACCTTCCAGATGTCTCCCGTTGCAGCGCTCCAACTCTCGGCTGATCTGGCAACAGCGGCGTTCGCCCTCATTAACGATGCAGAACGCATCTTGAAGCGCGATTGCGAGCAGATCACCGAGGCCGCACGGCACCGGGAGGACATGTGAGCACCACTGAACTCATCCTCGCCGCCTTGCTGGTCATTCAGAGCGTGGCGTGGATGGCCCACGACTACAAGCACTTCGAGCCTCATCTCCACAGCAGCGCGGACATCCTCGATCGTCACGAACAGATGGAGGAGCGCTGAGCCATGTCTGATCGGCCGATGAACAAGTTCGCGTGGATGGAGGCGATTCGGGGTGCAGACCTGACGCACGCCGAGTACCGCGTCCTGTTGAACCTGAGCACGTTCGCACGTGGCGATCTGACCAACGCTCGGCCGAGCCTGAAAACCCTCTGTGCGGCAGCTCGTGTGACGGACAAGACCGCCAAGAAATCGATCCGAACACTTATCGAGAAGGGGTGGATTGTGCGCACTCATGAGGGGGGTCGAGGCACCGGACGAACGAATGTTTTCACCCTCGCAGTCCCAAAGCTCTTGGAGGGTACTGAGTGCCCCCCTGAGTCGGGCTCTTTGAAGGGTACTGACTACCCCCCTGAATCAGCTTCTAGGGAGGTAATCGGCGCCGCTCTAGGGGGGCATTCAGTTCCGCCTAGGGGGGTAATCGACGCCGAAAGTGGGGGGTACTCACTGCCCCCCAATCAGAAAGAACCATCAGGGACTAACAACAGGGAAGGGCATCCGCTCTCTTGCGTAAGTAACACGGGCGCGAGCGCGCATGAGCGCGAGACCGAAAAAGCGGCGCAAACCAAAGAACCCCCTTCCCATGCGAATTCGCTCGATCGTTACGGCAACGAGCAGCAACCGGAACCCGAGCAAACACCGATGGACCATCTACGGAGAACCTTGGGCGCGCTGTCCGAAGACGAGAGCACCTACGCCGTGGACATGATCGAGTGGGGTCACAGCTGGTATGCGATTCGCGCCGAACTCGTGAAGTACCGCGACAAGCAACGTCTAGGGCGACGAAAAACCCTTCACCCACCCAAGGACACCAGTGCACCCCTAAACGGCGCTGAAATTCCTACGGCAACAGCAGAGAAGAGCACAGCATGACTACTTGCATCAAGTGCGGAGCAACCTGGGGTGGCATGTCCACCTGCCACTGCGACGGCTGCCACCACACCTTCACCAGCCCCTCAGCATTCGACCTCCACCGACGAGCCGAACAGTGCCGAACACCCGCACAAGCCGGACTCGTACTCACCGACCGCGCCTACCCATGCTTCGGACACCCCCAAAGCGACACAGAACGCCCCACTAGCTGGGCAAACAACGGTCAAGGCCTCATCGCATGACCAGCCCAACCAAACCTTTGGCAGCCCTCCTGCGTGCGTGCGCGGGAGGGCTCCGCCCCCATCTCGTTTCAAACCAGACGTCTGGCACGGTCACCGCGTGCGCGAGAAGTACACGTTTACCGGGCTCCCCGCGCACGGGAGAAACGAACGTTCGGCACGGCTACCGCGCACGGGAGAGAGGAACCCCGCAATGCCTGACCGCTACGGCGAAGAACGCTCCGACACCACGACCGCCGCGCCTCTCCCCCACGTCTGCGATAACGGCTGGCTCGGAGAGGACGAACAAGGCCACCCGCGCCCATGTCTGCGTTGCCGGCCAAACCTCGCCAACCCCACCAAGGTCCACGACTACGGCGCCCGCTGACAGGTCCGCGCAGGCGCGTGCATCTGCGAGAAGTGATCGATCCGCGCCCGCATGCGCGCACGCGATAGGAGCAACGAGGTGAACGCCCGAGGTGATCTAGACAAGGTTGCGGTCGACAAGCTTCTACGGGCGCTGGCATCACCAGCAATGAGCATCCTCGTCGACCCCCGACTCCACGGCGCAGCCTGCAAAGGGAAAGCGCCACTGTTCGACGACCGCCTCGACCGGGAAGACCACGACGCCGAACCCGAGAAGGAACGCGCCGAACGGCATCACCAGGCGCGAAAGATCTGCCTGACATGCCCAGTGCGCTCCGCATGCGAACTCGCGGCGAAAGACCACGAGGCATCCGGGATGTGGAACGGCCGCCTCGTCTCGCGCCATCAGCCTCCAAGGCGAAAAGCAAAAGACGCCGGGACAGCGGACCCCGCCAAACCAGTCGAGCGTGTCGGACCCCTCTCGCATGATGAACACAAACGAATGAATATGCACAAATCCGCATAATCATTCGCTCGAACGGAAGGAAATCGCGATGCTCACCGCAACAGCAGCGCGTGACCACCTTGTGACCACAGGTGGCCTGAACTGCACAAACACACACCTGATCGGATTCTCAATCCGCAGGTCCGAACCCTCGGAGAACACATGACAGACCGCAACAGCGACCAACAAGGCCGCGCCGACCTCGCCGCCATCGTCAACGGCATCGAGGACTACAACAACGGCGCCGTTCGATCGGTCCTCGACGCCATGACCGACGACGAAATCACTCGACTGACCGTCGCCGCGCAGGCCGATCACAGCGAGCACGCTCTCGCATTCGCACAGCACTTGTCCAACTACCAAACGGTCATGACATTGATCGGTTGCGTTCGAGGCATCCGCGCCAACGGACAGGAGTCCTGACATGGCTTACAAAGATCTTGCCGAATTCTTCGATCCCGACCTTCACCTCCCGATCCGAGGAAAGCGCTACACCGTTCCCGCCCCCGGCGCCGAAGAATGCCTGACCCTGAGGGGCCGCCTCACCCTGGAGGGCATCCCGCCAAACGAGCAGGTCGAAGACGCTTTGGTAGTTCTCGGCGCTGAGCGCGATGAGGAAACCGGCGAACTCGAACTTTCCGGTGTTGTCGCTGAGATGGTCGCTGACAACATCACGTGGCCGATGATCTTGCACGCCGGCCGCACCGCACAGCTTCACTTCGGTTTCTCCCCCGATATGGCCGAAGCTCACTGGAGCTTGGGGCAGCTCGGGAAGCTGGTGGATCTGGAGTGGATCGCAGAGAAGTTCCTCGCTCCGAAGCCTGAGAAGAAGCCGAAGCCCAAGGTGAAGTCCGGTAAGCGAGGTGGTCGCTAATGCCTCTCAATGTCGCAGATCTCGTCGCCCACCTGACTGTGGATATGGACCAATTCATTCGGGACATGCGCACCGCTGGGCAGCAGACGGACAGGTTCGAATCGACGGTGCAGCAGGCAGCGCGCAGGGTTGACCAGAGTTTCAGGCAGAGCGCGCAGGGTGTTGATCGGCTCAGTACCTCCACGTCGGGTGCCCAGCAGGACATGGGCAGGCTCGGCACCGCTGCCGGCGACGCCGCCCGAGACGCTTCCCGAGTTGGTCAGAGTTCGCAGGATGTGAACCGACTCGGGAGCGCTGCCCGCGGTGCTGCCACCGATGTGGACCGCATCAGTACGTCTGCATCGCAGGCCAGCCGCCAGGTCGGTCAGTTGGGCGATGACCTCGGCGGCGCTGCATCAGGTGCTGGTGGCGCCGGCCGCGACATGGGCGGGAACTTCCTGTCCGGGTTCACCGACAAGATCGGGAAGCTGTCTTCCTCGACTGGCCCTATCGCTGGCGCCCTGCTTGGTGTCGGTGTGATCGGTCTTAGTGTCGGTGCTGCTCTCGCCGCCGCCATCAGTGACGGCATGGAGCAAGAAGCCAACCTCGACCTATTCCAAGCCCGTACGAAGACCACTGAGGCGCAGGCCCGGAAGTTCGGTCTCGCAGCAGGGGAAGCATATTCGGACGCATTCGGTGAGTCAGTCGAGGCCAACCTCTCGACACTCACCCTGGCGTTGCAGTCGAATGTCATCGATCCCGGTGCCACACAGCAGGACGCCGAGAAAGTCATTGCCAGCTTGGACACCATCTCCACCGCTCTCGACGGGGAGGTCTCGCAATCAGTCCTGGCTGTCTCGTCGCTGATGTCCACAGGTCTTGCGGCGAGCGCGCAAGAAGCGTCCGACATGATCGCCAATGCTGTCGGCGGCAGCGCCAACAAGCAGGGCGATCTTCTCGAAACGATCAGTGAGTACTCGGCTGGTTGGAAGAACGCCGGCATTTCAGCCGAGATGGCCCTCGCACTGATCGAGCAATCGACGGACAACGGCGCGGACAACTCGGACCGGGCCGGTGACTCGCTACGTGAGTTTGGCCGTCGCATCACTGAAGAGGGCGACACGATCGTCACGGCTCTCAACGACATCGGCCTGAACGGCGCCGAAATGTACGAGGTGTTCAAGAAGGGTGGACCTGAAGCGGACGCCGCTTTCGACCAGGCCTTCGACAAGATCAGCGCAATCGAGGATCCGGTGAAGCGAAACGCTGCGGCGATGGCGTTGCTTGGTGACACGTCCGGTGACTTCATTGGCGCTCTGTCTCAGTGGGATCCGTCGAAGGCTCTTGCTGACTTCGGCGAGTTCGAAGGTGCCGCCGGGAAGCTGGCAAATCAAATCGGCGGTAACACGGCAACATCGGTCAAGGGTGCGATGAACTCCATCTCAACGGTGGCAGACGGATTCAAGGCCGCCCTTGCGGCAGCGTTCGGCCCGCAGATTGCGGAGTGGGCTGACAACATCTCGAACAACCGAGTGGGGGTGATCGATTTCTTCCAAACCGCGGGCAACGCGGCATTCGAACTCGGCAAGTCAGTACTCGGGTTCGTAGCATCGGGGCTCGATGGGCTCGCTGAATTCGCAGGCGCAGCATCCGAGACCGGCGCGAGCTTTCTTGAGATGGGTGCGAACATCCTCTCGGTTGGTGAGTCCATCCCTGGGTTCGGGCAGATCCTCGGCATTGCTACAGGCGGCGCGGCCGACAAGTTGAGGGAGCTTGCCCGGACCACCCGTGAGGCAGGTGTCGGAGAAAACGGTGAAGGCGGAATCAAAGGCTTCCTGTCCGGCACAGCAGACACAATCCGAGAGGACTACATTCCCGCGCTCGGTGCAGCCCAGGATCGGACGAACGGGTTCATCGACGAACTCAAGCTCTCGGCAGCGTTCAACGACCAGACAGCGAAGGTCACCAAGTCCATTGGCGAAATAGGTGTAGCCGTCGACGGCTCGGTCATCAAGATCGAGAACTGGAACGGCGCAATCGATAGGGCCAACCCGCTACAGGCGGAGATGGAAAACCGGCTGCGCGGACTGTCCGGCCAGTTCCGAGACCAGATCAAGACCGGGCTCGAAGCTGGCAACACTGTCGAGAACCTGACGAGACAGTACGCCGGCAACCGCGACGCACTGATCCAGCAGCTCACGGCCACACTCGGCAGCAACGAGGCCGCAGTCAAGTACCTGAACACTCTCGGGCTCACCCCCGAGTTCGTATCCACTGAGGTCCGCACCGAGGGCATGCCGGAAGCGAAGTCCGACTTCGATGTTTTGAGAGGGAAGGTTCTCGATGTCCCGGACGCGAAGACCATCCATACGCAGGCACTGACGAAAGACTCAATTGACTCCCTTCGAGCGCTCGAAGGCGTGAAGGTAGAGGTGCTGAAGGACGGCACGGTGATCGTCTCCGCTGAAACAGAGGAGGCGCAACGCAACCTTCAGGCATGGATGTCACAACCACGTTCGATGACGGTCACCGTGAACCCAGTCGTCAGCCAACAGTTCTCAGGTGCTGGACTGAGCTCGAACTTCGGGCAGCCATCTAGCGGTAACTCCAATGGCGTGGCGCAACTACCTTCTGGTGTACGACCGCGGGCGAACGGCGGCATAGACGAGCCTGGACAGGCGAAGATACGGAACGGCTACGGGCGCGGCATCTACCAGTGGGCGGAGGCTGAAACAGGTTGGGAGGCTTTCATTCCCGGCGCTCCCTCTAAGCGTCCTCGGGCTGAACAGATCCTCGCTGAGACTGCTCGCCGGTTCGGTATGGGCGTTGTCCGATTCAGTGATGTGAAGCCGATGGCTGACGGTGGTGTGGTTGAAAGCCTCGAAGGTATTGCTGCACGCAAGTTCCCGGATCTGTTGCAGAACGGGCACGCGTTCTCCTCGTACCGTTCGGATGGGTCCACGTCGTACCACAACAGTGGTCAGGCAGCGGACTTCTCCAACGGGTCAGGGAACACGGATGAGCAGTTGGCGATGGCGAATTACATGGCCGACAACTATCAGAAGCAGTTGGCTGAGCTGATCTACATCGATCCGAGGTTCGGGCGGTGCATCAAGGATGGTGAGTTCGTTCCGGACTCGTTCTATGCGGGTGCGGGTGATCACACCAACCATGTGCACGTCGCGGCTAAGGAGCCGTTGGGTGAACCTGCCGGTAGCGCTCAAGCCGCGGGTCCTGCTGCTCCGGACTCGCGTACCGAGCGGGAGAAGATCGCCGATCAGGTGATCGCGGAAGGTAAGCGCCGCGGCATCAGCGATAAGGGCATCAAGGCCGCGGTCATGACCGCCCTCGCTGAAACCGATTTGCAGAACCTCGATCACGGCATGGATGGCGATAACGCCGGCATCATGCAGCAACGCGACAACGGTGGTTGGGGAACGTTGGAGGACCGGAAGGATCCGACCAGGGCTGCGGGCATGTTTTACGACAAGCTCGACGACTTCGACTACAACAGCATGACGGAAGCGCAGGCGGCGCAGAAGGTGCAGCAGTCAGGCACCGCGGATGGTTCGAACTATGCGGTGAAGGCTGCTGAGGCGGACGAGATCATCGCGGCGTCGAATGCCCGCGGCAACGGCAACGCCATGACAGTCGCTACCACCGATGCCGGCGCTGCACTCGCCACAGACGGACAACGAGTCTTCGTCACCAACTGGCCTACCTCCGGCTCGTCGTCGTACACACCGACTGACACCACCTCGACCAGCGCACCGGCCGAGCCAGCACCGGATGACAACGTGATCTGGAAGGGAGCTGTCCGCGTCTTCGAGAACGGAGGCATTCGCGGCCTACCTGAACAGGCTGGCATCTACCCGGATGGCGCTGACCTCGTTCGGTTCGCCGAGCCAGGCACAGGTGGGGAGGGCTACATCCCACTGCATCCTGCCAAGCGTCGGCAGTCCCTTGCCGTGACGAAGAAGATCGTCAACGGCTTCGGATTCGATCTCGTCCCCTTCGAGGACGGCGGGATCCACGGCCTAGGCGGCTTCGGTGGCTACGTCGGAGAAGCCCCCGGGCTGAAGGTGCCCACCACCGCCAACGGGCGCAGAGCAGCCGCATACAACGCTCTCGCATTCGGCGTCGGCAGTGCGTTCGCACTCGCCAGTGGCTTCGACGCAGATGGCAACTTCACCGGTCAATTCGACACAGGCGCCAACAGTTCCGCTCAGTTGGAGAAGGGGTTCGGGCAAGTCACCGACGAACTCGCGCCAATCCTCGAAGCAATTCTGTTGGCGATCAAGAACCGTGAGCCGATCCGCGCAAGCGTCAACGTAGACAACGGAACCGGCATGGCGGACATCGCAATCATGAAGGGCAGGCTCTGATTTCGCTGTGACCACTGCGTGACCACACAGCCTCTGACCTGCATCAATACACGCACCATCGGACATTCAGTCCGCAGGTCGAAACCACAACAGCAGCAACAACACTCAACCTAGGAGAACAAGCATCATGGCTGAAACCATCATTCCCACCGTCGCTGACATCGACGCCGAAATCGTCGACGCCACTGCTGCTGTCGAGGATCTCGAAACGAAGGTCATCAACGGCGACACGGCCGTCACCTCGACCGCGATCAGCAAAGCCCGCGAAAAGCTGAACTTTCTCGGACTCCGACGCAAAGCAGCAGAGAAAGCCGAAGCCGACGCCGCAGAAGCCGAGCGCCGCAACGCCATCGAGGCACACAACAAGGCGGTTGCCGAGTGGAACGAGCCCGGACTTGCCGAAATGCAGGACGAGTACGCAGCGATCGTTTCGTCTATCAGGAATCTCCAGAATCTCATTGAGACTCGACACTCTGCAGTCCGTAGGTTCGAAGCTGAAGCGAAGCGGCTCGGACTGCCCAAGCCGAAACTGCGGGATCCCAGCAAGGACTACATCGACTACGCGTGCAATGAGGGCCGAACCGGCATCCGGCGCGAGATCGGGTTCGTCACCGACAAGTCAGGCCGACACTGCCTGCACCGCGACTAGGAGAAACGATGCCCAACAGGTTCTTCCGAGCAATCCCAGACCCCGATCCTGCCGATACCCAGCCCTCGCCCGTAGGCAACTTCGCGGAGTGGGAGGCAGGCAAGCGCGAACGGCAACTCGTAGAAGGGGAGAAGACAGACAACCCCGCACGACCCATCAAGCACTACATCTACGAACTCGACTACTTCGACGAGTGACACCCCAGGAGACAACACCATGAGTAAGAACATCGAAATCCACACCCACGCCGACCCCGAAGACACATTCGTTGACGTGCCCGGTACCAGCAGTGGGCACTCCGGCAAGCCGAAGCAGGCCCGCATCTTCGGACAGGCTGACGCTATCGCGCCGGGATCAATCACCGACCGAGAAGCGCCCGCCTACGACGAGGAGATGACCCCCGAGAAGGCCGTCGAGCGGGCACTTTCGAAGGACCGCACCTTCACGCTTTTCAACACCTCCGGCGACGCAGCCTGACACTCCTGGCGGCCCAGCCTTCACCGGCTGGGCCGCACGGAAGGACCAACCATGAGCAACGACTTCAACACCATCATCGCCGCAGTCGAACACGCAGCCACACGAGGCCTACAGCAAGCCGCTGACATCATCCACCAAGAGGCCGTACTCCGCGCACCGAAAGAAACCGGCGTACTCCGCAACTCCTCGTACACGCAGGCAGAAGGCAACGAGGCCATCGTCGCATTCGATACACCGTACGCAGTGCGTCAACATGAAGAGGTTGGCTACCACCACCAAGACGGTGAAGCGAAATACCTCGAAAACGCGTGCATCGACCGCAAAGACGTCGTAGCCGAAACCATCGCCGAATCCATCCGAGAAGGACTCAAAGGCCGATGAGCACCATCAATAGCAAGAGGCGATAAATAGAGCATCATTAATTCGGAAACTTGCGCAAACGCCCCAGCCTGCCCGGTTGGGGCGTTCTTTCGTTTGCAGTCTGCCTGGTCTGGTATCTATTGGCCATGAAACGGACATCCGCAGCCCTGCTGGTTGCCGGCCTCTCGATCGCAATCTTGGCGGGATGCTCAGGCGAACCGCAATCCGAGATTGCATCGACAACGCAAACCGTTGCGCAATCGACGATCACCTCTACCACCACGACGCCCAGCGCACCAACCACAACACCGTACGTAGTTCCCGAATATTGGATGCGCGTCAACGGACCCCGCTACATCACGGTAGTTGTCCCAACACGGTATCCAGCCGCGCAGATGACCCGCGTCATGCAAGACGTGGTGGACATGCATTCCGGCAAGGAAGGCGGCTGGCATGTCGACATCGTTTGTGGAACGTCTGCGGAAGACGCGAGCGGCGCAACACTCGGTACGTCATCGTTTGCGCTCGACAATCTCGGGTTGGCGCAAACAGGGCTGAAGAGCAAGTTTCAGGCGGCAACCATCATCCGGGAAGGTGCAACCTGCGACTGACGATTACTTGCATTTGCGCAAGCATTCCTAGCGCATGCCAAGCAGCTGTTAGCCGCTTGCTATCCGTCGCCGCCAGTCAATGACGAAGCTGATCGGGTTCTAACCCCAATCAGGTCACGATTGCAGACGTGGCTTCAGAGTGGTCACAGACGACGCGTGTGACCACGTAACCAGGCATCACGAGGCGGACCTCGGATCGGCGTTCACCTGCCGAAACGAGGTCCGTTCGTCATTGGGTACCACCAGGTGTCACGTCCGGGTTCTGACTTTTAATCCGCAGGTCGTAGGTTCGAGTCCTACTGGGGGCACAAACACAGACCCGGCGCCTCATTCAGAGGCGCCGGGTCTTGTGCGTTCATGCCACATCAATTCGTGCCACATCAATGCATCAGCAGGTCATCGAAGCAGGAACTCGAGGGTCACGCGCTCGAATGCCTCCTTGGCTTCGATCATCACCCAGTGCCCGCAGTTCGGGAATACGTGCAGTTCGGCGTTCGGAATCAGTCGCATCGGAATCATCGGCATGTCCGGTGGACACTGCCGATCATCGAGCCCCCATGTCAGCAAGGTCGGGCATTGCACCTTGTGCATCATCGACCAGTACGGCGGCACATCCGAGTTGGACATCATCTGCTGCTGAGCGGCAAAGGCTTTGGATCCGTACATCGCGGTCAATGCCTGGTGCGAGGCCGGATCGTTGGCCGTTTGCCATCGTTCCTCGATCCGCTCCTCGGTGATCACGGATCTGTCGTAAACCATGCACTCGAGCCAGCGAACCAACTTCTCACGGCTGGGAGCGTCGGCGAATTCCTGGAGGAGACGCGTACCTTCGCTCGGGTTCTGACTGAAGATGTTCGGGCCCACGCCTCCGATGGTGACCAATCTGCGGACGCGGTCAGGGAACCTCATCGCGACGTTGACCCCGACAACTCCGCCCATCGAATTGCCGATCATCGCAGCGGATTCGATTCCCAGCGCATCCATGAATCGAACCACCGCCGAGGTTGCCGTGAGAACTGGATGACCGTCGACGGGATCGCTCACGCCGAACCCCGGGAACTCGAGGAGGTAGCAGTGGAAGTGCTTTGCGAACACCTCGAGGTTCCCCCGGTAATTCCGCCATCCACTCACGCCGATCCCGGAGCCGTGCAACAGGATCAACGGCGGACCATCGCCCGCCTCGTGATAGCGCAAAGTCCCCCTGTCGGTAGCGACTTCGCGTTTGGTCCCTTCGTAAGTCACGTCCATACTGCAAGATTAGAACGTGTTACAGATTTGCGACGGCTGATTGCGGAACTTCGCAATCACTGTCAGAAGCATCCCCCGCTGCCTCGACGCCCACTGCGATTCGTGGACTTCTGCTCGCTCGGTTTCGACTTCCCCGTCCCGGCCTTCACACACCGGTTGGGGCGCCGCACCTGCTCGAAGTGCCCGGCGCTCACCACATGACCGGCCACGCTGACCTTGACCGGCGCATCCGCGCGGGCGGTTCCGACTTGCGCCGATCCCAACGTCAGGGCGCAAGCAGCCACAACGACCAGCGCTACCTTCTTCGAGATCTTCATATGCACGGCCACTTCGACACGGGTCCACTCCAGATGCTGAACAGGTGCGCGCACCGAAGGAACACGCTCGGCGTCGACGATATTCAGTCAGGGTGGCCGGCCGCGATCCTTTTGCTCACCAGCATCTGAACAGTCGACGACAAAAGTTTTGGCGGCACGTCAACATCCCGAGGGCGTCAACGAGCCGACGCCCAACGTACGCACCGTTACTGAGAAATCCGTAAATCCGGGCAACCACACAGCGACGGGCGTGGACGTTCGCGTTTGGACTCGCTACGCCACAATCAAACGCCGAACCGCCTCGACTGCCGCCTCCCGACGTCGAGGGATGGAACGAGTCGACTTGAGCGCGAGCATCCGGGCGATATCCGTGATCAGCAGGATCAACTCCGTGGGATTCCACGCGGGGTCGATGTGTCCCTCGAGCTGCCCCTTGCGGATTTCCGCAACTTTAGGCCGGAAGGTCTTGCTTCGTATGTCGTCCTCGCTCATGACGTCCGGCGCTTCGAGATCCGCCCATTGCTGCAATCGGGCGTTCTCGGGATGGGCAACGTAGTTGTCGAAGAGGCGACCTGCATAGCCCGGCAAGTCGTCACCTCGAAGTGCTGTCTCCGCTGTTGTTTCGGACGTCCACTGTTCGGTCACGGCAGCGAACAACTCTTCCTTGCTTGCGAAGTACGCATAGAGACGGTCTTTGCTGGCACGCGCTTGCGCGGCGATCCGATTGATCCGCGCGCCGGCCAGCCCGTACGTGGCAAATTCGTCCTTTGCGGCCGCCAGAATGCGGTCCCTCGTAGCTTCCCCTGCTGAGCGCATGTTCACAGCCTAGAACGAATCGACCGTTGCCGAACCATCCGGTTCGGCGTAGCGTGCAGAGTTGACGAACAATTTGGTTCGCGAACAAGTCGTGCCACTTACCGTCAACTCGAGGAGAGACATGAATCTCAACGAAGCCCGAACTGCTTTCGCCCGGCTCCGTGCAGCGGAAAATGGTTTATCACCAGCAGAACTCGACGAAGTGTGGGCCGCGCTGGAAACCGTCGCCGCTGAAGAAATCCTCGGTGAGTGGAAAGGTGACGACTTCGCCACCGGTCATCGTCTGCACGAAAAGCTGTCCGCGAGCCGCTGGTACGGCAAGACTTTCAATTCCGTCGAGGATGCCAAGCCGTTGATCTGCCGAGACGAAGACGGAAATCTCTATTCCGACGTCAAGAGCGGCAATGGCGAGGCAAGTCTGTGGAACATCGAGTTTCGTGGTGAAGTGACCGCGACCATGGTCTACGACGGCGCGCCGATTTTCGACCACTTCAAGAAAGTCGACGATTCGACGCTCATGGGCATCATGAACGGAAAGTCGGCGTTGGTCCTCGACGGCGGGCAGCACTACTACTTCCTGCTCGAGCGAGCGTGATTCGCGCCGAACAGAATTCGAGATCCTCCATGCAGATGACAGCGGCGCTCTCACACGGCCCGCACTCCCCCTTCACGCTCGACACCGTCGAGATCGACGACCCCCGCGCAGACGAGATCCTGGTTCGCATCGTCGCGACCGGCCTGTGCCACACAGATCTGTTCACGAAGTCGGCGCTACCGGAAAGACTCGGCCCCTGCGTGTTCGGGCACGAAGGGGCGGGGGTGGTCGAGGCCGTCGGCTCGTCGATCGACAGCATTGCGCCCGGTGATCACGTGTTGCTGAGCTACCGCAGTTGCGGTGTGTGCAGGCAGTGTCTCAGCGGCCATCGGGCGTACTGCGAAAGCTCACACGGGCTCAACAGCTCTGGCGCACGCACCGACGGCTCGACGCCGATCCGGCGAGACGGAACCCCGCTACGGTCCGCCTTCTTCGGCCAGTCCAGCTTCGCGGAATACGTCATCGCCTCTGCCGACAACACCGTCGTCGTCGATCCTGCGGTGGACCTGACCGTCGCAGCTCCGCTCGGCTGCGGGTTTCAAACCGGCGCCGGCGCGGTACTGAATCTGCTTCGCCCCGAGCCCGACTCGACGTTTGTCGTTTTCGGGGCAGGCAGCGTCGGACTCGCAGCGCTGCTGGCGGCGAGGGCTGCCGGCGTTTCCACCCTGGTCGCCGTGGACCCCGTTGCGCAGCGGCGCGCACTCGCCGAGGAATTCGGCGCCGTCACTGTCGATCCCTCGAATGAAGATGTGATCGACGCGGTCCACGCCGCCACCGACGGAGGTTCGACGCATTCCCTCGACACCACCGGAATCGGCTCCGTGATCAATCAAGCCGTCACATCACTTCGAGCACGGGGAACACTGGCGGTAGTCGGACTCGGAGCATCCACGGTCGAGGTGAACATGGCCGACATCATGCTGAGCGGAAAGACAATTCGAGGATGCATCGAAGGAGAGTCGGAAGTCTCGACGTTCATCCCCGAACTCGTCGAACTCTTCACTGGTGGCCGGTTTCCGATCGACCGCTTGGTGACGCGCTACGCATTCGCCGACATCAACAAAGCCGTCGAAGATCAAGCGTCGGGGCGCGTCATCAAACCCGTTCTCGTGTGGTGAGGGGCGAAATGTCTCATTCGTCGACCCGACGGAATTCGCCCTAGACTGCGCTCCTGCACTAGACGTCGGAGCAAGGTGGGGACGATGACAGAACACACCAGTACAGGCGCGGGCCACGGCCGGGCCGTAATGCCGATCATCCGGATGCGCGCACGCAGCCGCGACGAGGACCATCGAGCATCGACGCCACTCGAACTGTTCTTCGACCTGTGTTTCGTGGTTGCAGCCGCACAGGCCGGAGTTCAACTGGTGCATGCTGTCGCCGAGGGCCACTACGCCGACGGCATCGCCGGCTATATGTTCGTCTTCTTCGCGCTGTGGTGGGCGTGGGTGAACTTCACCTGGTTCGCGTCTGCCTACGACACGGACGACGTCCCCCTACCGGGTCGCGACCTTCGTACAGATTTGTGGCGTGCTCGTCTTCGCCGCCGGAATCCCCGACGCATTCGACGGAACCGACCGTACGACGGCCATCGTCGGCTACCTCATCATGCGAATTGCGCTCACCTGCCAATGGCTTCGAGCCGCCAGCGGTGAATCCGGTGCAGCGCGAACGACTGCTCTGCAATATGCCGCCGGGCTCGTGATCGTCCAGGCCGGCTGGATCGTGCTGCTCCTGATGCCGGCGTCGGCGTGGATACCCGGCTTCTTCGTTCTCATGATCGCCGAACTCGCGGTGCCGGCGATCGCCGAACGCAACCACCAGACGCCGTGGCACCCGCATCACATCGCCGAACGCTACGGCCTCTTCACCATCATCATGCTCGGCGAAACCATTGCTGCCGCCACCATCGCGGTCCAATCCGGCATCCGGGATTTCGACGCCGCCGACCTACTGATTCCGATTGCTGTCGGCGGAGTTCTGATCGTGTTCTCCGCGTTGTGGATCTACTTCGCCGTCCCGATCCACGAGTACCTCGCAGACCAGGGCAATCGCGCCGTCCTGTTGTGGGGATACGGGCACTACTTCGTATTCGGATCCGCTGCGGCCATCGGCGCCGGCATCGAAGTAGCCGTCGAGGAAGCAGTTGGCGAGGCGCACATTTCGACGTTCGCAGCATCTGCCGCGGTCACGATCCCCGCCGCGATGTTCCTGATCTTCGTGTGGCTCATGCACTCACGACATTTCAAGCGCGACAGGATCGAGCAGGCTGTTCTACCAGTGAGCGCAATCCTGGTTCTCGCCTGCACATTTGCCGGACACTGGGCTGTCCCGCTCGCCGGACTGGTGGCGGCGGGAACCGTCGGAGTCGGTGTCGGCCTGAGTACTCGGTCGAAGAGCTGACTCAGATTTCCGGAGCCGGAGCCTCGCCCTTGCTCTGCGGCTCGTGCTGCTTGAGCTCACCGCGCATCTTGTCGAGATCCTTGCCACGCTTTTTGTACATGTAGCCGAGCGCGACAAGTCCAAGGAACAACGCAACGCCCAGGACGGCACCGACAACGGATGCTCCGCGGAATCCGGGGCCGTCGACGTCGAGGATCCGCTCGCCCGCATGCGCAGCGTTGTTGTTGCCGAGAACAACTGTCAGAGAGAGCAGATTCGGCAGCGCGAAGATCACACCCAACGCGAGAGCCGTGATCTGCATGATTCGAGCATGCTTGCGCTTGCGCACCTGCCAGACCGCCCGGAAGAAGATGAGCGGGACCAGGGTGCACACGAGACCGAACAGCAGCCCCCACGCGATTCCGGCGCTGAAACTGCCGTTCGCCAACGACGCAATGCGCTGCGCCCACCAACGCGGAAGGAAGGCGGCAAGGATGAAGTAAGCGATGACCAGGACCACCGCCATCACTGCGATCCCGATGGCCTTCTTCGCCCACGGCGGCATGCCCGGTTTTGCGGTGGCCGGTGAAGTTTCCGGTGTCGTCATGACAATTCCTCGTCTAGTCGGCGTCTGTACTGACGAATCTATCCGTTACGGGCGTTCCTCATCCGCATCGAGAACGATCCGGGCAAGCCGCTTCGGCGCAACGAGGGTGAACGAGGTGTAGATCCACTCCTCCAGTTGCGACCATTTCTCCTCGGAAACGTCGGTGCCGATGTCGAGTGCAACCCACCCGTGTCGACCGAGTCCATAGCCCGCAGCACTTGCGCCTGGTTCGGTGGCCACCACCGCTTCGGCTTCCTCCTTGCTCAGCTTGACGGTCAAGGAGGTGGCTTCGAGGTTGCAGAACACGAAGTTCTTGCCGCGGACCCGGAACGTCGGGTGGCCGTCCCACGCTTCGATGTCGACGCGCTCTGCTTCCGGCAGCGACAGCGAGATCTCTTCGAGTCGACGCATGTTGTCGGGCATGGAGACGATTCTGCACGCTCGATACCGAGCTTGACACCCGCGACACAGCTAGGCTCGGCGACGACCGCGTCACCGAACTCCGAACACAGGGAGACTGGCATGCGCACGTTAGTTCATCTCGTTCTGCTCATTTGTGGAATCGCCGTTGCCGTCGGCTCGTTCATGTACGTACTGGCCGGGGTCAAACCCGACAACGTTCGCCTCGAGGACCTGCGGGACGGCTTTCCGGCCGGGTGGGCAATCGAGCAACTCGGCGATCAGTCCGTGACCTTCTACCGGTCGATGGCGATACTTCTGCTCGCCGCCGCCGTATTGATTCTGATCGCCGCTTTGTTCGGTTCTCGTATCGCAGCGTGGATCGGAATTATCGTGGGATTGGGGACTCTTGGCACGTTCTACTACCGCGTGAACGATCAGTTCGACAATGTCATCAGGGAAAACTACTCCACGATCCTGACAAATCAGACAGGATTCATCTTGACGGCCGGCGGACTGATTCTCGCTCTCCTAGCGTGTCTGGTCCCCCGCGAGAAGACCCGAGCCTGACCGCTCGGCAACCGGAGGGTTACCGTCGACGCCGACATTCACTAGTGTCTGCAACAGCCGGGTACTGACGAGTAGTACCCCAGAAGAGGTAGGGCATCAATGGCATCGCTTGACGACCTTCTATCCCAGATCCCCATCGACCAGATCGCGCAGCAACTCGGCGTCGACCAGGCAACTGCCGAATCGGCGGTCAAGACTGCACTTCCGACCCTCGTCGGTGGCCTCGGCGCCAACGCGCAGGATCCCGCCGGTGCAGCCTCGCTGGAAAGCGCGTTGCAGTCTCACGCCGACACCAGCCTTCTCGACGACGGCGTCGACATCAGCAAAGTCGACACCGCTGACGGTCAGAAGATCGTCTCGAACATCTTCGGCGGCAACACCGATCAGGTCGCCAGCGCACTGGGCGGTGTCGGTGGCGGCGGTGGAAACGATCTGGTGAAGCAGTTGCTGCCGATCCTCGCTCCCATCGTCCTGGCCTACCTCGCCAAGCAGTTCACCGGTGGCGGTGCCGGCGCGCAGACTCAGGCCTCCGGTGGCGGCGGGCTCGGGGATCTCCTCGGCGGAATTCTCGGCGGCGGCGGCAATTCCGGCGGCGGCATCGGCGGCGCACTCGGCGGCATCCTGGGTGGATCCGGTGGCGGCGGCCTCGGAGACCTGCTCGGCGGCCTCCTCGGCGGCGGCAAGAAGTAAGACGCTCGACAGAACGCACTGCGGCGATCCCGTTCGGGGTCGCCGCAGTGCTCTGTTCAGTCAATCGTCGAAGATCGAAACATCCTCAGTGACAAGGCAAACGCAACCAACAGCAGCGCGCCCACAAAAGTACTGACCCCGACCCAACCGCCACCCGCGTATGCAAGACCCGCGAGGGCGCCCGCCACGGACGAACCCGCGTAGTAGGCAAACAGATACAACGCCGACGCCTCGGCCCGGTGATCGGTAGCGATCAGCCCCACCCAACCGCTGGCCACCGAATGTGCGGCGAAGAATCCTCCGGTGAAGAGCAGCATCCCCACGAGCGTCAACGCCAGATTGTCCGGAACGGTCAGTGCCAGGCCGATACCGATGACGACAACCGACCCGAGCAGCACGCTGCGCCTACCCAGTCGGTCAGAGGCCCCGCCGGCTACCGCCGAGGTGAAAGTTCCGGCAAGGTAGAAAAGGAACACCAGGCCCACAAGCGCTTCAGGAAGGCCGAAAGGTGCTGCCGTGAGCCGAAACCCGAGGAAGTTGTAAATCGACACGAAGCCGCCCATCAGGATGAATCCCAAAGCGAAGAGTGTTCGCAGCGACGGGTTCGCAAGGTGGCGTCGTAGATTCGACGCGATCGTGCGCGCCGATATCGGTTGCGGGCGAAAGAACTTCGACGCGGGAAGCCGCCGGATCATGTTGAGCGCGAACAATGCCGACAGCGCGGACGCAGTCAACAGCGCCCAACGCCACGTACTGAAATCGACGACGGCCGACGGCACGAGCCGTCCGATCAGCCCACCGATCGTCGTGCCGGCGACGTACCTTCCCATCGCTGCACCGAGGTCCTTCCGATCGACCTCCTCGGCCAGATAGGCCATCGCCACCGCCGGGACACCGGCCAGAGCCAATCCTTGTGCTGCGCGTCCGACCAGCAGAACCTCGATCGTCGGACTCAGCGGCAGAAGTAAACCGATCACACAGGACGCCGACGCCGACGCGATCATCACCCGCGTGCGACCGAAGCGCTCGGAGAGCGCACTGGCCGGAATGATTGCCAACGCCAACATGCCCGTCGTCGCCGAGACGGACAGCGCAGACACCGCAGGCGAGACGTGGAAGTCTTCGGCGAACGCAGGCAGCAACGCCTGTGCCGCGTACATCGAGATGAACGTCGACAGCCCGGCCGCGAACAACGCAACGGTCACGGTTCGATATCCCGATGTTCCGCGGCGAAGCGGCATCACTTCGGATTCGATCACATTCTCGACAGTCACCACGTACCTCCAGGCATCACTTACCTCCGGCAAGAATCCTCCCGCCCAGACTCGGCAAAAGAAAATGCATAAACTTGGTGTTCTATATGCTCTGGAGGTATATAGATTGGGTTCGTGATGCTGACCGAAGACCTCGAATGGTTTGTCGTGCTCGCCGAAACCCAACAGGTGACCGCTACCGCGGATCTGACTCACCTGTCGCAACCGACCCTTTCGCGCAAACTCGCACGCCTCGAACGACAGATCGGCGTGACACTCTTCGACCGTCAGGGACGCCGACTCGAACTGAACCGGTACGGCGAGATCCTCTATCGACATGCTCGCATCGCACTGCGTGCCCTCGACGCCGCGCAGACCGAAATCCAGTCGCTGGCGAGCCCAGAGAGCGGCACGGTCCGGCTCGACTTCCTCCACTCGTTCGGAACCTGGTTGGTGCCGCACATGCTGCGCGGATACCGCGTCGAGCATCCCGGAGTGCGATTCGAACTGCATCAGGACAGCGCGCAGTTCCTGGTCGACAGAATCGCCGCCGGCACGTCCGACCTGGCCGTCGTCTCGCCTCAGCCGCGCGATCCGCAGGTGGCGTGGATGCAGATCGCCCAGCAGTCACTGGCATTGGCTGTTCCGGCTGATCATCGCTTTGCGAAGTTGCATTCGGTCGAGCTTGCGGACGCGGCCGACGAACCGTTCATCGGTATGCATCCGAACTTCGGGATGCGAAGAATTCTCGATGAACTGTGCGCGGCCGCAGGATTCACTCCGAATTTCGTCTTCGAGAGCAGCGAGCTGGCAACGGTCGGCGGACTGGTCTCCGCGTCCTTCGGCGTCTCGGTCATGCCGGTTCAGGATCCACCGATCTGGGCCGAAGGAGTCGTCTACGTACCGATCGAAGGAGCACAGCGAAAAATAGGGCTGATCTGGTCGAAGAGCCGCGAGCTGTCCGATCCCGCCCGGACTTTCCGCGACTACGTCGAAAGAACGACTTGGTAGTGAAAGTGCCCCCGGATAACTACGGATCGGTAACATCCCTCGAGGGGAGCAATTTTCATGCCATTCTTTTCAAACCTACGGTGCCGTAGGCTGGGGCGAAGTCGCGCATTCACTCAACATGGAGGCAAGAAATGACGAGGATTCTGACGCAGCTGGAGCTGCTACAAGAGCTGCAGCCGGTTGCCGAGGAGAACGTCAACCGCCACATCTCCATGGCCAAGGAATGGCATCCACACGACTACGTTCCGTGGGACGAGGGCCGTAACTTCGCAGCCATGGGCGGCGAAGACTGGAGTCTCGAACAGTCACAACTCGGCGAGGTAGCTCGCGCCGCGATGATCACCAACCTGCTCACCGAGGACAACCTGCCGTCGTACCACCGTGAGATCGCCGAGAACTTTTCGCAGGACGGTGCCTGGGGAACGTGGGTCGGCCGGTGGACCGCCGAGGAGAACCGCCACGGCATCGTGATGCGTGACTACCTCGTCGTCACGCGCGCAGTCGACCCCGTCGAGCTCGAGCGCTTCCGCATGGAACACATGACAAACGGTTACAGCGCACCCATCGACGAGGGCGACGCCGGCCTGCTGCACTCGGTCGCCTACGTGACCTTCCAGGAACTCGCGACGCGCGTCAGCCACCGCAACACCGGCAAGGCCTGCGACGAGCCGATTGCCGACAAGATGCTTCAGCGCATCGCCGCCGACGAGAACCTGCACATGATCTTCTACCGCAACATCTGCGCCGCCGCGCTCGATCTTGCTCCCGATCAGGCGCTCAAGGCCGTGGCGAACATCGTCCAGAACTTCCAGATGCCCGGTGCCGGCATGCCGAACTTCCGCCGCAACGGCGCCCTCATGGCCAAGCACGGCATCTACGACCTTCGCCAACACCTCGACGAGGTCGTCTGGCCAGTCCTGCGCAAGTGGAACATCTTCGAGCGCAACGATTTCAGCGCCGAAGGCGAGAACACGCGCGAAGAGTTGGCGGCCTTCCTCGAGACACTCGCCGCCAACGCGACGAAGTTCGAGGAACAGCGCGATCGCATGCTCGCACGCGAAGCCGCCAAGCGCGAACAGCAGGCTTCTTAGTTTCACCAGCTATTCTGTGCCCGGTACCGGATTCGGTACCGGGCACTTCCAATTGTCACAAGTATTTGTTCAGAGGTAGACATGTCATCCCTTCGTATCGGTTCACTCGAGCTGCACAGCCCCGTGGTCCTCGCACCCATGGCGGGCGTCACCAACGTCGCCTTCCGCACGCTGTGCCGTGAACTCGAACTCGAACGTGCAGGCAGCACGTCCGGGCTCTACGTCTGCGAGATGGTCACCGCCCGCGCGCTCGTCGAACGCCAACCCGCCACGATGCACATGACCACGTTCGGTCCGACCGAAACGCCCAGGTCGCTGCAGCTGTACACCGTCGACCCGGATACGACTTACGCCGCGGCCAAGATGATCGTCGACGAGAACATGGCCGATCACATCGACATGAACTTCGGCTGCCCGGTACCCAAGGTGACCCGCAAGGGCGGCGGATCGGCGCTACCGTACAAGCGTCGACTGTTCGGTCAGATCGTCGCGGCAGCCGTGCGCGCCACCGAAGGCACCGACATTCCGGTCACCGTCAAGATGCGCGTCGGCATCGACCCCGAACATCACACGCACCTCGACGCCGGCCGGATCGCGGCAGCTGAAGGCGCCGCTGCCGTCGCACTTCACGCACGTACCGCGTCGCAGCGCTACTCCGGCACTGCTGACTGGAACGAGATCACGCGCCTCAAGGAACACGTCACCGACGTGCCGATCCTCGGCAACGGCGACATCTTCGACGCCTCGGATGCTGCCCGCATGATGAACGAGACCGGCTGCGACGGCGTCGTCGTCGGACGCGGCTGCCTCGGACGGCCATGGCTGTTCGCGGAACTCAGCGCAGCTCTCAACGGACAACAGATCGCCACGCCGCCGACGCTCGGCGAAGTCACCAAGATCATCGCCCGTCACGCCCAACTGCTCGCCGCACATCACGGTGAAATGAAGGGTCTGCGCGAACTTCGCAAGCACGTCTCCTGGTACATGCGTGGGTTCCCGGTCGGATCGGATCTGCGGGTCTCGATGGCTCTGGTCAGCACGTTGTCCGAACTGGACGATCTGCTCGGACAGCTCGACCACGACGTCCCGTTCCCCAAGGACGCCGAAGGCCCGCGCGGACGCCAAGGCTCACCCGGTCAGGTAGCACTCCCGGAAGGTTGGCTCGACGATCCCGAAGACGACCTTGTGCCGGTGGGAGCTGACATGATGCACTCTGGTGGCTAGCGAAAACACGCCGTCGGATTACTCACATCACTTTCTGAGTGAAGCACTCAGGATTCACCAGTAATATGGCTCCAGCTTCGTCGACAACCGGTTGACGCCGGCATCTGAATGACGAGTTACTGACAGTCGACGACGGGACAGGTTGCATCGGTGGGTGATGATCACGATTCGGGCCCACCTCCGCCCGAGAGCCGCGCCCCCTGGGAACGTCCGCTCGCAGACAAGCGCTTCCGCAACGCCCGCCCAGACCAACCGGCAACGCCCCAGCGCCCTGCCACACCCCAGCGACCAACACCGCAACCACCCAGTCCCCCGGAGCGTCGCAGCAGTGGACGTACCGGGCGACGGGACTCGCCTCCGACCGACGACTCAGTTTCGGTCGCCGAGTTGGTCCGTCGGGTAGGCGACAAGAAGCCGCCACCAGCCCCGGCTACGCCGCCCAAGCCGGCGCCGAACAAATCCGTACCACCCAAGACTCAATCTTCAGCAGCGTCGTCGCCGCCCCCCGCCCGGCCGATTCCCGCCCGTCCGACCGTTCCGCCCGCCGCTGCGGACTGGATCACCGAAGAACATCCCGTCACCTCCGCAGTGCCGCGGGTAGTCGGTGACACCGGCGCCACTCGTCTGGCGCAAAGCAAGATTCGCCGCCGCCATCGCGCAAAAGTGATCGGCCGATCGGCAGTAGCGTTCCTGGCCGTCATGTCTCTCGCATTGACCGGCGTCGTGTGGGGTTATCTGCGCTCGGTCGAAGGCGGTTTCGATCAGATTGCGGCACTCGACACCGAGTCCGACGACATCATCGACGCCGGTGGTCAACTCGGCGACGAGACGTACCTGATCATCGGCACCGATACCCGCGCCGGTGCGAGCGGTGAGATCGGCGCCGGAACCGTCGAAGACGCCGAAGGCGCCCGAGCCGACACGGTCATGCTGGTGAACATTCCCGCCGACCGAAGCCGCGTCGTCGCCGTCTCCTTCCCGCGTGACCTCGACGTCGAACGTCCGATCTGTCAGGGATGGGACAACGACGCCGGCAAGTACACCAGCGAAACCTTCCCGGCAGCGAGCGGGGACAAACTCAATGCGACGTACGCACTCGGTGGCCCCAAATGCCTGGTCAAGGTCATCCAGAAGATGTCCGGCCTGAAAATCGGGCACTTCGTCGGAATGGACTTCGCCGGTTTCGAGCGCATGGTCGACACCGTCGGCGGTGTGAACGTCTGCTCCCCCGGACCGATCGAAGACGGCATCCTCGGAACCGTCCTCGCCTCCGGCGGCACGCAGATGCTCGACGGCCGTACCGCCCTCAACTACGTGCGTGCTCGCCACGTCGAAGCCGAGGGCAACGGCGACTACGGGCGCATCACCCGCCAGCAGAAGTTCCTGTCGGCGCTGCTCCGCTCGGCCCTGTCCAACCAGGTCCTCCTGAATCCGAGCAAGCTCAACGGATTCATCAACGCCTTCACCAGCGACACGTTCGTCGAAAACATCGACACCAAGTCACTGGTCACCCTCGGTCGCTCGCTCCAGAACGTCGACGCAGGCGCGGTCACGTTCTTGACGGTCCCCACGGACGGCACCAACGACTGGGGCAACGAGATTCCTCGCACGGACGAGATCAAGTCCCTCTTCCAGGCGATCATCGACGACGATCCGCTTCCGGGTGAAGAGCGCGAGGACACCACACCGTCGTCGACCAGTTCCACGACAACCGCTCCTACGTCCAGCACGCCGCCGGCCGCCACTTCCGTCGAGGCAATGAGCGCCTACAACATCTCGGTCGACGTCTCCAACGCGTCGGGAATCGCCGGGCAGGCCGCGACGATCGCCGACAGCCTCGCGGCTTACGGTTTCCAGATCTCCACAGTCGGTAACTTCAGCGCAGCCACCGGCCTGGCGAATGCTCAAGCGTCGACCACCGTCGTGCGCTACGCCGCAGGTTACGAGGCTGAAGCGGTGACTGTCGCGTCGTCGATTCCCGGCGCGGTTCTGGTTCTCGCTCCGAGCATGGGAGACATGATCGAGGTCGTCGTCGGAAGCAATTTCGCCGGCACCGTCGTCGCCCCCGCGGACCCGGGAACCATCCTGGCGGCAAATCCGACGTCGGTCGACACCAGCACCTCGACGGCTCTGCCCGCCGACATCGCCAGCGTCAACGCCGGCGACACCACCTGCGACTGACACGCGTTCATTCACCTTGCGTTCACCTGGTGCTTGTGACTTGGTCTTTCACGGCACGTAGGCTCTGACCTCATGCGCGTGGCTTACAACGAACAGATGACCGAGCTTGCAGACACGCTCGGCGAGATGGCAGGACTGGCAGGTGCCGCTATGGAGCGCGCCACCCAGTCCCTGCTCCAGGCAGACCTGACCCTGGCAGAACAAGTAATCGGCGAACACGACAAGATCACCGAACTCAGCACCATCTGCGAGGAGCGCGCGTTTGCGTTGCTCGCCTTGCAGGCTCCCGTTGCCGGAGATCTGCGCTCGGTGGTCAGCGGAATCCAGATCGTCGCCGACATCGACCGCATGGGCGCACTCGCCCTGCACGTCGCCAAGATCGCGCGCCGCCGACATCCCAACCACGTGCTTCCTGAAGAGGTCAACGGCTACTTCGCCGAGATGGGACGCATCGCTGTCTCCATCGGTGCGGCCGCCAAGGTCGTCCTCGAGACCCGCGACCCCGAGCGCGCTGCCCGCCTGCGCGAAGAAGACGAAGCGATGGACGACCTCCACCGGCACCTCTTCACCGTCCTCATGGACCGTGAGTGGAAGCACGGCGTTGCCGCCGCAGTCGACGTCACGCTGCTCGGCCGCTTCTACGAGCGATTCGCCGACCACGCCGTCGAGGTCGGCCGACGTGTCATCTTCCTGGTGACCGGCAAGCTGCCCGAAGAGCCCGAAACCACCGAGAAGGTCGACAACCTCACCTCGTACCCGGATCTCTGAACCCAACCGTCCACGTGAGTAAAAGGCGGCCGCGCACTTGCGCGGCCGCCTTTCCTATTCAGTTCTCGTGCAACCAGGTTTCCAACGTGGGTCCTGCAGTTGTGGATCCCGGCGCGGGCAGCAGCGCCCCACCCTTCATCGCCTTACCCGCTCCCGGCATCGAGATCGGGATCAGCCACTTACGTCGGGAACGGTATTTCAAGATCTCGCGCGTCATGGCCGGGATCTCGAGGACCTCGGGCCCGGCCAGGTCCGGAGCCCTCCCGGTCGGACCGTTCTGAGCGCAGGTCACGAGCGCCTCGGCGACGGTCTTCGCTGCCACCGGTTGTGACCGCATCCGAGGAACCATAGCGATCGGCCCCAGTCCGAACAGCGCGATCGTCTTCTCGCCGAACTCGAACCACTGAGTGGATCGCAGGATCGTGAAAGGAATACTCGACGCTTCCACCGCGCGTTCCTGCGCAGCCTTCCCCTGGTAGTAACCGAAGGACTTCAATCGCGGATCGTCGCAGTTCACGATCGAGAGCAGCACGTGATGCTTCACGCCGGCCCTGGCTTCGGCCGCGGCGATGTTCTTCGCTGCCGTCTCGAAGAACTCGATTGCCTTCCTGGCACTGTTGGTGACGTGATCACTCACGTCGACGACCACGTCGGCACCGACAAATGCTTCGTCCAACCCCGCACCCGTGGAGATGTCTACTCCCGTCGATCGAGCGGCGGCGACGACGTCATGGCCCCCGATTTTCGCCTGCTCGACGACCAGCTTTCCCATCTGGCCGGTTCCGCCCAGAACAACAATTCGCATGATGCCTCCGTCAAACCTGTACGCCCGGCTCTCTTCGGCCTGGTCACATACTGGACGACGCAGCCTCCCGAAGTGTGACGGTAGGGCGAATCAGTCGCTGTACTTCTGCGAAACCCGCCCACGCCACCGCGACCAGATCGGATCCAACGCTGCGCTCGCCTCGTGTGCGTGATCGGCAACGGCCCGTGCCAGCATCCCTGCTCCCGCCAGCGGCGTCACGTGCCCCTCGACGTCGTCGGAAGTCTTCATCCCCAACAGCATGGTCGTACCGAGCACACGATGACCACCGAGAATTCCCGGCAGCGAACGGCCCGGCACGCTACGCAGGTCGAGAGTTTCCACGAGCAGCGCTTCCCCGCCGACGGTAATGCGCTGATCCGAGCGAAGCGCACCGCCGGTTTCGCCGGTCCGGCCGAACACGATCATCTCGTCGAGCAGCGCAACCGCATCGGATTCCAGTGAAATATCCACGCGCCTGGTCACATCCGCGCCGCCCGCGACGACAAACGGTGCCGCACGCCAGATCAGCGCCGCACCGGCACCGACGCTCGCCGAAGCCGACCACGACGCCCGGCCGCCACGCGCGTTGTACGCGACGGTCCCCGACGGCTCGATCACCTCGAGACACGTACCCGGAGCGACTACGAATTCGATACGCAGGTCGTCGCCGGCCAACAGCGTTGCACTGTGCCCTACCAAGGCAATTCGCACGGTGAGCCCGCGAGCGTCGACGAACCGCGGGGCCAGGAAGTCGCCCGAGATCAGCTCTCGCGCAACAGCGGTGTCACCCACTCTCTCGACGACGACCCGCGTAGCTCCAGTGCGCATCAGTGAGCGTGAGAGTGGCTGTGCCCGTGACCGTGACCGTGGTCTTCTTCATCGGCATGGAAGTGCGGCGCCATCGGCCCCGGATCCTGCGGGGTGTGACTACCCGCACGGTGAGCTGCGATGACCTGGCGAAGCCACGCACTGAGTTGGTCGATCGTCGCGTGATCCTTCTGGCTGAGCGCGAGAACGGGAAGTCCGTCACGCGCGGCCGTGGCATCGGCCACCATCTGGACCGCGTCGACGTCGACGTACGGGGCCAGGTCGATCTTGTTGACCACCAACAGATCTGCCCGCTCGATGCCGGGACCACCCTTACGTGCGACGTCTCCGCCGCCCGCGACGTCGATGCAGAAGATCTGGGCGTCGACCAGTGCCGGGCTGAACGTGGCGGTCAGATTGTCACCGCCGCTTTCCACGATCACCATGTCGAGGGGATGGAACTGACGCTCGAGGTCTTCGACCGCAATGAGATTCGGCGTCACGTCGTCACGAATAGCCGTGTGCGGGCACGCACCGGTCTCGACTGCGACGATGCGCTCGATCGGCAGAACGTTGGCCGCGCGCAACAGTCGCGCGTCCTCGTCGGTGTAGATGTCGTTGGTGACCACCGCGATCTCGTACTCCGACGCGAGTTCGCGGCAGATGGTGGCGATGAGGGTGCTTTTGCCGGTGCCGACGGGGCCGGCAACGCCGAGCCTCAAACCTCTTGCAGCAGTGGTGGTGTTGTTCAGGTTGTCAAGCACGGAAAATCCTCCTGGATCGAGCGTGGTGTTCGAGTGACCATTGTTCGACCAACGGCCCTGTTGTTGCGGGTATATCTGCGACGCCCTCGACGGCTACGGCAGCCGCGGCGACGGTTTCGATGGTCGGGGCTGCTCGGAGCAACCATTCGACCGGTTCTGCCGGATCCACCGGCAGTAGCTTCAATGCCGCCGACGCCACCGTTTGGGCGTCGTCGTACAAACAAGATCTGGCTGCCTGCAGGTCGTCCATCCCGGAGACCGCCGTGAAGACGCCCAACGCGAGCGGACGCATCGGATGCCCAGGCAGCGCCATGAGCATCTGCACCGCGGGGTGCTGCGGCCACAATCGCGACGCCAGTCTCGCCAGCCCACGGCCGAGCTGAATCGACGCCTCACGCAGCGGTGCACTGGGAGTCCGAGCGAGCAGTTCCCTCGAGATGTCCTCGAGTTCGCCTGCACTACCCTCACTTACGGCCCAGCGGCGCGTGACCACCGTTGCAGCGGCCTCGACAAGTCCGACTGTTTCGAGTCGACCGCGAATGAAGTCAGGGACCTGACTCTGCAGGAGTCCGCCCGCCAGTGCCGGTTCCAACCCCGACGAGTACGCGTGACCGCCGGTAGGCAGACGCCCGTCTGCCAAGAGCATCGATGCTATCTCGGCAGACGCCGTCTCGATCGACATGGTTTCAGAACAGCATGTAGCGCTGAGCCATCGGCACCACGTCAACGGGGTTGGGCGCGATCAGGTCGCCGTTGACCTTGATGGCAAACGTCTCCGGATCGACGTCGATGGACGGCAGCGCCGTGTTGTTCGGCATATCCGCCTTGGTGAGGTGCCTCGTCGGACGAACACCGGTAAGGGTGCGCGTGAGACCGAGACGGTCGGCCAGACCGTCCTCGATGGCCATCGGAGAGACGAACGTCGTGGACAGGTGCGGGGCCGATCCCGGAGTCGCCGCGATGGCCGGGCGAACGAACACCGGCTGCGGGGTCGGGATAGCAGCATTCGGATCACCAAGCGGCGCAGCAACTATCGCCCCGCCCTTGATCACGGCAGAAGGACGGACTCCGAAGAACGCGGGATCCCACAGCACCAGGTCCGCCATCTTCCCGGCCTCGACCGAGCCGATCTCGTGATCGATACCGTGCGCCACCGCGGGGCAGATCGTGTACTTGGCGACGTAACGCCGCGCACGCTCGTTGTCGGCCGGCATGCTGGTGCCCAGCTTGCCGTACTGTGCCTTCATGACGTGAGCCACCTGCCATGTCCGCAGGGTCACCTCACCGATACGGCCCATCGCCTGGGCGTCGGACGAGGTGATCGAGATGGCTCCGATGTCGTGCAGAAAGTCTTCTGCTGCAATCGTTGTCGGCCGGATCCGGGACTCGGCAAAGGCAAGATCCTCCGGAACCCGGGGATTGAGCGCATGACACACGATGAGCATGTCGAGGTGCTCGGCAACCGTGTTGACGGTATGCGGCAACGTCGGATTGGTCGATGCCGGAAGAACGTTCGGCTCACCTGCCGTCACGATGATGTCCGGTGCGTGCCCGCCGCCGGCGCCTTCCGCATGGAACACGTGGATCCCACGTCCGGCGATCGCATCCAAAGTGTGCTGTACGTAACCGGTTTCGTTGAGACTGTCCGCGTGCAGCGCTACCTGGAGGCCGAACTCGTCGGCTGCTCGCAGAGCTGCGTCGATCGCGGCCGGAGTGGAACCCCAGTCCTCGTGAACCTTGAATCCGCCTGCGCCCGCGAGAGCTTCCTGACGCATGGCCTCATGGCTGACGGTGCTGCCCTTGCCGAGAAGAAGAACGTTGAGCGGGATGTGGTCGAGGGCGCGGTGCATCATCGTCAACGACCAGGCGCCGGGCGTGACGGTGGTTGCCTTGCTTCCCTCGGTGGGACCCGTTCCGCCGCCCGCCACCGTCGTCGTACCGGTCGCGAGCGCCTCCATCATCTCGATTTCACTGAGGAAGTGCACGTGAGTGTCGATCGCACCCGCGGTGAGGATCTTCCCTTCGCCGGCGATCACGTCGGTGCTCGGCCCGATGAGCAACTTGGGGTGCACGCCATCCATGATGTCGGAGTTACCGGACTTGCCGATCGCAACGATGCGTCCGTCGCGAATTCCGACGTCTGCCCGGACGATTCCCCAGTGATCGAGAATCACCGTGTTGGTGATGACGACGTCGAGAGCGCCCTGGTCGCGAGTGGTCAGGCCCTGGCCCATCGACTCGCGGATGCTCTTACCGCCGCCGAAGACCATCTCGTCGCCGGTCGCGGTGTAGTCGTGCTCGATCTCGATCCACAGATCTGTGTCGGCCAAACGGATCTGGTCGCCTGCGGTCGGGCCGTACAGGGAGGCGTAGCCGCGTCGATCGATCCTGCTCATTCGGCTGTCCTCTCAACTGTCGTCGCGGCGTCGTCCGGTGAATCCGCCTCGACTGGAACATCACTCACACGCACGTTCACCGAGGACGCTCGCAAAGGTTCTTCGACCTCGACGCCGGGCGTGCCGAACGGCATGACGGTCTTGGGCTCGCGCGCATGTGTCGGTAGGTCTTCGTCCGGCACGATCTGCAGGCCCGGAACCCTTTTGAGTCCGCCGAGCGCGATCAGTGTCACCGTTCTGCTGACCCCGGGTTCGAACCGAACCGACGTTCCCGAGGGGATGTCGAGCCGGAAGCCGTCTGCCGCTTCGCGATCGAAGGTCAACGCCGGGTTGGCCGCGGGAAGGTGGAGATGTGAACCGATCTGAATGGGGCGATCGCCATCGTTGACGACGACCATCGTGATCTTCTCCGCGTCCGTGCCGAACTCGAGCGGTTCGGTGGACACACGTACCTCGCCGGGAATCATCGAATGGGCTCCGTCACGGTGACCAGTTTGCGACCGTCCGGGAAAGTGGCCTCCACCTGGACGTTTGCAATCATCTCGGGTACCCCTTCCATCACGTCGTCGCGGGTGAGCACTTGCCGACCGGCGTTCATCAGTTCCGCAACCGTCATTCCGTCACGCGCGCGCTCGAGAATCCAGCACGAGATCAGTGCCATCGCTTCGGGGTAGTTCAGCAGTACCCCGCGCTCGCGGCGGTCACGGGCGACCATGCCCGCGACGCTCAGGAGCAGCTTTTCGGTATCTGAAGGGGTGAGGTGCACTGACAAGCCCTTCCGGTTGTGAAACGACATCGATCGACAGCGTGCTGTCGGGCCGAGATTAGCATTGTCCGAAGCGTCGTCAGTATCCACGAGATTCACGTCGTCGGCTACTTCAGCGCCCACTCGGCGCACTTGCGCTGCTCATCGAATTATTCGGGCGCCCAACGACGCTCAGCTCTGCGCACCGGAGTGGGAACTATCACCACAACCAAAAAGTTTCACCCCCGTCTCCTGTTGGAAACGGGGGTGAAACATGATCGTGCAGGGTTGATCCCGGGACCTATCCGAAGCGGCCGGAGATGTAGTCCTCGGTGGCCTTCTGCGTCGGGTTCGAGAAGATCTTCTCGGTGTCGTCGATCTCGACGAGCTGACCGGGCTTGCCGGTTGCCTCGAGGTTGAAGAATGCCGTCTGGTCACTCACACGCGCAGCCTGCTGCATGTTGTGCGTGACGATGACGATCGTGAAGTCCTTCTTCAGCTCGGTGATCAGGTCTTCGATCGCGAGAGTCGAGATCGGGTCGAGCGCGGAGCACGGCTCGTCCATGAGCAGGACGTCGGGCGAGACCGCGATGGCACGCGCGATGCACAGACGCTGCTGCTGACCGCCTGAGAGGCCGCCACCGGGCTTGTCGAGGCGATCCTTGACCTCGTTCCACAGGTTGGCACCGCGCAGCGAACGCTCGGCCACCTCGTCGAGCTTCTTCTTGCTGCGCTCGCCCTGCAACTTCAAGCCCGCGACGACGTTGTCCTTGATGGACATGGTCGGGAAGGGGTTGGGTCGCTGGAACACCATGCCGATGGTCTTGCGAACACCGACCGGATCGACGTTCGAGCCGTAGATGTCCTCGCCGTCGAGCAGCACCGAACCCTCGACGCGCGCACCGGGAATCACTTCGTGCATGCGGTTGAGTGAACGGAGAACGGTGGACTTGCCGCAACCGGACGGGCCGATGAAGGCGGTGACGCTCCGGGGCGGGACGGACAGGCCCACATCGGCGACGGCGTGGAACTTGCCGTAGTAGATGTTGACGTCCTTGAGATCCAGACGCTTGGCCATTACCGGCTCCCTACTGAGTTGTTGACGCTGTTGAGTACGAACATGTTCCGAGGCCGCATCACTTACTTCTGACCTGTGAGAAGTGACCGATCAGCTTCGCGACGATGTTGAGGATCGCGATCAGCAGGATCAGGGTCAGTGCTGCGCCCCAGATGCGGTTGGTGCCGGCGTCGGTGGGGTTGTTCATCTCGGCGACCATGACGGAAGGCAGTGTGCCCATTTCGCCGTTGAACAGGTCGAAGTTGATGAACGGTGCGTAGCCGACGAGGATCAGCAGCGGTGCGGTCTCACCGAGCACGCGTGCCAGGGCCAGCATGACGCCGGTGATGATGCCGGGAAGTGCCGTCGGCAGAACGATTTTCGAGATGGTCTTCCACTTCGGCACACCGAGCGCGTACGACGCCTCTCGCAGATCCATCGGGACGATGCGCAGCATTTCCTCGGTGGAGCGGATGACGACCGGGACCATCAGAAGGACCAGAGCCAGTGACACCGCAAACGCGGACTTGGGGAAGCCGAAGGTCGCGATCCACAGGGCGTAGATGAACAGCGCGGCCACGATCGACGGAACACCGCTGAGGATGTCGACCATGAACGTGGTCAGCTTGCCCAGCTTCGACTTCCGGTCGGCGTACTCCACCAGGTAGATCGCGACGAAGATACCGAGCGGGATGGAGAAGACCGCGCACACGATGCCTTGCAGCAGGGTACCGATCAATGCGTGATAGATACCGCCGCCGTCGGCCGACGCCGTCAATCCGCTCAGCGAGTTGGTGAACCAGGTAGGCGACGTCAGAGCGGGCAGGCCCTTGGCGATGACCGTGAAGAGCACCCAGACCAACGGGATGAGCGCGATGACGACTGCCAGGCTCACCAGGATGGTCGCGATGACGTCCTTGGCACGACGACGAGCGCCGACGCCTTGGAAAGTGGGGGCCTTGACCGGCCGGTCCAGAGTGGAGGTCATGGGTCAGTCCTTCTTTCCGGCGATCACTGCGCGGGCAGCCGCGTTGACGACGAAGGTCAGTACGAACAGCACCAGTCCGGCCGCGATGTACGCGCCTGCCTGGATGTCGTTGTTGAACTCCGCGTAGCCGAGGGCGATCTTGGAGGCGATGGTCGAGCCGCCGTCGAACAGCGACCAGCCGAAGGCCTGAGAGGTGGTACGCAGGATCAGGTAGAGCGCCATCGTCTCACCGAGTGCGCGTCCGAGACCGAGCATCGAGCCGCTGATGTAGCCGGACTTACCGAACGGGATGACCGTGGTGCGCACAACTTCCCAGCGCGTGGCGCCGAGGGCGAGTGCGGCTTCGATCTGTGATCGCGGGGTCTGGATGAACACCTCGCGGGTCACTGCGGTGATGACCGGAAGGATCATCACGGCGAGGACGATGCCTGCGGTGAAGATGGTGCCGCCACCGGTGATCGATCCGCTGCCGTCGGCGAAGAGCGGGAACCAGCCGAGAGTGTCGTTGAGCCACACCGCGACCGGGGTGATCGCCGGAGCGAAGACGAGAAGTCCCCACAGGCCGTAGACGATGGACGGCACAGCTGCCAGAAGGTCGATCGTGTACGACAGTGGCCGCGTGAGCCACTTGGGTGAGTACGAAGTCAGGAAGATCGCGATGCCCAGTGCGATCGGCATCGCGAGCACCAGTGCGAACAGCGAGACCAACACCGTGACCTGGAAAAGGTCGAGGACACCGAACGCCATCGCGTTGATGTTCTGCGTGACCCATTCACGGCTGGTCAGGAAGTTGACCTGGTTCCGGCTCAAAGCAGGAACAGCACGCCAGATCAGGAACGCGCCGATCGCCGCGATGACAGCCGTGATGAAGATTGCCGAACCGGATGCGAGCGAGCTGAAGATGCGGTCACCCGGACGGGTCACCGTCTTGCTGTTGCCGCTACCCGGACCGTCACCCTTCGGAGGATGCTCGGTTTCTGGAGCCTTGGTGGAAGTAATCGTGTCCTCCGTGGTGCCGTTCGGACCGCCCACCCCGGCCCCGCTGGTTGCGGGGCCGGGAGAACGAGATGTCGAGGTGATGGGCGCGTCACTCATGCGCGCTCACTTCCTTCACGTCTGAATGTAGATCCATGAGCTTGTCCGCACGAGTCTCTAGGTCAGCTGATTGCCGTGATGGACGCGTTGAGGCGATCCTGGACGTTGGACGGCAGCGGGACGTAACCCTGCTCGGCCAGGTTGGCCTGACCCTCGTTGGCCGCGCTCGTCAGGAACGACTTCACTGCTGCGGAGGTGTCCGCGTCGTAGCCCTTGGAGCAGACGATCGAGTACGTGGCGAGAACCAGCGGGTAGGCGCCGGCTTCGTTGGTCTTGAAGATCGACGCGAGGTCGAGCGTCAGGTCGCCGGTTGCGTCGGACTTGAACTTCGCGCCTGCGATCGACTTCGCGGCCGTGTCGTTGGTCAGTGCGACTGCCTCGGAGCCGGTGTTGATTTCGGCAACCGAGAGCTTGTTCTGATCGGCGAACGACTTCTCGACGTAGGTGATCGAACCCGGTGCCGTGGCAACTGCCTGTGCAACGCCCGCCGAACCCTTGGCGCCCTCACCGACGCCACCGGTGAAGTCGGACCCTGCGCCCGACGTCCAAGCACCGTTCGATGCCGCGTCGAGGTACTTCTGGAAGTTGTCAGTGGTACCCGAGGAATCGGAGCGGATCACGGTGGTGATCTTCTCGTCGGGAAGCGATGCACCGGAGTTGAGCGCGGCGATTGCCGGATCGTTCCACTTGGTGATGCCGCCGTTGAAGATCTTCGCGAGAACCTCTGCGTTGAGAACGAGCTTGTCGACGCCGTCGAGGTTGTATGCAACTGCGATCGGGCCGAAGACGAGGGGAAGGTTCCAGGCTTCGCCGCCGACGCAACGCTCCTTGGCCTTGTCTGCCTGCTCGTCCTTGATGGCCGAGTCGGAGCCGGCGAAGTCGATCTGGCCGGCGATGAACTGTGTACGACCGTCGCCCGAACCGCTGGGGTTGTACGCGACGTTGACCGTCTTGCCCTTTTCCTGGCACACGGAGATGTAAGTGGCGACGAACTGGTCCATGGCGTTCTTCTGTGCCGAGGAACCAGCGGCAGAGAGGTTGCTCTTGCCTTCGCACGTTGCGTTCGATGCGGACGCGTCCACACCCGTCGACGACGAGTTGTTGTCGCTGCCACATGCGGCCAAGGTCATGGCGCCCACGGCCACTACACCGAGCAGGGCACCACTGCGCTTGAGATTCACCAAGATCCTCCGGAAATCGCTACCGCCACGCCCACGATCGGGCGGCGACATGAGACGCAGAATGATTGAAATCTGCATCAGGCAACACGGCGCTGCCCACAGAGAAAAGTAGGCGGGCGCGGTGTCCGGCTGGACCACACATGGTTAACGGAGAATGAACAGACTGGACATTTCTGCGTGTCCGACTGTGACGTCAGAGCGCGCGGGCGTAAGCCATGTCCACGTGGAAGCGATCGAAGCCGAGTCGTTCGTACGTGTGGAGGGCGGCCGTGTTGTCGCCTTCGACGTACAGAAGGACGGTTCCGAGGCCGCGATCACGCAGGTAATGCATGCCAGCGAGAGTCAGCACTCGGCCGAGGCCGCGTCCCTGCGCCGCGGGATCGATCCCCACGACGTACACCTCCCCCAGCTCCGGATCGTCACCTTCGGGTGCGTGCACCTTGGTCCAGTGAAAGCCGAGAAGAGTATCGGGATCGGTGTCCGCGAACGCCATGAACAGACCAGCAGGGTCGAACCAACCTTCGGCCGTTCTCTCGTCGATCTCCGCCTGGGTCCAGCCACCCTGCTCGGGATGCCAGGAGAAGGCCGCATTGTTGACGCGAAGGATCTCGGAATCGTCTTCGGGTCCACGATACGTCCGAATCGTCACACCTTCGGGCACAACGATTTCCGGAAGCTGCGGAGCATCGAGTGGTCGACGCAGCTGCAGGAGTTCACGAACGCTGACCAGATCGAGGGTCTTGGCGAATTCGACTGCGGCGTCGACGTTTCCATGCGCCCAGACACGCGTGCCCGGCCGGCCCTCGTCGAATACCGCTGCAGCAAGCCTGGTTCCGATGCCGCGACGCCGCGCCGGCGGGTCGACCACCAACTCGGCCATGTCGGGATGCTCGTCCGAACCCGCTTGCAGCTGCGCATAACCGACGATTGCATCGCCGTCGAGTTCGAGGAAGTGTCGCGCGGCACCGCGCCCGGCAACGGCATGGCGCCCCTGTTCCGACACGGGCGCCTTGCCGTCGAACTCGGTTGCGCGATCGAGAAGCGCGGAAACCTGCTCGGCGAATCCAGCCGGCAGTGAATCTGTCCAACCCACGTCAGACCACCGATCCGTCGGCCGCGTCGTAGTCGACGTCCTCGTCGTCCTCGAACTGAACGGGAGCAGCGGCGCCACCCTTGGCCCTGGTCGGACGCACTGCCTTATATCCGACATTTCGGACTGTACCGATCAAGGACTCGTATTCGGTGCCGAGTTTCGCCCGCAGACGACGCACGTGGACGTCGACCGTCCTGGTGCCGCCGAAGAAGTCGTAGCCCCACACTTCCTGCAGCAGCTGCGCCCGGGTGAATACCCGTCCGGCGTGCTGCGCGAGGTACTTGAGCAGCTCGAATTCCTTGTAAGTCAAATCAAGGGGCCGTCCACGCAGTCGTGCCGTGTACGTCCCCTCGTCGATAACCAGTTCGCCCAGCGTGATCTTTCCCGACGCTTCCGGACTGGCCACACCGCCGCTGCGGGCGACCAACAACCGCAATCGGGCGTCCACCTCAGCCGGACCGGTACCGGGAAGCAGGATGTCGTCCAACCCCCAGTCGGCGTTGACGGCAACGAGTCCGCCTTCGGTGAGGACGGCGACCACAGGTACTGCGGATCCTGTGCTTCCGAGCAATCGACACAACCCGCGTGCGGCAGCCAGATCGGTGCGCGCATCCACCAATGCCACGTCCGCGGAACTTGCCTCGAGTAGCGAGGAAACCTCTGTGGGGGCAGGCCGAACCGAGTGCGCCAGCAACGCCAACGCCGGTAGTACAGCTTCCGGGTTGGGGTCGGAGGTGAGGAGGAGCAGTTCCACACGGCCTCCTATCTAGTAGCCCGCGCAACCCGTGAGGGCAACGCTCGAGTAGTTCGACGCTTTTGGTCGGTCCCTACATTAGCGTGCCTGGTACCGGGGCCGTCGCATCGAACCCCGACCGGAGTCCGTCACAATGGTGCGGTGCGCAAACTGATCATCGGCATCGTCTTTCTCCTCGGCCTCGGACTGGTGGCCGATTTCGGCGCGGCCGCGTACGCCGAGTACCGGGTTTCCCGCGAGCTCCGAACCGGCGCATCACTCGAGTCCGATCCGGAGGTCACCTTCAACGGGTTCCCCTTCCTCACCCAGGCACTCGGCGGGAAATACAAGGACGTCTACGTCAGAGCTACCGGCGTCCAGAGCGACGTGGTGGGCGAAGTGACCGTCGAGGCCGATCTGCGCGGGGTCACCGTTCCCTTCTCCGACATCGTGAACGGCAATGTCACCCAACTCCCCGTCGACAAACTCGACGGCCGGATGGGAATCAACGCCACCGACCTCGGAAAGCTGCTCAATATCCCTGACCTGCAGGTATCTTCGCCGCCGGCCAACAAGTCGGATGGCACCGGGGGCAGCGGCGGAACCGGAGCGAGCACCGCGGGCGCCGTCGTGCTGACGGGAACGGTTGCCGTCGGCCCGGTCGAGACTGCAGTGAGTGTGCAGGCCAACCTGGTTCTGGAAGGTGGGCAGGTCAAGATCGTCGCCAGCAATCTGTACTTCGGTCCGGAGGGCAAAGCCGATTTCTCGATCCCCGCAGCACTCGAACCCGTCGTCCTCGGACTGTTCAGCTACACGATCGATCCGCAGGCACTCCCCTACGGAATTCAGCCGAGCCTGGTCTACGCGGAAGGCGGAAGAATCGTGATCGAAGGCAGCGCCGAAAACACGACGATCGATCTCGCAGAGCTGCAGAACCGATGACCGGGATCACAATTCTGCTGGTCGCGCTGGTCGCCGTCGTCGCGGTCGGGCTCTTTCTCAAGTCGCGCAACGGAAAGGTCCGAGTCACCACGCCGGCCGCGACCGGCGCGGCGGACAGTCGCCTCGAACTGCTCCGCGCCGCTGGAGTCTCTTCGCCGAACGGCGGACCCGTCGTACTGCATTTCTCTGCCGACTGGTGCGGACCGTGCGCGGCAGTACGCCGTGTCGTCGGTCAGGTCGTGATCTCGATGGCCGACGCTCCCCGTCCGCCGGTGGAGATCGAGCTCGACATCGACAAGGAACCGGCTCTGGCACGCGAGATGAGTGTCCTCTCGCTGCCCACCACCTTCATCCTCGACGGTGGCCTGGAGGAACAGTTCCGGGTGTCCGGAGTGCCATCCGCAGCGGATCTGAAAGCTGCACTCGTACCACTATCCGGACCCCACGAGCCAAAATCCGAGAATTCGGGGTAAACTCGCCGACGTGCAAACCCGCCACGAGCTGATGCTCACCCGACGCCGCGCAGTAGACCTGTGCCGCCTCGGGGGCTGTTGCTGTACCTGTTGCTGATCACCACATCCGTCAGATCTCTCTGACCTTCGAGCTTTCGCTCACGTGATCAATCCACCGAGTGGGACTTTGACGTCCCGTTTTCTCGGTCCAGGCACAGCATCATGCAATCCAGCGCAGGAGCACTCCCGATGTCCACAACCACACCCCAGCTCGAGCAGGTCGACGTCCGCGGACCTCGATTCGCCGCGTGGGTCACCACCGGCGTTCTCGTACTCACGCTCATCCTCTCGACCTTCTCACTGCCCGCCGCCACCGTCGTTCTCGCACTGCAGGCCATAGTCTTCGCGGTCGGAGCGGTACTCGGCCCCAAGCGCAGCCCGTACGGCCAGATCTTCGGCAAGCTCGTCGCCCCGCGACTCTCGCCGGTCAGCGAACGCGAACCCGTGGCACCGCTGCGCTTCGCGCAGTTCGTCGGCTTCGTCTTCGCATTGGCAGGCACGGTCGGTTTCCTGGCCGGGTCGACGATCGTCGGCACCGTTGCCGCCGGCTTCGCCTTGTTCGCGGCCCTGCTCAACGCCGCGTTCGGTATCTGCCTCGGCTGCCAGATCTATCCACTCGTCGCAAGGCTGCGAAATACCGGCCGCGCTACCACCGCGTGAAAACGCTTGCCCCACAACCCTGCTGAACCCCTGCTAGATAACGACCGATGCAAGACCATATCGAAAGGAACACCATGGCTCGCTCCGACGTCCTAGTCTCCGCTGACTGGGCTGAGCAGAACCTCAACACCCCCAAGACCGTTTTTGTCGAGGTGGACGAGGACACCAGCGCATACGACGGCGGCCACATCGAGGGTGCAGTCAAGCTCGACTGGCGCAAGGACCTCCAGGACGGCGTCCGACGCGACTTCCTGAACCAGGAGCAGTTCTCGGATCTGCTCTCCGCCAAAGGCATTGCGAACGACGACACCGTCGTTCTCTACGGTGGCAACAACAACTGGTTCGCCGCTTACGCTTACTGGTACTTCAAGCTGTACGGCCACCAGGACATCAAGCTGATCGACGGCGGCCGCAAGAAGTGGGAACTCGACGGACGCCCGCTCTCCAAGGACGCAGTCAACCGCGAAGCCACGCAGTACAAGGCCGAGACCCCCGACTTCTCGATCCGCGCTTTCCGCGACGAGGTCATCGACGCCATCGGCAGCAAGAACCTCGTCGACGTTCGTAGCCCTGACGAGTTCTCGGGCAAGATCCTCGCTCCCGCCCACCTTCCGCAGGAGCAGGCGCAGCAGCGTGGCCACGTCCCCGGAGCCATCAACATCCCGTGGAGCACCACCGCCAACGAGGACGGCACCTTCAAGTCGGACGACGACCTCGCCAAGCTGTACGCGGAAAAGGGCTTCGACGACACCAAGGAAACGATCGCCTACTGCCGCATCGGCGAGCGTTCGAGCCACACCTGGTTCGTCCTGCAGGAGATCCTCGGCAAGAACAACGTCAAGAACTACGACGGCAGCTGGGTCGAATACGGCTCACTCGTCGGCGCACCGATCGAATTGGGAGCCTGATCATGTGTGGAGCACCTACCCAGGGCCAGACCCTGCCTGCCGGCGTCGACGTCGAGAAGGAAACGGTCATCACCGGCCGCGTTCTCGCAGCTGACGGCCAGCCCATCGGCGGCGCATTCGTGCGTCTGCTCGACGGCTCCGGAGAGTTCACGGCCGAGGTCGTGGCATCGGGAACCGGCGATTTCCGCTTCTTCGCCGCTCCGGGCGAGTGGACCGTGCGTGCACTGTCCAGCTCGGGCAACGGCACCTCCACCGTCGCTCCCGAGGGCTCGGGCGTGCACAACGTGGACGTGACCGTCAGCAAGTAATTCCTGCTTTGTCAGGCGGCCCCGCACCCCTCCGGTGCGGGGCCTTCTGCATTCCGGCTCCCGATTTTTCCGGTCGGTCGCCGCGGTCTAAGATGTACCCGTGGTCATTTTCTTCGAGGTACTCCTCGCACTCGCATCCGTCATGATCGCTTGGTTCTCCGTGTACGTCGTGTACCGCTTGGTCACCGACGAGTCGTGAGTCAGGCTCCGGATTCAGGGTCCGACGCGACCGCTGACGATTCCGCCGCTGCAGGTGCCGTAAGGCGCGGCAGCGGGGACGAAGCTGTCGCCATCGCCGTCGAGCGCTCCAAGTCGACGGCGTCGCTCAACATTCCGACCCTGCCGGACCTTCCGTTGCCGGAGGACACCGCAAACCTGCGCCTCGGCCCGGACATCAATCCCGAACTCCTCGCGCTTCTCCCCCTCGTCGGTGTCTGGCGCGGCGAAGGTGAAGGACACGACGAGAACGGCGACTACGCCTTCGGTCAGCAGATCGTCATCTCGCACGACGGCGGCCCGTACCTCAATTGGGAGTCCCGGTCCTGGCGCCTCGACGCCGAGGGCAAGTACGTGAGCCCCGATCTGCGCGAGAGCGGTTACTGGCGCATGGGCGGCGACGGCATCCCGGGCAGCGTCAACCAGGAAGTGGTCGAACTCCTGCTCAGCCACAGCTCCGGTGTCGTCGAAATGTACTACGGGCGCGCACTCACCCAGGCATCGTGGGAACTTGCCACCGACGTGGTGATCCGCAGCCAGTCCGGTGCACTGTACGGCGGCGCGAAGCGTCTGTACGGCATCGTCGAAGGCGGCGACCTCGCGTACGTCGAAGAGCGGATCATGTCTGACGGTGGCCTGGAACCGCGTCTCTCGGCCCGCCTGACGCGCTACATCGGCTAGCTCTGCTGTGCGCCTTTATTATCCCCCGGCGGTTAATAAAGGCGCACAGCAGATTTATCCACAGGCACCGACAAATCCCACAGGCGGGCTTCGGAGCGGCATCTTCGACCGATTCTTGTCGGTCCGCGATCTCACGGTATTCGCATGAGCTGCGACTACATCGATCCTGATCTCCGAAGACTCTTCGACTTCCAGCACGGACTCGCGACCAACAAACAACTACGCCCTTTCGGCTATTCACCGCGGCGCATCCAACATCTGGTCGAATCGGGTCAATGGACAACCGTCCTCCACGGCGTTCAATCCAGCACCAACGGCCCGCTCAACCGAGCAATGATTCTCGAGGCCGCCCTTCTGTTCGGCGGCGGAGAGACCTACCTGAGTCACCGGACGGCAGCTGAAGAGTGGGGACTCACGCACATCGAGTCCGAACTGCCGATCCACATCACGGTCCGATACGGCAGATCCTCCCGCTGTCAGAGTCCGACGGTCAGACCCGAACGCTCCCCGGCGCGCCCCGTTCCGTTGGGGTGGTCCACTGCCCATCCCGGAGTGATCGTTCATCGTTCACGCGCTCAGGCCCACATCGGCGTTGCCACTCAGCCTGTTCGTACTTCGCTGGCCGACACCGCAATTGACCTGGCGGTTGCAGAGCCGTCGGCTCGCGACGCCGCTCGTTCTCTGGTTCGCTCGGCCACGGCGTGCAAAGTGTCACGGATGGAATTGCGCACCCGAATGGAATGCCGACGGCCGAGGCGATATGTCAAAGCGCTGTCCTCGACATTGGACCTGTTGGATCGCGGTGTCCAGTCGGTACTCGAGCATCGCTACGCAATCGAGGTCGAGCGAGCACACGGTTTGCCGGAAGCACGACGGCAATCGCCGGTCCTCGTCGATGGGAGAACTCTCTACGAGGACGTCGACTACCGCAATTGCGGTGTCGCACTGATCGTTCGACTCGACGGATTTGCCTTCCACTCTTCTCGAGCGACTGCACTGCGTGATCGTCGGCGAGGAAACGCATCCGAACTGTCAGGCAACGCCACACTGGTCTTCGGTTGGGAGGAGGTGGAGGGGGCCTCGTGCCGAACTGCAGCCGAGGTCAGAGCCATCCTCGAGCGCGGTGGATGGTGGGGGCCTAATCCTTGTCCACGCTGTGCGCCTTTATTAACCGCCGGGGGTTGATAAAGGCGCACGGCACGAAGCGACCCCCGAGCCACACCCACGCTTTCGCGCGGATCCCGGTCGGACTGATCGGGGGCTCGGGGGTCGGGTGGCTGCCTGGGATTCGCCGGCCGCTCACGCGGTAAGTGAATTCCATCAGCGATTGCGGCTAGCTGGCAGCCACCTCACGCGTCCGTCTGTACTTCAATTTCAGACCACCTCCTTCCTTGTGTACAGGAGAAAGTACGCCCACTTCACGATGACGGCAACGTATTTTCCACAGAAACTTTTCCGACGCATATCACCTGGTCAGCTGGTGTGCCGTCCGGAAGTTGGTGGGTGACGACAACAACGGTTCGCGAAGAATCGACCAGCGTTGCGTCGCGACTGAGCAACTCGCGGAGCAACTGATCGCCCGCCTCCGCGTCCATGTGCTCGGTCGGCTCGTCGAGCAGCAGTACCTCCGCGGGCGAGACGATCGCGCGCGCCAACAGCAACCGACGACGCTCACCGCCCGAAACCGCTCGCATGCCGCCGACCAGGTAGGTGTCGAGCCCGTCCGGCAGTTCCGACAGCCAGTCGCCGAGACCAACTGCGGCAAGTGCTTTCTCCGCGTCCTCGGCGGTGAGGTCACCGCGTGCGACGCGCAGGTTCTCGAGTACCGACGTCTCGAAGAGGTGTGCGTCCTCGGCGAAGTACCCCACGTGCCGACGCAGCTCGGCCGGATCGATATCCGAAACGTCCACCGAGTCAACACGAACTGTTCCCGCGACGGGCGGCAGCAGTCCCGCCATCGTCATCAGCGCAGTGGTCTTTCCCGATCCACTCTCGCCGACGACGGCAACACGAGCACCGCGAGGAAGATCCACCGACAGCGGTTCGGTCACCTTTCCCCCGGGCCAACCCGCCCGCAACGCGTGCACACTCAGGACCCCGTCCTCCGGCCACGCACGATTTCCTTCAACGTGTTCGGCGTCGGCTCGATCGAGTACCGCCATGATGCGTGCCGACGCCAGCCGCGCCTTGGTCAATGCCACCGCCGCGCTGGGCAGTATCGCGGTTCCCTCGAAAGCCGACAGCGGAAGCAGTACAAGGATTCCCATGGACATCGGTGACATCTCGGTGGTTCCGTACAGCGTAATTCCGATCAGCAGGGCACCGAGGACGCTCACTCCGATTGCCAGGGGCGTGGTAGCGGCGGCAAAGGCACTCGGGACCGCCGCGCGATCGGTTGCGTCGACCACATCGTTCTCGGCAGAGACCGCCTCGCTCACCGCCTGATCCAAGCGACCCGATACCCGGAGCTCGGCGGAATGGTCGAGGGCGGTCACCGCGGACTCACTGAATCGCGCTGCGGCAGCAGAACTGTCGGCCTCGGCTAGTCGAGCAGCACGAGCCGACAGCCAGGGTGCCGCGATCCCGGACACCGCCAGCGCAACGGCCAGAATGAGCGCGGCCGGAACCGAGATGAACAACAGGATTCCCACCGCAGCAAACGCGAGGACAATCGAGACCGCAATCGGGATCAGTGCTTTGACGACGACGTCGCCCAGTGCATCCACGTCGGCGCCCGTACGTGAGAGCAGGTCACCGCGTCGTAGTCCGGCTGCTGCCGCGGGATCTCCTGCGGCCAACTGCTGGTAGATCCTCGATCGCGCCGCGGTGGTTCCGCGCAACGCGACGTCGTGCGTCGTCAATCGTTCGAGATAGCGGAAGACACCACGCGAGATCCCCAATGCGCGTACGGCAACCACCGCAACACTGAGGTCGAGAACGGGAGGCATCTCCCAGGCCCGCGTGATCAACCACGCAGACAGCGCGGCCAAGGCGAGGGCGCTGCCGAGTGTTGCGACGCCCGCCGCGACCGCCGTCAGAACGCGTCGTGGCCGAAGTTCCAGTAGCCGCAGAGCACGCAGGAGCGGATCGTGAGTATCACTTCTCATGAGCGTGTACCTCGACAATCCGGTCAGCCGCGGCGAGCACACTCGGACGGTGGCCGATCACGACCACGGTGTCGCCGCGCTCCGCCCGTGCTCTCAGAGAAGCCAACACTGTCCCTTCCGAATCCGAGTCGAGGTGAGCGGTGGGTTCGTCCAGGACAAGAACTGCGCGGTCCGAGGCAAGCACGCGTGTCAGTGCCAGCCGTTGCCGCTGCCCCAAAGACAGACCTGTACCGCCGACGCCGATCACGGTCTCGACGCCCGCAGGCAGCTCGGCCAGTACCGCGTCGAATCCCGTCGCAGCAGCGGCGTGGGTCAGTGCTTGCGCATCGACGACCCCGGTGAGATCGAGATTTTCACGAACGGTGCCGGGTAGGAGGACCGGATGCTGGGGAAGCCAGGCCAACTGACTCCACCACGCGTGCTCGTCCAGGTCTCGGACATCGACGCCGGCGACCGTCACACGCCCACTGCTCGGTTCGATCAACCCGAGCAGCGCGTGCACTGCCGTCGACTTGCCGCAGCCGTTGGGACCGGTGAGCACGGTGATCGCCCCTGGCGATGCCATGGCGGAAAGTCGAGACGGTGCGACTCCCCCACGAGAGGCCACACCGAGTCCGTCGAAGACGATGTCGGCGCCTCGAGCGACCACCGTCGTGCTACCACCCTCCGGCGCGGCAGAATCCGCCTCGATAACCTCGAATGCCTTGTCGGCTGCCGCCATTCCGTCATCGGCGGCGTGGAACTGGGTTCCCACCATCCGAAGTGGCAGGTACACCTCGGGGGCGAGGATCAACGCGACTATCCCCGGCTCGAGTGACATGTCGCCGTACACCAGTCGCAAGCCGATACTCACGGCCACCAACGCGACGCAGAGCGTTGCGAGCAGTTCCAGCACCATCGAGGACAGGAACGCGACGCGGAGAGCTGACATCGTCGTTCGCCGATGAGCGTCACCGAGTTCACGGACGCGCTCGGCAGGACCTTGCTGACGACCGAGCGCCCGCAGCGTCGGCAAACCGGCAAGAAGATCGAGCAGTTGCGAAGACAACGTGGTCATCGCTGCCAGCGTCTTCTCCGACTTACCCTTTGTCAGCAAGCCGATCAGAATCATGAAGATGGGGATCAGCGGCAGCGTCACGAAGATGATGACCGCAGACGTCATGTCCTGCACCGCAATGACTATCAGGGTGATGGGTGTCAGCGTCACCGACAAGACCAGGGCCGGAAGGTATCCCGTCAGGTACGGACCAAGGCCGTCGACACCTCGGGTGACCACGGTCGCGATCTCGTCACGCCGCGGATCCAGATCGCGAGGACTCATCGCCGTCGCCGACGTCAGCACGCCGTTCTTGATCTCGGCAACGACGCGAGTCGACGCCCGGTGCGCATACCTGGTCTGCAGCCAGGTCCCCAGAACTCGGACCGCCACAGCTGCGGCGAGAACAACCAATTCGGTTGTCCACGAGGAAACATCCACAGTTCGAGTGGTGATCACTCCGGCCAGCACCCGGCCGATCATGAGCGCCGCGACGATGACCATCACGACGTTCACCATCGACAGAGCAACAGTCAGGATCAGATAGCCGCGCGCAGAAGCGGAATGTCGCCACAGCCGCGGGTCGATCGGCCCCCGGCGACGCTCCCGAGTGGTGGGAGCGTCGCCTACTTCGATAGTCACGTGAATTCGACCGTCAGTTCTTTCGTGATTCGAATGTGTCGTGATTCAAGGTTGGTGACTACCACGTCTTCTCCTTGAATCGCAGACCGATCGACGCCGGAATCTGCTTGGAGGAGATGCGCTGTCGGAACACCCAGTACGTCCAACCCTGGTAGATGATCACCACCGGCGTCATGAATGCCGCGGCCCACGTCATCACCTTGAGCGTGTACGGACTCGACGACGCGTTCTCGATGGTCAGGCTGTACGCCGGATCCAGCGTCGACGGCATGACGTTCGGGAACAGCGAGGCGAACAGCAGCACGACGGTGGCGATGACGGCCACACAGGTGAGAACGAAGGCCCAGCCTTCGCGCTCGGCCCGCGTCAGGAAGACGACGCCGATCAGTGCCGCAGCAGCGGCAGCTACCAGAATCCACGTCCATCCCTTGCCGTAGGCGAGTTGCGTCCACAGAACGAATCCGCCGGCAACAGGAATAGCTGGAATTGCCAGTCGTGCAGCAATTTTCACGGCATCTTCACGAACCTCGTCGGCACTCTTGAGTGCCAGGAACACTGCACCGTGGAGAGCGAACACCAGCGCGGTGGTCAGACCGCCGAGCAGCGCGTACGGATTGAGCAGATCGAAGAATCCCGACTCGACCTGCTTGTCGGCGTTGATCGCCACGCCCCGAACGATGTTCGCGAAAGCCACGCCCCAGAGAACTGCCGGGACCCAGGAGCCGAAGATGATGCCCCAGTCGCAACGCTGACGCCATTTGTCGTCGTCGATCTTGCTTCGCCATTCGATGGCACAGATACGAACGATCAAGGCCACCAGGATGATCAGCAGCGGTAGATAGAACCCGGAGAACAACGTCGCGTACCACTCCGGGAATGCCGCGAACATCGCGCCACCGGCGGTGATCAGCCACACTTCGTTGCCGTCCCACACCGGGCCGATCGTGTTGAGCGCTACCCGTCGACGCGTATCGGCCGGGAGGTCACTGCCTCTGCCGACGATCGGCATGAGCATTCCGACACCGAAGTCGAACCCTTCGAGGACGAAGTAACCGATGAACAGTACTGCGACGAGCACGAACCATACTTCTTGAAGTCCCATGATCGCCTCCTAGTACGCGAACGACAGTTGTTTGGGCTTGTCCGGATCTTCCGGCTCGTCATGATCTGTATCGCCCGGCGGATGCATGTCGTGCTCCAACGGGCCTTCCTTCGCGTACCGCACGATCAGCTTGAACCAGACGACTCCCAGCGCTCCGTACAGCAGGGTGAAGGTGATCAGCGAAGCCCAGACGGTAGCCGACGCGTGGTCCGAAACACCTTGGTCGACAGTAAGTCTGATCATGTCGACGCCGGTCGGGTTGGGATGCACCACCCAGGGCTGACGGCCCATCTCGGTGAAGATCCAACCGGCGCTGTTCGCCATGAACGGAGTGGGGATCGCGACCAGGCTGAGTATTCCGAACCACTTCTGGTCCGGGACCCGCCCCTTACGAGTGACCCACAGTCCCGCGAGAGCCAGTGCTGCCGAACCGGCGGCGAGGCCGATCATGGCGCGGAAAGACCAGTACGTGACAAAGAGATTCGGTCGGTAGTTACCCGGTCCGAAGTCCTGCTCCGCCTGCTCCTGCAGTTGGTTCACGCCTTGCAGTTCGACGCCGGTGAACTTGCCCTCGGCCAACCATGGAAGAACGAACGGCACCTTCAGAACGTGCGTCACGCTGTCACAGTTGTTGTGAGTGCCGATAGTGAGGATCGAGAAGTCCGGATCCATCTCGGTGTCGCACAGCGATTCCGCCGACGCCATCTTCATGGGCTGCTGCTGGAACATGAGCTTGCCTTGGACGTCACCGGTATAGATGATGCCGATTCCGGCCACGATCATGACGAGCAACGCGAATCGTGTTGCCGGACGGTACATCGTGCGCGCGTCGGACTCGAGGCGTTCGGCTTCGGCGGCCTCAGCCTGCTTGGCGCGGCGCATGTTCCGCACCATCCACCAACCACTGATGCCGGCAACAAACGTCGCCGCCGTCAGGAAGGCGCCGGCAACCGCGTGCGGGAAGGCAGCGAGAGCGGTGTTGTTGGTCAGCAGCTCCCAGATACTGGTGAGCTCGGCACGACCCGTTTCAGGGTTGTACGTCGCACCGACCGGATGCTGCATGAACGAGTTGGCCGCGATGATGAAGAATGCCGACGCGTTGACGCCGATCGCCACGAGCCAAATGCACGCCAGGTGTACAAGTTTGGGCAGCCTGCCCCAACCGAAGATCCAGAGTCCGATGAAGACGGACTCCATGAAGAAGGCGACGAGGCCTTCCAATGCGAGCGGAGCTCCGAAGACGTCACCGACGAATCGCGAGTACTCGCTCCAGTTCATGCCGAACTGGAACTCCTGCACGATGCCGGTGGCTACACCGAGTGCGAAGTTGATGAGGAAAAGCTTGCCGAAGAACTTGGTGAGCCGATACCAGTGGTCCTTTTTGGTGACCACCCACATCGTCTGCATGATCGCGATCATCGGCGCAAGTCCGATGGTCAGCGGAACAAGGATGAAGTGGTAGACGGTAGTGATACCGAACTGCCACCTGGAGACGTCCAAAGTATCCATTGGCTACTCCGAGAGTAGGGCCCTGGGACAGGCTTCGGGGTTCGAGACGCGGGCAGTCGCTCGGCCCCTGCGGACACGGTACTGCTGTCCGGTTTGGACCGCAGGACTTTGCTACTACCAAATGTAGTAGAGACCTGTCGCGATTCCTATTCGCCTATCGCCCTGCTGAATCCGAATCAATTGCACGTTCAACCAATTCCGCGAATTCCCCGGAGACCTTCGGCTCTGGCAATGTGAGCCCGTCGAGTGTATGGACGCGTGCGGCCAGCGTGACGCTCGAAACCATCCACACTCCGTCGGCCGCAATCAAATCCGCAGGTCGGAGGGTTTCGTATCGGCAATCGAAGCGAGCACTGCCGGCAACGTCGAACAGGGCGCGCTGCGTAGTGCCCATCAAAATGCCCTGTGCGGGAGGCGGTGTGATCAAAGTCCTGTCCCGAACGATCACCACCGTCGAGCGTGGCCCCTCCAACACATTGCCCTCGGAACTGACGAAGATCACATCGTCAGCACCCAAATTCGCCGCATATCGAAGCGCTGCCATGTTGGTTGCGTACGACAACGTCTTCGCGCCCAGTAGCTGCCAGGGTGCCCGGGCAGAGAGATCGACAGAGAAACCTCGCTCGAGAGTCATCACCGACAACCCCGATTCGCGGACCTGTCTGACCCGATCGGCCACCGGACCGACCATCACGAAGGCTGTCGGCTTGTCACCGCTCTCACGGCCGCGGGTCAGAACAAGACGAAGAGCGCCTTCCTTCTCGGTCCCCCACTCCTCGGCAGCCATCTCGATCGCCAGACGCCAATCATCGAGAACGGGAGCGGGCAGACCGAGTGCCCGCGCGCTCAGAACCAGTCGACTCAGGTGTCCCTCGACCACCCGGGCGCGGCCGTCGCGTACCAACAGCGTCTCGAAGACTCCGTCGCCGCGCACCACCGCCAGGTCGTCGGCGTGCAGAAACGGTGCGTCAGCATCGAGCACCTCATGGTCGAGAGTCACCAATACGCGATCAGGCATGCCATCAACCCTAACGATCCGCCAAGCCGCCGGGGCCGCCCTGTAACCGCGATCCCGCCCACACTCCTAGACTGGTCTCGTGGTCGACAACGCTCTTGTGCCCAACAGCCCACTTCTGACTTCCCCCGGCGCGGTCACCGCACCGGACGGTTCGGCCGACATCGGTGTCGCGTGGCACTACGGCGATCCTCTCGGCGAACAGCGAACCGCGCAGCGCGCAGCAGTGGTGGTCGACCGCAGTCACAGATTCGTGATCGCCATTCCCGGCGACGAACGCCTCACGTGGCTGCACACGATTTCGAGCCAGCACATCGCCGCGCTCCCCGACGGCAAGAGTGCCGAGAACTTGAGCCTGGACGTCAACGGACGCGTCGAGCACCACTTCGTGCAGACGGACCTGGCAGGTGTCACCTGGATCGACACCGAGGCGAACCGCGGACCCGACCTTCTCTCCTTCTTGAAGAAGATGGTGTTCTGGTCCAAGGCCGAACCTCGAGACGGCAACGAACTCGCGGTCCTGAGCCTGATCGGACCCGAAGCGTCAACTGTCCTCGCCGCACTCGAGGTTCAGACACCCACCGAGGCCTACGACGCTCACGCCTTGGCCGACGGCGGATTTGTCCGCCGCATGCCGTGGCCTACCGAGAACTCTTTCGATCTTCTCGTCCCACGTGAGCAACTGGCAGCGTGGTGGACCAGGCTGACCGATGCCGGCGCCAAGCCCGCCGGCAGTTGGGCCTTCGAGGCACTGCGCGTCGAAGCGACGAGGCCTCGCCTCGGACTGGACACCGACGAACGGACCATCCCGCACGAGGTCCACTGGATCGGTGGGCCGGCCGAGCACGGCGCCGTCCACCTCGACAAGGGGTGCTACCGCGGTCAGGAAACCGTCGCCCGAGTTCACAATCTCGGCAAGCCCCCGCGCCATCTCGTCATGTTGCACCTCGACGGCAGCGCCGAAGCCGTCCCGGAACCGGGTGACCCGATCACGGCGGGCGGACGGGCCGTCGGACGCGTCGGGACCGTCGTCAATCATCACGAGCTCGGCCCCATCGCACTCGCTCTGATCAAGCGCAACATCCCGGTCGACACCGAACTGATGGCCGGCCCCAGCGCTGCGTCCATCGATCCGGATTCGATCGTGGCGGACGACGCACCCCAGGCCGGACGTGAGGCTGTCAACCGATTGCGCGGAAAGTGACGGGCATGGTCGACGCGGTCTGCGTCGTCCACACCGAACGTGACAGTGGCGTCAGGCGAGTCCCCCGTACCGCGATCGACAAGCGTCCCGTCGACGGCCGCGTCGCGGTCGGCCGACTCGGTCTGGGTGGCGACTACGTCTGCGACACCGAGTTCCACGGCGGCGCCTTCCAAGCTGTCTACGCGTATCAGCGCGACGAAGCGCAGCGCTGGTCGGACGAATTGGGCCGACCTCTCGGCCCCGGATGGTTCGGCGAGAATCTTCACATCAGCGGGATGCTCGTCACGGACGCCGTGATCGGCGAGCGTTGGCACATCACCGGAGCCGAGGCGTCGGACGTTCTCGAACTCGAGGTGACTGCTCCCCGCGTCCCGTGCGGCACCTTCGGCATCTGGGCCGCGGAAAAGGGCTGGGTCAAAAGATTCACCGAGCGGACCGACGTCGGCGCCTACCTTCGCGTCAACCGGACCGGCACGATCGCCGCGGGCGATTCGGTCACCCGAGTCCACGTACCGGATCACGGAGTGACTGTTCGAGAGGTCTTCGCCGGAACGGACCCTGAGCGGCTTCGACGGCTGCTCGCAGAACACACCGACCTTGCACCGAACGTCACCGCGCGCGTCCAGAGGTTCATCGAACAAGCAGAAGCGCAGGTGCACTCGTGAGTATCGAATTGGTGGAAGTGGTCCGCTCCGGATTCCGCGAATGCGTGCATCGCGGATCGGCCGTCATTCTCGGCGCCGACGGCGAGGTCGTTGTCGGACTCGGGGAAATTCACACACCCATTTACCCGCGCTCGGCGAACAAGCCGCTGCAAGCCGTCGCTGCGCTTCGAAACGGCTTTGCACCCACCAGTCCGGAAGAGCTGGCCGTCGCGTCGTCCTCACATGCGGGCGAGGCCGATCACATCGAACTGGTCGCAGCGCTTCTCGCTCGCTACCAACTCGGTGTCGACCAGTTGCAGTGCCCCTCCGATCTGCCGGGCAACGAACTGGCCCGAGCCGAACTGATCGCAGCGGGCGAGCTTCCCAGCCCGATCTACATGACCTGCTCGGGCAAGCACTCCGCGATGCTCGCCACGTGCGTCGTGAACGACTGGCCGCTCGAGACGTACATGGAGCCGACTCATCCCCTCCAACTCGCGATCCAGGAGACGATCTTCGATCTCAGCGGCGAGGAAGAGCAGGAACTCGGCATCGACGGTTGTGGTCTCCCGATCGTGCCGCTCTCGCTCACGAACCTGGCTCGGGCATTCGGACGCCTGCCCTCGGCTGAGCCCGACTCACCCGAACGAGCTGTGGCCGACGCGGTCCGCGAGAACCCCTTCCTCGTCTCGGGCACCGGCCGCAACGATCAGCGCCTGATGTCCGCCGTGCCGGGTCTGTTCTCCAAGACCGGATACGACGGCATCTACGCCGGAGCGCTTCCCGACGGTTCCGCTTTCGCCCTCAAGATCGACGACGGTCACGAGCGGGCGCTCCTGCCCTTGGCGGCAGCTCTGCTCAAGCGGATGAACACCGAGTGGACCGAGGAGTTGGCGGCTCTCGCATCCGCTCCGGTCTTCGGCGGCGACGCCCGAGTGGGGACGATTCGCGCAATTCCCGGAAACTTCTGAGCAGTTCTCACAAAGTTCTGACGAGTTCTTTCAGCATCCTGGCAGCTCGCGGCCATAGTGAGAGCAATCAGACACGGCGGTGAGGCCTTCGTGGAAGCGGAAGCGACTTTTCCACGCTAGAGTGTGTGTCAGGAAACTTACACACTCAAACGGGGCCGCCAAATTCCCCAGGCCGCCCCGCGAAAGCGCGAGGGGGTCAGCCATGGGCCGCGGCCGGGCTAAGGCAAAGCAGACCAAGGTTGCACGCGAATTGAAATACAGCGTACCGACCACGGATTTCGACAGCCTGCAAAGAGAGCTCGCAGGTGGATCGACCAACTCGCATCGGAGCAGTGTCCGATCGGACCAGACTTCCGATAGGGAAGGGCATGCGCGAGAGGACGACTACGACGACTGGCGGCGTTGACCGCGCACTGCCACCGCGCAGACCGTGAAATGAGGAAGAGCTGATCGCTCTTCCTCATTTTTGCGTTCGATTTTCCGCCTCGCGCCTACTTGTACGGACACACAAAACTGCCCCACCGGATCTCTCCGATGGGGCAGCTGGCGTTGCGGTCTAGAAGCGCGGGTGGTCTCCGGCCAGGAACGCACGCTCTGCAGCGGCGTCCGACGCCTTCTTGACGCTACCGAGCGTCCAGCAGTCGATGTGGCGTGCGGTGAGGACGGCAAGTGCACGGTCGACGTCCTCGGGTGCGACGACGGCGACCATGCCGACGCCCATGTTGAACGTCTGCTCCATCTCGGCGCGCTCGACGCGTCCGCGCTGCGCGATCATGGCGAAGACCGGAGCGGGGCTCCAGGTTCCGCGATCGAGTTCGGCGACCAAGCCCTTGGGCATGACGCGCGCGAGGTTGTTGGCGAGGCCGCCACCGGTGACGTGGCAGAACGTGCGCACGTCGGTCTCGGCAGCGAGTGCCAGGCAGTCCTTGGCGTAGATCTTGGTGGGCTCGAGCAGTTCCTCACCGAGCGTGCGGCCGAACTCGTCGACGTGTGCGCTCAGGTTCATGCGGTCGATCTCGAGCAGGACCTTGCGGGCCAGTGAGTAACCGTTGGAGTGCAGTCCCGAAGAACCCATCGCGATGACGACGTCGCCGGGGCGAACGCGATCCGGTCCGAGCAGCTTCTCGGCCTCCACGACACCGACGCCGGTGGCGGAGAGGTCGTAGTCACCGTCAGCCATGATGCCGGGGTGCTCGGCGGTCTCGCCACCGAGGAGAGCGCAACCGGCCTGGATGCAGCCCTCGGCGATGCCGCTGACCAATTCCGCGACGCGCTCGGGGATGACCCGGCCGACGGCGATGTAGTCCTGGAGGAACAGCGGCTCGGCGCCACAGACGACGAGGTCGTCGACAACCATGGCGACGAGGTCGAGTCCGACCGTGTCGTGCTTGTCCATCGCCTGCGCGACAGCGAGCTTGGTTCCGACGCCGTCGGTCGATGCGGCGAGCAACGGCTCCTTGTAGTCACCCTTGAGGGAGAACAAGCCGGCGAAACCACCGAGGCCACCCATGACCTCGGGGCGGCTGGCCTTCTTGGCCAGAGGGGCGAAGAGTTCCACCGCCCGGTCGCCTGCGGCGATATCGACTCCTGCTGCCGCGTAGGAGGCGCCTGCGGTGCGGTGACTGTCCTCGGTCATCGGGTTACTACTCCAGCCTTGTATTTCTCGCGAGCACGTATTGCTCGTGCACAGGTAAGTGGTCTTGCAATGTGAAGTGTTTGCAATCCTCGTGACGCGAGATGGATCGTTCGACTCGAGACCCAGAGCGCGCACACAAATACCGACGATTACGCCCATACGCTACCGGACCGGCCCCCTCGGTGAGACCTCGCGTACCCCGAGACGTCAGTTCTGCAGCCGCGCACCGATCGAGGCGTGCAGTGCGCGCAGACTGTTCTGCCCGAGTGCGACCGTCTCGGATTCGATGTGTTTGAGGAGGTGTCCGTCGTGGACGACCTTCTCGCTCGACTGGATCAGTACCGTCCCGGCTCCGGTGAAATCGAACTGGCGTTCTTCGCCGGTGTTCGCGCCGAACATGCTTCCGCGAACCGCGCCCAGGAAGCTCTGCATCCAGTCGGCATCGAAGTGGTGGGACGGCGACGGGCAGTCGGCCCAACCCACCAACGCCTGCGGGTCGATGCGGAGCGGCGGCTCCGCGAACATGACCGGGCCATTGGACGACGCCAGGAACTTGCCTGTCCCCAGTAGCGTCAAAAAGCCTGGGACGATGGACTGTTTGAGGTCCAGGCTGGTCTCGAAGGCGAGGAGATTGGCCGCGCGAATCGTGAGGTTGCCGTCGTCGAGGTCGTAGGAATTGATGTTGAATCCGCGGTCCCCGAGGATCAACTTGCCCTGTCCCTGAGCGAGCACCCAGTCGTCCGCGTAGAGCGGTGAAGAAAACCTGGCCGCGACGATCGCCGTCATGCTCGTGCGCCCGAGCGGCTCGAAGTTGATGTTTCCGTAGTACGCGATCATCGCACCCTTGGACGTGAACCACGGTTGTCCGGCCATCTCGACGCAGAAGGCGTAGTCGTTGCCCGGGACGTTGTCGTTGGCGGGCAGAGTTGCCGGATTGTGAATTTCGATACCCATGCTCTGTGCCCTCTCAGAACTTCTGCTCGGACGCCTGGACCCAAACGGTGCCGGCGCCGGTCATCTTCAGCTGGATGGACTCCCCCGAGCCCTTGCCGACGGCCTCGCGCCAGCCGACGTTCGCGGAGATGTCGACGTTGATCTGACCGATGTGGCACACGTATGCCTGCGGGTCGACGACGACCTGAGGATTGTTCGGACCGACCTGCAACGGAATCGCGCCCCCGTGCGAGAGGACCGCGACGCTTCCCTGTCCGTGCAACTGCGTCGTGAACAGCCCTTGACCGGTCATGGCGCCGCGTACTGCTCCGCGCACACCGCCCTGCGACGTGAGAGCGACTATCGAACTCTGGAGGTAGCCGTCGTGTGCGAGGAGTCGGTCGGCTTCGACGGTGAGCATTGACGACCCGTCGAGGTGGATGACCTCGACGTACAAGCCGGCGTGCCCGTAGAAGACCTCACCGTTTCCCTCGGCCGCCATCATGCGTGCGTGTTCGCCGGACATCATGCGGCCGGCCATCCCGGCGATCCCGCCCATGTTCGGCATGGCGCCGGGCCCACCGCCCATGCTGTGCGGGATGAAGCGGACGTCACCGGTGTAGTAGAGCATCGACCCGGTGCGGGCGAGCACGTTCTGGCCCGGCGCGAGGGTCGACTTGACGACCTTGCTGTTCACCAATTCCAACGGCATGGTTCAGCGCTCCTCGGGCTGGATGTAGACGACTCCGGATCCGTCGAATCGCAGCGAGAACGCTTCACCGCTGCCACCGCCGATCGCGGAGCGCCAGGTGACGTCGGTGACGAAGCTCTGGTTCAGCTGGCCACGGTGAGCGACGAATGCGTCGGGATCGGCAACCAGCGGATACTGCGGGCTGACTTCGAGCGCGATGATCGGTCCGCCCTTCGACAGCACCGCCACCAGACCGGTGCCGCTGACGACCGTCGTGAACAAGCCCTGTCCGGAACCTGCGCCGCGGAGACCGGCAAATTTCACGTCGGTTCGCAGTTGGCCGACCAATGCGAGCAATTGCGAGGCTTCGACGTGCAAAGCGTCGTTGTTGAGCTCGATAATCGTGATGTCCTGGGCGTCGACCGCGAAGTAGACGGTGCCTTGACCACTGACTTCCATCAGGGACAGTGATTCACCTGCCGCCTTCTGTTTCAGCGCGGCACGCAGCCCGCCACCACCGCCCATTCCGGCGTTCTTGAAGGTGATCGCACCCTCGTACGCCACCATCGAGCCGTTGATCGCTTTGATGGTGTCCCCCACCAGGTCTGCGACCAGTACCCGGTGCCCATCCATTCTCAGTTGCGCCACGGAGGGCACTATGCCAGATGCTCACGACGTATGCCGTGTCGTGGAACAGAAAGTCGTGAACAGAAAATCTGCCGCCCACATGCTGTGGACGGCAGATTCTCGGCTGTCGAATTTCAACGATTCTGATGTTCAGGGGCGGCTGAGCGCGCTCGCATTGTCGTTGTCGCGAGTGGCCGTCGAACCTGCGGTGCTCTCGAGCATCCCCTCGAGGACGTTCTTGCCGATCGACGTTTCCTTGGGAAGCGCGATCGGGTAGGTCCCGTCGAAGCACGCGGCGCACAGACGGCTGGCCGGCTGCTCGGTGGCGGCGATCATGCCCTCGGTGGAGATGTATCCGAGGGTGTCCGCTCCGATGGAACGACGCACACCGTCGAGCATCTCCTCGAACGTCGCATCCCGTCCGCCCGCGCCGTTGGCAATCAATTCGGCCGGTGAGGCGAAGTCGATGCCGTAGAAGCAGGGCCACTTGACCGGCGGCGAGGCGATACGGACGTGAATTTCAAGGGCGCCGGCTTCGCGGAGCATCCGGATGAGCGCACGCTGAGTGTTACCGCGGACGATCGAATCGTCCACCACCACAAGGCGCTTGCCGCGGATGACTTCCTTGAGCGGGTTGAGCTTGAGCCTGATACCGAGCTGACGGATCGTCTGCGACGGCTGGATGAAGGTGCGGCCGACATAGGCGTTCTTCATCAAACCCTGGCCGTAAGGGATGCCTGAGCCCTGTGCGTATCCGACTGCTGCGGGGGTGCCGGACTCGGGAACGGGGATGACCAAGTCACCTTCGGCGGGATGCTCGCTGGCGAGCAGACGGCCGATCTCGACGCGGGTCGAGTGGACCGAACGGCCACCGATGACGCTGTCGGGACGCGCGAGGTAGACGTACTCGAAGACACAACCCTTGGGAGTCGGGTTCGCGAAACGCGAGGAGCGGACGCCGTCGGCGTCGATCGCGAGTAGCTCACCGGGTTCGATGTCGCGAACGAACGACGCACCGACGATGTCGAGGGCTGCGGTCTCGCTGGCGACTACCCAACCGCGGTCGAGTCGACCGAGGCAGAGCGGGCGGATGCCGTGCGGATCCCGCGCTGCGTACAGCGTGTGCTCGTCCATGAAGGTGAGGCAGAACGCGCCCTCCAACGTGGGAAGCAATTCCATTGCGGCCTGTTCGATGGTGCTGTCGCCGGCAGCGTGTGCCAGGAGACCACCGATGAGGTCGGAGTCGGAAGTCGCTGCGTTGGGGCGCTTGTCGTTGACCAGGCCGGCTGCACGGGTGCGGCTCGCGAGTTCAGCGGTGTTGACCAGGTTGCCGTTGTGGCCGAGCGCGATGCCGGTTCCGGCAGTGGTGGTACGGAAGATGGGCTGCGCGTTCTCCCACGTCGTGGAACCGGTGGTGGAGTAACGGCAATGTCCGACGGCGACGTGACCTGGCATCGCTGCGAGGGTCTGCTCGTCGAATACCTGGCTGACCAGGCCGAGATCCTTGAACACCAGCACCTGGGAGCCGTCGGCTACCGCAATGCCGGCAGCTTCTTGACCACGGTGCTGAAGTGCGTACAGGCCGTAATAAGTGAGCTTCGCCACATCCTCTCCCGGCGCCCAGACGCCGAATACACCGCATTCTTCGCGGGGCTCGTTCTCGTCCTCGTCGGACGGGTTCGAAGCGAGGAGATTTGGACTGTTGACCGACAGATCGGCACGAGTCACCGGGCGCTCCCTTTGTGGGCAGGGGTTGGGGGGCATCCACAGTCTACGGCCATTTTGGGACTCACTTCCCCTGAGGGCTGCCTTGGCTCTCAGATCACGCCGAAGCGAACCGGATGGTCTCTCTCTGTTACTGCGTCAACCACTCTGTCACTACGCCAACCCCTCTGTTGCTAGGTCAACCGCAGCAGTGGGAGCCAGTGCGCAATTTCGGGAGCGCGGCTACCTGAGGCGTCGACTCGTCCGTCACCTGAGGCCTCGGAGAACTCGAGCAATCCGGTGACCATCTGCAACCACGTCCGAGCGTCCGTCTCGACGACGTTGGGCGGGGTTCCGCGCGTGTGACGCGGACCTTCGATGCATTGCACCGCAACAAACGGTGGGACCCGCACCTCGACGCTCGATCCGGGGGCGATCTGTTCGAGAGTGCGCGCACTCATCTTCACTGCCGCACCGAGTTCACTGCGCGAAGGCTTCGGCAGTTCCGGATCTCGAAGCCACGGGCCGACGGCCAGGACGGCGGCACGAAATTCGGCGGGGTCGACGGCGCGGCGGGGCGGCATCAGTTCACTCCCTGTCTGCGAGTAGCGATACGAACGGCAAGTGCGCCACCGGCATTCGTGGCCAGGTGCAGCAGGGCGGGAGCAAGCACGCTGCCGCCCCGGCGGTGCAGCCACTCGAACAGCAATGCCGAAGCACCGGTGAATGCCACTGCTGCGGGAACGTTGTCGCCGGCGCCGCGGGCGGGGGCGACGTTCACGGTTCCAGACCGCGGACATCGCGCTGCGGAACAACAGCTCCTCGGAGAGCACTGTGCCGAACGGGATGTGCAGGATGATCCATTCGAGGAAGTCTTCGCGGCCGTCTGCTCGCTCGTCGGCAGCGAGAGTCGCGCGCAACGAGGGAACGGCTAAAGCGACGCTGTAACCCGTAAGCACTGCGCCGGCCGCGGCTCCGCCGAACCGGGCGCCACCACGAATGCCGGTGTGCGCCAAGCCGAGTTCCTCGCGGGTGTAACCACGTGCGAGTAGGACTCCGATGGCCGACAGACCGGCCGCGGTGTTGACCACGGCGCGGGCTCGGGGCGAAAGACCGAATGCCGGAAGCACGACGTTGCTCCAGGTGATCGCGGTAGCGCAGAGCGCGATCGAGGCGACTCCCCTCACTTCTCGGGGCCCTCTGATTTCACGGCGACAACCAATGCCGACCGCACTCGCTCGGTTTCTGCGGCCGTCCACCCCTCGGGCTGGGCGACGCTGATCCAGGCGTCCAGAACGGAGGTTCCGTAATTGTGACCGTGACCGTCGGGAACTCCCGCAGCGTTACCGAGGTCTGCAGACACCTGCCAGAACGTCACGACCGGGAACCATTTCATCGACGGCGAGCGGTCGAAACCGGGCACTTCCTTGAGCCACTCGGGCCGATTGAACATGAGGTCGGGTGACCACCACACCACTGGATCGGAAGGGTGCTGGACAAACAGAACCCGCGGCTGCGGCCACGTCATCCCGTCGGTCGGAATGTCTTCGGAGCGATCCGCGAACCGCACGCCGGCCAAGCCGTCCGCGTAGACGGGAGCTACTTCGGGAGTGCCGGGATCGCGCCTCTTCTCGATCGAACGCCACAACTGCGTCGCGTTCGGTGGGCCAACCCACAGAATTCCGTCGGCGGTATCGCGCGCCGCTTGCAGTGTGTCGAAGGCTCCGGCGCCGGCCATGACGCCGAGGCTCTCGCCGTAGACCATGAACTTCGGCCTGGTGGCTTCCGGTTCCTGGAGCCATCTTTCGTGTACCCGCTCGATCAACAGGCGTCCGGCAGCTTGCGCCTTCTCCTGGTCGGCGAGGAATGAGATCCAACTCGGCAGGTACGAGTACTGGCTGGCGACAAGAGCAGTGTCGCCGTCGTGCACAAGTTCGATTGCCTGCGCCGCAGTGGGATTGACCCACCCCGTACCCGTCGTCGGAATGACCACGAGAACCTTGCGCTGGAATGCGCCGGTCCTCTCCAGCTCCTTGATGACCAGATCCATACGCTCTTCGGGATCTTCGGCGCTTTCAAGTCCGGCATATACGCGAATCGGATCCATCGCAGGCTTACCGGTTGCCGCTTCGAGTTCCTGCGCGTCGAGTCCGCGCGAGACGAAGTTTCGTCCCTCGAACCCCAATGTGTCCCAGGGAGCGGCTGATTCGGGGCTACCCGATTTCATCGGATCCTGCGGTTCGACGACGCCGTCGCGAGTGGTCGAGTTCTGCAGACTGAAGATCGAGTTGGTCGCTGCATAGATTCCGCGGACCAGGACGCCGTCGACCAGCATGAAGAACAGGACGGTGACAACCAGGACACCGACGCCATTGGCCACCGACCGTGACCAGTGGAACCGCCGCATCAGCTGTCGGGCAATCAGTTTCACCAGATCGTGGAGGACCCGCCAGATCGAGATGAGCAGGCCACCGACGAGCAGGCTCAGTCCGAGGGTTCGGATGTAGCCGGAAGTGGTCGTGCCTTCGGCATCGGTCAGTGCCGCGATTTCACGTTGCCACCCGGCCGCGTAGACCAGCATGATGATCGCCGCGACGATGGACGCGACCGGAACGAAGACCTTGATCGCGGAAGGCACCGGCTCGGGCAGTGGCCACCACCGTCGCCCGCTTAGCAGGTATCGCTCGACAGCCCAACCGATCGCAGTACCGACGCCGTAGCCGATGGCCGAGTTGATTCCGCCGATCAGACCTTGGAAAAGCCAATCGCGCGGCAACAGCGAAGGGGTCAACGACCAGCAGAAGAAGAACGCGGCAAACGCGATGCCGGTGAAGTCGAGTTTGAGGAGCCCCCACGCCCACTCGGTGAAGCGGTTGTCGAGCTTCTCGAGGGGTGCGGGAACAGCCAGCCGCAGGTGGTGTTCCTGCGGCTGGCTGTCAGAAGAAGTCAGTTCTCCGGAATCGACCATCTATCACCCGAACAGTGCGGGCAGCGTTCCCTCGAAGGCCTCACGGAGCTTGGCCATCGTGACGGAGAAGTGTCCCTGGACCTCGACGGAGTCGCTGCCCTCGTCGACGACCCCGATACGCGTCCACGGCAAGCCGCGGGCGGTGCACATACCGGTGAAGCGAGTCTCCTCGGTACGCGGAACTGCAACGAGGACACGTCCCGACGATTCCGAGAACAAGGTCACGAACGGATCTGCGCCCTCGGGAATCAGGATGCGGCAACCGGTTTCGCCGGCCAGCGCGGCTTCGACGACAGCCTGGGCCAGTCCACCCTCGGAGAGGTCGTGGGCTGCGGTGACGAGACCGTCACGCGAAGAGGCGAGCAGAATGTCGGCGAGCAGTTGCTCACGGGCGAGGTCGACCTTCGGCGGCACGCCACCGAGGTGACCGTGCTCGACCTGCGACCAGATGGAACCGTCGAACTCGTCGTGGGTCTCGCCGAGCAGGATCAGCGTCTCGCCGGGCTCGAGTCCGAGGCCCGTCGGGATGCGGCGGTGAACGTCGTCGATCACACCGAGGACGGCAACCACCGGCGTCGGCAGGATTGCCGTGGATCCGGTCTGGTTGTAGAAGCTGACGTTGCCGCCGGTGACGGGGATGCCGAGGGTGGCGCAGCCGTCGGCAAGGCCGCGAACGGCCTGCTGGAACTGCCACATGACACCCGGGTCCTCGGGAGAACCGAAGTTCAGGCAGTTGGAGACGGCCTTGGGCGTTGCGCCCGTGACTGCCACGTTGCGGAAAGCCTCGGCCAACGCGAGCTGCGCACCGGTGTACGGGTCGAGCGCGGTGTAGCGGCCCGAAGCGTCGGTGGACAGTGCGATTCCGCGTCCGGTCTTCTCGTCGATGCGGATGACACCGCCGTCGGCGTTCTCGGCCAGGACGGTGTTTCCGCGGACGTAGCGGTCGTACTGCTCGGTGATCCACTTGCGGCTGCACAGGGCAGGCGAGGCGATCATCTTCAGCAGGGTCGCTTCGAGCTCGGCGTCGGTTTCGGGACGCTTCAGTCCGGCAGTCGTATTCGCGATCAAGGCATCCTGCGTTGCGGGACGCTCGACGGGGCGGTGGTAAACCGGGCCCTCGTGCGCGACGGTGCGCGGGGGAACGTCGACGACGGTCTCGCCGTGCCAGGAGATGGTGAGGTGCTCACCGTCGGTGACCTCGCCGATGTCGGTGGCCAGGACGTCCCACTTCTTGCAGACCTCCATGAACGCATCGACGTTCTCGGGCGTGACCACGGCGCACATGCGCTCCTGCGATTCGCTCGAGAGCACCTCGGCCGGGGTCATGCCGGTGGCGCGCATCGGAACCTTCTCGAGGTTGATGTGCATGCCGCCGTCGCCGGCCGCGGCCAGCTCGGAGGTGGCGCAGGACAGCCCGGCGCCGCCGAGGTCCTGGATGCCGACGACGAGGCCGGCCTTGTAAAGGTCGAGACAGCACTCGATGAGCACCTTCTCGGTGAACGGGTCGCCGACCTGAACCGCGGGCAGCTTCTTACGTCCGCCGGTGTCTCCACCCTCGTCGTCGAACGTCGCCGACGCGAGGACCGAGACGCCGCCGATTCCGTCGAGACCGGTGCGTGCGCCGAACAGGATGATCTTGTTGCCCGCGCCCGAAGCGAAGGCCAGATGCAGATCCTCGACGCGCATGACGCCGGCAGCGAGGGCGTTGACCAGCGGGTTACCTGCATAGGACTCGTCGAAGACCGTCTCGCCGCCGATGTTCGGCAGGCCGAGGGAGTTTCCGTATCCACCGACACCGCGCACGACACCGTCGACGACGCGACGGGTATCGGGGGCGTCAGCAGCACCGAACCGAAGCTGATCCATGACGGCGATCGGACGAGCACCCATGGCCATGATGTCGCGGACGATGCCGCCGACACCGGTCGCCGCACCCTGGTAAGGCTCGACGTACGACGGGTGGTTGTGGCTCTCGACCTTGAACGTGACTGCCCAGCCGTCACCGATGTCGACGACGCCGGCGTTCTCACCGATACCGGCCAGCATGTTGGCGCGCATCTCGTCGGTGGTGGTCTTGCCGAAGTATCCGAGGTGGACCTTGGAGGACTTGTACGAGCAGTGCTCGCTCCACATCACCGAGTACATCGCCAGTTCGGCGTCCGTGGGACGGCGGCCCAGGATCTCCTTGATGCGTGCGTATTCGTCGTCCTTGAGACCGAGCTCCTTGAACGGCTGAGCGGCATCGGGATCAGCCGATGCGTGCGTGACGGTATCGACCTGGTGAGCAGACACTGGAGAGTGGTCCCTTCCCTACGGGAGTCAAGAGGCAAGCCGGCGCGGAGCGGGACACCACGAATGTGCCCAACGAAAGAACGTGCCGGGGGACAGTCTATCGGTGTGGGCCGACGACTTCCGCAGACGGCAGCACCCGCAACACCTCCGGGCCTGCGAAGTATCGCCGGTCACACCCGCCCCGGTTGGGTGATCCGGTCGGTTTTCCTAAAGTCAGGGCCGGTCCACTCTCTCCCTCGAAAGGTCTCGCATGCCCCAGGATGTTCGTCAGTCCGACCTCACAGCACAGTCCCAGTCGGTGACCACTCCCCTCACTCCGGCTGCGATTTTCCTGGTCGCGACCGTGAATCCGGGTGGCGAGAACACCACACGAGAACTACTCGCCGACGTCGCCGGCCTACAGCGCGCCGTGGGGCTGCGCGTCCCCGGATCAGGTTTGGATGTGGTGACAAGCATCGGTTCGTCGGTTTGGGATCGACTGTTCGCCGGTCCGCGCCCCGCGCTACTGCACCCGTTCACCGCTTTGCAGGGCGACGTTCACTGGGCGCCGTCGACTCCCGGCGATCTGCTCTTCCACATCCGCGCGATGAGCATGGATGCGTGTTTCGAGGTGGCTCGGCAGATCACGAAGCGACTGCACGGCGCAGCCACGGTGGTCGACGAGGTTCACGGCTTCCAGTACTTCGAGAACCGAGACCTCATCGGCTTCGTCGACGGCACCGAAAATCCGGTGGGCCGCGACGCCGTCGCCGCCGTGACTGTCGGAGACGAAGATCCTGCGTTCACCGGAGGGAGCTACGTCCATATCCAGCGCTACGTCCACAAGATGCGGGACTGGGAAGCAATCACCGTCGACGAGCAGGAACGTGTGATCGGACGCAGCAAGCTCGAGGACATCGAGATGACGTCCGAAGTGAAGCCGGCCAACTCGCACGTAGCCCTCAACGCAATCAAGGACGAGAACGGCAAGGCTCTCGAGATCCTGCGTGCCAACATGCCGTACGGGCGCCTCGGCGACGACGAGATCGGCACCTTTTTCATCGGCTACTGCCGCACGCCGGCGATTACCGAACGGATGCTCGAGAACATGTTTCTCGGCAACCCTCGCGGCAATTACGACCGTCTGCTCGATTTCTCGACGGCCGTGACGGGCTCGATGTTCTTCACTCCGAGCGCCGACTTCTTCGAGGATCTACCGACTGCGCCCTCTACGCCCACTGGGCTCCCTGCACTTTGACTACGCGCCCTCTAACTACGCGGCGTGAGGAAGGCACCGAGCGCGTCGGCATACATGCGGACATCTGCCGCGCCCATCAGCTCGCGGGCAGAGTGCATCGCGAGCTGAGGCGCGCCGACGTCGACGGTGGACAGTCCGGTGCGTGATGCCGTGATCGGTCCGATGGTGGAGCCGCACGGCAAATCGGCGCGGTGGACGTAGCGCTGCATCGGCACTCCCGCCTGATCGCACGCGAGCGCGAATTCGCCGGCACCGGCCGCATCGGTGGCGTAGCGCAGGTTCTGGTTCACCTTGAGTACCGGCCCACCGTTGATCTCGATCCGATGAGCGGGCTCGTGGCGGTCCGGGTAATTGGGGTGCGTCGCGTGTGCCATGTCGCCCGACGCGCATACCGAGCCGGCCATCGCCTGCAGGAATTCTTCGCGGCCACCACCGCGTCCCAACACGATCCGCTCGAGCACGGTGTTCAGCAGGTCCGAGAAAGCTCCGCGATCGGACATGCTGCCGACCTCTTCATGATCGAAGAGTGCAAGCACTGGGACCTGCTGACCGGGCGACTCGACTGCGGCCAGAAGTGCTTGTGTCCCTGCATAACACGTGCCCTGATTGTCGAGCCTGGGGGCGCTGACCAATTCCTTGTCCACCCCCACGACTGCGCTGGGCGCAAGGTCGTGTGTCATCAATTCCCAGCCGAGAACCGACGACGCGGCTACACCCGCACGCTCGGCGACAAAGCCGATGAAAGACTTGGGCTTCGAACCCACGCCCCAGATTCCGTTGACGTGCCTCTGCGGATCCAGCGTCACACCCTTGCGATCTTCGGACAGGTGGATAGCCAGCTGCGGAACACGAAGAATCGGGTCGTCGATGCGAACCAGCTTCTGCTCCACAGTGTTTCCCACCCGGACACTCAATCGTCCGGAGATACCGAGATCGCGGTCGAGCCAGGAGTTCAGCCACGCACCGCCATACGGTTCGAGGCCCACCATCTGCCACCCGGCCGAAGTGAGGTCGGGATGCTGTTTGACCCGCAGGTTGGGGCTGTCGGTATGACCTCCGACAATCCGGAACGGAGTGGCGTTTCCCACGCCCTCGGTGCTCCAGGCGATCAGCGAACCGCCTCGCACGAGGAAGTACCGTCCGGGCTCGGCTGGCCACGACTGCGTTTCGTGGACTTCGACGAACCCGCCGGCCGTCAGCTCGGTCGCCACCGTCGCGCACACATGGAACGGCGACGGTGACGAATCGACGAAGCTGCACAAGCCGTCTGCGTCGGCCCCGGTCAGAGAAGCCGCCCCGGCCCGAGCCGCCCGAGAAGTCTGAGAAGTCATGCCTCTCATCATGCCCGAACAGGTGTCCGGGATATCAGTGGCCACGAATCAGGTGAGCACAGAATCGGTTAGCTCAGGCGTGAGGACCGGATACGCAGAACTGATTCCCATCAGGATCGAGGAGCGTCACCCAGCGGAAACCGTCCATGTTCTCGCGGTGGTGCTCGGTTGCTCCGGCCTCGACGAGCCGCGCCACCTCGGCGTCGAGATCCGGACTCCCCAAATCGAGATGGATGCGATTCTTGCCGGCGGTGGGGTCCGGGACCTTCTGGAATGCGAAGTTGGTGGCGCTGTCAGGGACCGCGACGATGTAGAACCAACCGTCGTTCTCCTCGACGATGTTTCCGCCCAACTGCGCCGCCCACCACGTTGCGAGCGGACCGGGATCGAGACTGTCGAAGGTGATCATGCCGAGTGTGAGAGTCATGCGCACACGCTAATGGAAGCCACCGACAAAGACTCTCGATCTCGGGCTGAGATGAGACGATCGTCGAGTGCGACTCACAACGCTGCGCGACCGTGTTGCAGAACCACTCTTCGCAGTTTTCATCGCGACCGGCTTGCTGTTGAGCTACCTCGGAGTGCTCGCCTGGCGATTCGCCACGCCATCTATGCGAACAGAACATATCGGCATCCAACCTCCGCCACCGCCGCCGGCGGAGGACGGCAAGACCGGATACATGTGGGTTGTCGAAGGCTACAGCTACGTCGACGCCCCTCATTGGTTCCCCGCAACTGCGTGGTTCCTGATTGTCGGAACGGCTGTCGCCATTGCCGTGTCGGCGATACTGAACGCGACGGGATGGCACCTGTCCCGCGACGCGGGTGGGCGAAGATTTGTTCTTCCGCTTGCACTTTCGATCTTCGGAGCGGCCTACGGACTTGCGGTCGCCGTTGTCGGAAAAATCTGGCCGCCCACCTTCTATTCGGTGGTCCTTCCCGAACCTCGTGACCCGCAGAAGCCCTACCCCGAATCGACCATCATCCACTTCGACCTCGAGCCGAACCTGATCACCTTCACCGCAACAGGTCTTGCCGTCGGCCTTCTCGCGGCCGCCCTGCTTTATGTCCGGAACTACTCGCTCACACGAACGAACTAGCGGGCGCGGAGATCACTCGACCGCTTCGAGTTCCGCGACACTCCCGTCCGAGATCACCCGGACGTGGCGGGTGATCTTCTCGATCGGCCAGTCCCACCACGCAATTCGCACCAACTTCTCGATGTCTTCGGCACTGAAGCGGCGCTTGATCTCCGTTGCCGGGTTGCCGCCGACAATTGCGTAGTCCGGGACGTCGCGCGTTACGACGGCGCCAGTGGACACGATCGACCCGTGACCGATCCGGACACCGGGCATGACTGTCACGTTCCCGCCGAACCACACGTCGTTCCCGACGACGGTGTCACCGCGTGACGGCAGATCCTGCACCAAATCCATGTGCCTGGCCCAATCACCGCCCATGATCGGAAACGGGTAGGTGGAGACACCGTTCATACGATGGTTCGCGCCGTTCATGATGAAGGTGACACCGGTGGCCAGGGCGCAGAACTTTCCGATCACCAGTTTGTCGGGACCGTAGTGATGCAACACGTTTCGAGTCTCGAACTCTTCGGCGAACTCCGGATCATCGTAGTAGGTGTACTCCCCTACCTCGATCAACGGGTTGTCGATCAACGGCCTCAGCAACACCACTCGCGGTTGCCCGGCCATCGGATGAACATTTGTGGGATCCGGCGCGTTCACTGCTTACTCCGATCCGTCGGCGCGGTGTCGCCGACCGCAGCAAGACTATCTGGTTCCTGCTGCGATCGACCGACAAGCGAAAACGTACCGGTGTCAGCCCAGGAGGCCCTTGGCGATATGGGTGACCTGAATTTCGTTGCTGCCCGCATAGATCATGAGCGACTTGGCATCACGCGCCAACTGCTCGACTCGGTACTCGGCTATGTAGCCGTTTCCACCGAACAGCTGCACGGCTTCCATCGCGACCTCGGTCGCTGCGCGCGAGGAGTACAGCTTCATCGCCGACGCCTCCGCCAGGCTCACTTTGTCTCCGGCTGCGGTGCGCTCGATCGCATTGAAGACCATGTTCTGCACGTTGATTCGAGCGACCTCCATCTCGGCGAGCTTGAGCTGGATGAGCTGGAACTGCCCGATCTCACGTCCCCACAGTTTGCGGGACTTCGCGTATTCGATGCTCAGACGGTGGCATTCGTTGATGATGCCCAGTGAGAGCGACGCGATGCCGATGCGTTCGGCGGCGAAGCTCTCCTTGGCGCTGGATTTGCCGTCCGACTTTCCGCTGTCCTCGGTCTCGCCGAGCAGACGGTCCTTGGTGATGCGGACGTTGTCGAAGAACAGCTCACCTGTGGGTGAGGAGTTCATGCCCATCTTCTTGAACGGCGGGCTCTGGGTGAGACCCTCCATGCCCTTGTCGAGGATGAAGGCGAGCACCTTGCGATCGCGACGATCAACCGACGCATCGCCCTCGTCGAGCTTTGCGTACACGATCATCACGTCGGCGTACGGACCGTTGGTGATGAAGGTCTTGTTGCCGTTGAGAATGTAGTCGTCGCCGTCGCGGCGTACGTAGGACTTCATGCCGCCGAAGGCATCCGAGCCGGAGTCCGGTTCGGTGATCGCCCAGGCGCCGACGGTCTCGAATGTCACCAGGCCGGGGAGCCAGCGTTCCTTCTGCGCGAGTGTGCCGCGGCTGCGGATAGTTCCGGCGGCCAATCCGAGGCTGACACCCAACGATGCGACCAGGCCGAGGCTGACTCCGGCCAATTCGCTGTTGAGCACGACGCCCATGCTGCCGGCGCCGCTGAAGGCGCTCGACTTCTCACCGTCACCGGAGGGCGCATCGCCGCGCTCGCGTGCCAGCGACTTCTCGAGGCCCTCGCGTGCCATGTCGGCCAGACCAAAGGTCGAGTACAGCTTGCGAATGATGTCGAACGGCGGCAGCGCACCGCTTTCGAGCTCGTCGACGTGAGGTCGCACCTCTTTGTCGATAAAGCCCCGCAAGGCGTCGCGGAACATCAGGTCGGTGTCGGACCACTCGTACATGTGCCTGAACTCCAGTCGGTGAACGATCGAGAGACTGCCGAACGACAGCCACACACCGAATATAGAACACGTTCCAAAACCGGAACAGGATTCAGCTGATCAGTCCCATTCGCTGCGAGATCCACGTCAGCTCCTGCTCGACGCCGGCCGACCACACCGAAAAGCTGTGACCACCGGGAAGCTCGAGATACCTGGCGTCCATTCCGGCCGCTTTGGCCGCTTCGTACACCTTTTGCTGACCGGGCTTGAACTCATTGTCATCTGTTCCGACGACGAACACTCCGCCCGAGTTCGGGAACTTCCGAGTCGCCAGCAGGTCCATCGGATTCACCTTCACGAACGCCGCTTCGTCGCCGCCGAATATCTCGTCGACGGTTCGCTGTCGGTCACCGAGCGAAGGCTCCAACTGACCGGACAGATCGAGGAATGTCGGGTACACCTCGGGGTAATTGGTCGCCATCTGCAGTGAGCAGGTGCCACCGTAGGAGAGCCCGCCGATTGCCCACGCTCGCGGATTCGTGTCGATCTGGAACGCATTCGCCACCGCAGCGGGCAAGTCCTTTGCCAGATACGTGCCGACCTTGCCCTGTGACGAGTCGGTGCACAGCGGATTGGCCATCTGCGACCCTGTTCCATCGGCTATCACGACGACTGGAGCCAACCCCTCGTGATCTCGTGCAAAGGCATCCATTGTCGCGGTCAGCTTTCCGCCCTGGAGCCAGTCCTCGGGCTTGCCAGGCTGACCTGCCATGAGCACGAGCACGGGAAGAAGCGGACGCGGATTGGTGAAGTACGACGGCGGCAGATATACCTGCGCGTCGCGCGCGGAGAATCCTGAAATCGTCCCGGGGACAGGCAAAGTCGTGACCCGTCCGCGAATCGGCATGCCCTCCGGCGCTTTCCACACAGTGTCGGTGGGATCGCCGGTGACAACAGGATCGGTCGGACCGGGAACTTCACTGAGTGAGATGCGGTCGAAATCGTCGTGTCCGAACGCAATTCCCACAGTCGGATACGCGGCGAAAACCAGATTGATCTGCGTCGCGGCAGTGATGACGACCAGAACCGTCGCGATCACGGACAGGAGCGCTTTCGCGACGGTTCCGCCCGCCTTGATTCGCGGCCCGAGAAGTAGCAACGCGTAGATACCGATTCCGATCCACACGTAGATCGACATCTCGATGGGATCGGGGAACGGCACGATCACCTTTTCGACGGTGATCCACACGGCGATCATGATCACCAGCGCAATCAGCCCCGCGATCGGCACCGCTCTGCGGTAGTACCAGCGCACGTTCGAACCGAGCAGCCACACGCCACCCAGGACCCCAAGGACAGTCAGGATCACCGGCAGCGGTCCCGAGATCAAACTGATTCGGTAGAGCCAGTCCACGTCAAGCCTCTCGCGCGTAGAAATGTCGCACGCACGAGGCTAGACGACGACGCTAGTACTCTGTATCAGGTGACATTCATCAAGGTCTGTGGCCTACGCGACGTTGACACGGTCGACCTCACGGTGGGCCTGGGCGTCGACGCCATCGGTTTCGTCTTCGCCGAGAGCGTCCGCAAAGTCGACCCCACACTCGCAGTCGCTCTGCTCGCGCGAGTTCCCGATCACATCCGTGCAATCGGAGTCTTTCTCGGCAACCCGATCGGACAGATCCTCGAGATCGCGAAGATCACCGGGCTTCGCACCGTACAGGTTCACGATCTTGTCGACGCCGAGCAAGTGCAGCGGCTGCACGATGCCGGCCTCACCGTCATCCGCGCGGTCGTCTCCAGCAACGTCCGCGACGGTTACAATCTCGACCTCGGCGAGGACGAACTCCTGATCGACGGCGCAGACGCCGGATCAGGGGTGCCGTGGAACTGGGCCCAACAGCAATCGCGCCCGCAAGGCCAGTGGATCCTGGCGGGCGGACTGTCCCCGGACAACGTTCGCGACGCACTCGATGCCACCGGCGCCTGGGGCGTCGACGTCTCCAGCGGCGTCGAATCCTCCCGCGGCGTCAAGGACCACACGTTGATCGAGAAGTTCGTCAGCGCTGTCCGGCAGACCGATCACTCGAAATAGGACGCGTAGTCACTGAAAGCGACTTGACCGGTGGGACTCGCTTTCACGGCGTCGGCAACGGCCGGCGGAATGGGAGCCCAGTTCGCAGGCATGGCCGCCGCCAGTGACGGCTTCAAGATGTAGAGCAGTGCGAAGTTCACTATCCAGAGCGGCGGCGCCATCGACATGCCGACTTCCGAACTCACATTGCCTTTGGTGTTGGTCACCAGCTGCGCTGCTCCCGAAATCTGTTGCGCTGCAAATCCGTAGACTGCCTGCACCGTGTATGCCGACTGATAGAGCGCAATCAGAGTGTGCGTCGCACCGTTGTTGCGCAACCAGGTGCCCACGAAACCGCCAGGGGCGATCAGCGTATTCACCTGTCGCGTCGGCGCATCCGCGTTGGCCGGACTCTCCAGCAATCCGTCTGGATTCACGTACAACCCGTAACTGGCCAGAACCGACGGCGTCGTGCCGGAATAGAGGGGCCGCCCGTTCGTATTGGTGAGAATCCGAGCGCATTCGTCGATCACCGCGGCGTCCTCGCGATTTCCGCCGACCCCTCCGCCGGAGATGAGATCGCGATACTGCTCCTCGGTCAAAGCGTCGGCTGGTTCGAGTCCGATCTGCGCGGCAATCTCTTCCGCAGTCTGCTGACCGAGTGGCTGGTTGAGTTGATCCGGAGTAGTCATCTGCGTGGGCGCGACGCTCTCGTAGACCGGTGCCCCGGCAAAAGGGATCACGAACCCGGTATCGACTGTGTCTGCAACGGGTTGCGCGCCGGCCATCTGAGTGGTGGCAAACGAAAGTACGCACACCCCAACCAAAGCCAGAACCGAGACGGTCCCGCGATGAGACCTTGCTCGGTGAGATTCTTGTCCACGTCTACAGCCCTCGTTTGAGAAAGCCTTGCCTGCAATTCCATTGCCGCGCATAGGTCAACCTCCCGGGACACAGTCCGGCGAATCAACTCGAGCTTGCATCTCAGTCAAACGCTGTGACCAGCGCCGTGTCAAGACACTGGTCAGGTCGAGGCACGGCGACAGCTCGCTCGATACAGGCGACAGCTCGCCCGCTACAGTGATGCTTCCATCTGAAGTGACCTCACCCCATTTGAATTGCAGGACATCTCGGGAGGCGAGCAGTGTCTGACAAGCGCGGGACCGTATTGATCACCGGTGTCGGTCGGAGCAAGTCGATCGGAGCGAGCCTCGCATTGGGCCTTGCCGAGGATGGTTGGGATCTGGCTATCGGCTACTGGGAGCCTTACGACGAACGCGTCGGGTTCGGGCGCGGAGCGCACGATCCGCAAGACATTGCCGAGAAGTGTCGCGCACTCGGAAGCCGTGTCGACCTCGTTCCTGGAGATCTGGCCTCGCCCGACGTGGCCGATCATCTCGTTGACGCTGCCGCAGCGCGGAACGACCTCCGTGGGCTGGTGCTCTCACATTGCGAAAGCGTCGACAGCTCGATCCTCGATACCACAGTCGAGAGCTGGGAACGACATTTCGCCGTCAACGCTCGCGCCTCCTGGCTGCTGATCAAAGCGTTCGCTGAACGGCTTCCGGAACAGCGCGACGTCAGTCAGGTGGCCGGGCGGATCATCGCACTCACCAGCGACCATGCGGCCCACAATCTTCCGTACGGGGCCAGCAAGGGCGCTCTCGACCGCATCGTCATCGCCGCCGCAGTCGAACTTGGATCACGCGGCATACGAGCCAACGTCGTCAACCCAGGACCTATCGACACAGGATGGATGACACCCGAGATCAGACAGGCCACAACCCTCCAGACTCCTGCCGGCCGGCTGGGTACTCCCGGCGACACTGCAAACCTCGTCCGGTTTCTGATGTCCGACGCCGGAGGCTGGATTACGGGACAACTCCTTCACTCCAACGGCGGATTCAGTACGAACTGAGCCTTGGCCGGACTCAGTTCAGGCTTTGTAGGTCGGTAGCGTCTGCCCGAGCCTCTTACCCATTTCGGCAGCCAAAGCCGCGAGCCCGCTGGCCGGACGCACCATGACCTCGAAATCGACGATCTTGCCGTCCTCGTCGAATTCGACCATGTCGATTCCCTTGAGACTCTTGTCGCCGATGTTCGCACTGAATTCGAGCACGACCTGTCGACCGTTGGCTCCGGCGAACTGACGGTGGTACTCGAAGTTCTCGAACACCTGGATCACCGTATTGAGAATGAGCACAACGGCATCCGCGGACTGGTACGGCTTGAATCCCGTGGGCGATCGGAACTGCGCGTCGGGCGCGACGATCGTCGGTAGCGCCGACAGATCGCCGGTTTCGATCATGGTGTGCCACAACTTCAGTGCAGCTTCGACTTTCGGTTCGAGCGTCAATTCCGTGCTCATGCTTCTACCCTTCCCTCGACGTTTCCTGCCGCTTGATCTACCGGCACTTGACTTGCGACGGACCACGCACTCAACACAGTTCGCACCCCGGTCACGAGTTGCAACGGCTGATCGATCATGACGTGATGTCCGGCTTCGGGAATCTCCGCCACGATGGCCTCCGTTCCGAACAATCCGCGCATGTGCTCCATGAGTCGATCGGACACGATGCCGTTCTCGGCTCGGAAATAGGCTACGCGGCAACGTGGTTCGCTGTCGAGGACATCTTCGGCGCCTACTCGGAGAAAGAAATTCGGATCGAACTTCCACGACCAACCGCCCTCGACTTCCTCCATCGACGTGGCCGCCACATGGTCACGCACCGCAGGCAGACCCGAATCCTGCGGCGGAACGAAGCGGAAACGGCCCATCGCGTCTTCCCTGGTGGGATAAACCTTCTTGGGGCCGAACGCATTCTGGCGTCGAGCCGCCTCCTCTTCGGGCGTACGCGCCTTGAGCGGAGAATCGATGATGACAACCCCGTCCAACAGTTCGCCATGCAGATGCGAGGCCACGAAAGAAACAATCCCACCCATACTGTGCCCCACCAGAATCGGCTTGCCGTCGATTCCCCCGGCCTCGGCCGCCGCCAGCACCTCGCGAGCCCACTGGGACATCGCGTAGGCGTCGCGAGTGTCACTGTCGCCGTGGCCCGTCAAGTCGAGAGCGACGACGCGGCGCCCCTCGGCGAACTGCGGCGCAATGTGATCCCACCAGCGACTGTGGGCGGCGCCGCCGTGAATCAGCACGATTCCCGGCCCCGCCGGCCCCCAAGCCCGAAAGTGCACCGAGGCACCCTCGACCTCCACCGACCCCGTCTCGACCGGCGCCGCCAACGCCCGAGTGAACCAACCAGGCGCGTCTTCGACCACATTGCTCATCGATCGAACATACATAGTCGTCAATCGGTTCATCCAACTCTTCCCAGTTCGTGATCCATCACCTATATTGAATCCGGCCTCAAGTTCAATTCGTTTCGCCGAAGGGGAGAGATGACCAACCGCCAAGTACGCCTCGCCGCCCGCCCGAAAGGACTTCCCGACGCTTCCACCTGGGAATACGTCGATGCCGAGATCCCGTCCGCCGGACCGGGCGAGTTTGTCGTCAAGGTCGAATACCTCTCCCTCGACCCCGCGATGCGCGGTTGGCTCAACGACGTCAAGTCGTACGTTCCGCCGGTCAAGCTCGGTTCCGTCATGCGCGCCCACGGCGTCGGACGCATCACCGAATCACAGCACCCCGATTACCAGGTCGGGGACATCGTGGCCGGATCCTTCGGCGCTTCCGAGTACGGCGTTTCCGACGGTACAGACGTCACTCGGGTCGACGAATCGATCGCTCCCCTACCGACCTGGCTCGGCGCTCTCGGATTCCCCGGCGTCACTGCGTATTTCGGATTGCTCGACGTCGGAAAGCTGAAAGACGGTGACACCGTCGTCGTGTCGGGTGCCGCGGGTGCGGTCGGCAGTCTGGTCGGCCAGATCGCAAAGCTTCACGGATGCAAGGTCATCGGCATCGCCGGCGGTCCGGAGAAGTGCGCGTGGCTCACCGAGGACCTCGGCTTCGATGTCGCCATCGACTACAAGAACGAATCCGTATACAAGGCGCTCAAGTCCAACGCTCCCGACGGAATCGACGTGTACTTCGACAACGTCGGCGGAGAAATTCTCGACGCCGCTCTCTCCCGTCTGCGCCTCGGCGCTCGGGTGGTCATCTGCGGCGCCATCGCGGGCTACAACGCCACCGAACCTCAGCCAGGCCCTGCTCACTACCTGTCACTTCTCGTCAACCGCGCCACGATGGCCGGCTTCGTGGTCTTCGACTACCTCGATCGCTACGCAGAAGCACAAGAGCAGATCGGAAAGTGGATCAAGAGTGGCGAATTGACTGCTCGCGAGCACGTCGTCGACGGCGGTATCGACGCGTTCGGCGACAGCCTCAATCTTCTCTTCGCCGGAGCGAACACCGGAAAGCTGGTCTTGAAGGTCAGCTGAGTCGGCCACACACGCAGATCGGCCACCGGTATTCCGGTGGCCGATTCGCTTGGGTCAACTGACTCCGGACGGAGTGGGAACGCTGTCCTCCCCCAACCGCGGCGGGGCCGACCGATAGGTTGCCGGCGTGCCGCTCATCCGAATCGGATTGGCTACCTGCCGAGTCGGTGCATCGCGACGCGGGTCGTCGATGGACACCACCGGATCGAGATTCAGCCGTTCCGCCAGCGCTATCGCGTCGGCGATGTCGTTGAGAGGCCCACACGGAACACCTCGCTCGGTCAGTGCCTCGAACCACGAGTCCGCAGAGCCCTTGGCCAATGCAGCAGTGACGGCGTCGAACAGTTCTTCTCGATGCGCAACCCTGTCGCTGTTGGACGCGAAACGCGCATCAGCGGCAAGTTCGGAAACTCCGAGAACCTCTGTCAACGAACTGAATTGCCGATCATTGCCGACCGCGAGGACCAGCGGACGGTCCGCGGTGTCGAATACCTCGTATGGTGCGATGCTCGGATGCCGGTTGCCCATTGCCTGCGGCACCACGCCCGCGGCCACGTAGCCGGACGACTGGTTGGCCAGTGCGGACAGCAACGAGGACAACAGATTGACCTCGACGTGCTGCCCTTCGCCTGTGCGATCGCGATGGCGCAGCGCTGCAAGGATTCCCACGCTGGCATGCAGGCCGGTGATGACGTCGACCACCGCGACACCGACCTTGGTGGGAGTCTTGGGATCGGGTCCGGTGATACTCATCAATCCGCCGACCGCCTGAATCAACAGGTCGTATCCCGGCAGAGAGTTGTTGCCACCGAAGCCGCTGATCGAGCAGTAGACCGCACGCGGATTCATTTCTCGGACAGCGTCGTAGCCCAGCCCCAGACGGTCCATCGTTCCCGGCAGGAAGTTCTGCACCACGACGTCCGCATTGCGAACCAGCTCGCGTGCACACTCCAGATCCTCGCGCTCGCGCAGGTCCAGAGTGACCGACTTCTTGTTGCGGTTCACCGACAGAAAGTAGCTCGACTCGTCCCCCACCCACGGTGGGCCCCAGCTGCGAGTGTCGTCCCCGACACCCGGCCGCTCGATCTTGACGACCTCGGCACCCAGGTCGGCGAGAATCATCGTGGCGTACGGACCGGCGAGGACGCGGCCGAAATCAGCGATCACCAACCCGTCGAGCGCTCCGACAGCGTCTGCCGTCACCGGAAAGCTTCTTCACCGGTGAGAGCGCGGCCGATCACGAGCTGGTGAACCTCGGACGTGCCCTCGTAGGTGAGAACGGATTCGAGGTTGTTGGCGTGCCGGATCACGGGGTACTCGAGCGTGATGCCGTTGGCGCCCAGAATGGTTCGGCATTCACGGGCGATCTTGATGGCCTCGCGGACATTGTTGAGCTTGCCGGTGCTGACCTGCTCGGGGCGAACCGTCCCGGCGTCCTTGAGGCGCCCGAGGTGGATGGCGAGCAACTGCCCCTTGCCCAATTCGACTGCCATGTCGGCGATCTTGGCCTGGGTGATCTGATACGCGGCGAGCGACTTGTCGAAGACCTTGCGATCACGTGCATATGAGATCGCAGTCTCGAGGCAGTCACGTGCTGCACCCATTGCCCCGAAGATGATGCCGAAGCGTGCCTCGTTGAGGCAGCCGAGCGGGCCGGACAGTCCGCGAGCCTTGGGCAGCATCGCCGAGGCAGGCAGACGCACGTCCTCGAGCACCAGTTCCGAGGTGACCGACGCCCGGAGCGACATCTTGTTCTTGATCTCGGGGGCGGAGAATCCCGGAGTGTCGGTGGGAACGACAAATCCGCGCACGCCGTCGTCGGTTCGAGCCCAGACCACGGCGACGTCCGCGATGGAGCCGTTGGTGATCCACATCTTGGTGCCGTTGAGGATCCAGTCGTCGCCGTCGCGCTTGGCGTTGGTTCGCATACCGCCGGGGTTGGATCCGAAATCGGGTTCCGTGAGACCGAAGCAGCCGATGGCTTCACCCGCCGCCATTCGCGGGAGCCATTCTTCCTTCTGCTCTTCACTTCCGTTGTGGTGGATCGCGAACATGGCGAGCGAGCCCTGGACCGAGACGAGGCTGCGAATGCCCGAATCGACAGCTTCGAGTTCCTGGCAGGCCAACCCGTACGCCGTGGCGCTCATCCCGGCACAGCCGTAGCCCTCGAGGTGCATGCCCAGTACGCCGAGCGCGCCCAGTTCCTTGGCCAGCTCACGAGCCGGCAGTGCTGCCGCTTCGAACCATTCACCTACGTGCGGGCGAATGCGATCGTCGACCATCTTGCGGACCGTGTCGCGGATCGCGATCTCCTCGGCGTCCAGCAGGGTGTCGATGGCAAAAAGCTCGGACAGGGACTGCGGCGTGGTCACGGGGCCTCCAGTGTTCTCGGGCGCAATCCTTTGCGAGAACGATTGCGCAATCGTTTGCATCGCCTAGAGTAGAGCCCGGTTGCGCACCCGTCAATCCCCGAACTGCCGACCGACACCGAACCAACTCAGAACCGACGCACACCAGGAGCCACGACGCAGATGACGCCCGATCCGTCGAACCGCAGCAACGGCCGTCCGCCGACGCTGCGCGAAATCGCCGACCAGGCCGGGGTCCACATCTCGACGGCGTCGCGGGTCCTCCGTCAGCCCGAGCCCGCCGACGGTTGGTCCGACTCCGCACTCCGAGTTCGTCAGGTTGCCGAGGAACTCGGTTACCAACCGAACCTGTGGGCGGCCAGCCTTCGTACCCGCAAGACCACCACCATCGGCGTCGTGATGCCGAGATTGACAGACGTTGTAGTGGCCACCATGTTCCAAGGCATCGAGGAAGCCGCCACCGCAGCCGGGTACTCCGTCTTGCTCTCCAGCCCGCCCGACGATCTGGAAGCGCAACGCAAAGCGGTCGAGTTCCTGGTGAGCCGACAGGTCGACGGTCTCATGCTGAGCAGCATCCACCTGCCGGGTACCGATTTCGTCGACTCGCTCCCCCTGCGCTCACTGCCGATCCTGCTGCTGAACCGGCACATCGACTCGGCGACGTCATCCGTCAACCGAAGCCTTCCCTTTGTCAGCGGCGACGACCGCCTCGGCGGCTACCTCGCGGGGAAGCATCTACTGGACTGCGGCTATCGCGATCTCGGAGTGATCGCGGGGCCGGATCACGCCAGCACGTCGCGGGAACGCGTCGCGGGTTTCCGCGATGCCCTGACCGAAGCCGGTCTGGAACTGCCGCCGAACCGAATAGTGGCGTCCGAGTTCGAAGTTCAAGGGGGTGTCGATGCGGCGGCGACACTGCTCAGCGGGAACACGCGCCCTGACGCCGTTTTCACGGTGAGCGACACCATCGCGATCGGCGTACTCGGTGTGGCCCGTGATCTCGGGTTGAGCATTCCCGACGATCTTGCGTTGGTCGGCTACAACGACATTCCGGTTGTCTCCCAACTCCCGGTGCCCCTGACGACGGTCAGGTCCCCCGCTCGAAAGATCGGCGCGACCGGGCTCGAGCACCTACTCGCACTGATCTCCGGCAAGAACGTCGAATCCGTGAAGCTTCCCGTCGAACTGATCGCGCGAGCCTCCACCAGAAAGCCTGCCAGTCGCAAACTCTGAGCAGCTACCAGACCTGAGATTCGTCGATGCCCAACTGTCGCGCGTAACCGGAGTTGAGTGCGTCCCAGCCGTACTCGCGCGCCCGTTCACCCACGATCGGCCCGAAGGGCTCGCCTGCCAGAAGGGCATCGAGTACGTCGAAGCACAGATGCCACCCCGCAGCGAGCGCCGACGCCATCCCCTCGGCGCGCGACCTCTGCGTCAGCACGACGCGGGTACCGCCTTCGATCGGGGTCAGGTCCCACACCAATTCGTCCGGGCCCCACTCGTGTTCGAGCCGCCGAGTGGTCTCCACGACGTGAACGGTGACCGGCAGCGACATTTCGGGGACGCCGTCCTCGGTGAGCATGGTGATCACCGCATCACCGGTACGGCTCAGATTCCGATCGGCGGTGTACGGCGTCCATTGCGCCAACATCTCCGGGTCGGTGATCGCCTCCCACACCTTCTCGACGGAATACGGCAGAACCCGAGGAAAGCTGACGACTGTGTCGTCACCGTCGACGCTCACCGTGACGTCGGACAGGGCACTGGGCTGATACGGCTGGGCACTCATGGTTCGATCTCACCAGGAACCACCGACACGAGCAACCGCCCGCTGGGCGTTCAGAACGCAAACACCGCCGATGCGGCCGCGACTGTCTCCTCCACCACCGGAAATTTCACCACGGACAAGTCGTGTCGAGCTCCTTCGAACTCCACCAGACGCGCCGCGGCGGGAATCAAGGCGAGTGCTGCCCGCATCTCCTCCGTTGTCGCGAACTCGTCCTTCGAACCGTGGACGACAACGGTCGGTGTGTTCAGGTCGGGCAGGTGTTCGGTTCTGAGCTTCTCGGGCTTCTTCGGTGGATGCAGTGGATAGGAGAGAAGGACCAGGCCGTCGACAAGTCCCGGGTTCTCCGCCGCAAGCATCGACGCCTGCCGACCGCCGTACGAATGTCCGCCGAGCAGAACGGGTCCGGGCACCGAGTAGTCCTTGCGAAGAGCAGCAATCACCTCGGCAATGCCCGCGCGATCCTCTGCAGCACGCGACGGATGCGGAGGCCCCGAAGCTCGACGCACCCGAAACGCGAGATCGAAGCGCAGAACTTGCACTCCTGCAGCAGCAAAGCCGTCGGCAACAGCACGCAACAGCACGGTGTCGCAGTTACTTCCTGCGCCGTGAGTCAGTGCAAGCGTGGCGACGGGCGACGCGAAGGACACAGAAGCAGGTCGATGAAGGAAACCGTGCACCGCACCTTCGTCGACCGTTTCGACAGTAGTCATGGACGCATCCTTGTCCGACCCGCTCGGGCCTGTTCGACCGCGGCAGTCATGCTGCCCTCGTAAACCGGACCGTGTCCGGGAAACAGCACGCCGGCAGGTACAGCGGCGATATTGTCCAACGCCTGGTCGGTCGCTTCACGGTCATGATTGAAGGGGCACACCAGAAACTGTGGTCCGGCGACGCTCGACGTCGCGTGTCCGGTCACCAGAGCGTCACCCGACGCGATCACTCCTGCGTCGGGAACAAGGTAAGCGCTGTGGCCGTCGGTATGCCCATGAGTGGGAATCGGCACGATCCGACCGGGAACGTCCAGCGCACCACCGGACGCAAAGGACTGTGCCCGAGGCAGTTCCGCACCTTTCAACGCGCCGACTCCGATCACGTCGCGAAGCCATTTCGGAGCACCTCGCCGCCACAACAGCAACGGAACTCCGGCCGGCGACAACTGTTGCAGATACTCCCTCTTCGCATGCGGCACTTCCAACGGATCCATCAGGACCGGAACCTCGAGCCGAGTCACGATGTCCGCGATCCCACCGATGTGATCGATGTGCGCGTGAGTGACGAGAATTGCCCGAACATCCCCGAGCTGGTGACCGATCTGTTCGATCGAGCGTTCGACGTCGGTGCCGTTGGCCGGATATCCGCCGTCGATCAAGGTCAGATCGGACCCCTCTTCGACCAGGACCCAATTGGCGTGACCGCACCGAACCAGATGTGTGTTCTCGATCTGCGTGATCGACAGTGCCGCAGTAGTCATGCTTGGTAGTCTGCGCCACGTGTCGGAATCCGTGAAGCAGGCCAGCAGCCGCAGCATTCGAGATCGCGCCGAAGCATCCTTGGTGGCAGCCGCATTCGCACTGCCCAGCGCGGTGAAACGTCGAATCACCGGACCACCCGTCGTCATCGAGGGCAACACGCTCGACGCCGACGCACACCTTCTGCTCACGCTCGCGAAGACGCGGCCACTCCCCTCGCATTCAACCGATCCCCAGTCGCTCGCCGCTGCTCGCGCCAATCTCACCCGAACCGCGATCATGATGGGCGGCAGGCCCACGCCCGTCCACACCGAGGAGATCTCCGTTTCGGGTGCCGACGGCCCGCTTCGCGCCCGGCTCTACGTCCCGACAGCCGACACCGGCGCTCTGCTCGTCTACTTCCACGGCGGCGGGTGGGTACAGGGCAGCATCGAATCCCACGATGCCCCGTGCCGCCTGTTGGCCGAAACCTCCGGCGCACGGGTCATCTCGGTCGACTACCGGCTCTCACCCGAATTCGCTTTCCCCACACCGGTACACGATGCCTACGCCGCATACCTCGATATCGTCGACCGCGCCGACGAGTTCTGCGCAGACCCGACGCGCATCGCTGTCGGGGGCGACAGCGCGGGCGGGCATCTTTCCGCAACGGTCGCGCTGCGTGCCCGCGACGACGGCAAGACCCCACCGGCGGCGCAGCTGTTGATCTACCCCGCGACCGACTTTCACGAGAAGGCCCCCTCGCGAACGACGTTCGGTGAAGGTTTCTTCCTGACCGAGGCCAACATGAACTTCTACGAGTCCAGCTTCCTCGGCAGCAATGCCGATCGACTCGATCCGATGGTGTCGCCGCTACGCGCCCCCGACGCGGCCGGACTGCCGCCGGCCATCGTGATCACGGCGGGATTCGATCCACTCCGGGACGAAGGCGAAGCCTACGCAGCTCGATTGCGCGACAACGGTGTTCACGTGACCGATCGACGCTATCGCGGGTTCATCCACGGCTTCGTCAACGTTCTGGGACCGAGCGTGGGTTCGCGCACCGCCGTCGCCGAGATCGGCGGAATGCTCCGCGTTCTACTCACCCACCCAGCAAAATCTCCCGCAACGTATCCACCAGCGGATCAACCGGCAGCTCAGGGCTGATCGCACGCTGTAGCCCCAAACCGATTCCGACGCTGAGTATGCGCAGTGCCGCGGCGTTCGGGTCCAGTGCCGGCGTCACGCCGTTGGACTCGGCAAGATGTTGCACCACTCCGGCAATCAATCCGCGCACCTGATCGGCACCCGTCGCGATCTTTTCGCGGATCTCTTCGCTGTGCCGCGATCGCACCGAGAACTCGACTTCGAGCAACGTCCATCTCTTGTCCCCGATGGTTCGCTCGGCCCATCGCGCGAACTCGGCCACCGCGTCGTCGAGCGTCGAATTGGCTCCGAGCTGTGAGGTGATCTCGCCGACCTTGGTCAACCTGATTCGGCCGAGCACCTCGGCGCACAACTCGTCCTTGTTCTTGAAGTTCGAGTACACCGCACCTTTGGAATAACCGGCATCCTCAGCGATCTGATCGAGCGACGCGGCGGCGTACCCGCGATCGAGGAAATGTTCGACGGCCGTCGCCAACAAGGTCTCGCGGGTCATCGCCTGCGCTTCCTGCCTGGTCAATCGCGCCATCGGAACCTCCTCGCGGTTCTGAGTATCGAGATTCCAACGGTAGCCGAATACCGGAAGCGCACCGCAGGCGCACTCCCGAAACCCAAATTTGGGGTACCCACGTTATTCAGATACTGATAGTCTCCGAAATATGACTTCAGAAGTGACCGGCACCACCGCGCCCGGGTCCGGACGACACAGCGCGCCTAGACGGGGATTGGCAATCGGATGCGGCGGCACCCTCGGGTTCGCCTGGACCGTTGCTGCCCTCGCCTCGGTTCGGGACGCCCTCGACTGGGATCCCCGCGAAGCCACCGCCATCATCGGCACGTCCGCCGGAGCCGAGTTCGTGACAATGCTCGGCAGCGGAGTCGGCGTCGACGAGTTGGTAGCCATGCAACTCGGAGAGCCCGCCGCACGTCCCGAACTCCTCGCCCACACAGCATCGGCGCCCGGAAGAATCCCGCCACTTCCGAGTTTAGGGATCGGCAATCCACGACTGGTGACGCGTCGAGATCTTCCCGTTCTGAGCCGGATGAGCGGTATCGCACCGCGTGGTGGCGGCGACCCGTCCTGGCTCACCACGCTCGCCGAATCTCTTGCCCCTGGCGATTCGTGGCTCCCACATCCGTGCGCGTACATGGTATCCATGGACTACAGAACCGGGCGACGGGTCGCGTTCGGGGCACAGGGGGCTCCGAAAGCGACAGTCGGTGAAGCGCTTCGAGCGTCTTGGGCGATTCCCGGCTGGTTCCCACCTGTCACCATCGACGGCGTCAGGTACATCGACGGCGGCGCGGCGTCCACGGCATCGGTAGACCTCCTGCTCCCCCTCGAACTCGACGAGCTGGTTGTACTGGCGCCCATGGCATCTCGAACACTGAAGCCGGCGCGCGGCGCCGCCCGTATCGAACGCGGCGCCCTGCGGAACTCCATGTCCAAGGGCCTCGACCGGGAAATCGAACTGGTGCGCGCTGCGGGAACCAGGGTCTTGCGCATAGACGCCACCGACGACGATCTCGCCGTCATGGGCGCCAACTTCATGGACGGCCGACGGCGGCTCGCCACCTTCGAATCATCCCTACGTACAACACGTGCGAGCGTGAAACGCGAACTCGATGCGCGCCCGTTCCACTCCACCCCGTCCCACCAGTGAAAGCGCAGACTCAGTGAACAACAGAACTGACCACTTCGAGGTCGTGATCATCGGTGGCGGGATCTCCGGGATCGGTGCAGCAATTCACCTGCAGCGCCTCGGGATCGACAATTTTGTCCTGCTCGAGAAAGCGGACTCCCTCGGCGGCACCTGGCGCGCCAACACCTATCCCGGTTGTGCCTGCGACGTTCCGTCCGGCCTGTACTCGTATTCCTTTGCCGCCAATCCGGATTGGACCCGACTGTTCGCGGAGCAGCCGGAGATCCGCGAGTACATCGAGGACACGGCCGTCCGCCACGGGGTCGACAAGCACGTTCGCTTCGGGGTCGAAATGCTCTCCGCGCAGTGGGACGCATCGCAATCACTCTGGAAGATCACAACTTCCAGCGGTGAACTCACTGCTCGTTTCGTGATAGCCGCCGCCGGCCCGTGGAACGAACCCTTGACGCCGGCGATCCCCGGGCTGGAAACGTTCGAGGGCGAGGTGTTTCATTCCTCGCAGTGGAATCACGACTACGACTTGACCGGAAAGCGCGTCGCCGTCGTAGGTACCGGCGCTTCCGCAGTCCAATTCGTGCCGCGCATCGTCTCCGACGTGTCCGCCCTTCACCTTTACCAACGCACCGCTCAATGGGTCCTTCCCAAACCCGATCACTACGTACCGCGGATCGAAAGGTCCGTCATGCGATTCGTACCGGGAGCGCACAAGGCTCTACGCAGCATCGAATACGGAATCATGGAAGCGCTTGGATTGGGGTTCCGCAATCCGTGGATCCTGCGTATCGTGCAGAAACTCGGGTCGGCCCAATTGCGCTTGCAGGTGCGCGATCCGAAGCTACGCAAGGCGCTGACTCCCGACTACACCCTCGGTTGCAAGCGACTACTCATGTCGAACTCGTACTACCCGGCCCTCGGCAGACCCAACGTGACCGTCCATGCCAACGCAGTCGAAGAGATCCACGGCAACACCGTGATCGGAGCCGACGGAGTGGAATCGGAAGTGGACGCGATCATCTTCGGAACGGGCTTCCACATCCTCGACATGCCCATTGCATCAAAGGTATTCGACGGAGAAGGTCGATCACTCGACGATCATTGGCAGGGAAGCCCGCGGGCGTACTTCGGTTCCGCCGTCAGCGGATTCCCCAACGCGTTCATTCTGCTGGGCCCGAGCCTCGGCACCGGACACACGTCGGCCTTCATGATTCTGGAAGCCCAACTGAACTATGTGGCACAGGCGATCGGCCACGCTCGTCGGCACGGCTGGAAAACCATCGACGTGCGCCCGGAAGTAGAGGCAGCCTTCAACTCTCAAGTTCAGGAGGCATTGGGTACCACGGTCTACAACGCCGGTGGTTGCGAAAGCTATTTCTTCGACGTCAACGGCCGCAACAGCTTCAACTGGCCGTGGTCGTCAGGAGCCATGCGTCGACGGCTACGGGCCTTCGATCCATACGCCTACAACCACACGCTGTCCGACAACCCTGCGTCAGACGACACCCCCGCTGAGCCCACCACCACCCCCGAACCGGAGTACACCACATGAGCCTTTTCGGCACCCCCTCCCCGCCGATCGATCTCGACGGAGCAGTCGTCGTCATCTCCGGAGGTGGCCGCGGAATCGGCCGGGCCACAGCGGAGTTGTTCGCAGCTCGCGGCGCACTCGTCTGCGTCGGCGACCTCGACGAGGAGACGGCCGTCGACACCGCCGCATCCATCGGCGCACGGGCCCGCGGGTACGCTCTGGACGTCACCTCACGCGAATCCTGGGATGTGTTCGTCTCCACAGTGATCGGCGAATTCGGTCACATCGACATTCTGGTCAACAATGCGGGCGTGATGCCGCTCGGCAGCTTCCTCGACGAGTCCGACGCCACCAGTCGAGTAACCCTCGACGTCAATGTCTGGGGCCCGATTCACGGGATGCGCACCGTGCTGCCCGGCATGGTGGATCGGCGACGCGGCCACGTCGTCAACATCGCATCCATGGCAGGCAAGCTACCGGTGCCAGGAATGGCCGTGTACAACGCAAGCAAGTTCGGTGCGGTGGGCCTTTCCGCCTCTGCTCGTGTCGAATTCGCAGATTCCGGCGTCAGCGTCAGCGCCATCCTGCCCAGCGCGGTGCGCACCGGGCTCTCCTCCGGTGTGCCACTCGGAAAGGGCATGCCGACGGTTGAACCCGAGGTCGTGGCCGAAGCTGTCGTCGACACGGTCGCGCACCGGCGAGCCGAAACTACTGTTCCGCGTTACCTTGCGGGCTGGGACCTCATCGACGCTGTAGTACCCGAATGGATGATCAACATCGGACGCCGGGTGATCGACGATCGCCGCGCGCTGACATCGGTAGATCCGAACGGGCGTGCGGCTTACGAAAAGCGAGTGGCACGTCAGGCCGAAAACGAGGAGCACGATCGGAGATGAAGCGGGTAGTTTCGTGGCCATGTACATCCGCCGCGAAACTTCTTCCGACCGTGACGCAATCTATTCACTGCTCGGGGCGGCGTTTGCCGACCAAGCGCCGCCCGGCGAGTCTCCCTACGAGATCGAACTGACACGTCAACTCTTCGCCTCGAACGACTACTTACCGAAGTTGTCCCTTGTCGCCGTCGCCGGTGATGAGATCGTTGGTTTCGTGATCGGAACACGCGGATGGGTCGGTCCCGTTGAGGCGGTTGGCCTCGGCCCGTTGGCAGTCACACCGGACAACCAACGCAGCGGCGTCGGTTCGGCGCTGATGCACGCGGTGATCGGTGCGTCCGACGCTCTGGACGTGCCACTGCTCGCCCTCCTGGGCAGCACCGAGTACTACCCGCAGTTCGGGTTCGTCACCAGCACGGACGCCGGGATCGATTCTCCGGAAGCCGAGTGGGGCGAGCACTTTCAGATCAGGACCCTCACCACGCACCGCCCCGATCAGACGGGGAAGTTTTCATACGCAGCGCCTTTCGGGGTCGCTTGACCCTCAGCGCGATGTAAGAGTTCTTTGACATCCAGCGCACGTAGACCTACGCTCAGGCATGTCAAAGAACTCTTACACCTGGGAGGCTTCATGAGCACCACGGCACGGTGGAGCCTGATCATCGGTATCGGCGTCGCAGCAACGCTAGCCTTCAGCTTTTTTGCAGCATCGACCGCCGATGATCGGAAGACGTTGGCCTTCATCGTCTTCGCAATCGTCATGGCACCGGCTTGTATCGGGTCGGCGTGGGCCCTTTTTCCATCGGAGAACGACAAGGCCCCCGCCTACCCCGAGGACACCGTCGAAACAGAATGGAGTCGCAAGGCCGGCTTCGGCGCGTTCACCGACTTGATCACTGCCATGGGGATCGCGCTGATCGCGCACAATGTCTTCGGCGCTCCCGAACTGCCGCTCGTAATGTTTACAGCCCTCGGGCTGGCCGACTTCGGAATCCGGTACTGGGCAGTGTCGAGGGACCGCACCCCACAATCGAGATCTGACGAGATCTGATGCGCAACAACCTTCAAGAACTTCGTACGGCAGCCGGATTGTCACAGCAAGCGTGCGCCGACGCGCTCGGCATCGCACGCCAGACCGTCATCTCGATCGAGAAGGGACACTTCGACCCGCGTCTGTCACTGGCGTTCCGAATCGCCGAATACTTCGACAAACGCGTAGACGACATTTTCTCCAGCTGACGCCGTCTCGAACTGACGGAAGATCAGTCGAGCTGCGGTTTCAGTCGAGCTGCGGTTTCAGTCGAACAGAGTTGGCGATCCGTTTTCGTCGTTCCCGTCTTCGACGGCCGTTGCCTTCTTGCCCGAGCCCTTGCGGACGACGGTCAACGTCGTCGTTCGACGCGACAACCTGTGCCCGTCACTGTGTTCGAGCAGCGCCATCCCCTGGCGAACTTCGACCACCGTCCACGGACCCGCATGGCCGGCTGCCTGCACGAGGTCACCGGACTCCACCTCAGTTGCCATGACCACTCCTTGTTCGTCGTGTCCTGCACGTTCTCCTTCCTATTATCGACGCGGCCACCTGGTAGTCGACGCGCAGGGTACCTACGCTGCAGCTGCAACCTTGACCGCATGGCCGACTTCGGCTCGGAATGCCGCGTATTCGGGTGAGCCTCGGAGATCGTCGGGATCGACGCCGGTTCGTGGCAGATCGATTTTCAGGTCGAGCGCGACCTTGCCCGGTCGGCTTGTCAGAACTACGACGCGGGAGCCGAGAAAGGCCGCCTCGTCGGCACTGTGAGTGACGAAGACACTTGTTCGCCCCGATTCGGCACTGACACTGCGCAGGTCCTCCTGCAGACGCTCGCGAGTGAGGGCGTCCAGCGCGGCAAAGGGTTCGTCCAACAGGAGCAACGACGTTTCGGCCGCCAAGGCACGAGCAATTGCCACCCGCTGCTGCTGCCCGCCGGAGATTTCCCAGATACGCCGGTCCGCAGTGCCGACCAGACCGACGCGGTCGAGAAGCTCGTCACGCCTTTGCCCGCGTTCGCTCTTCGCAACGCCGGCGTATTTGAGTGCCAGATCGATGTTGCCGCCCACCGATTTCCACGGAAAGAGCCGTGGCTGCTGAAACACCACTCCCGCACTCGACCCGGGAATCGGGTCGGATCCGGAGACCTGAACCGTTCCACTGGAAGGACTTTCGAAACCCGCGATCAGCCGCAGCAATGTGCTCTTGCCGCAACCCGACGCTCCGACGAGAACCAGAAACTCACCAGGTGTGACGTCGATCGATACGGGCCCGAGTGCCGTGACGGACTCTCGACCGTGGCCGTACCTGTGCGAGACGGTGTCGATTCGGATCGCGCCCGGGCGGTCGGGGGCGAATCCACCCGAGGCCTGCTGCGCGGTCACGCTACTGGTCAAGGACATCGGGAAGCCCCTTCACATAGAGAGCACTCTGAAAGACCGTCAGGTCAGGCACACTGTCGATCTGCTTCTGCTCGGCCAGGAATTGCGCTGCACTCTGCAGGTTCACTGCCAGATTCCCGGGAGCGCCCTCGGTGCCCAACCATTCCGGCGAGGAGATCTGCTCCGGAGTGAGGAACACACCCTGTTTCAACTGCGCTGCCGCGTCTTCCTTCGAGGCGCCTAATTGTGCGGCAACAGCTTCCGCTGCCGCGTTCGGATCAGTGGCGATCGTCGTGAGCGCGCGGGCCTGAACCTGGCGCCAGGTGTCGACGATCTCGGGGTGATCCTTGGCAAACGCAGTCGACACCACACCAAGATCGAGTGTCGGCTTTCCTGCTGTCGCGAGCTCACGGCTGGCGATCAACTGTGTTCCGTCCTTACGGAGTTCGTCGAGCGTGGGCAGCCAGGTGTAGACGGCATCGATGTCACCGCGCTGCCAGGCTGCGAGGGATGCTTGCGGCTGGAGATCCACCAATTGGACGTCGTCGGCACTGAGTCCGGCCTGGTTCAGCGCTGCCAGCAGACTGTAGTGCGCGGTCGAGGCGAATGCCGTGGCCACTTTCTTGCCGCGCAGATCTGCGACGGTCTTGATTCCGGTTGCGTTGCGCGCCACCAGGGCTTCGTTGTCGCCGGCCACGTCCAGAACAAACGCGACCTGATACGGAATGTTCAGCGGTGCCGAGAGTCCACGAGCAACCGGACTCGAACCGATTGCGCCGAAATCGATTTCACCGGCGATGAAGGCGGTGTTGATGTCGGCTCCCGAATCGAACTTCGTCCACTTCACGTTGTACTCGGGCAGTGCGTCTTCGAGCCAGCGATTGTTCTTGACTATCAAGTCGCCGCTCGGGAACGACTGGTAAGCGATACGGATTGTTTCCTTGGACGAATCCTGGCCCGAATGATCCACCGAGCACGCACCGAGAACAAGGGCAAGGACGCCGATCAGCACCGTGAACGCCGTCCGGGAAGCCCTTCCTTCATTGCGCGTCGAATTACTGCTGCGCTTCAGATTGCTGCTGGCGTGTTTCTGATTGGCGGTCATACTTTTCCCCTCCAGGGAACGGCGCGGCGCTCTGCAGCCCGCAGCAGTCCGTCGATGATCAGGCCGGAGAATCCGATGGCAAAGATCCCCACCAGCACGACCGGTGTGTTGTTGTAATTGCTTGCATCCTTGACCATTCCGCCGATTCCGGGGATGCCGTTGAACAGTTCGGCCGCGACCACCGACGAGTACGCCATACCCACAGACAGCCGAATGCCCGTGAAAGTTTCCGGTAAGGCCGACGGGATGACGACGTCCCGGATCACTTGCGCCCGTGAGGCTCCCAGGGCCCTGGCCGCTTCGACCAGTCCGACCGGCGCCGCGACCACAGCAGCTGTGGTGGCCACCGCTGCCGGCGGAAGAGCAGCGAGCGCCAGCAATGTAATCTTCGGCGCCTCGTCGATTCCCAGCCAGATCACCAGCAGGAAGAAATACGCCAGGGGCGGCAGTGCGCGCAGGAACGTCAACCACGGTTCGAGCAGGCTCCGCAGCCATGTCACCGATCCCATGGCCAAACCGAGGATCACGCCCAATCCGACGCCGATGATCACACCGACCAGCACCCGTCGCAGCGTCATGTAGAGGTGCTCCCAGAGCAGGTAGCCCTGGTAGCCGCGCACTCCGTCGTGCGTGGTCATCGTGTTGACGAAGGCATGCCAGACCGTGCTCGGGAACGGCACGAAGGTCTCACTCCAGGTGCCGCTCGCGGCAGCGACCTGCCACAGGGCCAAGAATGCGATCACGGAAAGCACCGGCAGTCCGACAGTGGTCGCACTCGAAGTCCACGGCCGACGCGGCTCACGGTTCGGTTCCGTGACTGATGTTGGTTCTATTGCTTCGACAGGAGTCGACATCGCTGTTCTTCCTCGACGTACGGAAAATTCCGGCACACATGCAGCAACGGGCGCATATGCAGGGGCGAAGGCGCACAGAGCGGCGCCATTCTCACTCAGGAGAGTCGGAAGGAATCAACAGCAACAGCAGTTGGCACCAAGACGGCACAGGTCGACGGCGATGCGTCGTGTCAGTGGCGTCGAGGGCATGGGGGTTATTACTACCTGTGTCTGCAATTACCCGCAAATGCGGGGGAAATAGGCGTCAATCGGCCAAGCGAACCGACAGCGAATACATGAGCGGGATCTCGGGTCGTCCGGCCGGGACTCCCCAACGCTTGCCGCCGAGTTCAGCCATCTCCTCGAATCCTTGCCAACCGTTGGCGTACGGGTACTCGTCGAAGGACTCGAGCGTCAATCCGGCGCGCCGCAAAGCTCCTAGCACCTCGGAAATGGACCAGTTGAATTCACATGAGGGGAAAGGATTTTCGAAGTTCTCGACTCCGTTTCCCTCAGCGCCTGGCAAGATGAGATCGGCCGAATCTGCCACGTAGTCGCCCACGCCACGGGGTTCGGTCACGGGAGTCCCGCCTCCGTACGGGTATGTCAGCGACCACTTCTCGTCGAAACACATGGCAAACGGATGAAACTCCACCAGAACGAATCGACCGTTCGGCGCCAGAACACCGGCAATCCCCTCGGCCCACTCGTCGAGATCGGGTAACCAGATCACCGTTCCGTACGAAGAAAAGACTTCGGTCGAACTTTCTCTGGCCAGCGGCAGCAGCGCGGAGCCACGCAGATACATCGGCACGCTCGAAATCGGCGGCAATATCGGATTCCGCGGACAAGGTTCGGGCGAAGTCGATCGCGGAATCCGCGATGTCGACGCCGGTCACCGCGGCACCGAGAGCGGCCAAACTCAACGAATCCTGACCGGAATTGCACTGCAGATGAAGAATCGAGGAGCCGTCGATCTCGCCGAGCAGCGCCAGTTCTTCCGGATACAAGGTCGACCCGCCGTTGCGAAAGAACTGTGCCTGGTCTCCTTTGTGACTGTTGTGAGCGACGGTCGCCGCATTCCACGACAACCGATTCATCTCCGCTGCATCCATCACTACTGCATCCACCTCTACTGCATCCACTTCTCGACCCACAACAAAGTCCGCCCGAGTTCACCACGTCCCCGGTCACGTCGGCAATCGATTTACTGGGCTGGAAACCTATCCGAACGAAGATGCAACAGGTTACAGTTTTTCGACGGACCATCGAAGGAGAACCAGTGCGCTACGGACTCAGCCTGTTCACCAGTGATCGCGGCATCCGCCCTGCCGATGCAGCAAAGGCTGCGGAGGCGAATGGATTCGACGCCTTTTACGTTCCGGAGCACACTCACATCCCCGTCTCGAGGGATTCCGATCACCCCGGAACCCAGTCGGCCGAATTGCCCGACGACCGTTACATGCGCACACTCGACCCCTGGGTTGCCCTCGGCACCGCCGCGTCGGTCACGAACACCATCCGATTGGGCACCTCCGTGGCCCTCCCCCTCGAACACGATCCGATCACTCTCGCGAAAACCATCGCATCGCTGGACCATCTTTCCGGCGGACGCGTGGTCTTCGGCGTCGGATTCGGCTGGAATGCAGAGGAACTCGCCGACCACGGCGTACCGCCCAACAAACGCCGGACCGCACTCCGCGAGTATCTCGAAGCCATGGGCGAACTGTGGTCGAAGGAAGAAGCGTCGTACGACGGCCAATTCGTGAAGTACGGACCCAGCTGGGCGTGGCCCAAACCAGTTCAGAAGCCCCGTCCTCCCATCCTCTTGGGCGGCGGCGGCAACGAGAAGACTTTCAAGTGGATCGCAAAGTCTGCCGACGGGTGGATCACCACACCCATCGAGCAGGAGATCGACGGAAACGTGGAACTGCTCCGAAAGATCTGGGCCGAAGCAGGTAGAGTCGGCGAGCCTGAAATAACCGTCCTGGCAGGCAAACCCGATTCGGAGAAGCTCGCCCACTGGGCAGACATCGGTGTCACCGAAGCAATGTTCGGCACTCCGGACAAGAGCCCCGACGAGGTTGTCGGATACATGGAACGTCTGGCAGCCAAGCTCGGACGGTGAGGTCCGCCACAGCATCTTGACCTCAACTGCACTCGAGGTTTTAACGTCGGTATTGCACAAGACAGTGCAACGGCAGCAAAACCCGAGACAGAAGAGGGGCGAGGAGTGACCACAAAACTGGTTGGCACCCAATCTGTTTCGGATGACTCTGTTGATGCGGAGCCGTCCATCCGAAACTCCTTCGTCGAGGCGTTCCGGAACCATCCCGCCGGCGTCTCGATCATCACCGCAACGGGCGATGACGGCCCGGCCGGCATCACGTCATCGTCGGTGATCTCGATCAGCGCCGATCCTGCAGTTCTGGCGTTTTCACTGCAGTCGTTGCGAGGCTCTGCGAGCGTCATCGCTTCCGCCCGCAGTTTTGTTGTTCACCTGGCAAATTCGGCGAACGAACGACTGGCTTCCACGTTCGCAACCCGCGGCGCTGTGCGCTTCGGAGACGATATGCCCTGGTCGTTTCTCTCGACGGGTGAACCGTTCCTACATGGGACAGGCCACGCCCTGCGTGCGGTTCCCTTGAATGCCACTACATGTGGCGCCGCAGTGATCGTCACTGCACGCGTCGTCGACGTCATCGATCCGCAGCACATGTCAGCGCCGCTCGTCTATCACAATCGAACCTATCGAAATCTCTCGACTCACAACATTTCCTCAAAGGAAGGCATGTCACATGACTGAATACGTTCTCCCCGAACTGGATTACGACTACGCCGCTCTCGAACCGCACATCTCCGGCGAGATCATGGAACTGCACCACAGCAAGCACCACGCCACGTACGTGGCGGGCGCCAACAGCGCAATCGAGCAGTTGGCTGCTGCGCGCGAAGACGGCACGATCACCGCGAAGGCGCCGCTGCTCAGCAAGAACCTCGCCTTCCACCTCGGCGGCCACACCAATCACTCCATCTTCTGGAAGAACCTCTCCCCCAACGGCGGTGAGCGGCCAGAGGGCGAGTTGGCAGCCGCAATCGACGAGCACTTCGGCACCTTCGACGCATTCGTCAACCACTTCTCCGCTGTAGCAACCACTTTGCAGGGGTCCGGCTGGGCGGTACTGGCCTACGACACGGTCGGGCAGCGCCTGGTCATCGAGCAGCTCACCGACCAGCAAGGCAACATCAGCATCGGTATCGTTCCGTTGCTCATGCTCGACATGTGGGAGCACGCTTTCTACCTGCAGTACAAGAACGTCAAGGCCGACTACGTGAAGGCCTACTGGAACGTCATCAACTGGGAAGACGTTGCACAGCGATACGCGACGGCCACAGCCTCGACCGGCTTGATCGTCCCCGCCTGATCGTCCCCACCCGATCACTGCCATATCACCCCGATCAGCCCAGCTCGGCACGGTGGCTCCGTTGCCGAGCTGGGTTTTTACACCCCCGAGATCGATGTATGTGAAGGCAGGTAACATACACCGAGCGCGGCTGACTCGGCCGTCCGCCGATTCGACTCCGAGGGGAACCAGTGCTCGATATCAGTGGTTTGATCGCGACGTGGCGTCCGACGCTGGACACCGCAGCACGCAATGCATGGGGACTCTCGTTCGGCGACGGTGTCGAGAAGACCGAACGCACCCCGTCCGTACTGATCAGCGAAGGTCCACACCGCGATCTGTATCGCTTCGGCGCATTGTGGAGGCCAAGAGGTAATCCGGTTCTCCTCGTACCGCCCCTCGCGGTTTCAGCCGACTGTTACGACCTTCGTGCGGGCCAAAGCCTCGCCGCGCACCTACTGGATGGGGCGAACACGCCCTACCTCCTCGACTACGGGACCATGCGGTACTCCGACCGCGGGATGGGTTTCGAGGCCTGGGTCGACGACATCATCCCGGAAGCGATCCGTACGATCTCGGACCTACATGACGGCGCACCGGTTTCGCTGATCGGGTGGAGCCTCGGCGGGACCATGTCTCTGCTCACGGGCTCCGCTCACTCCGACCTGCCGATCGCATCGATCACGGCAATCGGAACGCCAATCGATTACACGAAGATTCCCGCTATCAGCCCCTTGAGGCTGATCGGCAAATACACGGGCGACACCCCACTCACGTCCGCGACCAATCTTGTCGGCGGACTACCTGCTCCACTCGTTCAGGCGAGTTACAAGGTGACGGCGTTGCAGCGCGAAGTTCTCAAGCCATGGTTCATCATGCGCAACCTCCACAACACCGAGACACTGGCTCGCATGGAATCGATAGACAAGTTCATGGCAGCCATGCCTGGATACCCTGGCAAGGCTTTTCAGCAGATCTGCGAACAACTCATGCTCGGCAACAATCTCTACAACGACGCCGTCACGCTTGCCGGACGCGAGATCAAACTGTCAGCTCTGAGCGTTCCCGTTCTCGCGGTCGGCGGCACCACTGACGTGATTGCACCCATCGCTTCGGTGGAAGCGATCACGTCGGTCCTCACCGGAGCGCCGTCGGTCCGGTTCGAGAAGGCGCCGGGAAGTCACCTCGGGCTCGTTGCCGGCCCCACCGCGAGAGACTCCACCTGGGCGCACATCGACGAATTCTTGAAAGAGAATGCACTGCAGTTGGTTTCGACCAGCTAAATCACGGCGTTGTGATGCCCGCGGCTACAGCTGCCTTGTGCCAATCCGGGAATTCACTCAGCAAACGGGTGTACAACTGGGCGTCGTCGACGGTGTCGATGTCGTCCAGCGCGAAGAATCCGGCATTGTCGACCACCCTGCCGTCGAGGTCGTCGAGCTTCTCCAGCACTCCGTAGTTGGCCTTGCCGATTCCGACGAACTGCCAAAAGGCCGGGAGCCCAGACGCTTCGCGCATCAATTTCGTGATTTCCTTGCGCTCGCTGAAGCCACCGTCGGTGAAGAACAGGACGAGCGTCGGCGCCGAACCACGTGTCAGGCCGGAAAGAATCTCAGTCATGATCGGCACTTCACGATTTGCGGCGCCGATCTTGTCGTAGTTGAATCCGCCGTGCGAGCCGCGCAAGTGCAGGTAGGTATCCGACCACTCTTCCGCGTCATGGACAGAGATCTCGGGGAGTTTGACGAAGCTGACTGCATACAAGTACGGCTCCAGCTTGCCGTCGTCATCGAGTTGGATCGCAACGGGAATCATGCGTTCGACAACACGATGCACCACTCTGGTGCGGTACTGCTTGGCCATACTTCCGGTTTTGTCGATCACCAGGACCACCCGTGCCCGAATTCCGTTGCCACCCTTCGTCAGCAGGACCTTGGCCACTTCGCGCTTTCGGAGGTCCAGCTTCTCCCGCTTCACCATGGAGAGTTTGGCTTCGTCGGGCACGGTCCGAATGCCGTCTGTCGTTTCAGCAGAGCCGGCGGGTCGAGCCGGCGGTTCCTCGTCGACCGACACTCCGAATGCTGTTACCAGGTCCGCCAATCCGCTGTCCCAGCCAGCTGACACGTTTCGCAGCTTCCAGCCCGCGCCGCGGCGATAGATCTCGACGAGAACCGCTGCCCTCTCACTCGTCAACCCCAAAGCCTGAGCCACGATGGCGGTGGAACCAACCTGCTCCACCACGACACCAAGGCCCCCGACAGCAGACAGGGTTCCGTTTGCCGCCGCATCAAGTGCCACGGCAACACTCAGCTGATGGATGTCAGCGGGCAACCTCGCAATGTCGATTTCGATGACGCCGCCGGACTCCAAGCGCACCGCGCCTTCGGGTGAGACCGGCTGATTGAAGAAGACAAAATCTGCGTCGTCCCGTACTTTGTTCCGTTCGTCGAGCTGGAACACCATCAGGTCTACCGTGCCCGGGGCGCTACCGTTCACCGCCACCTTCAGCGAAGTTCCCTCAACGACTGTGTTCGCTCCACGCGCCAGCTCCATACCGGAAGATTAGCTGGCCACCAAAGAATCAACGGCCCCGCGGTCGGAAGAATCACAGCACACTTTCAGCAATCGCGAGGATTCTCGAGGCAGACTGTTCGTGGAAGATATGTCGCACGCGGGACCAAGAGCCTGAACATCGACAGAATCCTAGGGTCGATCAGGAGGTCAAAATGCCGCACGGCCAGACGCGCACCATCCCGATGTTGCCACTCTTGCCACCTCTGACGAATTTCGACGACGCAAGTCGCTCGGTCGTGTCCTACCTCGACGAATATCTTCCGCTGGCACTGTGGTCGATCACGCGGTTCGACGGGTCCAATCAAATCTTTCTCACCGTCTCACCCAACCCACTTCACATCGAAGTCGGCGAGACCCGGGCTTGGCCAAACACCATGTGCAGCGGGGTGGTACTCGGAAATGCGCCGCCAGTCTCATCGAATCGCGCGCTCGTGCGCGCACTGTCCCGTGATGGCAGGTGGGAAGGCATTGGCGCATACCTCAGCATCCCAATCCTCCACAACGACGGCAGTCTCTTCGGCACTCTGTGTGGCGCCGACCCGAGTGCGGGCGACTCCGCACTCGAGGACAACCTGGCCCTCCTCAATCTCCTGTGCCGACTTCTCGGAACCATTCTCGATGTCGACTATCAGCGCGCGCAGTCAGTCCGACTGGCCGAAACTGCGCAACTCGATGCCGAGACCGACCCGTTGACAGGTCTTCTCAATCGGCGCGGGTGGAATCGCATCCTCGAGGCCGAGCAAACTCGGTACCGCCAATTCGCCGATCCGGGAGCTATCATCATCGTCGATCTGGACGGCATGAAGACCATCAACGACGAACTCGGCCACGCCGCGGGCGACGAATACGTTCAAAGGGCCGGCAAGATCTTGGCAGCGTGCGCGCACCCTGGTGCGGTGGTTTCACGGTTGGGCGGAGACGAGTTCGGAATCGCTCTGCCCGATACACAGCCGCGCGCCGTCGACTACCTGCTCGAGTGTTTGGAGAAGGCGTTCCGGAATGCCGACGTCTGTTGTTCGATCGGTCGAGCCGACTTTTCCATGACCCAAAGCCTTTCCGAGACTTGGGATACGGCCGATGCGGAGATGTACCGCCACAAGCGCTCGAAGCACTGATTCGACTCCTCCACGGCCGGTTGGCACCGCATCGGAGGATCCCTTCGATGCGGTGCTCGGTCCGTGTTCTGTTGTCGCCAAAGAGGTTTGACCTCTCAGGTTTTGAAGGTGGTGTTCGCCGGCCTGGGTTGCTGTCCGGGGTCGATCGAGGGCGGCGGGATGAAACAGGGTTTGTTGTCGGCGCCGATTCGGATTTCCCATTTGCCGACGAACCCTGATTTCCGGTGCATCAGTCGGTGATGTGAACGGCACAGCAGGACCAGGTTGTTCATCACCGTCGGCCCGCCGTTCGCCCAGTGCCGGATATGGTGCGCATCGGTCCAGGCGGGCACCCATATGCAGCCCGGGAACGCGCAGCCTCTGTCGCGGGCAATCAACGCAGTCCGTTGTTCGGCGGTGACCAGCCTCTTTCCTGGTTGCGCATCCAAGGGCGCGCCGTGATCATCGAGCAGCACCGTGGACAGGAAACAATCGCACCCAAGGAGTCTGGTCTGCGAGACCGAGAGCGGCCCCAGCCACGGCATGTGCCCGACATCAAGATCAGACACAGCCACTCCACCACCATCAGTTGGTGTGGCGGCGCAGTCCCGATGCTCCGCCAGATCGCGGGCGTTGATGTGCACGTTCACGTGCGGCCGCTGACCGCCGTCGGTTCCGGTCTTGGCGCAGTCGAGATAGCGGCGGATCAGTTCGGTGAACCCGTCCGCGGTCCGCTTCGCTGCCGACCGAGAATCCGGGGTTCCATCCGGTGCCGGGGTGGGCATCGTCAAATTCGACAGGGCCGACAGCAGCATTTCTCCGGTGAGGGCGTCGAAATCCCCGCGCACCACCACTCGACCGTTCAACGTCGACGCGATCCGCAACTCATTCCGATCCACATCCTCGGCGGGCGGAATCTCATCCGATTCGAAAATGCGCTCTAACGTCGCGATCACGTTCCGCACTTTCGTGGTTGTCGCTTCCACTCCGGACGCGGCAGCCAACAACAAATCGATACAGCGAGGGAGCGCTTCCTCCGGCATGCCCTTCGGTGGTGACTCACAGAACGCCACGATCAACACGGCATGATCGAACGAGCAATCCCCGCCATCGAACCGAGCAGCCACCGCCGGAAACGGCCGCAACGCCGCACCCAACGCGGCGATCTTCTTCCCGTCCCGAACCTGCAGCATCGTGTTAGCCGCCAACCAGGACCCCACACCGCGGCTGGCAGTCACCTGATCATCCGGGCGCAACGACAACTCGTCCACCACAGCCACACGCACAGCTTCGAGGCGCAGAATCTCCGCACTCGCCTCGACAGCAGCAGCGCGCAACTCAGCAGCAGACAACTGCCACAGACGTCCGCGTAACCCCACCGCAGAACCAGACACCACATCCGACAACAAGACACTCATTGAATCCCCCGATCCCCTCCCCAAATCATACTCGAACATGCGTTCGAGTCAATACCTCACTACCAGCGCAAATAAGAGCAGGGAATAGTTCGACGGTCGCACGCGTATTATTTGAGTAAGCAATACTTGCGGTCGCAAATAAATGGAGGGCGTCACCGATGACAACTGATGAACACGTACGTGGTCGTGTGTGGCGCGACCTCGTCGTCTCCCACAGCGTCATCCTCGGCAAGATGGAGGCGGACCTTCGAACCACCACCGGACTCACCCTTGGCCAGTACGACGTTCTGCTCCGACTGCACCAAGCTCCGGGAAACACGATCCGAATGGGCGATCTGGCCGAACTGGTCCTGGTCACCACCAGTGGCGTGACGCGCGTCGTCGATCGATTGGTCGAGGCCGGATTAGTGGAGCGCGTTAGACCGGACAACGATCGACGCGTCGTGACGGTATCGATGACGCCTGCAGGCAAGAAGACGCTTCGAAAAGCGTCCGCCATACACACGCGAGGGATCGCCGAATATTTCTCCGATCTCATTGAAACCGAGGAGCTTCCGGTACTCGAACGCTTCTCCTCCCGACTTGCCACACATCACACCAATCAAGGCGGCGCATGCGATGCGCACGTAGGACAGCTTTCCATCACCCCCACGAACAGATAGCGAGAAACAACATGGCTTTCGAATTGGGCGTCTACCATTTCGGTGAACTCACCCCAGATCCCACTACCGGCGCGATGATGAATCCCGGTGTCCACCTTCGCCATTTGGTGGAGCAGGCAACCGTTGCCGATCAGGTTGGACTCGATGTCTTCGGCGTCGGCGAGCACCATCGCACCGACTTCGCAGTCTCAGCCCCGGCAGTTGTGCTCGCGGCAATGGCTCAGGCTACCGACAACATCAAGCTGTCCAGCGCCGTAACTGTACTCAGTTCCGACGATCCCGTCCGTGTGTTCCAACAGTTCGCGACAGTCGACCTGCTTTCCGAAGGCCGTGCCGAGATCATTGCCGGCCGAGGTTCGTACACGGAGTCATTTCCGCTCTTCGGGTACGACTTGTCCCAGTACAACGAACTCTTCGCCGAAAAGCTTGATCTACTACTGAAACTGCGCGACGAGAACCCGATCAACTGGGAAGGACAACTTCGCCCACCACTGATCGACGGTGACGTGACGCCCCGCCCGGACCGTCAGATTCCGGTGTGGATCGCAGTCGGAGGTACTCCGGCCTCTGTCGTCCGTGCCGCGAAACTGGGCCTGCCCCTCTCACTGGCCATCATCGGTGGAAGTTACCAACAGTTCGAACCGTTCGTCGATCTATACCGCAGGGCTGCAGCGGAGTTCGGACACGATCCGAAGAAACTGGCTGTCTCGATTGCTTCGCCAGGATTTGTCGATACCTCGAAGCAAACAGCACTCGACACGTCGTACCCGTACTTCCAGGCCGGGTGGATGCAGAATCATCATCAGCGCGGAAACGGAGTTCCCATGCCGCGCAGGGCATATGAAGCGCAGGCAACCACCGCGGGTGCGTTCTTCCTCGGCGGCCCGCAGGAAATCATCGACAAGACGATGGCGCAGTACGAACTGTTCCATCATGACCGCATCATGATCCAGATGGGGTTCGGCAACGTGCCACAGAAGGACATGCTGCGTGCGATCGAGATCCTCGGCACCGAAGTAGCCCCCGTTGTGCGTAAGGAAATCGAATCACTGAAGTCGTCCCAAAAATAGGAGTTTCGATGAGCACACCGCTCAAAATTGTTGCCGTTGTCGGCAACCTTCAAAAACCCTCCAAGACTCGCGCCCTCGTCGACCTGATCGTCGAAACCTTGGGAGACTTCGAGCAGATCGACACACGAGTTTTCGAAATCGTGGATCTGATTCCAGGTCTTGCATCTGCTCTGGATCGCGATCACGTCGACTCAGTGACCGCCGAAGCGCTGGCAGCAGTCGAGTCCGCCGATATCGTCATCGCGGCGTCACCGGTGTTCCGAGGCTCGTACACGGGAATGTTCAAGCATTTCTTCGATCTCGTGGACCAGTACGCGCTTGCCAACACTCCGGTGATTCTTGCTGCGACAGGTGGCAGCGACCGCCACGCTCTCGTGTTGGACCATGCCCTGCGTCCACTGTTCGCTTTCTTCCAAGCGCTGACCGCTCCGGTCGGGATCTATCTCAGCTCAGGTGATTTCGACGGAACGACTATCCTCAACCCCGAGGTATTCGAGCGTATCGAGATGGCAGCAAAGGACGTCCTGCCGGTAGCGAGGATGCTCGCGGAGCGGGATCGAGTTGCGCTGACGTGAACACCCCTCATTCGCACAACACGGCAACAGTTGCCGGTCTGAGGATGATCGAACAGCTACGTCAGGTTCACGAACCTCTGCGAGCCGATATCGAGGTACTCGAGAATGCCCTGCAACTGTTTTCGGACGAAACCGCCGATCTGACTCGGATACCCGAGATGATCGACAATCTGACGATCGCGGATTTCGTCTGGCAACTACGGGTCAACTGCGACTTCTACTGCAACACGCTGACTCTGCACCACACCATCGAAGATCAACGAATGTTCCCGGTAATGACCAGGAACTTTCCCGAGTTGGCCCCTGCGGTCGAACGACTGCAGGCAGAACACAAGCTTGTCGGGGAGATCGTGTCGGAAGCCAAGCGTGCGTCGCTCGCGCTGAGCACCGAATCCTCCACGGTCAATCGGGCACACGCCGCAATCTCCGAATTGGCGGATCATATGCAGTCGCACCTCGATTTCGAGGAGGCCACACTCTTTCCGTACTTCCGACGGATGGATCGCGACTGGCATTACGGCTGATCGCGCACACTCAGTGATTCTTCAGCTCCATCGCAGTAGCGTCGAAAGGGCCACCTCATGTCAGGAGCCCCCCCATGACCACCCCGGATCAACCCACTGTCCAGCAATCCGTTCCTCAGCACCCGATTCGACCACCCGTCAATGCGGGCTGGGCAGTGGTCTCGCTGCTGTTCTTCTGGCCGCTTTCCTTCTCCGCTTTCACGCACGCCTTCAACGTGTATCCGCTGTGGGCTGACGGCGATATGGCCGGGTCGCGGTATGCGTCCGATCGAGTGAAACGGCTCGGTCAGATCTCGCTGTGGATCGCAGGCGGCCTACTACTCCTGGTCTGCATCCTGTACGCGATTGCGGCAATCGTGTGGTTCGCCAACGGTGGCCACGATTACGGTCCGCGGCGTATGCGCTGAACAGCCACCCTGGACAACCACACCACCAGGACATCACCTCATCAATCGATCGACGAACTCCATGGTCTGGTCCATCGAAGCGACCGTCGTTTGACCGTGGCTGATTCCGGCGAGTTCTTGATACTCGAACTGCGTTCCCCGCGAACGCATGTCGACCAGTTGCGCCCAGGTAAGGGCGACAGGAACCGTTGTGTCCGACACGCTCTGCACCACGCGCAGTGGACGGTCGTAGCCGTCGACCGGCACCTGCATCATCTCGCGGAACAGGTCGTACATGCGCGGCGTCCATACCGACCGAGAAAACAACGAGCTCAACTGGATTCGTTCGGCTCGAATGTGTCGGCCGAGATCTCCGGCGCACAGTGTCCGAGCCTTTTCCATCCACTCGATCCCCTGCGGCGAGAGAACCTCGCGAATGTTCTCTTCGGGTCGTTGATCGTCGATCCCGGCCAGGACGTACAGCGCATATCCCACCAGCCCGGTGATACCGATGTCGGGAAACAGCGGGCCGCCCAACGGAAACAGCCCTTCCATGTGTGTGGGGCCTGCGACGACAACCGAGCCACGGAAATCCAATTCCGGTGCACGAGTGGTGGCATCGTGTCCCGCGAAGTACGCCGCATGACCACCTTCGGACAAACCCGCGACCATCCACCGCGGACTCAGCACATTGCCGTACAACTCGTGCGCGGCCCGCACGATGTCGACGGCATTCGCCCCGGCGGCATGTCCGTCGAGATAGGCCAGCACCCCGTCGGTACCAACTCCCGAGTAGTCGGTAGCGACCACCGCGTACCCCTGCTCCAACCAGCGTTCGATCGGTTCGATCTCGCCCGGACCGAATCCGGTCGACGAGGGTGCACACTGATCCGCACTGCCCAAAGTTCCGTGGGCATAGGAGATGACGGGCCAACCGCCCGCCGGTGGGGCGCCTTCCGGCAGAAACACGGACCCTGACGACTCTCCCCATCTGTCAGCGGTACGCAGAGTTCGATAGACGACCCGCTGCGTCTCACCGGCGCCGACCGGAAACACTGCGGCCGAGAGTTCGCCATAGGACTCCAGCGCGCCCGCGACTTCCGGTTCGTCCGCCGTCGCCACTGCAACACCTGACCCCCACCCGAGACCCGACAACAGAATGCTCGCCACCACGGCCGCAACAAAGGTTCTACCCGAACGACTCACCACGCCAACCCCTCCCGACCTATGCAGAGCATGATGTCGATATGCAGATCATCATCACCGGTCACAGCCTGCCCGGACGTGAGTGTTCCGAAACCGCAACCTTCGAAGAGCGCAGCAACATCCACGTCGGCGTTCAGCGCCGAGGCAAGCCACACGAAATCCTCGACCTCGTACCGGGAGATACCGAGACAGTGCGATGGGAACTGACAGCGAGTCTGGAGCGAAAGTCCGGTGCCTGGGACTTACTCGGTCCATACATCCAGGGTCCACCTCGCGGACGCTTCATCTACCTGTCCTGGGTGACGGTATCCGATGACCAGACGTTCGAGATGTTTCGGCGCGCAAAGCTGATGCTCGACGCGATCCCCGAGCACATCGCCGAGGAGGCCGACGCTTCCGGCATGCTCCACGGAGACCTCGGCCTCACCGACGCCGCAGGTAAACCACTGTGTGCGGCTATCCGACCGCCGACGATCACATGGTCATCCTCGCCTTACTGAGCATCGTTCAGTAGTGTGGAGATCGAACACTTAGTCTGCCCGGTGGCCCCACACGATCGATACGGAGTCCGAACTGATGAGCACCGAACACCTCGATGTCCTGATCGTCGGCGCCGGCTTGTCCGGCATCGGTGCTGCGTATCGACTCCAGACCGAGCTTCCCGGCAAGTCGTACGCAATCCTCGAGGCCCGTGCGAACAGTGGCGGAACCTGGGACCTCTTCAAATACCCTGGCATCCGGTCGGATTCCGACATGTTCACGCTCGGCTACCCGTTTCGGCCGTGGACAGATGCCAAAGCAATCGCCGACGGTGATTCGATCCTCCGGTACGTGCGCGACACCGCGCGAGAGAACGGGATCGACAAGAAGATTCGGTACAACCGGAAGGTGACGGCCGCATCATGGTCGTCAGCGGACTCGACGTGGACGGTCACTGTCACGACCGGTGACGAAGATGAAACCCTGACCTGCAACTTCCTCTATCTGTGCAGTGGTTACTACAGCTACGAAGGCGGATACACCCCCGACTTCCCTGGACGTGAATCATTCAGCGGCGACGTAGTGCACCCGCAGTTCTGGCCCGAGGATCTCGATTACTCCGACAAGAAGATCGTTGTGATCGGAAGCGGCGCCACCGCAGTCACTTTGGTCCCCACGATGTCGCGCGACGCGAGCCATGTCACCATGCTCCAGCGATCACCGACATACATTCTGGCTCTGCCGTCCAGCGACAAGGTATCGGACACCATCCGCGCAGTATTGCCGAATCAACTCGCGCACAGCATCGCTCGATGGAAGAGCATCGTAGTGAACCTGAGTTTCTATCAACTGTGCCGGCGCAGTCCAGCGCGTGCAAAGCGGTTGCTGAACCTCGCGATCAGTCGCCAACTCCCGGAAGAGATCCCACTCGATCCTCACTTCACACCCACCTACGATCCCTGGGATCAACGCTTGTGCGTCGTACCGGACGGCGATTTGTTCAAAGCCCTCCGATCCGGCAAGGCCTCGATCGAGACCGATCGCATCGACACTTTCACCGAGACTGGAATTCGTCTCGCGTCAGGTCGCGAACTCGAAGCTGACATCATCGTCACTGCAACAGGATTGAAGATGGAAGCGTGCGGCGGGATGTCGATCGAAGTGGACGGCGAACCCGTCACCCTCGGTGATCGTTACGTCTACAAGGGCATGATGATCAGCGACGTACCGAACTTCGCGATGTGCGTCGGCTACACCAACGCCTCGTGGACTCTGCGAGCAGATCTCACGTCGATGTACGTCTGCCGACTGCTGACGGAGATGGACAAGCGCGGCTATTCGAAGTGCGTGCCGCACGCGAGCGAAGAGATGGACCAGCGGCCGATCCTGGACCTGGCGTCGGGGTACGTCATGCGCGCTGTGGAACAGTTCCCGAAGCAGGGATCGAAGTCACCGTGGAACATGCGTCAGAACTACATCCTTGATCGTCTTCACTCGACGTTCGGGAGCATCAACGACCACATGACGTTCTCGAAGGCGCCAGCTCGACATTCGACACCGGTACCGAGCAAGAGTTGAGCGGACCACGAACAACCAGGTAGAGCAATCGGGCGAAGCCACCAATCGATCCGACGACAAAGAACACACCCGAACCTGCGACTACTGCACAGAGCGCACCGAGAACGATGATCGCCGACGCCTCTACCATTCGACCGGCGGACTCCGATCCGAGAACGTGTATTTCATCAACTCCTTCGTCCATAAAACTATTTTCAGCCAACCGTCCAGCCGGTTTGTAGGGACTTTAGTCGCGAGTCGGATCAAAATGGACTCATAATTGCAGGTCAAGCGTTCAGTTGGCCATTCCGGCCGGATGATCTCCAGTCCGTTCCGTTGTGATGGTCGGCAACCGAGTGCTGGTCGAATACATGGACGATTCACGAATCGACACGGTCGTATCAAATCTCCGTGCCTCTCCACCCACTCTTACGCAGGGTGTGGCCCAGCAGCGTGACCACCAGTGAAAACATCGGCAGGGCAATGATCACCCTCGCGGCAAACACCCCCGATCTTCCCGGCCGCGTCCTTCGCAGCGACAAGATCAACGAACTCGCGCAGGCCTGACAGCTTGACCTCGAAAGACGAAACCGCGGGCGACGAGTTCCAACGCCACGGCCACCGAGCAGGTTTGTGCCAACAACAACCCTGCCAATACAAGAATTTGCACAGCACCGGCCTGAACGGCCGATCCCGTCGCGAGCAACACACCGACAAAGGCTCCGGGCAATGTCACGAGGCCGACGGTGCGTGTCTGGTCGACTCCAGGCAGCAGAGCATCGGAGGCAGCGGTGCGGGCTACCTCCCACCGCGCATCGCGTTGGGAAAATCCAAGGCTCAGTGCTGCTTCCACTTCCCCGTACCGGTCGTCGACGGCGTCGAGTCCGCGTTTGGCTGCCATCGATGTTGCAGTCATCGCGCCACCCAGAACAATGCCGCCGATCGGCACCAGAGCGACGCCTTGCAGCGGAACCACTCCGGACAGCAGCATCAGTGGCAGAACCACACCGATTCCCGACGCCAACGCGATGGTCAGCCAAACTCCGGACGTCCCCGCGTTCGAGCGTCGTGCCGCGGTGAAAGACGCCGCAACGAACATGCCGGCGAGCACGAGGAGCGCCGACCAGATGTGGGCCAAGGCGGCGGCAAGGATCAACGAAATCGCAGCCAGCTGAAGAGCGCCACGAGCGAGGGCACCGGGGACCACCCGAACGCTACCGAGATAGGTGAATCGGTAGACGAGCGTGGCGACAAGTGCCATGACGATGCAGAGCACAGCCAGACGGATGCCGGAGTCGGCTATCGAAAGGCTCATGGGTCTCAGTGTTCCCTACGAGCCGAGTCCGATCCGAATTCGAGAACCGCTCAGAACACCCAACCGCGAAGGGCGACGAATCGCAGGCCACCGACAATTCCGCTCACGGCGATCACAAGCCCGGCTTGAAGAAGCCCGTCGGCGCCTGGGAGAAGGAAGCCGAGCGCACTGATGGCGGCAGAACTGGCGATCAACCCGACCAGTGCGAGTCCACCGCCTTCCCACTGCGCGGTGAACCAGTTGACGCGATCCGCGGCGTGGAAGGTGAGCCGGCGATGCAGCTCATTGGCCAGAATGGTGCTCAAGACCGCACCAACTGCGTTGGCGACCAGCGCTCCGTCACCGCGCAGCGCCAGAAAAGCGGCAAAGTACAAGATGTTGCTGGCTCCGCCGACGAGGGCAAAACGAACGAGCTGAGCAAAGGCGCCGTCGCCGGCAAGGGCGCGAAGCCTCGTTGCCGCGAAACCTGCACTCCGCGTACCCACCATCGAGATCGGATTGCTCCCGACCCAGATGTCAGACGTGCTCATATCGGCTTCTCTCATACGGACAATCGGAACCACACGTTCCGCTTAGTAATATAGCACTAACGGAATCGATCATTCCGCTTAGTGCCGTAGACTGTGAGGATGCCGACAACACACCCCGACGCTTCTCATGCGGGGACCTCGGCCGACTGCTCACAGCCGCGCCTTCGGTCCGACGCCAAGGCCAACCTCGAGCGCATCCTCAACTCCGCTCGCGAGGTGTTCGCTGCCCAAGGACTCGACGCCACGCTGGCGGACGTCGCGAAGCACGCCGGCGTCGGCGTCGGCACCGTCTATCGCCGGTTCGCCAGCAAGGACGAACTGATCCAGGCACTGTTCGACACGCGGTGTTCCGAGATCGAAACGATCGCCGCCACCGCCCGAGAGATGCCCGACGCCTGGGAAGGTCTTGTCTACTTTCTCGACGTGATCTCTCTGCGCATGGCAGACAACCGCGGATTCGGCGATCTCCTGATGGACGGACGCTTCACGTCCGACACCTTCGCTCGCGCGCGCGCCGGGATCGCTCGACACACTGCGGTACTTGTCAATCGAGCCAAGGAACAGGGCACCCTGCGCAGCGACTTCGAAGTCAACGACATTCCGCTTCTCATGCAGGTCGTCAAGATGGCCCAGAAGTTCGGTGGCGACGAGGCCCCTCAGGCTTACCGCCGCGCACTCGGGTTCATGATCGACGGACTCTGCGCGTCGCGCACCGACCATCGGGAACTGCCCGTGCCGGCGCTGTCCTCCGAGCAACTCGATCACGTCCTTCATCGGTTTCAGGCAACGCCCGGGAAGAACTGCTGAGTCGATTTCGGGGTCGACGCCATTGCGGCGTCGACCCCGAAATTTGCTGTCAGTGGGCGATTACCGGTTCACCTTCCGGCGAATCCGGAAGCAGTCCACTCCGAAGAACCAGTCCGGTCAAGACCGCACCGACCGCGAATATGCCTGCGGCCCAATAGAACGTCGTGGTGTAACTCTCGACGGCGGCCTGCGCCTGAGTCAGCGGATTCATCTCGCGGCCCACCAGGTAGTTGGTGGAAGCCGAGGCGGCAATCGTGCTGAGCAGTGCAGTTCCGATCGAGCCGCCCACCTGCTGCATCGTGTTGACCGTGGCAGATGCGACGCCGGCATCTTCGTGATGCACGCCTGAAGTTGCTCCCTGCATCGACGGGGCGAAAATGCTGCCCATGCCGAGTCCGGTGACGACGAGCCCCGGCAGAATGTGGACTGCATAGGTGCTGTCCACGGAAATCTGGGCCAGCAGCGTCATTCCGATCGCCGCGATGACCATTCCGCTCACGATCAGCACTCGCGGACCGACGCGCGGCAGCAAAACCGCTGTCGAAAGCGTTGCCGCTGTCACGATTCCGAACACCATCGGCATGAATGCGAGGCCGGTCATGATCGGGCTGTACCCGAGGATCAGCTGCATGTAGTACGTCAGGAACAGGAAGACTGCGAACATGCCTGCGCCGGAAAGGAAGATCGCCAGGTACGAGCCCGCCCGGATTCGGTCGAGGACCACCCGCAGCGGAAGAAGTGGGTGCTCGGACTTGGTCTGCCAGTAGATGAACGCCGCCATGAACACGACGCCGGCAACGAGCCACGAGATAGTGGGAGTTGCACTCCACCCGTCCGACTCGGCCTTCGAGAATCCGAAGACGATGCTGAACAAGCTGATCGACACCAGGATCGTTCCGGGGATGTCGAGTTTGGGTCGCGAGTCACTGGTGTGCGGCGCGAGCAACAGGACTGCTCCGACCAGGGCGATCGCCGCGAAGAAGAGATTTACGAAGAGGCACCAGCGCCAGTCGACCCACTCGGTGAGTGCGCCGCCGAGCAGCAGTCCGATGGCGCCACCACCGCCGGCAACGGCACCGAAGATACCGAACGCCTTGGCACGCTCACCTGGATCCGTGAATGTCACGGACAGCAGCGACAGGGCTGCCGGGGCAAGGAGCGCACCGAATACGCCTTGGCCGGCACGAGCGGCAACAAGCATTTCGAAGTTGACGGCTGCGCCACCGATGGCGGAAGCGACTGCGAAGCCGATCAGGCCGACGATGAAAGTTCGCCTGCGCCCGAACAAGTCGCTCAATCGACCGCCGAGTAGCAGCAAACTGCCGAACGCCAATGCGTATGCCGTGATGATCCACTGGCGGTCCGAATCACCGAACTCCAGTGAGCGCTGCGCAGCAGGCAGCGCGATGTTGACGATGGTGGCATCCAAGACCACCATCAGCTGCGCAATTCCCAGAACCGCGAGAACCAGCCACCGCTTTGCGTGGTTGTCCCCTGAAGGCGCTGAGGACTGCTCGAATTCAGTCCGTTCAGCAATGTCTGACATAGTCCCTCGCCCAACCTATGCGGAGATGGCTTCTCCGGTTAGCAAAAACGCTACACGAAAACGGAGAGGCTGTCTCCACTTGGCGGGTAGAGTGGGGACATGAGTACCGCAATGGAGCGCCCCCTTCGCGCCGATGCTGCACGTAATCGGCAGTTGATCATCGACGCCGCACGTGAATTGTTCGCCGAAGAAGGGATCGACGTCACACTCGACGACGTCGCCCGGCGCGCGGGGGTCGGCGTCGGAACGGTCTATCGGCGGTTCGCCAGCAAAGAAGAATTGATCGACGGAGTCTTCCAGCAGAACTTCGCCGACATGGCAGCGGCCGCGGACGCGTCACTTGCCAATCCGGATCCGTGGGACGGACTTGTCACCTTTGCCGAATTCGCCTGCAGCCGTATGTCGGTCAACCGCGGACTCAAAGACGTCCTGAACGGAACCGACGAGGGATGCGAGCAAGTCGCATGCCAACGATCCATCATCGAACCGTCGGTCGAGAGGATCTTCTACCGGGCCCAGGAGGCCGGGATGCTGCGCACCGACGCCGTACCGACGGACCTGTTCGGCCTCATCTTCATGGTGGGCGCAGTCACCGAATTTGCTCAGCCCGTCAACCCGACCGTGTGGCGTCGATACCTCTCGGTAATGCTCGACGGCCTACGCACGGAGGGCTTGCACCGTGACGCACTGCCCCTTCCTCCACTGAGTTCGGAGGAATTGCACGAGGCCAAGCAATGCCTGAAAGACCGCCGCCGTTGAGCGGTTCGGTCAGATCTGCTCACGAGGAATGAAAATCCACATCACGATGTAGATCAGAAACTGCGGGCCGGGCAGCAGGCACGAGAGTACGAACAGCAAGCGGACTGTCGACGACTTCCAACCGAAGTACCGAGCGATTCCGGCGCACACCCCACCGAACATTGCTCCCGAGCGGGCGCGGGTGAGCTTGCGGGTATTCATCGGGGAGGTCATGTGTTGTTTCCTTTCAACGGAACTCGCGGTTCATCCGCGTCGACCTCCACTATCCGCTGCCGATCCACCTGTGCGCATCAGGCCATGGACCCATCTTTTCCGACGCGGTGTGTCCTCAGGTACGAGTCCGTCCCCGCGTCAGACTCAGGGTTCTCCCCCACACCCCGGCCTCGGACCTCAGCCTCGCACCTCAGCAGGGAAACATGCGTCGAAGCCGTTTCGGAGCCGCAAAAGGTTGCCAGTTGTCGACGTCCTGCGCCAGACGATCGGCAACGGTCCACAACGCCGACGGGTTGTGGGTCAACCCCATGTGACTGCCTTGCACCGCAATGCTTTCCGACAGGCCTGCCGAGGTTTCACAGCACGCTTGCCATGGAACGATACCGTCGTGCCTGGAGTAGACCGACGTGGCGGGAACGGAAATAGGCGATCCCTGTTCGGATTCGATGCCGTCGACCGGAGGCAGTATCGCGTGATTGCCGGACAAACGAGCGTAGAGAGATCCGACTCTCGTCTGCTCCAGACTGGTGAGACCGAAAGGACTTCCCAGTGTCACTACCTGACGCACCGAATCCGGCAGGTCCCTCGCCAGCTTTCGAGCGTAGATACCGCCCAGACTCCAGCCAATTACCGACACCTTCTGCTCGTATCGATCTGCTACCTCGGCCAATGCGGCAGGCAGTCCGTCGACCACCGTCGCCGTCGGACCGGTGTTCAGACCCAGATTCCAACCGTGAACCCGGTATCCGAGAAAGCTGAGGTATGTCCTCAAGGCGAGAGTCGAAACGTCCGAAGTCAGCAATCCGGGGAGAACGAGGACCGGATGCCCGTCCCCACGCGGCGATCGAAGCAACCACGGAGCCGCGAGAAGCAGTGAAGCGATGTCGACCAGTCCGCGGGTCGGTTCGCTCAGACACATCGCCAAGGATGGTGGCCCCGGAACGAGTGGGTCGACTTCACGAATCAGCGTCGATCGCTGCGCCCAATCGAATTCGGTCTCCGCGAAATCGATCGCCGGGACTTCCGCAACTACGGACACCTGAACTCCTGTCGGCCGGTGCCCTCGTCGGGGCGTGTGGTGGGGCGGTTCCGCGAGCTGTGTGCTCAACCCGCGGAACCTTGTCCTCATCCACCACCGGTAGCGAACCAGGACCCGTTCTGCCCACAGATTCGTGACCAAAGGCCTCTCGACCACACGAACACTGTGTGATCCAGAACACTAGTTTTGGTTACGTTGCATCTACGTTGCGTAGATGTTTCGTCGCTTCCTACGAGATTTCGTCCCACAGAAGCGCGACCCACGCGGTCGCGGCGCCGGCGTCCTAGCGAGCGCTCAGTTCGAGCAACTCTCGGGTGGCAGATTTTCGGCGGCCCACGTTGTCAGTTCACTGAGAGCGGGGAGCAGCGCCTGCCCCGACGCTGTGAGTTCGTACTCCACGGCGATGGGCGGACCTGCATCGACGCTCCTCGTCACCAGGCCTGCCCCTGCCAACTCCGTCAGGCGTTCCGAGAGCACCGAATCACTGATCCCGCCCACCGCGCGCTTGAGTTCGGAGAATCCCGCCGGCCCGTTCAGCAGCGTGCCGAGAATGACGCCGTTCCACCGTTTGCCCAGGAAGCCGAACGCGCGGGCCAGAGCCCCGTCACATGCGCGGGGCTCGTGTCCCGCTTCGCTCTTGCTTGCCACCCCACCATCCTAGCCACAGTGCTAACGTATCCGTAGGCACTATTTTTTTACTAGCAACTAGCTTTACCGGGTGATGCTCGGTCGAGCTACCACGGAACGGAAACCCCCGATGTCTCTCGACGCAGCCACGCCATTCACCGCCCAGCAACTCGACGAAGCCGGCCGCGAACTCCTCTTCACTGCGGCTCGCACCGCCAACTCCTTCTCGAACGAACCTGTGACCGACGACGAACTGACTGCGATCTGGGAGCTCGCGAAGTGGGCACCGACCGCGGCCAACACCAATCCGCTACGTGTGCTGTTCGTCCGTACCGAGGAAGGCAAAGCACGCCTCGTCGAGCACATGGCAGACGGCAACAAAGCCAAGACCGAGGCCGCTCCTGCAGTTGCCGTTCTGGCGGTGGACACCGAGTTCTACAAGCACATCCCCAACCTGTTCCCCATTCGCCCGGAGATGAAGGACTACTTCGAATCCGACGAGGCTGCCGCCAGTTCGACGAGTCGGTTCAATGCCGCACTTCAGGCCGGCTATGTGATCCTCGCGATTCGCGCACAGGGTCTGGTCGCCGGCCCGATGGCCGGGTTCGACGCCGACGGCATCGACGGCGAATTCTTCGCAGACGGACGTTTCAAGACGATCCTCGTGGTGAACATCGGCCATCCCGGTGAGAACCCCTGGTTCGATCGTCTGCCGCGCCTCTCCGATGAGGATGTGCTCAGCTGGGCCTGAGGCCAATTCGGACAAATCAAGCAATGCGGGAGAGTTCTGCGGAACTCTCCCGCTTTGCCATCTCCAGCGCGTTTCAACTCTGCTCGCAGTGGGTACATACCCGCGTCTCGCAAAATCTCACGTCCAGAACAACATCCGACACGCTGCAATCGGAATTAGTTGCAGTATCTCAGTTTTTGGACGACAGTCGAGGGAAACCCCTCGGCCTACGGAGGCTGTGGGGAAAGCCCTTGTGCGCCGGTCGGTGTCGAGGGAAGACGTTCGAGCGAGCAGAAGTCCGAAGAAAGTGGGTTCGGAAATATGGGCGCGCTATGGGATTTTGTCGTTGCACGACGACAACAGTTGTTGACCGACTCGTACCTTCATGTTTCAGCAGTTATCCAGTCCGTGATCATCGCGACGATCGCCGCCGTGATCATCGGCATTCTCGTCTACCGGAGCCCGGCGGGATCCTCCATCGCTACGGCGTTGGCCAGCACGATCCTGACGGTTCCTTCATTCGCCCTCCTCGGACTGCTCATTCCGATTCTCGGTCTCGGCGTCGCTCCCACGATCACCGCGTTGATCTTGTATGCCCTGCTCCCGATCATTCGGAACACGATCATCGGTCTGGATGCAGTCAACCCGGCGATCACGGACGCAGCCCGCGGTGTCGGAATGAATCGCATGCACGTACTGAGTCGAATCGAGCTACCGATCGCGTGGCCGTCGATCCTCACCGGCATGCGGGTCAGTACACAGATGCTCATGGGCATCCTCGCCATCGCGGCGTACGCCAAAGGTCCTGGTCTGGGAAACCTGATCTTCTCCGGACTCTCGCGTGTCGGTAGCCCGAATGCTGTTCCGCAAGCGCTGGTCGGCACCGTACTGATCGTCATTCTCGCTCTGATTCTCGACGGAATCTACGTCGTCATCGGTCGTCTCACTACTTCGAAGGGGCTGCAATGACTGAAACCATTCCGTCTGACGTATCCACAGATCAGAAGGTATCCGGGGTCGAGATCGTCCTGGAGTCCGTCACCAAGCGGTACCCGGGCCAGAAAGCTGCAGCGGTGGACAATGTTTCGCTGACTGTTCCGGCCGGTGAAATCGTGGTCTTCGTCGGACCTTCGGGTTGCGGCAAGACGACGACGATGCGCATGATCAACCGCCTGATCGAACCTACCTCCGGCAAGATCACCATCGACGGCAAGGACGCGCTGTCGATCGACCCGGACAAGCTCCGCCGTGGCATCGGGTACTCGATCCAGCAGGCAGGCTTGTTCCCGCACTTCACGATTGCGAAGAACGTCGCGACTGTCCCGGGTCTGATCGGTTGGGACAAGAAACGTATCGCAGCGCGCACCGACGAGATGCTCGACCTCGTAGGCCTCGATCCCGATACCTATCGCGACCGCTACCCTCGCCAATTGTCCGGTGGGCAGCAACAGCGTGTGGGCGTGGCGCGGGCGCTGGCTGCCGATCCTCCGGTGCTGTTGATGGACGAACCTTTCGGTGCCGTCGATCCGATCACCCGCGGCCTGCTCCAGGACGAACTGATGCGTCTGCAGTCGGAGTTGGGTAAGACCATCGTCTTCGTCACGCACGATTTCAACGAGGCAGTCAAACTCGGTGACCGTATTGCCGTGCTGGGCAATCAATCCAGCATCATGCAGTACGACACTCCGGAAGCGATTCTCGCCAATCCCGCAAACGACATGGTCGCCGGATTTGTCGGGGCGGACGCCTCGCTCAAGCAGCTGACCCTGACACGCGTGCGCCAGATCAAACTCAAGCAGTGCCTCACCGCCCGCGAAACCGATTCGGTCGATGATTTGAGAACCGCACTCGCAGCGCGTAAGTGGAAGTGGGCCCTGATTCTCGATCAGCGCGGACGGCCGCTTCGCTGGGTCTCGCCCGGCCACCTCGCCCATGCGTCGACTCTTCGAGGTGTCGGTAACGAGATCGGCGAAGCCGTGTCCATCCAGTCCACCCTGCAGGATGCGTTGGAAGCTCTTCTCGCAGAGAGCAATGCGTCCACCGTGGTCACCGGACGGCGTGGCGAGTACGTCGGTCTCATCACCATCGACACACTGGTCAGCCATCTCTCCGAAATGCGCGAGGAGCATGCGCACGACCACGACGAAGAGCCAGACACCGAGAACGTCGAGGGTTGAACATGACTGCCACGACAGAGGAGCGCGTCTCCGCGCCTGAGATGGAACCGGACGCCCCCGATCTGGGTGCGGCCGAGAACGCCGCCACGCGCCGTGCGGAACGGATGCGACTGTATGTGCAGCCGGTCATCGTCCTGATCCTGGTTGCGGGCGTGTTGATCTGGGCATTCAGCCGAGATCTCAACGCGACGCAGAAGGCGAGCATCAACCTCGACAACATCGTCACTCTGACCTGGCAGCACGTACTGATCACCGCCGCCGTGGTCATCATCGTCGTCGCCATCGCGGTTCCACTCGGAACCCTGCTGACCAGGCCGAAATTCACCCGCCTGGCACCGTTCTTCGTGGGAATAGCCAACATCGGAGCCGCAGCGCCTGCCATCGGCCTGCTCGTGCTGTTCTATCTCGCGACAAGAACGACCGGCTTCTGGATCGGCGTGTTTCCCATTGCGTTCTATTCGTTGCTTCCGGTGCTGCGCAACACCATCCTCGGCTACCAGCAAGTGGACAAGACCTTGATCGATGCGGGGCGCGGGCAGGGAATGTCTTCGCTCACGGTCCTACGTCAACTCGAGTTCCCGATGGCCGTCCCGTACATCCTTGCAGGACTGCGTACTTCGCTCGTTCTGGCCGTCGGTACCGCGACGCTGTGCTTCCTGGTCAGTGCCGGCGGACTCGGCATTCTGATCGACACCGGATACAAGCTCCGCGACAACGTCACCCTCGTTGTCGGTGCCGTACTGGCGGTGTCGCTGGCCTTGCTGATCGACTGGCTCGGCGCGCTCGCCGAAACTTATCTCGGGCCCAAGGGATTGCGATGACCAAGACTTCGATCACCAGAACGTGGGGCTGGAAACTCGCGGTTGCCACGATCGGCCTCACACTTGTCGCTTCGTGTGGTCTCGAGTCCGGTGGCGCACTGCCCCTGGCCGTCGGCCCCGGCAGCATCGAGCCGGTTCCGGAGCTCGAGGGTGTGAAGATGACCGTCGGCTCCAAGGACTTCACCGAGCAGATCGTGCTCGGGTACGTCATCGAATTCGCGATGGCCGCTGCGGGCGCGGATGTTCGAGATCTCACGAACATCCAGGGCTCGAACAGCACCCGTGACGCACAGTTGAACGGCCAGATCGATCTTGCGTACGAATACACCGGAACCGGCTGGATCAACTACCTCGGCAACGAGACACCGCTTCCCGATTCGCAGGCGCAGTTCGAGGCCGTCCGCGATGCTGACCTTGCTGCGAACGACATGGTGTGGACCGATCCGGCGCCGATGAACAATACGTATGCATTGGCGATGAGCAAGGAGACCGCTGAGAAGACCGGTGTCAAGACCGTTTCCGACTACGCGAAGTTGGTCGAATCCGATCCCGGAGCTGCGGTGACGTGCGTCGAGACCGAGTTCAACGTCCGCCAGGACGGATATCCCGGCCTGGCAGCGAAATACGGTTTCGACGCCTCTCGTGCCCAACGCCAGATCCTGCAGACCGGCATCATCTACCAGGCGACAGCCGATGGCGATCAGTGCAAGTTCGGCGAGGTGTTCACCACCGACGGTCGCATCATCGCACTTGATCTCGTTCTGCTCGACGACGATCTCCAGTTCTTCCCGAAATACAATCCGGCACTGGTGATGAAAAAGGACTTCGCGGAAGCACATCCGCAGGTAGCAGAAGTCATGGCACCGATCTCGGAGCGACTGACCAACGAGGTGATGACCGAGCTCAACCGGCAGGTCGACGTCGACGGCAAGGAGCCGGCGGACGTGGCCCGCGACTGGCTGGTCTCGGAAGGCTTTGTCACGGCGCAGTGATCGGCTGACCGCAACCCAGCCGAGTAGTTACCGTTTGCGTCCGACGCAGAACACCCGCCGGAACGGAAAGAGCGTTCCGGCGGCTGTTGCGGGGTAGGCCTCCCTCAGCAGATCGGAATACTGACGCTCGAACTCCGGAGCGTCAGCTTCGCCGAGAACGTCGAGCACGGGTCGTAACCCCGTCCCCCGTACCCATCCGAGCACCGGGTCGGCACCTGCCAGCACGTGTACGTACGTCGTCTCCCAGGCGTCGACGTCGAATCCGTGTTCTTGGAGACGCTGCGCGTACTGAACTGGACTGTCGACGCCTTCCGGGCCGCGTAGGACGCCACCCAGTCGCTCACTCCATTCCGCTGATTCCGCGAGATCTCGCATGAGCGCATGGGACGGAGCATCGAAGTTACCCGGCACCTGCCACGCCAGCCACGATCCGGATTCCAGGGTGTCCGCCCACTGGTCGATCAGCTCGCGATGGCTCGGAACCCACTGCAATGCAGCGTTACTGACGACCACGTCGTAACCGGTGGCGTCGAAGGACATGATGTCCCCCAACTCGACGGTGACGTTTCCCGGTAGGTCTGTAGGGGCCTGCGCGACCATTTCGGGAGACGAGTCGAATCCGGATACCGAGGCGTCCGGCCATCTTTCCCCGAGCATCGCGGTCAGGGTGCCTGATCCGCAGCCGAGGTCGGCTACCCGCGTCGGGTCTTCGGTGGCCACCCGTGACACCAGGTCCACGAACGGGCGTGACCGCTCACCCGAATAGCGGCCGTAGACTTCGGGATTCCACGTGACAGTGCGCATGAACCCATCCTGCACCCTGTTCCTGAGAATTGCCGCCCGTCAGATCTCGCTCTTCACGATCCGGCCTTTCGAAAATCACCGACGCGGCACCACGGTGGACAGTACGTTCGGCAACCTCGACCAGTCCGCGGTGATGTAACTTGCGTGCTGCCCGGCCAACAGGTCGAGACGCTCGCTCGCCTCGGTTTCGGTGGCATGGGTTCCGTCGATCTGCGGAGCGACCTTGTGCGCGTCGGTCATGACGAGCAGGTAGCCGCGATCGTGGTACCAACTCGGATCCACGACTCCGGCGGTGTAGTCGAGAGCGTCACCGTCGAAAATCACGAACCACGGACGGATCCCCGGGTCGGTATAGCGGTCGAGACGTGGGTCTCCCGGTGATGCACGGTGAACAGCGGGAAAGGCGGCGCCGAGTTCGACGAGCCCGGCGGAGGACAGATCTCGCAGGTGCGTCGCATACTGCCGGTCCGTCCACTCCGTATCGAGAGGGTTTCCCTCCTCGATCGTTCCCGGTATCAGCTCGAACAGAAATTTCCCGGTCATTTCGGAGGTGCTCGGCCATCCACGCTCGGTGACGGCGGCATCCGGGGTGGAGTAGGACTCCCCCATCAAATCGGCCGGCGTGAAAACCGCGTCTCCGAGTGTCCCGAGAATCAGGGCGTCGAGATCCGCGGGCCCACGTCCGTACCCGGCAGTGAACCCGTCCTTGATTTCCAACTTGATCATCACCGGCGGATGCTCGGGATTGGCCTCGTGCCACGCCCGCATATCTGCCAGGCATCCACGGAATCCCTGATCTCGTAGACCGCTTCGCAACCCGGATGCGTCCTGAGCGCCGACGCAGTTGCTGTCGCTCACCACCGGATTCATGTGCGACACACGCCAGTCCGGACCGCCCCCGTTGGTCCACAGGTCCAGCTCGAGCAACGACGCCCCGGAATCCAAAGCGTCGGCGAAGTACGGAAACGTCGCCTTCTCGTAGGAATTGTGGACCCCGACTGACGTGGTCTCGGAAAACGAGCGCACTTGGTTCGTAGTCGTTTCGGCGCCGGCAGAGGGCGCCGAGACGACCGCCACGAACGCACTCATACCGGCTACCAGGATTGCTCGCATGTTCGACACTCTCGCAGAAATCACCCCACGGCAGGATGGAATCGTCAGAGTTAACTGGACAATCGTCTAGATTGCACCGGAGTGGGGCATGATTTCAGGCGGTGGGTGAGGGCAATTGTCAGGCCAATAGCATCAGTGCCGGAACTGATCCGAGTCAGAGCACTCGCCGCACACTCGCAGGAGGAATCGCATGCAGCTGACTCAATTCGTTCACCGATCCCTACGAGCGTCGCCCGAAGCGGTGATGACGATCTCCGATGGCCGAGTGCGCACGTCTCGCGAATCGGTCGACCGGATCAAGAGGCTCGCGGGCGGGCTGCAGACGTTAGGCCTGCGCACCGGTGACAGAGTCGCGATCTTGGCATCGAACTCCGACTACTACCACGAGGCGCTCCTGGCCTGCTGGTGGTTCGGAGCAGTGGCCAGTCCGGTCAATTCTCGCTGGAGCACGGCGGAAATCACATACGCCCTGGAAGATTCAGGGTCGACGGTATTACTCGTGGACGAGAATTTTGCTTCCGTCGGATCTACCCTTCGCGAGGCGTGTCCAGGCCTGACCACTGTCGTCTACTGCGGCAACGACCGAGTTCCGGACGGAATGCTCGACTACGAACAGGTGATCGCGGAGGCGATTCCGGTCGACGATCTGCGCGTCGGCGGCGACACGCTTGCACTACTCCTCTACACCGGCGGGACCACCGGAGTGCCGAAGGGCGTGATGATCAGCCATCAAGCGCTGATGACCTCGGCGCTGGGCACTCTCGCGGCAGGCGGCGTGGCAATCAGCAACGGAACGAACCTCGCGGTGAACCCTCTGTTTCACATTGCCGGGATCGTCGGATGGTTGGCTCAGTCGCTGATGGATGGAACCCAGGTCTTCGTACCGAACTTCAGCCCACGGACGTTCCTCGAGGCCGTGGACCGCTATCGCCCGACAACCGTGGGTCTGGTGCCGACAATGCTCCAGATGTTGGTCGCCCACAAAAACGAAACGGGCGAAGACGCAACCACCTACGATCTGTCCAGCGTCAGGATCCTGAGATACGGCGCATCGCCCATATCTCCGACGCTTCTCGCGCAGGTCATGCAAATGTTCCCCAACAGTTCCTTCGCTCAGGGCTACGGGATGACTGAAACCGCGCACATCAGCATGCTGAGTCCAGCCGATCACCTCGAAGGTGGTGATCTCCTCCGCAGCGCTGGTCGCGCGCTCCCTCATTGCGAGGTGAAAATCGTCGACCCGGCCGGCTCGGAACTCCCACCCGGCAAGGTGGGCGAAATCGTCACGTTCGGCAGCCACGTCATGCTCGGATACTGGAACAAACCGAAGGAGACCGCAGAAGTGCTCCGCAGCGGGTGGATGCATACCGGCGACGCCGGATACCTCGACGCCCGCGGTTACCTGTTCATCGTCGATCGCATCAAGGACATGATCGTCACCGGTGGCGAGAACGTCTACTCCACCGAGGTCGAAAACGCTCTGGCACAACACGAATCCGTCGCGGCCTGTTCCGTGATCGGTCTGCCCGATGCCCAGTGGGGCGAGCGTGTCCATGCCGTGGTCGTCCTTCGGCATGGTTTCGACGCCGACGCCGACGAACTGCGCGCTCACGTGAAAACGCTGATAGCCGGATACAAATCTCCGCGCACCTTCCAATTCGTCGATGCATTGCCGCTGTCGGCAGCAGGCAAGGTGCTGAAGCGCGATCTTCGTTGCAACGCAACGTAATCCTTTACGACGGTCAGGATTACAGCTTCAATGTCGGTTCTGGGTCGGTGATCAAGCGGTGCAGTGACGGCGACGCCGCTACGGCCTCTCCTAGTTGCGTCGCACTCGCGACTTCGTCGCCGAACTCCGATCGCCAGGCGTGCAGTCGACGCGTCAGTTGTTGCAATCGGTATTCGCGGGTCATGCCGATTGCACCGTGTGCCTGGTGGGCGGCGCGGACGCTCACGAGCGCATTCTGCGAAACCACCAATTTGGTTGCGCTCACTTCGAAGTCGGCGTCGCCTCTGATGAGTGCATGTGCAGTGCGATCGACGGCCAGCGTGGACATCGAAGCCATCTGAGCAAGCGTCACGATATGCTGCTGGACTGCTTGAAACTGCGCGACGGGCCTACCGAATTGCACCCGGTCGGACACATAGCGCCGGGTCAACGTCGACGCCGACTCCATCGCTCCCGACATCTGCACCGAGCGCAAGAACGCGCCGAGCTTGCTGAGAATCCGGGCATCGACCGGGTTGTCGCCGTCAATGGTCCGCGCTTCGGAGAACGTCAGGCTCTCACGCGGTTGCCCCGCAAGATCCGTCCCGCCACCGATCTCGGCGTCGGAGATGTCAAGGAGTACGACGCGATCACCGAGAACTGCTGCCAGCACTGATGCGGCACTACCCCACGGCACGTCGTGAAAGGTTCCCGACAGGAAACCGTCGTCGGTCCGGCGCACATCGTCGCGCGGCGAACCCGGGGCGACCGTTGCGATTCCGGAGGGCACGGGTAACCCGCCCGCTGTTGCCAGCCTGCCCGCGAGGTACGTCTCGGCGAGCGGCAGCGGCGCAGCGTGCCTCGCCGCCGCGCGCTGGACAGTCACGGCGTCGAGGAGCGAGCCACCGGAACCACCAACCGATTCGGGAAGACCGACCAGAGGTAACCCTAGTTCGACTGCCGCGCTCCATAATCCGGCGGGCAGACCGCCGATCTCCGCCTGCGCTACCACCTCGGTGCCGGACTTCTCGGCGAAAAATTGCTCGACCATCGATTCGAGGTCGGCGTCGAATGTATACGCGTTGATCTGTGACCCCGAATTCATCGGTCCAACCCTTTCATGATCACGGTGCGGAGAATTTCGTTGGTACCGCCGCGAATCGACCACGACGGCGCCACCAGCACGGCCCGGGCGAGCAGCGACTCGTACGGATCGTCGGATGCAAGGTCCGGAGCCCGGCCGAGGTGCCGCGCGACGGTCGCAACACAGTCCTGTTCGAAGCGTGTTGCCATCTCCTTGATCAGCGCGGCCTCCGTGACCGGCGAGCGACCGGCGTCGACCATCCGTGCGATGGACAGCGACATCCCGCGAAAAGCCCAGCAGCGTGCGGTAATCGAGCCCAGATCGGCGAGGGCAGCTGGACCGCCTTGCGCTGCTTGGTTGGCCGCGAAGTTCTCGAGGACCGGCATCAGCGACATCCAACGGTCGACGCCACCTCGCTCGAGTGCGAGTTCACCGGTGTTTTGTCCCCAGCCCGCTCCGACGTCTCCGAGGCGACGCGAATCCGGCACGAAAACATCCTGGAACGACACCTCGCAGAAGTCCTCACTACCGTCGATGAACGGAATGGGTGAGACGGTCAGGCCCTCGCTGTCGCGATCGACGATCAGCTGAGTGAGTCCGTTGTGCTTGTCTGCCGAGGTTCGAAGCAGGGCGAGTATGTGTGTGGCGTGGAAGGCGCCGGTGGTCCAGATCTTGGTGCCGTTGACTTTCCAGCCACCATCGACACGTTCGGCGCGAGTGCGCACCGATGCCAGGTCCGAACCCGAGTCGGGCTCACTCATCCCGATCGAGAACGAGAACTCACCGCTCGCGATACCGGGAAGGAAGGACCGCTTCTGTTCTTCCGTGCCGTTGGCGGCGATGCTCGGACCCGATTGTCTGTCTCCGATCCAGTGATAGCCGACCGGCGCTCCCCGCGCGAGAAGTTCTTCGACGACGACCAATCGATCCACTGCTGACCGTCCGCCCCCGCCGTATTCCTTCGGCAGCGACATGCCGAGCCACCCACGTCGACCCAGATCTCGCGAGAACACCGGATCCACCGCCCCGGCCATCCCGAGTCCGAGCGAGTAGGTACCGGGGGTGAGTCGCTTGTCGAGGTACTCCCGCACTTCAGCCTGAAGAGCAAGCTCCTCGCTCGTCAGTTCTGTTGCATCGAAACGCATGACGTCTCCGATCAGTTTCGTGAGTCGATCCGCCGCCCGTGGCGCTTACCCGAATTTTTCATGCGCCCAGCAGCAGGGCGCAGCCGATCTCGAAGAGTCTGTCCGACAGGTCGTCGCGACGGCGAAGCCGGCCGATTCGGACGGCGTTCTCCACAACTGTCAAAGTGGCATTGACGGTGATCCTGGCGGTGGCGGACTCGAGGCCCGGACGGACTTCTTCGAGCATCTTGACCCATAGCGCGACGTACTCACGTTGATTCTGTTCACACGTGCGGCGGAACTTGTCCGGTAATTGGTCGAGTTCGCTGATCAACAACCCGATCAAATGACGCTCGTTGATCGCGAAATCGATATGTGCGGCAAGCAATCCGGACAGCGCGTCCTCCGGGCCGGTTGCGGCGCCGAGAGCCTGTGCAACGCCGAGCCGGCGACGCTCGCCGCCCCTCGAGACCGCGGAGATCAGCAGGTCGATCTTGGCATCGAAGTGGTTGTACACATTCGGGCCTGTCGTTCCTGCAGCCTCACCGATGTCCTCGGTATTGACTGCTTGATATCCACGCTCGTCGAACAGCCGAATTGCTTCGGTCAACAAGAGTTCACGTCTGGGTATCACAACGGGCAGGTGACCCGTTGCCGCCACGACTTTCACTTCTGAGCGACCCAGTTCCGCGTATGCAGCGCGGTCTGCCAACTCGACAAGCAGCAGTTCCATCTGACGCCTCGGCAAGGACACTCGATGCGAAGACACACTGTTGAAGACTGCGATGACAGCCCAGGCGAGCAGATAGCTGTCTTCCTCGTCGAGGTCGGGACGCTCAATTCGGATCAGCACTGCATCGCGCGAAGCTGCACTCTTGAGGGTCGAACGCATTTCCTCTCGTTGCTCGTCAGGCAGATAGCGTGCCTCTCGCTGCCACAGGAGCGACAGACCCCGACGTTTGGACACCGATGCCGCAAGTTCGGTGATCAGTGTTTTCAGATCCTCGGCACCTGCGACCCGATCGTAGAGCGATTCGATGCCTGCGTTGACCGCGGCGTAGAGGAGATCCGGCTTGTTCTTGAAGTGCCGATAGAGCGCAGGTGCCGTGATTCCAACTGCAGCAGCCACCTGAGCGACAGACACGTTGTGATAACCGTGCTCACGGAAAAGCTCACCTGCAGCCGCAAGAATCTGCTGCTTACGGTCGCGGGGCCTGCGTACGACCATCGTGACTCTCTCCTTCGCGGCAGCGGACAAGCTCAGAGTACCGAGCCGAGGAATGAAGCAATGAACCGAACCGTCTACAGCAGCGACGATCCGATGCACCGTTCACGAACACGGAATCCCGCTCAGGAGTAGATGAACGACTCGACCATCCCTCGTTCGGCGGCCCTGTCTGCAAGAGGCCACGCCAACAGCATCAACACGATCCGAACCACCCACTGCGACTCTTGACCTTCAGGATCCAATCCTGCAAGTTCCAGTGCAGTACGCGGGAGCAACGGCGAGGACACGAGATACTCGTCGATTCCGTTGGCCCGCGCTGCCGCAAGGCCGTGGCTCATGGCAGCGTCGGATCTGATCGCGTCGACGGCGACGAGGATCGACTCCACGATGCGCTCGTCGCCGTGCAGTGATTCGACGGCAGTCGCGACCTTGCTCGCCACGGATGCCGCGCCTCGTGACAACAACCCCTCGCGGATCGCGGACTTGCCACCTACGTAGCGGTAGAGCGTTGCCCTCGAACAGCCTGCGCGGGCAGCGACGTCGTCGGCGTTGAACCGATCGAATCCCTGTTCTCGAATCAGCTCTGCCGCAGCCGCGAAGATGCGCTCGGTTGCGAGTTCACGGCGGTTACCGCCGGCCAACCAGTCGGCGGCGCGGCGCTCGTTTGCACCGGTCACTCTCCGTCACCTCGTCTCACTCTGAGACAGATTCAATCAGAAATCTCAAGGCTACGGAAGGCCGCGAGCCTCTGAACTGGGAGAAGTACGAGGGGGTTGAAGTGCGTGAGATTTTCTCAAAATGCCAGTTCAGAGGCATTTTCCACCTGTTGACTTCTCCTCGACGGCCGTGAAATCTTCCCTTCGTGACACTATCGACGCTCGACATCAACCCTTTCCTGCCGTCGAACATCGACGACCCGTACCCGCTATACGACGTACTCCGGCGCCGGCACCCCGTGTACCGCATTCCTGATACCGACTTCTATCTGGTGTCCACGTGGGAATTGGTCACCGAAGCCGTTTCCCGTACCGACGACTTCTCCAACAACCTCACCGGCGTGCTGGTTCGTACACCGGACGGTTCGGCCGTGACCTTCGACATGAACGGCGGCGGCCAAGCTGTTCACGTTCTCGCGACTGCCGACGAGCCCGACCATCAGCACCAGCGCAAACTTGTCTTGCCGACACTGGTCGCCAAACGTATACGAGCACTCGAGCCGGTGATGACCGAGTACACGCAGCAGTTGTGGGACAACGGCTTCGACGGTCGACGGATCGAATGGGTCACGTCGGTAGCGGACACGCTGCCGCTGCAGATGGTTGCCACGCTGATCGGCCTGCCGGCACACGACGTCCCCCAATTGCTGGCGTGGTCGTACGACAGCACCGAACTTCTCAGCGGCATCGTGACCGCAGAACGGTTGACAGGCGTCGTCACCTCGGCGGCCGAACTCACCGGGTACCTCTACAGCAAGTTTCGTGAGGCACGGGCTCACCCGGTGGATGATCTACTCGGAGACCTCGTCCGTTGCTGTGACGCAGGCGAACTCAGCGAAGACGTGGCCGTGCTGATGTTGGTGCAACTCGTCGGTGCGGGTGGCGAATCGACCGCCGGACTGATCGCCAACTCTGCACGGTTGCTCGCCGAGCGCCCTGAGATTCAGACGCAGCTGCGCGAGGACCCTCTACTCGTGGGCGCGTTCCTGGAAGAAACGCTCAGGCTCGAGTCACCCTTTCGCGGACATCACCGACATGTCAACGCGGACACGACACTCGGTGGCATGACACTGCCCGCCGGCAGTCATCTCATACTGCTGTGGGGTTCGGCGAACCGCGACCCCGAGTCGTTCGTCGAACCACAGGTGATGAACCTCGACAGAGTCAATCCCCGAGCACATTTCGCCTTCGGCAAAGGAGCACATTTCTGTGTCGGGGCCGCGCTGGCTCGTCTGGAAGCAAAGATCGCGATCGCAGTCCTTCTCGAAAACAGTGCGCACTTCACAATCGATTCCGAATCCCCACCCCGTTGGGTCCCCAGCATGTTCGTACGCCGCCATCAGCGTGTGCACCTGAACGTCTCACCACACCGAGAGGTCACACCATGAGTCCCGAAGAACTGGTCACTGCTTTCTGCGCCGAGTGGAAGATGGGTAGCGCCGAGACAATCGCGTCGTACTTCAGTGAAGATGCTGTCTACCATAATATTCCGATGGCCCCGATCGTCGGACGCACCGAGATCCTGAATTTCCTGGAAGGCTTCATTTCGGCCTTCGGTGGGATCGAATTCACGATTCATCACCAGTACGCCAACGGTGCGACTGTACTCAACGAACGGACCGACCGATTCGACCTCGGCGACAAACACGTAGTCCTGCCGGTTATGGGGATCTTCGAGATCGTGGACTCGAAAATTGTTGCATGGCGTGACTATTTCGATCTTGCACCGATCAACAAACTGCTGGCCGGGTGACTCGCTCAGTTGTCGAAGTTGTGCGCTATCCAGTCGATCGCCTGCATTCCGAACAGATCAGTTCCCCAACCGTATGGATCCGTGAATGCGCGGTCCATACTGCAGTCGGTGGGCTGGTAGCTCACGTCGGTCCCTCCACTCCTGTACGTGTCCGCCAGTTCTCGCGCATCAGCTGCCGGTACAAGTGACATCGGGGAGTCGTCCTTTGCGCACGACGTTATCAATACCTTCGACGCCGGAGCACCGTGGCCCAGTACGTTGTCGTCGTACGCGCGCTGGAAACTGGGTTCTGTGATCGGATCGATCCCCGGCTCGAAAAGGCTCGCCAGCGGTACGAACGGAAGCGTGAAGTACGCCGGCATCTGGCACTCATCCCGGTACACGTCGGCAATCGCTCGGCCCACGGGATTGAGCTTGTCGTTCAACTTCATCTCGGGGTACCAGGGTTCGAGGCCAAGGAGCGTCGCAAATCCGAAGCCTGCGCCGACCGAGGAATCTGTTGTCTCCATGAATGTTCGGGGCTTGATCACCATGCCCTCGAGGACTGTCGAGACGATATCGAGTTCCGGCGCGTAGGACTGCGCAGATTCTGCGGCGAATGCCGAACCAACTCCACCACCAGCGATTCCGAACAACGCAATCTCCGCATCCGGATTCAGCTCGGAATCCTGCAGCTGAAATGCTGCGCGCACAGCATCCAACTGCGCGTGCCCCGCGAACTTGCCCGCGAAGACGCCGTGAGGATCACGGTCTCCGTTGTTCCCGACGTCGGAAATTACTACGGCATAACCTTTTCCGAACATCAGCGCCAGCGGACCCAAGGCCGACCAGGAGGCGCCGTCCAGCGGATCACCGCCCGTCCAGTGCGAACTCGGATGACAGTAGCCGCCGACGCTGTCGTTGGCCTCCTGGTAGCTGATGACTTTCTTCTCCGATGCCGGTGTTCCGTCGATCGGGATCATCATGATCCCGGTGCTCACCACCGGCGTCGAACCGTCGATTCCAGTTGTGACGTACATGATCTTGTAGGCGTCGAGCTGTCCCGGTTTGTATCCCGTGAACAGTACATCCACCTTCTTCGACTTCAGGAGGTCACCGGGACGCTCGACGCCGGTCAACACCGGCTCGTCGTAAAACGGATCATCGGCGGTGAGCGCAGTGAAGATCTCCTCTTCCGATGCGAACTCCCCCGACCTGAGCGCACCGACCGTGAACCCGTTGAAAATCTCTCCCAGAGTTGGAGTATCGGTCCGAAACTCCTGGGATACCGGAGCTTGCGCGTCGTCTGGAACACCACTGTCTGGGGCCTCGGCCCCAGCAGTCGCAGGCAGAACCAGCGCAACGGTCAGCGCTACCAGCGGGGCAAACCTTCGAAATCTGGCACCCGACATCACTGAACCGTCACTTTCAAACTGGAGAGGGCCGATTCGAGCGTTTGTGGGAGGGTCACCATCGGGCGGTGACTCTCCAATTGAATTTCGTAGGGAACACTCAATGTGGCTACGAGCCGTGGCCAATCTTCTTCGACCATCGCTCGGTACTTCGGCAAGAGCTGCGAGGTGATGTAGTCCCACCGGTCCTCGTACACCGACCAGTTCCAATCCGGTAGGGGCAGTGTCACTGTCGCGGTGCGTCCGTCCGCCAGTGTGGTCGCGAACTCGAGAGACCGAAACGAGCGAGGCGGTACGACGCCGGCGACCGAAGGTGAACCGGCGACAGTCGATGCGTAAGTGATCGCCTCTCCCACATCACCTTTGTAGGCGCGCACGGTATCCCACTGGTCGCGGATGATCATCCCTTGCTCACGTTGGAGCAGTGCTACGTTCCCACGTGCAATCCGATTCGAATCGCCAGAGGCTACATCACGCCAGGCGTCCATGACATCCTGACCGAACAATCCGGCACTCTGCATTTCCTCCAGCGCGGGAAGTCCTTCATCCACGTATGCCTGATGCATCGGCATCAGATCCGAGAAGATGTTCTTCTGCATCACCAGGATCATCCCCAGCACATAATCCAAGTCGTCCGCTGTGACGTTCCTGCCCACCGCGGCGAGTGCGCGCAGCCCTGCCGGCAATTGGTTCAGCGCTTGCACGCCAACCTGATCCGTGACCTGAGAAACTATCGAATTGGAAACATTTTGCAGATTCGGAAACGAGTACATGTCCGCCATCAGTTCGAAGTCGATCAGTCCTCCGCCGAAGTCCGCACCAACCTGTCCGCCCATGCCCGCCCACTGCAATTCCGGGTGACCGAGTTGCAGATCCTCGTAGAAGCGGTACGACTTCACCAGGTTCGTGCGATTGGCCGACACTCCGGCGCGCGGATTCCACGATGACAGATCGATTCCGGCGGCTTCCGTGGCAGCGACCAATCGATACTGAAACAGCAAGGCCGCATGGGATTCCGGACTGCGACCACTGGCGCGGGCTTCTTCCACAAGGGCTTGCAAGGTGCCGAGATCAGTCGGCAACGCGGGATGGACACCGCCCGGACCGTGTTCGGCATTCCGATTCACCAAAGGCAAATTCACGTACTCGTCCAGCTCGGACGCCGACGCTGAAATCTGTACCGAGAGCAACGCGGACATCGCCAGCGCACATGCCGTCGCGGCTGCCAATACGTCGCGCGCCCAACGACGTCGCCGAACACCTGCCCCCAGGTTCATCCGCATATCGATCCCTGTACTCAGGTCGGCATAGCCCCAATCGACGCCGACACCAAACACTTACTTTGCAGTAAGATAACTCGAGCCCCGAATAAGTGCCAATCCACTGCGAACGCTTCAGGCATCTCTACACGTCGTTGCCGTCTGCAGTTGGTTATCCAGTTCACGGGCGGCCGAAACCTCTCCAGCGGGCGACCAGCCGGTTACCTGATTGCCCGACACCGTCGGAACATGCGCAGCTACGACTGTGCCCCCGGGTCCGGAAACTCGGGGGCACAGTCCAGACGTCGAGTGATTGGCCGCTACCCGAAGTCAGGCATGTTCTGCCCGCTGTCCTTGTAGAACTTCCATGTGCCGTCCTGCGGTGACTCCATGATGCGGTAGACCTCGGTTGCCCCGACAATCCACAACTGGCCGTTGTACCAATGCAGAGTGGAACCCGATTCCACACGGCCACTTGCGAGTTCGTTGCCGTCGGCGTCGACCACTGCAACCCTGTTACCACCCGCAGTCCAGCCGCCGGTGAGGCCGCCACTCTCGACTGTGTCCGTCAGAACCGGCTTCGGATCAGCCGAGGGAGTGGTCTCCGGCGACGTGGTTTCCGGGGTGGTCGGTGCCGGAGTTGTCGTGCTCGGTGCCGTCGTGGTCGTGGCCTCGGTGGTGCTGGTCGGCTCGGTAGACGTTGTCGGATTGGCGGTCTCGCTCGTGGACGGAGCTTGGGTGGTGGTCGTCTCCAACGCATCAGGCTCGTTCGGCACCATCGCTTCGGCCTGCATCCTGCTCAGAGGGTTCGCCCCGTTGGGTGCCGGTGTCGCCGGATTCCAGGTGTTGGTATTTTCCCAGGCCTGGTTAGCCAATTGCGGACCACGATTACCCTCGCATTCGGTCCTGTTACTTACGAGGTCCTTATGGGTTATCTCGACAGACGACATGAAACCAGATGAGATTGCCGGCCCGTTCACGGTGTACACCCGCGCCCACATCACATTGCGACTGCCATGGGTAATTCCACTGATGGACGTTTGGCTCGCCGACAGATTATCCGTTCGAACGATGTAGCTCGGATCGGATTTCCTCACGAAAACCACCTTGTACCCCGTGACACCTGGAACCGCGGGCCAGCTCAGGTTTGCTCTACGTCCCAATAGGTCTGCTCCTCCCGACGTCGAGCAGTTCACAGTCGAGGTCAACGGCGTCGGATAGAAGTTGCCCGTCGCCACCTGTGCGCCAGTCGAATTGACCACGTCAGTTGGATTTGCCAACGTCCCAGTGGCCTGAGCCAGACCGAAAGCCATTGCAGCAGCGCCGCCGACAGCGATCAACGACCGCAGCGACTTCATGCGGGTGCTAGCCCGTCGCATTTCAATCATTATGAGCCTCCTGAAGCTCCCCGCAGGTTTCGTCAGCATCGACGCGGGCGTCATTTGTAGTGGCGGCGCGGGCATTCTCCAGACGCCGGTCTTTAGTTCGTCCAAATGCGATGACCAGCACCGCGCCTACCAATCCGCCGCCAAGGAAGGTTGCGAGCGGGCTGGAAAGCCAAGCAACGACATAGCCGAGCCCGCCGACGCTGATGAACACTCGGTCGGCCTCGGTGATGGTGTAGGGCAGTCGATCAGCCACATTGTTGGCATCGCCCTTGAGCGTGGCGAGCACGGTGTCCGCTCCTGCCGATTCGAGTTCGACCACGCGGTGGGTGATGCGCACGCCTTGGTCGTTGTCGACGCTGATCACGTCGCCGACAGCCAATTCAGTTGCAGGCACGGTCTTCGCCAGCGCCAGCGCACCGGTGGAAATTGCAGGTTCCATCGAACCCGAGCGAAACACCAGTGGTTTGATCCCGAATATCAGGGACGCGAGAGTGGCGATTATGCAGATGAGCCCGGCGACCGCAGCCACATTCAAGGCAATTTCCTTGCCACGACTGCGTCCCACGCTCACCTCCTCATCGGTGCTGTCCATCGCGATGATCACTGCCCCGTTGCGGTGAAGTTGAAGCCCAGATCGGCGATCTTGAACTGCTCCGTCTGACCCGCGGTCGAATCGACGGTCACCTTGATGCACACCTGCTCCGAAACACCGGCAGCGAGTGATCGGCCAGAGACGAGTGTCGGGTTCCCGGAGAACGCTTGCTGCGTCCCGATGATCGGTCCTGAACAGGTACTGCCGTCGTTGGCGCCGGTCTGATGTAGGGAAACCTTGAGCTTCCCGATCAGCGCGGACGAACCCGTGGCCGTTGCCGATACCGCCCACTGGAAGTTGGCAGTTCCGGTGTTCTGAACCGTCAATGCCCCAGCCTCACTCTGGCCTGGCAGCATGCTGTTGCGCTTGAGTTCGGTGAATTGGTGTGCGGGCCGCTGGTTGTCGACTTTCAGCTGGACCGACGAAGTGCTGAACATGCCGGTGGTCGCAGTAGCGCTGTCGGACCACGCCGCCATCGTGCCGACCGCTCCGAGGCCCAGGACCATGCCCAGTGAGAGCACGGCCCGGGTCCGTATCCAACCGGTCTCGCCCAGACGGCTTCGCATCCGCGCCCCGAGACGCGCGTCGCCGCCCGATTTCTGTTCTGTAGACATTCTGCTGTCCTATTTCGATTCGGAGGTTGGTGCCGATGGATCGGCGGGCAATACCGGCGCGCCGAGTTCAGGGCCGGAAAGAGTCGGGTCTGTGCCACTTTCGTCGTCACCGGCCTTGCCCCGCTTGTCGCGGATGCCACTGACGACCATCCACACGGCATATACAGCCAGGCCCGCAGCTACGCCTGTGGTGAGAATCGAACGCGATTGCCCGTTGATCACCGAGTTCACCCGGCCCAGATACGGCACCGAGTAGATGACCCGACCACGGATCTGCTCGGGCACCAGCGACCACGAGTCGGCGACGGGGTTGTTGTCGCCGCGAGTGTGGATGCGACGCTCCCCTTCCCCCGTGTAATAGATGCCTTCGATGCGGTGGGTGACCACCGCTGGATCGCCGGAGACGGGCTGGAACGTGATCACGTCCCCGGTGGTCAGATCCTCGTTGGGGGTCGGCTTGACCACGATGAGCGTGCCAGGGGGCATGGTCGGTTCCATCGAACCGGTGAGAACCGTGTACGCGGTGGAGCCGGTGAGTCGAGGGATAACGACCATCACCGCGAGAATGCCGACCATCAGCAGCAGCAGTACCCACGAGACGATGGTGCGAGTCCACCACCATAGGGTGGTCTTGTCGTCTCCGCCTTGTTCGGGATCATGTTGCCGCTCAGATGTTTCCACGTGTGCGCTGTGCCGGGGTCGATACTCGGCACGTTCGCCTGCACGCCGGCTTCTCGCGGTGACGGTCATGACTGGCTCACTGAGCTTGCGTCGAAAGTGAACGTCGCGTTGGACTGCTGGCTCGCTGCCGCGCCCTGGCCCAGCGTGGCCCGCAGGCACAACACCTGCATCTGCCCGGCCGGAACCAGCTGTTCGGAAAAGGCCGCGCCGTCCATGGCACCGTTGTAGAGCTCAGTGCCCACGTCGCCAGTGGCGGTGCAGGCCGCCTCGTTGGCTACCTTGGCCACGCGCAGGCTCAGCGGCGGTGGGGTCGCGCCGTTGAGTACAACATCGGAAAGCACGTAGTTCATCTGCACGTTGCCGGAGTTGATCACCGGCAGTGGCATCTGAATGCTGTCGCCCGGGCCCTTGTTGTCCAACTTGAACCCATCGAGGTTGAACTGCTTGACCCCTTCTCCGCCGGCAGAGATATCGAGCATGCCTGCCTGGATAGTGCCGCCGGTCGATTCTGCGGTATCGCGCCACAGCGCGCCGGTCTGCTGCACCGAGACGAACCCGATGAGCAGAACCGACGACGCTGCGATCGCCCATTTGTATTGGGTCTTCACGTGACCTTCTTCTGGTTACGGATTAACTACGGGGTGAGCGTCTGCTCGAGGGTGACCGAGGCTCCCGACAGCGTGGCTGCCTGGCCAGCGCCGTCCGTGTTGGTGGTGTCCGGCTTGAACGTGATCGTCGTGGTGATATCGCGCGTGCCAGTGCCCGCGGAGACGCTCGCGTTCTGACCACCGGCAGTCGCGACCTCCAGCTTGCTCGCGAGAGCCCCGGAGATTCCGCCGACGGTAGGTGTCAGCGTCGCCTTCAGGTTTGTGCCGACGAGGGTGTAGTTGTACGTGGCGGTGTAGGTGAGTACGTCACCGGGGACAATTTTGTCGCTGGCCGGGTTGAACGTGTTCGCGCCGAGCTTCCATACGCCGGAGCCGGCCGCTTCGCTGATCGTCATCGAGCCGGCATTGACGGTCTGGCTTCCGCCAGCGCCGGTCGACGCGTTCCACGCAGCCATGGTTCCGGCACCACCTGCGAGCAGAACAGCAGCCGCACCTGCGGCGATCGCACCCTTTGTGGTCTTGTTCATCTGGTATTCCTCCTGTGCAGTTCGCGGCGGGACATCCGACGCGCTTGGTTGAGCCCGGGCCGTGCGGATGTGCACTCCGGTGAAACAGCCCCAGGAAGGGGCATGGGAAATGAAGCCGCCGAATTGAATTCGGTGACCGAGAAGGTTGGCGATGCGCGGAGATGGTCGAGATCGCCCCGTGCATCGCGAGGTCTAAGTGGCCGGTTGGGCCGGAGTGGTTATCCGCCGAGGCTGCCGAACAGGTCGAGACTTCCGAGCGAACCGGTGCTACTTCCGAGCGAACCGCTGCTGCTGCCACCTGGATCGGTGGTTTTCGCCGTGACCTTGACCGTGACCGCCGTGGAGGCGGGGCTGGTCCCACCCGCATTTGTCGCCGTGGCGGTGATCGGATGACTGCCGGGCGTGGTGATCGTCAGGTTGCAGCTGAAGTTCCCACTCGTATCCGCGGTGGCGGTGCAGGTGGCGCCGCCTCCGGTCACGGTGACGGTACTGTTCGGCTCTGCCTTGCCGGAGACCTTGACGGGTGTGCCCGCCTCTACTTCGGCCGAACCCAGAGTCAAACCGGTCGGCGCACTGGGAGCAACAACGACGGGCTCGCCCTCCACCAGGACGAGACCCCAGCCGGGGTTGATCTCGTATCCCTGCAAAACTTCGCCGGCAGGGATGCCAATCATGAAACCAGCCATCACGTTGGCGTTCTGTGCGAGAGGCGTTTTCACCAGCTCGATCCGCGTCGACGAATTCGCATTCGGCCCGATCACGAACTGCTGGCCGACCTGGCCGTCGAGCTTGCCCCGCACTGTCGCAGTGCCGCCGCCCGAGACGGACCAGCTCTCACTGAAAAGAGTGAGCGTGGCAGGAAGGTCGCAGACATTACGAACGTTGAAGGCCAACTGCGTGCCCTCGTCACCGGGGATCGGGATGTAGTCGGTTCCACTGGGATCGAAGGCCGCCGGCTTCACCCAGGGTCCACCGTTCTGGGACATCTCCAGGCACTGGTCAGTGATGTCGTCGCCCGGGGCGGCCGCGGCGCTACCAGGTGCAAGCAGCGCACCCGAGGTCGCGAGGAGCAGTGCAGCCGGCAGAGCCGCCAACACAGCAGTGGCGCGCCGGGGGAGACGGGATTCTCGTCCGTCCCCGACCGGGAAAAATCGAGGCATGTGAAGACTCATTTCGTCTGTCCCGTTGCCGGGCATTGGGTGAAGAGATGGCGGAACGAGGTACATCCGCCATCGGTGCCAAACATGTTGCAGAAAGCTTGCGAGCCGAACCGTGACGCTGTGCATGCCCTCGCTCATACATAGCAACCGCTCCGCTTCGGATCAATTTTTATCACACGTATCAGCTTTTGTGGCGGTTTTACTGGTCAAACGTTCAGAAGGAATTTCAACATCCCTCAAGGGCTAATTCTGCACCCTGACCAGTACCGTTAGAAATAGTTAGCTGCGCATCGCAACTATTTACCAAAAAGCGTTCTGCGATCGAACGGGCGATTCGTTCCTATCCAAACAAGAACAAGTTCTAGATGCTCTTGGTATGTCCGGGAATCCACGAACGAACTCGCCGAGAACAGCGACCCTCGAGCAAACAGAAAGATCGAGCCGTTTCGAGACCCCCGCATTTCGTCCACTAGCGCCACGGACACGGGCGCCATCGATCGCTGCGCCCCGCCGGATCGTCCGGCCAGGACAAACTCTCGCGCGCTCCGAAACCAGCACTCCACCAATAACTTTGTCCGACCATCGAATCGCGACTGCCCGTGCTGCATCCAAAGCTGTGGGCCAGGAAGCAAATTCGCTCCCCGGCCCACGTGCATCTACAGTTGCGAAGCCGGTAAGGAGTTGACTACCGGCACCCAATCCCAAGGTAAAACGACGAGCATCTACGCCCCGAAGACGGTCTCACCTCCGACAACCGTGCGCAGGACCGACAGTTCATTCAAGTCTGTCGAATCGCTGCGCAGCGGATCTCCGTCGAGCACAACAAAATCCGCCAAAAGTCCCACCGCTATCCGACCTTTGTCCGATGACTCACCGGTGAGACGAGCGGCTGCGCTTGTGTAGCCGGCCAGCGCCTCGGACGCGGAAACCCGTTGCTCCGCACCCAGAACGTGACCTTCTCGCGTCACACGATGTACGGCGGTGTTCATCGTGAAGAGCGGGTTCACTGGAGTGACAGGGCAGTCGCAATGCAGCGCGTAGGCAAGCCCCGCCGCCACGACCGACGCCACGGGGCTGATCCGCTCGCCGCGACCCGGTCCGAGAAAACGATCGCGGTGCCGGTCACCCCAGTAGTAGACGTGGTTCACGAAGATCGACGCCACCACCCCGAGTTCGACCATCCGCGCGATCTGATCTTCCCGCAACGTCTGAACGTGCTCGAGTCGATGCGAAACTTCGATGTCCGGGTGCGCCGTCCGTGCCGCTGCAATTGCGTCCAATGCAAAATCGATGGCCTGATCACCGTTGGTATGAATCGCAACGTGTCGGCCGACAGCGTGATGTTCCTCGACGAGTGCCCCGAGCGCACCTGCCGGGATTGCCATTCCGCCGCAGTGGCATCCGCCCAGATCGTGGTACGGCGCGGTCAGCGCAGCGGTGTGCAACTGAATCGACCCGTCCGAAATGAGTTTGACGCCGCCCACACGAACTCGCTCGGTCGGATCGGCGAGTTCACCCAACTGATCGTGAACCCCGTGGCCGAGATAGAGGCGCGCACGCAGCCTCAAGTCACCATCGGCGTCGAGTTGCCGGTACGCCTCGTACATCTCGGCCGTGACGTACATGTCGTGGAAACTCGTCACACCCACCGACGCCATGACTTCCTGCGCCCGCAGCATCGCGATCTTGGACGCATCCGGGTTCATATCCGGAACAAGTCCGTGCACCAGAGACATTGCCGGAACCTCGCACAGTTCACCGGTGGGTACACCGTCGCTGTCTCGAACGATGACACCACCCTCCGGATCGACCGTGGTGGCATCGATCCCGGCCTTCTCCAGTGCGACCGAGTTGACATAGATTCCGTGAGCAGACAAGTGCCGCACCAGAATCGGATGATCGGTGGAAGCCTTGTCCAGATCAACCGCGGTCAGGCCTCGATCTTCCGCCACGAGGCTGTCGTCGAAGCCCCACGCTTCGATGGGCTCGCCAAGTGGTGTGATCGCGGCCCGCGCGGCCAACGCCGTGATCAACTTCTCGATGGTCGGGCACGTATTCGTCGTTGCGTCGACCCCACTGAGCATCAAACCCCACATCATCGGATGAAGGTGCGTCTCGATGAACCCCGGCACAACCACCGCTCCGGCGAGATCGACAACGGAGGTTTCGGAATCGGTCAGCGCCGAGATCTCGGCGTCAGTTCCGAGGGCGACAAATCTGCCGTCCTTGACTGCCACAGCGGTGGCGTTATCGCCGACCGCACCGTCCATGGCCCTGATGTCGCCGTTGATGTAGATGTGGTCAGCCGCCGTGGTCATACGCTTGTCTCCATTCGTTTTCCGACAACAGTCGTCGAGGATTTCTTCGCGGGTATCCGCGTCGCCACAACCACTCCGGCCAAAATCATTCCGGCACCCGCAAGTTGGACGAGAGTTGGGGTCTGTGCAAGCAGCACTGCGCCGAACAACAGTGCTGACGCCGATTGCAACACGAGGCTGGCGGCGACTGCACTTGCAGGCAGACGCTGACTGGCGCTGGCTACCAGCAGCCACCCGATCACCTGAGATACCAACGCGAGCAGCACAAGCCAGCCTTGAGCTACGAGCGAAGGGGTCAGATCCAAAGTTCCACTCACGAGGCCGTATGCACCTGCCGTGAGGGCAGTGGCTCCCGTCGAGACGAACATCGGCAACGCCGTTCTGCCCGCCGCCCGAGTAGCCAGACCCATGAGGAAGATGTAGACCGCGTACGCGCCTGCGGCGATCACGGCAAACGACACTCCGACAGCAGGATTCGACCCGGTGAGCGTTGTGCTCGTCCCGGCTACCAGAGCAACTCCGACAAAGAGCAACGGAAGGCTGGCGACCAGTTCCCGGCCGATCCGTTGGCGCAGGACAACGTAGCCGAGGATTGCGACGAACAGCACCTGCAAATTCAGGATCACAGTCGAAAGACCTGCCCCGATCGAATGAATCGACTCGTGCCAGAGCACCAGATCGATTCCGAGGAACGCGCCGGCAAGTAGAGACTTCACGATCCAGGGCGCCGAGACCGAAGGCCGGGGTGACCGACGACGCTGAACGAGCACGAGCATGCCGAGAGGGATGAGCGCATAGAGACACCGAAAGAATGCACCCGTCGACGGAGACACTCCTGAGAGTTCGTAGAGCACCGAGGTCAACCCGAGGATGCATGCACCGGTGACGACTACGCGCAGGTCACGACGGCGTAGTTGATCGCCGGACAGCTCGCGTGGCGATACTTCATCACTCATGGTGATAATGTATCACCGACGTGAAGCCTGTCATACAGGGAAGATGCGTGCATGAGAACTCCGGTTACCCGTGAACGCGTGATCGCTGCCGCAGCCGATCTGGTCGACAGCAAAGGCGCCGACGCTCTGGTACTGAGTCAACTCGCCGAGACCCTCGACGTCCGGCAGTCAGCGCTGTACAAACACGTCGACGGGGTCGACGACGTCCACCATCAACTCAGCCTCCTCGCACGCAGCCTTCTCGCCGAACAACTGCGTGCCGCCGCGGTCGGTCTCTCGCGCGACGACGCCGTCATGGCGCTCGCGGACGCATGGCGTGCGTTCGTCCGAGTACACCCCGGGCTCTACGCCATCACCGACCGCTACCCCACTGCTCCGCATCCCGATCTGGTCTCCGCCGTCGGCGAGGTGGTCGACGTCATCAACAAGGTGATCGCGGGATACGGTCTGAGCCCGGATGATTCGGAGCAGGCGGCGTGGTCTCTTCGCAGTGCGCTGCACGGCTTCTGCATCCTCGAATCGGTAGAGGGACAACCGGCCGGCACCGACCCGGATCGGGTGTATCGACGACTGGTCGAACTTCTCTGCGCCGGTATTGCTCGTATGTAGATACCGGCTCCTGTTATCGTCGGATGAAACAACACAGACCAAAAAGGATCAGACATGGTTGGTGAACTCGACATCTCCGGATAAAACCGGGCATGACGGCCACCGGCAGACGCCTCGGAGCGCTGCCGTCGTGGCCATGTTGTCGTTCACTTACCCGACTCTTCGCGGAGCAGCGTTGCCGCGCCCGCACAACACCTGAGGTCTATTCATGTCCGATACCTACATCGTTTGCTCGAATCTGTCTTTTGCCTGGCCGGACGACACTCCGGTCTTCGACGAATTGTCATTCACCGTGCCCGGCGGCCGAACCGGGCTGGTGGCCCAGAACGGCGTCGGGAAAAGCACTCTGCTCAGATTGATCGCCGGCCAGTTGCGGCCGCGCGCCGGCAGTGTGTCCGTCGACGGCGTTCTCGGATACCTTCCGCAGGACCTGCCACTGACGGGCGATCTGACCATTGCCGAGGTCTTGGGCATCGCCCCGACGCTCGCTGCGTTGGACGCAGTCGAATCCGGGGACACACGAGAAGAACACTTCACGACAATCGGGTCCGACTGGGATATCGAGGAACGAACGCGAGCCCAACTCGGTCGACTCGGTTTGGCCGACATGACGTTCGATCGTCGCCTCGACACTCTGAGCGGCGGGCAGGTCGTCTCGCTCGGACTGGCGGCGCAACTCCTGCGACGCCCCGATGTCCTTCTCCTCGACGAACCCACCAACAACCTCGACCTGGACGCGCGCCGCAGGCTTTACGACGTTCTCGACGACTGGAGTGGTTGTCTGTTGGTGGTCAGTCACGATCGAGGACTACTCGACCGCATGGACCGCATCGCCGAACTTCACAGCGGCGAGATCAGCTTCTACGGTGGCAATTTCACCGACTACGAAGCCGCGGCACGCTCGGCTCGCGAAGTGGCGGAGAAGAACATCCGCAACGCCGAGCAAGAGGTCAAGCGCGAGAAGCGCGAACTGCAGCAGGCCCGAGAACGTGCTTCGCGACGCGCAAGTAACGCTGCCCGCAATCTCGGGAACGCGGGCTTGCCCAAGATCTTTGCGGGGACCATGAAGCGCAATGCTCAGGAGTCGGCAGGCAAGGCCAACGAGACACACCTCGCCCGGGTCGACGCGGCGAAGGACCGACTCGACAAAGCGGGCCGCGCTCTTCGAGACGACCAGACGATTTCACTCGAATTGCCTGGCACACATGTACCCGCCGGCCGGACGGTGTTCCTCGGTGAGCGAATGCAATTCGCGTTCGGCGATCATGCGATCTTCGCCGACTCCGGAATCGACCTGGCCATTCGAGGACCGGAGCGTATCGCGTTGACCGGGCCGAACGGCGTCGGAAAGTCGACGTTGCTACGCATCGTCAACGGGGATGTGGCGCCGACTTCCGGTGAGATCACGCGAGCCGACGGTCGAGTGGCATACCTGTCGCAGAGGCTCGACCTACTCGACCCCGCACACACCGTCGCAGAGAACTTTGCCTTGTCTGCTCCAGGCCTACCGGCACCGGAACGCATGAACATCCTGGCGCGCTTCCTCTTTCGGGGTGCGGGTGCTCATCTTCCCGTCGCTGCACTCTCGGGCGGTGAACGACTGCGGGCTACATTGGCGTGCGTTCTCTTCGCCGATCCGGCCCCGCAGCTGCTTCTTCTCGACGAGCCGACCAACAACCTCGACTTGGTGAGCGTTGCTCAACTCGAAAGTGCCCTGAATGCATATCAGGGGGCGTTCGTGGTGGTCAGCCACGACGAGAGATTCCTGGCCGAGGTCAAGGTCGAACGCTGGCTCAGGCTCTCGGACGGCCGTTTGACCGAGGTCGCCGCACCAGGCGCAGTGGGCTGACACGAGAAGTGAACAGGCGAAAGGCCTTCACACACGATGTGTGTGAAGGCCTTCGTCTGCACTACTGGTCAAGGCGTCCTGGTGTACACCGGATCGTCGAAGGATCGACGTTGCGTCACCCAGTCCGTGGACAGGATGTTCTCGATCACGTCTTCACGGGATTCGTCGAACACGACAATCCGATCGGCGATTCGCCATTCACCGTGGCGCCTTTCGAACCTGTCGACGTAACGGCATTTGATCGTCGCAAGCGTCTGCACCGTATCCGTACCGGAACGCTCTTGCCGCAGAAAGCACAAACAGTACGACTCGCAATGAGCGACATCGCCGTTGACGTCGATCAGTATGTTGGAAATGCAGTGAATCGACGAGTCGATCGTCTTGTGTCTGAGCTTCATGTCTTCGATCAGCCCGTCGACGGTTCCGATGTAACCACCATGGTTGTCTATCGCGTCGTCGAAGTAGCAGAGGGCCACGCTGTCGAAATCCTTCCGATCGACGGCCCGAGCGTAGCGATACAGAACTTCGGTGATTTCTTGCTTGTCAGCGAGGGACACGGTCAGGCTCCTGTTCTACCCGATGATCAATCAACCTGCAGTTCAACACCCTTGGTCTCCTTGATGAAGAAGACCGTGACGAGGGTGATCACCGCACAGAAGACGAAGTATCCAGCCGGAGCGAGAGAGTTACCGGTCAAGCTGATGAGATAGGTGGCGATGAAAGGCGCGGTGCCACCGAGGAACATGTTGGTGACGTTGTTACCCAATGCCAGACCGCTGTACCGCACAGATGCTTTCAGCATTTCGACATAGGTCACGTACGAAGCACCGTTGACAACGGAAACGCAGATGAAGAGCACTGACTGACCGACAACCGCCTGCCAGATGCCAGAACCGGCCATCATCATGAACATCGGGATTCCGAGAACCACTGCGGCGGCACTACCGGCGAACAGCACCGGCCGACGCCCGTACTTGTCTGCCATGTATCCCGAGATCGGCAACGTGATGACGCCGAGAACCAGTGCAAGAGAGGTGGAAAGGAAAGCAACGCGCGACGAATGACCGCCGGTGGTCTGCAGGTACGTCGCGGCATACACCGAGGCGATGTAGTAACCGCCGGTGATGAGTGCGCCCAGCAGGATGATCTTGACGACGCTGCCACCGGAGGTGCTGAGCAACTCACGGATGGGAAGCTTCTTGGTCTCACCCTTGTCCTGCAGTTCTTCGAACTGAGGAGTGTCTTCCATCTGGCTGCGGATCCAGATACCGATGCCACCGATCAGCAGGCTGAGCAGGAACGGGATACGCCAAGCCCATTCGAGGATCTGCTCTTGCGAGAACACCGACGTCAGGCCGAGGGCCATGAGCGAAGCTGCCAGCGAACCCAGGTAGGTGCCGGTATTGACCATCGAGGTCTGCGTCGCACGCCACCGTTTGGGAGCGGACTCGGAGACGAACGCGTTGGCGCCGCCGAGTTCACCGCCGGCCGCGAAGCCCTGCAGGCAACGAGCCAGAACCAGGATGGACGTCGCCCACACACCCAACGTGGCGTAAGTCGGCAGCAGGCCCATTCCGGCTGTCGCGAGAACCATCAGGAGGATGGTCCAGGACAGCGCGTTCTTGCGGCCGTACTTGTCGCCGATGTGGCCGAAGAAGATGCCGCCGGGCACGCGTAGGAAGAAGGCCACGGCGAATGCTGCAAAGGTACCGAGCAGTGCTGCGTTCGGGTCATGGGAAACGAAGAACAGCGCGGCGATCGTCGTGGCCATGTATCCGTAGATACCGAAGTCGTAGTACTCGACGACGGTACCGACGATGGCCGCGCGAATTACCTTCGTCGTCGACTGTCGTTCGGTTGCCACGCTGCTGCCCTCGGTGGATTCGGCTCTCGCCATGGTCTCATTCTCTGACATGTTGTTCCCTGCCTGGATTGGATACTGACTGGATTCGGTGCCGCGCAGACGTCGGACGTCAGGAGTGCGCGATGGAATGGACCGGTGCGCTCTCAGCGCTGGTCCTGGTGTAATTCGCCGCATTACGTCCCGCTACGCGGCCCATGGTCAAAGCGTTGGCAACCGCATTGCCGCCGCCCACGTATCTCAGTCCGAGGATTCCGGCGCCGGCCTCACCTGCGGCGTACAGACCCTCGATAGGTACTCCGGTGCTGCCGAGCACGGCCGCATCGGTGTTGATCTCCATTCCCGCATGCGTACAGACGAGCTCTGCCGGAAGGATTTTCGCGGCATAGAACGGAGCTGTCGCAATAGGATCCGGATTGCCGACGGCACCCTTGTTCCGCAACGTGCGATGGCGGAGGAAGTCGTCGTCGTGACCGCTGGGCAGTTGGTCGTTCCATCGACGCAGGGTTTGCGCCAACGTCGCAACCGGAACACCCGTAGCCACTGCGAGGTCTTCGATCGTGTCCGCACGAATCGTGCCACCGGCGGCAACTTCTTCCTCGATGCGTTCGGGATTCCAATCCGCATATCCTGGAGCCAGATTCACGCGAGCGTTCTCGTCGAAGATCATCCAACCGTATCCACCCTGATGGTCGATGATGCCGGTCGAGACCGCGTACGAGCTGTCCTCGTCCATGAAACGACGGCCGTCCTGGTTGACGTAGATCCGCGACTTCGGCGGAAAGCCGGCCTGCCAGTGGTGGAATCGCTGGAAGTAGACGGTGGGCAGCATCAGACCCCAGCCGTCGCCCGCCAGGGAAGCACCGAGGTCTTCGGCAAAACGAAGATGGTCTCCGCGGCTCCCCTCGGCTGCGACGACGAACAAGGCCTCTCCGGCCTTGTTCGCGTCCGGGAAGTGGCGTTCCACCAAACCCGGATCTTGCGCGAATCCACCGGAGGCAACAACGACGGCGCCCGCAGGCACCTCGATGTCGTCGGCGACAACGCCGACAACCCGACCGTCTTCCTCGATCAGCTTCTGCACCCGTGTTCCGAAGATGACCTCGATCCCGTGCTTACGACGAGCCTTGTCCAGCACCTGAATCAGTCCGTATCCCTGATCCTTGGGCACGTGGCCGCGCCAGACGTCCTCGACGCCGGCTTGGGCGAGTCCCGGCTGGTGAGCGTTACCTGAGATCGCCGCGGGAATCTCGACGCCGAGTCCGATGAGCCATTCCAGTGTCGGACCGGCGTTTTCGCAGAATGCACGAATCAATCCGGGTGAGAGCATCCACTGGTTGAGGTCCATGTAGTGCTGGAAGAACTTCTCTGCCGAGTCGTCGACTCCGAGGCCGGCCTGCACGCTCGTTCCGGCGGCCGTGAAGATACCGGCCGACAGCGCGGTGGATCCACCGAGTTCGGTTTCGGATTCGAACAGCAGAACGGATGCGCCTTCTTCAGCTGCCGACACCGCAGCGGCGAGACCTGCTCCGCCGCCACCGATGACAACGACGTCCCAGTGTTCGGTCATGAAAGTTCTCCAGTCTCCGCGATGATGCGGTGGTAAAGACCGTTCGACACCAACCCGCCGTCGACAGTGAGTTCCGTACCGGTGGTGTAGGTGGAACTGTTCGAGAGCAGGAACAGCACTGCTTCGGTGATCTCGTCGAGAGTTCCCATGCGTCCGAAGGGAACCGACTTCAGTGACGCGGCGACGAAGTCGTTCGCGCCGCCGAGCAGCGCCGTACCGACCAGTCCCGGGTGCACCGAGTTGACGCGAATCCCCCACTGCGCGAAGTTGCCTGCGGCCGACTTCGACAGACCGGTCAGACCCCACTTGCTCGACGAGTAAGCCGGAGAGAAGTATCCGATCTGACCGGCGATGGACGAGATGTTGACGATCGATCCGCCACCACTCTCGCGCATCAGCGGCGCCACCGCCTTCATACCGTAGAACGGGCCGAAGAGGTTGATCTTCATGGTCAGCTCCCAGATGTCGTTCGGGGTGTCCATGAATTCGAGCCGACGCGAGATACCGGCATTGTTGACCAGTCCGCCGAGTTCCCCACGGGTGGTGCGAATTTCGTCGACAACCCGGTCCCAGGCCTCGGCATCGGTGACGTCGAGAATATGAGCGGATGCCGATCCGCCTGCGGCGACGATGTCGTCGACCACGCCGGATGAATCCGAAATATCGGCAATGCAGACATGCGAACCGCGCGCGGCGAGAGTGCGCGCGTGATGCGCCCCCATCCCGGCAGCACCGCCGGTAACGAGAACGACGCCGGGATATGTCGTGGACTCAGACATGCCGCGAACCACCGTCCACCGCAATGCTGTGCCCGGTGACGTAACGCGCGCTGTCCGAGAGCAGGAACAGCAGCGGGCCGAAGACCTCTTCGGGCGAGCCCAGACGATGCAGTGGTACCGCGTCGAGTGCGTTCGCGAGCGCGATCGGATCTTCCTGGACCCACTTCGTCATCGCCGTGTCGATGTAGCCGGGTGCAATGGAGTTGACCCGAATACCCTTGTCGCCGAACTCCACTGCGAGAGACTCCGTGAGGTGCGCAACGGCAGCTTTCGACGTGCAGTATGCGCCTCTCCCCTTCCGCACACGCAGCGCAGACACCGAAGACATGTTGACGATGGCGCCGCCGGGACCGAGGTGACGTGCCGCCGCCTGAGCACCGTAGAGCACTCCCTCGACATTGACACTCAGCGTTGCGCCGATCTGCTCCGGGGTGATCTCCTCGGCCAGCGCAAACGGGAAGATACCCGCATTGTTGATCCAGAAATCAACCCGGCCGAACTCCTTCAACGCCAACTGCGCAAGCAATTCATGCTCGTCGGGCTTGGTGACGTCGACCCGAGCTCCGACGACGCGACCCGGGTTGTCCGCCAGTGCATTCGATTCGAGGTCCGTGTTGATTCGTGCGGCCGTGGCGAGCATCTGCTCTTCGTTGATGTCGGCGCCGACGACATGTACGCCGCGCGTTGCCAGTCCTTCGGCGAACGTCGCACCCATACCCTGAGCCGCGCCGGTCACCACTGCGACCTTGCCTGCCAACTCCGGGTACACCGCCGACATCTGCGTCACAACGGTACGGCCCGGGTTCGTCTGGTCAGAGCTTTCGGTCATGATGTACTTCTCCTACTGAATATTGTTGTGCAAGAATCATTTCGGTACTTCAAGCTTTTTCGGACGCTCGGGGCGCGTCGTCGCGAGAAACGGTGCGGCGGGCGATCTTCCACTCCTCACCGACCCGAACCACGTGATCTGTGACAGTTGTCATCCGCACCAGTCGCGAGTCTCCGCCGCGAGCGGTGGCAACGATCTGCAGGTACCCGTGCACTGTGAGAGCACTCTCGTCCACCGCCTCGACGACGAGGTTGGTCAGAACGTGGCGATGCACTTCGTCGGCGGCTTCCGCCGCAGCGAAGAAGCGAGCAGCAAAAGCCGCAAGGTCGTCGAAACCGACCACGGGTTCCGGATAACTGGGGGAATGAAACTCACCGCCATCGGTGAATGTCTGCGCCCAATCCTGCTGGCGCCCAGAGTCTATGCAATGACTCTGGTGGCCGTACAGCTGGTGGATTGCGGCAACATCCTCCGTTGCCACGACGCTGTAGTTGCTCATGAAGGTTCTCTCCGAACACGCTGTGCTGCATCCACCCGAAGGTTGTGCAGCTCCGTAAAGTGTGCGATAATCGCACACACTGTGCGATATGTTCAAAGCGTAGGTGGCATACCTCACAAACGTCAAGAAGGGGATTTGATGTCAGAGCTGAGCGAGGAACACCGACCGCGCAAAAGCGCAGTTCAAGTGGACTCGAGCATGTCGAAAACGCTGCACCACGGACTCGAGATCTTGGAACTCCTGACGTCCTATCCGCACGGTTTGTCAGTCACGGACATTGCCGACGGAGTGGGAGTCCACCGGACTGTCGCACATCGGTTGATCCGCACGCTCGAGGCTCATCACCTGTGCCGCAAGGACTCCTTCAAGCGCGTCACTCTCGGCGCCGGCCTGGTCACCCTCGCCGAACCGGTGGAACAGGATTTGCGCACTCTCGCTCGCCCGATACTTCAAGAACTTGCCGAGGCCACCGAGGCGACAGCGCACCTGGTGGTCCGCGAGAGTGATACCGAAGTGCGCGCGCTGATGGTGGTCGAACCGCGCAGCGCCAAGGTTCACGTCGCGTTTCATCCAGGGCAGGTCGATCCGATCGACCGCGGCTCCGCCGGGCTTTCCATCCTTGCCTCACTCCCGCCGACGAGCGGGGAACGAGAGGAAGTGACGGCGGCACGCGCACGCGGCTACGCAGTGACCGTCGGCGAGGTCATCCCGTCCGTCCTGGGAATCTCAGCGGTGATCCCCGGCCGACGCCGCGACGCCATCTCCAGCCTCGGAATTTCCGTCTTCGACTCCGAGGACCAAGCAGCGCTGGGCGCCGAGGTCATGGCAGCGGCAAAAGCCCTCGGCAGCATGTTGCGCTGATCCGAACACCAGTCGAGCCCCGGGAATACCCGGGGCTCGACTTTGTTGACTCCGAATGAGATAGTTGAACAATCAACTACCTGACATCAGCTTCACGGATACAAGGAGTACGACATGCCTGCTGTGACAGTCGAGAACATCTTGGCCCTGCCCCGTCTCGACGAGCCGGCAGAGTCAGCAGTCGACCGCCCCGTCAAGAGCATCACCACCGCACCGGTCGGATACGAAGGTGAAGGCTTTCCCGTTCACCGCGCCTTCGCCGGCATCGACCTCTCCGCCCTCGATCCCTTCATCCACATGGACCAGATGGGCGAGGTCAACTACGCACCCGGAGAACCCAAGGGCACACCGTGGCACCCGCACCGCGGCTTCGAAACCGTGACCTACATGATCGACGGCATCATGGAGCACCAGGACTCCAACGGTGGCGGTGGCATTATCGGCGGCGGCGACACCCAGTGGATGACCGCGGGTGGCGGCATCCTCCACATCGAAACTCCGCCGGAGCACCTCGTCCTCAGCGGCGGCCTTTTCCACGGCGTCCAACTGTGGGTCAACCTGCCTCGCGACAACAAGATGGCATCTCCGCGGTACCAGGACATCACCGGTAACAAGGTGGCCCTGCTTTCCTCGCCGGACGGCGGAGCCTTGGTACGCGTCATCGCCGGAGACATCGCCGGCCACGCCGGACCTGGTTCGACGTACACACCGATCGCGCTCTCCCACACGACTGTGGCCCCGGGTGCGAGCCTGACGCTTCCGTGGAACCCCGAGTTCAACGCGATCGTCTACGTGCTCGCCGGCGAAGGCACGGTCGGGGCCGAGCGTCGGCCCATTCGTGTCGGACAGACAGCTGTCTTCGGACGCGGTGACTCCATCACCGTCGCCGCTTCCGATCGCCAGGATTCACGGACCGAATCTCTCGAGGTATTCATCCTCGGCGGCAAACCGATTCGTGAGCCCATCGCGATGGCCGGGCCGTTCGTCATGAACACCAAGTCCGAGGTCATGCAGGCCTTCGAGGACTTCCAGGCCGGACGCCTGGGATCCATCCCGGCGGCACACGAGACGCTGAGCTGACATGTCGTCGGTAGTCGTCCAGCGAGCTGACGAACGTGCGCATCTCAACTACGGCTGGCTCACGGCGCGTCACAGTTTCCCCTTCGCCGGAAACTTCGATCACGCCGCGTACGCGCACGGACTTCTGTTGGTGAACAACGACGACATCATCGAAGCCGACTACGGTTTCGACACTCATCAGCACCGCGACACCGAGATCGTGACGTGGGTGCTCAGCGGATCTCTGGTTCACCAGGATTCCGCTGGGCACTCCGGGGTCATCCATCGCGGACTCGCGCAGAGAATGAGCGCCGGTACCGGAATCCTGCACTCCGAGCGCAACGATCGCTTCCGGGCCGACGGCTCGCGTGTCACCGAGCCCGTTCACCTCGTCCAGATGTGGATACCCCCGGACGAATCCGGAGTGACTCCGAGCTATCAGGAACTCGACATCAACTCCGAACTCGACGGCGGTGGCCTGATCACCCTGGCGTCGGGGATGCCCGCGCATCGCGACCACAGCGCGATCAGCTTGCACAACAAACATGCGGCACTGCATGTTGCTCGCCTCGAGACCGGTGGGTCGGTATCTCTCCCGGATGCGCCGTACGTGCACGGCTTCATCGCCGGTGGCACTGTCGACGTCGAGGGAGTCGGATTGCTCGGTCCGGGAGATTCGTTGCGACTCAAGGATACTGGCGGTCAACGAGTCGAGGGAATCGGCGATGCGGAGATACTCGTGTGGGAGATGCACGCGTCGACGAACTGACGACACCACCGAGTACGCCCAATGTTCGGACTACACAGCAGGTTCGTCGTAGGGTGGATGCCGGTAGTGGCGGATCCCGATTGTGGTGGATCCCGGTGGTACAGAAGGAGGAGCCATGGCATCTGGTCGAGCACAGGCCCCACGGACGACACCGCACATCGATGTGCACCGCTCCGGCGATCGCTTGAAATCCCGCGTCTCCTGGCTGGATTCGAAACATTCGTTCTCGTTCGGACAGCACTACGATCCGGACAACACGCATCACGGATTGCTGCTCGTCAACAACGACGACACCGTACTGGCGGGAACCGGTTTCGACACCCATCCGCACAAGGACATGGAAATCGTGACCTGGGTGCTTCGCGGTTCGCTCGTGCACCAGGATTCCATCGGCCACACCGGCGTCATCTATCCGGGACTCGCCCAGCGCATGAGCGCCGGTACCGGAATCATGCACAGTGAGAAGAACGATTCGTGGCGTATCGGCGGCGAACAGCATTCCGACCCCGTGCATTTCATCCAGATGTGGGTGGTACCGGACGAAGGTGGACTGACCCCCGGTTACGAACAGCTCGAGATCGACGACGAACTGCTGCGCGGCGGTCTGATCCCGGTTGCCTCCGGGATGGAGCGCTACAAGGATCATTCGGCGATTCGCATCAACAACAAGAACGCCGCCATGCATGTCGCACGCATTCTGCCGGGCACCTCCGTGAATCTTCCGGGCGCACGGTTCCTGCACGTCTTCGTCGCGCAGGGCACTGCCGAGATGGAGGGCGTCGGCACACTGTACGAAGGCGATGCTGTCCGGTTGAGCGATTCGGGTGGCCAGCAGCTGACCTCCGACGCCGGGGCCGAAGTCCTCGTCTGGGAGATGCATTCACGTATCGGTGGTTGAGACCCGGTCTCGGCAGGACTCGGCGCGCTGGAGATACTCGACAGATGAGCATCGACAACTCCGCCGCGCCCGTCAAGAAGCTTGACCCACTCAACACATTGATGGGTGTGCGCGCCGTTTCGGTCGAGCCCGGGGACCTGGCCTTCGCGCAGGCCGTCGGCGAGCGATTCCACGATCACCGTGGCAAGACCGTGCTCGGTTCCATCGGAGTCATGATCGACGGTGCCATGGGTGGCGCGGTGTACTCGGGACTGACCTCGGGCCATCAGTCCGTGCTCGCGCAGGTCACGGTCAGTGCGGGCGCCGACATCCCCGACATCGCGGACGTCGGTGCCACCGGAACACTCGTGCATCTCGACGACGGCGTCGGACTCGCATCCGGGCAACTTCGCGACGAGAACGGCACCCTTCTGGCAGTGATGGCCGGTCGCGCCATGGTGGTCTCGCGTCCCCCCGTCGTGGGAATCGACGACTACGTGGAGGGCGAGCCGCTGCCCGTCCCGACGCCGGAGAAGACAAGCAACCTGAGCGGGTTGTCCGGGTCCGACGTCGTCGAAGGAATCCGCGACGGCAAACTCGAACGCGGTCCACTCGCCGGTCTCCTCGATCTTGCTGTCGTCGACGTGACCCCGGGTTCCGTCGTCGGTGAGTTCGCACCCGTGGCCTGGATGGCCAACCCGTTGGGCGCCGTTCAGGGCGGTGTCCTCATCTCGGCAGTCGACGCCATCACTGGCCTGTCTGCCCAGACCCTGACCCGCGTCGACCAGGACTATCGCGTCCTCGACCACAAGATCGACTTCCTGCGCTCACCCGACATCGGCGGGCCGGTCTTGCGCGCCGAGGCCTCCGTGATTCGTGCCGGGCGCAGGCTCGCGCTGATCGAAACTCGCATCGTCGACGCCGGCGGACAGGTCTATGTGCGGGCCACTTCGAGCATTCAGATGCTCTCCCAGCAAGTTCACAGCGGATAACCAGTTCCGCACCAGGTCGCCCGTCCACCATTGAGACAACAGCCCACACAATGGAGGTACAGCGGCGTGAACAAAGACATCGAAGCGAGCAGGCTGCGCGTGAGCCGTCGGCGGGCTCTCGCCCTCGGCGGAACCATCAGTCTCGGCGGGCTCATCGCAGCGTGCTCCGGCAACAGTGGCACCGCCACGACGACTTCGGCTGCGGCTGCGTCGACGACAACCACTTCCGGCACTTCCGCCGCGGCCACGTCCGGCGACGCTGTCACCGCACTTCTGGCCAAAGCACCGCAGTGTGTCATGAGCAAGGAAGAGACGCAGGGTCCCTACTGGTTCGACGTCGACTCCATTCGCGGCGACATCCGCGAGGACCGTCCGGGCACCACGCTGCAGGTTGCGATGCGCGTGCAGGACAACAGCCAGTGCAACGTCGACGGCAGCATCGGCGCGGTCAGTAACGCCGTCGTCGAGATCTGGCACTGCGACGCCGGCGGCGTGTACTCCGGCTTCGAATCCGGTTCGCTGAGCGCCAACGGCGGCGGCGGTGGCGGAACTCCCCCGGCCGGCGGGATGGGTGAACCTCCGTCAGGTGCACCCGGAGGCGGAATGGGCGAACCACCGTCAGGCGCCCCCGGCGGAATGGGCGGCGGCATGGGAGGGTCCGGTGAGACCTCCGACGGTTCGTACAGCGTCGGCGACACCGAAGCCACCACCACCGACGACGGCACCTACCTGCGCGGCGCCCAGACCACCGATGCAAACGGCATCGCGCAGTTCACCACGATCTTTCCCGGCTGGTACATGGGCCGCACCACCCACATCCACGTCAAGGTTCACATCGACAAGAAGACGGTCCTCACGACGCAGACCTTCTTCGACGAGACCCTTCTCGACGAGGTGTACTCGCAGTCCCCGTACAGCGAGCACACCGGTCGTGAGAACAACACGAACAACGCCAGTGACGGCATCTACGACGACACCGGCCTCATGACCGTCGAAAAGCAGTCGGACGGGTCCTACCTCGCCGTCATCAACCTGGGTATCGACGCCTGAGGTAGGAGCCCGGTCAGCTGCCGACGTATGCCGCGAGGTGCTTTCCGGTGAGGGTGGAGCCGTCGGCGACGAGCTCCTCGGGAGTGCCCTCGAAGACGATCCGACCGCCGTCGTGACCCGCACCAGGGCCGAGGTCGATGATCCAGTCTGCGTGTGCCATCACCGCTTGGTGGTGCTCGATCACGATGACTGACTTGCCGGAATCGACCAGTCGATCGAGCAGGCCGAGCAACTGCTCGACGTCGGCCAGGTGCAGTCCGGTGGTCGGCTCGTCGAGGACGTACACGCCGCCCTTCTCACCCAGGTGGGTTGCCAGCTTGATGCGCTGACGCTCACCGCCCGACAGCGTCGTCAACGGCTGGCCGATCGTGAGGTATCCGAGCCCCACGTCGACCAGTCGGACGAGGATCTTGTGCGCAGCGAGGGTCTTGGCCTCACCGTCGCCGAAGAACTCCTCGGCCTCGGCCACCGACATCGTGAGAACCTCGTTGATGTCCTTGCCACCGAATTTGTATTCGAGTACCTCGGCTTGGAAGCGCTTGCCCTCGCACTCCTCGCAGAGAGTGGCAACGCCGGCCATCATCGCCAGGTCGCTGTAGATGACGCCGTTGCCGTTGCACGTCGGGCAGGCGCCCTCGGAGTTGGCACTGAAGAGCGCCGGCTTCACGCCGTTGGCCTTGGCGAATGCCTTGCGAATCGGGTCGAGCAGCCCCGTGTACGTCGCCGGGTTGCTCCGACGCGAGCCGCGGATCGCGCTCTGATCGACCGACACCACGTCTTCGCGTTTCGCGAGCGAGCCGTGGATCAGCGAACTCTTGCCCGACCCGGCGACACCGGTGACCACGACCAGGACGCCGAGCGGTACGTCGACGTCGACGTCCTGCAGGTTGTGTGAGTTCGCTCCACGAATCTCGATTGCTCCGGTGGACTCCCGCACGGTCTCTTTGATTGCGGCCCGGTCGTCGAAGTGACGGCCGGTTACGGTGTCGCTGGCACGCAAACCGTCGACGGTGCCCTCGAAGCAGACGTTTCCGCCGGCGCTACCCGCACCCGGACCGAGGTCGACGATGTGGTCGGCGATCACGATCGTCTCCGGCTTGTGCTCGACCACGAGCACGGTGTTGCCCTTGTCCCGCAGGCGCAGCAGTAGGTCGTTCATCCTCGCGATGTCGTGCGGATGCAGGCCGGTGGTGGGCTCGTCGAAAACATACGTGATGTCGGTGAGCGAGGAACCCAGGTGACGAATCATCTTGGTGCGCTGAGCTTCACCGCCGGAGAGGGTTCCCGACGGCCGATCGAGACTGAGGTAGCCGAGTCCGATCTCCACGAACGAGTCGAGCGTTTCACCGAGCGTCGTGAGCAACGGCGCGACCGAAGGCTCCTTCAGTCCGCTGACCCATTCCGCGAGATCGCTGATCTGCATCGAGCAGGCGTCGGCGATGTTGACGCCCTTGATCTTCGACGACCGCGCCCCCTCGCTCAGTCGCGTCCCGTCGCATTCGGGGCAGGTGGTGAACGTGATCGCCCGCTCGACGAACGCCCGGATGTGGGGCTGCATCGCGTCGACGTCCTTGGCCAGGAACGACTTCTGAATCTGCGGAATCAGACCCGTGTACGTCAGGTTGATGCCTTCGACCTTGATCTTGGTCGGCTCTTTGTAGAGCAGATCGTTCAGTTCCTTCTTGGTGTACTTCTTGATCGGCTTGTCGGGATCGAAGAAACCGCAGCCGCGGTAGATCCGGCCGTACCAACCCTCCATGCTGTAGCCGGGGACCGTGATCGCACTCTCGTTGAGCGACTTGGTGTCGTCGTACAACGCGGTCAGATCGAAATCGTTGACCGCCCCTCGTCCCTCACACCGCGGACACATGCCGCCGGTGATCTTGAAGCTGCGACGCTCTTTCGTCTGACGTCCGCCGCGTTCCATCGTGACCGCGCCTGCTCCGGAGATCGAGGCCACGTTGAACGAAAACGCCTGAGGCGAACCGATGTGAGGCTTTCCGAGACGGCTGAACAGGATGCGGAGCATCGCGTTGGCGTCGGTGGCGGTTCCGACGGTCGAGCGCGGGTCGACTCCCATCCGCTGCTGATCGACGATGATCGCGGTGGTCAGGCCGTCGAGAACATCGACGTCCGGCCGCGCGAGCGTCGGCATGAATCCTTGAACGAAAGCGCTGTAGGTCTCGTTGATCATCCGCTGCGATTCCGCGGCGATCGTACTGAACACCAGCGAACTCTTCCCCGAACCGGAGACGCCGGTGAATACCGTCAGCCTCCGCTTCGGGATCTCGACACTGATGTCTTCGAGGTTGTTCACCCGCGCGCCTTGCACGCGGATCAAATCGTGGCTGTCTGCGGTGTGCAAGGCAGTCATCGTGTCTCCATCTGTCAGTCGATCGCCGACGGTCTCAGCGCAGTTGACGGGCTCAGCGCAGTTCTTGAATACGGATCAGGTTTCCCGCTGGGTCCCGGACGGCGCAATCGCGAACGCCGTACGGCTGCTCGGTCGGTTCCTGGACGACGTCGATGTCGCCGGCCTGAAGCCGCTCGAACGTGTCGTCCAGATCTTTGGTGGCCAGGAGAAGTCCGCCGTAGGTGCCCTTGGCCATCATCTCGATGATGGTGCGGCGCTCCTCGTCGGTGATTCCGGGATCGACGGCCGGCGGATGCAGCACGATGGAGGTGCCGGGCTGGCCGGGCGGCCCCACCGTGATCCAACGCATCCCGTCGTAGCCGACGTCGTTGCGAACCTCGAAGCCGAGCGTGTCGCGATAGAAGTTCAGGGCGGCTTCAGGGTCGTCCTGCGGAAGGAAACTCGAGTGAATGGTGATGTCCATGGCGATCACGTTAATTGCGGCTGCGCGGTCTGCGCTTCTCGATTCCTGATCGGTCTGGTGACTTGTTTGGACACGCAGGACGGCATTCCTGCCGTCGACTGCTCGGCCTCGCGCCGATAGACACTGGGCGGAACCCCCACCAATTCGGTGAACTTGCTGCTGAAAGTGCCGAGAGAGCTGCAACCGACCTCGAAGCAGACGTCCGTGACACTGAGGTCTCCGCGCCGCAGTAACGCCATCGCTCGCTCGATTCGCCTGGTCATCAGGTAGGCGTACGGCGGTTCTCCGTATGCCTGACGGAATTGGCGACTGAGATGCCCCGCAGACATGTTCACTCCCCGCGCGAGCGCCTCCACGTCCAGAGGCCGCGCGTACTCCCGGTCGATACGGTCTCGCACACGTCGTAGTCGCGCGAGGTCCTGCAGGTGCGGATCTGCGGCAGGTCTGCTGGTCACGTATTCGATCGTGCCATGCCATACCGACGTTGCCCAGCACAAGAGATGAACTCGGCGTGGAGCGATCGCGCACACACCGAGCAGTTCGTCATGATCGTGTAAGGATGGAGAAATGACCACGGCTCATCGCTCAGGCATCGACCTCACCCACCTCGACGGCGACACACGGGCGCAGGACGATCTGTTCGTCCACGTCAACGGAAAATGGCTCGCCGAACACGAGATTCCGGCAGACCGCGCAGTCGACGGGGCCTTCCGGACGCTCTACGACAAGGCCGAAGAAGACGTACAGACCATCATCACCGAAGCCGCGGAGTCCAACTCGGCCGCCGGTACCGATGCACAGCGCATCGGCGACCTGTACTCGAGTTTCATGGACGCCGACGCCGTGGAGGCCGCAGGCCTCGGCCCCATCGACGACGAGCTCGACGCCGTCGCCGATGCGCCGGACCGGTCGTCGCTGGCCACCGTGATCGGACGCCACCAGCGCGTCGGCGTCGGCGGTGCCATCTCGCATTACGTCGACACCGATGCCAAGAACTCCGAGCGGTACCTGATCCACTTCAGCCAGTCGGGAATCAGCCTCCCCGACGAGTCGTACTACCGCGAGGACAACTACGCGGAGATCCGCGAGAAGTACGTCGCGCACATCGACAAGATGTTCACCCTCGCCGGCGTCGGCTACGACGCCCAGCGTGTGTTCGAGCTCGAGAAGAAGATCGCGGCCGGGCATTGGGACGTCGTCAAGCGTCGTGACGCAGATTTGAGTTACAACCTGGTGGGCTTCGAGGAACTGACCGAGCAGAACCCCGGTTTGGACTGGGCGGCATGGCTGTCCGGTCTCGGCGCCGATTCGGAGAAGTTCGCCGAGATCGTGGTCCGCCAGCCCGAATTCCTGCACACCTTCACCGCACTCTGGGCGTCGGAGTCACTGGACGACTGGAAGGCATGGGCGGCGTGGAAGGTGCTTCATGCCCGCTCCCCTTACCTGCATTCGGCCCTGGTCGACGAGACTTTCGCTTTCTACGGCACCACACTGTCCGGGACCGAAGAGAACCGTGAGCGCTGGAAGCGCGGGGTAAGCCTGGTCCAGGATCTGCTCGGCGAGGCCGTCGGCAAGCTCTACGTCGATCGACACTTCCCCGCAGAGGCGAAGACCCGCATGCTGGAACTGGTCGCAAACCTGCAGGAGGCGTACCGCCGCAACATCTCCGACCTCGAGTGGATGAGCCCGCAGACTCGTGAGGCTGCATTGGCCAAGCTCGAGAAGTTCACCCCGAAGATCGGTTACCCCGACAAGTGGCGCGACTACGCCGGACTCGAGATCTCGGCAACCGACCTGGTGGGCAACTACCGTCGCGGATACGCCGCCGAGTACGACCGTGACCTGGCCAAGCTGGGCGGCCCCGTCGACCGTGACGAGTGGTTCATGACACCGCAGACCGTCAACGCCTACTACAACCCGGGCATGAACGAAATCGTCTTCCCCGCAGCCATTCTCCAGCCGCCGTTCTTCGACGCGGCAGCCGACGACGCTGCCAACTACGGCGGCATCGGCGCCGTCATCGGCCACGAGATCGGTCACGGATTCGACGATCAGGGCGCCAAGTACGACGGCGACGGCAACATGGTCGACTGGTGGACCGACGAGGACCGCAGCGAATTCGGCAAGCGCACAAAGGCTCTCATCGAGCAGTACAACGAGTTCGAGCCCAAGGAACTGCCGGGCCACCACGTCAACGGCGAGTTCACGATCGGCGAGAACATCGGCGACCTCGGCGGGCTGTCGATCGCGATCGCGGCGTACAAGATCGCGACCGAAGGTACCGAACCTCCGGTCATCGACGGACTCACCGGCTTGCAGCGCGTGTTCTTCGGGTGGGCGCAGGTATGGCGCACGAAGGCCCGTGAGGCCGAAGCGCTTCGCCGTCTGGCCGTCGACCCGCACTCGCCGCCGGAGTTCCGGTGCAACGGCGTCGTCCGCAACCTCGACACGTTCCACGAGGAGTTCGACGTCAAGCCCGGTGACGCACTGTATTTGGAGCCGGAGAAGCGTGTGAAGATCTGGTAGCAGGGGCAAGCCCCTGTGCGCGCTTAGGGACCCCCTGGACTCCCTGAGCGCGCACGGGGCCGAAGGCCTACCGGGCGTACATGATCACCCCGACGCCGACCAGACAGATCAGCGCACCGGCGATGTCGAAACGATCCGGGCGGAATCCGTCCATCACCACCGCCCACAGCAGTGAACCTGCGACGAAGATCCCGCCGTACGCGGCGAGGATGCGCCCGAAGTTCGCATCGGGTTGCATGGTGGCGACCAGACCGTAGAGGCCGAGCGAGATGACGCCGAGCCCCACCCAGATCCATCCCTTGTGCTCGCGAATTCCCTGCCACACCAACCACGCGCCCCCGATTTCGAGCAGCGCGGCGAGTACGAACAGCAACAGCGAACGTGCGACGGTCATGCCGCACACAGTATCGCTACAGACGTACTCCGGTCTCCGCGGAAAAGAAGTACACCTCGCCGGCCTTGGGCAGCAGATGAAGCGACTCCCCCGGTGCCACCGACATCTTCCGGTCGACGCGAATGACGATTCGACCGGATCGGCTCTGCCACTGCGAATCCGGGGCACCCTTTGCATAGACGAACGATTCGGCTCCCAACTCTTCGAGCAGATCGGCATCCACGGCCAGCGAGCCCTTTCGCCACGCTCCCACCAGATCCCACGATTCCGGGCGCACTCCCACGACGACCCGCTCCCGCTCGGACGCCCCGGTGGGCAGCGGAATCCGCAGATCACCGAGCACTGCGACGGTTCCCTCGACCGGCGCTTCGATCAGGTTCATGCCGGGCGATCCGATGAAGGCGGCCACAAAGGTGTTGACGGGGTTGTCGTAGAGTTCGCGCGGCTTCGCCACCTGCTGCAAGCGACCGTCCAGCATCACCGCCACTCGGTCCCCCATCGTCATCGCCTCGACCTGATCGTGGGTGACGTAGACCGTCGTGGTGCCGAGTCGACGCTGTAGGGCGGCGATCTGCGACCGTGTGCTGACGCGCAGTTTGGCGTCCAGATTACTGAGTGGTTCGTCCATGCAGAACACCTTGGGATGGCGAACGATGGCTCTACCCATGGCAACTCGCTGACGTTGCCCGCCCGACAGCTTTGCCGGTTTCCGTCCGAGCAAGGGTTCGAGTTCGAGCATCCGCGCGGCCTCGAGTACCCGCTCCCGGCGCTCCGTCTTTCCCACTCCGGCATTCTGGAGCGCGAAGCCCATGTTCTGCTCGACGGTCATGTTCGGGTACAGCGCGTAACTCTGAAACACCATGGCGACGTCACGTGCTCGCGGAGCGAGGTGCGTGACGTCCGTGCCGCCGATCTCGATCCGACCGTCCGACGCGGACTCGAGACCGGCGAGCATTCGCAGGCTGGTGGACTTACCGCAACCGGAAGGTCCTACGAGTACCAGGAACTCACCGTCGGCGATGTCGAGGTCGAGACGGTCGACTGCCGGTCGATCGGTTCCTTCGTAGCGGTGCGTGACTCCCGCGAATTGCACGTTGGCCATGAGTGTTCTCTCCTACTACTTCGGCAGCTTGGGGGTGATCTGCCGGTCGATGATCTGCTGCAACTGCGTGGCAACGCCGGCGAATGTCGATGCGACGTCGGCCTTCTGGAGAGCGATCTGCTCGAGTCCGGTGCCGATGATCTGATCCCCACCCGGGACGAACACGCGTGCGTAGTCCTGCGAGCGCGTACGCGAGAGCTGATCCACAGCGGTACGGGAGTTGGGGTTCGCGTCGAGGAACGCCTTCATGCTCGGCTCCGAGGTTGCCGACTTGCGGACCGGCATGTAGCCGACGTTCTGCGAGAAGTACGCCGTGTTCTCACCATTGGTGATGAAGTCGATGAACTTGAGCGCGTTCTTCTTACGCTGATCGGAGATCTTGGACGGGATGGCAAGCCCGGCACCGCCGGTGGGGCAACCGGGAGTTCCGTCCACTGCCGGGAGGAAAGCGGTGCCGAAGTCGAAGTTGGCAGTCTTCTTGATGCCGGACAGATCGCCCGTCGACGCGATGGTCGACGCCAGAATGCCGGTACCGAATTCGTTCGCGATGTCAGTGGAGACCGCGGCGTACTTCTTGTCGTGAATCATGCTGGAGAGGAACTGCCCTGCGGCAATGGTCTTCTCGTTGTCGAGCTGCAGATTCCACTGGTCGGAGTACGAGCCGCCGAACGTCCAGATTGGGCCTTCGTAGGTCCAGCCGAGGTAATCCTTCGCGTTGCCCCACCCGTGTGCCAACTTGCCGTTGCCCACGACCTTCTGCAGCTCGGGTCCCCACTCGTCGAACTCCTGCCATGTCGCCGGCCCACGGTCGGGAAGACCTGCCTGCGACCAGACCGCCTTGTTGTAGTAGAACAACGGCGTCGACCGCGCGTAGGGAAGCGCATAGTGCTTGCCCTGGAACAGGTAGTCGGCGAGCAGTGAATCGACGTAGTCGGCCGAGTCGACCCCCACCTCGGAGAAGAGTCCGTCAAGCGGCTCGATTGCCCCGGCCAGTGCATAGTTGAACCACCAGACATCGGACAGCACAACCACATCGGGCACATCTCCACCGGAGAGGGCAGCGTTGAACTTCTGTGCCACCTCTTCGTAGTTCTTGCCGCCGTCCACCAAGTTGACCTTCAGGTCCGGGTACTTGGTCTGGAAGCGGTTGATCAGTTCCTTCTCCACGTCGGTGGACTTACCCGGGTGGTTCGACCAGAAGGTGATGGTGTTGGAATCACCCGACGCACCGGATGTTCCCGCAGCATCAGCGCTCGACCCGCCGGATCCCGCGCACGCGGTCAGTGCGGCACCGGCGGCGATTGCACCGCCGAGGCTCAAGAATCCGCGCCTGTTCATGTTTGCCATTACTGCTCCTCGAGAAAGAAATGTGACGGGAAAGCTGTCAGCCCTTGACCGCACCGGAGGTGAGGCCCTTGATCATGTGTCGTTGCAGCAGAAGGAAAATCACCAGGATCGGTAGCATCGTCAGCACCGTTCCTGCCATGACCGGACCCCAGTTGGTAAGTCCGTCGTTGTTCTGCAGTTGGGTCAATCCGATCGGCAGCGGCGCTACCGAGGAATCGTCGGACATGAGGAACGGCCACAGGTACTCGTTCCATTCGTTGACCACCGTGATGATGCCGAACGCCACCATCGTGGGTCCGGAAACGGGGAGCACCACGCGCCAGAGCAACCGCCAGTGGCCGGCTCCGTCCATCCGCGCCGCCTCGACGATCTCCGAAGGGATCGAGAGGAAGTGGTTGCGCATGAGGAACGTACCGAAGGCTACACCCGCGAGCGGAACTATGATGCCCTGGAACGTGTTACGCCAGCCCCACTCTGCCACGAGCGCGTAATTCGAGATCACGGTGATCTGGTTAGGAACCATCAATGCGGCGATGATTCCGAGAAAGACGAAGTTCTTCCCCGGGAAGCGCAGGAACACCAACCCATAGGCGCTGAGAGTCCCCAGAACGAACTTCGCCGCCGACAGAATCGTCGTGATCACTATCGAGTTCCGCAAGAACATCCAGAACGGGACCGATGTGGTTGCTTCCGAATAGTTTTCGGGATGCAGCGACGACGGCCACCACGTTGCCGGCTGCGTGTAGATCTCCGGGCGCTCCTTGAACGAGGTCATCACGATCCAGTAGAGCGGCAGGACGATGATGACCAACGCGATCACCATTGCCGCATAGCCGAGGATCTTCACACCGACCTCACGCCGGTCCACGTTCTTGCGGTCCGGGCCGGGCCGAACGACGGAAGTCGTAGCAGCGCTTTTCTTTTCCTCTACCGCTGTCATTTCTCTTCTCCCCGATCCATGGCACGAACCTGGTAGACGGTGATGATCAGCAGGATCAGGAACATGATGGTGGCAACCGTCGCACCGTAGCCCGCCCGGAAGTTTCGGAACGTCTCGTTGTACACCTGGTAGACCATCGTTGTCGTCCCTGTCCCCAGCGGACCACCTCGGGTCATGACGTTGATGATGTCGAAGACCTGGAGCGAGTTGAGCATGACGGTGATGGAGAGGAAGAACGTCGTCGGGCGCAACTGAGGTAGGAGCACCCGGCGGAACTTGGTCCACGGCTTGGCGCCGTCGATTTCGGCAGCTTCGTTCAGCTCTTGCCGAACTCCTTGCAGTGCAGCGAGATAGATGACAAACGTGTACCCGAGGTTCTTCCACATGTATGTCACCGTCACCATGAACAGCGCCCAGTGGGGATCCTGATAGAAGTCGGGCGATTGGAGTCCGACACGGTGCAGGAGATCCTGGATCAGGCCGAAGTTGGGGTCGAAGACGAACTGAAACGCGACACCGATCGCTGCACCGGAGATGACGAACGGAGCGAAGATGGCCGACCGGACCAGGTTTCGCCCGACGAGCTTGCGATCGAGCAGCATGGCCAACGCCAAACCGATGACCATCGAACCCACCACTGTGACCAATGTGAATACCACTGTGTTGGTGACGATCTGCCAGGTGTCGCTTCGTCCGAACCACTCGCGGTAATTGCTCAGCCCGATGAACGTCGCCTTCGGGTCCGCAATGTTCCAGTCGAAGAACGAAAGTCGGATGTTGTCCACCAGCGGGCGATAGGTGAACAAGATCAGCAACGCGAGATTGGGACCTACCAAGAGCGCGAACAGCGCGTAATCACGCCATGGTCTGCCCCACAGACCTGGCTTGCCTGATGTGGGCAGCGTTCTTTCCGGACTCGATCTCACTGAGGCAGTCTGACCGCCCGCAACGAATGAATGGTGAACGTACAAGACACTCGAGCTGAACGCGACACGAAAAAGGCCCTGCGCGAATACTTCTCGCGCAGGGCCTTCCTCGTCGATGTCTAGCGGTTCCAGTCGCCCAATCCGTCGGCGCCGCTGAGGACTCCACCTGCGGTGTTCTGCACGATCACCGGGTCACCCTTGCCTGCGTTCTCGAAGAACCACTTGGCGTCCTCGGTGCTGACATTTAGGCAGCCGTGGCTGACGTTGGTGAAACCTTGTTGCGCAACCGACCACGGAGCGGCATGGACGAAGATGCCACTGTAGGAAATTCGTGTCGCGTACTCGACGTAGGTGCGGTAACCCTCGGGAGAATCGATCGGGACGCCGTACGTGGACGAATCCATGTACATGTCGCGCAACTGCTCACCGACGATGTACGTGCCGTTCGGTGTTTCGTGACCCGGCTTGCCGAACGACGTCGGCATGGTGCGCACGACCTCACCGTTGCGGGTGACGGTGACCTGCTTGGTGTTGTCGTCCGCGACGGTGACGAGTGCGTCACCGATGTTGAACGTGGAGTGCGAATCACCGGCGTCGACGGTCACGGAGATGTTCGCCGGCCAGAACTGTGTCGGCTTCCAACGGACCTGGCTGTCGTTGATCCAGTAGAAGCTGCCCTCGACCGGCGGATCGGTGGTCACGCGAATCGCGCGTTCGGCCGTAGCACGGTCGCCGACGGCCTCGTTGAATCGAATGATGATCGGTTGCGCGATACCGACGGTCTCGCCCGCGGACGGATTGAGCGACGGCGCGGAGAAGTTGGGGACGCCGATGGGAGCCTGAATCGGTGTACCCGGGATGCCCGGAACCGGAATCGCCGGATCGAGGTACGGAACGCCGGGAATGACGGGCAACGGAATGTCGGGTCCACCGGGGAAGAGAGGAACAGCCGCGGAGGGTCCGGCCAGAGCCAGGCCGGCGGCCACTGCTCCGACGATTGCCACGGCAACCCGTGACGTCCGACGACCCTGTTTGCTGCCCATGTCACTACCTTCGCTCGACTGACCACGTACTCACGTGGATCGTGCGCGGCCGGCATCGATACCCGCCTGGTACCGATGCCGATGCACCATTCGGACGCACCCGCTCGGAGCACACCTACACACCCGAGCACGCCGAAGAGAGCAAACCGCACATTTCCATAGTCATTAACACACAAAAGCGGCAATCGAGCAATTCGGATGTTCGCCCAAACGTTGCTATCCCTCGCTCCGGGCAGCCGCCAACATGGATTCGATGGAGATGAGTTTGGTTCGCGGCCGTCCGGTTGCGGCACCGGATGCGCGTTCTGCCTTGTCGATCCGCTGCCAACCTTGATAGTCCACCTGATCCGGCGACCGGTCTGCCAACAAAACCTGCAACTTGTCGGCATCCTCGGTCGGGGTGGCGAGGCGCCCACCAGCGAAGTCGTCGAAGATCATCGACACGGTCTCGGCGGAGCAGTACTTGTTGGTGCCGATCACGCCAGTCGGTCCGCGCTTGATCCAACCCGCGACGTAGACACCCGGGATCGGCGTGCCGGTCTCGGTGTCGATTACTCTGCCGTTCTCGTTGGGGATCACGCCGCGAGCGTCGTCGAAGGGCAAGTCGGCCATCGGTGTGCCGCGGTATCCGACCGACCGAAGCACCAGTGAAGTGTCGATCGTCTCCTCGGTTTCGGTAGGCCGGGCGGAGAGCTGACCGGTCGGCGTTGCCACCAATTCGTTTTTCACGATCCGCACCTGTGAGACTGCACCGTCGCCGAGGACCTCGACGGGAGAGGTGAGGAACCGGAGAACGATCCGCTTGCGAGAAGGATCTGCGGTACGCGAAGCAAATTCCTGCGCCTGCTTGACCTTGAGCAGGACGGACGGCTCGGCGGCATCGCTGTCCACGAACGCCTGACTGGCCTCGTCGAGTTCGGCTTCGATCGGGTCGACGACTACGTCCACGTTCGCCATCTGTCCGAGCGCCAACAGTTCGGGATTGGTGTACGCGGCCTGCGCCGGCCCACGACGCCCGAGAATGACCACCTCACGAATCTTGCTGTTCCGCAGCGCTTCCAATGCGTGCTCGGCGAGGTCCGTCTTCGCAAGCTGGTCAGGGTCGGTCACCAGGATGCGTGCGACGTCGAGTGCGACGTTGCCGTTTCCGACGATCACCGCTCGCTCGCCAGACAGATCGAAAGTCCGATCGGCATATCCCGGGTGGCCGTTGTACCAGGCGACGAACTCGGTGGCGGCGTGACTTCCCGGCAGATCCTCGCCCGGGATCTCGAGCTTGCGATCCCCGGCAGCACCCACCGCGTAGATCACTGCGTGGTGATGGTCCAAGAGTTCCGAATGCGAGATGTGGGTGCCCACCTCGACGTTGAAGTGGCAGCGCACAGTCTTCTTCGCGACGACGGCGCGGAACTGATCGGTGACCCCCTTGGTTCCGGGATGGTCTGGCGCCACGCCGGCGCGCACCAAACCGTAGGGAGTGGGAAGTCGATCGAACATGTCGACCTCGACGCGAGGCTTGCCGGTCAGTTCCATCGCCGCGTAGCAGGCGGCCGGGCCGGAGCCGACGATCGCTACTTTCAGCGTTCCCAGTTCGGGATCGATCTTGGCCATCGTGATCGGCTCGGGCCAATCCGGGCCCATCGGATGCTTCTCGAAGTACGACGCGTTCATCTGCAGGTACGGCGCGTCGTCCTCGTCGAGTTCGTTGTCCGGGAAGATCGCCTCGACCGGGCATTCGTCCACACACGCACCACAATCGATGCAGGTGTCGGGATCGATGTAGAGCATTTCGGTGGTCGCGAACGGGGCTTCGTCCGGTGTCGGGTGAATGCAATTGACCGGACACACGTCAACACACGAGGCGTCGTTGCAGCACGGCTGCGTGATCACATACGCCATGACATTCCCCTATCCCTGAAACACGAAGCTCGAACTGGTTCCCAGACTATAACGTGTTCCAATTTGGCGCGAGAATCGTTTTCAGATCACCCCATTGCGCTTCAGCAGCCACACCGCCTGCACGGTGGCGTGACCTCGCCATTCCAACGCCGCGGCGGGTGAATAGCTGTCGAAATCCACCGCCCAACCGCCGTCGCCATGTTGTCGCGCAGCGAGCGCAGACAGTTCGGACTCGATCACTGATGCGTCGAACAACGCGCGGGTCGGGCCGCCGGGAAGCGGTGAGAAATCGAGGGGCCGCATGAATTCGCCCTCGGCTCCCCCGTCCACGTGAACCAAGCCGTCAGCCGGGATACGCGAACCAAGAGTGCTCACCAACGACGACGCTTCGGGACTGTTCCGGTGAACCGCGTCGAGAAACTGCAAGGCAAAGGCCAGCTCGAGGGCATGGAGAGAATCCGCCCCGTCGATCGCGTCGAGGCAATATCGAACGGCAGAGGCGAACCACGGATGTTCGGCGACGGCCTCGTCGAATTCGGCAACGCGAGCCGCTGCAGCACACACGATGCTGGTGATCTGCAACGACGGCGCCAACGGATCCGCATCCACCCAGAAGGGCGCACAACCGGCCGGGTCGGCGATCGGGAAGGCGAACGGCAAACCGCCGTCTGCCAGCGAATTGGTCTGCAACCAGTCGCACAGTTCGACCGCTCTGGGCGTCGGCGTTCCGATGTCGGCAAAGGCTTCGAAGGCATGCAGCGCTCCGCCAGGTTGGCTGGTTGCCGAGCGAAGATCCGGTTCGAGTCCCCAGCCGTACCCACCGTCCGGGTTGCGATAACCGTCCACGGCCGCACAAACCGCGGCCCGGTCACCCTGTCCGAGAATCAAATTCAGCCGATGCCGATCGAGAGTCCTGGCATGTCCCGCCATGAACCCGACGGCCGCCCTGAGATCAACACTCATGAACGACGACTCAAGATTCGTCGCCGTCGAGCCGGAAGCCGACCTTCAACGTGACCTGGAAATGCGCCACGGCGCCGTTCTCGATGTGACCGCGAGTTTCCACCACCTCGAACCATTCGAGGTTGCGCACCGTCTCGTTCGCCCGGGCGATGGCGGTGCGAATTGCCGCGTCACTGCTCTCGGTGGACGAGCCGACGATCTCGGTCACCCGGTACACGTTGCTGCTCATGGCATTCCCTTCGTGTCAGATTCGACGAACCAACTCCTGCGCCTCGGCGCCGAGCCTCGCAAGGCGAAGATCACCGAGAGCTGTCACAGCACTACCCAACCTGTTGGTGGTGAAACCGAGCGAGAGTCCGCTGGACAGGTCCGCATACGCGCCTGAACCGCCGACTCCGTAGTGGCCTATCGCATTCCGCGGCTGCCGCCGCGCGGCAATGATCGGCGGGTGGTAACCGAGAGTCCAGTTGGGCCGCACCGCCAGCACGTAATCCCGATCGCGAGTCTGGATGGTCGACATCTGGTCGATGGTCGATTCCTTCAGGAACCGCTTCCCGTCGATCACGCCGCCGTTCGCGATGGCGCCGTACATCTTCGCGAGAGCACGCGCGCTGAACACTCCGTTCCAGCCCGGCATGACGGCGTCGTGGACAGCCGGGTTGCGCACCATGACGTCGAAACCGTCCGGCATCGCGGCCTCCGCGAGTCCGCGAGTCGGACCGACGTGTGAGAGCACGGTCGACGCGAAGGCCCAGTTCAAGCCGGCAGGGTTGATATGTGGGAACAGCTTCGCGATCCGTGGACGCTCGGTTTCGGGTACGCGGTACCAGAATTCGTCGACTCCGAGGGGCTTCGCTATCTCCGCTTGTACGACGTCGATGAACGGCTGACCGGACACCCTGGCCACAAGTTCGGCTACCAACCAGCCGTAGGTCACAGCGTGATAGCCGGGGCCTCGAAGCCGACGCGGATCCGGTTTCTCGGCAGCCAGGGCGGCAACGACCGCGTCGTAGTCCATCAGGTCGAGAGGATGCGGCATCAAGCCGCGAACTCGGTGAAGGCCCGCGCGATGTGACATCAGTTCGCGGACGGTGATCTTGTCCTTGCCGGCCGCCGCGAATTCAGGCCAGTACCGAGCAACCGGGGCGTCGTAGTCGATCAACCCACGTTCGGCGAGTCGGTGAACGACGGTGCTGGCGACGCCTTTGCCGGTCGAGAACGACAGCGACACCGTGTCGTGGTCCCAGCGCCGATCACGATCGGCATTGCCGGCCCAGATGTCGAGAACTTTCTCGCCGCCCAGGTACACGACCAGCGCGCCGCCGCCTTGTTGCGGTTGGCGATACATCGCGAAGAAGCGGTCGGCCAAGGGAAGGAATCGCCGGTCCACGTACAGCTCGGTGCGCGAAGGCACCTCCACCCGGGCGAGTGAACCCCGTCGTGCACTGGGAGTCATCGCGTCCTCCGATCCCCGCTGATCAAGTTGCCCGGTCACCCGATCGGTGGCAGGAGCTTGACACCATTGTGACCACTGTCACGCAAGAGGCTCAGGGCCGGGGTGCCCTCACGGGGTGACCCACGTCGAAGTGCCATCGCTGAAACATCCCTGACCTGTGGCGATATTGAAAACAAGGGTGGGACCACCTGAGCAGATCGCCCCGACGTCCGCGTCACCCACCGCCGCTCTGCCACCAGGCCCACTGAGCACGACGGCAAATGGTGAGGAGTCGGTGCGACCGAGTGCGAGCGAACCCGGGCCGTACGCGACGGCGGCAAGTAACCCACCGCGCGACTCCGCCGCAGCAACGCCGCCGAAGAGGCCGAGGCCTGCCGACCTGCCGCCGTCTCGAGAATCCGCGACGCCGACGCCGTCGCCCTCGACGTGTGAAATCGCGTAACTGGAGGGATCTGCCACCGCTCGGCATGCGGATGACCCGTCGACGATCGTCTGATCTTGCCCGCGCGCCGAACAATCCAACGTCGCGGCAGACGCTGTTCCGCTACCGAGTGACAATCCGAAGGCGGCAAGAATCACGCCGCCCGCCGCTAAGCTTGCTGCTCGCATTTTCCGGCGATCCATATCCAACCCCCACAGTGCATTCGACGTGACCGTACATTCGACGTCTGATCGAATTACCCGATATGTCCGCCTCTGACGCTACCCGTCTTTGTTCTTCCGATCGCGGTCCTTGCTCGGTTGAACACGTTTGGGTTCACCGGGCATTTTGGGATAGTTCGGCGGGTACGGCAGATCGCCCAGTCCTGCCGCCAGATCCTTCTCCCACATCTCCAACAGAACATCGAGGGCAAAGGCCTTGTCGTGCATGGCTTCCATCGGATCACCACGATCGGCGAGCAAGCCGGGAACCGTGGCGATGGTGCAGTCGTCTGGATGCACGTCGCGCAGTTCGTCCCAGGTCACCGGCGTCGACACAGTTGCGATCGGCGTCTTACGAGCGGAATACGCCGCCGCGATCGTCCGGTCACGGGCATTCTGATTGAAGTCGATGAAGATCCGTTCACCCCGCTCTTCCTTCCACCACGCGGTTGTGGCGCGATCGGCACTACGACGCTCGACTTCACGAGCAAGGGCGATACCCGCGTGACGGACCTCGACGAAATCCCAGCGCGCCTCGAGCGGGATGTAGACGTGAAGGCCTCGGCCACCGGACGTCTTGGGAAATCCTTCCAATCCCAACTCGGCGAGCAGAGGGCGAAGGACCTCGTCCGCGATGGCAACGGCCTCGTCGAACCCGGTCCCCGGTTGCGGATCGAGATCGATGCGCAGTTCGTCCGGGTGGTCGGTGTCCGGGCACCGCACGGCCCAGGGATGAAACGTGACAGTCCCGAGATTGGCGGCCCACACGATGTTCGCAGCACTTCGCACTCGAAGGACGTCGGCCTTGCGACCCGACGGGAACGTGACCTCGCAGGATTCGACGTGCTCGGGCCGTTTTGCCGGCAGCCGCTTCTGGTAAACCTCTTCGCCCTCGATGCCGTCGGGGAATCGCTGAAGATGCGTGGGCCGATCTTGGAGCGCCCGCAACGCTGCACCCTGCAGCGCCACCGTTCGGTAGTACTCGACAAGATGCCGTTTGGTTCCGCCGTCCTCACCCAACTGCGGATAGTAGATCTTGTCCGGGCTCGACAATCGGACCGCGATCCCGTCGACGTCCAGTTCCTCTGCCGGGCTCGCCATCACTTACCGCCTGCAAGAACATCCGCGAAGTCGTATCGCACCGGAACCTCCAACTGATCGAATGTGCATTCGTCGGGCACCCTGTCCGGACGCCAGCGCAGGAATCGTGCAGCGTGCCGAAAGCGTTCCCCTTCCATCTGGTCGTACGCCACTTCGAGCACCCTCTCAGGACGAAGCGGAATCCAGGAGCGGTCTGCGGCCGATCTCCACCGGCTGGCCTCTCCCTCGGCTACAACGTCGTCCCCGAGGCGCAAAGGTTCGAGTTCGGCCAACAACTCGATCCGCCGCGCCGCGGTGAAAGCAGAAGCGCCACCGACCATCTTCAATTCGGAACCGTCGTACAGACCAAGAAGCATCGACCCGATACCTGGCTGACTCTTGTGGGGACGGTAGCCCAGCAGTACGACATCCGCGGTCCTGGCGTGTTTCACCTTGATCATCTCGCGCTTGTTCGGCAGGTACGGTCCCGCCAGCTTCTTGGCGACAACCCCGTCGAGACCCGCGCCTTCGAAGGTTTCGAACCAGGCCATTGCTTCGGCGCTGTCGGCCGTCGCTGCCGTGACGTGGCAACTCGGCCCGCCACCGACGCAATCGAGGAGCAACGCACGTCGAACCCCGAAGTCCTCGATCGAGACGTCGCGATCGCCGAGCGCCAGTAAATCGAACCCGACAAATTGCGCGGGCGTCTGTTCCGACAACAATGCGACGCGGCTCGCGGCGGGGTGAATCCGCTCGGAGAGCGCTTCCCAACTCAGGCGCGTCACACCGTCGATCTCACGGGGAACCACCAGTTCTCCGTCCACCACACATTTTTCGGGCAATTCAGACTTGACGGCTTCCACCGCTTCGGGAAAGTACCGCGCCAGGTCCTTTCCTCCTCGCGATCCGAGCACCACTTCGTCACCGTCACGAAAGATGATTGCTCGAAATCCGTCCCATTTCGGCTCGTACGACCACGTCGGGTCACCGGACTCGGGCTGAGGCGGCACAGTGGCCGCAGCCTTCGCGAGCATCGGGGCGAGCGGCGGCATCAGGGGTAGCTCCACCTACCCATACTGACAGTCCGGTTGGCAATTCGACTACCGATGTATTGGAATAGGTCCCGAACAATCCACGAACCAACAGAACTATCCAAGAATCAACAAAGGGGTCCTTATGTCCGGAATCGTCCGGCGACTTTGCACTGCGGTGATCGCAACTTCTGCAATCGCCGCCTTCACCGTCGGTTGCGGTTCCGACATCGAGCCGAAAGCCATTGCGGAATCATCTTCCTCGGTTGCCGATTCGACCACTACCTCCGCAGCCCCGACCACCTCGAAGATCACCGGCCAGGAGGGTTCGGACGATGGCGGCGACGTCGACATCGACGTGTCGATCGGTGATTGCGTCAAACTCGGCGGCACCACGACGGCCGCGGAAATCGACAACGCGGACTGCGGTAGCAAGGATTCCAACTACAAGGTGGTCGCCAAGGTTCCCACCTCTGATCTGTGTGCCTCCGATGTCGACTCGTACTACTACGAGACCCTCGCGGGTGACGAGCAGGGCGCTGTCTGTCTCGACGTCGACTGGGTAGTCGGCGGATGCATGGACCTCGGCAGCGGAATGGATGAGCCCGCCCGCATCGAATGCTCGGATACCAGCGGCACCAATGTAGTCGAGGTCGTCGAAATCCTGCAGAACTCCACGTCGATCGACGAATGCGGTTCGGGGGCAGACTCGGGATTCGAGCACCCGGAACGTAAGTTCACGGTCTGCGTCGCAACGCTCTGATTCGAGCGCCCTCCCGAAAAACACCTGTGCGCCTTGCCAACCGATCTCGGTTGGCAAGGCGCACAGCGCTTTCTACAGCCGGCGCTTTCTACAGCCAGCCCCGACGCTTGAAGATCGTGTAGAGACTTCCACAGGTCAGGAACATCATCGAGAGCGCAAACGGATAGCCCAAGTGCCAGTGCAGTTCCGGCATGTCGTCGAAGTTCATCCCGTACACGGTTCCGATGAGCGTCGGCGCGAAGAGAATTGCCGCCCACGCCGAGACCTTCTTGATCTCCTCGTTCTGCGCGTAGCTTGCCTGCGTCAGATTGCGCATCTCCTCGTTCTGGTTCTGCGACACCAGAGTTGCGTTCACCGTGAGGATGTTTCCGAGCAACTGACGAAAGCCGTCGGCCCGCTCCACCACAGTCGTCGCATGGTCGGTGACGTCGCGGAGGTAACGCTGGAGTTCCTCGTCCGTGTGGTACTTGTCGAACCCTGCCGACAACCCACGCAGCATTCCCAGCAGCGGACGCGTCGCCCGCTGGAATTCGATCACCTCACGGGTCAGTTCGTAGATGCGACGCGAAACTCCGGGATCGCCACTGAATACTTCGGTTTCGATCTCGTCGATGTCGTTCTGCAGTCCGGCCACCACCGGGGCGTACCCGTCGACGACTGCGTCGAGAATGGCATAGAGAACGGCCTCGGTACCCAACCGCAACAGGTCAGGATCGTTCTCCATGCGAGTCCGCACCGCCGACAGATCCGGCGATTCACTGTGACGGACGGTCAGAATGAAGTTCGGACCACAGAAGATGTGCAACTCGCCGAATTCGACCCGCTCGGTCTCGTCGCGGTACCGCGCAGCACGCAGCACCACGAACAGTGTCTTGCCGTAGCGCTCGAGCTTGGGGCGCTGGTGCGCGACGATCGCATCCTCGACCGCCAGTTCGTGGAGGTCGAAATGTTGTGCAGCGGCATACAACTGGGCGTCGTCGGGCCGGTACATGCCGATCCACGCCATCGACTGCGAATCCGGAAGGCATGACAGTGCTTCCGCCAGCGTGGACGGTGACGCTATCCGCTCGCCGTCGCGGTACACGCCGCTGTTGACGACGGTCGATTCGACGGGCGCCACCGCCTCGGGCGGGGCAGCCTTGACGACGGTGCGTGCGGCACGCGAGTGTCCGGGATGTGAGTCACCGAGCCCCGCGGAACGACGTGGCAGTACCGAACGTGAACGACGAAATTCGCGCATGCTGAACAGCTTTCGAGGGAAGAGTGAACGACGACGCTTGCTTCACAGCAAAGCCGAAGCCGATGAACACACGATGAAGCTGCAGCAAAATACCGGATCAACCCGGGCGGCTACAGCTTCAGTTGGTACTCGGAGGTTGGCCACGCATTACAGCCACACCTCCTCTTCCCTGAATTCCTACGCAAGTCCGCGCACGACGCCAACATGCTACCCCGACTGTCAGAGCACGACAAACCGAACGACAAGCCGCAGGACAGCACGAACCGGTCGGAGGAAACCCGCTCGACGAATGCAGCTTTCAGTCAGTTCGCAGCGCGCAATCCGCCGATCAACAGTTCGACGATCTGGTCCGCCAACGACTCCGTCTCCGCCAACGTCTGCCCTTCACGTCTTCGGTACCAGAGGTCGATGCCGTTGAGACTGCTGAGGAGTACTTTTGCCGCCATCCGTGGTGAGCCCACGCGAATGGAACCATCCGCGACGCCTTCCGTCATCACGTCGACGAACAGATTCTCGTAGTCGAGTCGCAGCGAATTCAGCTCCACGAGGACTTGCTGTTGCCTCGGCTTGAGCGCGGAGTTCATCTGGCCCCGGACACCTTGGTGGATCGTGTGGTGGTACCCGAGATGCGTCATGAGATTGACCAGGTGGGCGTGCGACATCGCTTCGAGACGCGCGAGGCCGCTTTCTGCCCCGCCCATCCGAGACTCGACCTCAGCGCGGAGCAGGCTCATCCCGCGCTCGTAGATTGCCAGGTAGATGTCGAACTTGGAACGAAAGTGGTAGTAGACAAGACCTTTGGTGGCGCCGATTCGATCGGCCAGTAAATCTACAGTCGTGGCTGCGTAACCGTCTTCGGCAAAGGCGTCGGCGGCGCTGGTGATGATCGCGGATCGCACGTCCGGAAGATCACTACTCATTCGACTTCCACTCCCATTCACACTGCCTGCCGGCCCTTGACTGTTTCCACGCCATCGCATAGTAATACTGAGTAGTATCCCAGATCAGAGAGGTTTTCCAATGTCGTTGGATTTTTCCGGCAAGGTAGCGATCATCACGGGCGCAGGCGGCGGACTCGGCCGTTCACACGCATTGGCCCTCGCCGCACGCGGCGCACGCGTCGTCGTCAACGACATGGGTGGCTCGGTCAACGGCAGTGGCGGCGCTGATACCGCAGCCGCCAAAGTAGTGGCGGAAATCGTCGAGCTGGGCGGCGAGGCCATCGCGGACCACTGCGACATCACCGACGTCGACGCCGTTGCCGCCATGGTCGCGACGGCCGTGGACAAGTGGGGCCGCGTGGACATCCTGATCAACAACGCCGGAATCCTGCGCGACAAGTCGTTCATCAAGGCCGAGCTCGACGACTTCCGCAAAGTCATCGACGTGCATCTGATGGGTTCCGTCATCTGTTCCAAGGCAGTCTGGCCGCACATGGTCGAACAGAACTACGGACGCATCCTCATGACTACGTCGGCATCGGGAATTTACGGCAACTTCGGCCAGGCGAACTACGGCGCCGCGAAGTCCGGCGTCGTCGGCCTGATGAACGTTCTCGCCATCGAGGGCGAACGCAAGGGCATCCGCGTCAACTCGCTGGCCCCGACCGCCGCGACCCGCATGACCGAAGACCTCCTCGACGAGAAGACTCTCGCTCTGCTTGCACCCGAATCGATTTCACCCGGCGCACTGTTCATGGTCTCCGATGACGCACCGACGAAGACCATCCTCAGCGCCGGCGCCGGCGTCTTCGCGATCGCTCGCATGGAGGAGTCGCAGGGCGTCTACATCCCCGAAGGCGCACTCTCCCCCGAGGTCGTCGCCGAACGGTGGTCCGAGATCAGTGACATGACCGATTCCGTCCAGGTGCCCGCGGCGTTCGATCAGACCCGCCGGTTCGTCGAGAAGGCCGTGGCGGAGCAGCCCAGCAACTGAGCAGGGCAACCAGACAACTGATCGACCCCGCTCCCCCTAAGGTGTGGTGGTGACCACACCTACGGGAGTATCGATCGTCGACATCGTCGACAGACTGGGAATGACGTTCCTCAGCGGTGGCGACACCGTCGACGGCGCCCGCACTGTCAGCCGCGTGACCCTGCACGAAGGGTCCGAAGCTACCCAGGACAGTGCGGGCGCCGTCGTACTCGGCGCAGGTCTCGCAGGTTCGGCCGATATCGCAACGGCGGTAAGAGAATACGGCTCGGCAGGTGCGGTAGCGCTGATCGTCAAAGAGCCCCTGGACTTCGACGGCCTCGTCGAGAAGGCGGTGGCCGACACCGACGTCGCACTCCTCGGAATGGTCAAGGATGCAAGCTGGCTGCAAAGCGCGTCGTTGATCAACGAGATCCTCGAATCCGGCAACAACGGGGACCGCACGTCGGCCGCCGACGCCGACCTGTTCGATCTTGCCAACTCGATCGCTCAGGTATTGAACGGCCCGGTCACCATCGAGAATCAGTCGAGCCGGATCCTCGCGTTCTCGGCGGATCAAGCCTTCGGCGACGAAGCACGTAAGCAGAGTGTCCTCGGACATCAAGTGCCGCAGCACTATTCCGATCAGCTCAGGTCAATGGGGTATTTCAACAAGATCTACGGCTCTACCCTGCCGGTATTTCTACCGGGTATCGGGCCGGGCATCAGGCCCCGCGTCGGCATGCGAATACATGCGGCATCGCAGATCCTCGGTTCGATCTGGGTGATCTTGGACGAGGAGCCGAACGAATTGCAGGTCAAAACGCTCGTCGAGGCGGCGGGCGTGGCCGCGATGAGTTTACTTCGCGCCAAGCTGGCCGCGGATTCGGCACGACGGCTGAGGTTGGGCGAGGTGATCACGTTACTGAGTGGCGGCACTTCGGCCAAGGAAGCGGCCGAGCGACTGGGCTACGGCCGCTCGAAGGCAAACGTACTTGCGGCCGGCTTCCGTAGCGGCGCCGGTGCATCGTTGGAGGCCGAAGCCGATGTCGATCAACTGGCCCTGACACTCAATACCTATCTCGACCAAGTATTTCCGTTGTCGGTGGCGGCAGCGATCGGCGGCACCGTCTACGCCGTCATCCCACACACCCGGCATCAGACCGACGACGACTACGTGCGTCGGATCGCGTCGGAGTTTGCAGACCGTTCCCGTTCGGAAAAGTCGGTGGTCATCGGAATCGGTGCGACAGTGGCCGACGTGATGACGCTGGAGAAGTCACGCGACGAAGCCGACCGAGCACTTCGCGTTCTGAGGTCGACGTGGAATTCTTCGGGCCGGACCGTCGCGCGCGCCGACGACGTGCAGATCAATTCCCTACTTCTGCGCCTCTCCGACGCCCTGGCGGACGAGAACGAGACCGCATCGGGTCCGCTCGCGGTACTGCGTGAGTACGACCGCAGTCACGACATCAACCTTGTCGACACTCTCCGTGCCTGGCTCGACACGTTCGGCGACATTCCGGCTGCTGCGTCCTTGGTTCACATCCACGTCAACACGTTCCGGTACCGCCTCAAGAAGCTTGCCGGGATTGCCGGCATCGATCTCGATGATCCGGAAACTCGATTCAGCCTGATGCTCCAGCTTCGTCTCTTCCATCCGACAATGTTGTAGCGATCTACCAAGTCTCACGAAACATTCGTAAATCCGGACGATGTTCTCGTTCTTTTGTTGGGTGAAGATTCAAGCAATCGTCTTTTGCTCCTGACCCGACAGACCTCGCGTCACTCGGGCGGGACCACACCTTCCGGAGGCACCATGAAACAACGGTCCTACGCACTACTGGCTGCGGCAACTGGCACCGTTCTTGCCCTGACCGCGTGCTCAACGGGTGGCTCATCGGGTTCGGGTGGGGGTGAACCCGTCACGGACGGCACCTTCAAATTGGCTCTCGTGGCCGACCCCGGCGCTCTGAATCCGCTGATGACCGCCGCTTCGCCGGCGCACCAACTGGCGCGTCTGAGCTACGACTATCTGCTCCATCCGGATCCCGATACCGGCGTAACCAAGCCGTGGCTCGCCGAGAAATGGGAAGAGACAACCACTTCCGCGTCCTTCACCATTCGCGACGGCGTCACCTGTAACGACGGATCCGCTCTGACTGCCCAGACCGTCGCCGACAACGTCAATTTCATCACCAACGCAGCAAACAAATCCGCTCTCCGCGGGGTGTACGCACCGGCAACTGCAACTGCCACCGCCGACCCGGCGACCCGGACCGTAACGGTCACAACTCCGGAACCCTCTCCGTTCCTGCTTCTCAACCTGGCGCGAATACCGATCATGTGCGAGGCCGGGTTGAAGGATCCGACGGCGGCAAACAAGACGACCTTCGGGTCGGGCATGTTCCAGATGACCGAGGCAGTCGCCAACGATCATTACTCCTACGTTCGGCGCGACGGATACAACTGGGGACCGGACGGCACTACCTCCGACACTGCCGGTGTACCCAAGAATGTCGTCGCATCCATCATCACGAACAACAGCACAGCGGCCAACCAGGTGTTGTCCGGTGATCTGAATGCCGCTGCCGTCTCCGGCCCCGATCAGGACCGCATGAACGCCGCGAACTTGGATACCGTCAAGCAGCCTGCTCCAGCGGGCGAGATGTTCTTCAACCACAGTCCCGGCAATCCGACGAGCGATCCTGCCGTACGCAAGGCGCTGGTCCAGGCTCTCAATCTCGACGACCTCGCCGAGATCTTCACCGCCGGCCGCGGAACCCGATCGACCACGATGGTGTCCATCGAACCGCGGGCCTGCATCTACGACTCTGTCGCCGGAAACCTACCGGACTTCGATACCAGTGCGGCCGCAGCAACTCTCGAGTCTGCGGGCTGGAAGGTCGGCGCGGACGGTAAACGCAGCAAGGACGGCACACCGCTCCGAATTCGGATGGTCTACGAGACGTTCGGCGACGCGACCGATGCTGCCGCCGACGTCGCAGTCAACGCGTGGAACGACCTGGGCGCCACCGTTGAACTCACCAGTGGAGACTCGAACAAGATTCTCGATGTCGCACTCAGCGGCAAGGACAACACGGCGTGGGATGTCGCGTGGGAGCCGATCAACGTCGCGCTGCCCAGCATGCTGGTCCCCTTCCTCTCCGGTCCGGTGCCCGCTGCGGGAATGAACTTTGCGTCGATCTCCAACCCGGCCTACGACGCAGCCGTCACCAAGGCTTCCGGGCTGACGGGCGAGGACGCTTGTGCCGCTTGGGCAGACGCTGAGTCCGAGATCATCAAAGCAAACTCGGCGGTACCTTTTGCCGACAAGATCACGACTCTCTACTTCAACAATGCGGGTCTTGCATTCGGCCGCAATTTCATCGGTTCGGCCCTGCGCCTGTACCAGTAGACCGCCGGTAGCGACCGGGGAAATCGTCGTGTTTCGCCGGTCGCTGTCGGTATACGGACAGGTATTCACTGATCCTGACGGTTTTCGTGGGAGCGGACGAAAATCGACCCGATTTTCGTGAGGATCGACAGAGATGCGCGTCACGTCATGCGCCAAGATTTAGCAGTCAACACTCAACCGCGCCCTCACGTTTTTCGCTCGGGCCCCTGCTCCATCACGGAGGCACCATGAAACACCGCTTCTATCCAACACTTGCGGCAGCCGCAGGGCTCACGCTTGTGTTGTCTGCTTGTGGCTCGGGAGGCACGTCCTCGGGCGCCAGTGGCGGTGAACCGGCCACCGACGGGACCTTCCGTTTCGCCCTGCAGGCCGATCCGGGTGCTCTCAACCCGATCATGTCGGCCGCCTCGGCGACCGCCGAGTTGTCGCGTTTGGCGTACGACTACCTGATCTACCAGGATCCCGATACCAGTGAAGTCGGACCGTGGTTGGCGGAGAAGTGGGAGGAGACCCCGACCTCGGCGTCCTTCACCATCCGTGACGGGGTGACCTGTACCGACGGATCGACGCTGACACCGCAGACCGTCGCGGACAACATCAACTTCGTGGCCAACCCGGACAACGGTTCACAGTTGCGCGGGTCCTCCGTGCCGACCGGCGCCACTGCGACTGCCGATCCTGCAACGCGCACTGTCACGGTGACCACTCCGGCGCCGAGCCCGTTCCTTCTTCTCAACGTCGGTCGCCTGCCGATCCTGTGCGAGGCCGGATTGAAAGATCCGACAGCGTCGAACAAGAAGTCGCTCGGCACCGGCATGTTCGAAGTCACCGAAGTTGCCGCCAACGACCACTACACGTTCCAGCGTCGCGAGGGCTACAACTGGGGCCCCGACGGCACGACCTCCGACACCCCGGGCGTCCCCAAGACGGTCGTCGCCGCCATGTCGCCGAACGTGAGCACCGCCGCAAATCAGCTGCTCTCGGGTGAACTCAACGCAGCTCCGATCGCCGGTCCGGACAAGGACCGCGTCGCGGCAGCCAATCTGGACTCCGTCGGTCGGCCACTGCCGGCAGGCCAGATGTACTTCAACCAGATCGCGAGTAATCCCACCAGCGATCCCGCAGTGCGCAAGGCCCTGATCCAAGCGGTCGATCTCGACGACCTCACTCAGGTCATCACCGCCGGACACGGGGTCCGGGCAACCAGCCTCGTCGCCGTCGAACCGCGCGCCTGCGTTTACGACTCTGTCGCAGGCAACATTCCGGACTTCGACCTCACTGCCGCCAAGGCAACACTGGACGGCGCTGGTTGGACCGCCGGCGCTGACGGCAAGCGAAGCAAGGATGGCAAGCCGCTCAATCTCCGTCTCGTGTACGACGGCACCGACGATCCGCGCAACGCGGCGGCCGAACTTGCTCAGTCGGCGTGGTCCGAACTCGGCGCAAACGTCGAGGTGACCGGGGGCGACTCGAACAAGATCATCGACGTCATTCTGAGCGGCAAGGACAACTCTGCCTGGGACATCGCCTGGGTCCAGGTCAACTCCTCGCTGCCCAGCACCTTCACTGCGTACTTTGCCGGGCCGGTTCCCGCAGCAGGCAAGAACTTCGGATCGGTCAGCAACCCCGCCTACGAAGCAGCAGCCACCAAGGCTTCCGGTCTGACCGGTAGCGACGCTTGTGACGCCTGGGCCGACGCCGAGTCGGAGCTCACCAAGACGATCGCGGCCGTGCCCTTCGCAGACTCCGTCATGAACGTGTACTTCAACAAGGCCGGACTCTCATTCGGCAAGTCGCTCAACGGTTCTGCGCTGCGTCTCTACCAGTAGGCCGTCCGCCCACTCTGAAATATCTTCCCGCCCCAGCATCCCGCCCTCCGGAAAGACAGCCCATGAGTCAAACTATTGAAGCCGCGAAACCAGAAGCGGCGCCTCAGGCTCGAGCAAAGTGGCTCGAGTCCGACAGCTGGCCCACATATCTTCTGCGTCGTTTCGGCACCTTCGTGATTTCACTCTGGGCGCTGGTGACTGCGGCGTTCCTGATGCTCCAACTGATTCCGGGAGACCCGGTTCGGTTGGCACTGGGAATGAACGCACCGGTCGAACTGGTCGAGACAACGAGGTCTCAGCTCGGTTACGACCTTCCCTTGTGGCAGCAGTACTTCCGATTCGTCGGCGGGTTGCTGAGCGGGAATCCCGGTGACTCGATCACCTTGAGGACTCCGGTCTTCGAGGTGATCGCGTCCCGCCTACCGGCAACACTCGAACTGGCTGTACTCACAGTCGTCACGGTGCTGCTAGTGGGCATTCCGATCGGCCTCATCTTCGCTGCACTGACCCGCAACGGTCGACGACGCGGAGTCGAGATCGGTTACACCGCAACGTCGGGCACCATCGCCGTGATCCCCGAGTTCATGTTCGGTACGGCGCTGGTCTACCTCTTTGCCGTCACGTTCCCTGTTCTGCCCGTCGCCGGCCGAGGTGGACCGGAAAGCTACATCCTCCCGGTCGCGGCCATGTCGATCGGTGCCATCGCCTCGATGTCGCGCATCGTCCGTGCAGAGGCGCTCGGCGTGTTGGACATGGACTACATCCGTACGGCGCGCGCCAAGCGAATGCCCGTGGCACGAATCTACTTCCGTCATGCAATGCCCAACCTCATGACGTCGACGCTGACGCTCGCCGGACTCCTCCTGGGTGGTCTGATTGCCGGCACCGTGCTCATCGAGAGCATCTTCGCCTGGCCCGGCATGGGCATGGCGCTGGTCAAGTCCATCACCGAGAAGGACTACCCGCTCGCCCAGACACTGGTCGTGATCTACGGCGCCATCGTCCTTCTCATCAATTTCATCGTCGACGTGGTGCTCGCTCTCATCGACCCACGATCCACAATTCGGGAGAACTGAGTTGAGCACCTCACCTACGGCCCCCACTGCGGCCCCCAAGACGCCCCCGCGACGACACTGGATCGTCGGAACGTTCCGCACCCCATTGGGAATCCTGGCCCTCACCTTCCTGACCGCTCTGATCGCCCTCGTCATCTTCGGACCGATGATCTGGGGTGACGCCGCTGTCGCGGCCAACCCGAAGGCACTGTCTCAGGGACCGAGTTCCGAGCACATCTTCGGCACCGACGCCGGCGGGCGTGACGTCTTCGCCCGCACGATGACCGCCGCGAGACTGTCGGTGCTCATGGCTCTCGGAGCCGTCGCACTCGGTGTCACAATTGGCCTGATACTCGGTACGCTCCCGACGCTCGCTCCCCGCTGGGTCGGACGAATGGTCGTGGCATTCCTCAACTTCGCCATCGCATTCCCCGGACTGCTCCTCGCGATCTTCCTGTTGGTCGTTCTCGGACAGGGTGCTGGCAGCGCGGTGATCGCCATCGGTCTCGCCCTGGCCTCGCCGTTCGCGAGGTTGACGTACGCACTGGCTTCGTCGGTCAACGGACGCGACTTCATCGACGCAGCACGCATCCTCGGGGTTACCAAGCCGGGGCTGCTGTTCCGCCACATTCTCCCCAATATCCGTGAACCACTCATCGTCAATGCCAGCATCGCTGTCGGCAGCGGCCTCGTGGTCTTCGCCGGACTCTCGTTCCTCGGCTTGGGCATTCAGCCGCCTGCATTCGACTGGGGCCGGATGCTCAACGAAGGTCTGTCGAAGATCTTCGTCAACCCGGCCACCGCACTCGCCCCCGGCATCGCCGTCGTGCTCGCCGGCTTGACCTTCACGCTGCTCGGCGAGGCCATTGCTCGCGGCGCGGGAGTTCGCAGCCCGATCAGCAGTCGCCTGCCGAAGTGGAAGCCGATCAACCGGAAAACTGCCCAGGCCGATTCGGCGCCCACCGACGAAGACGCGGTACTGACCGTCCGCAACATGTCCGTCGCAGTCCCCGCGGGTGACGACTGGCGTCGCCCCGTCGACAACATCAGTTTTACAGTTCACCGCGGCGAAACCGTGGGCATCGTCGGTGAATCCGGATCCGGAAAGTCACTGAGTTGCATGGCAATCGCGCAGCTGACCGACCACCCCACCGTGGTCGACGCCGGGCTCATCGAGTTCGACGGCACCGTGCTGATGAAGGACGGCAAGCGGCCGGACGACGCGGCTTCGCGCAAGGTTGCCCGCCAACTCGGCACACGTATGGCGATGGTGTTCCAGGATCCGATGTCGTCCATGAATCCGTCTCTCAAGGTCGGATATCAGGTCGCCGAGATCGGTTGGCTCCACGAAGGTATGAGCAAGGCCGACGCGAAGAAGGCGGCAGTCGAGCGACTGAACGCCGTCAAGATCCCCGACGCGCCCAGGCGTGCGAAGCAGTACCCCCACGAGTTCTCCGGCGGTATGCGTCAGCGCGCGATGATCGCCATGGGTCTGATGGGTAAGCCCGCTCTGATCATCGCGGACGAACCCACCACTGCGCTCGACGTGACCGTTCAGCGTGAGGTCCTCGGGCTGCTCCACGAGGTTCGCGAAGAAACCGGCGCCGCAATCCTTCTCATCTCGCACGACATGGCCGTCATCACCGGCATGTGCACCCGTGTCCTCGTCATGTTTGCCGGCGAAATCGTCGAAGACATCGCAGTCGACGATCTGATTGCCGGCCGTGCAAAGCATCCGTACACCCGCGCGCTGATCGCCGCGGTCCCCACCATGAGCACCGATCGCGACAAGCCGCTTGCCACCGTCGACGAAGCCTGGCAGGTGGAGAGCCTCGACGCCGAGGAGAGCACCGCCGACATCGAGTTGGAAGAACTGTTGGCTGTTGCAGAGGAGATCCGATGAGCAGACTCGAATTCCGTGACGTCAACGTCCACCTCGGTAGCGGTTCGAAAAAATTTCACGCCGTCAAGAACATCAATCTCGACATCCCCTCCGGATCGGTGGTCGGTCTCGTCGGTGAATCGGGTTCCGGAAAGTCGACACTGGCGCGAGCAACTGTCGGCCTGGCCGAGCCCAGTTCCGGCCAGATCCTTCTCGACGGTGTGGACGTCGCTCACGCCCGCGGCGCGACGGCTCGTCTGCGCCACCGGATCCAGATGGTCTTCCAAGATCCGTACTCGTGCCTCGACCCGCGAATGACCATCGGCCAGTCACTCGCCGAGGCGCTGCGGTCCACCGAGCGTCGTGACAAAGCTCGGCGCAGCCGCGGCGACCGCGCCGCCGAGGTCGCTCGACTCCTCACCACCGTCCAACTGCCGGTGGAGAAGGCGCACGAATACCCATCGTCGTTGTCGGGTGGTCAGCGCCAACGCGTTGCCCTCGCGCGGGCTTTGGCAGCCGCACCGGCAGTTCTGCTTGCCGACGAAATCACCTCCGCTCTGGACGTGTCCGTGCAGGGCGCGGTTCTGAATCTGTTGGTGGATCTGCAGAAGCAGCTGGGTCTGACGGTTCTGTTCGTCAGTCACAACCTGGCGGTGATCCGCTACGTCTGTGACCACGTCGCAGTCATGCTCGGCGGCGAGATCGTCGAGCACGGGCCGGTTCTCGACGTGATCGATTCGCCGAAGGAGCCGTACACGGCAAAGCTGTTGTCCGCGATCCCGACATTCGGGGAGCCGATGTTCCAATGACAACGCCGACCACTCTCGACTCCCCCGCTGCCGTAGCCCGTGCCGAAGAACGTCGTTCGGCGAGAATCCAGGATTACGCGTCCGTGGTTACACCGACCAGCATCGCCGTATCGGCGTCGGGACGCATTGCATACGTACGTACCGAAGCGAATCCGGCTGCGGATACCAACGAGCACTCGATCTGGTTGGCTTCCCCGCAACTACAGCTCACCGCGGGACCTGCCGACACCTCGCCGGCTTGGCATCCCGTTTCGACGCTGTTGGTCTTCGTTCGGCCGGATTCCTCGGGCACACCACAACTGTGGAAGGTCGACGCCACCGGGGGCCCGGCAACACAGCTGACCACCACGGCGCAGCTCCCGCTCGGCGCGGGGGCACCGGTGTTCTCTCCCGACGGCGCTCGGATCGCCTTCAGCGCCCCCGTCGACCGCACTGCCGCCGGATCGTCATGCCTCTTGGTGGCGAAGCGCCTCAACTACAAGGTCGACGGATCCGGTGTCCGGGGCAGCGTTCGGGCGCACTTGTTCGAGTTCGATCTGGCCGCCGGCTCACTACGGCAGCTGACGGACGGCGATTGGGACGCTTCGCATCCCGCGTACAGTCCCGACGGCACCGAACTGGCTTTCACCGCGGCGATGGACGGCGACGCCGATCTGACGCGGGCGAGTTCCGCCTGGACCGTATCGCTGACTGATCTCGCCTCCGCTCCGCGGATGTTGGGGCACGCACGCGGCCTCGCAGGACCACTTGCATGGACACCTGCCGGCGACGCGGTCGTAGCCGTCGGTTGGCACACACCGATCATTCACAACAACGAACTTCTTGTCCTGCACCGCGACCAGCGAGTGGAAGACCGCAGCCTGACGTCCGGACTCGACCGAAACGTCATGCCGGGCGGGACCGGTTATCCCGGTGGCGCACCGAGTTTCACCGCCGACGGCGACATCGTCTTCTGCATCCGCAACCACGGCTCCACCGAACTGCACAAGGTCGATTTCGGATCAGGCTCCGTCTCACCACTTCTCACCGGCGAGCAGACAGTGGTCTCAGGCCTTGCCCTGACGTCCGGGCGAGCCGTCGTCGCGCTGGCAACGGCGACATCCTTCGGCGAGGTCGCCGTCATCGACCTCGAGACTCGTGCAGTCGAAACCGTCACCGAATTGAACACGGAACTGACAACTTCCGTCGCGTTTCCAGTCGCCTCCGAGCGTTGGTTCGACATCAGCGACGGCACCCGTGTTCAGGGTTGGATCCTGCGCGACCCGAACGTCACGGGCGCCGGCCCGCTGGTTCTGGACGTCCACGGCGGACCACACAATGCCTGGACCGGAACGCCCACCGTGATGCACGCATACCACGCGGAACTGGTCGCGCTGGGATTCACGGTCTTGATGATCAATCCGCGCGGAAGTGACGGCTACGGAAACGACTTCTTCGACGGTGTGCGGGACGGCTGGGGTGAGGCGGATCGTGCCGACCTGCTCGAACCGGTCGAAACCCTTGTCACCGAGGGGATGGCCGATCCGGAGCAACTGGTGCTCACGGGCTACAGCTACGGCGGATTCATGACGTGCGCCCTGACGTCCGTCACCGATCGGTTTGCCGTCGCAGTCGCCGGTGGTCTCGTTTGCGACATCGCGAACACGGCCGGCCCCTCAGACGAGGGCATCTTGCTGCAGACGGTCGAATTCGACCCGCAGTCATCTCGGGTACAGGAACTTTCGCCGCTGGGGCGAGTCTCCCAGGTGACGACACCGACGCTGATCCTTCACGGCGGCAGCGACGTCCGTTGCCCGGTCAACCAGGCCGAACAGTGGTTCGGTGGACTGCGTTTGGCCGGCACCCCGACCGAGTTGGTGGTTTTCCCGGACGCGTCACATGCCTTCGTGTTGACGGGTCGGCCGTCCCACCGACTGGAGTACAGCACTCGTCTCGTCGACTGGATCGAACGGCACCTCTCCCCCAAGCCCGCACTGACCACGGTCGATCCCGACTACTGGCAGTACCGACTCGACACCCTGAGTGCGAAGTACGGGGTGCCCGGCGCCTCACTGGGAATTCTGACCACAACCCGCAGCGGATTCTCCCGCACCGTGGTCACGTCTGGTGTCGTCAGTACCCGCACCGGCGTCGCGGCTACGCCCGACACGCTGTTCCAGATGGGTTCGATCAGCAAGGTCTGGACGGCCACCCTGATCATGCAGCTCGTCGAAGAAGGATTGCTGGATCTCGACTCACCTGTCCGGAACATCCTGCCGGACTTCGCAGTTGCCGACGCGGTAGCCACCGAAACGGTCACGACTCGCCACCTGTTGACTCACACCAGTGGCATCGACGGTGACGTTTTCATCGACGGCGGGCGCGGCGACGACTGCGTCGAGCGATACGTCGCATCACTGAAATCAACGGTGCAGCTCTTCGCCCCCGGCACCGATTGGTCGTACTGCAACACCGGCTTCGTGATCGCCGGACGAATCATCGAGGTTCTCCGAGGTAAGAGTTGGGACGCGGTTCTGCGCGAGCGGATCATCGAACCGCTCGGCCTGACCAAAACCACGACCCTGCCTGAGGAGACGGCACTGCACCGCGCTGCAGTCGGGCACGTCGGCGCTGCCGACGACCTCGAGCAGACACCACAATTCCTCATCCCTCGCTCGATGGGCCCCGCCGGTCTCATCAACAGCACCGCCGAGGACCTTCTTCTGTTCGCGCAGGATTCGATGCGCGAGGATCCGATTCTGCTTCAGCGGTCCACCCATCTGGCGATGCTCGAGGAGCGCCGCCAGATCGGTGACGTGTCGTCAGCGGACATCATGGGAACCACGTGGCTGCTGCATAATTGGGGCGGGGTACTGGCTCATGGCCACAATGGCGGAACTCTCGGCCAGCAGTCGTTCTTGCGAGTGGTGCCGTCGTGCGGTCTAGCCGTGGTCCTGATGGCCAACGGTGGAGCAATGGACGCTCTCTCCGGCGATCTTCTGGCTGAAGTAATCGGTTCCATAGGCGGCGTCAGTGTGACACCGGCATTCTCGCCTGGTGACCCCCACACCCGCGTCACGTCCTCACCTGAAGAACTCGATGCGCTGTGCGGCCTGTACCGCGATGCCGCAGCCGATTTCGTCTTGGAAAGGACCGGCGGTTCCCTGACCGCCCGCCGCACCGATCACATCGACCCTTCGGTCACCGCCGAAAGCGCAGAGTCCGTCTCTCTCAGCCTGATCGAAGTTCACCCTGGAGTGTTCGGGACCCGACTCCCTCAATCAGCAGGTTGGATCCGGATCACTTTCTCCGACAACGGGAGTACACAATTGCTACACGTCGGAAGCCGCGCGTATCCGCGAGTGAACAACCGATGACCATTCTCCGCGATCTGGCCGAGCGCCAACTTCCTCAGATCCTCGAGGACGCCATCGCACTCATCGAAGTCGAGTCGCCGTCACACGATCTCGAAGCTGTTGCCCGCAGCGCGAAGTGGACGTCAGACCTTGTCCATGAACGACTCAGCGTGACACCGGAGTCGATAGTGACGGAAGGCCGTACCCATCTGGTGACCCGTTTCGGCAGCTCACCGACGCGGCTGATGCTGCTCGGTCATCATGACACCGTGTGGCCGATCGGCACCCTGACACGCCTGCCCGCAGCCGTCACCGACGGAGCGCTCCGAGGTCCGGGCGGACTCGACATGAAACTTGGTGTCGTTCAGGCAATCCACGCCCTCGCTATCGTCCGGGAGCTGCACGGCGACGATGCACTCGACGGAATCACACTCCTCGTGACCGGTGACGAAGAAATCGGTTCACCCACGTCGCGGTCCCTCATCGAGGAACTTGCGGCAGGCGCGGTACTGGTTCTCGAGGCCGGCGGTGACGGTGGCGAACTGAAGACTGTCCGCAAGGGAGTGTCGCTGTATCGGATCCATGTTGCCGGTCGCGCCGCCCACGCCGGGCTGGAGCCGGAAAAAGGCATCAACGCTGCAGTAGAACTGGCTCGTCTCGTGATCGCGATCAACGACTTGTCCTCGCCGGCGCAGGCAACCACCGTCACCCCGACTGTCATTTCAGCCGGAACCACAACCAACACCGTTCCGGCAGAAGCCTTCGTCGACGTGGACGTGCGCGCGACCAGCGCTGCCGAGCAGGAGCGCGTCGATGCGAATATCCGAGCCCTGCAGGCAATCCACCCCGCAGCCGTAGTCACGGTCTCGGGTGGCGTCAACCGTCCCCCTCTCGAAGCGACGATGTCCGCACCGTTGCTGGCGTTGGCGGAACGCGTTGCGCTCGAGCATGATCTGACTCCGCTCGTCGGCCTCGCCGTAGGCGGAGCCTCGGACGGAAACTTCACTGCCGGTATCGGTATCCCCACCCTCGACGGCCTCGGTGGCGTCGGCGGCGGTGCACACGCCGAGACCGAGCATGCGCTCGTGTCCGCAATCGCTCCGAGGACGGCGTTGGTTGCGGGCCTTATTCGTTCGATCACGTCTGAAGGGGGCCCTCGTGTCGAAAAGCAAAGCGGTTGAGTTTCGAGAACTGGTCGATACCCGCGAAATAGCCGATCTATCCGCCGTTTTCGACGAGATCTGGGCTACCAGTCCCGGACCGGCTCATTTCGGCACGGCGATGTTGGTTGCGCTTCACCACGGTGGTCACTACGTGGTGGGAGCCTTTTCCGAAGGCGAAATGATCGGTGGTTGCGTCGGATTCTTCGTCGAGCCTCTCGGCGAGGTTCTGCACTCACACATCGCCGGAGTACTACCGGGACACGCAGGCAAGGGAATCGGCCGCGCCCTCAAGCATCATCAGCGAGACTGGTGCATCGAGCGCGGCGTCAGGACGATCCGGTGGACCTTCGATCCACTGGTCGCACGAAATGCCTATTTCAACATTCAGCGTCTCGGAGCCGAACCGGCCGAATACAACCCGGATTTCTACGGGTCGATGGCAGACGGAATCAACGCAGGCGACGCCAGCGATCGTATGCTAGTCAGTTGGGACCTCGACGTCGATGGATCTCCGAGTTCTACTGTAGCCGTGAATGATACATTCAAAGTGCTTCAACCCACCGAAGACGGTACGCCTCGAATGCTCCCGATCCCACCCGACTGCGTCGATATCGCAGTCGGAATACCCAGAGACATCGAGCATCTGAGAACAGTCGACCGCGCCTCTGCCTTTGCCTGGCGACACGCGCTTCGCGAGTACCTCGAACCACTGATCGCCTCGAAGGAATGGCAATCGACCGGCTTCGACCCCAGCGGCTATTACATGTTCACGAAAATCTGCGAGACAACCGGAGAAGAGCAAGTCCATGCACATTGAGTCCGTCGAATTGCGCGAACTGCGCATCCCTCTCGTCTCCCCCTTCACCACGTCATTCAGCACCCAGCTCGAGCGCAACACCCTCGTCCTGAAAGTGAGCGGCACCACCGACGGCCCCAACGGTCCGGTGGAGACCGTCGGCTGGGGTGAGTGCGGCTCGCTCAGCGATCCGTACTACAACTCCGAATACACCGCTGGTGCGCGGGCGATGCTTCGCGAGTATCTTGTTCCGACGCTGCGTAAGTCGCAGTCGGATCAGCCGCTCTCGGCCGAGACGGTCGGCAGCGTACTTCACCACGTCGTGGGTCACCAGATGTCGAAGTCGGCTATCGAAATGGCAATCCTCGATGCTGAATTGCGGGCTCGTGGACAGTCTTTCGCTCGGTACCTCGGTGCCACTCGCACTCGGGTGCCCTCGGGAGTGTCCGTCGGCATCCAGGACAGCATTCCGCAGCTACTCGAAACCGTCGGTAATTATCTGTCGCAGGGTTACGTGCGAATCAAACTGAAGATCAAGCCGGGCTGGGACATCGCTCCCGTCGCTGCGGTGCGCAAGGAGTTCGGCTACGACGTTCCTCTGCAGGTCGACGCGAACGCCGCGTACACCCTCGTCGACGCGCAGTTGCTGCGCCGCCTGGACGAATTCGCACTGCTCCTCATCGAACAGCCGCTGGCCGAGGACGATTTGGTGCAGCACGCCAAACTTGCCCAGTCCCTTTCGACTCCGATCTGCCTCGACGAGTCGGTCGAGTCGGCCAAGGATGCGGCGGATGCCATCACGCTGGGCGCCGCTTCGGTCATCAACATCAAGCCGAGCCGTGTCGGTGGATATCTGGAAGCCAAGCGCATCCACGATCTCGCCTCGGCACACGGTATTGCGGTGTGGTGCGGCGGAATGCTCGAGACCGGAATCGGCCGCGCCGCCAACGCAGCCCTCGCGGCGCTGGACGGATTCACGCTGCCCGGCGACATCTCGGCGTCCGATCGCTTCTACAAGGAAGACATCACCGAACCTTTTGTCATCGAGGACGGCCACATCGCCGTGCCGCAGGGACCGGGCTTCGGTGTGACTCCGCGCGAAGACGTCATGGATCGCTTCACGGTCGGAACCGAGATTCTGTAGGTCCGTCACACAGTCACGCAGCAGCCACCTCCACCGTCACCCCGGAGGTGGCTGTTCGTCGTTTGTGTCGGTAGGGAGGTGCATAGTGATTCGGACATGACGTTCTGCACCGAAAGGCCCCCGATGAGTAGCTGGTCCGATCGCCCGATCTGCGCGTTCGACCTCGAGACCACGGGGCGGGATCCGTCGACCGCTCGTATCGTCAGTGCCTGCGTCGCGGTGATCGACGGTTCGAGTGTCGAAACACGCACGTGGCTACTCGATCCCGGCGTCGACATCCCCGCCGGCGCCTCGGCTGTTCACGGCATCAGCACCGAGTTCGCGGCGCAACACGGCCAGGATTATTCCGAGGGCTACGAAGAGATTCGCGAGGCTCTGCACAATTCCTGGGCGCGCGATCACGCCGTCGTGGCGTTCAATGCCTCCTATGATCTGACGGTCATGCATGCCGAGGGTCTGCGCATCGGCAAGCCTGCATTCGTTCCGGGGTTGGTGATCGATCCGTACGTGATCGATCGGGCGATGGATACGTTCCGCAAGGGCAAGCGAACGCTTGCGGCCGTGTGCGAGCACTACGGAATTTCATTGGAGTCGGCGCACGAAGCCGAGGCCGATGCCAAAGCTGCGGCAGCGTTGGCCCGCGAGTTGGCCGTGCGGTTCCCCGACATCCTGGGGCTCGATCTCATGGTCGATCAAGCCGATTGGCACGCAGAGCGGCAACGCGATTTCGCCGAGTACCTTCTCAGCCAAGGGAGGGACGTGGCAGATGTGAACGGCCAGTGGCCGATTCGCATCATCGCCTGACGTCCTCCCCGGCTCGGACGACCGCGCGCTACGCCGGGACCGGCGGCCACACCGGCGCAATGGACCACGGACGGGCTGTTTCGAGCTGCGACGCAACCTGAATCAGCAGATCTTCACGGCCGAACGCGCCGACCAACTGCACGCCGATCGGAACGCCGGCCGAGTCATGACCCATCGGCAAGGAAATCGCCGGCTGACCTGAACTGTTGAACGGACTGGTCAAGCCGCTGTACCCGGCCGAATGCTCCCAGATCGACATAGGATTCGCCGTATCGAGCAGACCGAGCGGAGCTGCCGGCCGAGCCATCGTCGGAGTCAGCAACAGGTCGTGATCGACAAAGAACGCACCGATCACCTGGGCGGCCCGCTCGAGTTCCTGCAGCGCCTTGACGACGTTCGTCGCACTTTCGGACTTCGCGCGGTCGTAGATCATCCGCGCCATCGGCTCGAGGTCGTCGTCGCGGATCGCGCGGTTCAGGGCGTCGAGTCGTTCGTCGACCTCGATCGTCATCGGAATGCCCATCAACACCGACAGCCCGGCAGTGAGCGCATCGAGCGGAAAGTTCGGGGCACTCTCGGTGACATCGTGACCGAGTTCTTCGAGCAGGCCGGCAACACCGGTCGCGACGGCCGAGCACTCCGGGTCCACCGGTGTGCCGTCAGGAAGAGCGTTACTCAGACCGATCCGCAACCGTCCGGGATCGGCACCCACTTCCTCGATGTACGGCCGCTTCGGCGCCAGGATCACGTAAGGATCGCCCACTGTCGGCCCGGCGGACAGATCGAGAAGCAGCGCAGTGTCGCGGACACTTCGGGTGAGCGCGTGATGAACACTCATCGGCGACGAGAAGAGCGTGCGCGCCGGTGCCGTCGGAGTACGTCCTCGGCTCGGCTTGAGGCCTACCAGGCCGCAGGCCGATGCGGGAATACGGATCGATCCACCACCGTCGCTGGCATGCCCGCCTGGCACGATCCCGACGGCAACAGCTACAGCCGTGCCACCCGAAGATCCGCCGGGCGAACGATCAAGGGCGTAAGGGTTACGGGTGGGTCCGAACAGCGCAGGTTCGGTACTCGCGTTCTTGCCGAACTCCGGGGTGTTCGTCTTGCCGATGACAACCAGACCAGCCTGGCGGTAGCGCTCGACGAGCGTCGAATCTTTTTCTGCCACAGCGTCGGCGAACAATCGAGATCCATTGGTGCTCGGCAATCCTGCGACGTCCATGCCGAGGTCTTTGATCACGAACGGGACGCCCTGCAGTGGACCATCCGGCAGGCCGCCTGATACCTCGTTGCGCGCTTCCTCTCGGCGCTCACTGATCACCGCGTTGACTGCCGGGTTGCGCTCGTCGAGCCTGTCCAGACTGAACTCGAGGACTTCCTTGGCGGAGACGTCGCCGCTCTTGATCGCTTCGGCCAGGCCGGTCATGTCGTTGTTGTCGAACAAATCCTGCATCGATGCCCTCATCACTCGTGTCGAACTCTGCCGATAGTGAGGTCCGTCATATCAACCGGAGTGGCGACGCAGTTCCGAAATTCCGCTTGGCGGGACCGATCAGAGAATCAAGCCCTCACAGAATCAAACCTTGCCGCCGCGCTTCCACGACCGCTTCGTGACGACTGCGGACGTCGAGTTTTCCCATCAGATTCCTCATGTACGTCTTGATCGTTTCGACGCTCAGGGACAACCTCTCGGCGATCTCGGCATTGCGCAGTCCGAGAGCGACGTACCCCATCACCTCCCGCTCGCGTGGCGACAGGACAACGGTGTTCGCGACTGGAGTGTTCGCGGAAGGTTTCGGCGACGCCAACGACCGCAACTTTGCCTCGACCGCGAGGACCTGCGCGCTGAGAGCCATGTCCTCGAGGTTCGCCGCGATCTCGCCGAGCGCCAGGACGCTCTCGGTCAACCCTTCGGATATCTGGGCATCGCGGTTCGAACCATGTTCCACCGCAGCGGTATCGAGCATCGCCACCCGACGATCCACTTCGTCGCGAATCTCGAATTCTCGGGCCAACGCGTACGACGATCGCATCATCGTCTCTGCGATCACGTCGCCGATCGGCAGGTTGGCACGCAGTCCTCCGTAGATCGCTCCGCGAGTAACCCCGCGAACGACGATCGGGACTGCCATCAAGGATTCGATCGCTTCGGTGCCCACTTCGTAGTCGTAGTCGTGAGTGATGTGCGACGAGTTCGCGTAGTCCTGGACCGCGCCCGGTCGTTGTTCTGCGATCGCCCGACCGCCGAGTCCGCATTCGGCGTCGATCCGCAGGTTTCGCAGGATGTTGCTGCGCGTGCCGACGTGACCGGTGATGGTCAGCGACCGGTCGCTGACGCAGCCGCCGAACAGAACCGGCAACTCGGTTTTGGGGTGCAGCCGACGCAGTTCGGCGCGCAACGCGTCGTCGTCGCTCGGTCTCAGTACCCTGCTCACTCTCACCTCCACGTACCCAATTCAGAGGGTAGCGGCACCTTTGGCTGGGCAATAGCGTGCATCCAGGCCATTTGTAGTGCCGATCACACTTATCGTGACACCAACCGTGCCACGTCGCCTTCGGAGGAACCGTGTCTGTCCCGACAGCTGTCGCAGCCAACAACACCCCGCTCAGTCCGCTGCGCTTTCTCGAGCGCAGCGCCGCGGTGTTCCCCGAGCGCACCGCCGTCGTTCACGGCGACCGGACCTACTCGTACCGAGAGTTCGGTGACGAGGTCGCGGCTCTGGCCCGCGTCCTGCGTGAACGCATTCAGCCCGGTGACCGCGTTGCATACCTGGCGCCGAACGTACCCGAGATGCTGTTCGCGCATTTTGCCGTCCCCCTCGCCGGCGGGGTCCTGATCGCCCTGAACTCACGCCTCGCCGGTCCCGAACTCGAATACATTCTCGATCACTCGGGAACCACGATCCTGTTCGTGGACTCCGAATTCGTCGGTTCGGTCACCTCGTCCAAGGCAAACGTGGGGAGCCTGCGTGAGATCGTCGAGATCCCGGACTCCACCGTCCCCTATCCGGACGTTCCCACCGGAATCGTCACCGGGCAGTACGCCGATCTGATTGCCGAAGGCGAAGCTCTCTCCGATCAGCCACTGCACTGGGGCGTCGACGACGAGCAGCAGTGCATCGCCATCAACTACACCTCGGGTACCACCGGAAAACCCAAGGGCGTCATGTACTCCCACCGCGGGGCGTACCTGAACTCGCTCGGCGAGACATTCCACAACGGCTTCGACGGAGCGACGAAGTATCTGTGGACACTGCCGATGTTCCACTGCAACGGGTGGTGCACGCCGTGGGCCGTCACTCAGGCCGCGGGCACACACATCTGCCTGCGCGCGGTCCGCGCCGATGCGATCTGGGACGCCATCGACAATCTGGGCGTGACACATCTGTGCGGCGCTCCTACCGTCTGCTCCACCATCGCCGACGCAGACCAGGCCCACAAGGTCGACGCCTTGCGCATCACCACCGCCGGCGCTCCCCCGTCACCGACGATCATCGGAAAACTCGAAGACATCGGTGTCACCGTCGTTCACGTCTACGGCCTCACCGAGGTATACGGCCCCTACACGATCTGCGAATACCAGGAAGCCTGGGACGACAAGCCGCAGTCCGAGCGCGCCGCACTTCTCTCTCGTCAGGGAGTCGGCATGGTGCAGGCCGAAAATGCTCGCGTTGTCGATGCCGAGATGAACGACGTCCCCGCCGACGGCCAGACCATGGGTGAGATCGTGCTCCGCGGCAACAACGTGATGCTCGGGTACTACCGCGACGAGGCCGCGACAGCCGAAGCATTTGCCGGTGGTTGGTTCCATTCCGGCGACCTCGGCGTCATGCATCCCGACGGATACATCCAGCTCAAGGACCGCGCGAAGGACATCATCATCTCAGGCGGCGAGAACATCTCCACCGTCGAGGTCGAGCAGGCGATCATGAGTCACCCCGCGGTGATCGACGTGGCAGTCGTCGGCGTTCCGGACGAGAAGTGGGGCGAGCGCCCGAAGGCATTCGTGGTGCTGGGCAAGGGATTACAGGCATCCGCCGAAGACATCGTCGAGCACACCCGCACTTTGCTGGCCGGGTACAAGGTTCCCCGCGACATCGTCTTCCCGCTCGACCTTCCTCGCACCCCCACCGGCAAAGTTCTCAAGTTCCAGCTACGCGCCGACAACTGACGCCGACGAAACCTGGATACTTGCATCCATGACCGAGCGCTCCGATGTACCCGGAACTGACCCCGCACAGTTTCGGGTACACGTCGCGTCTCAAGCGATCCGGTTGTTCTCGGAGAACGGGTACGAAGCCACCACCGTCGAGCAGATCGCCGCTGCCGCCGGTGTGTCGCGTCGGACGTTCTTCCGGCAGTTCCGCTCCAAGGAAGACGTGATCTTCGCCGATCACGAGTCCCTCCTCGAACACGTCGCAGAGTTCCTCGCGTCCGATTCCGCCGACCCCTGGGCGTCCGTGTGCGAGGCCGCGGGACTGGTGTTCGATTTCTTCCGCAGGAACCGAGACCTGTCGATGCGGCGATACCGCGTCGTACAGCATGTTCCGGCTCTTCGCGACCGCGAACTCGTCACCGGATTCCGCTACGAGCGCCTCTTCGTCGACTACCTGCGCAGCGCTGTGCCCCGCGAACCTGTCCTCGAGGTTGTCGGTTTTGCCGCAGCTGTCACCGCGTGCCACAACTACCTCTTGCGAAGCATGATCAAAGGCGACGAGGACGCCACAGCTGATGCACTAAGTCAGGCATTGCTCGACGTTCGGCGGACGTACGGCGTGGCACCCGGGTCCAAGACCAGCACGCCAGAATCGAAGTCCGTGCTGGTAGTAGCCTTTGCCCCGGGCACGTCCGCTGATGAGATCAGCAGAAAAATCCACGAACAACTCGGCTGACACTGCTCGTGCACCGAAACTTCACACACCCATCCCTTGACCTGGCACTCAGTGCCGTGTTTGACTGGGGTCATGGGCACCGGTCTGTCCGCGAATCTCGCTGGTAACGCCGGAGCCGCACCGACCGCCTTCAAGCCACCTTCACCAAGGAGCGTTCCCATGGCAGGAAACCCGGATTTCAATCTCTTCGCACTGAACGAAGAGCACGACGAACTGCGGGCTGCTATCCGCGGACTCTCCGAGAAGGAAATCGCGCCGTACGCCAAGGACGTCGACGAGAACGCACGTTTCCCCGAGGAAGCGCTCACCGCTCTCAACGCGTCCGGCTTCAACGCCATCCACGTTCCCGAGGCTTACGACGGCCAGGGCGCCGATTCCGTCGCCACCTGCATCGTCATCGAGGAAGTCGCCCGCGTCTGTGGATCCTCCTCGCTGATCCCCGCTGTGAACAAGCTCGGCACCATGGGCCTGATCCTCAAGGGTTCCGAAGAGCTCAAGTCCAAGGTGCTCCCGGACCTCGTGAACGGCGGAATGGCGTCGTACGCACTGTCCGAGCGTGAAGCCGGATCCGACGCCGCTTCGATGCGTACCCGCGCAAAGGCTGACGGCGACGACTGGATCCTCAACGGCTCCAAGTGCTGGATCACCAACGGCGGCAAGTCCACCTGGTACACCGTCATGGCTGTCACCGATCCCGACAAGGGCGCAAACGGCATCTCCTCTTTCATGGTCCACAAGGACGACGAGGGCTTTGTCGTCGGACCGAAGGAAAAGAAGCTCGGCATCAAGGGCTCCCCCACCGCTGAGCTGTACTTCGAGAACTGCCGCATCCCCGGCGACCGCATCATCGGCGAACCGGGCACCGGCTTCAAGACGGCACTCGAGACCCTCGACCACACGCGTCCCACCATCGGTGCTCAGGCTGTCGGCCTGGCCCAGGGCGCACTCGACGCGGCGCTGGCGTACACCAAGGATCGCAAGCAGTTCGGCAAGTCCATCAGCGACTTCCAGGCTGTTCAGTTCATGCTCGCGGACATGGCGATGAAGGTCGAAGCCGCACGTCTGATGGTTTACACCTCCGCAGCACGCGCCGAGCGTGGCGAGAAGAACCTCGGCTTCATCTCCGCTGCGGCGAAGTGCTTCGCTTCGGACGTTGCCATGGAGGTCACCACCGACGCCGTGCAGCTGTTCGGTGGCGCCGGCTACACCACCGACTTCCCGGTCGAGCGCATGATGCGCGACGCCAAGATCACGCAGATCTACGAAGGCACCAACCAGATTCAGCGCGTCGTGATGTCGCGTGCGCTGTTGAAGTAAGGCACTTCGCGCCCCTGTGCGCCTTTCTGGTAGTTCTGACTACCGGAACGGCGCACAGGGGCTTGCCCCTAATTTTTGAGGAGAATCGTGGAACTTGTAGGCGTAATCGGCGGCGGCACCATGGGTGCCGGCATCGCCGAGGTATGTGCAAAAGCCGGTAGCTCGGTATTGGTGCTCGAAACCAAAGAAGAATTTGCCGCCGCTGCCCGCGAACGGATCGCCAAGTCGATCAACCGCGGCGTCGCCAAGGGCAAGATCACCCAGGAAGAAGCCGACGCCGCGATCGCACGCGTCCGCGTCACCTTGGACATGGAAGAGTTCGCCGATCGCGATCTGGTGATCGAAGCTGCTCCCGAGATCGAAGCTCTCAAGTACGAGATCTTCGGCAAGCTCGACAAGATCGTCAAGCCTGCAGGCATTCTGGCGACCAACACGTCGTCGATCCCCGTCATCAAGATCGCCAAGGCCACCTCGCGCCCCGGCCAGGTTGTCGGCGTTCACTTCTTCAACCCCGTGCCGGTCATGCCGCTCGTGGAGATCGTGGTCAGCCTGACGACGTCCGAAGAGACCGTTCTCGCCGTCACCGACTACGCCAAGAACACCTTGCGCAAGAAGACGGTTCGCGCGGGCGACCGTTCGGGCTTCATCGTCAACGCTCTGCTCATCCCGTACCTGTGCCAGGCTGTCCGGATGCTCGAATCCGGCTACGCCACAGCAGAAGACATCGACGAGGCCATGAAGGGCGGCTGCGGCTACCCGATGGGCCCGCTGACGCTGCTCGACACCGTCGGTCTCGACATCGCTCTCGCAGCAGCGGAGTCGCTGTACGCGGAATTCGCAGAACCGCACTACGCTCCGCCGGCGCTGCTTCGCCGCATGGTCGACGCCGGTCGCCTCGGCAAGAAGACCGGTCGCGGCTTCTACGAATACGCCTGAGTCCGACCGCTTCACTCTTCCGGCCCCTCACCTGTTGCAGGTGAGGGGCCGGAGTTGTTTTCGGGCAGATCTAGCCGAATCCATTGACAAATTCGCGCGGCGCAGCAAAAGTCATCATTTGACAACAACCGTTGTCACATGAGCGCAGGCGGAGGGTCAACCAGATGAGCAGCGATCCGGACACCGATACTCGTCGACCTAAGCCCCAGGCGCGACCAGAGCCCCGGGAACTACGAGCCGATCCGATCGGCCCCGGTTCCCTGACGTGGACACACTTCGGCGACGTTCGCGGTCTGCTGTATCTCGGACGCGCAGGCACGCTGCAGAACATGCATCCCGCGGTAAGTGGAGCGCTGCAGGATCATTCGAATTTTTTCGACAACCCGCTCGACCGCCTGTTCCGCTCACTGCCGCCCATCTACGGCGTCGTGTACGACCGGACCGAAGAGGGCACAGGCACGCTCGTTCGCAACTTCCACACCGATCTCAAAGGAATCGACGAAACCGGCGGGCGTTACCACGCCCTCGCTCCTGACACTTTCTGGTGGACACACGTCACGTTCTTCGAGGTGATACTCGATTTCAACGAGCGATTCGCGTACAAGAAGTTCACGGCGGAGCAGAAGGACCAGCTTGTCCGTGAGGCCGTAACCTGGTGGCGCTGTTACGGACTCACCGACCGACCGGCTTTCGACGACTACGCCAGCTTCCGCACGTACTGGGAAGACATGCTCGACAACCACCTGATCAACACCCACACCACAAAATGGTCGACGCGCATCGCCGAGCACGACATCGCACCGGCTCCGAAGGTTCCGACGTGGCTGTGGCGTCTGACCTCACGCCCCACGATGGCCGTGGCGAACTGGATCGGCAAGGCACTGATGCCGGAGAAGGCGCGCGAAACTCTCGGATGGGAATGGACGCCGCGCGACGAACGAATGTACTTCTGGTTCGCCCGCTTCCTGACATTGACAGATCGATTCTGGCATCTGCTGCCGCTACAACTGCGGTACGCGCCGCGCGCCTACTCGGGCATCCGCGCGCAGGGTCTGTGAGCACTCGTCGGTAGGCTGGAGTGCGTGCCAGCTCATCTCCCTTCCGACGCGATCAGTGTTCGTGTGGACAGCTGGACGTGGGCGGTTCGGCTGTTCAAGACACGCTCGCAGGCGGCGACCGCCTGCCGATCGGGACACGTTCGGGTCAACGGAACGTCGGCAAAGGCAGCTCAGCAGGTGAAAGCCGGCGACGAGGTGCGGGTGCGTGTATCCGGCATCGAGCGCATCGTCGTCGTGGTCAAGCCGATCACGAAGCGAGTCAGCGCCGTGCTGGCCGCCGATTGCCTGCAGGACAATTCGCCGCCCCCACCACCGCCCGAACTGATCGCGTCCATTCCGCGACGTGATCGTGGCGCCGGCAGACCGACCAAACGCGAGCGACGCGACCTCGAGAAGCTGCGCGGCCTCGAGCCGTAATCACTACCTCGAAACAGGCTGACGCAGAACCGTCTTCAGTTTCTCGGGCGGCGTCCGGCGAGCGTCGCTGAGGTAGATCTCGTGATGATCGCCGTTGAAGCTCAGGCCGTTCGACGGGATGAACGTGTTGTGCAGCCGGTCCAGGGTGGGAGCTTCGTCGTCGTACGAGCCGACGTGAAGAATCTGGACGGACAGACCTTCCTCCAACTCGAGAAACCTGACCTTGTCGAGAGCGGCAATCTCCTTCTTGGCCCGCACTGCCTTGGCCCGGACTGCGTCAATCGACGCAGACAGTTCCGTCTCCGTGATCCACTCCGGTTGCGAGATCATCATCGTCCAATCCCACGACGACTTGTCCCGCGTCACGAACACCTCGGGGTCATCTGCCCGCCACAACCCTTCCAGCGGGCCCACGACGAAGTCGCGATCCAGTTCCTTCTTGCTCGCGAATTTGGTCGCGTAGGACACCGAATACAGCGCTTCGAGCGCCTCGGAGTACTCGGTGGCAGTGTTGGGATCACCGTGACCGTCGACGGCGAAGTAGCCGAAGCGGGGAACGGTCACGAGGGCAAAATCGCGGCGCCCAGGCGAGTAGAGATCCTTGTATGCCTTCTTGACGTCGTACTTCTCCATGCGCCACCCACCTGATCACTGGCCGAGTTTCAACGTTCGGAAACCTATCCGAGAACACCGACATCCCGATAGCGGACCACCGTCCCCTTGTTAATAGACCAGTGGACCTTTACTCTGGACGGGGTGACTACACCCCAGGCGACCGACGTCGCTCGAGTTCCGCGCCGCAGACCGTTGCGGATCGTTGCCATATCCGCGATTGTCGCGTCGATCTTGGCCCTGTTGTTCGTGTACCCGTGGTGGAGCTTGTTCATCCGGCCGGACTGGCCGACGGCGGTGGCAGTTTTCGGCACCGTTCTGTTTGCCACCCTCTTGATCGCCCTGCCTGCCAGTTTGGTGCTCAGCCACGGACACACCGACCGCGATCCAGTTCGCCTGATCGGCGACGCCCTCCTCGGAATCATCTGGGTCGTGTTCGTGTGGACCCTGCTCGGCGAAGTTCTGAGGCTCGGACTGCTCGTCGGCGGCGTGGATGACCCGCTTCGATCGAGAATTGTCGCCGTTGCCGCACTGATCATCTCGGCCGTTCTGCTGATCTGGGGCTACCGGGAAGCCATGAGACTGCCACGGATCAAGCAGGTCGACGTCACCATCCCCCGCCTTGGTGCGGGGATGGACAAACTTCGGGTAGTCGCGATCACCGACACTCACTTCGGGCCGATCAATCGCGAGAAGTGGTCCGAGCGCGTGATCGCGGCAGTCAACGAACTCGACGCCGACATCGTGGCCCACGTCGGTGACATTGCCGACGGAACAGTGGAGCAGCGCCTCGGCCAAGCCACCCCACTCGCGTCGGTGGAAGCCAGACTCGCCCGTGTCTACGTCACCGGGAATCACGAGTACTTCCACGAGGCTCAGGAGTGGCTCGACTACATGACCTCGATCGGCTGGGATGCCCTGCACAACCGGCACCTCGTCGTCACCAAGGGCGGCGACAACCTGGTCATCGCCGGAGTCGACGACGCCACCGCTCTGGGATCGAAGCTCGACGGTCACGGCGCGAACTTCGATATGGCCCTTGCCGGCACCGACCCCGATTTGCCGATCCTGATGCTCGCCCATCAACCGAAGCAGGTAACTCAGTCCGCTTCCGCGGGAGTGGATCTGCAGCTCGCCGGTCATACCCACGGCGGACAGATCTGGCCCTTCAACTTTCTGGTCAAACTCGATCAACCTTCGGTGCACGGGCTCACTCGTCACGGCGACCGCACGCAGTTGTACACAAGCCGCGGAACCGGGTTCTGGGGTCCACCATTCCGCGTGTTCGCACCGAGCGAGATCACCGTCCTGACGCTGCACAGCGCCTGAACGGGCTCAGCTCGTTCGGGTTGCCGCTCGCGCCGACAGCCCGACGAGCTGATTGATCAGACCTTCACGTAGGCCGGTTGCGAACATGTCGGCAGCAGGGGGCGCCTGCATCTCGTTCAGTACGACGACCATGGATTCGGCAGGCTCGGCAGTCGGCCACAAGCCTGCAACAATCACCAGGGTTACCTTGGCGAATTGAGCCGCGTCGCCCTCCGAGAGGTGAGGCAATTGCGAATGAATCAGCGACGCAAACCTTCCCGAGTTGACCGTTGCCCGCTTCTTGAAGTCACGGGCGAAGTCGACGGAGATGTTTCTTTCGAGGACACCTGCCATTACGCTCATCAACTCACACAGTAAACGCTGTGCGACAAGCGATTCCGCAACCGTCGATGCCACATGGATTTCAGTGGCGAACGGCGAGTCGTCACCGGTCGGGGTCAACGACTCGGACAACCCGTCCAACCACGCAACCCAGTTCTCGTCGAGCACTTCGAGAAAGATGGCTTCGCGACTGTCGAAGTAGCGAAGCACGTTCGACTTCGCCAGTCCGACGCTCTCACTGAGCTCACGCAGGCTGATGTCGGCGACGGGCCTGGACCCGAGCATCGCGCGGGCCGCATCGAGAATCGCGCACCGACGCGCTTCGATCTGCTCAGGCCTGCGCGCGCGCTGAAATCCGTGGGTCGCCACCATCACGCAAGATTATCAGACCATCGTTCTATTGTTTGCTGTACTGCGGGTCAATTGTCCGAAGGTGCATGCTGCGCCACGACTCCCCTCGACGCCAGTTCGCGACGCAGCGAATCGGTATCGACGGACGCGAGATCGACTCGGTGCGTGCGGGTGGCCAAGGCTCGGACTTCCTCGGACAGGTCCGCCACCTGCTTACGCGTCGCGGCCTGGGATGCCTCGTCCTGTTCCGCCACGCGCTCGACCAACCAGGAAGCGAGTGTGGCAGTCACGATGCCCAGCAACGCAATTCCGCCGATCATCAATGCTCCGGCGATCATGCGCCCGGTCGTGGTAACGGGCGCCATGTCTCCGTAACCGACGGTCGTGACCGTCTCCATCGCCCACCACAATGCCGTTCCGTACGACGTGATGGCAGCGCCCTGCGCGTGACGCTCGGCATCGAGCATGGCCAGCGCCGCGACACCGATCAGCAAGGCCGTGGCACCAGTGGCGTAAATAACCACCCGTCCACGCAAGCTTTGCCCGCTCGAGCGGTGAACTATCGCAAGCAGTGTGACCAACCGAAGTAGGCGCAGCGGACGCAGCATGGGCAACACCACCATCGCCAAGTCCAAGAGATGCCTGACGAACCAGCGACCGCGGGCAGGTGCCAACCACAGGCGAACTGCGTAGTCGACGGCAAAAACGACCCACGCAGCCCACATCGTCCATTCGGTCAGACGATGTGGAAGGCCCGTCGGTTGCGCCAGCACTTGGTACGCGTACGCCACCAAGAAAAGGCAGGCCGCAGCGGTCAACGGGATGTCGGTGGCTAGCTGCCATTTCTCCGACGTCCACGCAGTGCGGCGGTGCGCCGACTTCGTCGATTCGTTCATCCGAGAAGTCTGACACCACCGCTACCTAGTGCCCGGCAGAACCGACTCAGATCCGAGTGTGCGTCAAGATGTTGAGCGCCGTGGGAACTGCCTCGATCGTGATGGGCAACGGTCCCACCCGATCACCGTCCGCGTAAGCGATGATGCCTTCGGAGACCAGCCGGACCTTCTTGGATCGGTACGTTTGCACGGCGTCGAGCGAGACGTGAGTTCCCTTGTACACCCGCGGAAACAGGCGCACCAGACGCAACCTCGAACCGTGCCCGACGACGGTCAGATCCAGCAACCCGTCCGACTTCGACGCTCCTGGCGTGATGAGCATGCCGCCACCGTACGAGCGCCCGTTGCCAACAGCGACCAGCGTCGCGTCCACCGTGATGACCTCGTCGTCGAGTTCGATCCGGTACGGCAGCGGCTTCATCTTCGCCAACTCGGCGAGCATCGCCAGGTTGTAGCGCATCGGCCCCTTGGGCCACGACATCCGATTGGCCCGCTCACTGACCAGCGAGTCGAAGCCGCTGGCGATGATGGTTCCCGACCAGACGACGGAACCGTCGGCCAGCGTGATCTTCGCCAGATCTGACTGCTGCACGACACCGTCTGCGATGACATCGGCTGCTGCCTCGGGATCGCCTGTGGGAATACCGAACTCACGGGCGTGATCGTTGCCGGTGCCCGCCGGGATGAGCCCGATAGGAGTATCGGTCAACGCGGCAGCCTGCAATCCGATGCTGATGGCACCGTCACCGCCGACCACCACCAGCGCGTCGGTACCCTCCTCGATCGCACGACGGGCCAATTTCTTGGCGTCGTCGGCGTCGGTTCCGATGATCTCGGTGACGGCAACTCCCCGAGCGCGCAGTCGCGCAACACCTTTGCGTCCTGCCGCAGGCGCGTGACCATGTCCCGCCATCGGATTGATCAGGACGGTAACCTTCTCGATCTGACTGCGGGTTTCGGTCACGGAATCAGCTTTCCAGGATTGAGGATGCCGGCAGGGTCCACTGCATTCTTCACTGCGCGAAGGATGTTCGCGCCCAATTCACCGATCTCGTCCTTCATCCATGGGCGGTGATCGGCGCCCACAGCGTGGTGATGGGTGATCGTGCCACCGGCTGCGATGATCGCATCGCCAGCGGCAGTTTTCGCCTTGTGCCACTGAGCGATCGGATCCTCGGTCTGCGCGCTGACCACGGTGAAGTACAGCGAAGCACCGGTCTTGTAGGTGTGCGAAATGTGGCACATCACGAGCGGCTGAGTCCCCTGCTCGACGAGAGCCTTGGTCAGCGCCTCGGTGACCGAGGAGCGCAGGTTCGCGAGGTTACCCCAGGTGGTTGCCGTCTCGAGGGTTTCGCACAGTGCGCCGACGTCGAGCAGAGCGTCACGCAGATACGGCGCATCGAATCGCCCGTGTTCCCAGCTGTTTCCGGGCTCCTCACCGAGCGACGTGCCGCCGTGAGCGGTGAGAATTGCGCGGGCCTCCGCCATCCGTTCAGCGGTGTGCGAAGCGGTGCCCTCGTAGGTAGTGATGCCGAGGCAACCACCGGTGAAGGCGTTCTCGCCGATCTTGTCGGTGGTCGCCAGATTCACGCCACTCTCGGCCTCGTCGGACAACCGCAATACTGTCGGAGCCGATCCTTCCTGGACCAGCTCACGCAATGCGGCTGCGCCGGTGGCGAAGTCGGGGAAGCTCCACCCTTCGCGCACGGTGGTCTCGGGCAGACGGTGAACCCGCACACGCACGTGCGTGATGACGCCGAAGGTGCCCTCGGAGCCGACAAAAAGCTCACCCAGATCGGGGCCTGCAGCGGATGCCGGCGCACGCCCGGTCTCGATCACTCCACTCGGGGTGACAACGGTGAGGCCCTGAACCATGTCCTCGAAGCGCCCGTATCCAGCCGACGCCTGCCCCGAAGACCGGGTGGCGGCAAACCCGCCCAGAGTGGCGAACAGGAAGCTCTGCGGGAAGTGCCCGACCGAGAAACCGTGCTCACGCAGAAGCTCCTCGGCCCGTGGGCCGGTAGTTCCGCCGCCGAACGTCGCAATGCCCGATTCCTCGTCCAACCCGACAAGCTGATCGAACCTGCGCAGATCGAGAGATAGAACTGCGTCGAACCCGTCACGAATGGGATCGAGCCCGCCGACGACGCTGGTGCCGCCGCCGAATGGGACCACTGCGATCCGGTTGGCAGAGCAGTATCGGAGAACCTGCTCGACCTCTGCGTCTGTCCCTGGGGTGACGACTGCGTCCGGTGCGTCCTGCGGCTCGACGCTACGACGGCGAAGCAGATCCGGGGTGCTCTTGCCACCGGCCCGAAGGATTCGATCGGAATCCTTGGTACTGACGTACTCGGCCCCGACCAGCCCGGACAGCGCTTCGACATGCGACTGGGCCATAGCGGACGGAGCCACCTGGACGTCTTCGATGGCGAGACGCGATCGAGTCGGTGCGGAGACACCGAGAAATCCGGTCAACAATGATGTGACTGCGTCCGACAGTTCACGCTTCTTGGCCGGATCGCCCCAGGCGTCCCACTGCATCGGCGGTTGCAAGGCAGACTTTTCGGTGCTCATAGACACTAGTGTTACATATTTGTGTGATGTGTAAACATCCCGGTGGATCAATCCATCCATCAACCCATCGTCTTGGAACCGTCGATGGCTTCGCGAAGCATGTCCGCGTGGCCCGCATGCTGGGCCGTCTCGGCGATGATGTGCAGCAATGCGCGCCGCGCTGACCAGCGAGCTCCCGCTTCGAACCACGGCGCCGACGGCAGTGGATGCGAGATGTCGAGGCTGTCCAGCGAGGCCACCAACTCGTCGGTCCTGGCCGCGATCCCCTCGTACTCGGAAACGATGCCTGCCAAGGTTTCATCCTCGACCATCGCGAATTCGTTCGCCCGTTCCTGTTGCATCTCTTCCGACCACTGGGTCGGGTCGAAGTCCCCACCAAGTCCGGCCGGCCCTTCCAGAATGAAGTCGACCCATCCCTTTTCCGCCTGACCCACATGCTTGATCAATCCGCCGAGGCACAGTTCACTCACGGTCGGCCTCGAAGCGGCCTGCTCGTCGGTGAGGTCCTTGACGGTGAAGAGAAGGAATTCACGATGCCGACGCAGGCTCTGGAGGAGATCCGCGCGCTCGCCGGTGACGGTGGTGATCGGTGCGTTCATGATGTTTTCCTTCGCTCGTGGGTTCGTGCCCTGTGAGAACTACGTTAGAAGTTATTGCGGACAGAAACGGTCCTCATTAGAAAACGATCAAGAAAAAACTCCCGGCACCCACCGATGAAGGTGAGTGCCGGGAGTTCGAGCGAGCTAGACGAGATCAGACTGTGCGGGCCAAACGATCGGCCAGCAGGCGCGTGAAGTGCGCCGGATCGCTCAGCTCGCCGCCCTCGGCAAGCAACGCCATGCCGTAGAGCAACTGAGCCGTCTCCGTCAGGTTCTCTGCATTGTCATTGGCGGCCTGCGCCTCCCGCAGACCCGAGACAAGCGGATGCTCCGGGTTGAGCTCGAGAATGCGCTTGCTGTGTGGAACAGGCTGACCCGAAGCCTTGTACATCTTCTCGAGCGTCGGAGACATGCTGAACGCGTCGCCGACGATGCAGGCAGCCGACGTGGTCAGGCGCGTCGAGAGACGCGTTTCCTTGATGTCGTCGGACAGGGTTTCGGTCAGCCACGTCAGCAGCGCGCCGAATTCCTTTTCCTTCTCTTCGCGCTCGGCTTCGGCCGCCTTCTTCTCGTCCTCGGTGTCGAGGTCGACCTCGCCCTTGGCGATCGACTGGAAGGTCTTGCCGTCGAAGTCCGAGACTGCGTCGACCCACATCTCGTCCACGGGATCGGTAAGTACCAGAACCTCGAGGCCCTTGGCCTTGAAAGCCTCCATGTGCGGCGAGCTTTCGATGAGGTGACGAGATTCGCCGGTCATGAAGTAGATCTGTTCCTGACCGTCCTTCATGCGCTCCACGTACTCGGCGAGAGTGGTCACGCCCTCTTCGCTGTTGGTCGAGGCGAAGGACGAGATGTCGAGCAGCGTCTTGCGGTTGTCGGCATCGGCCATCAGGCCTTCCTTGAGCGCGCGTCCGAACTCGGTCCAGAAGGTCGAGTACTTCTCGGGCTCGTTCGCCTTCATGTCCTTGATGGTCGAGAGGACCTTCTTGGTCAGACGACGACGGATGGCAGCGATCTGCCGGTCCTGCTGCAGAATTTCACGAGAGACATTGAGCGAGAGGTCTTGTGCGTCGACGACACCCTTGACGAAGCGCAGGTAATCGGGCACCAACTCTTCGCAGTCGTCCATGATGAAGACGCGCTTGACATAGAGGTGGATCCCGGCCTTGCGCTCACGCATGAACAGATCGAACGGCGCCGTCGACGGAATGAACAGCAGCGCTTGGTATTCGAAAGTACCTTCGGCCTTCATCGGGATGACCTCGAGAGGCTCGTCCCAGGCGTGGCTGACGTGCTTGTAGAACTCCTTGTACTCGTCCTCGGACACCTCGTCCTTGGCGCGAGTCCACAGCGCCTTCATCGAGTTGATCGTCTCGGTCTCGATGGTGACCTCGGGCTCCTCGCCCTCGGCCGGCGTCGACGTACGAGCGACATCCATGCGGATCGGCCACGCGATGAAGTCGGAGTACTTCTTGACCAGTTCCTTGATCTTCCATTCCGACGTGTAGTCGTGCAGGCCGTTCTCGGAATCCTCGGGCATCAGGTGCAGGGTCACGGAGCTACCCTGCGGTGCCTCGTTCACATGCTCGAGCGTGTACGTGCCTTCGCCGGTCGATTCCCAGCGCGTCGCGTGATCTTCACCGGCGCGGCGGGTCAGCAGCGTGACCTTGTCCGCGACCATGAACGTGGAGTAGAAGCCGATGCCGAACTGACCGATCAGTTCTTCGGATGCCGCTGCATCCTTGGCTTCCTTGAGCTTACGACGTACCTCGGCGGTGCCGGACTTGGCGAGCGTGCCGATCAGGTCGACGACCTCGTCACGCGACATGCCGATGCCGTTGTCGCGGATGGTCAGGGTGCGTGCTGCCTTGTCGATGTCGATCTCGATATGCAGATCGGAGACGTCGACGTTGAGGTCTTTGTCCTGGTAAGACTCGAGGCGGAGCTTGTCCAGCGCGTCCGAAGCGTTGGAGATCAACTCACGAAGGAAGCTGTCCTTGTTCGTATAGATTGAATGAACCATCAGATCCAGCAGCTGACGTGTTTCTGCTTGGAACTCGAGCTGCTCGGTATGCGCGGTCACTTCGATCCCTTTCTCTTCTCGGACTGATCACAGGAATTTTACTTGACCTCGAATACCGCGGGTCGCCCCCCGCACAGACAAGGGAGGCCACGCGACCTGCGCGTGACCTCCCGTTATCTTCACCACCGATCTACTCGGTGACGTTCACCATCGAATAGTTCGAGACGCCGGCGGCCAGCACCCTGAGGTGATCGTCAGATGCGCCCAAAGTGTGTTCGATGGCCACCAGCCGCGAGACGTAGTGCCCGACCGGATACTCGGCTGTCATTCCGATACCACCGTGCATCTGAATTGCTTCCTGACCGATCTGATGCGCGGCGCGACCGACAGACAGCTTCGCTCGCGACGCGATGGTCGGATCGATCACTCCGTCGGCGATGGCCATGGTGGCGTACAGACTCATGCTGCTCGCCAGTTCGAGCGCCACGTACATGTCGGCCGCACGATGAGTCAGCGTCTGGAACTTCGCGAGCGGAACACCGAACTGCTTGCGCTGCTTCAGGTATTCCGTCGTCAGTCGCAGAGCTTCGGTCATGATCCCGATCGCCTCGGCGCACAGAGCTGCCTGCGCCCGAACCTCTGCTTCGACGATCGCCTCCGTGACATCGCCGCCCTCACCAAGCTGTTCGGCCGCGGCATCGGTGAACGTGAACTGCGCACCGCGACGGCCGTCGTGAGTTGCGTATTTGCTCCATGAGACACCCGCGCTTTCCGCATCTACCAGAAAGAGCCCGGTGCCCCCGTCTGGAAGTGCGGCGCTGACGATCACGACGTGCGCGCTGTCGCCCTGCAGGACCGGGTTCTTGACGCCGGTGATAGTCCACCCCGATCCCGATCCCGACTGCGACGCCGTGGTCGTGACGGTGGCGACCGGCCAGCGCGTGCCGGGTTCCGTATGCGCGAAGGCCGACAGAGTGGTCCCGTCGCTGAGCGCCGGCAGGAGCCGCGCCCGCTGATCTGCCGAACCAACAGCCGCGATCAAACCGCCGGGGATCAGAACACCACCCAAGTACGGCTCGGGTGCAAGCGCACGGCCCAGTTCGGTCATCACGACCATGGTCTCGACCGGTCCAGCGCCCATTCCGCCGTCAGCCTCCGCGAACGGCAGGCCGAGCAGCCCGAGCTCCGCGAACTGCTTCCACACCGCGGCATTCCATCCCTCGTCAGTAGCCGAGGTGGCGTTGCGCTTCTCCGCGTCGTAGCTGCGGTTGAGCAATTCACGCGTCGTGTCGCGAAGCATCGTCTGCTCGTCGTCGAGTTCGAAATTCATGTCAGATGCTCACAATCCGAGGATCGAGGAGGCAATGATGGAGCGCTGCACCTCACTTGATCCGCTGTAGATGGAAACCTTCCGGTAGTTCAGGTAGCGCGGCGCCGCCTGCTGCGCCCACTCCGGCGAGTCGCTCTCGGCCGTGTTCACCGGCAACGAGTCCGGACCCGCAACATCCATCAGCAATTCCGTTGCCGCCTGCTGCAATTCGGAGCCACGGAGCTTGAGCAGCGACGATGCCGGATTCGGCTTTCCGTCTGCCGAACTCGCCACAACTCGCAGTTGAGTCAGATCCAGTGCAAGCAGTTCGTTTTCCAACTCAGCCAACCGAGCCGCGAACAACGGATCCTCGAGGAGTGTGCCGGTTCCAACGCGAACTTCCCGCGCCTTCTCTTTTGCCGTGGCGACAAGAGTTTTGGAGAACCCGACCCGCGTGACGCCCGTGCGTTCGTTGCCGAGCAGGAACTTGGCGTAGTCCCAGCCTTTGTTCTCTTCGCCGACAAGATTCTCCGCAGGGACGCGGACGTTGTCGAAGAACACCTCGTTGACCTCGACGCTGCCGTCGATCAGTTTGATGGGGCGAACCGTGATGCCGGGAGTTGCCAGATCGATGAGCAAGAACGAAATTCCGGCCTGCCGCTTCTGAGCACTGGCATCTGTGCGAACCAGACAGAAGATCCACTCGGCGTGCTGAGCGAGAGTAGTCCACGTCTTCTGACCGTTGACGATGTAATCCGCGCCGTCACGGACAGCGGCCGTCTTGAGTGAAGCGAGATCCGAACCGGCTTCTGGTTCCGAAAAACCCTGGCACCACCAGATATCGGCGTTGGCCGTAGCGGGGAGAAATTTCTCCTTCTGCTCCTGCGAACCGAAGGCAGCGATAACGGGCCCAACCATGCTCACGTTGAACGGCAACGGGTTGGGTACCGACGCCAACTGCATTTCCTCGGAATAGATGTGGCGCTGAACCGGAGTCCAGTCCTTGCCACCCCATTCGACCGGCCAGTGTGGAACCGCCAACCCGTGTGCGTTCAGAATCTGTTGACCCGCAACGATGTCCTCACGAGTCAGCTTTCCGAATCCGGCTGCACGTGCTCGAAGTTCGGGCGAGAATTCGGTGGTGAAGAACTTTCGCATCTCCTCGCGGAACGCAACTTCCTCAGTGGTCAGTTCGAGATTCATGTGGAGTCTGCTTTCTTCTTGCAGGATTTCAGAACAAGATTCGCGCGACGGTCTGCGCAACGACGGCAGGTTTGCCCACGCCTTCGATCTCGACGGTGTTGGTGATCTGACTCTGCAGCGAGCCGTTCGGCAACTCTTCGATCGCGGAGAGCACTGCGGTATTTCGAACCTTGGCCCCGACTGGCACCGGACTCGGGAATCGAACCTTGTCGGACCCGTAGTTGACGACCATTTTCGCGCCGTCGATGCGATACACGGACTTCGACAGAAGCGGCAGGAGCGAGAGAGTCAGATACCCGTGGGCAATCGGACCACCGAAAGGTGATTCACGCTTTGCCCTTTCGTCGTCGACGTGAATCCACTGATGGTCACCGGTCGCGTCGGCAAATTGATGGACCATCTCGCGGGTGACCTCGACCCACTCGCTCGAGCCCAGCGTTTCACCGACCGCCCCCAGGAGATCGGACTTGTTCTCGAACACCCGTGTCATCTGATCCTCCACGTTCCCGAACACTGTTAGGTTAATTGGATAATAAACTCACAGTGTAAGGTTGTCCAGTACTTTCAGACGAAAGGGTTCTGGGCGATGGCGCGACCGCGGGTTCCACTACTGAGTAAGCCGATCATCAGGGACACCGCCCTGAAACTGGTGGACGAGCACGGTTTGACCGACTTCTCGATGCGCAAACTCGCCACTGTTCTCGGCGTACAGGCACCGTCGCTGTACAGCCATTACGCCAACAAGGACGAGTTACTCGACGACGTCGCGAACGTCATCATGGAGTCCGTCGACGTGAGCGGCTTCGACTCCGACGATTGGCGCGGCGCGCTACGCACGTGGGCGCGGTCCTACCACGCCGCCCTGGGCAAGCATCCCAATATCGTTCCCTACTTGGCCTACGGTCCGAGCGTCAGGCCCATCGCCCTCGATCGCGCGAACGCCATCCATGGCGGACTGGTGCGCGCCGGATGGCCACAGCGCACGGCAACACTGATCGGCGCTTCCGTCAAGTACGTGGTCATGGGTGCTGCGACGGCGACGTTCTCCGGCGGATTCGTGGACGATCCTGCGATCTACGCCGAGCGTTACCCGCACCTCACGCGAGCACATCTGTTGCGTGAGCGTGCTGCGGAAATCGACGGTGCCAGTTTCGAACTCGCGCTGGAATCCCTACTGGACGGACTGGAAGCCAAATACGCACTGCTGCAGAGAACTACAGAGCAACCTCCTCGAAACTGAGGGTTGTTACCGTCGATCAAGCGCGCCGAGCATCGCGACGAAGGCCGCCTGACGATCCCCCAGAGCGGCGAAGAATTCCCGGTCCGAAGATTCCACCGCGCGGTTCGCCCTGCCGGCCAAGGCCGCACCCACCGGCGTGACGGCAAGCGAGCGAGCACGAGCATCGGTCGGATGTGGACGTCGTTCGACAAACCCCTTGGATTCGAGGGTCCGAATCACCTGTGACGTCATCATCGCGTCGGTGCGCGCGTACTCGGCAAGACCGCGTTGAGTTATCGGCGTCTCTGCATCCAGCCAGGTCAGTGCTGCGAGCAGAACGAACTGCACGTGGGTCAGGTCGAAAGGTCGCAGCGCCGCGCGAATCGAGGCTTGCCAAGCATTGGTGACACGCCACAACATCAGACCGGGACTCTCGTCCGCGTCCTCGAAGTCGGTTTCCAGTTTCTTCGCCACAGCGCCAGTGTGTCAGCTCGTCGTCGAACGCAGAACCTCGACGTCGTTGTCATCCAACGGAATCAAGCCACGCCGGAGTTGATACCCCCAATTCGGTGCCGAGGTCAGCGCCAATCGACTCCGGACTGCGTCGAGAGGAACGGGGTTGAACTGTTCGTACCGAACTCGCCGCCGAAACGGCTTGAAACACCCCTCGTCCGCCTGCCAGATCTCACCCTCTTCGATCACACCGAGAGCTGTGAACTCGCGCAACGGATCTCGGTCGCCCATGGACTCGACCGGCGAATAATGGACAAGCACGTCACCTGCTTTCATCCGTACCAAACCAGCTCTCTTTCCGTGCCCGATCTGTGCGATACCGAGATCCACTGCGCGACGCACATGTTCGGCAGAGACAACCCCTAACCAGGCATTCATCGCCGGCCCCCTGGCGAACCGAAAGCACATTCATTCATGCATTTAGTATGCGCGCTTATTATCTTTCACGCAACAGATCCACTCTTGAACGTGTTCAACTCCAGGGCGTACGCTGCACTTGAACATGTTCAAAGAAGGAGTGTCGATGAGTAGTCGCGGGATCGAGACCAGGGAAAAGCTGGTGGAAACAGCATTGCGGCTCTTCCGCGACGAGGGCTTCGCAGCGACGACCATGCGCAAGATCGCAAATGAGGCAGAGGTCTCGCTCGGGAACGCCTACTACTACTTCGCCAGTAAAGACGAACTGGTTCACGAGCTGTATCTCGTCATCCAACGCGATCACCGCGCGCGGGCGCTTCCACTCCTTCGCGAAGGTGGGTCACTGACAGAAAATCTCAGGATTGTTCTGCACACCGGACTCGATGTCATGGGGCCCTATCACGGCTTCGGCAGCACGTTTCTGCACGTTGCCCTGCCCACCACATCACAGTCCAGCCCGTTCTCGGCCGAGTCGACCGATGCGAGATCGATGGCCGTCGATCTGATGCGTGAAGCACTGGCGGCGTCGAAGCAGAAGACGCCGGCGTCATTGGAGACCCAGCTCCCCACGCTCTTGTGGCTCAGCTATCTGGGCGTGACGCTGCACTGGGTCACCGACGCGTCTCCGGGGCAAACTCGTACCCGATCCCTCGTCGACGGCCTGGTACCGATCATCGCGAAAGCGCTCACCCTCGCCCGGCTGCCAGTGGCACGAGGTCTGGTCGGCGATGTCGCCGCCCTGATGACAAAAGTCGTTTCTGCAGAGGGGAACACAAAACCATGAAGACCGTTGTTGTCTGTGGTGCGTCGGGTTACGTAGGCCAACACCTCCTTCGAACGCTCGAATCCAACGGGGTCGACGTTCGGACGATCGGCCGGGGAGGAACGAGCGATGCCACGTGGTCCGACGAGCACGGCGTCGCCGATGTACTCAGCGGCACGGATCTGCTCGTCAACCTCGCCGGCCGCTCCGTGAGCTGCCGCTACAACAAGCGCAATGCCGACGACATCTTCTCCTCCCGAGTGGAAACGACTGCACTGTTGGGTCGTGCGCTGACCCGCACGCCGCAGCCACCCTCACTCTGGGCGAATGCCAGTACCGGCACGATCTACCGAGACGCACGAGATCGACCGATGGACGAGAAGAACGGAGAGCTGGGTAAGGGATTCTCCGTAGCGGTCGCGCGAGCGTGGGAACACGAATTGTTCTCAGCCCCAACGCCTGTTCGCAAAGTGGCACTTCGGATGTCGATCGTCCTCGGAGCCGGCGGTGGGGCGATCAATCCGTTCGTCAACCTCGCCCGAATGGGCTTCGGCGGACGAATGGGCGACGGCCGACAGATGTTCAGCTGGATTCACATCGCCGACGTCATTCGCGCGATCATCCACGTCTACGAGAATCCGGAGATCTCAGGCCCGGTCAATATCGCATCCCCGTATCCGGTAACCAACACCGACATGATGCGGATGGTACGAGCGAAACTTGGCCGACAATATGGGTTTCCGACGCCGGGCTGGATGATCGAGTTCGGCGCACGAATCATCCGCACCGAGGCTGAACTGGTAACGAAGAGTCGCTGGGTTTCACCAGGGGTGCTCGCGGACAGCGGCTTCCAGTATCAATTTCCGACGTTGGAGTCTGCGCTGAACCAGATCGCTCAAGAGACCCCGCGAGGGTTGCTTCCGGTTTCACTTGGCTGAAGTTCGGCTGCGATCGCAACCGCTCGCACAATATCCTGCTCGAGCAGATAGTGATTCAGTGCAATCGCAGCCTTTGATCCGGCAGCGGCGGCGGTGATCAACTGCGCCGGAGAATCCGACACATTCCCCGCGGCCCAGGCTCCAGGCACACTTGTGCTGCCTGCAGGATCAGTTACCACCCAACCATTTTCGTCGGCTTCACACCCCAGGTCAGTCAACAGATCGCCTCGCGGAACAAATTGTGGGCCGACAAACACTACGCTTCGCGGAATCACCTGACCGGAGGCCAGTTCGACGCCGTCCAATCGACCATCGCCAACCGAAACCCCGGCCACGTCACCTTCGACAATGCGAATCCCTCTGGCAGTCAGCCGCTCCCGTTCGGCTCCGGTCAGCTCGATACGGTTGGGAAAGAAGACGACATCCTCCGACCATTGGCGCACCAACGACGCCTGATGAATGGTGAACGGCCTGTTGTCACCACCGAGCACACCGATCGGGGAATCTCGAACCTCGTATCCGTGACAATAGGGGCAATGCAGAACATCGACTCCCCACCGATCGTGCAGCCCAGCGATGTTCGGCAGCTCGTCACGTAACCCCGTGGCCACCAGAACAGTCCGTGCCTCCAGCTGCGCGGTCGCATCGGTTTGCACAAGAAATCCACCGTCATCCGTGCGCTCGATTCGGATTGCGGTGCCAGTCGTCATTTCGCTGCCGTACTCGAGAACCTCCTTGCGGCCGGCCGCAAGTAATTGCGTAGGACTCTCACCATCCCGCGTCAGGTACCCGTGCAGGTGCTCGGAGACACCATTGCGCGGGTTACCTGCATCGACGATCATCACTCGCCGCCGAGCCCGAGCCAGAACAAGCGCGGCACTCAACCCCGCCGCACCGCCACCGACAATCACCACGTCGAACCTCATGTGCTCCCCCAGTCCGCAGATCGTCCCACCCGAGACGGTGGGCTATTCTGGCAATCTAGCAAATTTGTTTACCGGTTAACAAAGTTGAGGAATCGTGAACGAACCAACACTCCGCTCCCGTACCTGCAACCTCTGGGCCGAAAACAATCCCGACCTCGACACCTCGCCCATGGAAGTAGTCGCGCAACTCAAACGGATTACGGCGCTTCTCGAACTAGCAGTCGAACCGGTATACCAAACCGCGGATCTCACCGTGTCGGAAGTGGAACTGCTTGTGCCACTGCGATACGCCGAGGAACCGGTCACCGCGATTCGTCTCGCCGAACGCCTCGGTATGTCTCGGGCCGGGGTCAGCAAGGCACTCGCGCGACTCGAGAAGCGAGGACTCGTCTCCCGCACAAGCAATCCCGAAGACAGGCGATCTGCACTGATCACGATGACGGTCCAGGGAAACGCTGTCGTCGACGACGTCTTTCCTCGCGAACTCGCCGCTCACGGTGAATTGTTCACCCAACTCGGCCGGGACCGGGGGAAGGTCCTTGCCGCACTCGAGCGACTGGCAGTATCCATGGAAAGTGGGCTCGATCGGATGAGCGATGCCCGTTCGCGTACCTGAGTCGCCCAATTCCTGTATCGAACTGACGTCGGCGCACTAGATATCGACGACGAGGCGTGCGATGAGTGAGCTGGCTTCCTGGGAAGCGTCGCCGCCCTCGGTCAGATGACGCTGCGCCTCGGGAAGTTCGCGGCCATGATGTGCCATGGCCTGCGCATACAGGCGGCCGGCGCGGTACGACGAGCGAACCAACGGACCGGCCATGACGCCGGCGAAGCCCATCTCTTCTGCAGCCTTCGAGTGTGCGACGAACTCCTCGGGCTTGACCCACCGCTCGACGGGGTGGTGCCGGGGCGAGGGTCGCAGGTACTGGGTGATGGTGAGGATGTCGCAACCGGCGGCGTGGAGATCTGCCATCGCCTCGGTGACCTCTTCAGGGGTTTCGCCCATGCCGAGGATCAGGTTGGACTTGGTGACCAGTCCGTAGTCGCGTGCTGCGGTGATGACGTCGAGGCTGCGCTGGTACCGGAATGCCGGACGGATCCGCTTGAAGATGCGGGGGACGGTCTCGAGGTTGTGTGCGAGGACCTCGGGGCGTGAGGCGAAGACCTCGTCGAGCAGTTCGGGCTTGCCGTTGAAGTCCGGAACCAGGTTCTCGACGCCGGTGCCCGGGTTGAGTTCGTGGATCTTGCGGACGGTCTCGGCGTAGAGCCAGGCGCCGCCGTCGGGGAGGTCGTCGCGGGCGACGCCGGTGATCGTGGAGTACCGAAGGCCCATGGCCTGAACGCTTTCCGCGACGCGACGGGGCTCGTCGCGGTCGAGGGCTTCGGGCTTGCCGGTGTCGATCTGGCAGAAGTCGCAGCGGCGTGTGCACTGCTCACCACCGATCAGGAACGTGGCTTCGCGGTCTTCCCAACACTCGTAGATGTTGGGGCAGCCCGCTTCCTCGCAGACGGTGTGCAAACCTTCACGCTTGACCAGGCCCTCGAGCTCCGTGTACTCGGGGCCCATCTTTGCTCGGGTCTTGATCCAGTTGGGTTTGCGTTCGATGGGCGTCTCCGCGTTTCGGATCTCGAGACGGAGCAGCTTGCGCCCCTCCCCGGTGGTTCGATTGTCGTGCGTCACGACTTTCCTCCAAGCATTCGTTGGGTCTCTGTCATCGCGTGAGCACAAAAGATGCGGCAAGGTGACTGCCTTCCAAGGCTGCAACTGCGCGGGTGATCAATGGTGTCACCAAGGCCGACACATCGCCGAATCTATTTGTGCTCGAGAGCCATTCGCGTCTCTCATCGCACAGTTCGAGCACACGTGCAGCAACCTCGAGAAACCCCACCGAGTAGAACCACGGCAACACGCGTGTATCGACATCGAAGGTAACTGACCTTCGATACCGGGACAACAACTGCTCGAATGCCGGGTATCCGAAATGAACTGAAGGGCAACCCGATACAACGCTGCGAATTCCTCTCAAACCTGCCCAGAAAACGTAAGCGATACCAACGTCCAACAGCGGGTCACCGAAACCTACTCGACGCCAATCTGTCACTGCGCGCAATAGTGGGGAGTCGGCGAGGTCGAAAATCGTTCGATCCAGACGATATTCGCCGTGGAGCAAGCAGGGCTTCTGCGGCGCCGGCACCGATCGCGCGAGGGAATCGAGGAGCGCGTTCAACGCAGGCCTCACACTCAATTCGTGCCGAGCGAGCCTTATTCCAATCTCGGACAAGTAGTTGTGCAGTTCCCCGCACATCCCGGGGAGAGCACTCACACCGTTGAGGCCGACTTCGAGCGAATGAATCCCGGCAAGCGTGTCGGCAAATGAGTTCGCTACCAGGCTTCTCGCGCCGATCTCGACGTCGGCTAACTGAATGTCGGTCCGGAGAGATGATCCATGCACCCGTCGAGAGACGACCAATCCAGAGACTTCGTCCCGGTAGACAAGGAGAGGTACTGGAATGCTGCTCTTTTCGAGCATGTGCAGCGCAGTGGCCTCCGCTCGAATTCCTCGTGTTCCAAGACTGTCATCACTGCTCGACGAACAGCGCAAGATCCATGCTCCTTCACCGCTGGTCAAGGAGTAGGCCTGACCCGGCGGCGAACTGGAAACCTTGTTAGCACTGAATCGCGAGTACCGATCCAACTCGCCACAGTCGATCAGACGCCGTCGAATCTCACCGATATCGAATGGGAGTTGCATTCCCACCAGTTATCCCCATTCGGCATCGATTCGTCATTCGTGAAACCCGGACCGCTATCGATGAAGGCGCAATTCTCGTGACGCGACGACCATCCGATGAACCTCGTCAGCGCCGTCGATGAAACGCATGGTCCGAGCCTGCGCCCACAACATCGCCAGCGGATAGTCTTGCGTCATTCCGCCGGCGCCGTGCACTTGAATTGCCTTGTCGATCACCCAACCCACAGCATCCGGGGCAGCCACCTTGATAGCCGAAATTTCCGTACGCGCCTCACGCGCCCCAACTGTGTCGATCAACCACGCAGTCCGCAGAACGAACAACCGCAACTGATCGATCTTCACACGGGACTGCGCAATCCAATGCTGAATGATCCCCTGATCCGCCAAAGACCTACCAAAGGCCTCACGCTCGTTCGCCCGGCGGCACATCAACTCGATCGCACGCTCTGCCATCCCGATCATGCGCATGCAGTGATGAATGCGCCCCGGACCAAGCCTGGCCTGCGCCAACGCTTGCCCCCGACCACGCTCGCCGAGCATGTGGTCCTTGGGAACAAGCACGTCCTCGAAATGCACCTCCGCGTGACCGCCATGGGCACCGTGAGTGAAGCCGAACATCTTCAGCCCCCGGACAATACGCACGCCGGGAGTCTCACGCGGAATCAGAACCAAACTGTGGCGCGACCGCGGATCCGCATCAGGATCTGACACCCCCATCACGATCAACAACGCACAATCGCTGCTCATCGCGCCGGTCGACCACCACTTACGTCCATTGATCCTCCAACAATCACCCTCATCAGTGATTGAGCAGGTCAAGTTCGCGGGATCAGACGACGACACATCCGGCTCCGTCATGCAATACGCCGACCTGATGTCACCGTTCAACAACGGATCGAGCCACCGATGTTTCTGCGCCTCAGTCCCGAACAGCGTCAGCAACTCCATGTTCCCGGTATCGGGCGGGTTGCAGTTGAACGCTTCCGGCGCAACCTCAGGACTCCAACCCGTTACCTCGGCCAACGGTGCGTACTGCAGATTCGACAGTCCCGCACCACGCGGATCGTGCGGAAGAAACAAATTCCACAACCCCCGCGCCTTCGCGTGTTCCTTCAGCTCCGCCATCACCGCCGGACGCTCCCACTGCCGATCCCCAGCTTCCGGGTTGTCGTGGAAGAAATGCTCTGCAGGAAAAACGAACTCGTCCATGAATGCCGACGCGAGTTCCTTCAAATCAATAGTCTTCGCGTCGAACTCGAAGTCCATGTCACACACCTTCACCCTTCGTGGGCCGAGTACGACCGAGATCAGAAATTACTGTTTCACAACAATTTTCGGCTACGCAAGTGCCGAGAGCCCGCGCTCTGCCAAAGGAACGACCATCGAGCCGATGTCCTCGAAACCGTCGCCGACTGTTTCCCCATTGACGAAGCGAAGATGGATGCCTTCCAGAATCACTGCCATCTTGTAGAATGCGAAGCTCGAATACCACTGCAGCGCATCGGTATCGAACCCGGTACCTTGGGAATATCTTTCGACAAGGTCGTCGAACGAGGGGAAACCCTCATGCGCAGAGGGCGTCCCGGCAATCGGATTATCGATACCCGCCCATCCCGACCAGAACAGATGGACTAAACCCAAGTCTGTCAACGGATCACCCAGTGTTGACATCTCCCAATCCAGCACTCCGACAATGTCCGACGGGGCACCTAACCGAACAATCATGTTGTCGAATCGAAAGTCGCCGTGAACGATCGAGGTTGCAGACTGCCCCGGAATCGACGACGCGACCCGCGCCCCCAGTTTTTCCAACATCGGAAGATCGCGGGACTTCGACGACGCCAACTGCTTGCTCCATCGCCGTACCTGGCGCTCGAGGTAACCCTCCGGCCTACCGAAACCAGACAAACCCAGGCTACGAAAGTCTTGCGTGTGCAGTGCAGCCAGGCAATCGACGTAGCGATGCGCCAACTCGGAGCGATTGCCCTCGTCCACGGAAGCGAAGTCGTCATCGGTTCGCAACACCTGACCTTCGATCTTGTCCATGACGTAGAAACTTCCACCCGATGTCGCGTCGAACTCCTCGGAGAACACGATCCGCGGAACCGGGACAGCACTTTCCGCGAGGGCTCGCTGAACGGTCACTTCCCGACCCATGTCGTGAGCAGTCTCCAGACGGTGACCGATCGGCGGACGACGCAGAATCCATCTTCTCGACTTACTCGCCAACTCGAACGTCAGGTTGGATCGACCGCCTGCCAATAGTCGCACAGTCAGTTCCTCGCCCGTACCCAACTCGCCCATCTCGACCAACCTGGACCGAACCAAGTCGGCGTTGAACTGCTCGCTCTCCGCTATTGATTCAACCTCATTCATTACAACGTCCTCATCCCATAGTCCGTTTACTCGACGCCACAACGCACCACACCCGCACCGGCGGGCAGGTCGGGCCGAACCAAAACCTTCACGTGCTCTATCTCGTCACCCGCGGCCGGGCGCAGCGCAGAGAACACCTCACTCACCGCATCCAGCCCGGCAAAGCCCGTGACCATCAATCCCGGATCGAAACGACGCTCCACGATATGTTCGAAAGTTCGGGAAAACGCTTGGTACGTATGTTCTCCACGCCCCGGACCACCCACGAATTCCAAACTCACATTCTTGAGAATCCCGATTACGGGTCGAATCGACTCGTGCTCCATTGCCGATCCGACAATCACAATGCGTGTGAACGGTGGAACGACAGACATCAAGGAACCCAGTAGATTCCGCGCTCCGGATGCTTCGAAGACAAATACTTCGGTATCTGCCGGAATCATTCCTGCAAGTGTGCTCAGTGGATCCGAGTGCCTCGGATCGACTGCCACATCGGCCCCGTACGCCAAAGCCACAGTTCGTCGAAGTTCCGAAGGGTCGGATACGACGATGGGGTGAACGCCACGTTGCGCCAATTCGATGACTGCGCCGAGTCCCACAGGCCCGCAACCGGTCACCACTGCGGCGGCGCCGGCAACGATTCGTGAACGCAGCACGGCGTTAACACCAGTAGCGAGAGGTTCGGTCGCTGCAGCGGTAACCGGATCCACGTCCGGAGGGATGTGCAGGTGCCCTCCAGCCTGGATAACAACCCTTTCAGCCAGCCCTCCCGGCTTCGAATTGCAGTATCCGACTGTATGAGTCAATCCATCGTCGTCAACGACCCACGGCAGAACCACCAGACGGTCACCGACTGCGTAGTCGACCACTCCGGTTCCCAACTCGGTCACCGTTGCAGTGAACTCGTGTCCGAATACAACATCGTGCGCCGGATCGAACAGCGCTCCCGGCACGTCCGCCTCACGATGCGCAGCCAGGAAATCATCGGTGTGCTGCCAGGCCGAAAGATCACTGCCGCAGATCCCGGTGGCTATCGGCTCCACCAGAAGCTGATTCGGTCCCGGTGACGGCTCCGGAATGTCGGCAAGTATGACGTCTCCACCTCGAAGCACTGCTGCCCTCATCTGATGTCCTCACGTCGAGAAGTGCCTACGATTTTGTCGGCCATTGTTCGAGATACTTCTGTACGGACATCAGCGTGCGCAAGGCTTCGGCGCCGTCGAATGCCCTGTGGTCGAAGGTCAATCCGAGTCGTGCAATGGGCCTGATGGTGAGGAGCTCGGATTCACCGTCGACGCTCTTTCGCGCGACGGGGGTACGCACGATGGCTGGGAGACCGATCGAGGCAACTTGCGGACGAGTCAGGATCGGAGTCGAGACCACGCCGCCGACACTTCCCGAGTTGCTGATCGTAATTGTTCCGCCCGAAAGATCCTCCGGCTGCGCGGAACCCGAGAGTATCGCACTACTGGTCGCGACTATTGCGTCCGACAGTGCCTCCAGTTCGAGATTCTGCGCATCACGTATGACGGGGACGATCAGTCCGTCCGGAGTGTCCACGGCAATTCCCAGGTTGACAGTGTTCCATCGCACGAGGTGCTTGTCCGTGAACGTGGCATTGGCATCCGGGTGGTCTGCGAGCGCCCGGCACAGTGCGTGACCGACAAAGGGAAGGAAACTGAGTTTCCCTTCACCTCGAGCTGATCTCTCACGGTTGATCTTCGCTCGGGCTACTGAGACCGCAGTGAAATCGACATCAACCTGCGCCGTCAATTGAGGAGCCGTATTCCACGATTCTGTCAGATTCTTGGCGATTGCCCTACGCAGGCGAGTGTGTTCGATAGCCGTGTAGGTCACCGCCTCGTATCCGGCGGGAATCGCCACGGTGTCAGCATCTTCCGGTACTCGATCCCTGGCTCCCGGCATGAATTCGCACTTGCTCTCCAGCGACATATCAGTCGAGCCCGAATCGAGGCGGAGGCGTCGACTTCCTTCGGGCGGACGATTGACCGGAGAGAACCACGACGCAGCCAACACCAGTGAATCGTTGGGTGGGCGAGAACCCTCGGCGGCGACTGTCGGGGCCGCGCTCTCGAGAGCCCGATCCGGCGAAATCGGGAACGGACCCGATGTCGGCGCCGCCGGCGCGACATCTTCACCGACTGCATCTTCACCGGCAATGGCTTGCGCGACGGCTACCGGGTCGGCGTCGAGTGAGGCAAATCGAGCAATGACGTCACCGACAGGAACCTCCTGATCCACTGCGGCAACGTAGCTGATGAGGATTCCCGAAGTTGGCGAGTCGACTTCGGTGTCGACCTTGTCGGTCGACACCTCACAAAGCGGATCGCCCTCGGCGACCCTGTCCCCAGGCTTGAGCAGCCATTCGGTGAGCAACGCGAATTCCACCGACCCCATGTGGGGCATGTGGACGTCGAATAGTGTGAGCATGGTGAATGTCCTCGTAGTCGAGTAATTAGTCGCGAACCAGGTGACGGGCCGTCTCGATGATGTCGGAAACACTTGGGAAGCAATGATCTTCGAGGAACCGACTCGCCGGAATAGGCGCATCCACAGAACCGAGACGCGCGATCGGAGCGTGGAGCCAGTAGAAGCAACGCTCCTGGATGAGCGCAGCGATCTCGGCGCCAGGACCAGCGGTTCTCGGCGCCTCGTGAACGATCATCGCCCGCCCGGTCCGCATCACCGACGCGATGATCGTGTCGTGGTCCAGCGGAACCAGCGTCTGCAGGTCGACAACCTCGAGTTCGATACCCTCCGCAGCCAGCACGAGTGCTGCTTCGAGCGAGCGAGGCACCATACATCCATAGCTGATGACGGTTACTGTGTCGCCGCGCCGTGGAATCGATGCTTTACCCAAGGGCATTACGTACTCGGGATCGGTGAATACCTCACCCCGTTTGAAGTTGAGCTGCTTGCTCGGGTAGTACAGAACAGGATTTGGGTCCCGGATTGCGGCCTTGAGTAGGGCTTTCGCGTTGGCAGGATTGGACGGGACAACTGCTTTGAGTCCCGGAAAATGCATCGGTAGCATCTCCATCGAACCCGAATGTTCTGGTCCTGCACCACCGCTCGGCCCGATCGGCATGATGATCACAGCGGGAAGTTCGAATTGACCACCGTGCATATGGCGCCACTTACCCAGTTTCTGAAAGATCTCGTCCCCGGCGATCAAACTGAAGTCTGCAAACCCCAACTGAACGATCGGACGCATTCCGGTCATGGCGGCACCGGCAGCTGCACCCACCATGAATGCTTCGGTGATTCCGGTGTTTCGGATCCTGTCCAGGCCGAATTCCTCTACCAGGCCTCGGGTTCCGCCGAAGAACCCGCCTGAGGCAATGTCCTGCCCCATGAGAAACACCGAGGGGTCACGGCGCATCTCTTCGGCAATCGCCGCACCCTGTGCGGCCTCGTAGCTTTGCACCGTAGTTTCCGGAGCCGTGCGGTTGACAGACGTGTCGTCAGTGATAGTCATGCAAAAACGTCCTTCATGATAACGGAGGGGTCAGGCAAAGGAGCGGCTTCTGCCTCGGCGAGCGCTTCGGCAACTTCCGCACGTGCTGCGGCGACGATCTGGTCGGCCAGTGAAGCATCGAGTCGAGAACGCATGATGTCCAACGGATCTCGGTACGTCGACAAGAAATCTTCCGGGCGATACTTCTGCGCGTCGCCTTCCCAGTGTCCGCCGACCCGGGTGACGACTGCCTCGATCAACGACGGCCCCTGACCATCGCGCGCTCGATCGATCGCGGTCTGTGTCGCATGGTAGACAGCGACGGCGTCGTGACCGTCGACGCGAACTCCCGGAATCCCGTATGCAGACGCCCGTTCGGCGATAGTCCTTGTCGGACTTACAGACTCAAAAGAGGTGGTTACCGAGATTCCATTGTTCTCACAGAAGTAGACCAGCGGTAGTTTCCACCGCGATGCCTCGAGCAGAGTTTCATGGAAGGTGCCACGTGCCGCCGTTCCGTCGCCGAAGTCAGCCAGCGCAACTTGCCCGGTGCCTCTCATTTGCGCCGACAACGCCGCGCCTGCTGCCACCGGATACACCGATCCGAGCGTCGCCCCCTCCCCCATGATTCCGAGCGCCGGATCTGCCCAGTGAGGAACCCCGGCGCCTTTTCCGCCGGTAGAACCTGTCACTTTTCCAAGCAGGTCACCGATGATCGGCCCCATCGCCATCCCTTTGGCAAGCGGCCATGTGGCTCCTCTTCCCTGATAGAACAGATAGTCGTCGTCTCGCATGGCTGCCACCGCTCCAGCGACAGCACCTTCCTGCCCTTTGCCCGGATGCCAAAATCCGGCAAATCCGTGGTCCCGGATGTGAATCTGCACCGCGTCCTCGATCGCACGCGCACGGGCCATGACGGTGAAAATGTCGATCGCCAACCGTGGGTCGAGTGACTCCGGTTCCACTACTTCGGTCAGCTGTTCGCTTGTGTGCGTGGCCATTCCGATCTCCTTCTGACAGTCCGACATGCAAGTACGAGGTTCGCGCCTTTGACAACCCGGCATCGATTGCCATTCGTGTGGCTGCTGTCACATCACCATATGTGGATCAAGTGATTCAATCAAGTGCATTCTCTAAATCGACTGAGATCTACTCAGACATCACCGGGTCAGCAGGCCGGAAATCAGGCCGCGACATCGCGATATGATGGGGTCAACAAACCGAAAGGTTGCGGAAATGCCACGATCCAGTCCACGCGACGGCGCAGCAACTCGCCGTGCTCTGATCGACTCAGCGGCAAAGCTGTTCGCAGCAGAGGGAGTCGAGGCCGTCTCGATTCGAGCGATCAATGCCGAAGCCGGATTGGGAGCAGCGTCCGCGCACTATCATTTCGGATCCAAGGACGCGATCCTCGACGCCGTCCTCCTCGACTCCGGCGCCGAAGTGCTCGCGCACATTCATCGCCTGGCCAAGAACATGGTCGATTCCGACACCGTTCCGACAGCGAGGCAGATCGTCGATCTCCTGGCACTGCCGTATCGCCAGTTCCTCGATCAGGAACCTGACAAAGGTGTTCGATGGCTGACTATTTGTGGCCAACTCAGCCTCGCCAACGATCCTCGACTCTTCCCCGTCAAGGACGACACAGCAGAGTTGCTGCGCAAACTACTCGAACGCGCCTACCCCTCAGCCGACGACACCGCGATCGAACTGAACTGGTCACTCACCGTGAACACGCTGATCGTGATGGCGGCACGATGGTCGGACGCAAGCATCGAGGGATCTCGCGCGCTATCCAACGGTCGATTCGACACACTGGCGGATTTTGTCGCAGGCGGACTCGAGTCACTCATGGATCCAACCCGGACCTAGCTTTGTGGATGGATCTTCCCAGGTAGGGTTGCGGATCCACCACCCACAGAACGCGCCGTCTCCGTGCGCGCTTTTGCAATTTTCTCGGGAAAAATTTAGTGGATCACTTGACAGAATCAATCGATCCATTTTACTGTGCCTCACATCACAAAATGCTTCAGTGGGTCTGCACACTCGCCGCGCCGACTGTCCCGCTCACTGCCCCGTCTTCCCGTCAGAAAGATGCAGGAGCCACGATGACCGCTCCATCCACGGATAATCCTTCCTCGACTCCATCGGAGTCTTCCTCCGAAAACCCCACTCTCGCGATAGAAGGCGTGGGAAATCGATCAACCGCCGGCTGGGTCGGAATCCTCCTGATCCTCTGCCTTCTGTCCGAAGAAGTCGCATACGCGTTCAATCTGGTGACGCGTGCACTCCCCAGCATGGCCGGTTCATTCGAGACCTCGAACATCGCTTGGGTGTCAACACTGTTCACACTCTCCGGCGCTATCAGCGCACCGTTGATCGGCAAGCTCGCAGATCGAGACGGCAAGAAGAAATGGCTTCTGATCGCAACCGCCTGCATGGCAACAGGCTCGCTGATCGTCGCAATCGCGCCGACCTTTTCCGTAGTACTAGTCGGTCGTACCGTTGAAGGACTCGGTCTTGCAATCGTGCCGATAACCTACTCGCTGATGCGCGACATCTTCCCGAAGCGCATGCTGGCGATGGCGGTCAGCATGACAACCGCTGGAATTGGTGTCACCACGATCACCGGTCCTGTCATTGCCGGAGTTTTGATCGATAATTTCGGCTTCCGCGGAGTGTTCTTCGCATTGGCGCTCTTCCCTGTGCTCTTGGGTGCCTTGGTCATGCTCGTTGTTCCCGAGTCCCCGATCCGAGTGAAAACGTCCATCGACTGGGTTGGTGGGATCATGCTCGGGCTCTCGATCGCACTCCTCCTGTACTGCATCGGCGAAGGCGGAACGTGGGGCTGGACGTCGTGGAAGACACTTCTCTGCGCCATCGCCGCGGTGGCAATTTTCATCGGATGGGCTCGATACGAAAAGCGAATCGAGAACCCACTGATCGACATTGCGGTGCTGCGTGGTCGCGCTGTCGTGACGACACTGGTCGCGCAATTTACCGGCCAGGCCGTCATCGTTCTCCAATTCGTCTTGTTGTCCTTCATCGTTCAGACACCCATCGCCCTCGGCGTTACCTACGGGTTGGGGGAAAGCGCAAGCTACATGGCGCGGTTGACCACACCGGCCGGCGTGGCCACCGTCGCAATGGGGTTGCTTGTCGGCATAATCGCAGAACGTCGGGGCGCACGCCTGCCGAACTGGATCGGCTTCGCTTTGATGGCGATCGGCTCCGCATCACTCGCCCTCTCCCACAAGGAATTCTGGCCGATACTGTTGGGATACTTGGTATATGCATTCGGGGCCGGTCTGATCAGTGCGGCAATACCCAACCTGGTGATCGCCGCCGCGCCGGTTCGACTGCAGGCCGTCACAGCCTCGACGGTCAATGTGGTGGGATCCGTCGGCAGTGCTGTTGCTGTACAGATTGGTTTTGCCATCCTCGCCCTGAACATTGCAACGGTTGCCGACGGAACGCCTATTTACGCTGGAATTGGCTACACAACAGTCTATTTCGTTGCAGCAGGTCTGGCGATAGTCGGACTCGCCGCGACTCTCCTCATGCCGCACGGCCGAAAGCCCCAGTCTGTGGAAGCACTGACCTGATCTGAATCGACTACCTGAGAATTATCGTGACCTCACACTATGACGTCGTTGTCCTCGGAGCCGGCCCCGGTGGGTACGTCGCTGCTATCCGCGCGGCACAACTGGGCCTGAGCACCGCCATCATCGAGCAGAAGTACTGGGGCGGTGTATGCCTGAATGTCGGCTGCATTCCGTCCAAGGCGCTTCTCCGTAACGCCGAACTCGCGCACATCTTCACGAAAGAAGCGAAGACGTTCGGCATGTCCGGAGACGTGTCCTTCGATTTCGGCTCCGCTTTCGATCGCAGCCGCAAGGTCGCGGACGGGCGAGTCAAGGGCATTCACTTCTTGATGAAGAAGAACAAGATCCCGGAGTACGACGGCAAGGGCACGTTCGTCGACGCCAACACCATCAGCGTGGAGCTGAGCAAGGGTGGCACCGAGACGATCACGTTCGACAACGCCATCATCGCGACCGGTTCGTACACCAAGCTGCTGCCCGGCACCTCGCTGAGCGAGAACGTCGTGACCTACGAAGAGCAGATCCTCACCCGTGACCTTCCGGGTTCGATCCTCATCGTCGGTGCCGGCGCGATCGGCATGGAGTTCGGTTACGTCCTCCAGAACTACGGCGTCGACGTCACGATCGTCGAGTTCCTCGATCGGGCACTGCCCAACGAGGACGCCGACGTCTCGAAGGAAATCGCCAAGCAGTACAAGAAGCTCGGCGTCACCATCAAGACCGGTGCCGCTGTGCAGTCCATCAGCGACGACGGCAGCAAGGTCACCGTCTCGATCAAGGACAACAAGTCCGGCGAGATCGAGACCGTGGTCGTCGACAAGGTTCTGCAGTCCGTCGGCTTCGCACCGCGCGTGGAGGGCTTCGGTCTCGAGAACACCGGGGTCGCGTTGACCGATCGCGGCGCCATCGCGATCGACGACTACATGCGCACCAACGTCCCGCACATCTTCGCCATCGGTGACGTCACCGCCAAACTGCAGCTCGCGCACGTCGCAGAAGCTCAGGCTGTCGTCGCTGCCGAGACCATCGGCGGCGCGGAGACGCAGACACTCGGTGACTACCGGATGATGCCGCGTGCGACGTTCTGCCAGCCGCAGGTCGCCTCGTTCGGTTTGACCGAGGAGCAGGCCAAGGCCGAGGGCTACGACGTCAAGGTCGCGAACTTCCCGTTCGCTGCCAACGGCAAGGCACACGGTCTCGGTGACCCGACCGGTTTCGTCAAGCTGATCGCCGACAAGAAGTACGGCGAACTGCTCGGCGGGCACCTCATCGGACCGGACGTTTCGGAACTGCTGCCCGAGCTGACCTTGGCCCAGAAGTGGGACCTCACGGTCAACGAGTTGGCACGCAACGTCCACACCCACCCCACACTCAGTGAGGCACTGCAGGAAGCGATCCACGGCCTCGCCGGCCACATGATCAACCTCTGAAGAACTCCGATCGATCAGAAAGTAGCAGACCTCAGTGACATCTACTGGCAGTACTGAAATCCACGCACTCCCAGCCACCGATCCACCCCGAGACTCCAATCCCTGGGTCGCCATGACCGCGATCGCACTCGGCGTTCTCATCGTTTCGCTCGACGGCACGATAACGGCAGTGGCCAATCCGGTTCTTGTCGTCGATCTAGGCGCGAGGCTCTCTGGTTTGCAATGGATTACCAACATTTATCTGCTCGCGATGGCGGCAACGCTCGTTCTCGCGGGAAGGTTGGGCGATCGCTTCGGACGACGATCTGTGTTCCTTTCAGGGATCGTCGGTTTCGGGCTGGCATCAGCGGGAATTGCCTTGGCGCACAGTGTAGAAATGGTGATCTTCTCGAGACTCGGCCAGGGAATTTTCGGCGCACTGATAGTCACCAACGCTCTGGCATTGCTTCGGTCCCTCTTCTCCGAGGCAGCACTTCCGAAGGCGCTTGCGGTCTTCGCATCGCTGATCGGCGCTTCATCCGCCGCCGGCCCCCTGATCGGCGGATTGCTGATCGAGCACACCAGCTGGCGATGGGCCTTCTTGATCAACGTCCCCGTTGCGGCGATTTCCCTCGCTACAGGATTGTTTCTGCTCCCCAAGGGCCGGGTCGTACGGACTGTAAAGTTCGACGTCCCGGGTTCGATCTTGCTGACGAGTTCACTCCTCGCCATAACCTATGGACTTATAAAAGCCCCCGAAAGTGGTTGGACTGATTGGCATGTCATCGGGTGGCTGGTCGGTGGAACCGTCACTGGTTTGGCCTTCGTAGAAGCGGAGCGACGCGCATCGGATCCTTTGGTGCCGCTTCGGCTATTCGCTGACCGGTCAATCACACTCGGAGTCATCCTGACAATCATCTCCTTCTTTGCGCTTGTCGGCTCACTGTTCTTCATTCTCTTGTTCTTGCAACAGATCAACGGTGACTCCCCCATGGCCGCTGGACTCCACATCCTCCCGATGAGTATCGCGAATGTAATCGCTTCGAGCAGTTGCGGTTGGATCATCAAACGGTACGGCGCACGTCCGCCCTTGTTTATGGGAATGTTGCTCAGCGCAGTGGGATTCCTACTGTTCACCACCATCGAACCACACGGAAGCTACCTTTCTCTGGCCATTCCGTTTGTGGTACTGGGCCTGGGAATCGGGTTTGTGATGACTGCGTCAGTCCAAGCGATCCTAGGGAATGCGAACGTCGCAGACGCCGGACCTGCCGCGGGCGTCCATCAGACCTCACTTCAAGTTGGCGGTATCCTCGGAACTTCAGTGCTCGGAGCCGTGATGGCGGCGGCATCCGCAGCAAAGTTCCACGAAACACTACTGGGCAACGTCATTCCCGACTTCATAGTCGATCGAGTCTCGGAAGATGCGGTTCGCGCCGTCGCCCAGGGCACCACACCAGTCGTGACAGAAATTGACCCGGCTCTTTCCCTCACACTGCGATCAGCGACAGAGACTGCATTCATGTATGGGCTGCAGACGACGATGTGGGTGGGCGCCATCGTCTCCCTGATTGGCGCGTTCGTCTCGATCGGAATCAGAAGAGGGCGAGTCACGAAAACAGCCACTCACATCCACTGAACGGATCACTCCTGCTCTCCGGTCCGCCCGCCGTACGTCGCAATCTTGTACTCCGTCGCAGCCAAAGACAACGTGAGCTCCTTGATCTGCCGACGAACGGTGTCCCGGTGTTCGAGCAGCATGTCGAGCCTCTCCGGAACTGTCCCTTCACCGGCGTCGACCAGTTCGACGTAGTGCTGCAGGTCGCGAATCGCCATACCCGAGATGCGCATGCGGGTCAGAAACACCAGCCTGCGAACAGATTCCGGACCGTACACACGATGTCCGCTCGAGTCACGATCGACCTCGACCAGACCGATCTTCTCGTAGTAGCGCAGCGTATGTGCCGAGGCATCCAGCAGGTCCGCGACTTCGGCGATCGACATCGGCTCCTGAACGTCTCCTGCATCGACGAGTCGGTGAATCACCTCGATCGACATGGGCCCGTCCACTTCCCCAAGTGCCTCGAGTGCCTTACGCATCAAGTCTTCGGTAGCCATGTTTCTCAGCCTAGAACGGACGGACGGGTCCGGCAGCATCCGCGAAGTCGGCACTGCGAGCCAGGTCGGCCCAGACGCATACCTCGGCGAGATTCTTCCGATACGACGCGGAGACACGCTCCACGGCTTCCTTTCCGAGTGGCAGACGAAGTGGCACTTTCTCGCTGTGCACAAGCGAGGTGATGATCTCTGCTGCCTTCTCCGGATCACCCTCCTGAACACCGTCTACGGCCGCCATGTCCCGCAGAACGGGATCCAGCAAATCACGGTAGTCCGATGATGATTCGGCGAAGCTCAGAACGCCAGGCGTGTTGAATGCCGTACGGAATCGGCTGGGCTCGACGATCATCACCCGAACGCCGAACTGCGCGACCTCACCGGCGAGAGCCTCCGACCAACCCTCGAGAGCGAACTTCGACGCCGAGTACGCCCCGACACCGGGAAACGACATACGGCCGCCTTGACTGCTCATCTGCACGATCGTCCCGCTGCCCTGCACTCGCATCGACGGGAGGACGGCGCGCACCATCGCGGCGGGTCCGATCAGGTGCAGTTCCATGAGATCCCGCAAGGTCGAATCGTCCACCATCTCCGCCGCGCCGACCATCCCACGACCGGCATTGTTGACCAGCACGTCGATGCGACCGAAACGCTCGAGCGCATATTCGACGACGCCCGGAGCCGCTGCGGTGTCTCTGACGTCGAACGTCACCGCCGAGAACTGATCCGGATTCGCCGACGCAATATCTGCAACGGACTCGGGACGACGAACTGCAGCGACTACCGCGTCCCCCGATCGAAGTGCAGACAGTGCGAGTTCACGGCCGAAACCCTGAGAAACTCCGGTGATGATCCAGGTCTTTGTTGTCATGGTCGGCAACGCTAGGGGTTAGAGCGCGCTCCAACGCAAGCGTTGCTTCTACTGACGCACTACACGCCGGCCCAGAGCGGTCGTTCCCCGCGAAGGAAACCGTCGACGCCGGCTTTGAAGTCGTCACTGCTGTAGATCATGCTCATCAGATCATCGTTGTCGGCAATCACTCGGGTTCTGATGCGTCGCAGGGACTCCCGAATAGTCCAGACGGTCATCGGGGCGGCGGCAAGTAGATCGCGAGATACCTGGGCAGTCAGGCTCGCGAACTCGGTCTCTGTTGCACAGTCGCTGAGGAAGCCGTTCCGCAGAGCCTCGTCGCTCGACATGACCCCCGCCCGAGCCACCAACGACATCAGACGCGAACTGCCGATCCTGTCCGCCAGCAACGCCACGGAATGGACCGACAACGAGTTTCCGAGCGTGCGCGCGATCGGGAGGCAGAAGCGGGACCCGTGCGTCGCGATCCGCACATCGCACGCTGCCGCTAACAACAGCCCGGCTCCCGCGCACACACCGTCGATGACCGCCAGCGTGGGAACCCGCACTCTCTCGAGTTCGGTCAGCACGCCGACGAACCGGCTTTCGTAGTCGAGCCCGTCGTGAAAACTCGAGAAGGTCTGAAAATGGCGTATGTCGGAACCCGCCGAGAACGCCTCTCCCCCAGCACCTCGGAGAGTGAGTAACCGAATCTCGCGGTCGGAGTCGGCGCGCCGGCAGGCTCCGGCAATGGCGTCGTACATCTGCGGGGTCAATGCGTTGCGCTTTTCCGGCCGGTTGAACACGACGTCGAGGGTCTCGCCACGACGGATGATCAAGATTTCTTCGTGCGTTTCAGTCATGACACTCACGTTATTTCCGGTAGAGAAAAGTCGAAACACATTGCACTTGAATATCTTTGCGAATTCTCGATGCAAAGTTGCAGATAGTGCGAACGGAGAAGCGTCGACGAGGCCAGGAGACGGTGATGCCAGAACCGAACCTCGCCGACGCAGTATCAAAGGGGCGTCATGCCACGACAGCAAAAAGTGTCATGCCACGACTGTGCGCTGTGGCACGCCCGAATACTGGCTCAGCGGCCGGATCAGTGCATTCGACTGCCCTTGCTCGATGATGTGCGCCGTCCATCCGGTGATGCGGCTCATCACGAAGATCGGCGTGAACATCTCGACGTCGAAGCCCATGAGGAAATATGCAGGGCCCGTGGGGAAATCGAGATTCGGCTTGATTCCGGTGGCACTGACCATGGTCTTCTCGAGGATCTCGTACATCTGCACCCACTTCTCGCCGTCGGTCGCTGCCGCGACGTCGAGGAGGGCCTGCTTCATGGTCGGAACACGCGAATCACCGTTCTTGTAGACGCGGTGCCCGAAGCCCATGACCTTCTCCTTGGCAGCCAACTTCTCCGACATCCAGGCTTCGGCGCGGTCGGGGTCGTCGATCTCGAGCATGTCGTGCATGACAGCTTCGTTTGCACCGCCGTGCAACGGGCCCTTGAGCGTGCCGATAGCAGCGGTCACTGCGCTGTAGATGTCCGAAAGTGTGGACGTCACAACACGAGCGGCGAACGTCGAGGCATTGAAGGAGTGCTCCGCGTACAGGATCAGCGAGACCTCGAAGGCCTTCACGATCGCCGGCTCCGGAACAGCACCGAAGCACATGTTCAAGAAGTTTTCGGCGAAACCCAGGTCCGACTGCGGCGCGATGGGATCCTGACCGCGCCGGCGGCGGAAATCGGCTGCGACGATGGTCGGCAGCACAGCTGTCATCCGCAGCGCCTTGGCCAGATTGGCCTTCTCCGAGTTGTCGTCCTCCGCCGGATCCTCGGCGCCGAGGTAGCTGATCGCCGTGCGGACAACATCCATGGGGTGGCAGTTGTCCGGCATCTTGGTCAGAAGCGAGAGCAGTGAGCGGTCGGCACGGCGGGCCGCACGCTCACGCAGGCAGAGTAATTCGAGCTGCTCGGGAGTCGGCAGTTCGCCGTACCAGAGCAGGTGCGCAACTTCTTCGAAGCTGCAGTTCGCGGCAAGGTCCTGCACTGCGTAACCGCGATACGTCAACGAATTCGTCTCGGGCACTACCTTGGAGATAGCCGTCGTATCGACGACAACTCCGGCCAAGCCCTTGTAGATCGTCGGAATCTGTTCGGTCATGTCCTACTCCCCTCCAAGCTGAAATTGAAAATGCCACTGTCGAATTCGTTGTAGCGCTCGTACTCGAGAATCTCGTACAACCTGCTGCGATGCTGCATTTCGCCGAGCAGTCCTTCTTGCGTGCCCTCCGCAAAAATCTCGCGCAGACCCTTTTCGATAGCGAACATCGCCAGCCGAAGGGTGGTCACGGGGTAGATGACGGCGTTGAAACCGATCTCTTCCAATGTCTTCGCCGAAATGAGGTTCGACTTCCCGAACTCGGTCATGTTGGCGAGGAGCGGAGTGTCGACTGCTGCGCGGAACTTCTCGAAGTCGGCCTCGGTGGCAAGAGCTTCGGTGAAGATCAGATCGGCACCGGCATCCACATAGGCCTTTGCTCGCTCGATCGCCGCGTCGATACCGTCGATTCCGGCAGCATCGGTGCGCGCGCAGATGACGAAGTTCGGGTCACGACGCGCCGACACTGCAGCACGAACACGGCGAACCATGTCTTCGGTGGGCACAATTGCTTTGCCGTCGAGGTGCCCGCAGCGTTTGGGGTTGATCTGATCCTCGAGGTGCAGACCGGCTATTCCGTCGTCCTCGAAGATCGTGACCGTGCGGGCCGCGCTCATAGGTTCACCGAAACCGGTGTCGGCGTCGATGAGCGTCGGGAGGTCCGTGACGCGCGCGATCTGCTTGCTGTGGCCGGCGACCTCGGTCAAGGTGGTCAGTCCGATGTCGGGAAGCGCCAATCCGGCGGAGTACGCACCACCTGAAACGTAGACACCCTCGAACCCGATTTCCTGAATCAGTCTGGCTGTCAGCGGATTGATCGCACCCGGGAGTCGTTGAATCTTTCCGGACGTCAGCCCCGCCCGGAAGGCAATCCGCTTGTCGGCTGCAGACGTCGCTGCTGCGATGAGGCCCGACATCAGAAAAGTCCCTTGGCGACCTTGGGAGCCCGAGCGAGAACGTCTTCGGAAACGGTGAAGGTCAGCTGATCGAGTTCGCCTGCCTTCAATTCGGCGGTGCGCTGAGCCGCATCGAGGAAGCGGTCCTGTTCGCTCGGCTCGATGACGCCCTCGGCGAGGGTGCGGAATTTCGCGACGTACTGATCGCGAGCGAACGGACGTGCGCCGAGCGGGTGCGCATCGGCCACCGCAAGCTCGTCGACGATGACTTCGCCGCTCTTCAAGGTGATCTCGGCGCGAGCACCGAAAGCCTTCTCGTCCGGATCCGTCGAGTGGTAACGGCGTGTCCATTCGGGATCTTCGCGCGTGGAGATCTTGTTCCACAGCTCGATCGTGTCCGCGCGCTGTGCACGCTCGGACGCGTAGGAATGTTCGTGGTGCCACGTACCGTCCTGTAGCGCAACGGCAAAGATGTACATCACCGAGTGGTCGAGGGTTTCACGCGAGGCGGTCGGGTCGAACTTCTGCGGATCGCCGGAACCGGTGCCGATGACGACGTGGGTGTGGTGACTGGTATGCAGGACGATCGACGCGATCTGGTCGAGATCACCGACACGAGAACGCATTCGGCGAGCGAGGTCGATCGGCGCCTGGCTCTGGTACTCCGCGGAGTGTTCTTTGGTGTACGAGTCGAGGATGGCGCGCTTCGCCTCACCCGAACCGGGTAGCGGAACGTGGTACTCCTTGTCCGGGCCACCGAGTAGCCAGGCGATGACGCCGTCTTCGCCTTCCCAGATCGGTGACGGTGCGCCCTCACCGCGCATCGCGCGGTCGACCGCCTCTACGGCAACCTTGCCTGCCAGCGCAGGCGCGTACGCCTTCCAACTGGAGATCTCGCCCTTGCGGGACTGACGTGTCGCCGTCGTGAGGTGCAGCGCCTGGCCGATTGCCTGGTAGACCGTCTCGGTGCCCAGGCCCAGCAAAGTTCCGATACCTGCCGCAGCCGAGGGGCCGAGGTGTGCGACGTGGTCGATCTTGTGCTCGTGCAGGCAGATAGCCCGAACCAGGTCGATCTGGATCTCGTAGCCGGTCGCCAGACCACGAATCAGGTCTCGACCGTCACGGCTGGTGTGCTGAGCGACGGCGAGGATCGGCGGGATGTTGTCTCCGGGGTGCGAGTACTCGGCGGCGAGGAACGTGTCGTGGAAATCGAGTTCACGAACCGCGACACCGTTGGCCCAGGCGGCCCATTCAGGCGAGAACGTACCGGGGATACCGAACACGGTGGAGCCCGGCGTATACGGATGCGACTGCGCTTGCGCCCGCGCATTCACCACGGGACGGCGCACCAGGGAAGCTGCGGCAACCGCCGCGTTGTCGATGATCCGGTTGACGATCATTTCGGATGTGGCGTCGGTGACGTCGACGGAATCCGTCGCAACTTCCGCGATCTTCCACGCGAGGTGGTCTTCCTTGGGGAACTCTTCGGCAGAGCGGTGAGTGCGTACGAGATGCGTCTTCATCGGTCCTCTTCTCACGTTCTTCGGTATCTATTTGCACGCTACGCAGCTCATTCACCTCGGGATAGGCCCTCGCAATTGCCTATTTGTGCAATGACAATGCTGCAATGTTGCGAATGTTGCGAATAGCTTCTCGGTAGGGTGAACGCGATCGGCACCGAGGAGATTCGATGAAGAAGATGTACGCGGGAGCGCGGCTGCGACGGCTGCGGGAGGAACGAAACCTGTCACAGTCCGCACTGGCGAAGGCACTCGAACTCTCCCCCAGCTATGTCAATCAACTGGAGAACGATCAACGACCGCTGACGGTGCCCGTCCTTCTCAAGCTCAACGCCGAGTTCGATCTCGACGTGCAATTCTTCGCCTCCGATTCCGACGCACGCCTGGTTGCGGACGTTCATCACGCCTTGGCCGAAACTTCGGAATCTGGAGACGTATCTCTGGCCGAGGTGGACGAATTGGTGGCCCGCATGCCGGCGGTCGGACGCACCCTCGTGATGTTGCACCGCCGCCTTCACGCCGCGACAGAGCAGTTGGACCAGTTCTCGATGCAGTTGTCCGGCGAACCAGCGTCCGATGTGTCACTCGTACCGATGCCCTACGAGGAAGTTCGGGACTTCTTCTACGACCGAAAGAATCACATCGCCGTTCTGGACGACGCTGCCGAGCAGATGTTCCTGGACAACGGATTGTCCGTGGGCGCAGTGGATTTGCAACTGGCACGACTACTTCGCGATCAGCACGGCGTCACCGTGACGATCCGTACCGACGAACCCGACAAGCTCGGCCCCAAGCGTTACTACGATCCGAACAAGTCGGTCCTCACACTCGCCCGTCGTCTGTCGGCAGGACAACGCGCGTTCCAGATCGCAATGCAGTTGGCCTTCTTCACGCAGGCCGACGTGATCGATTCCCTTGTCGCCGAGGATGAATCATTGAGCGCCGAGTCCGCAGCGCTGGCTCGCGTCGGACTCGCACACTACTTTGCCGGCGCACTGCTACTCCCGTACACCCAATTCCTGCAATCCGCTGAGGCCTTGCGGTACGACATCGACCTGCTCAGCCTCAAGTTCGAGGTCGGCTTCGAGACAGTCTGCCACCGGTTGTCCACTCTCCAACGACACGGCCAACGCGGCATCCCTTTCTTCTTCGTCCGAACCGATCGCGCCGGAAACATCTCGAAGCGTCAGTCTGCTACCGCCTTTCACTTCTCCAGAGTCGGAGGCAGCTGCCCGCTGTGGGTCATCCACGAGGCATTCGCGAGCCCAGGTCGCATCCTCACTCAGGTCGCGAAGATGCCCGACGGCCGGACATACCTCTGGGTGGCGCGCACTACCCACAGCGGCGGACTCGGGTACCTCGCACCCGAGCGCAACTTCGCCGTCGGACTCGGTTGCGACATCGGCTACGCCGATCGCATGGTCTACTCACACGGAATTCAGACGGACGACCCCGCGACCATCGTGCCGATCGGCGCGGGGTGCAAAGTCTGTGACAGGCCAGCGTGCTCTCAACGCGCCTTCCCTCAACTCGGCCGCTCGATCTCCGTCAGTGAGAACAGCAGCAGCCACCTTCCGTATCCGCAACAATAGGGCGCAAACAATAGGGCGCACCGACTCCACCTGCAGTTTCCCGGAGCTACGACGCTCTTCTGCTTCCATGGACGTCATGCAACCCGATGCCGTGACCCCTCGTCGACTGGTTCTTCGCCGCCTTTCGGCCGTGGCCGGTGTGGCCGGCATCGTGACTGGTTTGGTTGCCTTGATCGCAACTCAGTTGGACGTCGATCACAACATCGTGATCGTTCTCGCGTCAGTGGCGCCCTTGTTGATGATTGCTCCGCTGATCGGTGCCGTCGTCTCGGGTATCGGGCGTCAGTGGATCGTGTGCGCCGCCTCGATCCTCGTCCTTGGGTTGTTCGGATGGTCTGTGAGCCCGCTGTACATCGGCGGAACTGGGGAGTCGACGTCTGCGAACGGTCCACCGATTCGAATCATGCAGGCCAACTTGATGGTCGGTGCAGCGGATCCGGAGTCGCTTGTGGCGATGATCCGCGAACGCGAGGTCGACGTGGTGACGGTCCAGGAGTTGACGTACCAGGAAGCCGACGCGCTCAAAGCCGCCGGGCTTGACGAGGTTCTGAGCCACCAATTCCTCGTCCCGTACACCGACGGTGGTGGCGGGGCAGGAATCTACAGTCGCTTTCCACTCTCCAATCCGCGTAGCCTCGACGGATTCTCACCCGAAACGCTGTCCGCAGAACTGAATGTCGGCTTGGCGCAGCCAGTCACATTGTTCGCCGTGCATCCGGCACCGGCGTACATCTCACCGGCCTCGGTGTGGGCGGACGAGCAGCGAAGGCTTGGGTCTTACATGGACAAAGTCGCCGGGCGGGACAACGTGATAGTGAGCGGCGACTTCAACGCGTCGTACTCGAACAAACAGTTCCGGAATCTTCTCACGAACGGATACACCAGCGCCGCCGACCAATTGGGTTCCGGCCTGATCCCGACCTATCCGACCGACAAGCGGTATCCGGCGGTGGTCGGTATCGACCACATCATCACGAAAGGCGCCGTGGCGACATCCTTGGAACGGATCGAGATCGAGGGATCCGATCACCACGGCCTGATTGCCGACATCACGTTGTCTTGAGTAAATACTGGATTGAGCAAGCACCGGGCCATGGTTGTGCCCCGGTGCTCACGTCTTCAGTTGTCGCGATTCACGCCGCGGTGGGCGGGCTGTTCCCGCCGATGGGCCGCTGGAACGGATCAATCGACATCGGTGGATAGAACACCGTTTTCCGATCCGGCCCGATCTCCACCCGCCACTCCGTGTGATGCAGCGTCCGGTGATGATGACCGCACAACAAGACCAGATTATCGAGATCTGTTGGGCCACCATCGTTCCAGTGAACAATATGATGAGCATCGCACCACCCCGACGGAGTTCCGCACCCCGGAAACGCACACCCACCATCACGAACCGCAAGAGCCCGCCGCTGCGGAACCGTCGCCGTTCTCGCTTCCTTACCGCAGTCGAGCGGAACACCATTCTCATCCAACAAAATCCGCGTTACCGTGCAGTCGCACGCCAACATCCGCGCGGTATCGATACTGATCGGACCTACCCAATCCGTCCACGCGAAACCCAGTTCCTGAGTCGACGGCAGTAGATCCTTCAAGGCTTTGAGGTCCGTCATATCTTTCGCAGACGCAGTCACCGTGATGTGCGGTTTCACCCCGCCCTCGATCGGACCCAACCCCGCCCGCTCATACCGACGCAACAACTCGCAAAACCCGTCCGCCCGCCGTAGCGCCGGAGTACGCGTGTCCTTGACGCCGTCCTTCTCCGGCGTCGGCGCCGACAGACTCGACAACAACGTGATCAGACGCGCCCCGTTCACAGCATCCAGATCACCCTTCACCGACACGCGCCCGTACAAGCCTTTCGAGGCGTAGAACTCGTTGCGCTCCGAATCCTCACCCACCGGGACGCCGTCCTCACGCTTGCCGTACTGCTTCTCGATCCGCCGGATCGCCGCTCGCACCGCATCACAATCCGCAATGTTCTTCGACGCCAGGCCAAGCAGGATCCCGCGAGCCGTGTCCACGTCCGCCAGGGTCATGTTCTTGGGCGGATGCTGACAGAACGACGCCACCTGCCGCGCCTTCAACGCATCAACATCCCCGCGGTGAAACGCATCGCCGACAACAGGTTCGAGCATCAACAACCGCGCCAACCCGACCAGCAGACTGCACTCACCGATCTCCAGATTCGTCGAACCATGCAACCACTGCGCGATCGCCCGAAAACCCTTCCCACCGAGAACCTCCCGGGAAAACATCTCCACGATCAACAACACCATCCGCGACTGCAACTCGTGCCGGACACGCACCAGATCCAGAACCTCCCCCTTGAGGCCCTCGCCATCCAGCTGCCACGCATCCCGACTGTCCATGCCCAAAGTTTAATCGAACACACTTTCGATAACCAGAGACGAACCGGACAACTTCAAAAAGGTGCGCGACTCGAGACCTGTTGAAGTACAGGCTCGTTCAGGACTGATACAGCGCTAGGTCGGAGTGACTATCGCAAAGTTCGGATCCGGCTCGTCGAGGTACCCGGCAAGTTCTGCGAGCTTCGCCGGGTCGCCGGAAACCGAGATGGTTCCATTCGCAATCTCGGCACCCAAGTCCACACCACCGAGCAGCACACCGAGTAAGTCGCGCCGACTCAAACTGAACATCGCATCCACAGACCCAGCATCTGCAGACCCACCTTCCACGTCGAAATGGATCAGAACTCCGTTGCTGAGTTCCGTTCGGTGAACGATGTTTTCGTCAGTGATGTTCCAATCGACGACGATGTGCGAGCCCGCTGCGCGCACTCCGTCCACGCGCAGCGATACTGCATCGAAGACTTGACTTACCGACAGCGCTGCGGTGATGTCGGGCGCCGCGGCAACCGTGGGCGTCCCCACTGAGCCGTTGCGCAGTTCGTATGCACCGGTGAGGTAGAAGTTCCGCCAGGTGCCGTTCTCGGCGCCGTACCCGAGTTGCTCGAAGGTATCGGCCTGCAGATTCTTGGCCTCGACGTTGTCCGGTTCAGCGAAGACCACGTAGTTCACCACCTGCGCAACCCAGCGAAAGTCGCCGCGCTCGTACGGTTCCCGAGCTTTCCGTAACACTTCTGCTGATCCGCCCATGAACTCCACGTGACGCTTGGCCGATTCGACGGGTGGATGCTCCCACAGATGCGCAGGGTTACCGTCGAACCAACCCATGTATCGCTGGTAGATGGCTTTGACGTTGTGACTGACGGAACCGTAGTACCCGTGCGTGTGCCACGCTTGCGCCAATGCAGGTGGCAGCTCGATCGATTCGGCGATCTCGAGACCGGTCCACCCCTGATTGATTCGACGAAGTGTCTGATCGTGAAGGTACCCGTAGAGGTCGCGCTGCAATGACAGGAACTCGGTGAGCCGTTCGGTCCCCCACGTCGGCCAGTGGTGGGACGCAAACAGAACGTCGGATCGTGAGGCGTAACGATTGATCGATTCCGTCAGGTACGCAGACCAGACATGAGGATCTCGTACCAGGGCACCGCGAAGCGTGAGCAGGTTGTGGAGAGTATGAGTTGCGTTCTCCGCCATACACAGTGCGCGCAAATCCGGGAAGTAGAAGTTCATCTCGGACGGGGCCTCGGTTCCGGGCGTCATCTGGAATTCGATCCGAACGCCGTCGATCGTCTCCGTGTGACCTGTCTTCGAGATCGACACCGTCGGCGAAATGAGCGTCGGTGTGCCGGTTGAGGTGGTCTGCCCCAACCCGGCTCCGACGCTACCTCGGGGACCTCGGGGTAAGGCCGCTCCGTACATGTAGGCCGCGCGTCGAGCCATTGCCGTTCCCGCATAGACGTTTTCCTCGACCGCGTGCTCCACGAGCCCGGTGGGTGCGACGATCACGCATCGCCCGGCGGCGACGTCGTCGTCGGTGGTCACACCTTTGACCCCGCCGAAGTGGTCGATGTGCGAATGCGTGTAGATCACCGCGACAACCGGTCGATCACCACGATGCTCCCGATACAACGCGAGACCAGCGGCAGCGGTTTCCCGGGAGATCAGTGGATCGATGACGATGATTCCGGTATCTCCCTCGATCAACGTCATGTTCGACAGATCAAGTCCGCGAATCTGATAGATCGAATCCGTCACCGCAAAGAGTCCCTGCTTGGCGACCAACTTCGACTGACGCCACAAGCTCGGATTGACCGTTGGCGGGCAGTCCTCGTCAAGGAACGCGTAGGAATCGTTGTTCCACAGGACTTTTCCGTCCGAATCGGAAACCAGCCCCGGATCGATTGCGGCGACGAAACCCCGCTTCGCCTCGGTGAAGTCGGCGTCGTCGGAGAACGGTAGAGTCTCGGCGACTCGGGCGTTCGCGGCTTCGATTGCGGCCGATGCCGCACGTGGGTCGATCATAAGTCAGCCTTTCACGCCGAATTGCGGCAATGCGCATTGCCGCAATTGAAGAGAACAGCAGGGCTAGCTCAGCAACTGCGCCTTTGCCGCCGCGAACTCGGCATCGGTCAACACGCCGGACTGATGAAGCTGTCCCAACTCCTGCAGCTTGGAGACCAGATCGTCCGCGCCTGAAGGGGGAACGGACTGCACGGGGGCGACCTGCTGCTGCGGCGGCGGCTGTTGCTGCTGGTACTCCTGCTGATATTCCTGCTGCTGCTCGCTGGCCTTTCGTTGACTCCGTCGATCCATGGCGTTGGACGTCGCCTTTGCGGTTCCAGCCACTACCGCCGTGCGCGCCACCGTGCCGAGCAACCCCGGCCGCCCTCTGCGTCCACCTCGAAAAACCATGCCGAACTCCTTGGGAAATTGTCGCTACTGAAATGCTGCTTCGACCGCTGCGACGACTACCTCGCGCGGTATCTGAACGTGAAGGACTACGTCGCCGCCGCCACCGCGAACCGTCGACGCGAGCTCACGCGCCCACGTCTGCTCGTAGACGATGACTGCGGCGGACGTTCCTGGTTCGAGTGACTCACGGACCACGTCCAGGTCCTCGTCACTGATCAATGCCTTGGCTTCGATGGACAGAATCGCCAGTCCGATGTCGGTGAGATCTTCGTCGACATCGATCTGCGACACCTGTCCGTCCGCGTCCTTGGCGATGTACACGAGGTCGAGCAGAGTGACAAAACCTCGTTCCACCACGTTCTGCAGCGCGGCGACAGCTTCAGGATCCACAGTTGAACCTGGGAATGCCAGCACCACGAGCTCGACCGGTCCGATGTTCATTGCGTCGTTCATCCATCAAGCCTGGTGGCTCGGACGCTTGGGAACCTCACCCGCAGGGGATGAATTACCCGATGCGATCGAGTTATTTGTTGCGACGAATGACTTCGCGAATCGGCCGTACGTGTACGCCTTCTGCTGCGAGGGCTCGCCGGGCTTTGCCTCGGGTGACGAGCACACCGACGATACCGAGAATCCAAACTGGATATTGCACCATCCAGGCGACACGGAATCCGTCGAACGTGTACCCGCCCATGTGCCCGAGGATGACGCCCATCACTTGAATCACGATGAGGGAAGCGAGGAATCCCCCGATGTTGACCATGCCCTGGGCGGTGCCCATCGCCGAACTCGGATTGGATGTGCGCGCGTAGTCGAAGCCGATCACCGAACCCGGCCCACCCACCGAGATGACGACCACCAGGATCGTCAACAACCAGAGCGGAGACGGTTCGCTTCGTGAAAGCACGATCGTCCACATGAGCGCGCTGGCCACCATGATGGTGAGAACCAACCACGATCGACGCATGGGATAGCGACCGGTGAGAATACCGAGGATCGGGCCGGCCACGATTGCCGAGATGACTGACAGCGTCAGCAGCGAGCCGACCGTCGTGGAGTCGAGGCCTTGAGCCGATTTCAGGTACGGCACACCCCACAGCAGCGCGAACGTCGTGATCGAGAACTGAGTCCCCATGTGGCTGAAGAACCCGAGTCGGGTGCCGGGCCGCATCCACACCGTCTTGATCTGTCGCCCGATCTCCTTGGCGCCGGCCGGCACGGCGACCACGTCGGCACCGGGAGGCGCGTCGCGGATGACACTCAACGCCAGCGCAAACGCCAACAGTCCGACAGCGGCAGCGCTGCCGTAGGCAAAAGTCCAGCCCGGTCCGGACAACAGCAACATGAACGGAAGCGCAGACATCACCTGGCCCAGCTGACCGAGGATGCCCGTGAACTGCGAGACCAACGGCACCTGCCGGGGCGGGAACCACTGCGGTACCAACCGCAACACCGAGATGAAGGTGAGTGCATCCCCGGCACCGACGGCAATACGTGCACCGATCGCGACGGGCAGCGATTCGGTGAAGGCGAGAGCCAACTGCGCGGACATCATGATGAACGCACCGACTGCGATCATGATCCGCGAACCGTAGCGGTCGAGGAGGACTCCCGCCGGAATCTGCATGCCGGCGTACACGACGATCTGCAGCACGACGAAGCTCGACAGAACGCTGGGCGAGATCGAGAACCGATCAGCAGCAGACAGACCCGAGACGCCGAACGAAGTGCGGTGAAGCACGGCGATCACGTAGGCAAAAACACCGACACCCCAGACCAACCACACTTTTTTCATCGGGTCTGTATGTTACTCCTGTCTTTCGCAAGGCTCAGGACATGATTATTCGCGGCCCTGAGACACCCAATTCAGATCGGCCGAACGGAAGCCTTCGGTGATCGCGGCGAGGGAGTCGAGGCGAGCGATCTGGTCTTCGCTCAAAACGATGTCCAACGCTCCGGCGTTTTCGGTGACTCGTGCAGCGAACCGAGTGCCGGGAATCGAAACGGAAGGCAACCCGTACTGGCGGCCCTTGGCATCGAGCCATGCCAGGGAAACCTGTGCAGGCGTCGCGCCGAGCTCCTCACCGACGGCGCGGACCACGTCGAGAACCTTCTGATTGGCGGGAAGTGCGGAGTCCGAGAAGCGGGGGAAGCGTCGGCGTAGGTCGTTGTCACTGAGCGTCGCCGCATCGAACGATCCCGCCAAGAAGCCTCGGCCCACAGGTGAAAAGGGCACGAACCCGACTCCGAGTTCCGCCGCGGTGGGTACTACCTTGTTCTCGACGTCACGGCTCCAGATGCTCCATTCCGACTGGATCGCCGCGATCGGATGTACCCCGTACGCACGACGCAGTTCGCCACCGGTCGCCTCGGACAGTCCGATGTTGCGGACCTTGCCCGCCTTCACCTGCTCCGCGATCGCGCCGACGGTGTCTTCGATCGGCACGTTCGGGTCGACCCGGTGCAAGTAGTAGAGGTCGACATGATCGACGCCGAGTCGTCCCAGAGACTCGTCGAGTGCCCGCGGCACGTAAGCCGGGTCTCCGTTGATCCCGCGCTGACCGTTGGCGATGTTGCCGACCAGACCGAACTTGGTCGCCAACTGCACTTCGTCCCGGCGGTCTTTGAGAAGCTCTCCCACCGCACGCTCACTCGAGCCCTCGCCGTACACGTTGGCGGTGTCGATGAACGTGATCCCGATGTCCACCGCATGGTGCAGCGTGGCGAGCGCCTCGGCCGGATCCACCGGGCCGTAGACCGGGGCGAGGGACATCGCGCCGTATCCCTGGGCGCTGACAGTGAGACCTTCGGCCAGAGTGACGGTGGGGACGGTCATGAAAACTCCTCGATTCGACTGAGCGACAACCCCGACAGTCTTCACCGAATCGAAGCCTCACGCACCGATTAACGTCACGCTGATCGGGTTACCCTCGAGTGATGGCATTCGATTGGCTCGAACTCGTACTCACCGCCCACCGCGAATTCGGTTCACGACTCGCTGCGGTCGAGGACTGGAACGCACCCACGCCCGACTCCGACTGGCACGTCGAACACCTCGTCCGCCACGTCATCGAGGAGCAGCAGTGGGTACCGCCGCTCCTGGCCGGACTGACGGTCGGCGAGGCGACACCGGACATCGTTCCCGTCGGGGACGACCTGTGGACCGAATGGCAGAAGTACTCCGATGCCGCAATCAAAGCGTGGAAATCGACGGACCTCAGTGCCCACGTTCACCTCTCGTACGGCACGGTGAAGGTGGAACCCTATCTGCGCCAGCAGACCTCGGACGTCACGATCCACACCTGGGACCTCGCGCGAGCGGTCGGAGCAGACGAGCGACTCGATCCAGACCTCGTCGAGGCCGTCTGGTCCGACCTCGACGGGCAGCGCGACATGCTCGCCGAGAGCGGACTCTTCTCCGATCCCGTCGACCTCCCGGACGATGCGTCGTTGCAGGACAAGCTGATTGCCCTGACCGGTCGCGATCCTCGTTAGACGTTCAGCGACACACCCGTCGTGCGAGCGACGCCGTCCCAGCCGCCGGCAGGTGCACCGAGGCCGAGCAGAGCCGCAACCGTCGGCGCGACGTCGATCGTGCGAGCCTGCGTGTCGATCTTCCGTCCACCGTCCAGAGCGGGATGTCCGCCGCTGAGGAAGAACGGAATGGGCAGTGTCACGAAGTGACCGTGGTTGCCGGGAATCGGGTTGGACAGTGGAGTCGGATCACTGAACCGCCAGCCCTGAGCGCAAAACGCAACGACGTCACCGGCATTGGTGCCGAGATCGAATTCGGCGGGGAGGTGGCTGGATTCGACGCCGTCCACACCATCCACGATCTGCTGAATCCGGCTGACGGCTTCCGCCCGTTCGCCATCGGGTCCGATGAAGTAGATCAGGTCTGCGCCACCGTTCTGGGCGATTCGAATCTTGCCTGCCAGCAACGGGTCCGCGTTCAGCGGTCGATCCAAGCCGATGAGCCGCGCGGGCTCCGACCAGTCCATGGAGTGGTCGGCCAACACGATCAGAATGCTCCGATTCCAGCGACCCGTGTCATGAAGGAAGTCGACGAAGCGGCGAACCTGGTTGTCGGTGTTCTGAAGTGCAGCCGTGCGAGCGATCCGGATGGACGGACCGGACAGATCCAGGTGCCCGACCCGATCGACGTCACCGAGGTTGGTGAATGACAGCCGCGGCGAGTTCCCGCCGACGATACGGATCAAGGCGTCGATCGTGAAGTTGTCCGGCGCATGCTCGGTACCGGGAACGAGCGGCTGCGGATCCCACACCAATGAGGCGCGGTCACCGAACAACCCGTGCAGGTAGCGCTTCGACAGCACACTCGCAGTGGTCAATCCGAGTTCGGTGCGCACCCGATCCAGAACCGTCGATGCCTGCAGGTCGGAAGGCCGATCGAGGTCACGCTTCTTGTCGATGGCCGGATCGTAGACGGAGTTGGCGGGTACGCCCGAACGCGCCGGCAGCACTCCCGTCATCATCGCCGTGTGGTTCGGCAGCGTCTCTGCGATCGTGATGGCACTGGCGTCCGGGTAGTGGATACCGCCGGCCGCAAGCCCGGTCAGCGTCGGGGTGAGCTCCGATCGCAGCTCGTCCGGCCGCATGCCGTCGACGACTATGACATGCACGTCCAGGTCTGGGATTCCGGCGCTGGTGGGAACACTCGCGCGAGCGGGCGTTCCGAGCAATGCCGTTCCGGCGACAACACTTCCACCGATCAGAACGCTACGACGCGAAACTTCGATGCTCACTGGTCGACTCCTGGTCGGTACGAGGCCTGATCGAGGGCGGCCGAGGTGGGTGAGACTCTACTGCCCGCGCCTGCCGGAAGACGGTAGCTCACGGCGTAGTGCGCATTGCTCTGCGGATTGGTGAGATCGTCGACGTAGTACCAGTCCATCTGAGTACCTTCGCGGGCGATTTCGAATACGCCGTAGCCGTGCGAATCCAGTTCGACGTACCGCACGTGTCGGTTCACGGCCTTGAATGCTTCTTCTGCCGCAACGGTTACCGTGCGCGGTGGCACTTTCAGCATGTCGTCGATATTGGGCGACGTCACCGACGGGACGACGAACTCGGCGCCGACGGTCGGCCCACCCGGATAGTTGGCGGCGTTGGTCGGTAGGTCGCAGGCCCACGACGTGTGGATGTCACCGGTGATGAAGACGGTGTTGTCCACACCGTTCGAGGTGATCGCGTCGAAAAGCCTGGTGCGGTCGGCGGTGTACCCGTCCCACTGATCCGTGTTGTACGGGACACCGGCCTGCGGCACACCCACCAGTTCGGTCAACGCCGCGGTGGTCGCCGGTTCCAGCGGCGGGAACACGCAGGGCGTGATCATGACCGGATTGCCGACGACCTTCCACTGCGTCGGGGAGGTGACGATTCCGTTGGTCAACCAATCCATCTGTGCGCGTCCGGTAATGGTGCGCGACGGATCGTCGACCTGCTTCATGGTCGGTTGCTCGTCGCGGTAAGTACGCAGATCGAGCATCGAGATCTCGGCCAGATTCCCGAAGCGGAACCGACGATACAGCTGAACGCTCGAACCACTACCCGACGGGCGGACGGGCATCCACTCGAAATATGCCTTGGCCGAGTTGGCCTTTCGATCTACCCAGTCACCTTCGACACCGGGAGTGTGGTTTTCGGCGCCGTCCCGGTACGCGTTGTCGGCCGATTCGTGATCGTCCCACGTGGTGATGAACGGGAGCTTCAGGTGCAGAGCTGCCAGATCCGGGTCTGTCTTGTACTGCGCGTGCCGAATTCGGTAGTCGGCCAGCGAAATGATCTCGTGGGCCGGCTCGTGAAGGCGAACGGATCCGTTTCTCGCGCCGTACTCCCCCTGCCCGTACTCGTAGATGTAGTCACCGAGGTGGATGATCGCGTCGAGGTCTTCGCGGAACGCGAGGTGACGATAGGCACCGAAATACCCCGCCTCCCAGTTGGAGCAGGACACCACGCCGAAGCGGAGACGATCGAGATCTGCCGAGTTCGACGGAGCCGTGCGGGTGCGGCCCACCGGAGAAACAGCCGAACCCGCAGTGAATCGGTACCAGTACGTCGTCGACGAATCGAGTCCGGTGACGTCGACCTTCGCGGTGTGATCGGAATCCGCCGAAGCAGCAACACTTCCGGACGCAACGACGCTCGCGAACCCCTCATCGGTCGCGCCCTGCCAGTTGAGAGTCACCGCCGGCCCGACGCCGGAACCGGGCGTCGCGTCTGCCGTCGGGGTGATGCGGGTCCAGATGATCACCGCATCCGGCAACGGGTCACCGGATGCCACGCCGTGCGCGAAGCCCGGGCTGCCACCCGGAACCTCGGCACCGGCGTGGCTCGCCGAAGCGACACCGAGACCTACTGCGCCGGCAAGGGCCGCCGATCCCTGCAGCAGGCCACGTCTGGATATTCGATCGAAGGCATTCGTGTGCACGCTAGGAGTGAACCCGCACCTGAACGGGCGTTCAAGAGAGCTTCGGGATGTTCACCCAGGCTTCGCCTGCGCTTCTCTGGAAGTTTGATCGAGTCGATCCCGATCACAACCGGTAATCGAGGGCCGAGCCTCGAACCACACCGACCTTGACTCCGATGTAACCGCCGAGTGCACCCCCGGCCGCGATCAGGATCCAGAACGCCGGCGGAAGCAGAGCCTCGGACCCGTCGACCTCGGAAAACGCGGAATAACCTGCGATCAACGCGCCGAACAGGATGGGCAGTATCAGCAGAGCGGCAAAGAAAGTCACCCACACCGATACGAAGCGGCCCTTCCACCGGGCAATCTCGTGCAGAACCGTCAGAACGACCAGGAAGACACCACTACCGGTCAAGAAGGCGGCCAGAACTGCAAATCCGAAAGCCGAAGTCAGTTCCGACTCCACGTGAATCCCCCTGTACGTCAATCACCTGCACACTCAGCCCCAACTGCGATGCGACGAGTCTATTCACGACGGACGGCGTTTGTCGGCAAGTCGAGTCGCTCGTCTGCCGGAAACACACCCCGCTGACGCCTATGCTTGGAAAATGACCGAACCCGACATCAAGCCCAGAAGTCGTGACGTCACCGACGGACTCGAAAAGACCGCAGCGCGCGGCATGTTGCGTGCAGTAGGAATGGGCGACGACGACTGGGTCAAGTCGCAGATCGGCGTCGCCTCGTCCTGGAACGAAATCACGCCATGCAACCTGTCCCTCGATCGCCTGGCCAAGGCCGTCAAGGAGGGCGTACGGGAAGCCGGCGGGTTCCCTCTCGAATTCGGCACTATCTCCGTCTCCGACGGCATTTCGATGGGGCACGAGGGCATGCACTTCTCCCTCGTCTCCCGTGAAGTGATCGCGGACAGCGTCGAGACCGTCATGCAGGCCGAGCGTCTCGACGGATCGGTCCTTCTCGCCGGCTGCGACAAGTCGTTGCCCGGCATGATGATGGCGGCGGCCCGCCTCGACCTCGCCAGCGTGTTCCTCTACGCCGGCTCCACCCTCCCCGGCGTCGCCAAACTTTCCGACGGCAGTGAGCGGGAAGTCACCGTCATCGACGCGTTCGAGGCGGTTGGCGCCTGCTCGCGTGGGCTGATGAGCCGCGCCGACGTCGACACCATCGAACGGGCGATCTGCCCGGGCGAAGGCGCGTGCGGCGGCATGTACACGGCAAACACGATGGCCAGCGCCGCCGAGGCCATGGGAATGTCGCTGCCCGGCAGCGCTTCACCGCCCGCACCGGATCGTCGCCGCGACGGCTTCGCCCGCGAGAGCGGCAAAGCCGTTGTCGAACTCCTGCGTCGAGGTATCACTGCGAGGGACATCCTCACCAAGGAAGCGTTCGAGAACGCCATTGCAGTAGTCATGGCATTCGGCGGATCCACCAATGCGGTGCTCCATCTCCTCGCGATCGCGCACGAAGCGTACGTCCCGCTGACGCTCGACGACTTCGCTCGCGTCGGTGCGAAGGTCCCGCACCTCGCCGACGTCAAGCCTTTCGGAAAGCACGTCATGACGGACGTCGACCGTATCGGCGGCGTCCCCGTGATCATGAAGGCATTGCTCGACGCGGGACTCATGCACGGAGATTGCCTGACCGTCACCGGTAAGACCGTGGCGGAGAATCTCGCGCACATCACCCCGCCCGATCCGGACGGCAAGGTCCTGCGGGCGATGAACAAGCCCATTCACCCCACCGGAGGCATCACGATCTTGAAGGGGTCACTCGCGCCCGGCGGCGCGGTGGTCAAGTCGGCAGGATTCGAGTCTGATGTATTCGTCGGCACTGCACGGGTTTTCGAACGCGAGCGCGCCGCGATGGATGCTCTCGAGGACGGCACCATCACCGGCGGTGACGTTGTCGTCATCCGCTACGAAGGCCCGAAGGGTGGTCCCGGCATGCGCGAGATGCTGGCCATCACGGGCGCGATCAAGGGCGCGGGTCTCGGCAAGGACGTCCTGCTGCTGACGGACGGACGATTCTCTGGTGGCACTACTGGCTTGTGCGTCGGACACGTTGCGCCCGAGGCGGTTGACGGCGGTCCCATCGCGTTCGTTCGCGACGGCGATCAGATCCGACTCGACGTGGGTACCGGACAACTCGAATTGTTGGTCGACGACTCCGAATTGGAAGCCCGCAAGAAGGGCTGGGAGCCGTTGCCGCCTCGCTACACACGTGGTGTGTTGGCCAAGTACTCCAAGCTCGTGGGATCAGCCTCGGGTGGAGCAGTGTGCGGCTGATCCCAGCTCGCCGCTAGATGGGCCGGTACCCGGCGCCGACGCCTCCGTGGGCATTGATCGTGTCCACGATGGAGGTCATGTTGGTGCCGAGTTCCGGCCCCAGGCACGGCACCCAGAGGTAGGCGTTGACCATCGCGACCAGCGTCGTCCCGACCGTGACCGGGGCTCCCGAATCACCGTGGTCGACGCAGATCTGAGTCCAGGTGGATGCGTCGGCGCTCAGGTCTCCCCAGACGACGCCGCAGGTCGTGCCCGTCGTACGGCCTTCCTTGCAGGCCGTAGCCGGGAAGCTGGCCGGAGCGCCGATCGAGGTGATGGTTGCCGCGCCCACCGTTCGAACTGGTGTGACCTTGCCCGGATCGAACTGGATGACCCCGTAGTCCAGGTCCGGGTTCGACTCGACGAACGTGCCGACCACGCCTGCGTCCTCGTTGCTTTCCGGGATCACGAACGATCCAGGACCACCGCAGTGACCTGCGGTGATACCCACGAGTCTGCCGCCGTTGTCGTGACCGATAGTGGTCAACGTACAGACCAGCTGATTGTCGATGATGATGCCCGAACCACCACCCATGGGCGTGGGTGCAGCAACAGCGTTGCTGCTGACGATGAACCCGAGTCCGAGTGCCAAGACCAACGCTGCCAGAGCCGAAACAATTCGCTGCAACATCACAATCTCTCCGCCGGTAATCTCCCCGCTGCAAAAAACGCATACCCCGGAAAGTGCGGACCTACGCAGCGTTTCTAGTCGGTAGCTCCGAGCGCTTCGAGCATCTTGCGTGCCTCCTCGAGCTGACGACTCAACTCGTCGACTCGCGCTGCAGCCATGTCCCGTGCAGCGACGATGATGGACTCGACAGCCTCGATTGCGGTGGGCTCACCCAACTCGCGGACAGCTCGCTCGACCGCATCGGGTGCGACCGGAACTGCTTTGCCCGGACGCTTGGCGCCCTGTGTGACCGTCACGCTCCAGTCGTTGTCCGCGCCCGCATGGATCGTGACGCTGATGCCGGCCGGCAGTTTCTTCGCACGCTTTACGGCCGGACGAGGTGTCGCGGCAGGGGCAGCAGTAGTAGTCGGTACCGGAGCGGGTGCAGGCTGCGCACGCGGCTTCGGTCGAACAGGCTCTACGAGTGGCTCCATCAGGGGCTCGGACTCCACAACTGGTTTGGGCCGTGGCGCCGGTTTGGCCGGTGCCGCAGAGACGCGGTTGATGCGCAATTCCTCTGCCTCGAAAGGCAATTCGTCGTTGACGCCTTTGGGGCGGATCATCACGGTGTTGCCGTCCACCGACACGACTTTCGCCGAGGTACCGGCTTCGATCCCCAAGCTGGGAGTCGCCTCGCGCAGATAGACGGTGGCGCGCTTGCCTTCGGCGACAGCCGTGGCGAGCGCTGCCAGATTGTCCGCAGTGAGGTGATCCGGCGTTGATGCGGCAGCGCCGGAACGTCTACGGGGTGGCATGCGCAGGTCCTTTCAGAAGTATCTCGTGCATTTCGGTATCGACAGTGCTTTTCTCGGGGCAACTCTTGCACAAGCCACCGACGTGTTGACTCTCACCGCCCGCCTGAGCCCGAGGATCCGTAGACGGTTCGGCCAATTCAGTACTGTTCTCGGGGCACCGCGTGGAAGATGGTGGACAGAAATTCGTTGCGGCAATAAGGAGCACGGTGAGCAGTTCGGAGTCAGAGTGGATCGACGAGGTCACCGAACCCGCCCCTGCTGAATCTCACGTTGCCGAACCTCACACCGCTGATCCGGTCGACGTCGATGCTCATCTGCTCAGCCGGATTCAAGCCGACATCGAGGAGTCCCTCCTCGGCGGACCGCGCTGCTTCACGCAATCGCAGATCGCGGAATTCGCCGGTGTGACACGCGAGCGTGCCGATCGTTTGTGGGTCGCGATGGGCTTTGCCGTCGACGAGGATCCCGACGCCGTCATGTTCACCCAGCAAGACGCCAACGCCCTCAAGACGATCATCGACATGGTCAATCGAGGAGTCATCTCGCAGAGCAGTGAGGTGGCTGCCGCCCGTTCACTGGGGCAGTCGATGTCGAGGTTGGCTGAGTGGCAGGTCTCGCTGATCAGCACACACATCATCGACCAGCTCGCCGACTCGGCAGATCACGAGCCCGAAGCGATCCGGAAGATCGTTCTGCGCCTCGGCGCCGAGATCATTCCCGCTGTCGAATCTCTGCAGACGTACGTCTGGAAGCGCCACGTCGCGTCGTCGACGGGCCGCAACGTCGGAAACCCGGGCGAAGAAGTAGCGAGTCGTGTTCTGGTCGTGGGTTTCGCCGACATCGTCGGGTACACCTCGCTGACCCGCGGCCTCGACTCCGCCGAACTCAACGATCTGCTCGAGCGGTTCGAGTCCGCGTCCACCGAAATCATCGGTCGCAACTACGGCTGGGTGGTCAAGACCGTCGGTGACGAGGTCATGTTCGCCGCTGAAAGTCCCCACCATGCCGCCGAGATCGCTTTGCAGATCCAGCAGGCGGTCCTCGCCGATCACGACGATCCGCAGCTTCGGGTGGGTCTGGCCATGGGGCCGACGTTGGTTCGCTTCGGAGATCTCTACGGTTCGGTGGTCAACAAGGCCGCGCGTCTCACCAGCTCTGCTCGTCCCGGCACCGTGCTGATCGACTCCGAGTTGGCCACCCAACTCGGCTCGGACGCCAATTTCAAACTGCGGCACCTACGTCCGCGACGAGTACGCGGAATCGACAGGCTCGAACAGTACGTCCTTCGACGCAACCTGGAGCCGTGAGCGTCAGCTCGACACTCCGCGTGCAGCCAGAAAGTCGTCCACGATCTGCTCACACGCAGCCTCCCCGAGAGGCGTCAGCGTGGCCAGCTTGGTGAGCACCAACGGTCCGACCAACTGAGCAAGTGCGACGTCGTAGTCGTACTCCCCCAACGCGTCGATCGCGTCCGGCGAGCGCAGGATCCGATCGAACGCGTGTCGGTACTGCTCGAAAACCGTCTGGCGCAGCGATCGCAATTCGGGCTTGTCCGTGGACAGGGCATCGACGCTCGAATAACCCTTCAGTTCCGGCCCCAAGCCGAGCCAGCACATCGCCGTCACCTGGATCGGTGCGCTTTCGATGGCCTTGGCCTGACTGGTCAACAACTCGAGCAACTGCGCGCGGAGATCGCCTTCACCGGACATCTCCGGCACCGGCGGCAGTAGACGTGCAAATGCCGCGGCGAGTAACTCCGTGCCGCTGTCGAAATGGCGGTACAGCGTCGCACGCGCGACGTTGGCCAACGTGGTGACGGCATCGATCGTCACGGCGTCGACGCCGCCTTCTGCCAGCAGCGTGGTCGCTGCGTCGAGCAACCTGGACCTGGAACGCTGTTTGCGCGGGTCCTCGTCGTTTCCCTGCTGTTCGATTCCCTGCTTGTCGATTCCCACCGTCACAACTTCAGTTATACCCACTTGGGGGTTGTGGAACTGCTGTTCTTGTAACGATACTGATGGTCTTGTTTCTATCGGGAGGTTTCGTGAGTAGCGATACGACGCTCGAACAGTCCACGTGGACCATCCGACAGATCTGGATGCTGACGGTCGCGTGCTGCGCCGTCGCGCTGGTCGTCGCAGCGATGGCCGCTCTCAACACGGCCCTTCCCGACTTGGCCCGCGATACCGGTGCAACACAGAGCCAGCTCACGTGGATCGTGGACGGGTACACGCTCACGCTGGCTTGTCTCTTGTTGCCGGCGGGCGCACTCGGCGATCGATACGGTCGACGAGAACTGCTCATGTTCGGACTACTCGTTTTTGCTGCTGGCTCGTCGATTCCGGTCTTCGCGGACGAACCGTCGTGGATCATCGTCTCCCGCGTGATCTCCGGCGTCGGCGCCGCATTTGTCATGCCGGCGACGCTGTCTCTACTCACTGCAGGTTTCCCGCCGGCGCAGCGTGCCCGCGCCGTCGGAGTCTGGTCCGGCGTCGCAGGGTCCGGTGCAATCGCCGGACTTGTCGTCTCCGGGTTGCTCCTCGAAAAATGGTCGTGGCATTCGATATTCGTCAGCCTGGCCGTCGTCTCAGTTCTCATCCTCGTGGTGTCGTTCACGATCGTGACGTCGAAGGACACGGAGGCAACTCCACTCGATCTACCTGGTACAGCGCTGATCGCCGGCTCGATCGGGCTGTTCGTCCTCGGGATGATCGAGGCGCCGGCCCGTGGTTGGCTCGATCCGGTAGTTCTCGCGTTGCTGGTCGGCGGAATTGCCATGGCCGCGGTATTCAGCTGGGTCGAATTACGTACTCGCCATCCACTTCTGGACGTGAGACTGTTCGCCAATCGCGCATTCGGCAGCGGCGCAGCGTCACTGACCCTGCAATTCCTGGCGACTTTCGGCTTGTTCTTCCTGATCGTGCAGTATCTCCAACTGGTGCTCGACTACTCCCCCCTGCAATCGGCGCTCGCCCTGATGCCGATCGCTGTGCCGGTGATGGCGCTGTCCGTGGTTGCTCCCCTACTGATTCCGCGTATCGGCCTTCGCGCTCTCACCGCCACCGGGGTTGCCTTCCTCGGAACCGGAATTGCACTCCTGACGCGCTTGGATGCCAGTTCGACCTATGCCGAAGTCTGTGTTCCCTTGGTAGTGGCCGCCATTGGATTGGGTTTGTCGACAACCCCCGCCACTGCTGCCATCGTCTCCAACGCACCGGACTCCAAACAGGGGGTTGCCTCAGCAGTCAACGACGCAACCCGTGAGATCGGCTCCGCCATCGGCGTTGCACTGGCGGGAAGTATCCTCGCCGCCGGCTACGGAAATCACGTCCAGCCCGCGGTCGACTTGCTACCCGAACCGGCCAAGGAGCCGGTATCCGGTTCTCTGGCCGCCGCTCTCCACGTCGCCGAAGCAGCCGGGCCGCAGGGTGCCCAGTTGGCCGAATTCGCCCGTGAAGCCTTCATCAAAGGCATGGATCAAGGAGCACTCACGCTCGCTTCGATCATGTGGGTATCCGCGATCGTTCTGGGATTCTGGGCTCCGGGTCGTCAGCGAGACTGACCGCCTCGTCGGTACGCCGGGGCCTTGGTCGTCTGCTCCGACTGCAGAGTCTGCAGGAGGGGCATCGACCGGAGTGGCACCACAACCGAGAGAACCATGACGCTGGTCGACCGGGTGGCTATCCCCGACCGATTCAGTTCGAGCAGCGTCGCTTGCAAATCCTCGTGCGACGCAGCGGCAATCCGGCACAGCACGTCGCCGGAGCCGGTGGTGGCAAAGGCTTCGAGCACACCGGGGATTGCCTCGAGTTCCGCTGTGACGGTGTCGAGCGCCCCCTGGGCGATCTGCAAAGTCACGAATGCCTGTACTCCGAAACCCGCTGCAGCCAAATTGATGTGCGGCGCGTATCCGGCGATGACGCCCGCATCTTCCATCCTTTTCAATCTCGCCTGCACTGTCGCCCGCGCAACCTTGACCTGACGCGAAAGCTCCAACGCACCGGCTCTCGGGTGCTTGTTCATCGCGTCCAACAGAGCCAGATCCACTGCGTCGAGATTCACGTCTGCTCCACTCGTCGTTCAACTATGCAAATTGCCTACAAAACAGTGCCACCATCTTCGCATTCCGGCGCTGTGTCTACTTTCAACTACCTCTGTTGACTACCCAACCTCTGAAGGACTTATCTGTTTGTACTGGCAGTGCCGAACATAACTCGAGCACCGCGCTGTGTACATCGCACTCAGAGGGGACTCACCATGACCGTCGAACAGACTCTCACCGACGACGAACAGTTGGCCGGCCTGGATCTGGAGCAATTACGCCAGCTGGTCGGACTGGTCGAGTACGACAGCGATCACGATCCCTTCCCCGTGAGCGGTTGGGACGGCCTCGAATGGATCGTCGGAAATGCCACGCAGACTTCACATTTCTTCCAGTCTGCGTTCGGCATGGAATTGGTGGCCTATTCAGGCCCGTCGACGGGAAACCGCGACCACCACGCGTTTGTACTCAAAAGCGGGGCCGTGCGGTTTGTCGTCAAAGGTGCTGTGGATCCGGCAAGTCCGCTGATCGAACATCACAGCCGTCACGGCGACGGTATCCGCGACATCGCGCTCAGCGTCCCTGACGTGGACAAGTGCATCGCACACGCCATCACCCAAGGCGCGACGGTGTTGAGCGAACCGCACGACGTCACCGACGAGCACGGCACCGTTCGCCTGGCCAGCATCGCGACGTACGGCGAGACTCGGCACACCCTCGTCGACCGTTCCCGCTACACCGGCCCTTACCTTCCCGGATACGTCGAACGGACGTCGTCGTACCGCAAGCGTGACGGCGCGCCCAAGCGAATCTTCCAGGCCCTCGACCACGTCGTCGGCAATGTCGAACTCGGCAAGATGGACCAGTGGGTCGACTTCTACAACCGGGTCATGGGATTCACCAACATGGCCGAGTTCGTGGGCGGCGACATAGCCACCGACTACTCCGCGCTGATGAGCAAGGTCGTCTCGAGCGGCAATCACCGAGTCAAGTTCCCACTCAACGAACCTGCCATCGCGAAGAAGCGGTCACAGATCGACGAGTACCTCGAGTTCTATCGAGGTCCCGGCGCTCAGCATCTCGCGCTTGCGACCAACGACATCCTCGGAGCAGTCGATGCTCTGGTCGACGAAGGAATCGAGTTTCTCTCTACTCCGGCTTCGTATTACGAGGATCCCGAATTGCGCGCGCGTATCGGAGAGGTTCGAGTTCCGATCGAGGAATTGCAGAAGCGAGGCATCCTCGTCGACCGCGACGAGGACGGCTATCTTCTTCAGATCTTCACCAAGCCGATCGGAGATCGTCCCACCGTGTTCTTCGAGATCATCGAACGCCACGGCTCACTGGGATTCGGACTGGGAAACTTCAAAGCCCTGTTCGAAGCGATCGAGCGTGAGCAGGCCGCGCGGGGCAACTTCTGAGGTAGGTCAGCTGTTTTCGGTCCACGCCCAGACCACCGCGGGTCGCCCGGTGGCACTGACCCGGACTCGTTCGTCCGTACGTTCCAGCCCTGGCAACGCTTTGAGCGTCCGGTTCAAATTGCCCGGGTCCGGACGCACACCGGAAAGCTCCTCCGCCACGGCCAGCGCGTACGACGCCGGAAACGACGGACCCAGTAATGCCCGCGTGAATGCCTGATCTCGCCACAACAGGGTGTCAGCAAGGATCGGGCGGGTATCGGCGACTATCCGATTGTGGTCGAACGCAAGGTCCCCCGGGTTGTCCCAGCTCACCCATTCGGCCGAACCCGGCACCTCGTCCGACGAGATCACTGCCCACATGGTCACCGAGAGCGTCGGACCGCGGGGGTCGCGATTGGGTTCGTCGAACACGGTCAATTGACCGCTGACGAGGATCTTCTCGTCGGGAATTCCGAGCTTGGTGGTCACGGCTCGCCTGGCGGCGTCCTGCAACCGCTCACCGGCGCCCAGCAGTACACCGGGCAGCGCCAACTGCCCGGTGTACGGCTCCGCTTGCCGCGGAGTGACGGCAAATCGCAACATCCCGGGTTCCGGATTGCCGAACCGGAGCGCGATGACATCGATCGAGACAAGTGACTGGTCCACACCGTCCATCATGCAGGCACTGGGCATCGCATCTGACGATCGACCCGGTCGGCACCGTTCGCGGTCAGCACTACCGGCGCACCCATTTCCTCGCTCAGATACCGGGCGAAATCCTCCGGGTCGGCCGGAAGTTCCTTCGGCACGACCCCTACGGCTTTCAGGGAATCTGTCAGCGCCTGCTGGTGATCGAGATCCTTCCACTCTCCGACGGGAACGAACGGCAATCCTTCGTACGCGTGCACCCCGTGGATCGGGACGCCTGCAGCCCGCGCGCGATCCATCGCGTCGAGATGAGTAAGCGCCAAACCGTCGACGCCACCGCTCACCTCGATTGCGTAGTGCAACAACAACTCGTCGAGGTGGCCCGTCCGGAATCCGCCTTGATACTCACCCGTCCCGTTGTGCAGCTCGGGCAACACCTTCGCCAGCTCCGGATCCTCCGTCGGGAAGGGCCCAGCTCCGTGTCGTGTCATGTACGTGCGGGTGACGCCGAGTACGTAACTGTCCCGGCCCAACTCGTCGATCATCGCTCGCGCGTTGGACGGCTCGACCGTCGACCACGTGGTGTGTGGGTGAAACCCCCGCCACTCGTCGAGAAGGACACCTTGTGCCCCCTCGAATACCAGACGACCACCGGCGCCCAACGCGCCCAGCGCATCCGGGTCGGCGATGTCCACGACGGCACCGAATTCCGCGTACATGTCGACCATGTCGTCGATCGGCGGAAAACCGTGGCGACTCTCCGCGATCAACGGTCCGTAGAATGTGGCCAACGCCGACAACTCACGACGCAAGGAATCAGGTCGCCGGCAGTCTCCCACCGTAGGCGCATTCGCAACTTCGAGCGCATACGCCGCGGTCTCACCGATCCCCTTGCCACACGAGCCGTGTCGGTTACCGCCGCGAGCATCCTCACGGGCCCTGTTGGCGGCCACGTGAATCGGCGTCGTCAACAATGCGCGCGCGTCGATCCGTATCAGATCGAACGGATTTCGAACTCCGAGCGCTTCCAGAGCACGCGCCTCCCGGGCGAGGGCGATGGGCTCGACCAACACGAATCTCGAGAGAAACGTCGGGACGCCGGACAGCGTTCCCGAACCGAACTGCGAAAACGTGTGGTGGCACTCGCCGACCGTCACGTTGTGCGCTGCCTGTGCCCCACCGTTGAACCGGACCACTGCGGCCACACCCAAATCGGCTTGGTCGGAGCAAAGCCAATCGACGGTTGCTCCCTTCCCCGCATCTCCGAACCCGAGGTCTACGACGACGATATCGCGGTCTTCGAACGGCTCCATCATGCTCTCCTTCTATGCGAAATCAACATCGTCCGTATCGGTTCCGAGATCGTGGGGCAACCCGGCCACCGTCGCGGTGCTGCGCCCTGGGATCACAGCGAGAGCCTTGCCGACGGTCTCGGCTTCAGCTCTTGAACCGATGTCGCGGAGATCCGCCAGTCCGTCACGCAGGTCGATGCGGTCCTCACCGATTCCGACCGTCAGCGCGATCAGTTCGCACACCGCAGCGGGGTCGTCGAGTTTGACGAAGCGTTCACCGAGAAACTTCTTCCAGTGATCCGCGATTTCCGGATCGTTGAAGTACGACGACTGATCTGGCAGAACGAAGTAGACATTCCATCTTTCTTCGAGTTCACGGTAGATCGACGAGACCGATACGTCCTGACGTACCTTGTCGCCGATCACCGAACGGATGTGACGAGCCGAGAGCCGCGGCTTGTTCAGCTCGTCGCCGATGATGAAGAGGTAGCCTTTCCTTCCGCGCTTCTCCCAGGCATCCGCACTGGTGTGGCGCGCCATGAAATATGCTGCCAATTCATAGCTTTCCGACTTCTGTCCACCACCGTTGCCCTCGAGGAAGATGGTCCGAAGCTGCTCGTCCATCGCGTTACCCGACTCGAACTGGCCGACTTGTAGTGGCACCTGATCGGAATCGGCGTCGCCGATACCACCGAACAGAATCTGCGGATCATCCGCGTATCCCTTGCGTTGCAGCAGCCCGTGCAGCTTTCCGAGCTTGTCCTGCATGATTCGAGGAACAGCGCCCATCGAGCCGGTGACATCGAAAAGCACTGCTATCGGGAGAGAATCGGGGTGCCCGGCCGAGTCTCGGCATTCACGCTTGTCGACGCCGAAGGGGTCGAGGGTCGGGTCCGCTTTCCAACTGCTTCGCGGACGCGACCGAAGCGAATCGGTGTAACCGAAATCGTCGACACCGCGTGCGGCACGAAAAGTCTTGCCCGCCAAATAGGTGTTGTCGTCCCAGTTTCCGTAGCCCATGACAATCACTGTCCTTTCGTGGATGGAACGGCGAACGGACGAAATGTCCGCTGGCCATAGAGAAGATCGAGGAGTTCGTCGAACTCACCCAGTAGGTCGACCGCGTCGGGACGCAATCTCGGGTTGTCCTGCATGCAGCCGTCGGCAAACGCCTTCATCCGTTCGTGGGTCTGCTCGCCCAGCATTCGGAGCATCAAATGATGAGCCATGTAGACGTCCCAGGCCGGAGACGCTCCTTCGCCGAGTTCCGGTGGGTACGAATCACGATCGGAACCGATCGTCGCCACCGGGCGGCTGCCCGTACGGGTGGCAAAGGACCAGCCGACCAGCACCACCCCGTGCCGATCAGGCTCGATCAGCACGTTCTCCGCGGTAATCGCGGTGTGCACCCAACCAGTCGCATGCGCTGCTGCCAGAGCCCGAAGTAGCCGTCGGTGCATCCACGCCCAGTCCCGTGGATCGAGGCCACCCGGATACGCCTCACGGACGTCGGCGAGACTCACAAAACCTTCGGTCAGATCGTCCAGCACATCGATCTGACGTCTCGTGCCGCTGCCCACATGGGTGATTTGATCGATCAATCGCGGGAAGTACGAGACTGCCCAACCGGCTTCGCACGAATTCTCGATGTCCGTCAACACATTCCGTTCGGCCTCGATCATCGAGTTCGCCCGAGGGTCTCGCGGAATCTTGAGTACGACACGGGCATCGGACCGGTACAGGTTAGCGACCGAGCCGCGCGCTACCAGTCCACCCAACGTGTACTCGCCCCGCTCGCCGACATAAACGGGCCGAGAATCTGCCGGCTCGAACTCCGCTGTCCAACTGCGGTATAGCTCGTTCAACCGAGATGTTGCGGCCGAGTATCGCACCCGATCTTCGGGCTTCGCCCGGTCCGGATGAATGGCGGAGGCGAGCCGATGAAAACGACGCTTCGCAGCGCGACGGGTGTCGAGATCGCTGGAGTCTCCCCCGAACACATCGGCCGAAACTCGTGCTGCCTCGACGATTTCAAGTGCCGTGCTGATCGTTTTCATGGTTTTAGTCTATCTGACTAAAACGAAGACGGCAAGAATGCGTATTTCATCCGAGTACATGCGCATCACATCAGGACACGGCAATCACCTGGCGGTACCGAGGGCTGAAACAGCTTTGCGTAGCTCGATCACTGCCAGACTGCTGTCGCCCTCGCGGGTACACAGATCGATCGAACACTGCTCGATGTCGGAAATGCGCACGAAACTGATATCCGAGCGGGTGTAGTACTCGGCAATGGTTGCTGCCGTTATCACCACCGCCCGACCGTTGGCGACAACCTCGAGCGCTTCGTCCATCGTGCGGACAGAGGGACCGTACCGGACGGGTACACCACTCGGGCGCGGGTCCACCGACCACCATTTCACCCATTCGGGTGGCGCACCGTCACTCGAAACCTGCACAGTCCCATCTATTTCAGAAATCTCGATACTCGTACGGCCCGCCAGTCGGTGTCCTCGAGGCAGGGCCACCACCCGCGGTTCGACGCCGATCCGTTCGAGCACCACACCGTCGAGCACCGGCAGTGGAGGGCGCACGAAGGCGGCATCGACGGTCGCGCTCGCCACCGCGGAAACCTGTTGGGACCAGTCCAATTGGACCAGCTCCACCTCCGCATGCAACGAATCGATCACCGCACGTCCCAAACTTCCGGCCGCCCCGTTGATGAATCCGATCCGCAACCGCCTGGCCCGCCGACGCTCGAGTGCGTCGAGCCCGTTCATCGCGCGAACGGCGAACTCGAGAGCGGGCCGCGCATCCGCGACGAACACCTCACCCGCGGCGGTGAGCACCACCGGGTGCGAACTGCGATCAACCAACTCGACACCCACCTGTTCCTCGAGTCGACGAATCTGCTGACTGAGAGCAGGCGCCGTGACGAACAACCGGTCTGCCGCTCGGCCGAAGTGCCCTTCCGCCACGACGACGAGCAACGAGGACACCAACCGCAGATTCAGATCTTCACCTCTTCTCGCCTTTTTCATTACCGTCCATTGGGTTGTCTTAGGCCGCTGTTCGCCAGCAAAGTGATGACCATCACGGTATCTGAACAGCGGAGTTAAGCAAACCGGCAATTGTCGAACGAAGTTCTACATGTACAGCGAATGCCACGTCAGGTCACAGTTGTCGCAGATCCGGACAGCCCGCCGAATCCGCGAAACCAGGAGATGTGATGAGCAAGTACGAGCACGAATTCGTCCACATGATGGATGGCGTCGAAAAGCAATTGGAAACCATCGACAATCCGCGGCACCAGAAGATCCTCCGAAACTACCGGCGCCACGCATTGCTCGAGGTCTCCGGTCGTTACAAGGAAATCCTCTCGCCCGACATGACCGTCGAAGAACCCGTCTACCGGTTGTTCGAAGACGGGCAGTCGATTGTCCTCGACGGCATGGACGCCGTCACCAACTTCTACCAGTCACTCGCCGAGACGGACACCCTTGTCATGTGGACCGGACAGTCCGACTTCGCGGTCTCCGACAGCGGATTCTCGGGTGAGACTCTCTTCAGTCAATTCGTCCCAGGATCGATTCTGGGAGACGGGGTGTTCGGCGCGGTGCACGAATCGGGTGGATCCACCCCCGCAGCCCCCGAACAGTCGTCGGACATCGACCCCGACGGTTGGTATCTCGTGCGTCGGACCTTGGCATTTGTCTGGCCGTACGACGAGCAGGGGCGACTCATCGGTGAGCATGTCTACGAAGATTCTGCTTCGAAAGTCGTGACCAAGGTGGACCCGAGCGAGGTCATCACGGCGGCGCGCGCAGCCGAACTGCTTGCCCCACTGCTCGAAACGCACCTGCCGTGAGCGCGCCCGTAGCCATTGTCACCGGCGCAGCTGCCGGGTTGGGCGCCGCTATTGCCGAGCGCCTTGCGGAGGACTTCGGCACCCTGCTTCTCCTCGACATCGAAGAGGCTGCACTCGCCGACACCGCAGCACGCCTGGAAAGCCTTGGCGTAGCAGTCCACACGGCACGATGCGATGTTCGACGTGAAGGTGACGTCAAGAACGCCTTCGACGTGGCTGCGTCGGCCGGAAGCCCGACTGCACTCGTCAACGGCGCCGGAATCGGCGTCTTCACTCCGTTCCTCGAGATCACCGAAGACCAGTGGGACAACACCTTTGCGGTGAACACCAAGGGCAGCTTCCTGATGTGCCGCGAATTCGTGAGCAGAACCGAGGGTCCGGCAGCGATCGTCAACATCGCGTCGATCGGTGCCCGCTTGGGCGGTGACATGCTCGCGCACTACGGACCGTCGAAGGCCGCCGTGATCGAGATGAGTCACAGCGTCGCCCGGATCGGTGCGACTCGAGGACTCCGTTCGAATACGGTCATGCCCGGCCTGATCCTCACCGACATGTGGCTTCGAACCATCAAGGAACTGCGTCGACGCGATCCTGCGCTGGCAGACGTTTCCGATGCTGACGTCTTCGATTCTTTTGTGGCCCAGATGGTTCCGATGGGTCGAGCTCAGACGCCCGGAGACATCGCCGAGATGGTCGCCTTCTTGCTCAGTGACAAGGCTCGCAACGTCACCGGCCAGACGATTGCCGTCGACGGCGGCGCCGTGATGACCTGATCGGGTCGATGGCGGTCAGCCCCAGCGCGACTGGCCGCCGTCGAGCGGGATCGTGGCACCCGTGAGGTACCCGGCGTCTTCGCTGACGAGGAAGACGACGGCACGACCGATGTCGGTCTCGGGGTCTCCGACGCGTCCCAGCGGAATACCTGCGACAAATGCCGCTGCCTCTTCGGGATTCTTGTCCATCCACCACTGCAACGCGGGAGTCTTGGCGTGCGGGGCAACATTGAGAACGCGAATGTTGTCCTTGCCCCATTCACAGGCCGCAGCGCGGGTCAACGAGCGCATGCCTTCTTTGATGGAACCGTAAGCGCCGTAGTTACTGGCATCCCAGCGCACCGCCGCCGAGGTGACCATGTTGATGATGACGCCACCGCCACGACTGTTCATGTGGGGGTACGACGCCTGCATCATGCGCAGGGTGGCGAGCGGCCCCGTCGCGAAGGAACGCTCGAAGTCTTCGTCGAGCACACTCAAGAGTGGGCCGGGCTTGCAGTCGTTGGCGTTGTTGACCAGGATGTCGATTCCGCCGAACAGTTCGACGGTACGGTCCACGGCGTCGGTGATGTCGTCCTTCTTGCTGACGTCGCAGACCACCGCCTCACCGCGCGCACCGATGTCAGCCAGTAGTCCGCACGTGGTGTGCAACTTGGATTCGGTGCGGCCGGCAACGGCGATCACGGCGCCCTCTTTGGCCAAGGCCAGGGCAATCCCCTGCCCGATTCCCTGACCCGCACCGGTGATGAGTGCGACTTTGCCTTCGAGCTTGCCCATGTGACTACTCCAATGTCCGTCGACGCAGAGGTCCCTTTTGCGGGAGGGACCGGTCGATTCTGGTGACTGCCGCTGTTTGTCGTCTACACTCGACCTACAAAACAACCAAGCACTTGCTTGACCCTAAGGTGTGCGACCACGTCGCGTCAATCACATTGGGCGGCAATTCAGCTCGGCACCGCACCAGGAAGGCTCCACCGTGACACTGCCCAACCCCGTCGATTTCAGCGGACGCTCGGTGATCGTCACCGGCGGCACCAAAGGCATCGGCTACGTCATCGCCGAAACCTTCCTCGCCGCGGGTGCGAACGTGCTGGTCTGTGGCCGTAACGAGCCCGAAAACCTACCCACCGCCGACGGTCGTAGCGCAGCCTTTCGCGCCACGGACGTCCGCGATCCCGCCGACGCCGCAGCCCTCGTCCAGGATGCCGTCGAGCGCTTCGGCCGTCTGGACGTCCTGGTCAACAACGCCGGCGGCTCCCCCGACGCCGACGCTGCGACGGTGTCACCCCGCTTCGTCGAGAAGATCGTGGCCCTGAACCTGTTGGCACCCTTCAACGTTGCCCAGGCCGCAAATGCAGTGATGCAGACTCAGGACGACGGCGGTGCCATCATCAACATCGGCAGTGTCTCGGCGATCGACCCGCAGCCCGGAACCGCGGCGTACAGCGCAGCCAAGGCAGGCCTCCTCGTTCTGACCAAGGCATTGGCCCTCGAATGGGCGCCGAAGGTCCGGATCAACCACATCACCACCGGCCTGATCCGTACCGAGGCTGCCGCCGAGGTCTACGGCGCCGACGGCGGCGCTGCGGTCACCAGGACCATTCCGATGGAGCGCATGGCCGTGCCGGCCGATATCGCCAACTCCTGCCTGTTCCTGGCGAGCCCGCTCTCCTCGTACGTGAACGGCGCCGACATCGCCGTTCACGGCGGCGGTGAGTACCCGGCTCGCTACATGGCGACCCACCAGGATTGAAACAAATACGAAGCAGCCCCTGAGCGGATTCGCTCGGGGGCTGCTTCTTCGTGTGAACAACTGCGGGGCGCGACGAGGGGTCAAGCACCCCGCAGTTGAGTCTGGAGGGACTAGCGAGCGGAGAAGCTCACTCGTGCACCGGAAATCGCTACCTGATCACCCTTGGTGACCTGGAAGGCCAGGTCGTCGGGAGTTCCCCACGCAACGATGGACGGCGCCTCACCCGGATGGATCGCCGCAGCGAATCGACCTTCGAGACTGACAAGATCAGCCGGATGCACTCCGGCGACCCGAGCAAGCTCGAGTGTGCTGGCGGCCAACGTGCACAGGCCGTGCATGATCGGACGCGGCTGGTTGATCCGCGCCGCAGCCTGGGGATCGATGTGGATGTGGTGCTTGTCGCCCAGGAGCCGGTACATCGCCGTCTGGTTCTCCGCTGTGGTCAGCACACCGGTCAACGAAGGCTCGCCGGTCGGCTCCGCCGGACGTGAGGGTCCACGTTCTCCGCCGAATCCACCGGCACCGGGGGCAAAAAGTGACCAGGTCGCGACGAAGTATTCGCACTCCTCCTTCACTTCGAACACGGCCGCTGCGCCCTTGTCCCACACCTCGCCGACCGAAGCCTTCAAGGTCACGTCACCGCTACGCGGAAGCGGAGCAAGCACTTTCAGCTCTTGCGAGCCGTGCAGTGCCGTCGAGGTGTCGAAGGCGCCCGCCGAACCCAGAGCGTCGGGAGCCCACTGCGCCAGCGTCAGAGCAAAGGTCGGCAGTACCCGAAGCTGATCCTCGAAGACGAGGTCCAGCTCGGTCGCCTTGGCGCCCACGGCAAGTGCGTACAGGATCGCGTCGCGCTCGGTGTACGACACGGTGCGGGTCCCGAGATCGGCTCCACGCCAATCGCCGGCGGTCTTCGCAGCTTCCGAAGTTGTCACTGTCTTTTCCTCTCTCAAACAGCGCCGAGAACGAGACCGCTGGTGGGTACTGCTGTTCCGGCTGTGACCAATACGTTTTCGACGCCCTCGGGCTGGTTGGTCGACGTGCCTCGCACCAGTCGCACACCTTCGGCAATTCCGTTGACACCGTGCAGGTACGCCTCGCCGACCTGACCACCGTGAGTGTTGGACGGCAGGCGTCCACCGATCTCGAGGTTGCCTTCGCGGATGAAGTCCTTGGCTTCGCCTGGCTTGCAGAAGCCCAGTTCTTCGAGCTGGGGAAGCACCAACGGAGTGAAGTGGTCGTACAGGATCGCGGCGTTGATGTCGTCCGGTGTCAGGCCGCTCTGGCCGTACAGCTGACGAGCAACCAAGCCCATCTCCGGGATACCCGAGATGTCGGGCCGGTAGTAGCTGGTCATCATGTGCTGATCCTTGCTACTGCCCTGAGCGGCGCCCTTGATGACGACGGGCTTGTTGGCCAGATCCTTTGCGCGCTCGGCAGAGACGATGACCAATGCCTGGCCGCCGTCGGTTTCCTGGCAGCAGTCGAGCAGGTGCAGCGGCTCGGCGATCCAGCGCGAGTTCTGATGGTCCTCGAGCGTGATCGGACGCTCGTAGAACCAAGCAGCCGGGTTGTTGGCGGCATGCTTGCGCGCCACCACTGCAACTCGTCCGAAGTCCTCACTCGTCGCACCGTACTGGTGCATGTAGCGGCGGGCGAACATGGCGACCCACTGAGCGGGAGTCGACAATCCCTGCGGAGTCATCCACGCATATGCCGCGCGATCCGCGGTGCTGTCCATGGGGCGATCGTGCTGCCCTAGGCCGTAGCGCACACCGGAGCGCTCGTTGAAGGCGCGGTAACAAACCACGACGTCGGCAACACCCGTCGCAACTGCCATGGCCGCCTGCTGCACGGTGGCACACGCAGCGCCGCCACCGTAGTGAATGCGCGAGAAGAACTTCAGCTCGCCGAGACCACAGTTGCGAGCCACGATCGCTTCGCCGTTCGTCTCCGACGTGTAGGTGGACAGACCGTCGACCTCGGACGGATCGATACCGGCGTCAGCGAGTGCCGCGACGATGGCCTCACACGCCAACTGCAGTTCGGTGCGGCCGGAGTTCTTGGAGAACTCGGTGGATCCGATGCCGACGATGGCGGCGGCTCCCGAGAGTGGGCTGATCGCCATCAGGGCCTCTCCTCTTCCTTGAAAGCGACTGCGACGGTGCCGGATGCATGGTTGCCGAGGCTGTTTGCACCCTGCACCTTGACCACGACCACTCCGTCTTCCTTGGACACGACCTCACCGGTCATCGTCATGGTGTCACCCGGGTAGTTGGGCGCCCCGAGACGAATGGCGATGCGGCGCAGGGTCGATGCAGATCCGGCCCAGTCCGTGACGTATCGACCGACAAGACCGTTGCTCGTGAGGATGTTCATGAAGACATCCTTCGAGCCACGCTCCTGGGCCAGGCTCGGATCGTGGTGCACGTCCTGAAAATCGCGAGTGGCGATTGCCGTGGCGACGATCAACGTGCGGGTCAGCGGGATCGCCAACTCGGGCAATGCCTCTCCGACAACGACGTCTGCGTAACTGCGACCGGCAAGTACGGTCATGCGAGCACCTCCACACCGGATGCGAGCTGCGCACCCAGACGCGCTAGATCGGAGCTGGAACCACCGAGGGTGGCAGCAATCTGCTTGCCCCACAACAGGTGACGGTGAACCGGGTAGTCGGTGTCGACGCCCATGCCGCCGTGAACATGCGTGGTGCGATGCACGACGCGCTGTCCGCCGTCGGTAGCCCACCACTTGGCGACCAGTACCGAGGTGCCGAGATCCAGTCCCTCGGAGATGCGCCAGGCGGCCTGCCACAGTGTCACGCGCATCGCTTCGAGATCGATGTAGCAGTCAGCGAGTTGATGATTGACGGCCTGGAAGGTCGCCAGCGGACGGCCGAACTGCTTGCGGCCGTTCAGGTACGTGACGGCCTGCGCGACTGCACCCGAGCCGACGCCCCATTGGATTGCGGCCAATGCCAGCTGAACGCGGTCGATCAGCCACGGAACCGTGGTGCCGTCAGCCGCACCGATCAGCTGCGCGGGGGCACCGGCAAAGGTGACGTTGGCACAGATCTCCCAACTGGTGGACTGCGTCTGTTCGAGCGTCACTCCCTCGGCACTCAGGTCGACCAGCAGCAGTGCCGTACCAGTGGAAGCGGTTGCCGAAACGAGAGCAAGGTTCGCGACGTGAGTCATCGGCACTACTGCCTTCTCACCCGTCAGAGTCCAGTTGCCGTCGGCGTCCTGCTCAGCCGTGGTCAGTGGGTCGCCGCCAGTGTACGGACCGAACTCTTCGAGACCGACGGTCAGGAATCGACTGCCGTCGGCAACTCCCGGAAGGAGTTCGGCGCGAAGGGAATCAGAGCCGAATTCGTTGACAGCCAATGCTGCAAGGGTCGTTTCCCAGATCGGCACGGCCGCAACGTGACGTCCCTGCTGTTCGAGCAGTGCGTACAGCTCGGACAAGCCGAGGCCACCGCCGCCGAACTCCTCCGGCAGGGCGATACCGAGCAACCCGGTGCTCGCGAGTTCGCGCCACAGTTCACGGTCGACGCGCTCGGCGGAGAGTTCGATCTCCTTGGTGCGCTCGATCGTTGCCTTGCTGGTGAAGACCTCGTCGGCCAGTGCGCGAATTGCTTCCTGCTCTTCGCTGAAATTGAAGTCCATCAGTGCTCCTCGCGTACGGCCGGCCGGAACGCGGGAAGCGTCAGATCCGGGTCGGCGTCGATCCAGTCAAGTTCCACGGGCATGTCGACCACGACATCTTCGGGCGCGATACCCACCATGTTGGCGATCAATCGGGTTCCCTCTTCGAGTTCGATTACCGCAACGATGAGCGGGTAGTCGAACGCGTCGATCTTGGGGTGGTGATTGACCACGAAGCTGTACACCGTGCCACGACCCGACGCGTTGATCGTGTCCCACTCGAGTGACCGGCACTCCCCGCACATCGGGCCGGTGGGATGACGCAGCGTCTTGCAGGACGTGCAGCGCTGGATCACCAGACGGTGCTCCTTGGCTGCTTCGAACCAGAAAGCGTTGTCCGCGTTGAGAGCCGGACGCGGACGCAGTGCACGAGGAGCTTCGGGCGCAGCAGATTCCTGAGGTTTGAACCGCAGCGTCCGCCACCGCTGGGTGCCGACAACCTGATCGTCACCGTTGCGGTAGGTCTTGAGCGTCGTGACGAAGTGTCCGACACCGAGGCCGGTCTTCTTCTCCGGCGAAATCGACTCGATGACCTCGGTGTAGTTAACGCGATCGCCTGGGCGCAGTTCGGCGAAGAACTCCTGATCGGAATCGGTGGCCACGACAGAGCTGTAGCCGGCTGCGTCGAGGGTGGCGATCAGATCGGTCCACACCTGCGACGGGTCGTTGCCCGCCATCTTGTCGGTAAAGGTCCGCATGATCCAGACCTGAAGCATCTGAGCGGGAGCGACGACGCCGTCACGACCGGTGGCGCGGGCAGCGTCGTCGTCGAGGTAGACGGGGTTGGTATCGCCCATGGTCTCGGCCCAATGCCGAATCATGGGGATGTTGACCTCGTCTGGCCCCCAGGTGGTGGGAACAAGCGTCTGGCCGACAAAAGCGTCGAGTTGCGCCGAAATGTCGCTCACTTGACCCTCTTTTCGCGAACGAGTCCCAAGCCGATGGTGCCGACCATGTCCCGCAGAACTTCGTTGACGCCGCCGCCGAAGGTGTTCACGACACCCTGACGCGAGATCTGCTCGATCTGACCGGCAAGCAGAGCGCCCGGAGACTCGGGGCGGATGCGACCGGCGGAGCCGAGAATTCCGAGCAGGGTGCGGTAGACGTCGACGTGAGTCTCGGTCCCGTACGTCTTGGTGGCACCGGCGTCGGCTCCGGAGAGCGTGTCCTGTGCGACGGCTGCCGTCATCTTCCAGTTCAGCAGTCGCATGGCCTCGAGCTTGGCGTGTGTGCGAGCGAAGTCCTGTTGCACCCACGGGATGTCGATGGCGCCGTTTTCCTTGGCCCAGTCCAGGACCAGGTTCCACAGACCGTACGTGCGACCACCGATGGCCGCCAGGCCGATTCGCTCGTGGTTGAGCTGAGCCGTGATGAGCTGCCAGCCGCCGTTGACCTCGCCCACAACGTCCTTCGACGGAACTCGAATGCCGGAGTAGTACGTGGACGTCACCATCAAGCCGCCGACGGTGTTGATCGGTGACCACTCGAAGCCTGCATCCTCGGTGGGGACGATCAGGATCGAGATTCCCTTGTGCTTGGGGGCATCCGCGTCGGTGCGGCAGGCCAGCCACACGTAGTCGGCAGTGTTGGCGCCACTGGTGAAGATCTTGTTGCCGTCGACGATCCACTCGTCACCGTCGAGAACCGCACGAGTCTTGAGTGACGCAAGGTCGGTGCCGGCCTCGGGCTCGGTGTACCCGATTGCGAAGACGATGTCGCCGGCCAGGATGCCGGGCAGGAAACGTTCCTTCTGTTCTTCGGTGCCGTACTTCATCAACGTCGGTCCGACGGTATTGACCGTCACGAAGGGAAACGGCAGACCTGCGCGCTGAACCTCGTCGAAGAACACGAACTGCTCTTCGATGGAGCGTCCCTGTCCACCGAATTCCTTGGGCCAGCCGATACCGAGCCAACCGTCCTTGCCCAGCAACTTCACGATCTCGCGGAAGTACTCGCCACCCACACCTTGCTCGCCGGCCGCGCGACGCTTCTCTTCCGGCAGCAGCGCCGCGAAGTACGCGCGCAACTCCTTGCGGAGCTCCTGCTGCTCGGGCGATTCCCTCAGATCCATCGCTGTTTCTCCTATGGCATTCATGGCTGGCAACTCTTGGCCTGGACGCTAACCAGATGCCCAGGTGGGCGCTGTGAGTGTCTCGATGAGCGGGAAGCCGAAACATGAGCGGCGTCACATAGGGTGAGATATGCGCATGGACTCCTCGGATCGCGTCGCTCTCACCGACTTGGCCGCCAGGTACGCACAGGCCGTCGACCGCCGAAACACCACTGCACTTGCGGCTCTCTTCACTGACGACGTGGCATTCGTCTTGCCGCCGGCACTGAACGGAACGGATGCGCCGACGGAGATACGTGGGAACACCGTCGTCAGTAGTTCGGTGGTCGATGCCGTCTCACATCTGCACTCGACCCGGCACATCGTCGAGCAGCAGATCCTCGACCTCGACGGCCCCACCACCGCACACGGTGAGGCTTACTGCTCCGCTCACCACATCTATCCGCGGGGCGAGGGCCACCGGGACAACCGGATCGAGATCCGTTACCAGGACAGCTTCCAAAAGGTCGACGGCACCTGGCTGTTCTCGCGTCGCGAACTGGTAGTCGATTTTGCCGAGGACGTTCCGGTCATCCTGCTCGGACAATAGGTACATGAAAAAATCGCGGTGATTCTGTATCTCCTCACGGGAGGTTTACCGGGCTAGCGTTCAGCAACTGTCACGCCATCTCGGCGTGCGTTCGGCTATGTCTTGGAGATTCACATGTCACGCTCGCGCACCAGAAGATTCCTCGCTGCCTTCGCAGTGGCCGCCGTCGCAGTCGGAACCGTAGCCGCGTGCTCGAGCGACAACTCCTCCGACGAGAACGCACCTCTTCGCATCGTCGCTTCTTCGGTTCCGCACGCCGAGATCCTGAAGTTCGTCGAAGAAAAGGGCCTGCTCGGTGACACCAAGATCGAGGTCAGCGAGATCACCGGCGATCTCGACGCCAACGAGGTGCTCGAAGCCGGAGACACCGACGCCAACTTCTTCCAGCACGTGCCGTACCAGGAATCGTGGTCGAAGGAAAAGGGTGTCGACGACCTGGTCGCCGTGGCGAAGGTCCACGTCGAGCCCCTCGGTGCATATTCCAAGAAGGTCACCAACGTGGCCGACCTGCGCCAGGGCGCAACGGTCGCTTTGTCCAACAACGTGACGAACTTCGCCCGTGGGCTGTACCTGCTGCAGCAGGCCGGATTGATCAAGCTCGATCAGCAGTTGGGCGCCCCCGGCACCGACATCACGCAGATCAGCGAGAAGAACATCATCGACAACCCCAAGGGACTCACGTTCACCCAGGTCGATCCCCCGCAGCTGCCGCGCACGCTCGACGACGGAAATGTCGATCTCGCAATCATCAACGGCAACTACGCAATCGAAGGTGGCCTCAACCCGGCCAAGGACGCCCTGGTGCTCGAGAAGGCCGAGGGCAACCCGTACGCCAATGTCCTGACCGTACGCACCTCGCTCGAAAACGATGCGCGAGTACAGAAGTTGGCCGAGGCATTGACGTCCGCCGACGTCGCGACGTTCATCGAGCAGACCTACCAGGGCTCGGTCATTCCGGCCAGCGCTACCTGATCGAGACCCGTCATGGTCTTCTCGATCGAATCGGTCTCCAAGGAATACCGCAGCGGCACACAAGTTCTGCATGCACTCGATTCCGTATCCCTGAAAATCGAAGACGGCGAAATCTTCGGCATCATCGGCAAAAGCGGCGCCGGCAAGTCGACTTTGCTGCGCTGCCTCAACCTGCTCGAACGCCCGACCAGTGGCCGGATTCTGTTGGGCGACACCGATCTGACCGCGTTGAGCCCAGCGCAACTGCGCGACACACGCAAGCGGATCGGTGTCGTGTTCCAGCATTTCAACCTGCTGCATTCCCGTTCGGTCGCCGCCAACATCGCCTTCCCTCTCGAAGTGGCGGGATACTCGCGGGCAGATCGCCGTGCCCGCGTCGACGAGCTGATCGAGTTGGTCGGCCTGGAAGACCGACGTGACGCCTTCCCTTCGCAACTGTCCGGCGGACAGAAACAACGGGTCGGGATCGCGAGGGCCTTGGCGGCTTCTCCCGATGTCCTCCTGTGCGACGAAGCCACGAGCGCCCTCGACTCGGATACGACCGATTCGATCCTCGACCTGCTCGCCGACCTCAATCGACGTCTGGGTGTGACCATTGTTCTGATCACCCACGAGCTCAACGTGGTTCGACGGATCTGTCACCGCGCCGCCCTGATCGACCAGGGACGCATCGTCGACGAGGGAACGCTCACCGAACTGGTCGCAGACCCGGACTCACCCCTCGGCGAGGCGCTACTGCCGGCCGGAACGGTGCGAACGTCCCCGACCGGAATTCCGGCACTCCTCACCTTTGTCGATTCGCTGTCGACCTCGCCTGTGATTTCCCAACTCTCGCGCGATCTCGATGTCGACGTCACCGTGATCTCCGGCGGTATCGAGGACATCGGATCCCATCAGGTCGGTCGCCTTCGCGTGGAGTTCGCCTCGCACACGGGACTCGTCAGCAACGAAGAGACAAGAAAGTCTGTCGAAGAACATCTTTCGCAGCGCGGAGTGAAGGTGACGTTCTCATGAACAAGACGTCCTGGCAGGATTCCCTGGGCGAAGCATGGGAAGCCCTACTCGACACGCTCTACATGGTCGGTGTCTCGTTCGTGCTCACCGTGATCATCGGTATCGCTCTCGGTGTTCTGTTGCACGCGAGCGCGCCCGACGGAATCCGTCCCAACCGCGTCCTCAATTCGGTTCTGGGCACCGTGGTGAACATCGGCCGTTCGCTGCCGTTCGTCATCTTGTTGGTGCTCCTCATCCCGGCAACGAGGGCGATCGTCGGAACAGCGCTCGGCGCCACGGCAGCGATCGTCCCGCTGACCATCGGTTCGGTGCCCTTCTTTGCGCGCGTCGTCGAGAACGCCTTGCGTGAAGTCGATTCCGGACGCGTCGAGGCAGCGCGGTCCATGGGCGCCACCGACAAAGACATCATCACCAAGGTGCTACTGCCCGAATCCGTTCCGGGATTGGTAGCAGGAGCAACCCTGACGGCGGTGATGCTGATCGGCTTCTCGGCCATGGCAGGTGCCATCGGCGCCGGTGGACTCGGCGACTTCGCAATCAAGTACGGCTACCAACGATTCAACACACCGGTGCTGTTCGTCGCAGTCGTGATCTTGATCGTGCTGGTGCAGGCAATCCAGTCGACCGGCGATCTCGTGGTTCGTTCAATGGCGCACAAGCGGTAACTGATCAGCTCGAGACCATCGCGATCGCTGTTCGCAGTCCGCGCCGCTTACCCGTCTGCGGATCGACGCCGAACACTTCCTTGATTCCGCCTCGGATGCGGAACTTCAACTCCGAGTGCGTCTCCGGAGCGTCGTCCTGGGAAGCCGAGAGAAACCTGTTGGGCAGCGACAACTTCCAGATGGTGCGCAGAGTCAATCCGTACTGCTTCCACAGCGGCCCGGTCGTGTACGGGAGGTCGTACTTGTCACACAGGTCGCGCAACGGCACCGCGATTTCCGAGTACCGATTGCTCGGCAGATCCGGGAAGCAGTGATGCTCGATCTGGTAGCAGAGGTTGCCGCTCATGAAGGCCATGACGGGACCGGCATGAAAGTTGGCAGAGCCCAGCATCTGTCGTAGGTACCACTGAGCGCGCGATTCGTTCTCGAATTCCTCGAGCGTGAACTTCTCGGCACCGTCGGGAAAGTGCCCGCAGAAGATGACGGCGTAACTCCAGTAGTTTCGGATGAGGTTCGCAACGACGTTCGCCGTCAACGTGGTCTTCCACGCGGGGCCGGTCAGGGCGGGGAACAGGATGTAATCCTTCGCCACCTGACGCGCGATCTTCTTACCGACGTCCTTGGCCATGTCCGATTTCTCGGACCACTTCACCTCACCCTTGCGGAGTTTGTCCGTTTCGAGGTGATGCAGTGCCACTCCCCACTCGAAGAGGGTCGCGAGCACAAAATTCGTGATCGGTTGAAAGAGATAGTCGGCGTGCCACTTTTGATCGCGCGTGACGCGCATGATTCCGTAGCCCACGTCGTTGTCCAGTCCGACGATGTTGGTGAACTTGTGATGGGTGAAGTTGTGCGAGTGCTTCCATCCCGAGGACGGGCAGGTGTTGTCCCACTCCCAGTTGCTCGAGTGAATCTCGGGATCGTTCATCCAGTCCCACTGGCCGTGGATGATGTTGTGGCCGAGTTCCATGTTCTCGATGATCTTGCCGACCCCCAGCAGCGCAGTCCCCAGAATCCAGGCAGGCTTCTTCTTGCTGGCGAACAAGACGATGCGGCCGGCCACCATCAGAGAGCGTTGAAACGCGATCGTCCGCTGGATGTATCGAGCGTCGTGCGCGCCGCGCTTCTCCTCGATGTCGAGCCGAATGGCGTCCAACTCGCGCCCGAGCGCTTCGACGTCTTCCTCGGTGAGATGGGCATATTCCTTGATGTCGGTGATCGCCACAGTGTTTCTCCGTATCGGTTTTCTCCGTGCCGCAGGACTGGTCCGTCGGGCGGTACCCCTGGGAGCCGGTGCGGAAACGTCAGCCCCGATATTCATGTGCGTCTTCACGCAATCTATGCCAAAGTCGATATACGTGAGCCCCGAAAACAAGATCACCATCCGCACCGCTACCGAGAGCGACTGGCCGGCTCTCCAACTACTCGACTCGGTGGGGTTCGGTTTTCACCCGTCTCCCGCGGTCAGCGAACTGACGAAGGCGCTCTACAAGCCCGAGGACATCATCCTCGCCGTCGACGGTGACCTACCCGTCGGCGTGGCCATCGAAATCGACATGGAATTCACCGTGCCCGGCGGACGCCAACTCCCCACGCGCGGAATCACCTGGGTATCCGTCGCCCCGACTCACCGTCGACGTGGTGTCCTACGCTCGATGTTCACTGCACTTCACGCCCACATCGAGTCGACCGGAGCACCACTTGCGGCCCTGACGGCCAGCGAGGCCGGCATCTACAACCGCTTCGGATACGGCCCGGCCACCTTCAGCGAAGGCATCACCCTCGATCGCCGCTTCGCACGATTCCGCCCCGAGGTGCCCGACAATGGTGGCGTGTCCATCGTCGACATCAAAGCTGCCTCGACGCTTCTTCCCGAGATCTACGACCGCTGGCGGCTGCAGACACCCGGCGCTCAGGTCCGTCCGCAACCGCTCTGGGACCATATGTTCGCCGACCCGTCCGAGGATCGTGACGGCGCCTCCGGACTGTTCTTTCTGACACACGCGGACGGATACATCGCTTACCGGCACACGAGCGAGGGCCGCGACAGCATCGCCCGGATCGACGAGTTCGTGACGATCACCGAAGATGCGCACGCGGCGCTGTGGCGCACGATCTGCGGCCTCGACCTCGTCACCCGGATCGAGACACGCCAGCATCCTGCCGATCCTCTCCGGCTGATGCTGACGGACTACCGTCTTGCCCGGACGACGACGCGCTCCGATCGACTGTGGCTGCGCATCATGGACGTTCCCGCGGCTCTCGAGGCTCGTGAATATGCTGCTGACCTGGACACCGTCATCAAGGTCGAAGATCCGTTCCTGAAGGCCGGCGGAACCTTCGCACTTCAGGTCAAGGGCGGCAAGGCCACCTGTGCGGCCACTGACGCGGTGCCTGCGATCACGATGCCCTCTGATGTCCTGAGCAGCTTGTACTTGGGCGAGCACCAGGCCAAGACCTTCGCGGCGGCGCACCGACTCCACGCGTCCGATCCGCAGGAGATCCTGAATTTCGACTTCGCTTTCAACGCGCAGAAGCCCGCAATTCTCGGGTACGGATTCTGATGATCTTGCCGACACGGGCATCGACGATTTGTGCCCTCCGTCGTATTCAGGGTTAGCCTCGAACAATGGCGTTTGTCGAAAAGATGGTCAATAGGCTTCCTGAGCGGGTTCTCGTGCGCGTCCTGCCGCACGCAGAAATGCTCAAGTTCCTGGTGGTCGGCGGCATCGCCTTCATCGTCACCACGGTGCTGTTCTTCGGCATCAAGTGGACGGTTCTGCCTCAGCACCCGGTGACGGCCAACATCCTTGCGGTCCTGATCGCGACGGTTCTGTCCTACGTCCTCAACCGCGAATGGTCGTTTGCGCAGCGCGGTGGTCGACAGCGCCATCACGAGGCCGCTCTGTTCTTCATCGTCGCGGGTATCGGTTTGGCCATCAACCAGGTACCACTCTGGACCTCCCGGTACGTGTTCCATCTGCGTCAACCCGAGGTGTCGGTGTTGATGGAAAACTTCGCGGACTTCATCAGCGGATCGATCATCGGGACCCTGCTGGCGACGGCCTTCCGCTGGTGGGCCATGCGTCGGTACGTCTTCCCCGAAGAAGCCACCGACAGCCAGGTCGTTCTCGACATCGAAGCGACTCCCGGCACCAAGACGCCGACAACCGACGCCACCGCCCTCGACTGACTCCCGGATCGACGCACCCGATCGCTCGCGCTTCGATCAGAGTTCGTCGATTGCGATCAACCCGTCCTGCAGCGCCCGCGCAAGCAGTGCCATCTTTGTCGGCGCGATGCTCCTGAACGGGCTGGCCCATCCCTGATCATCATCGGCGACAAGCACTCCAGCCTGCAGTTTTCCCGCTCTGCACAACACGGTCACGACACAGTGATCACTGGTGCGTAGCCTCCGATTTCCAATTGGATTCGGAGGACCCATGGCTACTTGCAAAACTCGAGTTCTTGCGCTGTCGGCGGCAGGACTCATGCTCGTACTCGGCGCATGCAGCAAGGCCGAGTCGGCGAAAACGCCGACCGACCTCGACGTGACATCAGCGTCCGCCGGACACTACTCACTGGTCTGGGAACACGGCGGCTCGGAAAAGGTGCGTGTATTCGCCGCCACCGACCCGAAAAACCCAGCCGCAGAAGGAAAGGAAATTGGCACGGTCGACGGCTTCTCCACTGAGGTCGACGGCCTCGACCCACTGTCACGCTGGTACTTCGAGGTCATAGACGAGGACGGCACTTCCACCATCGCGTCAACCCGCCACGTGACGCTGCAGGGCGCAGCCAACGTGCGTGATGTCGGCGGATACGAGACAGCCGACGGCCGATCAGTCAAGTGGGGCCTGGTTTTTCGTGGCGACCGCTTGAGCGATCTGACTGCTGACGATCAACAAACGATCGAGAACGCAGGCATCCGGACCGTTGTCGATTTCCGAGGTGACAGCGAGATCGCAAAGGACGGAGCAGACAAGGTTCCCGCGAACGTGAAAGTGGTCAACACGGCAGTCCTGGATGCCGGCACTCAGGCTCTTGCCACAGCGATTACGAGTGCCCTGAAATCTGGTGACCCTGCAATCGTGGAGCAGGTGCTCGGGGGCGGTGAAGCCGTCCGGATCAGCGACACCGGCGCCGTCGACCAACTGTCCAAGCCTGACGGAATGACTGGGTATTCCCAAGCCCTACGGACCATCGCCGATTCCGAGTCCGCAGTCGCTTACCACTGCACGGCAGGCAAAGACCGCACTGGACTGATGACAGCTCTACTTCTCGGCATTCTGGGTGTTCCTGACAAGACCATCGTCGACGACTTCGTCCTGTCGAACACCTACAACAAAGCCAAGAACGAACAGACCTACACGTTTCTGTCTTCGAAAGGAATCGATGTCGATCTGTTGAAACCGTTGATGGAGCAGCGTCCCAGCCAGATTCAGCCAGTACTCGACAAGATTCGCGACCAGTTCGGTGGGTGGGAGAAGTTTTCGCAGGACGTGCTGAAACTTGACGCCGACACGATCGCAAAGCTCCGGAGCAAATTGCTGACCAAGCAATAACTACAGCAATGACCGGCAGCCGCTCCGATGGCTGCCGGTCACGCCCGCACTCCTAGTTACTCAGCCCCAGCCGCTTCGAGCATTCGGCCATTTCGTCGATGATCAGTTCCAGCGACGTGCCACGACGACTCGCGGACAACACGATTCGATCGGCTCCCAACCCGCGTGCCCAGTCGAGTTTCGCTTCGTCGAGCCTGGGCAGTGTCGCACCGAGTACCAGCGATACGTCGGCAGGATCTCGATCTGCCTTCACCGCAGCCGCTTTCATCGCCGCTACAGCCTTGTCGAGATCTTCACCGGCCAGTCCCAGCGGCTGGAAACCATCACCCAACCGGCCTGCTCGCCGAGCAGCAGCGAGACTGTGTCCACCGATGTAGAGCGGAACTCCGGATTCGCGGTGCGGCTTCGGCCAGCTGTACGCACCCTTGAACGAGAAGTAATCGCCGTCGAAATCGACTGCTTCCTTGCCCGCCCAGAGTGAACGCATCACCGCGATGGCCTCATCGGCTACCTTGCCGCGGCGCTCGAAGTCACCGCCGCACGCCTCGATCTCTTCCTTCATCCACCCCAGGCCGAGGCAGATGCGCAATCGCCCACCGGAAAGGCGATCGAGCGTCGCCAATCGTTTGGCGAGCACTACCGGATTGTGATTGGGCAGCACCAGAACTCCAGTGGACAAGCCCAAAGTGGTTGTGGCACCCGCCACGAACGAAAGCAGTTCGAGCGGATCCGGGATGTCGCAGTCATCGGGAAGATGCGATTTTCCGGTCGGAGAATAGGGGTACTCGCTCTCGGTGTCGGCGATGACCACCGAGTGCTCCACTGCCGAGATCTCGTCGAAACCCAGCGACTCGGCCGCACGGGCGAATTGCAGAATCCAATCAGGGTCTCCGCTTCGACCCAGTTCGACCGGAACGACCACGCCGAGCTTCATACCGTTTCCTCCAGTGTCGCCATCAATTTCGGACCATCCACGACGCGACCGAGGTACCGGTCCGCATCGGGATCTGTTGCAAGCCACACCGCCGCTGCAGCGGGTACGGATGCCGGTGTGGCCGCAAATCCGGCGTCCACGATTGCGTCCGCGCCACCACGGGCTTTCCCTGATTCCGTGATGACAAATCCCGGACTCAGGTTGAACGCTTTGATTCCGGCGTCTCGGTACTCGGAGTTGATCGCTCCGGCAATACGTCCGAACGACGCCTTCGACGCGGCGTACGACAGACCCCAACCACCCTCGCCGGGAGGCGCAGGCGGATCCATGGTCGCCGAGCCCGATGCCAGATTGACCACTACGCCGTTGCCGCTCTTGATCATCGACGGGAGTATCACCTGGACCAGAGCGAGTTGGTGCAGATAATTCCCGATCGCCATCGCCTGAGCGTCGTCGATCTCGATGTCGAGCACCCGGTCCATGTTTCCGACAGTCTGCGCATAGGCGTTGTTCACCAGCACGTCGACACGTCCCCACTCGGCCAGCACCCGTTCACCGGCGCCGCGGACGGATGCCAGATCGAGCAGGTTCATCGGAACGGCCAATGCGCGCACACCGAAGGACTCGATCTCGGCAACCGTCGTCTCCAGGCTGCCGGGCACCGGAATCACTTGCTCGCCTTGCCTCGTTCGCGGGGCTGCCCGCCCCTCTCCTTCACGAACGGTGCGAGCAGTGATTGCAACGTCGAATCCGGCGCGCGCGAATGCCAGCGCGCACTCTCGGCCGATCCCCCGGGAAGCGCCGGTCACCAGCGCAACTTCACTCACAGGAACCGCGTGCGGCCGTGCGTCTCGAACTCCTTCTCCAGGTTCACCACGTCAGCTTCGGTCATCAACGTGTATTCGGGAGTGCCTCGGCCCACCCAGTGGAACACTGGTTCGTCGGTCCGCCAGCGATCGGCTTGAAGTTCACGTTTGAGTACCTTGTTGGAGCCCGTGACGGGCAGGTCGGTCGAAACGCGAACAAATCGTGGCGCTGCCTTGGTACCCAGATCCGCCTGCGCGGCAAGGTAGTCGGCGAACTCGACCGGATCGAAATCGGCGAGATCGGCGACCTCGATCGCAGCCATGACCTGATCACCCGAACGCGGATCCGGTACCGCGAAGACACCCGTGGCAATCACTTTGGGGTGCCGACGCAGGATGTGCTCGATCATCAGGGCCGAGGTGTTCTCACCGTCGACCCGGATCCAGTCGCCCTTGCGTCCCGCGAAGTAGATGAAGCCGGCCTCGTCGACGTAGCCGAGATCGCCTGTCCAGTACCAACCGTGGCGAATCTTCTCGGCGATCGCGTCTTCGTTCTTGTAGTACCCCTCGAACTTCTTCGATCCGGCCTTGTCGACCATCTCGCCGATGGATTCGTCGGGGTTCAGCACGTGACCGTGCTCGTCGAGAATTGCGCGGGGTCGCTCTTCGCGCGTATCGGGATCGACGATGACGATGTTCTCGCTCGCGGGACGGCCCAGTGCTCCGGCAGGTTGGTTCGGATCGAGCACTACTGAACCGGCACCTTCACTCGAACCGTATCCCTCGAAAAGTTGTGCACCGAAACGACGGATGAACTCTGCCTTGTCCCCCGGCGACGCCTCGGTCCCGAAGCCGTGGGTGAGGGTGTTCTCGATGTCGTCGGGCAGTTCCGGCGTCGCCATGAGATACCCCAAGGCCTTACCGACGTAGGTGAAATATGTTGCGCCGTAGAACCGAACGTCCGGCATGAATCCCGAGGCCGTGAACTTACGAACGAGGCAGACCGTAGCTCCCTGCGAAAGGGCCGGCGCCCACAGAGCCATCAACGCGTTGCCGTGGAAGAGCGGCATGCAGCAGTAGCAGACGTCGTCGCGGTCGATGTCGTACTTGGCGCAGTTCGCGTAGGCCAACCGCGTCAGACGCCCCTGGCTGCACCGCACTGCCTTGGACATTCCGGTAGTGCCCGAGGTGAAGAGAAGCAAGAACAGCGTCGACGCGTCGACACCGAGGTCGATCTGAGGCGACTCGACGTGATGTGCTGCAATCCTGTCCGGGTACGACGCGTCGTCGACCAGGACGAAACGATCTTCGGTCAGCCCGAGGTCCAGGCCGGCAAGCTTCTCGTAGCCTGCTTTGTCGGTGACGATCAGCTGGCAGTCGACGTACCGGACCTCAGCCTCGAGTTCAGCTCCACGCCTGGTCGGATTGATGCCGACGATCGTGGCCCCGGTCAGGGCCGCGCCGCCGAGCCAGAACAGGAACTCCGGATCGTTCTCGAGAAGTACTCCGATGTGAAACGGTCCGGGCGCGCGAAGCGACTTCGCCAGCGAGCCGCGCGCTGCGCTCTCGCGCACCACCTCGTCCCAGCTCCAGTCCTGCGTCCGCGTCCGCAGGCCCAGGTGCTGATCACCGAGACGGTCGATCAACATCTGCGCGACGTCCTCGCGCTGAGGAGCTGCAAGAGCTGCATTCGAAGATGCTTCGGTGGCGGTGTTCGTCATCGTGTCCTGTGTCCTAGTCGATATCGGAATGTCGATTACTCCAACTGCGATACGACTCGAACGTATCGACGCCTCAGAGCCGGAACCGTCCCAGTCTCGCTCAGTGGTAACCGCCGCCACAGATATGATTTTCTCGTGAGATTTTGTGACGTGAAAAGCGCCACAATACGAAAGGCCATTCCATGACTGCCCCCGCAGATCCGCAGTTGCTTCTGGACCAGGCGGTCTCACGCCTCACCGGTCCAGGTGGGCCATTCGAGATCGTCGAAGAAGAGGTTCTCGGCACCGTCATGCCTGTGATGAAGAACCGCGGTCACGCCATCGGTGAACTGATCTCGGCATCCCGGGCCTGGGGCGACGGCGACTATCTCGTCACCAGCGATCGTCGAATCTCGTTCACCGAGCATGCCGATTCCGTTGCCGCGCTGGCAACTGCTCTGCGGGACAAGTACGGAGTCCGCAAGGGCGACCGTGTGGGCATCCTCGCTGCCAACACTCCCGAATGGGTCATGACGTTCTTCGCGACGCAGGCGCTCGGCGCGATCGCAGTCGGTCTCAACGGTTGGTGGGTTCCGCGCGAGGTCACCCACGGGATCGAGCTCTCACGTCCGAAGGTTCTGGTCGTGGACGCCAAGCGCGGCGCCGCCCTCCCCGAACTGCCGGCAGACATCACGGTCCTCACCATGGAAGAGGATCTGCCCGCGCTCATCGCGGAATATGCAGGCTCCGACGTGCCGAGCACCGACATCGACGAGGACGACCCCGCCGTCATCCTGTTCACCAGTGGTACCAGCGGCCGCCCCAAGGGCGCACTCCATTCGCACCGCAACGTGATGGCCGTCGTCGACTACCACAAGTACAGCGACGCGATCGGCGCCGCATTCACCGGCCGTGAGTACGACGCTTCCAAGCCGAGCCCACTGCGTTATCTACTCACCTCCCCGCTCTTCCACATCGCCAGCCTGCACAATCTGGTGGTCCCCCGTCTCGCGACGGGCAGTGCCGTCATCCTGACCGAGGGCGGCTTCGACGTCGACAAGGTGCTCGGGTTGGTCGAACGCGAGCGCGTCACCAACTGGGGTGCTGTCCCCACGATGGCATCGCGGCTACTCGAGCACGGCAACATCGCCAAGTACGACGTCTCTTCGTTGACTGCATTCTCACTGGCATCCGCGCCGTCGTCGCCCGCGTTCAAAGAACGCCTCAAGGAGCAGGTGCCGTTCGCACGCAATGCTCTGGTCGACAGCTACGGCCTCACCGAATGCAGCACCGCCATTGCGGTCGCCGTCGGCGCCGAACTCGAAGAGTTCCCAGGCACTCTCGGGCGTCCGATCATCACCGTCTCGATGGAGATTCGCGATCCCTTCGGCGAATGGCTGCCGGACGGCATCGAAGGTGAAGTGTGCGTACGCAGCCCCTTCGTCATGCTCGGATACTGGGAGAACGACGAGGCGACCGAGTCGGCAATTGCCCCCGGACGCTGGCTCCGCACCGGCGATTTCGGCGTAATCGAGAACGGGCGTCTCCGTCTCACCGGTCGTCGTTCCGACCTGATCCTGCGCGGCGGCGAGAACGTCTACCCCACCGAGATCGAGCAGACGCTCGACGAACACCCCGACGTGATCGAGTGCGCTGTCATCGGCATGCCGCACCCCGACCTCGGCCAGGAAGTGTCCGCCGTGGTCGTCCTGCGTCCCGGAGCCGCCACAACGGAGGCGGAGCTGCGTGATTACGCCGCCGAGCGACTGTCCTACTTCAAGGTGCCGTCGAAGTGGCGCATCACCAGCGATCTGTTGCCTCGCAATGCAACCGGCAAGATGGTTCGGCGCGAGATCACCGTATGACCACGGAGCTGTCACGGATCGTCGCCGAGTCGGCGATCCGTGACCTGCTCTGCGAGTACACGCATCTGATCGATCAGGGCCGATTGCGTGAAGTCGCTGCATTGTTCGCCTCGTCCGACTACGGGCAGTGCGGGCCGGACGGGGTTGCCATCACGCTCATTTCGTCCGACGCCGACGCAGTGTTCGCAGCCTGCAGCGGCTTCATTCGAATGTACGGTGATCCGCCGGTTCCACGAACCAAACATCTGCTGACCAACACGCGAATCGCGGTCGACGGTGAATCAGCGACGGCACTCTCGTACGTCACGGTCATCCAAGGTACCGAAGATCTTGCCCTGCAACCTATTCTGGCGGGGCGCTACTTCGATCGCTTCACCTGCGTCGACGGGTCGTGGCAGTTCAGCTCGAGACTCTTCTGTCTGGACAACATGGGCGAGATGTCCGCGCATGCCAAGCGGGCACTGTAGAGGAACGACGACTGTGGAAATCGGCGTCAACATCTTGGGCCTCGAGGCCCTGTTCGACGGCAAGATTCGCCCGGTTCTGGACTTCGCCGCGCGTGCTGACCGTGCCGGGATCGATCTGATCTGCACCGGCGATCATCTCGGGTTCAATGCCGAAGCACACGCTCAGCGGGTAGCCGAACACAACTTCCTGTTCCCGTTGGATCACCCTTGGTACGAACCGATTTCACTTCTTTCCTCGATCGCCGCAGTGACCGAACGCGCTCGCCTCGGAGTATCGGTTCTGATCGCCACTGTTCGCCCAGCCGCCCTGCTTGCCAAACAGGTTGCAACTCTCGACTCATTGTCCGAAGGTCGAGCCGTCATGGGTTTCGGCGTCGGTTGGCAAGAAGCCGAATACACCGCTACCAACATGCCTTTCGACGCGCGATTCGGGCGCATGGAGGAGGCTGTCGCAGCGTGTCGCGAACTGTGGACCAATGCTCCGGCCACCTTCAAGGGACGCGACTTCGCCTTCGAGAACTACCACAGCCTCCCGCTGCCGATCCAAAATCGCGTACCGGTGCTCTTCGGTTTCGGACCAAGCCGGCGGAACTTCGACCGCATAGCACGCGTCGCCGACGGTTGGACCGTGAACCCGACCGACCTGGGAACGTTCACCGACAGTGTCACATTGCTGCGCAACACGTTCGAAGCCCACGACCGCGAGCCGGATACCGCACGTGTGCAAGTGTCTGCGGCGCCGGTTCGGCGCGACAATCGGTCCGTCGACCTCTCGGCAACCGCTGACAAGGTCCTGGACTGGTCCGACCGCGGCGCGTCTGCCGTGGTGCTTCGGCCTGCCGTATTCGATTGCGCTGCCGAAGAACTACCGGAATTACTCGACTGGATGACCAGCATCAAGGAGGCGTGACATGGACCAGGCACTGCAGGATCTCATCGACAAGCAGGCAATTCGTGAGGTGGTTCTGACGTACTGCCGCGGCATCGATCGCCTCGACTTCGATCTCGTCCGCAGCGCCTACCACCCGGACGCGATCGACCATCACACCGGATTCGACGGCACCATCGACGAGTACATCGCCTGGGCCACAACAAAACTCTCCGCGATCGGCGGCACGATGCACCACATCGGCAACCACCTGGTCGAACTGCACGGCGACCACGCGATCAGCGAGGCATATTCGATGTCCACACACTGGGGCGGGCCCGAAGACATCGGAATGATCAACTTCACCAGTGGTGCGCGGTTCATCGACCACATGGAGCGACGCGACGGCCGTTGGGCGATCAAGGAGAGATGGGCCGTACGCGAGTGGACTCGCTCGGACGAGGGCCGCTTCGTCAACCCCGAAGGGCCTGGTCCGCGTGGGCGTCGAGATGCCTCGGATCCGCTCACCGCACTACGAAGGTCCCTTGAATAACTTGGGGTTCAGTCTTCGAGGTCGAATTCAACTCGCGCTCTCGCGAACAACATGCGGATATCCTTCCCGAACGTGACTGCTGCCGTTCCCAATGCATTGACCGCTGCGGTCAACGGGTCCGATTCGATCGCGTCGAAAATCGCATTGAGAGCGTAGGACGGGACATGAATATTCCCGTGATCGAACGGATTGGACTCCGGTTGCGGCGAATGGTCCACTATCTCGATCTTGACTTCCAACTCCACATTCTCGGTCCCCGCACCAAATTCCTCCTCGTGTAGGTGCTCGAATGCCGCTGTGCGATTTCCGAAGGGTTCCGGAAGTTGTTGTCCCACATGCATAGCGTTGAGGGCCGGACGAACCCAATCCCTGTCGGCTAATCCCGCATGCTCATACGCCTGCACAGCGGCCCAAAACGCGAGTCGACGAAGAGTCGCGACGTTCATGCGGACGACCGCTTCGACAAGTGGTCGGTCCATACGAGCTAGATCTTTGCCGGACTGGAATCGTTCGAGTTCAGGCATCGGATCTCCTCCCCACTCCTGCCGCTCTCGTTCAGCAGCTTCGGCGCGGAGGTCACTGATTTGCACAACCCTGGACGGCTCGCCGTTCTCGCCGTAAATCGTTATCCATTTCGACTCGATGTCCCGTTGTGGACGAGGAATCGGTTCAGGTATCGGTTCGTCCACAGGAACGCCATATCCCGGCATGTCCCACTGCAGCGATGGCCGCACCTCGTCACCACCTGCAGGCCACATACGCACCCGCCAAACATCTCCGGGTTCCGTCGATCCGGGCCAGCCGTAGTTTACAAAACCGCGGCCGGCAATCTCGACCAGATATGACCCCTCGGGTACATCACAGACAATGAACTCCCCACCCGGAGGTGAATCAAAGCTGATTGACCCCTGCGGACCAACCGTCAGAAACGACTCACTGACCTGCTGCCATTTCTCGCGATCGGATGTGGGTCGGGAGGACCAGACTTCGACCGTTGTATGCATGTTGAAGTTGTTCTGGTGCGGGCTCAGGACAATCACAACTGTGCCGTCACTGTAAGCAGGGCGCGAAGCCATCGCGAGTTCGAGCAGGTCCGTTTCCCTCCCGAAACCGTCATCGTCGCCGTATATGTAAAACTGTCCATAGTCCATGAAGAGCACAAGCGACTGTTCACTGAGTTTCACCGCGTTGTCTGCCACAAGCCGATACTTACACAGTGGCACGACAATCACGTTCGAGTTTCGAATGAACAGGATCCAAAACGCAAGCACAATAAGCATTTCGGCCGATTCGGACTATTCCGACTGATTTGAGAATTCAGTTCGCATCGAACACACATTCGAATAGAATGGATGCATGTTCAACCCGACAACAGAGCTCTTCGGTATCTCAGCACAGCTGACCGGTACCGAAACTGATTGTGCGCTGGTTGATCTCATGACCGATCTGCATGCATGCGAGGCGATGCTGGTCGAACGCAAGCTCGCTGTGATTGCCGAGTTCTTTTCGCGGCGAAGCTCGGAGCATGTCGCCAGTGGTGCGTGGTCGTCGACCGCACACGAATTGGCTGAATCGGAAGTCGGTGCGTCACTGACGATGGGTCGCGCGGCTGCCGGCAAGCTGATCGGGTTGGGGTTCTCGTTAAAGACTCGTCTGCATCGCACTCGAGCGGCGATGGCCCGTGGCGAGTTGGATCTGTACCGAGTTGGTTTGATCGATTCCGCGACCGCGAACGTGAAAGACGAATTGATCGACGAGGTGGAACGACTACTGCTCGCGCAGGTTCTCGCCCCACCAGTAGCAGGCGGAACGGGCTTGACGGGAAGGCGACTGACAGCGGCGATCGATCGGATCGTGGCGATGGTGGACCCGGAAGGTATGCGAGAACGCCGACGCCGTGCTCTCACCGATCGCTTCGTCGGGGTCAGCGCTGCCGAGGACGGGATGGCAAAGATCTTGGGAAGCGTTCCGGCAGAGCAGGCTAGGGCATTCGACGGCCGACTACGCGAGTTGGCAGTGTCGGTATGCCGAAACGACTCACGAACGTACGAGCAGCGACGAGCCGACTCGCTCTTCGAGTTGACCAACGGATCACAATTCTTGCCGTGCAACTGTGGCCGAGATGATTGCCCGCAGGATCGTAGCGGTGGTGTTGTCGTTCGTCGGCCCGTGGTTCACGTCGTGATGACTGATTCCACTCTGCACGGTGGCGGTGAGCCCGCCCACCTCGACGGGTACGGGGTGATCAGCGCTGAGCATGCTCGCGATATCGCCCGTGACGCCGCAATTCGAAACGTCCGCGCACCTGCTGATGACGTCGCAGAGCCGGTGCCTGCTTCGGCGCGCGTCTACCGACCGGGCGCCGTTCTCGATACCTGGTTACGGATCATCGCGGGCAGCTGCCAATGGCTGCATTGTGATGTCCCGGCCTGGAATTCCGATCTGGACCACAATGAACCGTTCCATCACGGCGACCCCGAATGCGGCGGTAAAACGATCGCGTCGAATATGAGTGCGTTCTGCCGCAACCATCATCGCCTCAAGCATTCCGACCGGTGGCGGTTCGCGTCGAACGAGGATCGGACCATGTCGCTGACGTCGCCGACCGGGCATTGTTACCGAACGCGACCCGCAGGACTGATGGCTGGATCGCACGAACCGACACCGCCCCAGGGCGGTCGAAATCGGCGGACCCAGGCGGAGAACAAAGCTGCCCGTATCCAGAGTGAACGCAATCGCCAGCGCCGACGGATACAGAAACGAGCAGAGAAATACGTTCAATGTAGGCAGTGGAAATCACCGCCGGCTCACCGAGAACCCATCGACTACGGGGACGACCCGCCACCGTACTGAGATACCGAGCGGTGTCGAGGCGCGCCGACGGGTCGCAGGGTCAGTCTGACGTCGGCTTGGTGCCGTCTTCTGGTGCCGGATCGTCGTCGGCAAGCGGATCTATGGTGTCGACACCTTCGAGGACGGTCAGCTCTTCTTCCGCCTCGGCGAGGAGCCCTTTGGCTTCAGCTTCGACCTTCTTCACCCAATCGGACATCCCGAGCCTCTTCTCTTCCGAAGCGAGTTCCCGCTGTAACTGAACTCAGACTACGTCGCCGGCGACGAATTTCGCCGTCCCCTCGGGTCAGTACTCATGACCGAGTAATCGTGATTCACGACGGACGGAGCACGCATGCCCGGACAGTTGGAAGGCAAAACCGCACTGATCACCGGGGCCGCCCGAGGTCAGGGCAGGAGCCACGCCGTGCGATTGGCGCAGGAGGGCGCGAACATCGTTGCGCTCGACATCTGCCGTCAGATCGAATCGGTGGCCTACCCGATGGGAACCGCCGACGATTTGCGGCAGACAACAGCAGCGGTCGAGAACCTGGGACGAAGTATCGTCGCGCGAGAAGTGGATGTTCGCGATCTGTCCGCACTGCGAACTGCGGTATCCGAAGGAATTGCGGAGCTGGGCAGCGTCGACATCGTCCTGGCCAACGCCGGTATCGGCATGATGTCCCCGGATATCGACGATGCTCGCGCCTTCCGCGACCAGATGGAGGTCAACCTATTCGGCGTCTGGAATACCGTCCAGGCCGCAGCGCCCGCGATGATCGAACAAGGTACAGGTGGCGCAATAGTCCTTACCGGATCAACTCTGGGACTTGTCGGTCGTGGAGGTGACGGCACCGGCGGATCCGACGGCTACTGCGCGAGTAAACACGCCATCGTGGGGCTTGGGCGCACGTGGTCGCACTGGCTTGCTCCCCACAATATTCGTGTCAACTCCGTGCACCCGACTGGCGCGAATACACCGATGGTCGTCAACGACGCGGTCGCGAAGCTGTTTGCGGACTCCCCGACATCGAGCGGAGCCTACGTGGGCAACCTCTTGAACGTCGAGTTGATCGAAGCTGCCGACGTCAGCAACGCGATAGCCTGGCTGGTTTCGGATCAGGCTCGGTACGTCACAGGTATCGCGTTGCCGGTCGACGCCGGGTTCACGGCCAAATAGACGCCGGATACACCGGCTGCGTCGCCGTCGATCAGTCGACGGTCGGCGCCCACTGCACGCCGTTGATGTGCCCACCACCGTCGACGAAGAGGGTGTTGCCGGTGACGTAACGGCTGTCGTCACTTGCCAGGAAGGCCGCAACGGGGCCGATGTCGTCGAGGGGATCGCCGATCCGCCCCATCGGGTTCTGTGCGGCCATCACTGCCACGTTCTCCGGATTGGCTTCGGCGACACGCTTGTACGCCGCACTCTGCGCACCGGGACAGATGACGTTGCAGTTCACCTGCTTGGGAGCCCACTCGCGGGCAGCAGTGCGAGTCAGGGTTCGCAATGCTTCCTTCGCCGCGTTGTACTGCACCGAGTACATGTGAGCATTCACGCCATTGAGGCTGCACATGTTGATCACGCGGCCCGTGCCGTGACGCTCCAGTTCCGGCAGGGCAGCCTGCATCGCCCAGAATGCCGCCATCACTGCCATGTCGAAACCGCCGCGCAATTGCTCGTCGGACATCTTCTCGAGCCGAGCGAAACCGAAAGTCCGCCAAGCATTGTTGACCAGGATGTCGAGGCGTCCGAACCGCTCGACGGACTTGTCGACCATGGCAACAACCTGAGCTTTGTCAGTGACGTCGGTCCGGACGAATTCCGCCTCCGCGCCCCATTCGTCCCGCAACCACTGGGTGGTTTCGAGGCCCGCTGCCTCGTCGATCTCGGCAACCAACACCGACGCGCCTTCACGCGCGAACGCGCCCGCCACTCCGCGCCCGATGCCCATACCGGCACCGGTGACCACTGCTACACGTCCGTCGAGCTTGCCCACTGGGCCTTCCTTCGTCAGAACCCCTGTGCGCCTTTTTGGTAGTTCCCACTACCAAAAAGGCGCACGGGGGCGAAGCCCCTACCTGGGGCGCGGCACGGTCTTGTCGATGAACAGTCCCTCTACCGACACACACAATTCGCCGTCCGCAGTTTTGATCTCACCGACGGTGTGAATCTTGCGGCCGTCCTTGGACAGGAATTTGCCGCTGATCGTGAGGGGCTCGAACAGCGGAGTCGGGCGATGGTACCGAGTGCTCAATTGTGCTGTCATGCCGGAAGTTCCACCCCAGGCGTTCGCGACGCCGAGAACGTGATCGAGCAGCAGCGCCGAAACACCGCCGTGCACATGGCCGGGAGGGCCCTGGTACGGCAGCGTCAACGTGACCACTCCCTGCACCGACCCGTCAGCGAGCCCTTCCAGAACGAGCGGCGGCGCAATGGCGTTCTCGGGGCCGGTCACGGGGTCGTGACGAGTCACGCCCTCACCGTTCCACATGTCGATCAACCGCTCGGCCACCTCGGGTGAGTGCTGTTCGAGATGCTCTGCAATGCTGTTGAGCTCCTCCGCAACCCGGTCCAAATTGGCGTTTCCGCGGTCGGTGCGCAGCATCGCGTCGACAACGCGACGCGCTGCTGCCGTGGCCCGGTCGACCGGGGCGTCCTGCGGCGGCGACGTCAGAATCGTGCCGCCCGGATGTGTCGCTGCTGTGGGGTGCGAACCGAGGTCCATCAGTTGATCTCCATTGTTGCGTGCGTGAGAACCGGGGAGTTCTCGCGTTCGGGGCACGTCGCCGCCAACGTCAGTGTGTTGCCGTCCTGCCATACCGAGGTGGTGATGGATTCGCCGGGGAAGAGCGAACCGGCAAACCGCACCGAGTAGTTCTTCACCCGCGTCGGATCTCCGTCGAGAATCCCGTCTACCACGGCCTTGCAGACGATTCCGTACGACGCGAGGCCGTGCAGAATCGGTGCATCGAAGCCCGCCATCTTCGCGAAGGAGGGATCAGCGTGCAGCGGGTTCATGTCTCCACTGAGTCGGTACACCAGCGCCTGTGAGGGACTCGTGCTCGACGTCAGTACCTTGTCGGGCGCTCGATCAGGCACCCCGGCAACAACTTCGGGTCCGGCGTTGCCGCCGAATCCACCTTCGCCGCGCGCCCAGATCTGCATTCCGGTGGTCCATAACGGATTCCCGTCCAGGTCCTCGGCCGCCGTCTCGAGAACGATCACAGCTGCCTTACCCTTGTCCCAGACATCGGCGACCCGAGAGGAAATACGGGCAGCACCCGTCGACGGGATGGGCGCGTGAAGTGCCAGCGACTGCCCACCGTGCAGGATCTTTCGCAGATCGATGTCGATTCCCGGCATACTCATCGACGGTGCGGGCAGTACACCCGCCGAAACTCCCTGGCCTGCAACCATTGCAAACGTCGGGAGTACCTTCAGCCCCTTTTCGTACACCCAGGTCAGTTCGGCGGGATCGAGAGCATTCACCCCTGCCCCGAGTCCCAATTGGTAGAGCATGACGTCGCGATCGGTCCACGACGCCTCGCGCACAGTCGGTTCGGCGGCCAACGCCACCTCGAGATCGATAGCCATCAGTTCTCCAAAGTTCCGGCTCGGTAGACCGTCACGACGCACGCGCCGCCCAGTCCGAGGTTGTGTTGCAAGCCAATACGAGCGCCGTCGACCTGCCGCGCATCCGCGGTCCCGCGGAGCTGCCACGTGAGTTCGGCGCACTGCGCCAAGCCCGTCGCGCCCAGCGGGTGTCCCTTCGAGATCAAACCACCCGACGGGTTGACGACCCACTGGCCGCCGTACGTGGTCGCGCCGGATTCGACGAGCTTTCCGCCTTCTCCGACCGCGCACATCCCCAGGCCCTCGTAGGTGATGATCTCGTTGATCGCGAAGCAGTCGTGCAGTTCGATGACGTCGACGTCATCGATGGTGATCCCGGCCTGCGCAAAGACCTGCTCTGCCGCAGCTGCCGTCATCGGCGCGCCGACCACGTCGATCATCGACTTCTCGGCGAACGCTGCCTCGGTGTCAGTGGTCAACGCCTGTGCGACGATTTCGATCGCCCGGTCTTCGAGGCCGTGCTCACGCACGAACTTCTCGCTCACGACGATCGCGGCTCCGGCGCCGTCCGAGGTCGGCGAGCACTGCGAACGTGTCAGCGGATCGTGAATCATCTTGTCGCCGAGTACCTGTTCGAGGGTGTACTCGTCACGGAACTGTGCGTACGGATTGTTCACCGAATGCTTGTGATTCTTGACCGCCACCGCTGCGATCTGCTCGACCGTGGTGCCGTACTTCTTCATGTGCTCGACGGCAGCGTTACCGAACAGCTGAGCTGTCATCGGCGATCGGGCGAACCCGTAATCCTCGACCATGATCTTCAGCTGAGAGTCCAAGGTCGTGACCTTGGGCATCTCACCGTTACCGGTCAACGCCGTTTTGGTCATCTTCTCGAAGCCGACGGCCAAGGCGCACTCGGCTTGTCCGGCCTGGACCCACTCGCGCGCCATCATCAGCGCCGTCGAGCCGGTCGCGCAGTTGTTGTTGACGTTGAAGATCGGAATGCCGGTCAGACCGGTCTCGTAGAGAGCTCGCTGTCCTGCTGTCGACGCGTTGAACACGTAACCGACCGCAGCACGCTGAATCTGGCCGTAGCCGATCCCGGCATCGGTCAGGGCATTCGAGACGGCTTCGGTCACCATGTCCGGGTATTCCCAGTCGCGGGTCTCGATCTTCTCGAACTTGGTCATGCCGACGCCGATGACGAAGGTGCGATTGCTCATGTGCAGGTCACTTTCCCGGTTCAGGGTCGCGAGGCAGACCCAGGATTCGCTCACCGATGATGTTGAGCTGAACATTGGTTGTACCACCCGCGATGGACATGCACTGCGAGTTCAAGAACATCTGGGTTGCAGACATCCGATGCTGTTCGCCCAGAAGTGAACTCGGTCCGGCCCACTCCATTGCCACGTCCCAGACCTGCTGGATGTGCTCGACACCGATCAGCTTCGCCACCGAGGATTCGGCACCCGGCTGCGCGCCGGTGAGCGAGCGCAGCGTGGTGCGCAGACCGAGCAGACCACCGGATTGCGCGTCGCACAGCACCTTTCCGAGCACGGTCAGCTGCTCGTCGTCGATGCCACCGGGCAGTCCGTCGACCAGGCTCAGAAGAGCCTCGCCACCCGATCCGAGCGACGAGTCGTTGGACAGCGAGACACGCTCGTTGGCCAGCGTGGTGCGAGCGAGCTTCCAGCCGTCGCCTGGCTCGCCGACCAGGCACTCGTCGGGAACGAAGACGTCGTCGAAGAAGACTTCGTTGAACAGTGCTTCACCGGTGATCTCGCGCAGCGGACGAATGTCGAGGCCACTGTTCTTGATGTCGATGAGGAAGTAGGACAGGCCCTTGTGCTTGGGTGCGTCGGCGTCGGTGCGCGCGAGGCAGATTCCCCAGTGCGCGTCGCGTGCCATCGACGTCCACACCTTCTGGCCCTGCAACTTCCAGCCACCGTCAACCTTGGTGGCCTTGGTGCTCAGCGCCGCGAGGTCGGAACCTGCGCCGGGCTCGGAGAAGAGCTGGCACCAGACGATGTCGCCGCGCAGTGACGGCGGGACGAACTTGGCAAGTTGCTCTTCGTTGCCGTGCGCGATGAGCGTCGGGATGACCCAGTTGCCGATGATCATGTCGTGCGGCTTCATCTTCGCAGCGCGTAGCTCTTCGGCGATGACCAGCTGGCTGACGGCATCGGCGGATTTGCCCCACGGAGCCGTGAAGTGCGGTGCGGTGTAGCCCTTTTCCGCGAGATACGTTTTCTGGGCGGCGCCTTCGAGTTCGAGTGCAGGAGCGAGCTCGGCTCGGACGTCGGCTCGGATCGCCTCGGCCTCGGGCGGCAGCTCGACGCTGAGCACGCGACGGGTTCCGGCAATGGTCAGCTCGGCAACGCGACGACGCCAGGATGCCGTGGAACCCAGCAGAATTCGCAGGGACTGCGCGCGGCGCAGGTACAGGTGCGCGTCGTGCTCCCACGTGTAGCCGATTCCGCCGAGCACCTGGATGCAGTCACGCGTGACGGAGAAGCCAGCCTCGAGGGCCGTGGCTCCGGCGACGGCTGCTGCGAGAGAAGCCTCTTCGGCACCGACGCCGTTGGCGGGAGTCAGCGCGCGCGCAGCGTCCCAAGCGCAGACGCGTGCCTGCTCGGAAAGCGCGAGCATACGTGCAGCCTTGTGCTTGACACCCTGGAACTGGCCGATTGGGCGACCGAACTGCTGACGCACCTTCGCGTAGTCGGCCGACGTCGTGACTGCCCAGTCGGCCAAGCCTGATGCCTCGGCCGCGAACAGTGTTGCGGCAATGTCGAGTACACGCTGGGTATCGATGGTGAGGATCTCGGAATCGGTGAGCACCAAACCGTCGACGGTGACCTCGGAGTTACGACGCACGACGTCGTAGCTGGCCAAGTCCGTGACCTCGAGGCGGTCACGTCCGAGCAGAACGAATCCGCTGTCCGTCGCGAGGAGGAACAGGTCAGCGACATGGCCGCCGAGAATAAGGCTGGACGTTCCGCTGAGGGTGGTGTTGTCGCCGTCGCGGGTGATCTTCAGCGAACCCGGCTGTAGTGCAACAGCTCCGAGCGTGCTGCCATCCACGAGCGTCGGCAGTCTGTCCGTTTCTCCGGCATCGCTGAGAACAGCGCTGACCACTACCGTCGGCAGGAATGGTCCGGGAACCATCGAGCGTCCAAGTTCCTCGACGACGATGGCGAGTTCGACCAATCCGTATCCTGCGCCGCCGAATTCCTCGGCTACGTGTAGTCCGAGAAGCCCCTGCTCGGCAAGCCCGTTCCAGAGTTGGGGGCGAGTTTCGACCTTCGCCTCGACGGCTTCACGGACGACGGTGGGTGTTGCGTGACGCGCCGCCCAGCCCCGTACGGAGTCGCGGAGGTCACGATCTTCTTCACTCAATCCAATAGTCATGTCTACCTCGTCAATTCGACAGTGTCAGTACGGGTCAGATGCGTTCGATAATGGTGGCGGTCGAGAGAGCGCCACCGGCGCACATCGTGACCAGAGCCGTCGACTTGTTCGAGCGCTCGAGTTCGTGCAGCGCAGTGGTGATCAGACGAGCGCCCGTGGAACCGACGGGATGTCCGAGCGCGATCGCACCACCGTTGACGTTGACCTTGGACAGGTCTGCGCCGTGAACCTGCGCCCAGGAGAGCACGACCGAGGCAAAGGCTTCGTTGATTTCGACGAGATCGATGTCGTCCAAGGTCATTTTGGCCTTGTCGAGCACCATCTGGGTGGACTCGATCGGTCCGTCCAGGTGATAGAAGGGATCGGATCCGACCATGCCGGACGCGACGATCCGCGCGCGGGGCTTCAATCCCAGTTCCTGTGCGCGCTCTTCGCTCATCAGCAGTACCGCAGCCGCGCCATCACTGATCTGCGACGAGTTGCCGGCGGTGTGGATATGGCCTTCGATGACCGGCTTGAGCCCAGCCAGCGCTTCTGCCGTCGTCTCACGCAGTCCCCCGTCGCGAGTGACAGTGGCGATCTCACCGGTAGGCACGCCTTCCTTGTCCACCACGGGAGCCTTGACGGGCACGATCTCGCGGTCGAAGCGTCCTTCAGCCCAAGCCTGAGCTGCGCGGCGCTGCGATTCCAGACCGAACGCGTCGACGTCGGCGCGCGTGATCCCACGCTTCTCGGCAATTCGCTGCGCGGAGGTTAACTGGTCACCCATGTCGATGGTCCAGTCGTCCGGGTACGGGTTTCCCGTTCCGGGTGCGTTTGCCTGACCCAGGAACACACGGCTCATAGCCTCGACGCCGCAGCCGATACCGGCCGAGATCTGACCAGACGAAATCAGGCCGGAAATCAAATGCACTGCCTGCTGGGCGGATCCACAGGCGCAGTCGATAGTGGTTGCCGCGGTGCTGTACGGCAATCCGGCGTGCAGCCACGCCTGCCGCGTGACGTTGTTGGACTGCTCACCTGCCTGGGTGACACAGCCGCCGATGATCTGTCCGATGTCTTCCGGTGCGACGCCTGCCCGTTCGAGAACGCCGAGCTGCGCTGCTCCCAGAATCTCGGCGGGGTGCAGTCCCGCCAGGGCGCCGCGACGACGGCCGATAGGTGTCCGAGCGGCCTCGACGATGACTGCATGACCCATGATGTTCGCTCCTTCGTGGAGTTTTCGGTCGGTGAGCTGGCTCACCGTCTATTTTTCTGTAATTTATTCTATTAATGATGTCAGGGCAATGTCCGGATTGACATCAACTCTCAACTGATGCGGATTCAAAAATAGAATTTATTTCAATTTTGCGAACATGACGAACCCTCCCCAGAGAGGGGCGAAGTCACGTCAGTGCCGTGAGAGATTCACCAGAAGCAGGTCGCATCCCTTGCGGATGTCGTACTCCGCATCGGGGATGGAGATTCGACCGTTGAGGCACGATTGGATGACCCCGAACCACAGCTGCATCAGCAGACGCAACCCGGTGTTGTCTTCCTCGGTGGGGTTCTCGATCCCGGCCGCGTCGAGGATTATCTGCCGGAAGCCGCGATCGATCTTTCCCACGTCCGGCACCGTCGCGACGTTGGCGGTACTGGACGACTGCAGCATCGCAGTCGAGAGAGCCGGCCGACGCAGTAACCCGCGAGTCGCGCGAACCAATACCTCGTACACCGCATCCTGCGGATTGTCCGACTGAACCTGATGCCTGACAAAGCTGGCACCGATCTGGTCGATCTGCTCGACCATCACAGCGACGAAGAGGTGCGTCTTCGAGGGGAAATAGCGATAAAGAGTGCCGATGGCCACGCCCGCCCGCTTGGCGACCTCGTGCATCTGTACCCGTGAGAGTTCCTTCTCGGTCCCCAATTCGGCTGCCGCTTCCAGCATCCGCACATGGCGCGCCCGCTGCTCGTCCGAACTGGGCTCTGCAGCGTCCCTGACCTCGGCAATTCTCGGCAACGTCGCCCCCATCATCGATTCTGTGTCCCGGTCGCGAACGACCTCGCCAATTCTCTCATCTCGACCACCCATCTCGGCATATTGCCCGCTCAGTGGGACCTGGCATGGCCTTCTATCCCCGTGCGGTATTCCGTGGACACCCCACCCTCTTGGAGTAAGGACGCAATGATGCAGGACTGGACCACCGAGTGCGACGTGTTGGTAGTCGGCTCCGGCGGCGGCGCGCTGACCGGCGCATACACCGCGGCAGCTCGAGGATTGACGACGATCGTCCTCGAGAAAACCGATCGCTTCGGCGGAACTTCCGCGTACTCGGGCGCATCCATCTGGCTGCCGGGAACCCAAGTACAGGAACGTGCGGGACTCCCCGACTCGACGGAGAACGCACGCACCTATCTGCGCGCATTGCTCGGCGACGCCGAGTCCGAGCGCCAGGATGCCTATGTCGAGACCGCTCCCGATGTCGTCGCACTACTCGAGCAGAACCCGCACATCGAATTCGAGTTCCGTGCGTTCCCCGACTACTACAAGGCCGAAGGCCGGATGGACACGGGACGCTCCATCAACCCTCTCGATCTCGATCCCGCCGACATCGGTGACCTCGCCGGCAAGGTGCGTCCGGAACTCGACCAAGACCGCACCGGTCAGGATCATGCTCCCGGCCCGATGATCGGTGGGCGCGCACTGATCGGCCGACTGCTGGCCGCAGTCCAGAGCACCGGTAACGCAGAACTTCGTACCGAATCCATCCTCACCTCCCTGATCGTGGAAGACGGTCGGGTTGTCGGCGCCGAGGTCGAATCCGGCGGCGAAACCCAGCGAATCAAGGCGAACCGCGGTGTGCTGATGGCAGCGGGCGGCATCGAAGGCAACGCCGAGATGCGTGAGCAGGCCGGCACCCCCGGCAAAGCGATCTGGAGTATGGGTCCCTTCGGCGCCAACACCGGTGACGCGATCTCCGCCGGAATTGCTGTCGGTGGCGCAACCGCTTTGCTCGATCAGGCGTGGTTCTGCCCCGGCGTCGAGCAGCCGGACGGCAGCGCCGCATTCATGGTCGGCGTTCGCGGCGGACTCGTCGTCGACAACGCGGGCGAGCGTTACCTCAACGAGTCTCTCCCGTACGACCAGTTCGGCCGGGCCATGGATGCGCACGACGACAACGGTTCTGCAGTGCCGTCGTTCATGATCTTCGACTCGCGCGAGGGTGGCGGACTGCCTGCCATCTGCATCCCGAACACGGCGCCCGCCAAGCACCTCGAGGCCGGAACCTGGGTCGCCGCCGACACTCTCGAAGAACTCGCCGCCAAGACCGGACTGCCGGCCGACGCATTGCGCAGCACTGTCGAAAAGTTCAACGACGCCGCAAAGCTGGGAGTCGACGAAGAGTTCCATCGCGGCGAAGACCCGTACGACGCATTCTTCTGCCCACCCAACGGCGGCGCGAATGCGGCACTGACGGCGATCGAGAACGGTCCGTTCTACGCGGCCCGCATCGTCCTCAGTGACCTCGGCACCAAGGGCGGATTGGTCACCGACGTCAACGGTCGAGTCCTGCGTGCCGACGGCAGCGCCATCGACGGCCTGTACGCCGCCGGCAACACGAGCGCGTCACTGAGCGGCCGCTTCTACCCCGGTCCTGGCGTTCCGCTCGGCACGGCCATGGTCTTCTCGTACCGAGCAGCCCAGGACATGGCGAAGTAACCAGCACAACGAGGACGTGGGGCAGGCAATGTCAGAATCACCTGCCCCACACTCTTTCGCACGGCGACGCGATTTTGTATCACTCCAGGTCGATACCGGGCAACCCGTCCACACTCTTCGCGTTCTTCTCGGCGCGATAGGCGATGAGCCGCTCCGGCCCCCTCTTCTCCGCTACGCGGTCGAGCACGTCACGATCGGATTGGTAGTCCATCAGCGGTACTGCGAATCCGCACGAATCCGAAATGCGCGTCAGATCGACCACGACGATCGACCGCAGCCCCGGGTGCTCAGGGAACCTACCGACAAGCTCGTTGAACGGTTCCGACCCTGCAAGCAGAACGTGTCCGTGACCGTGCAGTCGTACGATCTTCGGTGGTCCGTCAAACGCCATGAACATCAGTGTTATTCGGGAGTTCTCGCGCACGTGCGCGATGGTTTCCACACCGCTGCCGGTGAGGTCGAGGTACGCCACCCGGTTGGATGTCAGCACCACAAACGATCCGACTCCCCCTTTGGGTGAGCAATTGACCAACCCGTCAGCAGACAACGGTGCGGTGGCAACGACGAACAGCGGTTGAGCCTGCAACCACGTGGTGAGCTTTTCATCGATGCCTTCGTAGACGCGCCCCATGTCGAGAGTGTAGTTCGCGCCGACTGGACGTCACGGGGCAGACGCTGCGGCGGCTCGAATCTCCTCACACATCGCTGCGAAGACGCGGTCGTCGGCGGGATTCGCCGGCACCGCCAGTGCAATGCCGTCGCAGAGACTCGCGTATTTCGAACTCAGCACCTCGGGGAGTTCGGCGTAGGTGCATTGCGTGACCAGCCTGTCGAGAACATCGTCGGTGAGGACGTCAGGTAGTCGAGCCCAATCACCTGCCCGCGCCATCACTGTCAGTTCTTCCCCGACCTCGGATAATCCGAGGACCTCCAGCGCGACTCGGTACGCCGGAGTGGAGTAGAGAAAGGCAAGTTCACTGCGCACCGCTTCTCGTTGAGCAAGTATCGCGGCAGGATCTTTGCCGGTGATCATCTTCGGAACGGCAATCAGTCGCGGCTTCCTTCCTCCTGCCGTCAACGATGGAATGATCCTCTCCGCGAGCACCTTCGGATGGGAGCTGGTGGGGTGAGAAACAAAACCGTCGGCGACGGCTCCCGCCAGTGAGCACATGCGCGAGTTCACTCCCCCGGTCCAGATCTCCGGAGCCGGAACATCGAGCGGCCCGGGATTGAAGTAGGGCTGCAGCCGGTCGAAGGTGTAGTGCGTTCCGGCATGGTCGAGTTCACCGCCCTCCTGAAACACTCGGAAGATCTCGCGTACAGCGCTGACGTAATCACGCAGTTGCGCAACAGGATCCGTCCACGGCATCGAGTACCGCCCGACGATGTTCCCACGCACCTGCGTCGCAAGCCCCAGTTGAAATCGTCCACCCGAGAAACCCGCAAGATCCCAGGCAGCCAAAGCCGTCACCATGGGACTGCGCGCAAACGCGACAACCATCGACGTCCGGACAGTGAGAGTACTGCTGTGCTCGACGGCCAGGGCCGCCACCGCAAACGGATCACGAATGGTTTCGGAGATGTGCACCGTGTCGAAACCAAGGTTCTCGATGCGTCGGACGTGCTGAGCTACCTGCCGCAGCGGAGTGTCGGCAGGTAGCGAGGTCACCAATTCCATATCAGCTCAAAGGCTCCAGGCGAATCGACAGCAGCTTTCCTTCGGTAGCCACCTTGCGAGCGTGTTCATTGAAATCCGGGGCGGCACAAACGAACAGGGTACGACCGTCGGAACCGCCGAGTCCGCAAGCGAAGACACCGCTGTCGAAGGCAATTTCGTCGACTATCTCCCCGCTGGCGCCCACATGAAGAACACGGCTTCCGAGGGCATCGGCCACCCACATCGAATCGTCTCCGTCGATACAACACCCGTCCGCCGCAACGACGATCTGAGCGAGGGTGGTCTCCATCTCGGGTCCACCAGGCACCGGCCCGAACGACGCCCAGTCGCGGCGTTCACCCAGAGAGCCGTCGGCCTGGACGGCAAACGCACTGATTCGATTTCCCAGCGTTTCGTCCACGAGCAGATCTCCGGTCGACGTCAGAGCCATTCCGTTGGGGAAGTGGAGATCTCGCGCGACGACGTGCACCGATCCGTCGGGGTCGACGCGGAGGAGATCTGCCGTCTCGACGGGGGCCAGGTTCATCAGATCGAACCCGAAGTTGCCCACGTACGCTCGTCCCTGTGCGTCGACCAGCATGTCGTTGACGTTGGCACTGACGTACCCGGACAAGTCTGCGTGCACCACCAACTCGCCATCGGATTCTCGCCGCAGAATCTTCTGGTCCCGCATGGAGACGACCAGTAATCTGCCGTCCGGAAGCCACCCCAGCCCGGACGGCTGCCCTGGAACCTCCGCCTCGACGCGTATGTCTGTCCCGTCCTCGCAGGCCGAAATCACCTGGTAGGTGTAGAAGTCCGATACCCAGATCCGGTTCTCGTGCCAGCGCGGGCATTCGAAGTAGGTGTATCCCTCGAGAACTACCGCAACTTCTGGTGCCATCAGGCTCTCCTGCGTCGGTGACGAATGGACTATCAGCCCATTCAATCACCGGCACCGCTGTCGCGGTGTCCGATTCCCGACTAGTCGCCGGCGCGAACTTCGTCCAACACGTCGAAAGCGGATTCCCATCCGTCGTACACATTCCCGTCACCCTTGAATCCCGGAATTCCTACCAGGTGGAAGGTCATCTCGGTTTTGTCACCCCGTTCTGCGAGCGTGACCGTTATCCGAGGTGCGGCATCCACCGGATCACTCGGATTTCCCCAGGTGAAGACCAGCCTCTTCGGCTCGTCGACCTCGAGATAGGTTCCGCCGGTGGGGTACTCGGCTCCGTTCTCGTCGTTGATCATCAGGTAGCGGTACGTTCCGCCAACTCTGGGATCGATCGTGACATGCTCACGAGGACTGCTGACACCCTTCGGATGCCACCAGCGCGCCGCCTCGTCGGGGTCGGTCCACGCCTGCCAGACAAGGTCGCGCGGCGCGTCGAAGATCCGGGTGATGGTGAATTCTGCAGTGGCATCGACGTTCTGGTCACTCATTGTCCTTCTCCTTCTTCGGTCGACGTTGTTTCAGCTCACGTAGACGCTCGTCGAGGAGGTCGAAGCGTTCGTTCCAGCCTCGCCGGTGTTCGTCGACCCAGGCGCTGGCGTCGTCGAGACCCTCTGCGCGAAGGGTGCACGTGCGCCATTGCGCGGTGGCGGTTCGTTCGATGAGACCGGCTCGCTCGAGCACCTTCAAATGCTGAGAGATGGCGGGTCGACTCATTTCGAACGGCTCGGCCAACTCACCGACGGTCATCGAACCATCAGTGAGGCGAGAGAGCATTTCACGCCTCGTCGGGTCGGCCAATGCGCTGAACACTGCATCGAGTCGGCCGCTTCGCTCGTCCATGTAAGCAACTCCTTAATTAAGGAATAGCTTAAACATAGGACTCGACATCTTGCGCGTCAACCCTTTCAGCTCCAGGTATATCGAAGCCGCTCGACGGTTGTCGCCTCGTCCATCTGCGAGAAAGTCTCGCGCTCAACTCCCTTCACTGACACCATCGCTTCGATGATCGACTCCCCGAAGATTTCCTTCGCCACCGAGGAGGAGTTGAACTTCTGCACTATCTCGCGCAGATCGGTGGGGACTCGGGTCACCCCGCGCTCATCACGTTCCGCCTCCGTGAGAGTCGACGGGTTCACCACAATTTCCGGCGGCAATGGCGAGGCATTGCCGATACCGATATGCGAAAGGCCAAGTATCGCAGCGGTCGCCAGATACGGGTTGGCCGATGGATCGACGATTTTCACTTCGGCGTTGGCGCCGTGTGGATTCGACGGTGACTCGGCGCAGAACCTCAGTGCCGCTTCCCGGTTCTCGAGCCCCCAACAGACGTAGGCCCCCGACCAATTGTCCGGTCGCAGCCTGACCCCGGAGAGCGGTGAGGACGCAAAGATGGCCGTGAATTCCGCGAGGTGAGAGAGGATTCCACCCAAAGCTGACGATCCTTTGTCGGTCATCCCGTACTCCTGCCCGCCACCGGAGAAGACGGGCCGCCCACCTGAGTTCAACGAAAAGTGCTGGTGTGCACCGTTCCCTGCACCTCCGACCGTAGGTATCGGTGAAAACGAGGCCGCCAATCCGTGGGCTCTGGCAGTGCGGCTGATCAAGATCCGGGCCAGTATCACCAGGTCGGCAGCCTGAACAGGAGTTGCCGGAGCGATGGAGATCTCGAATTGATCCGGTCCGTACTCTGCATGCACTTGCTCGATATGAAGTTGTGCGCGTTCGGCATTGCGCAGAAGGTCCTTGAGGAAGTCCTCGCGGAGCAGGACTGCACCTAACCCGTACGCCGACCACGCTCCGTTGCACGCATCACCGAAAAGAGTGAACTCGATCTCGTGACCCACCCGAGCTTCCAGTCCGTCGGCGGCAAGCCGCGCCACGACGGCAGTGAGTGCGGACCGAGTACACACGGCAGCCGTCGCACCGTCTTGCTCGTGCAACGTCGCCGGCGCCCACGACACGCCCCCGCCGAGATCACGGAGGTCGGAGCGGTCGATACGCAACCGGAGATCACCCACGACGGAAAAGGAATCGGTGAAGGCAATCCGATCGTCGCTACAGAAGACGTTCCAGCTCGGTGAGACTCCCGCACCGGCTTTCTCGAAGACACCGGTTCGGCCGGCCGGCATCACCTTCGCGCGCGCGACACCCGCCATGTCGACGATCGAGCCGATGGTCAGAGCCGGTACTTCCCTCATCCAAAGGCAAATACCCCACCCGGTGACGCGCCAACCCGTCAGATCAGGTTGTCCTCCACCGGCAGTCCGAACGCCGCCCGGCCGTAGAGCGCCAACGCGCGCTCGGGTTCGTTGGCAACGTGAACGCTGCCCGCATGAACGTCACGCCACGCACGCTCGATCGGGTTTCCGCGAGAGAGGGAGTTCCCGCCTGCCGTCTTGAAAAGCATGTCGATCGCTTCCACCGAGCGTTCCGTCGCACGAACCTGATCACGACGCGCACGCAGCCTCATCGAGAGTGGGAGCTCCTGACCGGCCACAGCAAGTTCGTACATCTCCCGGATATTGCGATCCATCTGCAGAATCGCAGCATCGATCTCCGACGACGCACGTGCGACGGCGACCTGAGCGAACTGATCCTCGCTGAACCGTCCACCACCCAAACTCAGACGGACGCGCTCACGCATCACGTCCAGGTACCCCTCGTAACAACCGGCGACGATGCCCACACACGGAGCGGCAACCGTCGAGGTGAAGATACTCCCGAACGGAAGCTTGTACAGCGGACCAGGATTGACTGCTTGGCCTGGGCCGCGAAGTTGTGCGGTCTCGTAGTTGCGCTTCAATCGGTGCTCGGGAACGAAGGCCTTGTCGACCACGATCTCGTTGCTCGCGGTGCCGCGCATCCCCACGACATCCCAGACATCTCGGATCTCGTAATCCGTACGCGGCACCAACACCGTCATGAAATCGACGGGACGACCATCCATGCCGACCACCATCGCGCCCAGCAATGCCCAACTCGCGTGATCACAGCCGGAAGAGAAGCCCCACTGGCCCGACAGTTCGTAACCACCGTCCACCGCCGTCAGTCGACCGACCGGCGCGTAGGCGGACGAGATGAGCGTCGTCTGATCCTCTCCCCACACGTCGGCCTGCGCTCGGTCGTCGAAAAGTGCAAGATGCCACGGGTGCACCCCCACCACCGACGCGACCCAACCGGTCGAGCCGCAGGCAGCCGAGATGGCCCTGACCACTTCGTAGAACTGAACCGGGTCGCTCTCGGCACCTCCGTATCTTTTCGGCGCCAGCATGGAGAAGACGCCGGCTTCGGACAGCTCCCGGATGGTCCGTTCGGAGATCTTGCGCGAATCGTCGACCTTCTGAGCGCGGGCCGCGATCTTCGGGAGCAGATCACGGACTGAACTCAGAACCTTGTTGACCATGGGAGACACTCCTCGCACCGAACCGTGAGGGAGCGGATCGGCAGATAGACATAACGGCTGCCCCGTCACGATATGTCGGTCACGCGTTCCGGTGATCGGAAGTCCCGGAGGCCGGGATCAGCCGCCGGATCCTCGCGCTCGCCGCTGGTCCCGGCCAGTGAGACGAGACTTCAGAGGCAATTCACGCTCCCCTAGCGTCGGGCGTCGACACTGCCCCTGGAAAGGACGGGACTCATCGTGACGATCACTCAGTCCGACAACGACGAGGTTCGCGAGATCCAAGCTGGAACCGCGCCTACACGCTTTGCGCGTGGATGGCACTGCATTGGACTCACGGAGTCCTTCAAGGACGGCCAGCCGCACTCCATCGAGGCGTTCGGCACCAAACTGGTCGTCTTCGCCGACAGTGAAGGCAACGTCAAGATCCTCGACGCGTACTGCCGTCACATGGGTGGCGACTTGAGCCAGGGCACCATCAAGGGCGACGCCATTGCCTGTCCGTTCCACGATTGGCGCTGGGGCGGCAACGGCAAGTGCCAGAAGATTCCGTACGCACGCCGCGTCCCCCCGCTGGCCAAGACGCGCGCCTGGCAAACCCTCGACCAGGACGGCATGCTCTTCGTCTGGCATGACCCCGAGGGCAACCCGCCGACCGACGACGTGGCTATCCCCCGCATCGAAGGCGCGCTCAGCGACGAGTGGAGCGACTGGGTCTGGTACACCACGACCGTCGACACCAACTGCCGTGAAATCGTCGACAACATCGTCGACATGGCGCACTTCTTCTACGTGCACTACTCCTTCCCGACGTACTTCAAGAACGTCTTCGAAGGCCACGCCGCAACGCAGTACATGCGCGGCGTCGCTCGCTCGGACATGCGTCCCCACGCAGCAGGCACCCCGAAGATGGTCGGCAGCAACTCGGTTGCCACGTACTTCGGCCCCTCCTTCATGGTCGACGACCTGACCTACGAGTACGAGGACTACAACGTCGACTCTGTGCTCATCAACTGCCACTACCCGGTCAGCGCTGACAAGTTCGTGCTCCAGTACGGCATCATCGTCAAGAAGTCGGATCGCTTCCAGGGTGAAGCCGCCGACGCGATGGCCGCGAACTTCGGCACGTTCATCGCCAAGGGCTTCGAGCAGGACGTCGAGATCTGGAAGAACAAGACTCGCATCGAGAACCCGCTCCTGTGCGAAGAAGACGGCCCGGTCTACCAGCTCCGTCGCTGGTACGAACAGTTCTACGTCGATGTCGCGGACATCGCTCCCGAGATGACCGAGCGCTTCGAATTCGAACTCGACACCGCGCGACCCGTCGCAGCCTGGCAGAAGGAAGTCGAAGACAACCTCGCTGCAAAGAAGGCAGACGAAGATGCAGCCTCTTCCGTGCGCTGAGTGCAAGGCTCAGGTCCTGGTCCAGAAGAACAGTTGGGAACACACCACCGTTCAGTGGAGTGACCAGGCCCGCGCCCAGTGCCTCGAAATCGCCGACGACCGTGAATTCGGGCAGCGAGAGGGACGACCCGGTGCCCCTCGCAAGCAGTGCGGCGCCTTGATCGCGTCCATCGTGAACGCTGCAACAGCGGGCCAACTCGAGATCCTCAACGACGAGCCGGTGCCTCAGCCGATCGTCGACGACAGCGAACCCGTACCGACTCCGTTTCACTAGTCAAGCCAACATCTTTCGAAGAAGGTAGTAATGATCGATCCTCAGTACTACGGCCCGTGGGCAGTCATCGCCGGCGGTTCAGAAGGTGTCGGCGCAGGGTTCGCCGACGAGCTCAGCAAGATCGGCATCAACCTCGTTCTCATCGCCCGCAAGCCGGGCCCGCTCGAGGAGACCGCGGCCAAGGCACGCGCCAACGGCGTCGAAGTACGCACTCTCGCATTGGATCTGCTCGTTCCGGACGCGCTCGATCAGATCAAGGCTGTCACCGACGACGTCGAGGTTGGTCTCCTCATTTTCAACGCCGGCGCCAACAGCTACGGCCACGAGTTCGTCACCGGAGATCTGACGGGATTTGCCGGAGTCATCGAGCTGAACATCAACAAGCAGCTCGAACTCTCGCACCACTTCGGCGGATTGATGAAGGATCGCGGACGCGGCGGCATCATGCTGCTCGGTTCACTGGCCGGATTCATGGGCTCCGAGCACCAGAGCATCTACGCGGCGTCCAAGGCATTCGGGCGCATCTTCGCCGAAAGCCTGTGGCTCGAACTCCAGCCGTACGGCGTTCACGTCGTCGAGTTCATTCTCGGTGTCACTCGCACACCCGCTATGATTCGCGCGGGACTGAACTTCGACATCCCGGGCATGAACGTCGCAGAGCCCGAAGATGTTGCACGTGAAGGTCTCGAACACCTTGCCGACGGCCCGATCTGGGTGGCTGCAGGAAACTACGAAGGCGCCAAGAAGCGCAGTGGCTTCCCCCGAGACAAGATGGTCAAGGGCGCTGCCGAAGCGATGCGCAAGCTGCTCAACCGCTGACATCTGCTGTGCGCCTTTATTAACCCCCCGACGTTAAGAAAGGCGCACAGCATGAGCATCGACATCACCACTCTTCTCGACGAACGCGAGATCACCCGCTCCATCTTCGAGTTCGCCCGAGCCATGGATGCGCGAGCGTGGGATGAACTCCACCGGATCATGACGCCGGACGCTACGGCAGAATTGGGCACCGGAACTCTGCGCGGATCCGCCGAGGTAGTGGCGTCCATCCGCTCGTTCCTCGACGAGTGCGGTCCCACCCAACATCTGATCGGTAACGTGCTGGTCGAGGTGGTCGGCGATCTCGCCACCAGCCGCTCCTATGTCAGCGACATGCATGTGGGCACCGGGAGCAAGGCTCACCTGAACTTCTTCACCCTCGGCGACTACCACGACTCATGGGCGCGGATCGACGGAAAGTGGCGAATGACGCACCGCACCAAGCATTCACACGCCAGTCAGGGATCCATCGAGGTTCTGGGCGCCGGCCCCAGCGGTTGGCGGAGCTGATTCAGCTCAACATCGACGAACGGCCGGTCGCGAGCGGACTCTTGCTGGTGAGTCCGCCGTCGACCACCAGGGTCTGCCCCGTCATGTAGCGAGATTCGTCCGAAGCCAGGTAGACCATGGCATGCGCGATGTCTTCGGGTTCGCCGAGGTAAGGCAGGGCGTTTGCCTGCTTCATGCCGTCGATGACATCAGCGGGGATGTTGTCCACGAGAGCGGGTGTCATGATCGCGCCCGGCGCTACAGCATTGCACCGAACACCGTTTGCTCCGTACTGGACTGCGATGTACTGCGTCAGACGAATGACTGCCGCTTTGGCGGATCCGTAGGCAGACTGCAGGGAATCCCCGATCAATCCACCTACCGAGGCCGTGTTGACGATCGATCCTCCACCGGCACTGTTCATGTGCGGAATGGCAAGTCGTGAAGCGACGACAGTGCTGCGGACGTTGAGCGACATCACGCGATCCCACTCGTCCAAGTCCATCCGGAGCAGGTCGAGATCCTTGCGCGGGTTACTACCGCCCACGTGATTACACAGGACGTTGATGCCGCCGAATTCGGCGACCGCCTTTTCGATCATCGCTGCCAGAGAGTCCTCGTTCATGACATCGACGCCGAAACCCACTGCATTGCCACCCGTCTCGCGAATCGCCACCGCCGATTCCTCTGCACGCGCAGGATCGAGGTCGGCGACCAACACCTTGGCGCCCTCTGCCGCCATGAGTTGTGCTGCTGCACGCCCGATTCCACTGGCGGCGCCTGTGATCACTACATTCTTGCCTTCGAGCCTGTTCATATCTGTTCCTTTCGCGGAGAATCGCCATACCCGGATCTCACGTGCCCGGAGTTGACAGCTCGGCGATTGCCCGATCACTACCAGTCAACGCAGGATCGACAGCCTCGTCCAACTTTCTTGAATGAACTCACAAGTACGTGACCACGACCCGCGCACCTGCTACACCGCCGAAATCGAGTGGCGACGGAAGACCTCCCTGTGCTGAAGTGGCACTATGCAGAATTCTGTTCGACCGCTGTCCATCGACGACCTCGACCGTGCCGCCGAGGTTCTCGGCGAGGCGTTTGCCGACTACCCCTGGACGAACTGGTGCGTCGCCGAAGACTCCCACGTGGAACGCGTCGCGACTCTGCAACGGATCTACCTCGAACACCTGGCACTACCGTTCGGGCGTTCCTACATCGACGATTCCGGCAACGGCGTCATCGCAGTCCTGCCGCCGGACACTCCAGAGCCTGATGAAACGACCGTCGAGAAGATCGTCGAACTGCACGGAGATCGGTTCGAGCGCGTTCTTCAGGCTGACGAACAACTGTCTGCGCTTCCCGTCCCCGACAACGCGTGGTCGTTGGCAACGATCGGTACGACGCCGCGCTCACGCGGAACCGGATTGGGTTCTGCGCTACTGAAACATGCTTTGGCGGAACTGGATCGAACCGAACAGAATTGCTGGCTCGATACGTCGACCGAACGAAATCTACCGCTGTACCAACGGTTCGGTTTCACGATCGTCGGCCAGACCTCGCTCCCCGACGGACCGGACGTATGGCGGATGCATCGACTTCAGGGCTGATTGTTCGACTTCAGCACTCGCCGAATCATTTTCGACAACGACGCGTATTGGGTGATCGTGTTGACGGCGATCCACCTCGAGACCGGCCACGTCCGGGTCCACGAGAAAACCCCGACCGACAGCAGTTGATCGTCGTCAAGGGTCTCGATGTAGTTGCGCAACATCGCAACAGCAGCTCCCAAGCGGTCACGAAGCTCCTGAGCCGGAATGTCGATGCTCGCGTCGACAACCGACTGGTTCAGTGCGGGTGTTTGCGTCCACTTGTAACCCGCCGCCGGCGTCTGCGGAGCCTCGTCTCGCAGCCCGGCACCTATCCACTCTGCGACGGCCTCTGCCCACCAGACACGCACAGCGAGTACGTCGTGCACCGTCCACGCGTCGACGGCAACGGCGTCGAACGCATCGGCCTCGGCGACGCCGTCGAGTAACGCTTCGAGTTTCGAATACGCCGAGTCCAGCTCGCTCACCAGTTCTTCGCGTGACCAGGTCTGCGCCACAATGCCTCCGAACGATCAGTGGAGAAGAAAGAAGCGGGACCATCTCGACTCGATGGCCCCGCCTCCAACTTTAACGTCCTCCCGGATTCAGTTCAGCTCACCCAAGAACCTTCCGAGGTTCTCGGCGATCTCCTTCGACCTGGTGTGGTGCAGGTAGTGGTCTCCGTCCAGCAAGATCACCTCTCCGTGATCGACGGAGGCTGCCTGCCCCTCGTGCAGCTCTGTCCAGCCCTGAACTTCTGAATTGTTCACGGCGAACAACAGAATCGGAAGATCGGCTGGGAACGTCTTGCCGATTGCTTCAGCGAAGTTACTGGAAAGATGATCCATCTCGTTGAGATAGGTATCGCTGAAGTTGTTCTTCGCAGTCAACTGTCGCATCTCGTCCTTTGCGGCGGGATCGAGGTACTCGTCCGAGGCTTCACCACCGACGACCTTGGACAGCAATTCCGCCAAGCCCAATTGCCTTCCAACTCGGAGTGCGTCGATCGGGAATTTGGTATCCATGTTCGGCTGCCCTGGAACACTGCTGTCGATACCCACGAATGCGGTGACCTCGTCACGGTACTTCGCGGTGTAGTCCAGCGCATAGAGACCAGTGATCGAGTGCCCCATGAGGATGTATTCGTCAATTCCCAGCGACTGTACTGCCGTATGAATCTCTTCGACGATGTTCGCAGTCGTGCGGTCCTTGTCCGTTCCGTCACTGTAGCCGTAACCGAAGGGCTCGATCGTGACGACGCGGTAGTCGGGTGCGAGCTCGTTGACAAGCGGTGTGAAGTCGAGAATCGGTGCGGACGTTCCGAACCCGGGTAACAGCACTATGGTCTGATCGCCGTTGCCGCGGATCGAGTAGCTCATGTTCTTTCCGTCGACGGACACGAACTGGTTGCCCGTCTCCCCGGCCGGAACGCTCGCTTTGCTGGAGCCGACATTGAATACGAGCGCTATCGATACCAGCACAACCAGAACTACGGACACCGAAGCAACCAGCTTCAGTGCAACGGTACGAATCTTCTTCATTCTCATCCTCATCTTCTCGGGCGTCGATACGGCTAGGAAAGGCTCGACATCGAGGGTGCACTGGTCTCGTCGAGCACACGCAACACGTTGTTGCCCATCAGCTTTGCCAAGTCCTCCGCGGACCAACCGCGTTCCGCCAGACGGTCTATCAACACCGCGAAACCGGATACGTCCTGCATACCGTCCGGAAAGTCGTCGAACCCATCGTAGTCACTGCCCAAACCGATGTGGTCGATGCCCGCGACGTCTCGGGCATGCTCGACGTGGTCGGCGAGATGGTCCACTGTCATCGCCGGTCGTGGGCCGACTCGCCCGCCTTTGAACCACTCGTTGTACTCGGCAGAAAGGAACATGGGTACAAAGGCGATCATGATGACCCCGCCGTTGTCCGCGAGCAGTCGCATGACGTCGTCGGGAACATTACGGGGGTGACCGCATAGCTGAGAGCACGACGAATGGCTGAAAATCACCGGCGCCGACGACGTCTCGATGGCATCTCTCATCGTTTCCACCGAGACGTGCGACAGGTCGACGAGTACGCCGAGCCGATTCATTTCGCGCACGATCTCGCGACCGAAGTCGGTCAGCCCGCCGTGTACTCGAGTGTCCGTCGCGGAGTCCGCCCACCCGGTGTTGTCGTTGTGCGTCAGCGTCATGTACCGAAGACCAAGGCGCGCCATCATTCTCAGGACACCGAGCGAGCTGCCGATGCTGTGACCGCCCTCCGCGCCCAACAAGGACGCGACCTTGCCCTCGCTCCAGATGCGACGCACGTCGTCACCTGTACGCGCGAATTCGAAAGTATCCGGATATCGCTCGATCATCCGGTACACGTAGTCGATCTGTTCGAGTGTGTACTGAACCGCCTCTGGCTCCGTCCTGTCACACGGGGTGTAAACCGACCAGAACTGCGCACCGACGCCTCCGCGACCGAGTTTGTCGATGTCGGTTTGGAAGATGGAATCCTTCTCGAGATTCTCCACCGAGTATGCGGCAGTTTCGCGAGCCGTCCAGGCCAGATCGTTGTGACCGTCGATGACCGGCGCAAGGCCGTAAGCATCCAGTGCCGCGGGGTGATTCACGTCCGGAAAAGGAGCGAGAGGTTTCATCATGAGTTTTCCTCGAAAAGTAGTGCGGGCAGGTCGAGGGCCCTCATCGCCTTCGACCTGCCCGAGATTTCATTCAGCGGAGAGAATCATCTCGCCGCGACTAGTCGGAAATCTTCTTGAAAAGCCTTGTCATGTAGAGATATTGCTCGCCATCGATCGTGAGATGAGCCATCTCACCCGAAGCGCTCTCGTTACTGATCAAGAACCTGGAGGCGGACAGAGGTACGACCTTGGTGGGCGGAGCCGGCGGCTCGCCGTCGATCTCGACCTTGGCGAAGTTCTGCACCTGGAATCCGCCGTCCTCGCCGCGCGTGAGTTCGATTCGCACGGTTGTCGATTCATAGGTTCCGAGAATGTGCGACAGGTCGATGTCTTCCGCATTCGGCTCGGACTTCGGTTCCGGCAGAACGAGATCGAGCTCCTGGGCGATCTCCTTCTCGATGTCGTGGGCCAGGGCGCCGCCGCCACGCGAGTTGGTCACCACGGCCATGGCGAGACCGAGCTCGGGGAAGGTGTGAAAACGAGTGATCTGGCCGATCGTCGCACCACCGTGCTGCGCGGACGTCACGCCGCCCCAGTCGGACAGGATCCAGCCGAGGCCCCAGGCCTGATCGACGCTCGAGACCGCGGTCAGGTCGAATTGCGGAGTGCGCATCAGGCGCGCGGATTCTTCGGACAGAATGCGTTCACCCGTCAATGCGAGTCCGTCACGCATGTGTGCAGCACCGAAGGTCAGGAGCGAGCTGACCGATCCGGTGATGATCCCGGCCGGACCGATACCGCGCGGAAGCAGCCACTGCTTGGTCGGAATCACCTTGTCCGGCGACGTCCGATCCGGGTTGGCCACGTGGCCGACGGCCGTGCGGAACAGCGGCGCGTCCTTGGCCTTGGTGATGATGTGCGTCAATCCGAGTGGCTTCCAGAGATATTCGACCAACGCCTCGTCCCACGTCATCTCACGAAGGACCTCGACGATGCGGCCGGCAACGGCAAAACCCGCGTTGCTGTAACTCAGATGCCCGCCGGGCTCGGTGACGCTGATCGCGGTCGCGAGTTCGTCGACGTACTTCTCGACGCAGTCGTCACCGTCACCGGTGTCGTTGAACAGGTCTCCGTCGATACCGCTTGTGTGCGTGAGCAACTGGCGGATCGTGATTTCCTTCGTGTTGGAAGGATCCGCGATCGTGAACTCCGGAAGCACCTCCACCACCAGGGTGTCCAGCGTCAGCTTGCCCTCGTCGACGAGCTGCATGATCAGCGTCGTCGTCCAGATCTTGCTCGCGGATCCGTACTGGAACAGGGTGTCTGCGTCGACGTCAACGCGCGTGTTCAGGCTCGTCACTCCGGTGGTGATGACACGGATGTCCGCTGCGCCGTCTTCGCCCAGCGCGATCACACCGACCTGCGCGCCCGGTACCGAATGCTTGGCTGCCAGTTCGTCGAGGCGTTCCTGCCACTTCGGGGCGACAAGTAGGTCCTTGGGCAAGTCGGTCACAGGTCGAACTCCTTCGATCATGGAAGCGAGCGGCGTAGACGGCGTTGCTGGGATCCGCTCAGGTCTCACTCGTCGGGAAGTGAGGTTGCGGAAGCAATAACCGTCCACCCATGATCTCAGTGTGCTCGCAGTCACGTCCTGGTCGATTGCACCGAAGTCGACCCCGAAAATGGTGCAATCCGACGAGCGAGTGTTCAGGATTCGCCATTCGAAACGATCAGCGCTCGAAGGTTCCTTCCAAGCGATTGCGTGAACCCGGATGGATCAAGCGCGCCGCGCTGACCAATCCGTTAGCCGACCACGTGCGGCGGCGAATCAGCAGGCACGGTTCCCCGCGATCGATGCGTAACAGCTCGCATTCGTCCGGGCTACCCAACACCGCTTCCACGACATGCTCGCCGCGAACCAGAGGCGCAACGTCACTCAAGTAGTTGTTGGGGGTGATCGCGGTGAAGTCCTGGCGCAGATAGTCTGGCGCCTCGTTCGGATTCACGAATCGGTCTTCCACCTGAATCGGAGTTTCGTCCTCGAAGTGCACCATCAGCGAATGGAACACCCGTTTGCCCACCGATTCACGAAGGAACGTCTGCCCGTGGTCGGTTTCTTCCTCACGAACGAAGACGACCTCGGTTCGATGACGGTGGCCGCGGCGCTGAATCTCGTCGGCGATGTTCTTGACTTCGAACAGCGGGGACGCGGTCTTCGTGGCGGCGACAAAAGTACCGACCCCCATCATCCGCACGATCAGACCGTCGCTGGTGAGTTCGCGAAGCGCTCGATTGATCGTCATTCGTGACAACCCCAGCGCACTGACCAGTTGATTCTCCGAAGGCAGCTGATCGCCTTCGGTCCACCGACCCGAGTTGATCTGCGAGACCACGAGGTTCTTGACCCGTTCGTAGGCAGGGGCGGACTCGCCGCCTGCCTCGTTGAACAGCACGGCGAGTTCTGCGTCCACTTCGGCAATCGCCATCGCCACCACCCGTTCGTCGAAAACCACCGAGTCGGTTCTCCCGTTCGGCCTCCGAAGTCTATCCGCCTCGTGCACCTTTCCGATCCATCCGCGAGCGTCCGCGCCGGACCTAACCCACCATGCGCCGCAATTGGCTCGTCGCAACCGAAAGCGCAGCAAGATCGTGTTGCCCGGACGCCTCGATCTCTGCGAGCGCGAGAGTGGACCTCTCGATTCTCGACGCATTCCTTTCTTCCCACCTCGAGAGTTTTTCCGCTGTCGTGTCACCCGCTTCCGCGTCGGCCAAGACGTCGAGGGTCAGGGCCCGCACCGTCGAGTACAACTCGTCCCGCAACGACAACCTCGCCAACGCGTTCCATTTTCCGTCCTTGCTCAATGCCGACACTCGATTGAGCATCGGGACGAGCCCAACATGCTCACCGAGCCGGAAATAGAGTTCGCCGGTCTCCGAGATCGTCCGATCGGCAAGGTCCGCGATCTCCACCACGTCGAGCAGTCCGAACTGATCGAGCAATATCTCCACTCGCCTGACCAGGTTCTCCGGCGCGCCCTTGTCCGTGATGAGGACCGTTCGCGCAGCCAGGTTCCGCTGATCTGCGCCTACCAGCCAGTCATCGAGCTCTGCCGACGCCTCCGCGATGCGATCACCGAATCTGCTGATCTCGGCCCCGACGGCCAGCGGTTGCGGACGACGTGTCAGCATCCACCGTGACGCCCGGTCGAGCAGTCGCCTGGTGAGCAGGATCAACTCGTCGGACACTGCGGTCGAGAGCGAGGCTTCGCTGATGTCGTGCCACAACTTCCACAGTCCGAACACCTCGGAGACCACAGTGAAGGCACGTACTGCGTCTTCCGGATCAGCGCCGACTTCTTCACCGAGCCGATACACATAGGTGATGCCGCCTCGATCGATGACGTTGTTCGTCAGCACTGTCGCGACGATCTCGCGACGAAGTGGGTGCCGGTCGAGGGCGTCACCCCCTGCAACTCGAACGCCCTCCGGAAAATAGTTCGCCAGCACCTGGCGGTAGATCTGGTTGTCGATCGAGCTTCCCGCCAACAGCGTGGATTTCAGATCGAGCTTGACGTGGGCCATCAGTGTGGCGAGTTCCGGCGACGTCAGCCCCGTTCCCGACTTCTCGGCCGCGGCGAACTGCTTCTTGGTCGGAAACCCTTCGATGACACGGTCGACGATCCCGCGCGATTCGAGGTTGGAAATCACTCTGCCGTGCACACCGATCATCGCCCCCGCATCCGCCCGCGTGGTACCCATCAGTTCGTTCTGCGAACGGTTGTCTGCGAGAACGAGTTCTGCGACCTGGTCGGTCAGCGATTCGAGTAGTGCGTCACGACGTGAGTCCGTGACGACGCCTGAGCTGATCAGGGAGTCGAGAAGGATTTTGATGTTCACCTCGTGGTCGGAACAATCGACTCCGGCCGAATTGTCGAGGGCGTCTGTGTTGATCCGTCCACCGCCGCGTGCGTATTCGATCCGTCCGGCCTGGGTGAGGCCGAGATTGCCTCCTTCACCGATCACTCGGGCACGCACTTCGTTGCCGTTCACCCGAACGGCGTCGTTGCTCTTGTCGCCGACTTCGAGGTCGGACTCACCGGAGGCCTTGACGTACGTTCCGATGCCGCCGTTCCACAACAGATCTGCCGGGGACCGCAAAATCGCCCGAACCAGTTGCGGTGGAGTCAGGTCGGTGACGTCGTCCTCGAGGCCCAGTGCCTCTCGTATCTCGTCACTGATCGGAACGCGCTTCGCCGAGCGTTCCCACACTCCGCCGCCGGCACTGATCAAGGTCGGGTCGTAGTCGGCCCACGAGGATCGGGGGAGCGCAAAGAGACGTGATCGCTCGTCGTACGAGCGCTCAGGCGACGGGTCCGGATCGACGAACACGTGCCGATGATCGAACGCCGCGATCAGGCGAATGTGCTTGCTGCACAACATACCGTTGCCGAAGACGTCGCCACTCATGTCTCCGATCCCCACCGCGGTGAAGTCATCGTGCTGGGTATCGACGCCGAGCTCACGGAAGTGCCGCTTGACACTTTCCCAGGCGCCCTTCGCCGTGATACCCATGGCTTTGTGGTCGTAGCCGACCGACCCGCCGGACGCGAAGGCGTCGCCGAGCCAGAATCCGTACTCCGCGGCAACCTCGTTCGCGATGTCGGAGAACTTCGCAGTTCCCTTGTCCGCGGCGACAACAAGATACGTGTCGTCTCCGTCGTGGCGAACGACCCGCCGCGCCGCGACAACGGCCCCGCTCTGCTTGTCGACGTTGTCGGTCAGATCGAGTAGTCCGCGAATGAAGGATCGGTAGCAATCGATCCCGGCCGCCAACGCAGCTTCTCGGTCTGCGTCTGCGCCCAGCCCTGGAACCGGTGGGCGTTTGACGACAAATCCGCCCTTCGCTCCGACAGGCACGATGACCGCGTTCTTGACTGCCTGCGCCTTCACCAATCCCAGTACCTCGGTGCGAAAGTCCTCTTTCCGATCCGACCAGCGCAAGCCGCCGCGAGCCACCGTACCGAAACGAAGGTGCACACCTGCTACATCGGGTGAGTACACGAATATCTCGAACTTCGGTCGAGGGAAAGGCAATACGGACAGCTTCTCCGAATCGAACTTCAACGAGAGCGCGCCGAGCGATTCAGTGGGATACACGAAATAGTTGGTACGCAACGTGTTACGGACCAGTTCGGACAACGCGCGCAGGATCCGATCGGCGTCGAGTCCTTGCACCTGCGCCACGGCCGTTTCCACGTCCGCTGCTGCACGTGCACCTCGATCTCCGTCGACGACGTCAGGATCGAAACGGCTCTCGAACAATTCGCACAATCTGCCGGCGATCTCGGGATGATCGGCAAGTACCTCGGCGACGCGACCGGTGCTGTAAGGAAATCCCGCTTGCTGCAAGAACTCCGCGTATGCCCGCAGCACCACTACCTGTTTCCAGCCGAGTCCCGCGATCGCGACCAATTCGTTGAACGAGTCCGGCTCGGCGTCACCGTTTCGAACCGCGGCAAACGTCGCCGCGAATCGCGCGGCAAAGTTGTCGAAGCCTTCGACCGGAGCACTCGGATAGTCGAGCGTGAACTCGTAGATCCTGGACTGTTCGGTTCCCGCCGGTGCGATCTCGTACGGACGCTCGTCGACCACTTCGACGCCCAGGCTCTGCAATACGGGCAGCACCTCGCCCAGCGAGAGCGGATCACCCGAGACGTACAGCCCGAGACGGTGAGTACCCGGTCCGTCGACAGAACGGGCCAACCGTGGACTTACTTCTCCGGGCGCGAGGCCCTCGAACACCGCCATGTCCTCGGCGGCTCGGACAGCGTCGAAATCCTGCTTGTATGCCACCGGAACGCGCTCGGCGAACCGAGCACGCCTGCGCCGCTCGTCGTAGTGCGAAGCATCCAGAACGAATCGTTCGTCCCACGTCAGGCACGCGTCGACGACGAGGTCCCGAATCTCCCGTGCTTGTCGCGCCGACGCGAAGTTCGCGCCGCCGCCGACTGTGGCCGTGAAATGTACGACGGCCAAGGGGGATTCCGAGACTCGACTGGAGAACTCGATATTGTGGGCACCGAGTGCGTCGGCGAGTACCGACTCGGCCGTTGTTCTGATCGTCGTACTGAATTTCTCGCGCGGAACGAAGAGCAAAGCCGACAACTCTTGATCTCGCCCTGTCACCGGGGAACTTCCCACCGGTTGCAAGAACAGGTGGATCGATGTGCGGCCGTCCACGGAAGTGAGTTCGTCCAGCGCGTCCGCGATTCGGGCCGGCTCGGCCGCCAGGAGCACTGTGACCGGAATCGACTGAATCACTGCCAGCATCGATTGTCCGACAAACGAATCGACGGTGGATCCTGAGGCCTCGAAGATGTCTGCGACGCGTCCTCGCACGAGCGGGGTTCGCCTGACGTCGGCGACGATACCGGTCGCGGTGAAGAACCCGACGAATCGGTACGCACGGTCGCCGACAGACACGTCGATCTCGGTGGCGTATTCGGATCCACCGAACCCTTGCCGGAGGTACACCACTGCAATCGAGAGGGGCGCCGCTTTCGAATCCGAAGAGCCGGTTGGATCGGGGAGCACGCCGATGGCGTACGGCTCGTCACTGTCGACAGTTCGCGCACCACCGATGACACTGAAGTTTCCGGCGCTGCACCACCGGAGAAAGTCAGCTTCTTCGGCGTAGCCGTTCGAGTCCAGTTGCTCGCGCGCCTCGTCGACGAGGTCCCGCAGGGGCACGGAATCGCGGAAGGCACGCGCGATACGGTCGAGGATTCCGGCGACGTCGTCCGCGATCACCTGCGCCTGCGCGTCCGAACAGTGTGCGGGTAGTCCTATGTGGATCCATGATTCGGTGCGCTCCCCGGCCCGGGCGTCTTCGGTGCTGTGCGCCGGTTGCACGGCTGTGCGAAGCACGGGGTGCACCACGAATTCCGGTTCCACGCGGGCACGGGCAAGTGTCGCCAAGACCGCTTCGACGAGCTGCGGCATGTCGTCGCCGACGTATTGAATCGCGGGGCCGTCCCCTAACTCCCCGGCCGGCGCGAGTCGCGAGATCGACGAGTTGTGTCCTCGTCGACGCGAAAGGTCCATGTGCGCGGCGACAATCGCCAGCTTGCGGTCTTCGGCGAGCGCAGCGTATCGGTCCGCCGACAAGCCCTCGAAATACGTACTGGACACCCTCCTCACATTCTCGGAGTCCGGTGTCGTGTCGACTGAAACGAGGCTCATGTCAGCACCTTCCGCCGAAAGCCACGCTGCTTCCGACTTGTAGTGGGTTCGATCCGCAATCAACTTGTCTATACAGGCTTAGACAAGTTGATCATTGCAGAACGTGAGCCGCGACACAACAAATTCACCCCTGGACAAATTCGCCACCCTCGGCCATAGTCAGTCCATGCCAACTAGTGGCAATTAGATTTCATTAGATGAAATTCGTAACTATTCCGCCTCGAAGGAGCCCCCGTGACTACCCAGACCGCGCCCGACACCGACAGCGTCGATCTCGCAGAGTTCCGCAGCACTGTCCGAGCCTTCGCCAACGCCGAGATCCACCCAGGAGCAGCCGCACGCGACGAGTCCAAGGAGTTCCCGGCGCAGCTGGTCAAGCGCCTCGGGCAGCAGGACCTCATGGGCATTTCCGTGCCCGAGGAATTCGGTGGGCTGGGTCTGTCGACACGAACCCAACTGGTCGCCATCGAAGAAGTTGCACGTACCGACGCCGCGCTGGCATCGATCTACACCGCGCACTACCTGGGCCTCGAGCCGATTCTCGTCGGCGGCTCCGAAGAGCAGAAGCATCGCTGGTTGCCTCAACTCGCGTCGGGCGAACTACTGGCCGGCTTTGCACTCACAGAACCCGATGCCGGCTCCGACATCGCCTCGATGCGTACCGTCGCCCGACGCGAGGACGACGGCTGGCATCTCTCCGGATCGAAGACGTACATCTCCAACGCCAAGGAAGCCGACCTGGTCGTGCTCTTCGCCAAGACGGACCCGAGCGCAGGATTCCGAGGCATCACCGCCTTCGTCGTCCCCAAGGGAACTCCGGGAATCAGCTACTCGGAGCCGCAGGACAAGATGGGAATTCGTTCGGCCCCGACGTACACCGTCTACCTCGACGACGTCGTTCTGCCGCTCGACTCCGTGATCGGCACCGAAGGTCGCGGCGGCAACATTGCCTTGACCGCCCTGAACCGAGCACGCATCGACGTAGCGGCAATGGCAAACGGCATCGCTCTGCGCGCTTGGGAACTGGGACGCGAGTACGCAACGGAGCGAAAGCAGTTCGGCACGCCGATCTTCGACTTCCAGGCAATCCAGCTACTCCTCGGTGGCTGCGACGCGCAACTTGTCGCATCACGCGTCACCGCAGACTGGGCCGCCGACGTCAAGGACGCCGGTCAGGACATCCGCCGCGCCGCATCGATTTCGAAGTACGTCGCCACCGAAGCCTGCTTCTCGATCGTCGATCAAACCGTACAGATCCACGGTGGCGCAGGTTTCATGCGCGAATCGGAAATCGAACGCCTGTACCGCGATTGCCGCATTCTCCGCATCTTCGAGGGCACCTCGCAGATCCAGTTGCTCACCATTGCCGGCAATGCTCCGTCGCCGCGTTCCACCGAGTTCTGAAAGGCGCGGACATGACTGCACTTCCCCCACTCGACGGCATCCGGGTCATCGACCTCTCGCGCGTCCTTGCCGGACCCTACTGCACCGCACTGCTTTCCGACGCCGGTGCGGACGTCGTCAAGATCGAATCCGAACACGGTGAAGACTCTCGGCACCTCGGCCCGTTCCGCGACGGCGAGAGCATCTACTTCAACGTGCTCAATCGTGGCAAGCGTTCGGTGGCACTCAACCTCAAGAACGACGAGGACCGTGAGGCGCTGCTGACGCTCATCGAGACCGCCGACGTCGTCGTCGAAAACTTTCGCCCCGGCGTCACCAAGCGCCTGGGAATCGACTACGAGGCTGCGCGGGCTCGCAATCCGCGCATCGTGTACGCGTCCATCTCCGGTTTCGGACAGGACGGGCCCATGTCCGGAGCCGCCGCCTACGACCTTGTAGTCCAGGCTCTTTCGGGAATCATGAGCATCACCGGTTCGGAGGAATCCGGGCCGACACGGTTGGGTGAGTCGTTCGGAGACCTGGTCGCCGGGCTGTTCGCCGCCTGGGGAATCAGTACCGCCCTGCTGAGTGCACGGGCGAGCGGACTCGGGCAGCACCTAGACGTCGCGATGTTCGACAGCATGCTCGCCATGCTGCCGACAGCACACAGCCAACTGCAATCCACCGGGCTCACTCCCCCACGCGTCGGCAACCGTCATCCGGTGTCAACACCGTTCGACACCTACAAGGCCGACGACGGACTCTTCGTCCTCGCGGTTGCGAGCCAGTCGGGTTTCGAGAAGCTGGCGCAGACGATGAATCGCGTCGACCTGATCGCAGATCCTCGATTTGCCGACGACACCGCCCGGACCGAGAACGAACCGGCACTGCGCAAGGAGATCGAAAACTGGGCTGCCGGAAAGACCGTCGCCGACGTGGTCGGTATTCTCGGCGACGCGGGCCTCGCCGGCTCGGAAATCTGGGACGTCCAGCAGGCACTCACCTCCGCGCAGGCCGAGTATCGCGGAGTTGTCGAATCGTTCGAGCACCCGGTAGCAGGAAAAATCTCCTACGTACGACAACCCGTCGTGTTCGGTGATAGCCGACGCCCCGATGTCCGCCGCAGTCCCCTGCTGGACGAGCACCACGGTGAGGTACTGCCGGGCTCGCGATAGATTCAGCGCAGACATCCCTCGGCACTTGGAGTAGGACATGGCCCCCGGCGACGTGACCCGCAGCGCGAATCGCACGTTCGAACTTCTCGGTGCGATCGTCGAGCACGGCGGGTTGACGCTCGGCGACGCCGCCAAGGCAACCGATCTGGCAACCAGTACCGCGCTTCGCCTGATCAGAAGCCTCGAACAAACCGAGTTCGTCGTCCGCGGCGAGGACAACGTCTATCGCGTCGGCCCGCGGCTACTACAGATCGGGGCTCGCGCACTCGGTGACAATCAACTGTTGCCGAGAGCGCGGCCCGCGATGAAGGCCATCGCCGAAACCACGAGAGAGTCGACCTACCTGTCGACGAAGGGACCGAAAGACACTGCGCTGTATCTCGATCAGATCGAGGGCACGCACGCGATCCGCCACATGGGGTGGGTGGGCCAGAGCGTTCCCCTGGACGGCACCGCCGTCGGCGCAGCGTTGAGCGGCAAGGTAGGCGAGAGCGGGTACGCCATTGCGCACGACACCATCGAGGATCACTCGACCGGAGTTGCCGCGCCGATCTACAACGCGGTCGGTCAGATAGCCGGAGCGCTCAGCGTCGTGGGCCCGACCTTCCGTCTGACGGACGAGGTCTGCGCCAGCCACGGCCGCGTCTTGGTGGAGCACTGCGCCCGGTTGTCCGCGGAACTCGGCAACCAGACTCCCTGACCACCCCGAGCACTTGGCGATTCAGTCTCGTATCCGAGACAATGTGGGTCCCCGCTCCCACCTCAGCCCTACCCGTAAGGACACACCCCATATGACGACGAGCCGCGTGAAATCTGCTGAGCGCGTGCTCGACGTGCTCGATCTCCTGGCCCGCCGGGGTGTGCCGCTGGCGACGGCAGAAATCTCCAGCGCCCTCGAGCTGCCGAAGAGTACGACGCATCACCTCCTCAATGTCATGCGGGATCGACGGTTCGTCTCATACTGGGCTGATCAACGCGCCTGGACCCTGGGTGTCTCGGCGTTCGAAGTCGGTGCGTCGTACATGCGGTCCGGCCCACTTCACCGTGAGGGCCAACGATTCATGCTGGCACTCACTCAGTCGACCGACGAGACCTCCCATCTGGCGGTACTTCAGGGTTCTGACGTCATCTACCTCGACAAACGTGAACCTCTGAAGCCCGGCGTTCGGTTGGTGACCGAGATCGGGACCCGCCTTCCGGCGCATCTCACCGCAGTCGGGCGGGCGATTCTGAGCCGTCTGGACGTGGAACAGATCAGCGCGCTCTACGAGGGGTACACCTGGCCGACGCGGACCGGAACGGGTCCGTCGACGCTCGCCGAACTGCGAGAACTGCTCGCCGCAGCACGTGAGAGCGGATATGCGGTCGAAGAGAATGCGACGACATCCGGGATCAACTGCATCGCCAGCCCCGTGATCACACGGGACGGTCGTCCGGTCGCAGCTCTCGGCGTCACCTTCCTCTCCGGCTCCAAATCGGCCGAGGAGAGTGCCCTGATCGCCGACCGAGTGCGCGCCGTCAGCGCCGAGTTCTCCGCCGATCTCGGAGATCGAATGGTGGAGACCCCGACCGCAGACATGTAACGAAATTCTCCGTTTCGCACTCTGTGGGCCTTGTTTTCGTCTCATATTCAAGACTAGAGTCTCGTATACAAGACTTTGTTAGATTGCCACGCATCATCATTGGAGTCCCATGAACGCCACCCCTGCCACCCAGACAGCCACCCGAACCATCGAGGTCGGAATCGGCGCTGTCACCATCGCCGACGTCGTCGACGTCGCGCGCAACGGATACGGCGTTGCATTGACCGCGGAATCACTGGCCGCGATCGCCGAAAGTCGTGCACGCATCGAAGCGCTGGCCGCAGACCCCACACCGGTCTACGGAGTTTCCACCGGATTCGGCGCACTTGCCACCCGGCACATTCCGGCGCATCTGCGGACACAGTTGCAGCGCAGCCTGATCCGCTCACATGCGGCAGGTTCGGGACCGGAAGTCGAACGCGAAGTGATCCGGGCCTTGATGCTTCTGCGTCTTTCGACGCTCGCCACCGGGCGAACCGGAGTGCGCCCTGTAGTCGCACAGGCGTACGCCGACCTACTCACCGCAGGCATCACCCCGGTGGTGCACGAATACGGCAGCCTCGGATGCTCGGGAGATCTGGCACCACTGGCGCATGTGGCGATGGCAATCATCGGTGAAGGTTCCGTCCGCACCGCCGACGGTGAACTCACCGATGCGGCAACGGCATTGGCTGCCCATGGTCTCGAACCGGTGGTTCTGGCCGAGAAGGAAGGCCTCGCACTGATCAACGGTACCGACGGGATGCTCGGCCAACTGGCCCTTGCGATCACCGATCTCGATCATCTGCTCAAGTTGGCCGACATCGCTGCCGCCATGAGCGTCGAGGGCTTGCTCGGCACCGATCAGGTGTTCGCCGCGGACCTCCAAGCGCTTCGCCCCCACCCCGGCCAGGGCGCGGCCGCATCGAACATGGTGCGTCTGCTTGCCGATTCCCCGATCGTCGCCAGCCATGCGGGCCCTGACTGCACCAGGGTTCAAGACGCGTACTCACTGCGGTGCGCACCGCAGGTCGCCGGCGGCGCACGCGACACCGTCGATCACGCCCGCCTCGTCGCCGGGCGCGAATTGGCCAGTGCTGTCGACAATCCCGTTGTCACCCTCGACGGACGGGTTCGATCCAACGGTAACTTCCACGGAGCTCCCGTGGCCTACGTCTTGGACTTCCTCGCCATCGTGACCGCGGATGTCGCGGGTATCAGCGAACGCCGAACCGACCGCTTCCTCGACGTAGCACGCAATCACGGTCTGACCCCCTTCCTCGCCGACGACCCCGGTGTCGACAGCGGACTGATGATCGCGCAGTACACACAAGCTGCCATCGTGTCCGAACTCAAGCGACTCGCGAGCCCGGCCAGTGTCGATTCGATTCCCTCCTCGGCCATGCAGGAAGATCACGTCTCCATGGGATGGTCGGGTGCACGCAAGCTCCGCCGGTCCATCGACGGTCTCACCCGAGTTCTCGCGATCGAGATACTGACTGCAGCAAGAGGAATCGATTTGCGCTCCCCACTCGAGCCCTCCCCCGCCACCGGAGCCGTCCTTCGGACCCTGCGCGAGAAGGTGCAGGGGCCGGGTACCGATCGCTTCCTGTCCCCCGAGATCGAGGCCGCGGTGGACTTGGCGGCATCGGGTGCACTTGTTGCGGCTGCGGAGAACGCGATCGGCGCCCTGGCATGAGCGCGCCCGGTGCGCTGAGGCCTCGCCCCCGACCCGAAATCGAAGCGCTTCCTCGATACTCCAAAGCCGCCGGCCTCGAGCAGGTTCGGTGGCGGGCGTCGAGCAACGAGTCGACGGTTGCACCCTCGGCGGCCATTCTCGAGGCCGTCAATCTCGCGGCCTCACACTCGCACTTGTATCCGTCGCTGTTCGGCGACACACTGATAGCCCGGTTGAGCGACCGTCTGGGCGTGGGCGACGACCAGGTACTGGTCGGCGCCGGGTCGTTGGCACTGCTCCAGCAGGTATTGACCGCATACACGGGCCCTGGCACCGAAGTCGTCTACCCGTGGCGCAGCTACGAGGCGTACCCGATACTGATCGGAATCGCCGGGGCGAGCGGTGTCCCCGTCGCACTCGATTCCGAACATCGGCACGATCTGAGTGCAATGGCGGCAGCCGTGACGCCGCAGACCCGCGCAGTACTCGTCTGCAACCCCAACAATCCGACCGGAAGCGAGTTCTCGACCGCGGAGTTCGTCTCGTTCGCCCGCTCGATCCCGGGTGACGTCCTCATCCTTCTGGACGAGGCTTACCGGGAGTTCGCGACCAGCGACGTCGACGGCGTCGACCTGCTTCGAGCCTTTCCCAACATCGTCGTCTTCCGAACCTTCTCCAAGGCTTACGGATTGGCCGGACTTCGTGCCGGCTATGCCGTCACCAACTCGGCGATCGCAGCGGATCTTCGCAGCGCTGCACCGCCCTTCGGGCTCAGCGCCGTTGCCGAGGCCGCGGCCTGCGCGGCCCTGACCGATCCGGCACACACCGATTCGATAGTCGAAACGGTGACCGCGGGTCGTTCTCACCTACGTGAGCAATTGGCTCTGCGCGGCGTCGAGACGGTCCCGAGCGGTGCCAACTTCGTGTGGATCCCTCTCGGCAAGAGAGCTTCTGCACTCGAAGCGGCCTGCGTCGCGCAGGGTGTCTCGGTCCGGATGTTCCCCGGCGAGGGAGTGCGGGTGACCGTAGGTGAGCGGGCAGCAGAAGACGCCGTGATCGCCGCTGTGGATGCACTCGCACACAACCTTTGACCGACTGGAGAAAAGAATGTCCGTCCACGAACTTGCTCGGTCGATCGGTTCGAGTCGCCTGATCACCGACCCTGCGGTAATGGACTCGTACCGCCGTGACGAGGCCCATCTCGCCGAACCCGGCCATCCGGTAGCCGTCATGCTCGCCGAAACTGCGGCCGACATTTCCGAGGCTCTGAAATGGGCTACTGCTCACCGTGTCCCGGTGGTAACCCGCGGTGCGGGAACCGGTTTGGCGGGCGGCGGGGTAGCCGTCGAGGGCTGCCTGGTCATCTCGACCACTCGCATGCGCTCGATTCTCGAGGTCAATCCGGACGATCAGCTCGCTGTCGTGGAAGCCGGGGTGATCAACGCTGACATCAGCCGAGCAGCAGACGAGTACGGGCTGATGTACGCCCCTGATCCGAGCAGTTTCGAGATCTCCACGATCGGCGGAAACATCGCCACCAACGCCGGTGGACTGCGTTGCGTGAAGTACGGCGTCACCCGCGATTCAGTCCTGGGTCTCGAGGTTGTGCTCGCCGACGGTCGGATCGTGCGGACAGGCCGAAGGACCGTCAAAGGTGTTGCGGGATACGACTTGACCAGTCTTCTTGTCGGTTCGGAAGGAACGCTCGGAGTCGTCACGAGTGCCACGCTGAAGTTGCAGCCCAAGCCCAAGAGAGCACCGGTCACCGTCGTCGGCAGTTTCGATTCTCTCCGCTCCGCAGCGGACGCGGTTGCCGCGGTCGTTCGCGACGGAATCGGGCCGAGCCTGCTGGAGCTGATCGATCGAGCAACGCTGCGCGCCGTCGACGACTGGAAACGAATCGGGTTGGAAGACAACACCGCCGCGATGCTGATCGCACAGGCCGACGGGGTCGATGCCGACGCAGCAGCCGCGGCGATGCAGAAACACTTCGAGAGGGCGGGCGCCGATTTTGTCGCCGTCTCGCAGGACGCGGCAGAAGCCGCACAGCTACTCGAGATTCGTCGACTCGCCTATCCGGCTTCCGAACGACTCGGGCAATGTCTCGTGGAAGACGTCGGGGTCCCGCGGTCGAAACTGCCCGACATGCTCGAGAGTATCGACCGAGCGGCCGCCGAGTACATGGTCAAGATCATGACTGTCGCGCATGCTGGTGACGGCAACGTCCATCCGACCTTCGTCTTCGACCGCACTGCCGACGGCTCGGTCCCCGAAGCCGTGTGGACCGCCGCGGACGAGGTCTTCCGGCGTGCTCTCGAACTCGGCGGAACTCTGACCGGAGAGCACGGCGTCGGCGTTCTGAAGCGTCGCTGGCTCTCTCTCGAGCTCGGCGAGGACAGCATGCAACTGCACCGATCGATCAAGGCTGCCTTCGACCCGCTCGGAATCCTCAACCCGGGTAAGGGTTTCTGATTTCTCGCGCGGTGTTACACAGCATTTACGCGAAAACGGGTCCCGGGTATTGACGCCTGTATATACAGGCATATACATTTATCCGCAGTGACAGTGACCCAGCGCACAAAGCACACGGCGCAAAGCACCAAGCACGAAGAAGGTGGGCAATACCCCGACGTCGATTCCGTCGCTCGACGGGCTCGCAGCAGAAAGACAGGCCTATGACTCACGATGGACCGGCCGAGGTCATCCTCACTCCGGAACGACGCACTATCGACGTCGTCCCGGATGCAGAACGACACGGCACCCCGCGCAGCCAGTTCACTCTCTGGTTCGGCGCCAACATGCAGATCACTGCAATCGTCGACGGCGCTCTCGCCGTCGTATTCGGCGCGGACGCCATCTGGGCGATCGTCGGACTTCTGATCGGCAACATCTTCGGTGGCGCTGTCATGGCGCTTCACTCCGCCCAGGGCCCGCGTATGGGTCTCCCCCAGATGATCTCGAGTCGCGCCCAGTTCGGCGTCAAGGGAGCAGTCGTACCGCTTGTTCTCGTCATCCTGATGTACCTCGGCTTCGCTGCCACCGGCACCGTGTTGGCCGGACAGGCCGTCAACAAGATCCTGCACATCGACAGCCCCACCGTCGGCATCGTCGTCTTCGGTCTCCTCACCGCATTCGTCGCGGTCACCGGCTACAAGCTGATCCACATCGTCGGCAGGATCGCCACCGTCGTGGGCATCGTCGGATTCTCCTACCTGGCCGTTCGACTGTTCCTCGAGTACGACGTCGCCTCGTACGTCGGCATCAAGGGCTTCGACATAGTCACCTTCCTGCTCGCGATCTCGCTGGGTGCCGGTTGGCAGCTCACCTTCGGCCCGTACGTCGCCGACTACTCGCGTTACCTGCCGCGCAGCACTTCCGAGAGCACCACGTTCTGGTCGACGTTCCTCGGTAGTGTCATCGGATCGCAGTGGTCCATGACCTTCGGCGCTCTCGTCGCGGCCTGCGCCGGCGACGCGTTCCTGGGTAACCAGGTCGGCTTCATTGGAGATCTGGCCGGACCCGCTGCCATCGCCTTCCTGATCTACTTCGTCATCCTGGTCGGCAAGTTGACGGTGAACGTGCTCAACGCCTACGGCGGATTCATGTCGATCCTGACCACCGTCACCGCCTTCAACGGACAGTCGCGAATCTCGAGCACAGCGCGCACCCTCTACATCCTCGGTTTCACTGCGGTCTCGGTCTTGATCGCCATCGCCGCCAGCGCCGACTTCCTGGACAACTTCAAGAACTTCGTCCTGGTGTTGCTGATGGTGTTCACGCCGTGGAGTGCGATCAATCTGATCGACTACTACCTGATCTCCAAGGAACGCATCGACATTCCGGCGCTGTACGACGTCAACGGTCGATACGGAGCATGGAACTTCACCGCATTGGCTTGCTACGCCGCCGGCGTTCTCGCCCAGATCCCGTTCCTCGCCCAGAAGATGTACACCGGCCCCGTCACGGACATGCTCGGCGGCGCCGACATCTCGTGGCTGGTCGGCATCGTGTTCACCGGGCTGATCTATTACCCACTCGCCAAGCGCACGAGCAATCCCCCTTCGTCGATGATCTACCCCGATCACACCGCGATGACCGACTCTCGCGTCTGATCCCCCAACGTCTTTCGAACTTCAGCAAGCTAGGAGAACACAATGGAAATCAGCACCCCCGGCCACGAGCCGCGCCCCGTCCGTGCTCCCCGCGGCCCCGAGCTCACGACGCTCGGTTGGCAGCAGGAGGGTGCCCTGCGCATGCTCATGAACAACCTCGACCCCGATGTTGCCGAGCACCCGGACAGCCTCGTCGTCTACGGCGGAACCGGTCGCGCAGCGCGTAGTTGGGCTGCCTTCGACGCCATGGTCGCCACGCTGAAGACGCTGAAGAACGACGAGACCATGCTGGTGCAGTCCGGCAAGCCGGTCGGTGTCTTCCGCACCAACGAGTGGGCACCGCGAGTGCTGATCGCCAACTCCAACCTGGTCGGTGACTGGGCGAACTGGGAAGAGTTCCGCCGTCTCGAAGACCTCGGCCTGACCATGTACGGCCAGATGACCGCAGGCTCCTGGATTTACATCGGCACCCAGGGAATCCTGCAGGGTACGTACGAGACCTTCGGCGCCATCGCGAAGAAGCGCTACAACGGCTCACTCGCCGGAACGATCACCCTCACTGCGGGTCTCGGCGGCATGGGCGGCGCTCAGCCTCTCGCCGTCACTATGAACGACGGCGTCGCGATCTGCGTCGACTGCGACATCACCCGCATCGACCGTCGTATCGCCCACAAGTACCTCGACACCAAGGCAGACAGCATCGAGCACGCGCTCAAACTGGCGACCGCGGCACGCGATGCCAAGAAGCCGCTCTCCATCGGCCTCGAAGGCAATGCGGCAGAGATCTTCCCGGCGCTGCTGGAGATGAAGGCCCCCATCGACATCGTGACCGACCAGACCTCGGCGCACGATCCCCTCGCCTACCTGCCGATCGGCATCGACTTCGGCGACATGAAGACCATGTCGGAGAAGGATCCGCAGAAGTTCACCGAAGATTCCCGCAACGCGATGGCCGCACACGTCAAGGCCATGGTCGGATTCATGGACGCCGGCGCCGAGGTATTCGACTACGGCAACTCCATCCGCGACGAGGCCCGCAAGGCCGGCTACGACCGTGCATTCGACTTCCCCGGATTCGTTCCCGCCTACATCCGTCCGCTCTTCGAAGAAGGCCTCGGCCCCTTCCGCTGGGCGGCGCTCTCGGGTGATCCCAAGGACATCGAGGCCACCGACAAGGCCATCCTCGAACTCTTCCCCGAGAACGAGCACCTGCGCCGCTGGATCACCATGGCCGGCGAAAAGGTTGCCTTCGAAGGCCTTCCGGCTCGCATCTGCTGGCTCGGATACGGTGAGCGCCACCTCGCCGGCCTCAAGTTCAACGAGATGGTGGCCTCGGGCGAGCTCTCCGCACCGATCGCCATCGGCCGCGATCACCTCGACTCCGGATCGGTCGCCTCGCCGTACCGCGAAACCGAATCGATGATCGACGGGTCCGACGCGATCGCCGACTGGCCGCTGCTCAACGCCCTGGTCAACACCGCGTCCGGCGCTTCGTGGGTTTCACTCCACCAAGGCGGCGGCGTCGGTATGGGACGCTCCATCCACGCGGGACAGGTGTGCATCGCCGACGGCACCGAACTCGCAGCCAAGAAGCTCGAAGCAGTTCTCACCAACGATCCCGGGATGGGCGTCATCCGGCATGCGGATGCAGGATACGACCACGCCATCGACACGGCAGCCACCCGCGGCGTCCGAATCCCGATGACCGAGAACTGAAACAGCCCCACCACCTCACCCTGAGTTAGGAATTACATTGACCACGAATGGTTCTCGAACCACAGTTCTGACCAACATCGGAACCCTCGTCACCAATGACCCGACTCTGGGTGAGGGCAAGCTCGGCGTACGACACGACGCGGCAATCGTTTTCGACGAGGGCGTTGTTGCTTGGGTCGGTGATTCCGCCGACGCCCCGGCTGCCGATATCGGTCAGGATATCGGCGGTCGGGCCCTGCTCCCCGGATTCGTGGAGAGTCACTCGCACCTGGTGTTCGGTGGCGAGCGGGCCGAGGAATTCGCAGCTCGCATGGCGGGCGAGAAGTACGCGGCGGGCGGTATTCGCAACACCATCGAAGCGACGCGCTCGGCCACCGACGAACAATTGCAGGCCAATGTTCGACGCCTACTCGACGAATCCCTGCGCTCGGGCAGCACAACCGTCGAATGCAAGACCGGATACGGGCAGAACACCGAGAGCGAACTACGCAGCGCACTGATCGCCGGACAGTTCACCGACGAGGTCACACTGCTGGCCGCCCACGTTCCACCACCCGAATATGCCGGCCGCGCCGATGACTACGTCGCCATGGCGTGCGACGAGATGATCCCTGCCTGTGCGCCACACGCGAAGTGGATCGACGTCTTCTGCGAACGAGGGGCGTTCAACCGCGAACAGGCACATGCAGTCCTGAGCGCAGGCGTCGCCGCTGGACTGATCCCCCGCGTCCACGGCAATCAACTCGGCGATGGGCCAGGAGTTCAGCTCGCCGTCGAGATGGGAGCCGCGTCCGTCGATCACGTCACCTACGTCACCGCCGAGGACATCGACGCCCTGGCTCAGAGTTCCACCGTCGCAACACTGTTGCCCGGCGCCGACTTCTCCACCCGCAACAAGTACCCCGACGCCCGCGCACTGCTGGACGCCGGCGTCACAGTAGCTCTCGGCGCCGACTGCAATCCCGGCACCTGCTACACCACCAGCCTCCCGTTCTGCATAGCAATTGCGGTGCGAGACATGCACATGACACCCGCCGAGGCAGTCTGGGCAGCCACTGCAGGAGGCGCCCGGGCGCTGCAGCGCACCGACGTCGGAACCCTTTCTCTCGGAACACGTGCCGACGCCATCGCGCTCGATGCACCGTCGTACCTCCACCTCGCCTACCGCCCGGGCGTCCCTCTGGTGCGCGAGGTCTGGAAAAACGGCGCACTCGCCACAAGCTACTGAAATACACTCACCGGGAGGCCGTCGTGGCACATCAGATCGCAGTCGACATCGAACCCAAGCCGTGGACCGGGCGCTCCGACGGCACCACTGCCGAGCATCTGCGGTGGCATCATGCCGTGCAACCGTATTCAGCCGAAACAGCTCCCGGCGACTGTGTTCTGATCGGATTCTCCAGCGACGAAGGAGTCCGCCGCAACAAGGGCCGCCGCGGTGCCGCGGATGGCCCCGACGCTTTGCGAGCCGGGTTGGCTTCCATGGCGCTGGCCGAACCACTGCAGATTCAGGACGCCGGAACCGTTGCCGTGTCGGGTGAAGAACTCGAGGCCGGTCAGGCCGCACTCGGGAACGCCGTCAGCGCTGCGCTTGATTCGGGACACTTCCCCGTGGTTCTCGGGGGAGGACACGAAATCGCCTACGGTACATACCTCGGCGTCGCGGGCTCCGAGTTGCGAACCGCCGGAGCCAAACTCGGAATCCTCAACTTGGATGCGCACTTCGACCTGCGGGGCGATCCGATACCCAGCTCCGGCACACCCTTTCGTCAGATCGCCGAGGACGAAGCCGCGGCAGGCACCTCGCATCAGTACAGCGTGATCGGAATCAGCCAACCGAGCAACACCACGGCACTGTTCGACACGGCTCACCGCCTCGGTGTTCGCTATCTGCTCGACGAAGAATGCGGAGCGATCGGCCGAGGCGTCGTGGATCAGTTCCTCGCAGACTTCCTCGACGACGTCGATCTGGTCTACCTGACCATCGACCTCGACGTCCTGCCTGCAGCTGTGGCGCCGGGCGTCAGCGCACCTGCGGCCTACGGAGTCAGCCTCGAAACCATCCAATACGTATGTGACCGAGTCACGTCCAGCGGAAAACTCGCGGTTCTCGATGTCGCCGAACTGAACCCGAGCCTCGACGTCGACAATCGCACTGCCCGAACGGCTGCTCGTCTGATCCACCGGATAGTCACGAAGCACGTGCCGGTTCAGCGCTAGCCTCGGCGCGCCTCCAGCAGATCTACGGGACTGCCTGAAAACTGATTCCACGAGTTCTGTCCGAGCACTCCAAACTATGTCCTTTGCCACCTCACAAGTGATGCCGCCTTGCAGATTGCCGATGGCGGCGACAACGCCTGTCTCGGGGTACGTGATCGTTCCGCACCCCTCGGATGTGGATGCCGTCGGCAATCGTGAAGTCGAAGTCGACGAATTGCCCGAGCAGTACTCGAAGCCGGGGACACCACCGATCACAGGAGGCCCGACCGTACCGTCGTGAATCGAAAAGCCGATCAACCCTCCGGGGTCGCCATTACCGACTTGCCCCGGATCACCGGTGGTGACGAAGATCGATTGGCCTGACTCAGTCTGAATCGTCCGTGTCGAATGATCGTTGCCGTAGGCCGATTCGATTTGAGCCACGGTGAGCCGTCACCGACGCCGCGGTCAGTCAGCGTTCCCGGCGGTGATTCGATGACGGTGACGCCCTCGCTGGTGAGAATTGCCCGTCCGGTGCCACCAGGCGTCGTGAACGGAACTACAGCGCAACTCGGAAACTGCATGGGCGTTCCAGCCTGATGCCAGACACAGGCCGGACACTACAACCGTGGTTGTAGTGGCTGCGCCGTTCCGAACTCGTCCAATGGGTGCGCGCGGTCGGCTTCTCGGCATGTCGGCATCCTTGGTCGGAACGGCTCGCCGCGAGGTCGAGGCATGCCTGACTTCGCGACGCTACCCCGAGCGGGGTCGAATCGATATCGTCTGTTCGGCCGACGACAAGGACGCCACCCCGGCCTTCGATCATGGCACCAGGGAGTTCTCCTGCAACCAGTCCTGAGCGATGTCACTCATGTCGTCGAGATCGGCAACGCGCTGGTTCATCTCGATGAGATCTTCGGTGGTCAGCGCCGCCGAAACCCCCGCGAGCACTGAGCGGACGTCATCGCGAGCCTTCAACTCGTTGATGATCGGTGTGATGTTCTCCGCGAGGAAGAGGTGCTTCGTATCCTCGAGTGCAACCAAGTTCTCCGAGCGCATCGCAGGATCGGTACTGAAGACATCGGCAACCTGTATCTGCCCGCTCAGAAGCGCATTGAGCGTGAGGGGTCCACCTGCATCGAGTGCCAGGAACTCCCGGAATGTCAGGCCGTATTTGGTCTTCAAGCCGGCGACGCCGTTTTCGCGCGTCTTCCATTCCGGCGGTCCGCCGAGAGTCAACTCGTCGGCATGCTGCACCAGATCCTCGACGGTCTCCAGCGAATACTTTTCCGCCGTCTCCTGTTTGACGGCAAGTACATCCTTGTCCTCTGCGGGCGAGGGCTCGAGAGCCACCAGACCCTTGGGCAATTTCGCATCGATTTCAGCGGATACTTCATCTGAAGCCGTCGCCGTTGTCTTGCTGTCCAGATATTGCAACAAGGCGCCGGAATACTCGGGGATCAGATCGATGGAACCGTCGCGCAGTGCCGGTACATAGAGTTCTCGGCTACCGATGTTCAACTTCTCGGTAACGTCGATACCGTTGGCACGAAGCGCTTCGGCGTAAATGGTCGCAATCAGTTGGCTCTCGGGAAAATCGGCGGAACCGATCACGATGGCGCCCTCAGCACTACCGCCGCCGTCCGTAGCCAAGGGGTCCTTGCCGATTCCGCAGCTGGACAACGCAACCGCTGTCACGCCGACCAACGCGGCGATCAATACCTTCTTCATGTCGAACGTCCTCAGATCGGTGCGGGCTCAGGCACAGCGGTGCGCTGTGAGGGGGCGGCGGTCTTCTCGGTCTTCTTCTTCCGATCGCGCCTGGTCAGGCCAGGCGAAACGACCCGCGCAGTCAGTGCTCCGATTCCGAGATCGAAAACCAGGGCAATCAGCGATACCAGTACGGCTCCGGCCGCCATCTGGCCGTAATCGCTCTGAGCTTTTCCGTCGATCAACAACCGGCCGAGTCCGCCCAAAGAAATGTAAGCGGCGACAGTCGCAGTGGAGACGATCTGAAGCACGGCACTTCTGATGCCGGACAACATGAGTGGTAGGGCACATGGAATCTCGACCTCGGTCAAGATCCGCATCGACCGAAATCCCATCCCCCGCGCGGCGTCGACTGCAGCCTGATCGACCGCTCGAACTCCGGCGTACGTGTTGGTGAGAATGGGAGGGATCGCGAGAAGCACCAGGACGATGAGGCTGGGGATCAGATACGCGAGTTTGTTCGGGAATGACGGCGCGATGATGAGAACCAGTAGGATCAGCAGACCGATGGTCGGCAGCGCTCGTAGCGAGTTGGCCAGTCCAGCAACAACAACGGAGCCACGGCCCGTATGTCCGATGTAGAGACCGAGCGGGATCGCGATAACCGCAGCCACCGCCAGCGCGGCGAATGTGTACATCAAATGCTGAACGAGAAGGGTGGGGATGCCGTCCGGCCCGGTCCAGTGGGATCCGTCGAGAAGGAAGCTGATCATGATGTAGTCACTTTCGGGGTCCACGGCGTCAACAGCCGATTCGCCAACATGATGAGGAGATCAAGGATCAACGCCAGCACCAGACACAGAGCGATACCCGCGATGATGGGCGTGTAGAAACGCAACTGAAATCCCTGGGTGAACAAGGAACCTATCTGCGGAATACCCAGGAGTGCGCCGAGTGAGACAAGACTGACGTTCGAGACGACTGCGACGCGCAAACCTGCACAGATCACCGGAACTCCTACTGGCAACTGTACTTTCAACAGCGTCTGATACGGCCGGTAACCCATCGCCGTCGCTGCCAGAACCGTCTCCGGCGGAACCGAATCGAGCGCGTCGGCCACTACCCGCACGAGCAGAGCAACGGTGTACACGGTGAGCGCCACGATGATGTTCATCGGATCCAGAATCTTGGTACCCAGAATTGGAGGCAGGAGCACGAAGAGCGCGAGCGAAGGGATCGTGTAGAGCAATCCGGCCGTCCCCACCACGTAGGGATGCAACCGACGACTGCGATAGGCGACCCAGCCGATCGGCAACGCGACCACCAAGCCGATCACCAAGGGAATCAACGACAGCAGAACATGCCATCCCACCAAGTCCATGATCCGGTCGGACTGACGTCCGAGCCATTCGAAGTTCATCGGAGCGCCCTCCCCGCGTCAGCCAGATCGGCAGCCTCGATGGCTTCCACTGCAGCATGCGCAGTGACGGTTCCCACCAGGCGTCCGGCGTCGTCCACGACAACGCCCCGCTTGCTCGGCGCTGACAGCGCCGCATCCAGCAGAGCGCGCATCGTCCCGGTGGAATCAGCAAGTGTTCCACTGAGATTCAAGTCATCCGGGCGGATACAATCCGTGAGCGCGTCCGGCCTCACCCATCCGAGCGGCTTGTTCGCGGGATCCACTACCAACAGCCACGCATCGCCGGTGAGTGCGCGGGCCGCCGCAGCGGAATCGCCCAGATGCGCAACGGGTTCTGACACCGTCGGTAGGTCGCCGTCCAATGTCGTGAACCCCAACGATCGGTACCCACGGTCACGTCCGACGAAGTCGGCAACAAATTCGTCGGCAGGTTGAGTCAGCAATTCGAGGGGCGTCGCCGCCTGCGCAAGAATGCCGCCGGTACGCAGAACCACCACTTGATCCCCGAGTTTCAGCGCTTCGTCGATGTCGTGGGTGACGATGATGATCGTTTTTCCGATTTCCTTCTGCAGACGGAGAAACTCGTCTTGCAGCTGGCCGCGAACAACCGGATCAACGGCGCTGAACGGTTCGTCCATCAGCATGAATGACGGATCCGCAGCCAATGCTCGCGCAACACCGACTCGTTGCTGCTGCCCTCCGGAGAGCTGCCACGGATAGCGGTCGGCGAAGTTGGTCGTCAGACCAACCGTTTCGAGCAATTCCATAGCGCGAGTGCGAGATTCCTTTTTACTCGCACCGAGCAATCGAGGCATGGTCGCTATGTTGTCGACGATGGTGCGATGGGGAAAGAGACCCGCGTGCTGGATCACGTACCCGATGCGTCGACGCAGAAGGGCCGGATCCATTCCCGCCGTGGACTCGCCGTCGAGCGAAATCGTGCCTGACGTCGGTTCGATCAGCCTGTTGATCATGCGGAGTGAGGTCGTCTTGCCGCAGCCGGAAGGACCCACCAACGCGGTGATCTTTCCCGTCGGGCACTCCAGATCGAGAGCATCGACGGCAATGGTTCCGTCTGGATACGCCTTGGTGACCTTGTCGAATTTGATCATCTACGAACTACTTTCGTGTCGACCTGAGTCCGGACGCACCCAGGAGAAATGGTCGAGTTCCGTTCGAGCACACACCTACTTGTGATTCGGTCCACCTGCTTACTGGTCGAGCGGTTGAGAAAGAAAGTTCACGGCGGCACTCAGATCTGCACTGAGTGGCCGGTCTTCGGTCCTCGTGTCCAGCACCAAACGCGCACGCGCGAGGTACGCGCCGAGCTCGGTCGCCGGATCCAGCTCACGCTGTTGTTGCGAGAGTGCGCGAACTGCCGAGATCAGTTCACACGCCAGCACCAATCGAGATTGGGCAAGAATGTCCGCCAATTGAGTTGCAGCTTGGGATGCGAAACTTGCGTGATCCTCGGTGCCGCGCGAAATTACCGTGTGGCCCAACGACCCCGGTGCCGCCGACGAGCGGATCTCGGCAATGGCAGCAGAAGTCGTGTATTCGAGAAGCATGGTTCCGCTGCTGCCGTCGGGACCGTCTGCAAGGAACGCACGAAGGCCGGTGACTGCGGGGTCGGAGAGGTTGGCGAGCCGACATTGCGAGAGCAGGGCAGCACTGGCGACCGCCAACTTCGCCTCGTCGACTGCAAGGGCTATTGGCATTGCGTGGAAATTTCCGTTGTGGAACACCATGTCGTCTTCGACCGACACCAGCGGATTCTCCGAAGACGAATTCATCTCGATACTCAGCGTGTTCTGCAGTCGATGCACCGCTTGCCAGGTGGCACCCAAGATTTGCGGTAGGGCGCGAAACCCGAACGAGTCCTGAACTCTCACGGGTGTGATGTCGTGTGGTGCCAGCAGATCGCGAACCCGCTCTGCGACTTCCGCTTGACCGAAGTGCATTCTTGCCGACTGTACTTGTGCAGCAAACGGTTCGATCGAACTACGCGACGCAAGCACGGAAAGAACACTGACAACCAAGCAGTGCTGAAGCCACCCCGCGACTTCGATACTGGTGTCGCCGGCGATCGCCACCGTCATCGCGTTGGTGGAGATGAACGGAAGTGCATCACCGTGGTGCGGAGTCCAACCGATTCCGGTGCGTCCGTCGCGAAGCGGGCTCTCACCGATCAGCCCCATGGCGATTTCGGAGAACGCACTCAGGTCACCCGTTCCGATCGCACCGCGTGCGTGCACTGTCGGCAGGTTCTGCGAAGCAACAGCAGCAACCAGACCGTCGATGATGTCGGGATGCATACCTGAGCCGCCGTTGAGGATCTGGTTGGTGCGGATGACGATCGCGGCGCGCACCACCCGGTCGGGGAGCCTGGGGCCCGATCCCGTTGCGTGACTTCTCAGAAGCCTCAGATCCTGCTGCACACCGTCGGAGACGGATGTTTCGCGATTCCCGCCCACCCCGGTAGTGCGCCCGTACACCGCTTGACGGGAGGAAACCCGAACCGCGGTCTCCCATGACCGCCGTGTGAGCTCGAGAGCCGCGTCGGCAGGTCGAATCACGGCCGGCTCTCGCGCGATTTCGTTCACCCGGTGAACCGACAACCCTTTCCCGTCGAGCAGGACATTGTCGTCTTCCGTCCGGTCTTCTCCAGGAAGACGTTCAGTCATCAGAACTCCATCGATCGAAGGACTCGGCCACCGCGGTCGGCGTGCATCACATCATCTACGTAATGTGCCTTGGGTCACTTTTGATGAATGTATAGTCCTGTATATACAGCCACCTGTCAATAGGACACTGCAGCTCATCCGCGTGCACACACCTTGCGTTACCCCAGTACGAGTGAGCAACTGGGCACGAATCGTTGCTATTCGAGGACCGGTGCCGCCGATGCGCGACGCGCCTCGAGCGCATCGAGGATGAGATCGAGACCGTAGGCGAACTCACTCGTGTGGTCGTAAGCCGGACTCAGACCGTGATCGACGATCATCTCGTGAAGGAAGGGCAACTCTTCAGCCGGAAGGCGCTCGAGGATGTCACTCGCAACTTCTTCGACGTCGACGGGCCCGCTGATCGGCAGATTCGCCTCCTGGAGAACATATCCGCCGATGTAGCTGTCGATCAGCGAGGCTCCGTGGGCGGCCATCGGGAGTGTGAACCCGGCCTTCCGGAGCACTCCGAGCACAGCGTCGAGATGACGCAGGGTCGCCGAGCCAGGGCTGCGTCGCGAATCCAGCAGACCGAGAGCCCAACGGTGCTGCGACAGGACTGTGCGAGCGGAAAAGGCGCGTCCACGGATTGCATCTCGCCAATCCGCACACTCACTGTCGGGCAGGTCGATCGCCTCGAAGACCGCATCGACGAGGCCGTCGAGGATCGCATCTTTGTTGGGCACGTGGTGGTAGAGCGACATCGCCTCGATGCCCAGCTCCTGGGCCACCCGTCGCATCGTGACGGCTTCGACACCACCCGCGTCGGCAACGCGGATCGCACCCTCGATTACGCGAGTCCTGTTCAGCGACTGTCGCGGTTGCCGTGACACACAGACTCCCCTCGGCGGAACGAATACGTTGACAACCTTACATACGTAAGTCACCCTTACAGGTGTAAGCCCGCCTTACGCTCGTAAGGCGATCGAGAGAGGAGATCACAATGCCGATGCCGAGATGGTGGGGACATGTCAACAAACGAGTGTTCAACCCGCGTGCAATTTCGAGCGGTAAATGGCCGGTACTGACTCACGTCGGACGCACATCCGGCACGACCTACCGGACGCCCCTCGACGCCTATCCGGTCGAGGGTGGCTACGTCTTCATTCTGGTGTACGGATCGGGCTCGGACTGGGTGCAGAACGTCTTGAGAGCGGGAAGCGCTCGACTGTCGGTCGACGAGACGGAGGTGAGCCTCGGCACCCCACGCCTCGTCGCGAAAGACGAAGCATTTCAAGCACTTTCCTCAGACGTGTCCCAACCCCCGAGGCTGCTCCGCATCACCGAGTACCTTCGGATGGATCTGATTACGGCCTGAGGGTGCCCGTCACGCGAGGACCTCACGCACGGCGGACCTGACTTCGTCCATGCTGCAACCGGATTCGATCAGTTCAGTACCCGTATGCACCAGCGAGTTGATCAACTTGGCGGTGAGCTTCGGGTCCGACACGCCACGGAGGCGAAGGGCCTCGACCAGCGGAAGCACAAGACTGTCGTGCATTTCCATGATCCGCGAATCTCGAAACGTTTGCGGGGTCAGCGTCGCCAGCGCTCCGACTATCGCATGCTCCCCGTCGGCAACCAGCTGGAGGTTTGCCTCGACGTACGCCCATACCGGATCGTCTGCGCCTGCCATCGCCTCGACGATCTTGTCGTTCCAGCGCGGGAACATGTCTTCGACGACGGCACTGAGGAGATCTTCTCGGGACCGGAAGTAGTGGTAGGCACTCGACCTGGCGAGCCCGGCCTTCGCTGCCACCTCACCGAGCCCCGGCGGCCGGTCCGGGGTCTCGGACAGAAGAGCGTGTGCAGCGTCGAGGAGGGCACGGCGCTGAGCAGCACGATGCTCGACCACAGTGGGGGCATCGATCCTCGGCACCGAATCTCCTCCAGCCCCCTTGCGGGCTTACTCGCTCTGACGCAATCGACCGTCAACCATTTCGAGGATGCGGTCGCAGTGCCCGAGCACGTCGTGATCGTGGGTCACCATGATCGTAGCGACGCCTGCCTCGTGAGTTTCGCGCGAGAGCAGTTCGACCACCTCATGGCTGCGTTTGCGGTCGAGAGCAGCCGTCGGCTCGTCGACGAGCAGTAGCGAGGGATTGCTCATCAATGCCCGAGCGATACCGACGCGCTGGCGTTCACCGCCGGAGAGTTGACCGGGTCGACGATCTGCACGGTGACTCATACCGACCGAGTCGAGCAACTCCTCGGGATCGCGACCCGGCCGCCCCGTGAGCTTGGGAATCAGCCGAAGCTGATCGCGCGCCGTCAGCGCTGGAATCAGGTTGCCGGACTGAAAGACGAAGCCGACCTTGTCTCGTCGAAGTTTGGCGAGAGCACGGGCCGGCATCGCCGACACGTCCACGCCGTCGATGACAATCGTTCCACTCGACGGCCGACCGAGTCCGCCGGCCACAGCGAGCAAGCTCGACTTTCCAGCGCCTGACGGTCCGACGATCGCGACAAGTTCGCCGCACGAGACCCCCAGGTTCACGTTGTCGAGGGCGAGCACGGTGGAGTCACCGTCACCGAATCGAAGACTGACAGCGGTCAATACCAATCCGGTTGTGGTCTTTTCGACTGTGGTCATCGGTTTTCTCCCAATGCGGTGAGCGGGTTGACACGGGTAACACGGACGATGGCAACGGCTGCGCCGACCAGCCCGAGTACCGCCAAGAGCACTGCGCCGTTGACGACTGGGCCGGACTCGAGGGCGAACGGCATCCCCCCGCCTTCGAGCCCCGAACCGAGCCCCAAGCCCAGCAACACACCGAGGCCGATGGAACCAAGCAGCACTACCAGTGCCTGCGCCATGCCGTCACGAAGCAGGAAGCCGGTAGAGGCTCCCATCGCGCGCAACACTGCGAGTTCACGACCGCGCTGAACCGTCCAGATACTGAAGAATGCACCGACCACCAGGGCCGAAATCGCGTACAGAAACGCCTTGATCATCGACATAGTCATCATTTCCGCGGAGAACCCTGGTGAGGAGTCGAAAGATTCCTCGAGCGTCTTTGCGGACGTTCCCGCCGCCGCATCGCCCGACACGAGATCCGGTAACGCGCCACCAATGCCCCGAATCGCAACAACACTTGCTTCGGAATAGGCACTGGCATTGGCGGTTTCGCCGATCTTGGCACCGGCGTGAACCTCCTGCCAAGTACGCAGGGGCAGGTAGGCGACGTCGACGTGACCGAAAGTGCGCTTGTCTTCGGTGAATCCGACAACTGTCAGCTCCGTACCGAGTCGATCGAGTATCACGGTGTCACCGATCGCAACACCGTCGTCACGGAAGGTAGAGCTGACGATGATGTCCGTGTCGGCTTGCAGCCCCCTCCCGTCGGCGGAGACGGGCTCGAGGAAGGAGCCAGGTTCGATGCCGAAGAGCGTGAGATCGACAGGCGTGCCACTGCGAGTTTTTGCATTGACGATCATGTTGCCGAAGAGCTCGGCGTCTTGGACATCGGGTTGCATACGCCATGCCTGCGCCTGCTCCTCGGTGACGACCGAGCGCGAAAACGCTGAGTCGGCTTTGGTGTCCGGCGCGAAGGCAAACGCCTGAATCGGCGTCCGCTGCAAAGCGGAGACACCGTCGTTTACCAGGCCGGACGAGAGGCCGGACAGAATCACCATCAGGATCGAGATGAGGGCAACCACGGCACCCATCAAGAGGAATCGATTTCGCGCAAACCACAGTTCACGCAGGGCGAGGAACATTCGGGAAGCTCCAAAGTCGTCGGTGCGAGTCACGCCGACTTTTATCGACGCCTTGTCGAAATCATATCGACATGGCGTCGAAAAACTATGTGAGGTGCGTTACTACTACCCGTAGTAGACACTCGAGGGACTGAGCGCCGCATCATCCCCCGACGCCCACCGGTCGATCCCCGACAATCGAGATTCGATCCATCACACGACGAGCCGGGAAGTAGTCACTGGCCGCGTAGTGCTGGCAGGTCCGATTGTCCCAGAAGGCAACAGTATTCGGCTCCCACTTCAAACGGACCTGAAATTCCGGACGATTGACGTGGCGATACAGCATCGTGAGAAGTTCGTTCGATTCTTCTTCTGACACACCCAAGATCCGTTGCGTGAAGGTCATGTTGACGAACAACACCCGCCTGCCACTTTCCGGAATGATCCGAACCACCGGATGCTGCACAGCGGGGAACTTCGGACGCAACATCTCGACCGCATCCACCGGCATCGACCTGCCGAACGAGTTGATCCAATCGTGTTCTGCAACAAGCGGGTCGATACGCTTCTTGATGTCTTCAGGAAGCAGATCGTAGGCAGCTGCAGTATCGGCCCACAAAGTGTCACCACCCACCTCCGGCACCTCCACCGCACGAAGAACTGCTGCGAACGAAGGAAACTCGTGCCACGTAACGTCGTTGTGCCAGTTGTTCTCGACTCCGCCGACCATCGCATCCTTCGCCAGTGTCGTGACATCGACGTCCGTCTGCCCGGGCTGCGTGTACTTGAAGAACGGATGCTGTTCGAGATCGCCCCAACGCTCGGCAAAAGCTCGATGTTCCGCTCGGTCGAGGTCCTGATCGCGGAAGAAGAGGACTTTCCATTCGAGGAGAGCTCGGCGGAGTTCCGCAATCACGGCATCAGACAGACCCCCGCCGAGTCGAATACCGGAGATTTCCGCTCCGATCGTCGGCGCGACCGCCTTGACCGCAAAGTGTTCGTACGGTGCCGGAACTACCGACTCGGGATTCCGGCGAGCAACGAGTGGACCGTACGCAGCAAGCGGGTCGGTGGGGATCGGAAAGATTGTTGCCGCAGGAAAAAGGGTAGCCATCAGGGCACTTCCTCGAAATCGACGATGTCGTAAAGGACAAAGGTCAGATTAAGTCCGCCTCCTTAAAGTGTCAACGGTCACGTTCTCCGGCGCGAATCTTGACCCTGACGCCGCGTCAAGGTTGGAGAATGGTTTTCACAGACGGAATCCGATTCGATCACGGGAGGGCAGGGCGATGATGACCATCGGCGAGCTGGCCAAATTGGCCGGCACCACCGTCAGATCCGTGCGCTACTACCACTCGAACGGCCTTCTCGAAGAACCACAACGCCAACCCAACGGCTACCGCATGTACCGGGCGGTGGACCTGGCACGACTGAGTCGCATCCGCCGCCTGCGCGATCTGGGGATTCCTGTCGCCAAGATCGCCGAACTACTCGACGGCGACGCTCACGACACTCGGTCCGCACTCGATGCCCTCGACAAGGAATTGGCGACGAAAGCCGAACAGATCGCTGTTCAGCGTGCGCACATCGAGTCGCTACGCCGCAATGCCGATCCTGAACTACCCGACGCGTTTTCGGAAGTGCTCGCACAGTACGTCGTTGCCGGTGCGCCGACAGCGTGGATCGACAACGAGCGTGAACTTCTGATCCTCGCACTCACGGTCTCCGGGGGCGATCCCGAGGTCTGCGATTCACTCCTGTCCGCCCATCGCCGGGTATTGGCCGAGCCGAACCGCGAGCAGGCCATCGAATTGATAACTCGCATGTATGCCCTCGCCGACGCACCGGCTGACGCGGACACGATTGCGGCCCTTGCCATTCAGTTCTGCGACTTCACCGAGAGCGTGCTACCCGAACAGGCTGCACCGGAGGACGCTTCCCCCACCCGGCTGGTAGCGGTACTGCGCGAACACCAAGCGGATCGACGAACCGTCACCCAGGAAAGATTCGCGAAGGCTGTGGCCGCGGAGTTCGCCGCCCGTCAATCCCGCCTCTGAAAAACCCTGATCAACCCCCACATTCGAAGTGGGGTGACCAACACTGCCCGAAAATGGGCTCAACGCAAGGACACGACAATGACTGGATTCACCATGCCCAGATCACGCATGCCTCGACCACGAAGGTGGCTGGCTACCACAATCGCCGCTGCCGCGCTCGCCGTACCTGCATTGGCGGCGTGCTCGGATCCTGCTACTCCGCAGGAAGATCCACAATCGAATCTCAGCGCGTTCTACGAACAGGATCTCGAGTGGGGGCCATGCGCCACAGATACCGGAACGTCGACCGCAAGTGAATGCGCCATGGTCACAGTACCTTTGGACTATTCCGTCCCTGACGGCAAAACGATCGAAGTGGCGATCTCGCGGGTCGCGTCCACCGACCCCGCACAGCGACGCGGGATCCTGCTCACCAACCCTGGTGGCCCGGGTGGCCGAGGACTGGGATTGCCCGAGATTCTGAATGCGGGCATGACACCGGAAGTCGCAGCGGCATACGACGTCATCGGCATGGACACCCGAGGACTCGGCAAGAGCACACCGATCGACTGCGGCGTCGAACAGATGACATGGATGCGGTCGCCGGGCACCACGGACGAGGGATGGAACGAGAGTGTTGCGCTCGCACGCGAGGCCGCTGACACATGCTGGGACAAGTACCCGGACTATCTGCCGCACATCAATACTCAAAACATCGCCCGAGACCTCGACGTGATTCGTGGCGCCCTCGACCAGGAGAAGGCGTCGTACTTCGGGTGGTCGTACGGTACATACCTCGGTGCAACCTATGCTCAAATGTTCCCGGACAGGATCGACCGTGTGGTTCTCGACAGTGCACCGGATCCGAAGAAATACGGATACGAGATGTTCCAGGACATGGGCCCGGCCAACGAGAAAGCGATCGACGGATTCTCGCAGTGGGCAGCAGAACACAACTCCACCTATGCACTCGGATCGACGCCCGCCGAAGTTCGCGCCCTCATCGAGAAGCTGATCTCGGACGCGGCCACCACTCCGATACAGATCGGTGATCATGCCGTCGACAATCACGTCCTTCCATTCCTGATGTACGTCAACGGAACCGGCGACACCGAGAAGGAGAGCGAGGCATTCGCACAGGTATTGGTTCAGTTGCGCGATCTCGCCGCAGGCAAGACCGTCGAGAACATCCATCCCCAGCTGACGGGATTGATGCAGGCATGGTTCCAGACCGAACTGGGAACCGGTCCTGACTATGCCGGGACAATCGCCATCGTCTGCGGAGATGTGTCGATGCCGAGCGATCCCCAGTGGTACCGCAACAAGTTGGAGGAGCACCGTGATGATCAGCCGATCTTTGCCGGCACACACAACACGATCATGCCGTGCGCGTTCTGGCGCAGTGAGGCCCCTACGCGGATCGACATCGACAACAACGTTCCGGCCTTGCAGATCCAGGCAACCGGTGACACCCGCACGACGTACGACGAAGGCCTCGGCATGCATGAGGCGATGAAAGGCTCACGGCTCGTGACAGTTCCAGGCCGCACTCATGCGGTGTTCCCGGGCTACGCGAATACTTGCGCGAACGCCGCCGTCAACTCGTACCTGCTCGACGGCTCACTGCCGGCCGAAGACGTGGTGTGCGAGTCGTGACCTCAGCCCGTCAGCTCGCTCTTGATCTCGTTCTTGAGAACTTTGCCGACCTTGGAGCGAGGTAGATCGTCCCAGACGATCACTTGCTTCGGAGTCTTCACACTTCCGATGCGAGCCTTCACGAAAGCCATCACCTCGGCGCCGTCGATGTCGGCGCCGAGGTGCGGTTGCACCACTGCCACAACGCGTTCGCCCCACTTGTCATCCGGCAACCCGATCACTCCGCAGTCCTGAATCCCCGGATACGCCATGAGCGCCTGCTCCACCTCGACCGAATAGACGTTGAAACCGCCGGTGATGATCATGTCCTTCGCACGGTCGACGATGAACAGGAAATTGTCGTCGTCCAGGTACCCGATATCGCCGGTGTGATGCCAGCCGTGGGCTGACGCTTCCGCGGTTGCGTCGGGGTTCTTGTAATAACCCGCCATCACCAACGAACTGCGGATCACCACCTCACCACGCTCGCCACGTCCGAGCAGCGCGCCTTTGTCGTCCATGATCCCCACGGTCACCAGCGGCGACGGTCGACCCGCCGACGAAAGTCGTGACGTTGCGACAGTGCCGTCCGAGCCGAAGTGCTCCTTCGGTGACATCGTCGAAATCATCATGGGGGCTTCACTCTGCCCGAACAGCTGAGCCATGACCGGGCCGATCTTGTCGATCGCCTCCGCGAGTCTGGTCGGGGAGATCGGCGCCGCTCCGTACCAGAAGCATTGCAGCGAGCTGAGATCCGTGGCCGACAGGGCCTCGTGCTCGAGCAGCATGTAGATGAGCGTCGGCGGCAGGAAGGTGTGAGTCACCTTGTGCTTCTGAACGTTCGCGAGGAAGTACCCGAGGTCGGGCTTCGGCATGATCACTACTTCGCCGCCGAGGGCCATGATCGGGAAGCACAGAACACCGGCGGCGTGAGTCAGCGGTGCCAACGCCAGATACACCGGGCGCCCCTCGAACGGATAACTCATCAAGGTGATTGCGGTCATCGTCTCGATGTTGTGCCCGGTCAACATCACTCCCTTGGGCCGTCCAGTTGTACCACCGGTGCCGACCAGCATGGTGACGTCGTCGGGCGCAGCGACGTCGAGTTCTTCTTCCCCGAGCCAGCTTTCGAGAGATTGTGCCGATTCCGATTCGCCGTCGATGCAGACGAGCGTCACCAAATGGGGAAGCGCATCCTTGATCTGGTCGACTAGCGGCGCATAGGACTTTTGGAAGAACAGAGCGCGACAATCGAACAAATCCAACAGGTCTCGGTTTTCCGCAGCTTCGTTGCGAGGGTTGATCGGGCACCAGACGCCGCCGGCCCGGCTTATTCCGAATACGCACGAGAACGAGATCGGATCATTGCCGGACAGAATCGCGACCTTTTCGCCCGGCGCGATGCCCGAAGCCGCGAGCGAAGCTGCGAAGCGTCGGCTGAACTGTTGCACCTCGCCGTAGGAGAGAGTGCGCTCCCCCATCGTCAAACACGGTGCGGTGGAACCAAGAGAGGCTCCCTTGTCGAGATAGTCGGTCAAACGCATGGGGAGCCTCCAGGGCGGGGCTCCCGGCGCGCTACACGCCGGGAGCCGTGAACATGATGACGAGGGCGACGAGTTAGGCGTTGATGGTTACTTCCGGCTCCAGAGCCAGCCCGAAACTACGTAGCGCGCCGAGCAGTTCGCGATGGCCGAACGCCTGGCAAGCCGAGGCAAGCCCGGTCCGCTTCGGCGCCTGCTGGAGCAGAGAATGCGCTGCATAGGCGTGCAGGAGGCCCGTCTGCTTGTAGTTACAGTTTCCGTGGATCACGACGTGCGAGCGACCCAGCGGGCCCGACGCGTAGACGGAGTCGAGTGAGGTGTTGATGCGCGGATTCTCACGAGGGGGCATACCGGCCTGAACCGATCCGGCGATCTCGGCCAAGGCGGCTTCCTGCTCGTCGGCGGGCAGGGTCTTGATCTGCTCCTCCACGATCTTCTGCGTCGCGACAACGCCTTCCATCACGGTGCGGTCGAACACTCCGCCCGCAGCCTTGACGTTGGAAACTCGCGGATCGTTCTTGAACCACACCGGGTGGCATGTTCCGCCCCACGGCAATGCAAGCGCAGTTTCGTGCTGGCCCGGAACGACGACGTCGAAAGTCTGGCCGGGCGCCCACTGCACGTACTTGTTCTGCTCGAGGTAGTACCAGTTCGCCTTGAGGATGGTGAAGATCGTCTGAGTGGACGCGTAGGTGGGAAATCCCTTCCACAGCACGAGGATGTCGAGCGTATCGAGGCCCGGCGTTTCCAGTGCGATATTGGCCGCGATCTCACCGGTGGTGTACATCTGCGCGATACCGGGAGAGAGGAGCAGGCCCTTCTCCTGATACTTGTCGCTGAACTTCTCCTGGACGTCGAGTACCCAGTCCTGCTCACCGGTGGTATCCATGTAGTGGCAACCGGCATTCAGCGCGGCCTCGACGACGGTCCCGCCAAGCTTGATGAACGGCCCGACCATGTTGCTGACAACCTGTGCACCGGTGAACAATTCGGTGAGAGCCTCGACCGTGTGCTCGACCTCGACGACTTCGTGATCGACGGTGTCCAAACCAGGGATCTTGTCGAGGACCTCTTGGATGCGACCGGCGTCGCGGCCGGCTGCGATGAACGGGATGTTGAACTCGCGCAGGTATTCACACACCAGACGGCCGGTGTACCCGGAGACGCCGTAAACGATGACGGGCTTCTTTTCGGACATGTTCGTGGAACCTTTCGAAGACGTGAGAAGGGTGTACGTACGAATGAAGGGCGAGTTACATGCCCATGCCACCGTCGACCGGTAGGCCGATTCCGGTGATGAATCGCGCGGCGTCGGAGGACAAGAACACAACGGCGTCAGCCATGTCGTTCACTTCACCGAGGCGGCCGAGCGGGGTGAGGCCGATGACGTCTCCGACTGCTGCTTCGGCGCTGGGCCAGAGACCGAGCTTCTCCATGTCCGCCGCGAGTCCGAGACCCATCTCCGTGGCGACAAGACCCGGGTAGATGCAGTTGACGCGGACTCCGTAGCCGAGCTTGCCCGACTCGGCGGCGGCAACTCTGGTGAAGCGATCGACCGCGGACTTGGTCGCGGAGTATCCACTGATCCCGGGAAACGGAATGGTTGCGGCCACTGAAGAGATGTTGATGACGGAACCGCCGGTTCCGGCTACGCCACCCGGACGCATGCTGCGCAGTCCGTGTTTGGTTCCGAGCGCTGTTCCGAGGATGTTGACCTCACACATACGGCGGATGTCATTCGGATCGAGGTCGACCACCAGCGAGGAAATCTCGATGCCTGCGTTGTTGACGAGGATGTCGAAGCCGCCGAGGGTCTCCGCGGTGGCGGCGACTGCCTCTTCCCAGTTGGCATCGTCGGTGACGTCCAGCTTTACGAAGCCGGTTTTGACTCCGCCCGAACCAACAGCCTCTGCGGTGGCACGACCCTCGTCTTCGAGAACGTCGCCGATCATCACTGACGCCCCCGCCTTCGCCAACGCCTCAGCCATTCCGGCTCCGAGCCCCTTGGCACCACCTGTGACCAGTGCTTTTCGTCCCTCGAGATCAAACACGCTCATTTTCGACTGCCTCCATGACTGAAACGACTCTCGCGATGCCACCGTTCACAGCGACGCTGCCAAGTGGTGTGAGTCACAGAGTATTCAACTTTGGACGAGTGTCAAGAGAAATCTTGACGACTGTCAAGATTTTGTTACACGCTCGTCAAAGACCAGGGGTTACACTGATTCGGACGCGGTGATCGTGCCGCTGTGGAAACCGCAGGGAACAGGACGTGCCATCGTGACCACGACAGTCGAGAAGCCTAGTGAGGCAGGGAAAAAGGCTGCACCTAGCTCACCGGGCCAGCAGTCCGACTCCGCGAAGCGGTCCGACTCCGCCAAGCGGTCCAACGCAGACAAGGTGTCGCGTCGCCAGGTCGACAAATTCTCCGAGCGACGTGATCAACTCGCCGAGGCCGCACTGCAAACCCTGGCCGAATTGGGCTACGCACGCACGAGCCTGCGCGAAATCGCCCAGAATTCGGAGTTCTCCCACGGCGTCCTGCACTACTACTTCAGCGACAAGGTCGATCTCATCACCCACTGCGTGCGCCACTACAAGGCACGCTGCGTCACCCGCTACGACGGCATCGTCGCCACCGCGAAGACACCGGAGGAACTGAAAACCGGTTTCGGTGCACTGCTCGCCGAGACCATGATCGAAGAACCCACGATGCACCGCCTCTGGTACGACCTGCGCGCGCAGTCGATGTTCGAGGAGTCGTTCCGAGCCGACGTCGCCGCGATCGACGAGAGTCTCGAAAACATGATCTGGCGCATTGTTTCTCGCTACGCCGAGCTTCTCGACGTAGAGGCATCGGTCACCTCGGCGGCGATGTACGCAATCTTCGACGGCCTGTTCCAGCAGAGCCTGCTGCGCCATCTGTCCGGCGATCAGACTGCCGCAAACTATCTTTCGGTGAGCGTCCAGCAGATGCTGCCTCTGGTAGTGCCCACTCCCTGATCAGCGAGCAGCGATGCCTTCCGCGACGTACCTGGCTCCGCGATCGAATTCTCCGACCACGTCGTAATCGGCGTCTTGCCGCCAGAAGCGGACCAACGCTCCGTACGTGCCACCGATCATCTGTGCAAGAAACAGCGGCGGGTAGTCCGATCTCACTTCGCCGGCTTCGATACCGGCAGTGACGATCCGCAGAAGTTCCACGTGGAACCGATGATCGTGGGCCGCCCCCGCTCCGGAGGAGGCGAAGTCGCGCTCGAGTTCTGCAGTCACCATGCGCAGATAGCGCGGGTGCATGATCGCTTGCTGCGCAAAGTCCTGAAAAATCCGGGAGATCCGATCAGAAGTCGGCATCGGCGATTCCATGAGCTGATCCACCAGTGCCGCAAGCTGATCGAGATGATCACTGTGCAACGCCTCGAGAACCGAGTCCTTGCCCTGGAAGTAATTGAAGAAGGTGGCTCGCGACACCTCGGCTCGCTCGGCGATGTCGTCGACGGTCGTGCTGGCGAAACCCTGCGCCGAGAACAGAATTCGAGCAGCCGAGAGCAACCTGTCGTTGGTGTCGCGCTTGTTCTGTTCTCGTTTGGAAATCACGTCGACCTGCCCTTCTCCGCCTCAGAACACAGTCTTCGCCACAGTCCGGAATGTGTCCAATGTCCGTCCCGTCAGGTGACGCACCTCCGCCTCCGATAGGTGGACTACAGTCCAATTATGTCGACTGTTTCCACCGAACGCCATGACCGCGTTCTCATCGTCAGGATCGAACGCGAAGAACGCCGTAACGCGATCAACCGTGAGACTGCCGAGGGAATCGAAGCCGCGCTGAATATTCTCGACGACGACCCTGATCTGTGGGTCGGCATCATCACCGGAACCCCCAACATCTTTTGCGCCGGAACCGATATCCGAGAGCGGGCCGACCTCCGCATGCCTCGCGGCGGAGAGTACGGCGTCATCCGGCGCCGGCGGAACAAGCCCCTGATCGCTGCAGTCGAGGGCTACGCGCTTGGTGGCGGTTTCGAAATCGCACTGGCCTGCGATCTGATCGTCGCTTCCGCCACAGCGCAATTCGGCCTTCCCGAAACCAAACGCGGTCTGGTTGCGACGTCCGGAGCACTCTTTCGGGCGCCTCGCGCGCTTCCGATCAACGTCGCCCGCGAACTCTTGATCACCGGCCGCACACTCGATCCCGAACGGGCAAAGGACCTCGGCGTCGTCAATGCAGTCACTGCCCCTGGTAAGGCACTCGACGAGGCACTGGTGATGGCAGCGGAGATCTGCGAGTCCTCCCCCACCTCCGTGAGTCTGAGTCTGAAGGCCATCGAGGCTCTCTACGCCGACGCCGACGCCGACGGATGGAAGGTCACCGACGACGCCAAGGACGCAGTGTTGCGCTCTCCGGACATCGCCGAAGGACTCGACGCTTTCGCCAATCGTCGGACACCCCGGTGGAGCGGACTGCCGCCCGCATGACAGACCACAATCCGAGACAGATTTCCTATACGTCTGGTCGGAAAGGGTATGAACCGGTTACAGTCTCTCCTGTGACGGGAATCGGCGCATACGAGACGGGCACGCTGCTGACGCGGCGGCGCCATGTCGACTTTGCGCATGTCTGTACATCCGGGTGTCCGATCTACTGATCGGACCTACGACGTGAGCGCCGCTCACGTCGATACTCGTATGTACACCCAGATCAGGGGACATTTCTGTCATGACCACCGCCTCCATCTCACACCTGAGTTCCGTCGTAGCAGCCAACGCCGACGCCATCGACAAAGACGCCAGCAAAGCGCACGTCGTATTCAAGGCTTCCGCCCAGGCGCACGACGCCGTTGCCAGCACCATTTCTCTCGGTAAGTACAGCGTCGAGGTCGACGAGCCGCCGGCCCTCGGCGGCGAGAACACCGCAGCCAATCCTGTCGAGTACTACCTTGCTTCCCTGCTCTCCTGCCAGGTGGTCACCTACCGCGTCTGGGCGGACAAACTCGGTATCGCTCTCGACGACATCTCGGCCAGAGCCGAAGGTGACCTCGACGTTCGTGGATTCTTCGGCTTCGACGACGCCGTCCGTCCGGGATTCTCCGAGGTCCGCGTGGTCGTCACCCTGACCGGCCCCGAAACCCGCGAGCGCTACCTGGAACTGCAGGAAACGGTCGACGCCCACTGCCCCGTACTCGATCTCACCCGCAATCCCGTCCCAGTGCATACAGTCGTCGAAACCGCCTGACCCGCACCAACCCACCTTCACCACGGAGTATGAATTCATGAGCGAGAACACCCCCGTCGATACCGATCCGACCGCCGATTGGTCGTTCGAAACCAAGCAGGTCCACGCCGGACAGGGCCCGGACAGCGCTACCAACGCTCGGGCGCTTCCGATCTACCAGACCACCAGCTACGTCTTCGACAACACCGACCATGCGGCGGCGCTCTTCGGCCTCGCCGAGCCGGGCAACATCTACACCCGCATCATGAACCCGACGCAGGACGCCGTCGAGCAGCGCATCGCCGCCCTCGAAGGCGGAGTCGCGGCTCTGCTGGTTGCGTCCGGTCAGGCCGCCGAATCCTTCGCGATCCTCAACCTCGCCGAGGCCGGGGACCACATCGTCTCAAGCCCTCGCCTGTACGGCGGCACGTACAACCTCTTCCACTACACGCTGCCCAAGCTCGGTATCACCGTCGACTTCGTCGAGGACCCGGACAACCTCGATCACTGGCGTGAGGCAATCCGTCCGAACACCAAGGCGTTCTACGGCGAAACCATCTCCAACCCCAAGAACGACGTGTTCGACATCCCCGGCATCAGCGCAGTCGCCCATGAGCACGGCATCCCGCTCATCGTGGACAACACGGTCGCAACTCCGTACCTCATTCAGCCGCTGAAGCACGGCGCCGACATCGTCGTCCACTCCGCCACCAAATACCTTGGCGGACACGGCACCGCGATCGCCGGCGTCATCGTCGACGGTGGCACCTTCGACTGGACCCAGGGACGCCACACCAACTTCACGACCCCCGACCCCAGCTACCACGGCGTCACCTTCGCCGATCTCGGCGCACCCGCCTACGCCCTCAAGGCACGCGTTCAGCTTCTGCGCGACCTCGGCTCGGCCATCGCACCGTTCAACGCCTTCCTCATCTCGCAGGGTATCGAGACACTGAGCCTGCGCATCGAGCGCCACGTGTCCAACGCCCAGAAGGTCGCGAAATTCCTCGAGGGCCGCGCCGAAGTCACGTCGGTCGCATACGCCGGACTGGAATCCTCGCCCTGGCACGAGCGCGGAAAGCAGCTGGCTCCCAAGGGAACCGGCGCCATCGTCGCGTTCGAGCTCGCCGGTGGAGTCGACGCAGGCAAGAAGTTCGTCAACGCACTGACGTTGCACAGCCACGTCGCCAACATCGGTGACGTTCGCTCACTCGTCATCCACCCCGCGTCGACGACGCACTCGCAGCTCACCCCCGAGGAGCAGCTCGCTTCGGGCGTCACCCCGGGGCTCGTCCGCCTTGCGGTCGGCATCGAAGGGATCGACGACATTCTCGCCGACCTCGAAACCGGTTTGGCCGCAGCAGCTTCCTGATCTATCGCACGAAAAAGCTCGGCCCCGATATGCATTGGGACCGAGCTTTTTCGTTGCGTAAGAGCTAGCTCTTGGGAGTGAACGCGGCCAGCGGTTCACTCTCGGACCAGTCATGGCCCCAGTAGCTGTCGGCCGTGATTTCCTCAGCGGTGTAGAAGGCTTCGTCAACAAGCATGCCTTCGCAACCGAACTCCAGATCCCATCCACCCGGTGCGCGCACGTAGAACGACACCATCTTGTCGTTCGTGTGGCGACCCAACGTCGAGGAGATCGAGAAGCCGAGCTTGGCAACACGATCGAGAGCCTGACCGACGGCGTCGAGAGTCTCGGCTTCCATCATCAGGTGCACGAGACCGGGCTCGTCAACCGGCGGCGCCGGGCACAACGCCAGGCTGTGGTGGCGCTGGTTGACACCCATGAAGCGAACGCGGCGAGCCGGCGGCGGCGCATCGATACCGCCGAGACGGATGGAACCGCGTGGGAGGAATCCGAGCACCTCGGTGTAGAAGGTGTATGCCTCGTCGAAACGCGTAACCGGAAGCACCACATGGCCGAGGCCCTGATCGCCGGTGACGAAACGGCCGCCGTGCGGGGTGACCAACGGGCTGTGGTCGAGTACCGGCCCGAAGAAGACCTCGACTCGGTTGCCGTTGGGATCGCCGAATGCGATGACCTGCTCGGCATCGCGGTAGCTGGCGTCGACCTCGGAAAGAACCTCGACCTCGACTCCGGCCTTCTCCACTGCTTCACGAACACGCTGGAGCGCGAACTGATCTCGCACTTCCCAGCCCACTGCGAGAGCCTTGTCCGTCTCACCGGGCAGGACGATCAGTCGCGCACGACGCTCGTCCAGGCGCAAGTAGAGGCCGTCGGCTTCCGGGCCACTACCGACCGCGAGGCCGAGTCCGTCGACCACGAGCTCGCGCCAGCGAGCCACGTCCTGCGTTTGGATCCTGAGATACCCCAGGCCCCGAATTTCAGTCATGCCTAACCGTCCTTGCTTCGAAAGTATTTGTGGGACTAGATCATCGAGCGGTGGATACCCTGCGGTTCGCCACCGAGCTGCGAGAGCGTCGACGCATGGAAAATGGAGCCAGGTACGTGGATCGCATGTGCCAAACCGGCATGAGCGTCACGCCAGAACCGCTGCATCGGCGTGTTCAACTGCAAAGCCCCACCACCGGAACGAGCAAAGATCTCGTCCACCGCACGCACCGCCCGCCACGCAGCAGCAGTCTGCGTACGGCGACCGATCGCACGAAGCTCGAACGAAACTTCCTGCCCCTTCTCCGTCATGTCCCAAAAACGATCCACCGTCTCCAAGATCGCAGCCCGAGAAGCAGCGATCTCGGCCGCCGCCTCACCGATCGCGAACAGCACGTACGGATCTTCCTTGATCGGAACACCACTGACCGTCACACGCTCACGCTGCGCCGCCATGTTGCACGCCAACGCACCTTCGGCGATACCGATCAACGACGAGGTGATCCCCAACGGGAAAATGCACGAGAACGGGAACTTGTACAACGTCTCCGTACGGCCCGCTTCCTTCCACGCCGTCCCGTCGTACACCTTTCCGGCGTCGATCGTGCGGTAGGTGGGCAGGAACGCGTCCTTGACGATCAGGTCCTTCGACCCGGTTCCGCGCAGGCCCACGACATTCCAGCTGTCCTGGTCGATGTCGTAATCCGAACGCGGCAACAGCACGTGCAGGTGCTTCGGCGGCATCAACGGCTTACCGGACTCGTCACCGACCATCGCGCCGATCATGATCCAGTCACAGTGATCGGTGCCGGACGAGAACGACCAACGACCGTTGAGGATGTACCCACCCTCGACCGGCCTCGCCACACCCATCGGCGCATACGGCGACGCCATCCACGTATCGGGATCGGTTCCCCACACCTCTTCCTGAGCCTTGCGGTCGAAGAACGCAAGCTCCCACGGATGCACACCGACGATGCCGCTGACCCAGCCCGTGGCACCGTCCATCGCACCGATAGCCATTGCCGTCTCGGCGAATTCACGCGGATGCGCCTCGAGGCCACCGAACTCCTTCGGCTGGAACATCCGGATGACGCCGGAGTCGCGCAAACGCTTCGCGCTGCCGTCCGTCAAGCGCATCAGCTTGTCGCCCTCGACCCCGTCGGCGCGGATCTCGTCGGCGAACTGTGAGATGTTGTCCAGAACCTGACCCATGATTTTTCCGGCTTTCTGGTTTCGCTACCCGGCGAGTGCCTGGGCAGAATGAAAATCTGTTGGTGAAACGGTGGCAGGTAGCCCACCGAAGTGCAGAAACGCTTCCCGGTGAGTGGGAGCACCCCTGTGCGCCTTTTTGGTAGTGGGGGCTACCAGAAAGGCGCACGGGCCTTACTTGCCTTCTGGACGCGTCAGAAATGCCAGAACGGACGCGACCCAGGCGTCGCGAGCTTCGATCATCGTCCAGTGTCCGCAGTTGGGGAAGATGTGAACTTCGCCGTTGGGGATGTCGCGCATCGGCAGAATCGCCATGTCCACGGGGCTGACGCGGTCGTCGCGTCCCCAGGTCAACAGCGTTGGCGCCTTGATCTTGTTCAGCTGCGCCCAGTACGGCACGGCGGTCGACGCAGCGGCAGCCGCGCCCATGGCGGCCATGGCCTTGCTGCTGTACATACGACGGGCGATCTCGAGCGTCGTCGGCTCGGTGGCCAGGGCCCAACGCTCTTCGATGAGCTGCTCGGTGACGACGGCGCGGTCGAAGACCATCGAATGCAACCAGCGGACCAGAGCTTCGCGGGTGGGGTTGTCGGTGAACTCCATGAGGAGTTTGATGCCTTCACCGGGGCCTGGCGAGAAGGTGTTCTTTCCCATGCCGCCGATGGTGACGAGCTTGCTCACCCGGTGCGGCTCGTCGATCGCGACCTTGGTGGCGACGATGCCGCCCATGGAGTTACCGATCATGTGGACCGGGCCGAGGCCGAGGCCGTCGAGGAACATCCCGACCGACGCCTGCGCCATCATCATCGGATGGTCGGGGCCGGGATCGCTGACGCCGAATCCGGGGAACTCGAGAACGTAGCAGTGGAAGTGCTTCGCGAAGTCCGCGAGAACGCCGCGGTAGTTACGCCAACCGGTGACGCCGGGGCCCGATCCGTGCAGCAGCAGGAGCGGCGGGCCGTCGCCGGCTTCGTGGTACCGGAGCACACCGAGATCGGTCTGCAGTTCCTTCAGAGTTCCCTCGTAGCTCAGTTCAGTCGTCATGGTCCGAACGGTGCCATCAGTACCGCTGAGCTGCTATGACTCGTCCCGATCAGCGAGACAAGTCGATCAAAATACGTCAGATCCAGTGGTCGGACGACGCTGCCAGCAGGCGATCCATCGTCTCCGCCGAGAACGTATTGGTCGGAACGGGAGGCGTTTTGCGGCCGCGGCGAGGAGCACCCAGTTCGGGGTACAGCGTCCGTGAGACCTCGCGAGCCGCGTCGACGACCAGCGGAGCAACTCGCTCGAGCTGAGCGGTCCGCATGTCACCACACAACGCGATGCTGCCGACGGGACCCTCGTGTCCGCGAATTGCCGAAGCCACACAAGCGACTCCACGCGCTGACTCCCCGCGTTCGAAGGCCAGTCCCCGACGCTGACGGATGCGGTTCAGTTCCTGGTGGAGCACAGCGACGTCGGTGATCGTGTTCTCGGTGCAGCGGGGAAGAGAAGCCCCGAACAGAGCGTCGACGCGCTCGGGGTCGATCCACGCCAGCATCGCCTTGCCACCAGCCGTCGAATGAGCGAGCACTCTGCCGCCGACGCGGGACGGGAGCGCCGCGGCGAATCGTCCGCCGACCTTGTCGAGATAGACGCTCTCGCGTCCGTCGAGCACCGACAGGTGAACGACCATGCCGGTCTGCAGGTGCAGTTCGTGCAGAAGCGGTGCAGCGGCTTCGCGGATCTGGCTGTGGCCGCCGTCGCCACCACCGAGGCCGAGCGCGCGACGCCCGAGGCAGTAGCCGAACGATGCGTGATCGACCCAGTCCAGCTTGACCAGCTGATCGAGAATGCGGTGGACCGTGGAGCGCGGCAACTGAGTACGGCACGCGACCTCTTCCAGCGTCAGCCGCGCGGCGCGGCCGTCGAAGGCGTCGAGAATCAGTGTCATCCGCTCGACCATCGACGGCGGCAGATCCTTCTTGGGTTGCCCACCGGCAGTCTGGACGGTGGACAGTGTGTCGTTCATGTCAACAATGGTCATGGACGCCTCCCGAAAACTGGAATTGATTCTACCGACTATAACCCAGGTCACAGTTTCTGGAAAGTGAATCGATCTTTTCGATCCCGATCAGCGGTAATTCACCTGCCACCGGGCGAGTGGGGACGCTATAAACGCCCGATGCACCTGGGAATCGTCACACCGGTCCTGATTCAGCACCCGAGCACGCGCTCGGAGTGGGAGGCAAGTGCTGACATCGGCGAGATCGCCACAGTGGCCGCCACGGCGGATCGACTCGGTTTCCATCATCTGACCTGCAGTGAACACGTGGCGGTCCCCGAGGAGATTGCCGCCGAGCGCGGCGGAACCTACTGGGATCCGCTCGCCACCCTTGGTTTTCTCGCCGCGCGTACATCACGAATCCTGCTGGCGACCCAGGTGCTGGTGTTGGGCTACCACCACCCCCTCGAGATCGCCAAGCGTTACGGAACGCTTGATCGCGTCAGCAATGGACGCCTGATACTCGGCCTCGGGGTGGGGACTCTGAAACAAGAATTCGATCTCATAAATGCTCCATTTGCCGACCGAGGAGCGCGCGCTGACGATGCCTTGGCCGCACTTCGGGCATCACTGTCGACGCCGACTCCGGAGTATCACGGCGAGTTCTACGACTACTCCGGATTTGTCGTCGAACCCCACGCCGTCCAGAAACGGGTGCCGCTGTGGATCGGCGGCCGGACCAAGAGATCGCTGCGCCGGGCCACCACACACGGCGACGGGTGGGTGCCGTTCGGGCTGCGATTCTCCGAACTGAAGGAAATGCTCGATGCCACGACGCTCCCCGACGGATTCGACGTGGCGCTTCCCACCGGTGCGCCGCTCGATCCTCTCGGCAATCGCGAATCCACCCTTCGCGCCATGACTCGCGTCCTCGACGCCGGGGCGACCATCGCCAGCTGCTCGGTCGGCGCTCGAAGCGTCGAGCACTACTGCGAACAACTCGAAGAACTTCACCGAATCGCCCTCGCCGAGGGCTTCTCTTTCACCACTTCCTGATTCCCCGACAATCCAATGCAAAGGACGTACCGATGACCGACTCGACCGCCCTGATCGAATCCCTGCTCGCCCGAGTGGAATTGCTCGAGGACAAGCTCGCGATCACCGAACTGCTGACCACATACAGCCCTGCCGTCGACAGCGGATCAGCCGACGAGGTCGCGAACCTGTGGCTCGAGGACGGCGTCTACGACGTCGATACCGGTGCGATGCACGGCCGCGGCGAACTGCGCGCGATGGTTCACAGCGCCTCACACCAGAACTGGATCATGAACGGCGCGGCCCACATGATGACACCCGCGCACATCCGCATCGACGGCAACAAGGCCGTCGCGACCTGCCATTCACAGTTGGTCATCAAAGACCCCGAGAACCCGACGGGATTCAAGGTCCTCCGCATCACCGCGAACCGTTGGGAACTGATCAAGACGGACGGCGAGTGGAAGGTCGAACTGCGTACCAACGCCCTCCTCGACGGCCGACCCGAGGCTCGCGCTCTCCTGGCTGCCGGCGTGACGGCCTAACCTGCCTGTGCGCGGTTAGGGACCCTCTGCGGTCGGTAACCGCGCACAGCTGTTGAAAGTTCGGCTCCCCGAACTCTATAGTTCACTTATTCGAACCAACAGGTCCGAGTACGTGTGACCAGGAGACCGATGAGCACCAGTACGCAAGAGCCGACGACTCCGCGCCGACGACCCACGGGGAGATCCATCGCCCTGCTCGGTCCGGCGTTCGTCGCGGCAATCGCGTACGTCGATCCGGGCAACGTCGCCGCCAACCTCACCGCCGGCGCCAAGTACGGCTACCTCCTCATCTGGGTACTCGTACTCGCCAACGCGATGGCCGTCCTCGTGCAGTATCTGTCCGCGAAACTCGGTCTCGTCTCCGGCAGATCCCTGCCCGAAATGCTGGGTCAGCGCCTGCGTAAGAACAACCGCCGCGCGTTCTGGCTCCAGGCCGAGATGATGGCGATCGCGACCGACGTCGCCGAAGTCATCGGCGGCGCCATCGCACTCAACCTGCTCTTCAACATCCCGCTCTTCCTCGGCGGACTGATCACCGGATGCGTGTCGATGGTCATCCTGACGATCCAAAGTCGGCGCGGACAGCGCACTTTCGAGTTCGTGGTGATGGGATTGCTGGCCATCATCACCATCGGCTTCCTGACCGGGCTCGCCTTCACCGACGTCTCCGGCAGCGAAGCGGTCGCCGGACTGGTCCCCCGCTTCGAAGGAACCGAGACCGTACTGCTCGCCGCCAGCATGCTCGGAGCAACGGTCATGCCGCACGCGATCTACCTTCACTCCGCATTGGCACGTGATCGCCACGGCCACATCAAACCCGGCCCACGGTTGCAGCGATTACTCAAAGTCACCCGTTGGGATGTCGTTGTCGCGTTGATCATCGCCGGTGGCGTGAACATCGGCATGCTGCTGCTGGCCGCTTCGGCGCTGCGCGGAGTACCCGGCACCGACACCATCGACGGTGCGCATGCCGCGATCGAGAATTCGCTCGGCCCGGGCATAGCCGTGGTGTTCGCGATCGGCCTCCTCGCCTCCGGACTCGCGTCGACCTCCGTGGGATGCGCGGCCGGCGCCGAGATCATGCATGGTCTTCTGGCCATTCGCATTCCGGTGATCACACGCCGGATCGTCACGCTCATCCCGGCGCTGATCGTGCTCGGACTCGGCGTCGACCCGACGCTGGCGCTCGTGCTCAGCCAAGTGGTCTTGAGCCTGTGCATCCCCTTCGCGATCATCCCGCTGGTGCGAATGACCTCGGACCCCGAACTCATGGGCGACGCGCGCAATGCCCCGCTCACGACCGTCGCGGCTTGGATTGCGGCGGGCTTGATCGTTGCACTCAACGTCGCTCTGCTGGTTCTGACGGTGACAGGCTAGAGCACCGGAGCCACCCAACGCGTCCCTCACAAACGCGCTGGACGGCTCCGGCCGGACTAGGAGACTTGCTCGGCGAGAGTGGCCTTGGCCCAGCGATAGTCGGCCTTTCCGCTGGGAGAACGCCTGATCGACGGAACGTTCATGACGGTGCGCGGCACTTTGTACCGAGCGACCTGCGACGCGCAATGCTCACCGATCTCGGCAGCGTCCGGGACGTCGAAGCCTTCGCGGGTCGTGATGACCGCAGCGACGCGCTCACCGAACTTCGCATCCGGAATTCCCGCGACCAGAGCGTCGAGCACCGCCGGGTGACTCTTGAGTGCCTGCTCGACCTCTTCGGGGTACACCTTCTCCCCGCCGGTGTTGATGCACTGAGAACCACGCCCCAGCAGGACGATCGAGCCGTCGGCTTCCACGCGTCCGACGTCGCCGAGCACCGACATCCGCACACCGTCGATCACCGGGAACGTAGCCGCGGTCTTGACCGGATCATTGAAGTAGCCGACCGGCACGTGACCACTGCGAGCGATGTAACCGGTCTCGGGCGATCCCGGCTCCAGCGGCCGCATCCTTTCGTCCACGACGCGCGTCTCGTCGCGAGCGGCGATGCGCATCAGGCCGTCTTGACCGATCTCGAGATTGCCGTCGACGCCCGACTCCGAGGAACCGAATCCGTCGCGGATCACCAGGTTCGGAAGCATCGACTTGAGCTGCTCCCGCAGTGAGAGCGAGAACAAGGCTCCGCCGGACGAGACCATTCCGACCGTGCTGAGGTCGTAATCTGCTGCGTTTGCAGCCAATTCGTCTGCGAGCGGACGTGCCATCGCGTCTCCGACGACGGTGATGGAGACGGCCTTCTCACTTCCGGCGAGCTGCAGCGTCGTCTTCGCGTCGAACCGCGCCATGAGAATTGCGTTGGCGCCCATGAAGAATCCGGTGAACAGCGAGTACGACGCCGCACCGTGCATCAGGGGTGCGGTACTGAGCATGTTCATCGCGGGGACGTTCGGCACCGCGGCGAACAGAGCCTCGGCGGTCGTGTGCGGCGGACCGAACGGATTTCCGCCGGTGAGCGCCGCGAAGTAGAAGTCTTCATGACGCCACATGACGCCCTTGGGCATCCCCGTCGTGCCGCCGGTGTAGATGACGAAGAGGTCGTCGTTGCTGCGGGGCGCGAAGTCACGAGTAGCGGGCTGCTCCGCGGCGGCGTCGGCGTATCCAACGACGTCGACACCTTCGATGTCGCGGACCACGGACTTGCCGACGACAACGATGTGTTTGATGCCGGGCGCGGCCGGGAGAACCGTCTCTACCACCGGAGCGAACTCCTCGTCCACGATCAGAGCTACCGACTGCGAATCGTTGTACAGGTAGGTCAGTTCGGCGTCGACGTAGCGATAGTTGACGTTGATCGGGACCGCGCGAATCTTGAGGCACCCGAGCAAACTCTCGACGAACTCGATGCTGTTGCGCATGTGCAGAGCAACGTGATCGCCGGGCCCGACACCGACGCTCGCCAGGTGGCGGGCGATGCGATTCGAGCCCTCGTCCAGCTCGACGTAGGTGCGACGACGGCCATCGCACACGAGCGCCGTGCGGTCCGGAATCAGATCCGAGATGCCCTCGTACAGATCTGCCAAATTCAGTGACACTGCTGGTGCCTTCCTTGATGTCCGGCCCGGTGAATTCGGGGCCGACCGTACTGCGTTTTCGGTGAGAACTATCCGACCCTGGAGCCGACGAATGCGGCCGAGAACTGAGCGGATCGGTGGTGACGCAAACGCGTACGCGGTGGGATCGCCGCGTCGCCCCAAGGTGGCATGCAGCGCTCGTGACCCAGATCACCGCTCCCGCTGAGTGAGACTCCTCCTCAGTCGGCCAAACTTCTGTTCAAAACTAGAACTAATTCTGATTTCGCTCGAATGATTTTTTCGGAACGAACTACCGAACTCTCGACTTCAAATTAGAATGAATACTAATTCTGCAAGACGTACCCGACCGCCCGGATCGAAGGAGCACGACATGACGCAATCACTGAGCTTGGAAGGCAAAGTTGCCGCCGTCACCGGCGCCGGCGCCGGCCTGGGTCGCGCCGAAGCACTCGGACTCGCGGCTGCCGGTGCAGCCGTCATCGTCAACGACATGGGTGCAGCGGCCAACGACGTGGTCGACGAGATCAAGGCCGCAGGTGGACAGGCACTCGCCATCACCGGCGACGTCTCCGACTGGTCGCTCGGCGGGCGCATCATCGAAGAGGCTGTCAAGAACTTCGGATCCTTCGACATCCTCGTCAACAATGCAGGCATCCTGCGCGACAAGATGATCTTCAACCTGACCGAATCCGATTGGGACGACGTCATCCGTGTGCACCTCAAGGGCCACGCCGCCACCTCGCACGCAGCCGCAGTCCACTGGCGCGCAGCCAGCAAGGCAGCCGACGCACCGGTCTACGGCCGCATCATCAACACCTCTTCCGAGGCCTTCCTCTTCGGCAGCGCCGGACAGCCCAACTACTCGGCAGCCAAGGCCGGTATCACCGCTCTGACGCTCTCGAGCGCAGCAGGTCTCTCCCGCTACGGCGTCCGTGCGAACGCGATCTGCCCCCGTGCCCGCACCGCCATGACGGCAGAAGCCTTCGGCGAGAACAACACCGGCGTCGTCGGCCTCGATCCGCTTGCACCCGAGCGCGTCGCGACCCTGGTCAGCTACCTCGCATCCCCCGATTCCGACGAGATCAACGGACAGGTCTTCGTCGTCTACGGCAAAATGGTGGCGTTGATGGAAGCACCCAAGGTCGAGAACCGTTTCGACGCAGCCGGATCCGCGTTCACCGTCGAAGAACTCGGTGGCCAGCTCTCGTCTTACTTCTCCGGCCGTGGGCCGTACGAGACCTACGCCGCCTACAGCATCGCCGGCCTCGAAAAGATCGCACTTGCAGTCGACGAGACCGCAACAGTTTGAGCAGCACTTACGAAGAGGAGCGTTTCATGAGGTTGAACGGCAAGGTAGCGATCGTCACCGGCGGCGCCGGTGGAATCGGTCGCGCTGTCACCCGAGTCTTCGCCCGTGAAGGCGCGAAGGTCCTGTTCGTCGACATCAACGACGAGCAGGGCCAGGCCCTCGAACAAGAACTGGCCGGCTCCGGCAAGTTCCTGAACGTCGACCTTGCTGCCGCCGGTTCGGCCGAGCAGATCCGTGACGCCGCGCTCGAGGCTTTCGGCAAGCTCGACATCCTGGTGAACAACGCTCACGCGTCCCGTCAGGCTCCGTTGCTCGAAACCACGCAGGACATGTTCGACCTGTCCTTCAACACCGGTTTCTACCCCGTTGTCCACCTCATGCAGGCGTGCCACGACGAACTCGCGAAGACCAAGGGTTCGGTCGTCAACTTCGCGTCGGGTTCAGGTTTGGACGGAATGCCGACCCAGACGTCCTACGCTGCGGCCAAGGAAGCTGTGCGAGGCCTGACGCGCGTCGTCGCCAACGAGTGGGCGCCGGAAGGCATTCGGGTCAACGTGGTCTGCCCGTTCGCCGCCACCGAAGGCGTCGTCAAGTGGCAGGAAGCCTTCCCTGAGCGCGCAGCCGCATCGGTTGCCAAGGTGCCTCTCGGACGCATCGGTGATCCCGAAACCGACATCGCTCCCGTCGTGGTGTTCCTGGCGAGCGACGATTCCAAGTACATGACGGGTCAGACGTTGATGGCCGACGGCGGCAGCATCAAACTGCGCTGAGTCGAAGTTCTTCTCGGTGAGCTCAGCACACCGAGAAGAGCTTGGCGGCGTTGTCGTGCACGACGGCTCGCAGCCATTCGTCTCCGAGATCGAAGCGCGTAACCGCTTGCAAGGCTGTGAGATACGGGTACGGGATGTTGGGGAAGTCGCTACCGAACAGAATCCGGTCCTGCATGTCGACGAGCCGTGATACGTCCGCCTTCGGGAAGGCACACTGCTCTTCCGTGAAGTCGGTGAACGCCATGGTCGTATCCAGGCGGACATTACCGTAAGCCTCTGCCAGATCGAGGAATTCGCTGTACTCGGGCATCCCCATGTGGGCGACGATCAACGACAGGCGCGGGTACCGTGCGAGCAGCGAAGCAATGCGATCGGGTCCCGTGTACTCCCCCGGCGCCGGTCCCGATCCACAATGGATCACGATGGGCGTCTCGGAGTCCTCGAGCTGACCCCAGACCTTGTCGAGCAGAGGGTCGTTCGGATCGTAGTTTCCGACCTGGATGTGGGACTTGAAGATTCGCGCGCCCGAATCCAATGCCTTGCCGACGTACGACGCCGCCGACTCCTCGGGATAGAACGTGGCCGTGTGCAGGCAATCGGGCGTTTGCGCGGCAAATTCGACGGCCCACTGATTGAGCCACTCGGCCATCGCGTGCTTGTGCGGGTAGATCATCGACGTGAAAGCCCGGACACCGAACTCGCGGAGACGGTGTACCCGCTCCTCCTCGGCAAGTCGGTACGCGATCGGCCAAGGTCGACCGATCATCGGTCCCGCCGAATCGAAGTAGCCCCACACCTTGTCCATGACGCTCTTCGGCATGAAATGGGTATGGACGTCGATCACGCCAGGAACACCCAACTCGCGCCAAAAAGCCCGAACCTCGGCGATCTCCTCCGGTCCGGTCGATGGGACCTCTTCGGTACACACGTCTGACACCCCTTTCGTTCGCTCGACCATACCGAGTGCCGTCGCGCTCACCGGGACAGGTCGTTGACGGCCCGCCCGGAGCACCCGAATGTGAACCCATCTTGCCGATCACCGTTGGAGGTTGAATGTCTCAGGCCGAGTCCGAAGTGGGGTCGATCAGTGCCGTCGAGGAACTGCTCGCAATCGAGGAAATCAAGCGTGTGTTCGCCGCGCGCCTACGCTGCATGGACACCAAGCAGTGGCACGTCTACCCAACCCTGCACACCGCAGACGTCGTCAGCGAGACGTGGGGCGGACTCCCGACAGACAAGCAACCCAAGACCGGCGACACCTCGAACCAGGTAGTGGGCATCGACAAACTCACCGCGGCAATTCGGAACATGCTCGACGGCGACATCCCCCTCACCACGGCGCACCACGCACACACTCCCGAAATCGTGCTGACCTCGCCCACCACCGCAACCGGCATCTGGGCGATGGAGGACATGCTGTGGTGGAACGACGGCGAGAAAGAACTGCACCTACACGGCTACGGCCACTACCACGAGAAATACCGCAAAGAAGACGGCAAGTGGCTGATCAGCTACCGAACCCTCACCCGGCTCCGTGTCGACCAGGACCCCGGATTCTTCCGATTCATGAAAGCGCTGTGACGAAGTGACCAACCCGCTGTTCCAACCGCTCCGCATCCGTTCGCTCGAACTGTCCAACCGCATAGTCATGTCGCCGATGACGCGCACGTACTCCATCGAAGGTGTGCCCGGCCGCGACGTTGCCGACTACTACCGCCGACGAGCTGAGGGCGGCACCGGACTGATCGTCACCGAAGGCGTCGCGATCGATCACGAGACTGCTGTCGACCACGCCAACGTCCCCAACCTCCACACTCCCGCTGCTCAGGCCGGATGGCGGAAGGTAGTCGACGACGTGCACGCTGCGGGCGGCAAGATCGTGCCTCAACTCTGGCACGTCGGACCTTTGTGGGGCGCGATGACGCAGATGGACCCCTCCCTCAAGCCGATGCGCCCCTCAGGCGAGTGGGGCCCGCTCGGCGTCACCTCGTACTCCGCTGCCTACGTCGAACGCGCACAGGCGAGCACCGAAGCGATGACCGAGCAGGACATCCAGGACGTCATCGACGCGTACGTCCGTAGCGCGAAGCACGCCGTCGAACTCGGCTTCGACGGCATCGCGATCCACGGCGGTCACGGCTATCTCCTCGATTCCTTCTTCTGGGAGGGCACCAACCAGCGCGACGACGCGTGGGGAGGCGACCTGGAGCGTCGTACCAGGTTCCCGGCCGCCGTCGTTGCCGCGATCCGCGCAGCCATCGGACCGGATCTGCCGATCATCTACCGTTTCTCACAGCACAAGCAGCAGGATTTCACCGCGAAGATCGCGGAAACCCCCGAAGAGTTGGGCGTCATCCTGGGCGCGCTGGTCGACGCCGGAGTCGACGTTCTCGACGCCAGCATCAGGCGTTTCGACGTGCCGGCCTTCGAAGGCAGCGATCTCTCGTTGGCGGGTTGGGCGAAGAAGCTGACCGGCGCCGTCACGATGGCCGTCGGCAGCGTCGGTATCGGAAAGTCGCTGCGGGACAGCCGCATCGAAGGCGTCGCACCTGTAGTCGACAACATCCCACAGCTCGAGGAGCGCATCGGCAGCGGAGAGTTCGATCTGATCGCGATCGGCCGTCTCCATCTCGCCGATCCTGCATTGGCAACTACCCTGCGCGCCGGTGGCCCGCTACCGGCGTTCGATCGAGCGGTGCATGAGGGCAGCTTGATCTAGGGGCTCCGCCCCTGTGCGCCTTTCTGGTAGTTCGCACTACCAAAAAGGCGCACAGGGCCGAAGGCCTTTATGTTCGACCCATGACTACTTTCAACGCCTGGGTCGCCCGCGACAGCGACGGCACCATCGACTTCGCCCCCGAAACCGTCGACGAATCCTTCCTCCCGGCAGGTGAGGTCACCATTCGCGTCGAGTATTCGAGCGTCAACTACAAGGACGCGCTCGCGGTCACGCCGAAAGGCGGGGTGGTTCGCGAGTACCCGATCGTCCCCGGTATCGACGTCGCCGGCGAGGTCATTGCCTCCGAGTCCGACGCATTCGCCCCGGGCGACAAGGTCGTCGCACATGGCTACGAGATCGGGACCGCCCGCAACGGCGGCTACGCCGAGATCGCCCGTTTGCCTGCCGAGTGGGTCGTGAAGCTCGACGGCATTTCCACCGCCGACGCTGCCGCGATCGGCACGGCGGGATTCACCGCGGCCATGAGTGTCCAAGCCATTCTGGCCAGCGGAGTGAAGCCCGCCGACGGTCCCGTCCTGGTGACGGGTGCGAGCGGCGGAGTCGGCACCGTCAGCGTCGACCTTCTGGCAAGCGCGGGCTTCGACGTGGTCGCCTCCAGCGGTAAGCCAGGCGCGGCAGACCTTCTGACGTCACTCGGTGCGTCTTCGGTGATCGGCCGGCTTCCCGAGGATCCCGACGCCAAGCCTCGCCCGCTCGGAAAATCTCAGTGGGCGGCGGCCGTCGACTGCGTCGGTGGAAAGACCCTCGCTCACGTTCTGAGCACGATCAACTACGGCGGTGTTGTGGCCGCCAGCGGATTGACCGGTGGCGCCGCGCTGCCTACGACCGTGCTGCCGTTCATTCTCCGCGGAGTCTCACTGCTGGGCATGGACTCGGTATTGATGCCGATCGAGCCCCGTCGCGCGCTGTGGACCCGGCTGGGCTCAGACTTGGCGCCACGTCATCTGAAGGAGATCACGAACCTCGTTGCCGTCCGCGACGTCGTCTCGGTGATCGATCAGGTCCGCGAAGGCAAGTACACCGGCCGGGCGCTGGTTCAGGTTGCCGACGGGTTCTGAACCGCTCAGAAAAGTGTGAACAAATCTGCCGGTTCTTCGGCCGTCGTGGACTTCTCCTTGTAGGGGGAGTTCACGGCGGTCGGTTCCTTCTTCACCGGGGCAGCAAGCGGCACCGATGCGATGTCCCCCGAGACGATGGCGCGTGCGGCTTCGCCGGCCAGCTTGTCTGCCATTTCGTTGTAGTGGTTGCCGACGTGCCCGCGCACCCAGCGAAAGCGCACCGGACCGACTCGATCGGTGATGGCTCGATCGATACTCTGCACCAGTTCGAGGTTCTTGACCGCCCCGCCGCTCGCGGTCTTCCAGCCCTTGCGCTTCCAACTGGGCAACCATTCGGAAGCGCACTTGATGGCGTACTGCGAGTCGGATTCGATGAGTAGAGGATCAGCACCGGGATGGGCGACGACGGCCTCGAACAGAGCACGCAACTCTGCAATCTGGTTGGTGCCGGACGCTTCTCCGCCGGACATGCTCGGACCCTCGTGATTGACCCACGCCCAGCCGATAGCCCCACCGGGGTTTCGCAGACAGGATCCGTCGGTGCTCACGATGATCATGGCTCGGACAATACGTTGCGCCACCGACACACGCCTTAACGGAGGATGGACGGTGGCGATACGCTGACCTCGATGACGCCGCTATCTCCGGTCGACGAAGTCACGGTGACTTCTCAGCGACCGCTCGATGCCGCGCTGACGCTCAGCCCGCATCAGCGCGGACCCGGCGACCCCGCACATCGACGGTCAGCCGACGGAGCGATCTGGCGAGTTTCCCGCCAACTTTCGGGTCCTGTGACCTACCGCATCACCCAGTCGGATCGCCATACGGTCCGGGTACAGGCCTGGGGTCCCGGCGCCACGGAATTCCTGAACGGCGCCGAAGCGCTGCTCGGTCTCGACGACGAAGCCGAAGATTTTGCCCCCGAACATCCCAAGCTCGCCGAAGCTCATCGACGCTTCCCTCATCTGCGCATCGGCCGCACCGGCCGCGTCATGGAAGCTCTCGTTCCCGCGATCCTCGAGCAACGAGTCCACGGCATCGACGCATTCGCCGCGTGGCGCCGCCTGCTGACCAAGTTCGGGGAGCGCCCACCCGGCCCCGCGCCCGACGGAATGCGGGTTCCACTCACCGCGGACCAATGGCGTCGAATGCCGTCATGGGAATTCCATCGCGCGAACGTCGATCCCGCGAGGTCCAAGACGATCGTTCAGTGCGCTCGCGTCGCCGACCGCCTCGAGCAGGCATCCACGTTCCCCAGGACCGAGGCGACCAAACGGTTGCGAGCGGTACCCGGCGTCGGGATCTGGACTGCCGCCGAAGTGGCTCAGCGTGCATTCGGCGATTCCGATGCACTCTCGGTCGGCGACTACCACCTTTCTGCCGTCGTCGGGTGGTCACTGCTGGGTGAACCGATCGACGACGCCCAGATGGTGCAGTACCTCGCTCCCCTTCAACCGCATCGATACCGCGCCGTGAGGCTTCTGCAGGTCAGCGGGCAAGCCGTCAAACCCAAGTTCGGTCCGCGAACTGCCGTTGCCGACCACCGTTGGCACTGAGCATCAGGAGTTGGAAAATGTCGACCCGATACGCACACATCGCCTTCTCCCCCGCTGCGGTGGAGCGTCAGCGGTCGACCGGAAGTTTCACCGTGTACGGTTCGAAACTCGATCAGCCCGACGAGGGCCCGATGGAATTCGATTTCCGCGCGCAGGGATTCGTGAAATCCGTGGATTCCTTCTTCATGTCCACGGTGACGCCCGACGGTTGGCCGTACGTCCAACATCGCGGCGGCCCGCGCGGATTCCTGCATGTGTTGGGCCCGAATCGAATCGGATTCGCCGATCTCCCCGGCAATCAGCAATTCGTGACGCTCGGCAATCTGGAAGAGAACAATCGCATCTCGCTGTTCGTCATCGATTACCCGACGCGAACGAGATTGAAGATCTACGGGCGCGCGCAGGTGATCGAAGCGGACGAGGACCCTGCACTACTGCAACAGCTCTTGCAAGTCCCCGGCGGCACCATGACGGCAAAAGCCCAGCGTTCCATCGTCATCGACGTCGAAGCGTTCGACTGGAACTGCAGTCGAAACATCACGCCACGCTTCGACAAGGAGCGCATGGACGAATCCCTCGCTCTGGCACGCCAACCCCTGCAAGCCGAGGTAGATCGGCTTACTGCCGAGGTCGAAGAATTGCGTGCGCGGTTGTCGAAAAACGAATGAGACTAGGCGGTTTCAGGGCACTCGGAGTCGGGTAGCCACCAAACACGGCCCGTCGCGCGGAGACGACGGGTCCCGTTGTGCCCGAGGAGGTCCGCACGATCGATCCAGACGGTGGAGTTCTGGTTAACGAACTGCACCGCCACCATTCACGACTGGTTCCACACAGACAGATTGGCCGTCCCCATGAAACTGTCCCGAACTCTCACCATGTCCCTACTCGTCGTCGCCGCAGTCGGCGCCGGAGCCGGCACCGCGGTCGCAGCGCCCCCGAATGCGGGCTTCGATCCGTCCCAACCCCTACTGACACCGACCGCAGAGTCGAACAGCCAGGCGGCGTTGATGCTCTTCCCCGGTAACGATCCGAAGCAGGCCGCGTTCGACACGATGGCCAACGAGGTCAATATCGGCTGGAACAACGGTGGTCTGCAGTCGACCCTGATCGGAGCCAACCTCGGCGTCGGAATCGGCTGCCTGTCGATCTTCCCGAACTTCATCGCCGGCTGCATCGTCGGTGGAGTCATCGGCACGGTTGCCGGAGTCGGCGCAGGAATCACCAACGGAAACCCGAACGCTGCGCCGGCCGTCGAGAAGTTCTTCGCGACTCCTTGAGTAGCGCTCAGCTGTGCGTGTGCCCGGGGGTGGGTGTCTCGTCGTGAAAATGTGTGGCGCCGATCGAATGCAGCAGCTGGTGAACGGTGTCGTCCGCCAGTTGGTATCGCATCGATCGGCCGTCGCGGGTCGCGCTCACCCACCCCTGGCTACGCAGTAGCCGCAGCGCATGTGAGACGGCTGTGCCGCTCATCCCCAGCGCCACGGACAAATCCGTGACGCAGATACCCGGTGCGTGATGAAGGCAGAGCAACAGACGCAGACGGTTGGTGTCGGAGAGAAGCTCGAAGCGACCGGACCAACTGGTGACATCGAGCCCCTCGAGTGCGGCCCTGGCGCGACGAACATCCTCGACGCTCAGCGCGCCACTGGTGTCTGCTGCGCCTGCATTCGTCAACCGACTGCCTCCGTAGAACTTCCGATCCCCCGCCGCAAGTGTACCCAGAAGCGAACCTCGTCAGGCAGACTCCACCACGGCCGCCATACCCTGGCCACCGCCGATACACATGGTCAACAGCGCTTTTCCGCCGCCGCGTCGGCCGAGTTCGTGAAGCGCGGTTGTTGCCATACGCGCACCCGTCGCTCCCACGGGGTGCCCGAGCGAGATGCCGGAACCGTTGACGTTCAGGCGATCGAGGTCCTCGAATCCCCATTCCTTCACGACGCCGAGAACCTGGCACGCAAACGCCTCGTTCAGCTCGACCAGATCGAAATCGGCAAAGCGTGCCCCGGTGCGAGCAAACAGTTTCGAGACGGCGGCAACCGGCCCGAGGCCCATCAGCGCCGGTTCACAACCGGCCGCGGCCCAACTGTCGAGGAACCCGATGGGTTCCAGCCCCAGCTCGTCCAGACGATCCTCGGCGACAACCAACATCGCTGCCGCAGCGTCGTTCTGCTGGCTGGCGTTACCGGCGGTCACGACGCCTCCCTCGGTCACCGCACGCAGCCGTGCCAGGGTTTCGAGTGAGGTATCCGGACGAATCCCCTCGTCAGCACGAAACTGTGTGACGTTCCCTTTTCGATCCGTCAGTTCGACGGCGACGATTTCGGCATCGAAGCGGCCGGATTCTCTTGCCAGTGTTGCCTTTCGGTGGCTGTCGACGGCGAAGGTGTCCGACTCTTCCCGCGTGATCCCGCAGCGTGTCGCGACGTTCTCGGCCGTTTCGATCATTCCGCTGATCCGACCGAATCGCCACTCGGGGTGCGAGCGCTCGCGGCCACGATCGAGGCGGTCGAACAGTTGCAGCCCACCGGATCTGGTGCCCCACCGCGCTCCGGTGGTGTAGTGCTCGATCCCGCTCATCGATTCGACGCCACCCGCGAGAACCACGTCGGCCGCACCCGTCTGGACCATCATGGCCGCGGAAACGATGGCCTGCAGACCCGTTCCACATCGGCGATCCGTCTGGAAGCCGGCTACCGAAATCGGCAACCCGGCCTCGAGCGCCGCCCACCTTCCGATGCACGGTGCCTCCGAATTGGCATACGACTGCCCCATCGCGACGTCGTCGATGCGGGACGGATCGATTCCGCTACGACGCACGGTCTCCTTGACGACGGTGGCAGCCAGACTTTCCGCAGGCACGTCACGAAGTGCCCCTCCGAAACGGCCCACCGCGGTTCTGACCGGCGCGACCAATGCTGCTCGTTTCACAACTGACCTCGAATCTCGTTCTGGAAGAATGGAAAAGGATTCAGGAGACCAACAGGCGCACGGTATCCGCTACCAGCGCAGGTTTACCCGCTCCTTCGATTTCGATCGTGTACCGCACGACTATCGTCTCGCCCTTCGCGGTGCGCTCGAAGGAAAGAATCTCCGCACCTGCCCGCACCGAAGAACCGACCTTGACCGGTTCGGGGAATCGCACCTTGTTGCTTCCGTAGTTCACGGTCATGGAGATTCCGTCGACACGCATCACCTGAGCGCCGAGCACCGGCAACAACGAAAGAGTCAGATAGCCGTGGGCGATGGTGCCGCCGTACGGACCCTGCGCTGCGCGCTCGGGATCCACGTGAATCCACTGGTGATCCTCGGTGGCGTCGGCGAACTTGTCGATCCGATCCTGTGTGACCGGGAACCACGCGCTGTAGCCCAAGTGCTCACCGACAGCCGTCTCTACTTCGTCGATTCCGTTGAAAATTCGCATAGTTCTCTCCTGAAAGGTGTTGAACAGCAAAGAAAAGTGCAGCGCTAATGTGCGCCGCGGCGCAGCGTCAATGTGCGCCGCGGCGCAGCGTGACCCGATACGTGTACTGCTCCGGCAAGAAATAGCTCACCGACAACTCGTTGGCAACGCCCTGCGCGTTGGAGTACAAACGGTCCACCCGCAACATGGCGTGGCCGATTTCGCAATCGACGTCCCTGGCAACGTCCGCCGTGGCCGGGGACACCGTGATCGATTGTGCTGCTTCGACAATCGGACTGTCGATCAGCGGTTCCAGCAAGCCGATCACCGTATTGGCGCTCACCGCACCGGCCGCCATGGCGGGCAGGTCGATGATCTGCCGCGCGATCGCCTCCGGCAGATGCGCCGTCGTCTGCACGAACGGAACTCCCTCGTGTATCCGCCGGAAGACCACGGTGTACACGACGTCGGTGTCGAGCCGAAGCCGACTGGCCGCCTCGATGTCCACGCGCCGGTGCAGCGGTGACACAACTTCCATCGTCGTGTCCCGCGAAAGGTTCATGAGATCTTCGATGGATCCGAGATGACGGAGATAGCGGCCGCTGTTCTCGGTCACGAACGTTCCGCGCCCGGGTACTCGGTACACGATGCCCTCGGCAACCAGATCGTGAAAGGCTCGGCGGACCGTCTGCCGACTCACGCCGTGATGCTGCGCCAGTTCGGATTCGGTGGGCAGTTGAATGCCGTCGCGGTAGGTACCGGCAGAGATCTGCTGACGAAGCTCACGAGAGAGGCGTTGGTACGCCGGCTCCGTCTCTCTTTCCTTACCGCTCATAGCGACATGATCCTACTTGCTCACCGATCCGTCACAGACCGCCGCGGGCAACCAGCTGCGAAACGATCACGTTGCGCTGAATTTCGTTGGTTCCCTCCCCGACGATCATCAGTGGTGCATCACGGAAATACCGCTCGACGTCGTACTCCGTCGAATAGCCGTAACCGCCGTGGATGCGGACGGCGGACAAAGCGATTTCCATCGCCACCTCGGAGGCGTACAGCTTGGCCATGCCTGCCTCCATGTCGCACCGCTCGCCGCTGTCGTACATCTGCGCCGCGTGCCACGTCAGCTGCCGTGCGGCCGTCAGCTTCGTTGCCATGTCGGCGAGGTAATTGCCGATCGACTGGTGCTTCCAGATCGGCTGGCCGAAGCTCTCGCGCTGCTGCGCGTAGGCAAGTGAATCCTCGAGTGCGGCCGTGGCGACGCCCAGTGCGCGGCAAGCCACCTGGATACGGCCGGTCTCGAGTCCCTTCATCATCTGCCCGAAGCCCTTTCCGGGAGTACCGCCCAGAATGGCCGACTCGGAGATGCGGTAATTGTCGAAGGACAGTTCACAACTCTCGACGCCCTTGTATCCGAGCTTCGGGAGGTCGCGGGAGACGGTCAGCCCTTCGCCGTGCTCGACGAGAACGATCGAGATGCCCGCATGACGAGGGCTTGCGCTTGGATCGGTCTTGCACAGCAAGGCGATCACGCCGGATCGGCGGGCATTGGTGATCCATGTCTTGGCGCCGTTGACGACCAGATCTGTGCCGTCGCTCTTGGCGTTGGTTGTCATGGCCTGCAGATCGGAACCTCCGCCGGGCTCGGTGAGGGCCATCGTTGCCCGGATCTCGCCGGTTGCCATTCGCGGCAGGTACTTCACCTTCTGCTCTTCGGTACCGAACAGCGAGATGAGTTTCGCGACCACCGTGTGACCGCCCATCGCCCCCGCCAGGGACATCCATCCGCGTGACAGTTCCTGCGTCACCTGCGCATAACAGGGCATGGACACCGGCGATCCGCCGTACTCCTCGGGAATCGCGAGCCCGTAGATCCCGATCTGCTTCATCTGATCGATCCACTTCTCGGGATACTCGTTCGCGTGCTCCACCTCCTGGACCGTGGGCTTGACCTCTCGGTCGACGAACCGGCGCACGGTTTCGATCAGGAATGTCTCTTCGTCGTTGAGCTTGAGCATGAATCCGCCTCGACTTGAAATAAGTTTGTACGGCCATATTTCGATATTGTTCGCGCAATGTCAATACCGCGCCTTGACATCGATACGCAGCAACTGCCAGCATCGAGGCAGTTCGGTGCACATCAACGCCGTTCACGGCAGCTCATCCACTTCACAACTGGCCGTACATTTGATTTCCAGATCGAGGTAATCGACACACTATGGACGAGAACCACTACCGCGCCACCAGACGTCGCGCGTCCCTGGTCGCGCCGGGTTCAGACGAGCGCAAGGCACGCAAAGCACTCTTCTCGAACGCAGACGAGGTGATTCTCGACCTCGAAGATGCCGTCACTTCGGCGAACAAGAACCTGGCGCGAACCCTCGTGAGCACCTTGGTGCACGAGTTCGGTAGGGCGCGCACCATCTCGGTCCGAATCAACGGCCTGACCACACCATGGGCCCGCGACGACCTGATCGCCTGCGGCGCCCTCGGAGAATCGCTGACGAGCGTGATCGTCCCGAAGGTCGAGTCCGCCGACGAACTACTCGAGGCCGAGCACATCCTCTTCACTGCCGGTGGGCACCACACCACCCTGCAAGCCCTGATCGAAACTCCGCTCGGCGTCCAGAATGCCGACTCCATCGCCCGCGCGACTCCTCGTCTCCAAGCCGCGATCATCGGATACGCCGATCTCGGTGCAGCGCTCGGCCGTTCACGCTCGGCACTGCCTGAACACTGGCTTGCCGTCCAGGACAGAATTCTGATCGCCTGCCGCGCAGCCGGCGTCGCAGCCATCGACGGGCCCTTTCTCGGCATCACCGACGACGACGCTTTCCGCCGCGCCGCGCACTGGACCAGCGCTCTCGGGTTCGACGGCAAATGGGTCATCCACCCGGCGCAGATCGACTCGGCCACTACCGCATTCACTCCTTCGGACGACGCCGTCAATGACGCCCGACGGGTACTGACCGCACTCGAAGAAGCCGAAACCCTGGGTTCGGGTGCCGCCCAACTCGACGGCCAGATGCTCGACGAAGCTGTGGCCGTGGCAGCGCGTCGTACGCTTGCCCGAGCCGAAGGAGTCACCGTATGAGCGAGCACTACGTGGGAGGCCCGTACTTCGACGAGCTCACCCATGGTCAGATCTTCGACGAAGCCCCCGCGGTGACGTTGACCAGTGGACTCGCCGCCTCCCATCAGGCGATCCTCGGTGACCGCATGCGCCTGCCTCTCGACGCACACTTGTCGTCGAGCGTCACGGGTTCCGGTGCACCAGTGGCAAATCCAGGACTGGTCACCGACATCGCCATCGGCCAGTCAACCGTGGTCACACACCACGTCAAGGCGAACCTCTTCTACCGTGGACTGCGATTCCACCGTTTCCCGGTACTCGGCGACACCCTGTACACGCGCACCGAGGTTGTCGGTCTACGCGAGAACTCGGCCAAGCCGGGACGCGGCGCCACCGGACTTGCCGCGCTACGGATGACGTCTGCTGATCAGAACGGCAACACGGTCCTCGACTTCTACCGCTGCGCCATGCTCCCCCTGAGCCCCGACCCGATCGAGGCGAGAACTCGCCACGCCGACGACCTCGGGGCGATCGGTCCGTCCGAACCGGCTCCGTACGTATCACCTGACGGTTGGGACCTCGACACGTATCGAGAGCGGGTACCCGGCAGGCACTTCGATTCCGATTTGGTGGGCTCCGTCTTCCACAGCAGCGGCGACGTCGTCTCCAGCGCACCCGAACTTGCCCGGCTGAGCTTGAACATCGCAGCGACGCACCACGACGATCGCGTCGGCGCCCACGGTCGCCTCGTCTACGGCGGCCACACCATCGGGATCGCACTCGCCCAGGCGACTCGCGCTCTGCCCAACGTGGTGACGGTTCTCGGGTGGCACTCGTGCGATCACACCGGACCCGTTCACGAGGGCGATACCCTCACGAGCGAACTGCACGTCGAAAACTCGTCGCCCCTCGAACACGGAACCGCAGTGCAACTGCGTTCGCTCGTGTTCTCCCACAATGCTTCTGCAACACAAACTCCGGTTCTCGACTGGCGTTTCACCGTGTTGATGGCATGAGCACACACTCTTCTATCACGGAGGACCACACATGACTCAGAGCCCAGGCCCGCTGTCCGGGCTTCGCATCGTCGAGGTCTCGAGCTTTGTCGCCGCGCCGCTGTGCGGACTGACGCTCTCCCAACTCGGCGCCGAGGTGATCCGGATCGACCCGATCGGAGGTGCCTCCGATTACAATCGCTGGCCCGTCACAGACAAGGGCGAGAGCATCTACTGGACCGGACTCAACAAAGGCAAACGGTCACTGTCAGTGGACATGCGCGCCGAACGCGGCCAAGAACTGATTCGCCGACTGGTCACGGCGCCGGGACCTGGCGGCGGAATCCTGGTCACCAACGCCGGCGGCCGTAAGTGGATGAGCCACGACTCCCTGGCCCAGTTGCGTAGCGACGTCATCACCCTCGAGATCCTCGGACGCCGCGACGGCAGCCCCGGAGTCGACTACACGGTCAACGCCGCCTTGGGATTTCCACAGATCACCGGCCCCGCCGACTACGCCGGAGTTGTCAACCACGCACTGCCCGCCTGGGACGTCGCATGCGGGCTCTACGCCGCCCTGTCGATCACTGCCGCAGTGCGCCAACGTGACTCGACCGGACATGGATCTCGGATCACGCTCCCACTCGAAGACGTCGCATTGGCCACCGCGGGAACCCTCGGTTACCTCACCGAGGTACAAGTGAACGGTCGCAGTCGCGAGTCCGGCGGAAACGCCGTCTACGGCACGTACGGAATCGATTTCGTCTCCAGCGACAACGAACGGTTCATGATCGTTGCACTCACTACCCGCCATTTCCGCGACCTTGCGTCGGTCACCGGCACCACGGCGGCTGTCGACGCTGTCGAAGCTGCGCTCGGAGCCGACTTCTCCACCGAAGCGGATCGCTACCGTCATCGAGAGGTACTCACTGCTCTGTTCTCACATTGGTTCCGGGAACACAGCGGCGCCGAGATCGCTGCAGCGCTGGACACATCGTCGGTTCTGTTCGAGAGGTACCGCAGTTTCGAGGAAGTGGTGAAATCTGGCGAACTGGAGAACAACCCGATGTTCTCCGCACTCGATCAACCTCGAATCGGAAGCTACCTGGCTGCCGCCAATCCTGCCTCGTTCGACGGCGCACACCTGGGTACCGGACCCGCCTCCGAGGTCGGCGGCGATTCGATCGCGGTGCTCGCCGACATCCTCGGAACCAACGCCGATCACGCCTCGACGCTGATCGCGGACGGCGTGGTCGGGGTTCCGGCGAACTGACCTACCCGGAAGATGTTTTCGGCCTCGGAACACTTGTTCCGAGGCCGACAACATGTCGAGAGTGCGTCAGAGACCAAGATCCTTCGCGATGATGGTCTTCATGACTTCACTTGTGCCACCGTAGATTCGTGTGACACGCGTGTCTGCGTAAAGACGCGCGATGGGATACTCGGTGATGTAGCCGTACCCGCCGTGCAATTGGAGGCACTTGTCGATCACTCGACCTGCCGCCTCGGTGCAGAACAGTTTCGCCTTCGCTGCGTCGGGAATCGTCAGAGTGCCGCGGTCATGACATTCGAGTGCGTTGTCGGACACCAGCTGGATGGCATCAACCTCGGTAGCGCATTCGGCCAGAACGAATTTGGTGTTCTGGAAGGCCGCGACCGGCTTGCCGAACACCTTGCGGTCCTTGACGTAGTCGATGGCAAAGCGAAGCGCTGCACTGGCAGTGGCGGCCGCTCCGAACGCGATGGTCAACCGCTCCTGAGCCAGGTTGTGGGTCAGATAGCTGAAGCCGTCGCCCTCTTCTCCGAGTCGGTCCTCGACGGGCACCTTGACGTCGACAAACGAAAGCTCCGCAGTGTCGGAGGTCTTGAGCCCGATCTTGTTGATCTTGCGCCCCACCGAGTATCCGGGCGACGACGTATCGATCACCAGAATCGACAACCCCGTGCGCCGGTTCTCCGCTGTGCTGGGCGCGGTACGGCACACCACCAGGACGCGGTCGGCAAGTACTCCACCGGTGATGAACGTCTTGGAACCATTGACCACGTAGTGCGTACCGTCCTCCGACAGCTTGGCCGTGGTCGCGATGTTCGCCAGATCCGATCCTGTTCCCGGTTCGGTCATCGCAATCGCGAACATCAGATCTCCGGAAGCGAAGCCCGGCAACCAGCGGCTCTTCTGTTCTTCGTTCGCGTACTCGAGCAGGTAGGGCAGGATCAGGTTCGTATGCACCGACTGCGAGCCGAATGACGCCCCGGCGGCAGCAACTTCCTCGGCGACGACGACGTTGAACTTGAGCGACTTCTCGCCGCCTCCGCCGTATTCTTCCGGCACCTGAATTCCGAGTACGCCCAGCTCTCCGAGTCGTCGGTAGAAGTCACGGGGCGGGTGACCGTCCTCTTCCCACTTCTCGTGGACCGGGGTTACTTCCTTCGCGATGAAATCGCGAACGGTTGCCCGGAATGCCTCGTGATCCTCGTTGAACACGGTGCGCTGCATGTATGAACTCCAGTCGGTCAAGGGGACAGGGTGATCCTGATCTCACCTTGCCTCAATGTTCCGCATTCGATCCAACACTCATCGGCTATGCGTCCGATAGGGCGTACCAATATGGCCTGACCTGCGATACATAGGCAACCGCTATCGTTCCGATCATCGACGCGACATTGCTCAAAGTGATCCAGAACACGTTGAATGAGTCAGCCGGCAAACACACCACCATCGATCGCTTCGAGGCCGCGCTTCGAGCACGATCGCATCCGCCCACCAGTCTCGAAGGGACGCCACGTGACCCCCATCGCGCCACAGCGTAACGACGTCCAGCCCGAAGCAACAGCAACGCCAGATTCGTCAGCAGTTCCCGTCTTCGGTACCCGCAAGCGTGCGTGGACGATGACCGGGCTCGTCGTTTTCCTCTACATCGTCAACTACGCGGACAAGGCAGTCCTCGGAATCATCGCTCAGCCCCTCGCTCGTGAGCTCGGACTGAAGTCTTCGCAAATCGGCATGGTCGGCTCGCTCTTCTTCCTGATGTTCTGCATCGGTGGATTCCTCGCCGGACCGCTCAACAAGTACCTGACCCTGCGTTGGGCGCTGTTGATCCTGGCCGCAATCTGGTCCGTGGTCATGCTCCCCCTCGTTCTCGGCGCCAGCCTCGCGATGTTGATCGTCTCGCGCATGCTCCTCGGATTTGCCGAAGGCCCCAGTTCGGCGCTGATGCACACCGCGGCGTACTCGTGGCACCCGCCGGCCAAGCGCGGCCTTCCCGGCGCAATGCTCGCCGGATCCGCCTCTGTCGCAAAGATCGCCCTCGCGCCGGTACTGACCTTCATCGCCGTTCATTACGGCTGGCGCGCAGCGGTTCTCTCGCTCTCCGTTCTCGGTCTCGTGTGGATGGGTTGCTGGCTGGCCGGTTGGTCCGAGGGCCCGTACACGAGCAAGGCCGTCAAGGCGACCAAGACTGCAGATACAGAAGCAACCGAGGCAGCCGGGACAGCCACGAAGGCGGTCACCGAGCCCAACGTTCCGTGGCGCAAGATCCTGCTCTCCCGCACCTTCGTCAGCTGCTGCTTCCTCATCGCGACCATCTACGCGCTGACCACCGTCGTTCTCACCTGGTTGCCGTCGTACTTCGAGGTCGGCCTCGGATACAGTGCGATGCAGGCCGGTTCGATGTTCGCGCTGCCCTCGATCGTCGGTCTCGTCCTCATGATCACCTCCGGTTCCGTCACGGACAAGTTGATCGGCCGCGGCTTCACCTCTCGTACGGTTCGCGTCATCGTTCCCTGTGTCGGCGTTCTGATCTGCGGATCGATTCTCCTGTTCCTGCCACAGATCTCCACTCCCATCGTCGCTGTCGCCATGGTCTCGATCGGCTACGGGTTCTCGGCAATCACCTTCCCGCTCATCAACGCTGCGATCTCGGAGCTGTGCCCGCCGCAGCAGACTGCCGGAACGATGGGATTCTTCCTCGCCATCATGTCGATCGGTGGCCTGATTGCTCCTTACGCAACGGGAGTCATCGTGGACAACGCTGCAACCCCGGCCGACGGTTACGCCCAGTCCTTCCAGGCAATCGGCGTCATCGGAGTGATCGCCGCGGTTCTGGTCCTCGTCTTCGCCAATCCCGAGCGCGATCGCAAGCTCATCCGAGGCTGAGTACTCCACGTATAGCCATTCGCTAACAAAGCCATTCACCGAAAGACATTGCCGGGTCGACCCGCTCGTGATCGACTCGAGACACGCCCCGACCGCACAGTCGCAGAACCGGGCACGAACAGCAGGAGAGATACATGCGAGATGCCGTCATCGTCGACGCAGTACGTACACCGATCGGCCGTCGCGGCCGCGCCCTCTCGGAGATCCATCCGGCCGAGTTGTCCGCCCATGTACTGCGTGCGCTCGCTGAACGGACCGGACTCGACGCGGCGACGGTCGACGACGTGATCTGGGGTTGCGTCAGTCAGGTCGGCGAGCAGGCCGGAAGCATCGCCCGCACAGCGGCACTCGCTGCCGGCTGGCCCGACAGCGTTCCCGGCGTCACGCTGACCCGGGCCTGCGGATCGAGCCAGCAGGCAGTTTCCTTTGCTGCGGCCACCGTCATCTCCGGTCAGAACGACGTGGTCGTAGCCGGAGGCGTCGAATCGATGTCACGAGTACCGATGGGTACCGCCAGCAAGAACGGTGAGCATTTTCCGGCTTCGGTACTCGAACGCTACGGGGTGGACGGTTTCAGCCAGGGGACCGGCGCCGAGATGATGGCCCGCAAATGGGCACTCACACGAACAGCTCTGGACGAATACTCCCTCCGCTCACACGAACTCGCGGCCCGTGCCACCGATGAAGGGGCATTCACCGGGCAGATCACTCCGATCGCGGGCTTGTCCCAGGACGAAGGCATTCGGCGAGGCGGAAGTGTGGAGTCGCTCGCGAAGTTGCCCCCGGCCTTCGACGCCGACGGTGCCATCCACGCCGGCAACTCTTCTCAGATCTCCGACGGGGCGGGCGCCACACTCGTCACGACCAGCGAGTACGCCCGGGCACGTGGGTGGAAGCCGCTCGTTCGTATTCACACCGCAGTGGTCGCAGCCGACGACCCGGTCATCATGCTCACCGGTCCGATTGCCGCCACCGCAAAGGCATTGGATCGCTCGGGATTGTCCATCGACGACATCGGCGCCTTCGAGATCAACGAGGCATTCGCCCCCGTCCCGCTTGCCTGGCAGGCTGAAACCGGCGCAGCCATCGATCGTGTGAATCCGCTCGGCGGCGCTATCGCGGTCGGCCACCCACTCGGCGGATCAGGTGCGATCTTGATGACTCGCCTGGCACATCACATGCGCGACAACGGAATTCGCTACGGTCTCCAGTCGATGTGCGAGGCCGGCGGCATGGCCAATGCGACCATTCTCGAATTGATCTGACCCGACAACGCTTTCGGGCCGACACGTCATCCAGCAGGAAAGAAGAATTGATTCATGAAACTCGAGGGACTTTCCACCGCGATCACCGGCGGCGCTTCAGGCCTCGGCCTGGCAACCGCTCGTCGGTTGCTCGACGCCGGAGCGCAGGTCACGTTGATCGATCTGCCTTCGTCCGACGGTAAGCAGGTGGCGGCCGATCTCGGTGCTACCGCACAATTCGCCCCGGCCGACGTCACCGACAGCGAACAATTCGCCGAAGCACTCGACGCGGCGCACGAGCGCGGCGGCCTCCGCGGCGTCGTCCACTGCGCGGGTGCCGGGCGTCGTATGCGCATTCTCGACAAGGACGGAAAAGCCGGATCGGTCGAAGATTTCGAGTTCGTCGTCAAGCTGAATCTTGTCGGTTCGTTCAACGCACTCCGTCTCGGCGCCGAGCGGATGGCGGAACTCGACGCAGTGAACGGTGAGCGAGGTGCCATCATCATGACGGCGTCGGTCGCAGCATTCGAAGGTCAGATCGGTCAGATCAACTACACAGCGTCCAAAGCCGGCATCGTCGGTATGACGGTCACCGCTGCCCGCGATCTCGCCAGCCGCGGAATCCGCGTAAACACCATTGCTCCCGGCATCATGGACACTCCCCTGCTGGCGCGCCTACGCGAAGACGTGCGCACTGCCCTCGAAGCCTCTGTTCCCAATCCCTCACGACTGGGTCGTCCGGACGAGTTCGGCCAGCTCGCCGTCTCGATGCTCGAGAACGGCTACCTCAACGGCGAGACCATCAGACTCGACGGCGCTATCCGAATGGCTCCCCGGTGACGGGCACCAGCGTGATCGCCAATCCACAACTGCGGCACAACATGCAATACCCGGATACCACCATGGCGTACTGGGCGCCCAGCATGGCGGCGCTCTACGGTGACCGCCTCGCCGTCGTGGACGGCGAGCGTACGTGCACCTTCCGCGAACTCGGTCAGCGCAGTGCGCAATTCGCCGGCGCACTGCGGCAAGCCGGGGTGGGCGTCGGCGACGTGGTGTTGATGCACCTCGGGAACTGCGTCGAGTTCCTCCAGGCTTACTACGGATGCCTACAGGCCGGGGCGACAGTCACATTGGTCAACCCACTGCAGCCAGAGCTCGGCCTGCGCAAGCAGATCGAAGAGACGTCCGCCGTTGCTGCAGTGACTCAGAGTTCGCAGCTGCACGTACTGCTCGCGGCCGCTTCAGGAACCTCCGTGCGTACGATCGTGATGGTCCAGGACACCGAGGGCGCGCTCGACACACCGGAGTCGGTCGTCGCATTCGACTCCTTCATCGCCGATCTACCCACCGAATTCACCCCTGCCTCGGTTCGTAGCGACGACATCGCACACATCGCGTTCACCGGCGGAACCACCGGAGTCTCCAAAGGTGTTCGTGTTCTTCACCGCAACGTCGTCGGCAACATCACGCAGATGTGTGGGTGGAGAACCGGTCACGAGTTGGAAGCAGGTCCTGAAGGTCTCGTCACGCCTCGACGCATCGACGGCCTCGACGTGCTCGGTCCGACGCCCGGGACCGGGGCGACCATCGTGGTCTCCCCTCTCTTCCACGCACATTCGTTGCTCAACACGTCGTTCCTGTTGATTTCCGGTCTCACCCAGGTGTTCGCCGGTCGGTTCGAACCCGGCCGGATGCTCGAGCTGATCGAAAAGCACGAGGCCACCTATCTCACCGGGTCTCCCGCCATGTGGCACGCACTGTCGGTTCATCCCGACGCTACGGTGCGCAACACCGACAGCGTGTGCGTCGTCTCTTCGGGTGCTGCCCCGATCGACAGTGTCACGCTCGCCGCACTCCGCCGGGCATTTCCCAAAGCGCTCGTCGTCGAAGGGTACGGGCTGACCGAGGCCACCTGTGTGGTCACGGCCGCTCCGCTGATCAACGGCTCGGAATATCGGCAGAGCAGCGTCGGCCTCCCGATCTTCGACACCGAAATCCAGATTCGCGATCAGCTCGACCGGAAGACCGTTCTGGGCGAGAACGAACGTGGCGAACTCTGGGTGCGTGGACCTCAGGTCACCGACGGCTATCTCGGACACCCGGAAACCACCGCAGAACAGTTCGTCGACGGCTGGTTGGACACGGGAGACATCGCGTACCTGGACTCGGACGGATACCTCTTCATCTGTGACCGGGCCAAGGACATGCTCATCTACAAGGGGTACAACGTCTATCCGCGGGAACTCGAAGAGATTCTGGTCTCGCACCCGGCGATCTCGACTGCCGCGGTTGTCGGCCGCGAAGTGGGGAGCAACGGCCAGGAACCCGTAGCCTTCGTGGTGATGATTCCGGGCGCCGAGTTCGACGCCGAGCAGATCAAGGCGTTCGTCGCCGAGCAGGTGCTGCCGTACAAGAAGATTCGCGAAGTCGTCGAGGTAGAACTCCTTCCGACATCGGCTGCCGGTAAGGTCCTCAAGACCGACCTCCGCTCGAGACTTCTCGAATCCGTCGATCAGAAAGGCGGTTCCAGGTGACGACCTTCGCAGACCTGACGTCGCAACTGCGTGTCCCGGTTCTCGCTTCACCGATGTTCATCATTTCGACTCCTGACCTCGTCATCGCGCAGTGCACCTCTGGCATCATCGGGTCCTTCCCGGCACTGAATGCTCGTCCGCAGTCGGCACTTCGGGATTGGCTCAAACTGATCACCGTGGCTCGTGAGGAACATGATCGTGAGCACCCGGAGAATCCGTCGGCGCCATTTGCCGTCAACCTCATCGTCCACCGGTCCAACAACCGCTTGGAAGAGGACCTGGCGACCATCGCCGAGTTCGAGGTTCCGATCGTCATCACGTCCCTCGGCGCTCGCACCGACATCAACGACGCAGTCCACGCATACGGCGGAATCGTTCTCCATGACGTCATCGACAATCGCTTTGCACGCAAGGCGATCGAGAAGGGCGCCGACGGACTGATCGCGGTAGCTGCCGGGGCCGGTGGTCATGCCGGTAGGCAGTCGCCGTTTGCCCTGATTCGGGAGATTCGTGAGTGGTTCGCCGGTCCACTGCTGTTGTCAGGTGCCATCGCTCATGGTGATTCGATTCTCGCTGCGCTCGCGGCCGGGGCCGATTTGGCATACGTCGGATCAGCTTTCATCGCAACCGAAGAGGCTAACGCGGATCCTGCGTACAAGGAGATGATCGTGGATTCAGGGGCCTCCGACATCGTCTATTCCAACCTGTTCACCGGAGTACACGGAAACTATCTGCGGGGCAGCATCGTTGCCGCCGGCTTGGACCCCGACAACCTGGCCGAATCCGATCCATCCGCAATGAGTTTCGCGACCAACGACACCGATACCAAGGCCTGGCGTGACATCTGGGGCGCCGGACAGGGCATCGGAGCGATCGACGCAGTCCTTCCGACGCATGCAGTAGTAGAACGTCTCGCCGCCGAGTACTCTGCCGCGCGAGAACGTATCTGCCGACTCTAGTGCTGTGACCGGCGTTCGTCGGACAGGTACTCGTGGATCAGGTTCACGAATACCTGTCCCACCGGCGACAACGTCGAGGGGTCGAAGGCGAGACCGTACGCACGCAGAAATCTCGGCTCGCAGGCCCGTTCCACCACCTGACCAGGCATCGATTTCGCCACCGAGCGCTCGACCAACGAACCGCCGAGTCCGGCGATGACCATCGGGAGCCGCGACTCCCGTTGCTCGGTCACCACCGCGAGTTCCGTTCTGGTACCGGCCTTTCGGATCGAATCTTCGATCGCGTCACCCATCGCTGCCCCGCGAGGAACGAATACCATGGGAATGTCCGGCATTTCCGAAAGGCGTACCGGCCCCTCGGGTAGTTCTGTTCCAGCCGGGTAGACCAGGCGGTATTCCTGCTCCCCCAATTCGACGATTTCGAGCCCTTCGCCCGCCTCGAGCGGCAGATGAGCCACCGCGAATTCGCAGTGGCCGTCCCGGATGAGACTTTCCAGATTGTCCTCACGCTCGAGTTCCGAGAATCTGACTCGTGCTTGCGGATACCGTCGACAGAACTCCGCAATCAGATCGACGATCGTCCCCGAGGTCAGTGCAGGGAAAGCCATGATGTCGAGGCGACCGACGATGGCGCCATCGGATGCCGTCAACTGTTCAGCCGCCGCAGCTACGTCTCGCAAGACCTGTCGACTCGGGCCGACCAGACTGCGACCGGCAGCACTGAGCACCATGCCTCGCCCGATGCGATGGAACAGCCTCACTCCCAGTTCACGTTCGAGCCCGCGCAACGCTTGTGACACGGTCGGCTGAGCAACGCCGAGAGCCGCTGCGGCGCCGTTGATCCCCTTGTTCTCGACCACTGCGAGGAAGTACTCCATCTGCCGGAACTCCACAGTTCACTCCTCTTCCGTGGACGGAACGGCGGAGGTGGCCATTTCCGCAGCCGTCGCGATGAATGCAGCGGCCGCCGGGGATTGCTCGCCCGAGCGATAGACGATACCGACGTCGCGTGTCAGCGGCGGATCGAAGGAGAAGGCGCAGACGTCTGTCATCTGCTGTTGTGCAACCCTTCTCGGCACTACAGTGGCGCCGATCCCTCGACGCACGAGTTCCCACGTGGTCACAGGGTGGACACAGTCCACGACTACGTTCTCGGCGCCTTCGCTGAGCAAGCCCCGGAACTGATTCGATTGATCACCGAGATCGACCACAAGCGGCAAACTGTGCAAGAGCGCTCGCGGAACCGGATCCGCCAACGGCGTTGCAAGTCGGCCGGACAACGACGCATGGGTGGCGAGCACCAACTCCTGAGTGGCAATCGGAGCCGTGACCAAACCTTCGTACCCGATACTCAGATCGGTGACGCCGACCTCGGCCGACCCTCGCCGCAACGCATTGTCGACCCCGGCCGGGCCGTACGTGTCGAGAACACGCACGACGATCTTCGGGAAGTTGGCCCGGAATCGCCGGACCAACTCGACCATCGGATCGATCGAGAACGCCGAGTACGAGACGACGTCGACACGACCGAACTCGAGTTCGCGAACGGCGGTCACTTTCGCCTTCGCGCGCTCGACGTCGGCAAGGATTCTCCTGGCCGCGAGATCGAACGTGCGGCCCGCGTCGGTAAGAACCAACCGCCTGCCCGTCCGGTCGAACAGCGTGGCGCCGAGTCGACGCTCGAGCGTACGAATTGCCTGTGACAGCGAGGGCTGCGAAATGTAGAGAGCCTGAGCGGCCTTCGTTATCCCACCGTGGTCGACAACAGCGACGAAGTAGGTGACGAAGTGCAGATCCACTCATCCATCATACGACCAGCGATCCGTCGCTCACTCCACCCGAGTTGCCCCTGGTACGGCCCACTCTCCGGTGAAGATCGGCTCCCGCTTTTCCACGAAGGCACGAACCGCGTCGGTGGCATCCGTCGCAAAATTGACCGCTTGCGCCCTCGCCTCGTTGTCCAACGCCTCCCGCAACGAGAGGGAGGTGTGACGTTCGAGCATGGCGGCAGACTGACTCAGTGCGGCCGGCGGGCCGGCGGCGAGCCGCTGCGCCAGTGTTGACGTGTGTTCGTCCAGCTCGGCCGGTTCGACCAGATAAGTCACCAACCCGAGCTCGTAGGCTTCCTGTGCGTCGATCGTCTCGGCAAGCATCACCAGTCGCTTGGCTTGTTGGAGGCCGACCAGTCTCGGCAGGATCCACGAACCACCGAAGTCGACAGACAACCCCCGTTTGGCAAAGATCTGGCTGAACTTCGCACCCTTGGCCGCCACGACGAAGTCGCAGAGCAACGCCATGTTCCATCCGGCTCCGACGGCAAACCCGTCGACCTTCGCCACCAGAGGTTTGGGAAACTCACTCAGTGCGATTGCCGTTGCGTTGATGACACGCATGCGATCGAGCGGGTGCGACGAGCCACGCTTGTCCAGATCGGAGCCCGCGCAGAAGGTCCCATCCGCGCCGGTCAGGATCACCGAGCGAATCTGCGCGTCCTCTTGAAGTTCGAGGACTGCTTCACGTAGAGCGATCCAGGCGTCGAGATCGAGAGCGTTGCGGCGGTGCGGCCGACAGAGAACAATCGTCGCGACAGCACCGTCTCGTTCGATGCTTACGGCCGCACGCTCGATCGTCTCGGCACTCATGAACCACTCCACACGGGAGAGCGCTTCTCGGCAAATGCCGTGGCGCCCTCCTTGGCATCACGAGAGATGAAGACCGGATCGATGAATTCGCGTTGCGCGACAAAGGCATCCGGATCGGTGTACTTGGCGGACATTGCCAGTACCTGCTTGGTCGCGCGAACAGCCAGTGGACCGTTAGCCGCTACTCGGGCCGCAAGCTCGCGTGCGACGGTCAGCGCCTGTCCCGGTTCGGCGAGCCGATTGACCAAGCCGTGATGGTGCGCCACGGTGGCACTGAGCGGATCCCCCGTGATCGCGATTTCCATGGCCAACTGATACGGAAGAATTTTCGGCAGACGTAGGAGTCCGCCGGCGGCCGCGGCAAGTCCCCGCTTCACCTCGGGCAGGCCGAATTTCGCGTCCGTGGACGCCACGATCAAGTCGGCCGCCAAGGCCAGTTCGCAACCGCCGGCGAGTGCCCAACCTTCGACGGCTGCGATCAGCGGCTTCGACGGCGGTGCCTCGGTCAGACCGGCAAAACCACGACCCGGTAGCGATGGCCGCTCTCCGCGCGCAAATCCCTTCAGATCCATACCGGCGCAGAAGGTTCCACCAGCTCCGGCCAGAATGCCGATGGTGAGATCGGAGCGTTCCTCGAACTCGTCGATCGCGGCTGCGAGTGCCTGTGCGAGTTCCAGGTTGACCGCGTTCTTGGCCTCGGGACGATTGAGGGTGATGACGGCAACGCCGTCGGCGAAGTCGGTGAGCACGACGCTCATGTTCGGTTCCTACTTCCGTGATGAGATTCTTGAAAGGTCACTGCGCGCGAATGCTCCAGCGCACGGGTGTGCCGCCGGACGGTGTCACGATCTCCCGCTTGGCCAAAACAACAAGATGAGCATGGGTTTCGCGGACTGCCAAGCGAAGTAGTCGCGGCGACATCTGTTCGAACGGGCGAGACCAGGAGATCGTGCGTGAGAGTTCCCAGGCCGTGGATTCAGGCTCATCCTGCACCGCAGCCACGATCTCCGCCAATCGCTCCTCGTGGTGCCCCATCAATTGACGTGCACGATCGGCGATCCCACGGAATCGATATTCATGTGCCGGAAGCACTTCGCACTCGCCCAGTGTTGTCGTCGCCTCGAGCGAGAGAAGATAACGATGAAGCGGGTTCTCGAGTTCACCGGGAATCGTGGAGATGTTCGGGCTGATCCTCGGCAGCATGTGATCGCCGCTGAACAACAAGCCTCTGTCCTCTTCCACGAAGCAGAGATGTCCGGGAGTGTGCCCCGGTGTCCACTGGGCCCGGAGATTCCACCCGGGAAGATCGAGTGAATCACCATCTCCCAGAACAATGTCGATGGTTTCATGCTCGGCGAACCGCACCAGGTCGACCCGAGACGCGTCGAGCACTTCGGCCGGTGCGCCGAGTTCGGACAATTGCAGGTTCCAGCCACTGATGTCGTCGCGGGTCTGCTCGGGACCGTGGTATCCGAGGAGCGTCGCGTCGGCCACGTGCATCGCAAGCGTTGCGCCGCTGACCTGCCGAAGACGCGGCGCCAGACCGAAGTGATCGGGATGCAGGTGCGTGATTGCCGCATAGCGCACTTCGGAAACGTGGTATCCGATCGATGCTATGCCGTCGACGAGAGCCTGCCACGACTGTTCGTGATCCCAACCGACGTCGATGAGGGCAAGTCCGTCGTCGAGCGCGAGTGCGTAAACGAGCACGTAACGCAAAGGGTTGTCCGGCATGGGAACAGGGATCGACCACAATCCGTCCCGCACCTGTTCGACCGGTGGAAGGACTTTGTTCGCCCACGCCTCACGTTGTGCGACACCGACGTCTTCGGTCACGATCATGATGCTTCTCCGCTCGCGTTCAGCATGGTCCGCAGGCTCGACTTGAGCAGTTTCCCGCTCGCGTTGCGAGGTAGGGAGTCCACGAAATGGATCTGGCGAGGTTTCTTGTACGACGCCAACTTCGCTGTGCTGAACGCGATCAACTCGTCGACGCTCGGCACGTCGGCACCGTCGACCAGTTTGACCACCGCGGTGACGGATTCACCCCAGCGCTTGTCCGGAACCCCGACCACCGCGACCTCGGCAACCGAGGGGTGTTCGGCCAGAATGGATTCCACCTCGATCGGATAGACGTTCTCACCGCCGGTGATGATCATGTCCTTGAGGCGATCGGTGACGAACAGATACCCCTCGTCGTCCAGATGGCCGGCGTCGCCTGTTCGGAGAAAGCCGTCCTTAGTGAACAATTCTGCGGTCTCTCGGTCACGTCGCCAGTACCCGCGAGTGTTGTTTCTGCTGCGTGCAACGATCTCACCGGATTTGTTGGGCGGCAATACCTCACCAGTTGTGACGTCTCGAATGGAGATCTCGACGCCGATCATCGGTTTTCCCGCAGATCGGAGCAACTCCGAACGCGGACCGCTCACATGATGGTCGAAGGCACGAAGGACGGATACCGAACCCGTTGTCTCGGTCATCCCGTATCGCTGGACGAATTTGCAGTTCAAGACAGTCATCGCATGAGCGAGGAGTGCCGGAGTGATCGGCGACGCCCCATAGGCGACCACCTCCAGGCTGGTCAGATCGAAACTGTCGAGAGTCGGCAGATCTACCAGCGTCTGAATGACTGCAGGCACCAGAAATGCGTGGGTGACGCGGTGGGTCGCGATGGCATCAGCGACCCGAGCAGGCGCCATGTCTCCGAGCAGCACCAAAGGCACTCCGGCCGACAAGCATGTACTCATCCAGCCGGCACCGGCGATGTGAAAGAGGGGAAGTGCATCGAGTGCGACTGCATTCGAACCGAATTCGTAGACATCGAACCCCTCGGGCTCGTTGTACAGATTCCGGTGCGTGGCCACGACGCCCTTGGGCCGGCCGGTTGTCCCGGACGTGTACAGCTGCAGAACTGCTGCATCCGGATCGTGCCCGTGTCCGGGGTCGATACCGGTCCCTGATGCCACGAACTCCGCCCAGGTTCGCGAATCCGGCAGGCTCCCTGCAGCTCCCACGGTTATGACCTCGATGTCCGGCAACGCTGCGGACATCGCCGCCGCCCCCGCGGCGAACTCGTCATCGACGATCAAGACGTCGAGCTCCGCGTCCTCGGCGATGTCGACGAGTTCGAGTGGGTTGAGCCGCCAGTTCAACGGTATGAACACAGCGCCTGCCTTCGCACATGCGATGAAGGTTTCCGCACCTTCGAGCCCCATACGCAGTAGCGCACCGACACGAGCACCCGTTGTGGTCACTTCTGCCAGCGCACTCGCCAAGGTGCTGGTCTCGCCATCCAGCTCAGCCCAAGTCAACGTTCGGTCGCCGCACGTGATTGCCGGATCGGACGGCCGTGTCGACGCCGAGTGGCGTATCCGGTTGGGTAGGTGAAGCTCGCTCACATCACGCTCCTGTGTTCCAGGTACTCACCGAGCACGAACCGCGGTCGGTGGTACTGGAACAGTCGACCATCGCTATGGCCTGCGCCACAAAGACGAGAAGGCGCACAGAGCCATAGCTCAGACCTATGTCAGCAGGTCGCAGCAAGTCACCGCCGCCAAGGGTCCGTCATCTGGGAGAATTCGTCAGATGCAGGCACCCGGGATGGACATACGCAGCGCGCAGTATCTCGTCGCGGTCGTCGATCACGGCAGCGTCACTGCCGCCGCGGACGTCCTGCGTATCTCGCAACCGTCCCTCTCGCAGGCCGTGCGCAACCTCGAACGAGCTCTCGGAGCCACACTCTTCGAGCGCACCACTCGCGGTCTGGCTCCCACCACGGTCGGACTGGCAGTTGCCGATTCTGCCCGTACGTTGCTCGCCGACGTTGCTCGGGCCGAGGCCGCGGTGGCTGCGGTAACCGCTTTGCGCGCCGGGGAACTCGCCATAGCGGTTCAGTCCGATCTCGCCATCGACCCTGTTGCAGAGGTCGCCGGACGCCTCCATCTGACGGCACCCGGAATTCGGTTCTCCACGAACGCCTCCGCCAACGCACAGGACGTGCGCGCGCTCGTCAGAGCAGGTACGTGTGAACTCGGGTTTCTCGAGACCCACCCGGGTGCCGAAGTCTCCGACGGGCTTCGAGAAATTGCCGTGAGCACCCAGGAAACGGTCTTGTCGATCCCCATTCGCCTGGCCACAGACCTCCCCGATCCGGTTCCGCGCACCGTGGTCGCGCGCCTGCCGATGGTGGTCGAGGCATCCGCAGTTCGGCGCGGGCACTCGATCGACGACGATCTGGAACTCACCGACGTCGTCGTGGAAGTACCTGATCGCCTTGCTGTCCGGGAAATGGTCGGGCAAGGTGTAGGCGCCGCGCTGCTGCCCAGATCGATCGCCGAACAAGACTCCCCGGCATCTGAGGTTCGCTCGCTTTTCCCACCGATCACCCGGCAGACGATCTTGGTCTACCGCGACGGCCCGCTCTCACCGGCCGGGTCTGCGTACATCGAGAACATCTCCCCACGTCACAAGCCCTCCACGAACAGCCTGCCCAACGGCGAGAGCGTCTCCGGATCGAACTCGACGCCGTAATTCAGTGAGATCGCCGGCTCCACCGGAAATATCTCCGCGCCGGACGCGACCGACCTCTCGGCCAACGAACGCTCCATGAATGCCATGCCCAAACCAGCAAAGACGAACGCGCCGACGGTCTCCCGCTGCGCCAACTCCGTCGACATCCGAGTCCGGGCCCCGGCGGCCTGCAGAGACGACTCGATGGCAAGGCGAGCCCGCGAGTGTTTGAGCACACCCACCACGGGGAGATCGGGCAATGCCGTCAATGACACCGGCTCTCCCGCAGCGGGTTTCACACCATTCGGCCAGACGTCAGGATGAACCCCCGACGGCACTGCCAGCCAGTACTCGTTCACCCCCAACACTTTCGTGGACAGCGCCGACATGTCGGGTGGCCAGTAACTGAAGACCACCTCGCACGCGCCGTCTGCCAACACCTGCTCAGACGTTGCACCCTGCGGCAACTCACCGACCCGAACGGTCACAGCAGGCCACCGCTCACGAAAGTCTGCCACGATGCGTGCGATCGGACCTTCGAGACCATGTGCCGCGGAGCAGATGTCGAGCCGGCCACGAGGCTCGTCGGCCGTACCGATCGCGACGTCGAACGCGGCCGCGCTGCTGCGAGTCATCTGCCTCGCCGGCCCTACCAACGCCCGACCTGCTGCCGTCAGCACCAAACCGCGACCGACGCGGTGAAACAGTTCGACTCCGAGTTCACGCTCGAGGCCACGAATACCCTGCGACAGCGACGGCTTGGTGACCGACAGATTCTGCGCAGCCGTCGACAAGGACTCACCACCGGCAACGGCAAGGAAGTACTCGATCTGACGTAGGTCCACTCCATCGACTTTGCCATAAACGCAGCCGGGTATACCGGTACCAAGCACTGCAGGGTGTTCACACACGCTTCATTAATCGGACATTCAGGACACACCTTCTTCTACCCGGCGCCACCTACCGTAATTGGTCCAGACCAATTGCGGATAGGTCTGAACCACCGCGTCGAAGACAAGGAATCCTCGTGAGACGTACGACCATCGCGATAGCAGCCGTGACAGCGGCTCTCGCCGTCCCCGGCATCGCCCCCGCCGAATCCCACGCCGAACCCGGCTGGGGCAGTTCGTCCTTCGAATGGGGCAGCTCTTCGGGCGAGAACAACACGCCGCCCGCAGCGCCCGGCGTCAGCGTCCCCGGCGGACGGTACGAGCACCCCGTCGACCTGACCTTCACCGCCGAGCGCGGCGCCACCGTCCGCTACACCGTGGACGGAACGACACCCACCACCGACAGCCAAGCTGCCACGCCGGGACGTCCGCTGCACATCGCGCAGGACACCAACGTCACTGTCGCAGCTTTCCGAGGCGATCACGCGAGCGCGGCCGTCTCGTTCGGCTACCTGATCAAGACGTCGGAAAAGCCGCTGGCTCAGGTCGTCGTGATGTCCGACGTCCACGTCGGCGATCACGCGAACAACGACAAGAAGTACGAAAGCTTCTTCGACACAATCGGTTCCATCTTCCCGAAACCCGACGCTATCCTCTCCAACGGGGACATGATCAACGACAACGGAGACGGCAAGGGGCCCGACCACAAGATCGTCGCAGAAATCTTCCAGGCAAACCTCGCCCGGAAGGGCATGAACGACACACAACTCCTGATCTCCAACGGCAATCACGATGCAAGTCTCGCGGCGATCAGAGCCGGGTACCCGGCGGAGTGGTTCCCGGATTCCGGTGGCGGATACTACGAATCCGACGTCAATGGTGTCCATCTCTTCACGGTCAACACCGAAACCTACAACAATGATTCAGCGCAACGCGATTGGCTGAAGTCCCGCCTGACCGAAATCACCGCGGAGTCCGGGAACCTGACCAAGCCGATCCTGGTCCAGGGACACCGGCCGGCAAGCAACACAGCCATGGACGGGCAGCAGGCGTCGAACCCTCGATTGACCGAAGACCTGAGTGCCTTCCCTCAGGCAATCTTCTTCTCCGGGCACTCACATCTGAACAACAACGACGACCGGTCGATCCATCAGCGTGACTTCACGTCGGTCAACGACGGCTCGATGTCGTACATCGAAATCGATCACGGCTACCAGATGGTGACCGAGTCCGGTCTCGCGAACCGTTTCGAATCACCCACTGCCCAAGCGCTCTTCGTCGAGGTCTACCAGGACCGCACGGAAATCAACCGAATCAACATGGCAGCAGACAAGCACGACATCTACGCCGGTGGCGCGTGGTCAGCCAACTGGCAGCCGCCGTACTCGAGCGCGGGCACGCTGAGCGGTTCGGGGTGGACGGTCGAACTCGACGGGTCGACCAACCAGCAGATCAAGGACAACTTCCGCTACACCTCGGGCGCACGGAACACGCACGCGCCGGAGTTCACCTCGAGCACTCCGCTCTCGGTGACGACCGGCGAAAACGGTGCGACCGCACTGAGGATCGCGCAGGCCAAGGACGATCAGATGGTGCACCACTACGCCGTCGAGGTCACGGACACAGCCACCGGAGCGAAGGTGGTCTCGTCGAAGGTGCTCTCGGACTTCTACTTCATGCCGCGGCCGAACAGCCTCGACATTCCGATTCCCGACGCCGCAGCGGGCACCGCATACGAAGCCCGCGTCGAAGCCGTTGACGCATACGGCAACCGGTCACCGGTGACAACCCTGGCCTTCACCCGCTGACCCGACACGACAAAGCGGCACCGCGCATATTCGCGGTGCCGCTTCTCGGCTCAGTTGTACGTGCGAAGCAGGCCCTTGCTGATGATCTGCTTCTGGATGTCGCTGGTGCCTTCACCGATCAGAAGGAACGGCGCCTCACGCATCAACCGCTCGATCTCGTATTCCTTGGAATAGCCGTATCCGCCGTGGATACGGAAGCTGTCCTGGGTGACCTCCGAGCAGAATTCACTCGCCAGATACTTCGCCATACCCGCGGCGACATCGTTGCGCTCACCCGAGTCCTTGAGCCTGGCAGCGTTGACCATCATCAGATGTGCCGCTTCGACTTTGGTGCCCATCTCGGCGATCCGGAACGCGATGGCCTGATGCTCGGCGATCGGCTTGCCGAAAGTCTCGCGTTGCTTGGCGTAGGTGACAGCCAGTTCGAAAGCGCGCTGGGCAATTCCGCAGGCACGCGCGGCGACGTTGACCCGGCCGACCTCGACGCCGTCCATCATGTGCCGGAATCCCGAGCCAGGGGTGCCACCGAGAACCTCCTCGGCTCCGATCTCGAAACCGTCGAAGATCATCTCCGTGGTGTCGATTCCCTTGTACCCCATCTTCTCGAGCTTGCCCGGAATGGTCAGGCCCGGGAGTACCTCGCCGAAACCTGCGGGTTTCTCGATCAATATCGTCGTCAGATTGTTGTGCGGCTTCTCCGCGCCCTCGTCCGTCTTGACCAGGACTGCCACCAAGGTCGAGGAACCCCCGTTGGTCAGCCACATCTTCTGGCCGGTGATCACGTAATCGCCGGAGTCCGTCCGCTTCGCCCTGGTCGATATGGCAGCAACATCGGAACCGAGGGCAGGCTCCGACATGGAAAATGCACCGGTGAGTTCCCCGGAAGCCAAACGCGGCAGGTACTTCGCCTTCTGTTCCGGCGTCCCGTGCGCCGAAATCATGTGAGCCACGATGAAATGCGTGTTGATGACACCGGACACGCTCATCCATCCACGGGCCAATTCTTCGACGCACAGCGCGTAGGTGAGCAATGATTCGCCGATACCCCCGTACTCGGGGTCGATGGTCAGTCCGAACAGACCCATGTCCTTCATCTGCTTGACGATGTCGGTCGGGTACGTATCCGAGTGTTCGAGTTCCTGCGCCGCGGGGATGACCACACGATCGACGAACTCGCGTACCGCCCCGACAATATCGGTCTGAGTTTCGGTCAATCCCGCCGTCTGCGCCAAACGAGTCACTGTTCCACCTGTCAGTCGGTACTTCGTGCCCTCCCGGTCGACGAAATTGATTCGACTCCAGGAACTTTCATCCCACCGCGACGTGTGTGCGACAGAGACGCTGCATCCATTCAATCCCCGAACGGTATAGGTGTCAAAGTCGATTTCGCATACGAACCGTATGGCGGAAACTATGTCCGAACAGGTCGTTCCTGCTGTTGACAACCGCGCCACGCGTGCTGGATATTCGAGTGGCCAGGTCGCGGTGGGCCCTTCGATCGGCCCGTTCACGCGACGCATTCCCCACCTCTCCTCGAGACAGGCGCATTCCATGCACGACGCAGTCATCTGTGAACCCGTTCGCACCCCGGTGGGCGGATTCGGCGGAGTCTTCAAGGACGTTCCCGTCACCACACTCGCCGGCACTGTTGTGCGTGGCCTCGTCGAACGAACCGGCATTGCGTCCACCGATGTCGACGACGTCATCTTCGGTCAGGGGTACGCCAACGGAGAGGCCGCGGCCATCGGGCGAATCGCGGCACTCGACGCCGGTCTCGACGTGTCCGTTCCCGGAATACAACTCGATCGCCGTTGCGGTTCGGGATTGCAGGCGATCATCTACGCCGCGATGCAGGTACAGACCGGGATGAGTGATCTGGTCATCGCCGGCGGCGCCGAGAGCATGAGCGGAACCGAGTTCTACTCCACCGACATGCGTTGGGGCACAAAGCGCCCTTCCGTCGAGTTCCACGACCGATTGGCCAAACCGCGCACGAACTCCGGCGGAGTCAACTTTCCGGTGGAAGGCGGCATGATCGAGACCGCCGAGAACTTGCGCCGGGAGTACTCGATCACCCGCGACGAGCAGGACCGATACGCGGTGCGATCGCACGAACGGGCCGTTCACGCCCAAGACAGTGGGTACTTCGACGACGAGACGATTCCCGTTTCGGTGCCCGGACGCCGTGGTGAGCAGACAGTCGTCACCCAAGACGAGCATCCGCGCCGAGGGATACAACTGTCCGATCTTGCTGCACTGCGCCCCATTCGAGGTCGCGTCGACCCTGAAGCAACAGTCACCGCCGGAAATGCCTGCGGCCAGAACGACGCCGGAGCCGCGGCCATCGTCACCACTGCGGCCAACGCCGAACGGCTGGGCCTGCGGCCGTTCGCGAAACTGGTCAGCTGGGGTGTGGCCGGTGTGGAGCCGAACCGGATGGGCATCGGACCGGTGCCTGCCGTGGCGAAGGCTCTCTCCCGTGTCGATCTGTCGCTGGACGACATCGACCTCATCGAAGTCAACGAGGCCTTCGCCGCCCAGGTTCTCGCGTGCGCCAAAGCCTGGGGATTGAGCGCGCAGGACATCGAAGAACGCTTCAACGTCAACGGTTCCGGAATCTCGCTCGGACATCCTGTCGGCGCTACCGGTGGGCGGATCCTCGCCAATCTGCTGCGCGAACTCGACCGGCGCCAGGCACGGTACGGGATCGAGACCATGTGTATTGGTGGCGGACAAGGGATTGCCGCGGTGTTCGAGAACCTGCGACGCTAGAAGCGTTAACCGATCGATCCGTCGCGGCGAAGTTCCGCGATCCGGTCGCCCGTAAGTCCCAACTCGGCCAGCAGAGAATCCGTCTGCTGGCCGAGTGCTGGAACGTCACCCATGCGCATTTCGACATCCGAATACGTCATCGGAGGCAGCACGGCATCGATCGGACCGTTCTCGGTGCCCACGGACCGCCATCTGGCACGCTTCTCCAGCTGCGGATGTTCCAGCAGACCGGCCATGTCGTTGAGTGCCGCGGCCGGAACACCAGCGGCGGCCAGACGCTGATCCAGATCTGTCGTCGAGTACAGACGCGTCAGAGATCCCACCAATTCGTCTACCTCGCCACGGTTTTCGACGCGCACGATGTTGGTGCGGTAACGCGGATGATCGACCAGATCCTCTCGCTCGAACACGTCCACCATCAGCGCTCGCCATCCACGATCGTTCTGGACGCCGATCAGGATTTCGCCGTCGGCCGTGGGATACGAATCGTAGGGAACGATCGCGGCATGGCCGAGTCCGACACGTGGAATCTGCTTGTCCGCATACATTTTCATGTACATCGGATGGCCCAGCCACTCGACGGTGGAATCGAACATCGAGACCTCGACGAGCGCTCCCTTGCCCGTTCGCTCTCTACGGAACAGGGCGCTCAGAATCGAAGTCAGCGCGTACATTCCTGCCGCGATGTCGGAGACCGGGATGCCGGCCTTGGTGGCCGTCTCCGGTGTGCCTGTCACGGAGATCATTCCGGTCTCGGCTTGGACCAACATGTCGTAGGCCTTGCGCTCGCGCCGCGGGCCGGCACTGCCGTAGCCGGACATGTCGATCACGATGAGCCGTGGGTATTTATCGCGCAGTTCCTCCGCGCCGAACCCCAGTCTCGCGGCTGCGTCGGGAGCCAGGTTCTGCAGGAACACATCGGCTCGCGCGACCAGATCGAGAAGGATCTGCCGGCCGGGGTCCGACTTCACGTCGACGGCGATCGATTCCTTGGAACGGTTGAGCCACACGAAGTGTGATGCCTGACCGTGAACCGCCTGGTCGTAGTGACGCGCGAAGTCACCCTCGCCGACGCGTTCTATCTTGATCACCCGCGCACCCATGTCCGCGAGATGCCTGGTGGCGAGCGGTGCCGCCACCGCCTGTTCGAGTGCAACTACGGTGATTCCGTCGAGCGGAAGATCCGAGTTCGGCTGTCCCATGTCAGTAGTCACCCCAGAAGTTTTACACCCAGAATTCTCACACTCTGAATTCTTGCACTCGAACAGGACGGATCAGATGTGGCGGCCGCCGGTGATCTCGAGAACCGTGCCGGTCATGTAGCTCGAGAGGTCGCTCGCGAGGAACAGCACAACCGAAGCAACTTCCGAAGGCTCGGCTGCGCGCCCCATCGGAATCTCGGCAAGCTTCTCGTTCCAGATCCGTTCGGGCATCGCCTCGGTCATCGCCGTGCGGACCAGTCCGGGCTGAACGGCGTTGACGCGAACGTTCTTGAACGCGACCTCTTTTGCCGCGGCCTTCGTCAGACCGACGATCCCGGCCTTCGCGGCCGAGTAGTTGGTCTGCCCGAGCATGCCCACCTTGCCGGAGATCGACGAGATGTTCACGATCGCGCCCGTCTCACGCTCGCGCATGCGGGCGGCGGCAGCGCGTGTTCCGTTCCAGGCGCCCTTGAGGTGAACGGCGATCACGTCGTCGAAGTCCTGCTCGGTCATCTTCCGCATCGTGGCGTCGCGCGTCATGCCGGCGTTGTTGACCATGACATCGACTGGACCGAAAGCGCTTTCGGCCAGATCGAGCATGGCCTCGACCTGTCCGGAGTCACGCACGTCGCAGGAAGCGAAACGGGCGACCGACTCTCCACCGAGTTCGGCGACCGCAGCCGTTCCCACGGTTTCGTTGATGTCGCCGAGAACGACGGTCGCGCCTTCCTTGATGAAGGTGCGCGCAATTTCGAGCCCGATGCCCTGGGCTCCGCCGGTCACTACCGCAACCTTGCCGTCCAACAATCCCATGTCCACTCCGTTCGTGAGGTTAAAGCTCGTCTGGAAAATGTGTCAGCGCTGGTTTTGCTTTTTCGCTTGCGCCACGAGCCCACCACCGAGAATCAGACGCTGGATCTCGCTGGTTCCCTCGTACAGGCGCAACAGGCGAACTTCACGGTAGATGCGTTCGACCGGAACACCGCGCATGTACCCGTTGCCCCCGTGGATCTGCACGGCGAGATCTGCGACCTTGCCCACCATCTCGGTGCAGAAAAGCTTTGCCGCCGAAGGCCCGAGACGGCGATCCTCACCGCTGACGTACCGCGCGGCCACCTCGCGCACCATCGCGCGCCCTGCCATCACACCGGCTTGCTGGTCTGCCAGCATCGCTTGAACCAGCTGGAAGTCGCCGATCGCGGTGCCGCCCTGTTCCGTGACCACGGAGAACGCGACAGATTCGTCGAGCGCTCGCTGTGCTGCTCCCACCGAGAGCGCCGCGATATGGACTCGTCCGCGCGCGAGAGACGTCATCGCTGCGCGGTATCCGGTGTCCTGGTCGCCACCGACGAGGGCCGACTCGGGAACTCGGACGTTGTCGAAGGTGACCTCGGAGGTCCAAGCACCTTCTTGACCCATCTTCTTGTCCTTGGGACCGACCGTGACACCTGGCGTGTCAGCCGGAACCAGGAACACTGCAATTCCCGGACCATCGGAATCCGCCGGGCGAGTGCGCGCGAACACCACGAACAGCTGCGCCAGTGGAGCATTGGTGATGAACCGCTTGTTGCCGTCGATCACCCAGTCGGATCCGTCCAGCACTGCCTTGGTCCGAAGGCCGGCCGGGTTGGAGCCCGCTCCCGGTTCGGTGAGAGCAAAGGAAGCCACGACATCACCGGAGGCGATGCGCTCGAGCCACTGAGCCTTCTGCTCGTCGGTACCGAAGCCGACCAGCACCTGTCCGGCAATTCCGTTGTTGGTACCGAACATCGAACGCAGCGCCAGAGACGTGTAGCCGAATTCCATTGCCAGTTCGACGTCTTGGGTGAGGTCGAGCCCGAGCCCACCCCATTCCTGAGGGATCGCGTAACCGAAGAGCCCGATAGCTGCGGCCTTCTTGCGTATGTCCTCAGGAATGGCGTCGGTGTCGGCTATCTCCTGCTCACGCGGAACTACTTCCTTACGGATGAACTCCCGCGCAGTCGCCAAGATATCTGCGAAGTCATCTGCGTCGACCTGCATTCCCACCACTCACCTTGCTGTTTCCGAAGTCCATGCCGTCCCCCGAAGTCAATACCGTGAGGCAATCGGAGTCAAAGACCTGAAAACGAACCGAAGGTAAGGCAGAACCTATAGCAAGCTTCAGACGGTGCGCAGTTCCCGCTTCAGTAGCTTGCCGCTCTGGTTGCGCGGAAGCTCGGCCACGAAACGGACATGCTTGGGCACCTTGAACGGAGCGATTCGCTCCTTGACGTGGGCAATCAACGCCTCGGGCGTCAACTCGTCGTTGCCGTCCTTGAGCACGACGATCGCGGTGACGGCCTCGATCCACTTCTCGTCGGGCGTACCGATCACGGCAACTTCTGCCACGGCGGGGTGCGTGTAGACCGCATCTTCGACCTCGCGTGACGCCACCAGGATGCCGCCGGTGTTGATGACGTCCTTGATCCGGTCGACGACCGTGATGAAACCTTCTTCGTCCCGCACGACCAGATCGCCCGAATGGAACCAGCCGTCACGGAAGGCCTCGGCGGTGGCTTCCGGATTCTCCCAGTAGCCGTTGCACAGCTGCGGTGAGCGGTAGAGAACCTCGCCGGACTCACCGTCGGCGACATCGTTTCCGTCGGCGTCGACGACGCGGGTTTCGACGAAGAACACCGCGCGACCACAGGAAGACGGGCGATCAGCATGCTCGCTGGGCTGGAGAACTGTTGCCAGTGGGCCGATTTCGGACTGGCCGAAGCAGTTGTAGAAACCGATGTCCGGGTAGCGCTCGCGCAGACGATTGAGCACGGTGACCGGCATGATCGAGGCGCCGTACTGCGCCTTCTTCAGCGACGACAGATCGCGGGTCTCGAGGTCCGGATGGTTGGCCAGCGGTACCCACACGGTCGGCGCCAGGAACAGCGATCCGATCTTTTCGGCTTCGACACGGCGCAGGATTTCCGGGATGTCCGGCGCCTGCATCAGACTGACCGTCGCGCCGACGGACAGGTACGGCAGCATGAAGACGTGCATGCCCGCGGAGTGGTACATCGGCATGCAGATCAGCGGGTTGTCGTTCTTGTCGAGGCCGAGCGCGATCACCGAGGACACGTACTCGTGAACCAGTGCACCGTGAGACATCATGGCGCCCTTGGGCTTCGAGGTGGTGCCCGAGGTGTACAGCAGTTGCGCCAGATCGGTCGACGTCGCACGCGGTTCGAAGACCGGCACCTCGCCTGCCTCACCGATCGTGACGACGGACAGTTCCGCGTCCCGCAGTGCGATCACGTGATCGAGATCGAGGTCGGAGCGTACCGAGTCGAGTGTCGGCGCCAATGCCGGATCCACCAACACCGCGCGGGCGCCTGACTGCGCCACGAGGTACCGGAGTTCCTCCCCCTTCAGTGCGTAATTGACGGGAACATGCACCAAACCTGCTCGTGCACAGGCAAGAAATCCGATTGCATAGGCGTCGGAGTTGGTTCCGTATGCCGCGACGCGGTCGCCGTGTTCGAGCCCCAGACCGAGCAAGTAGGCGGCGACCCGCGTCACCGCGTCGTCGAGTTCGCGGTAGGTGCGAGTGCGATCTTCGAAGACGACGGCTACACGGTCGGGGTACTTGGCTGCCGAGCGCCGAAGCACTCCGTCGACAGTGTTGGTGCGTGGATCCAGGCTCATGCGCCTCAGGTTATAGGACGTCCAACTAAACCGGAAGAGCAATCGTTACTTATTGCGCCATTCGGGCTTTCGCTTGTCCACAAAGGCCTGCATACCTTCCTGAGCGTCGCAGGTCACGGCGTTGGTTGCCATAGTTTCCGCCATCGCCTCGTACGCCTGCGCTTGCGGCAGATCGATCTGGCGATAGAACGCCTGCTTACCGATCTTCACCGTCAAGGGGCTGGCCGTCGTGATCTTGGCGGCCAGTTCGCGCACCTCTCGGTCCAGGTCTTCGGGCGCGACGACGAAGTTCACCAGACCCCAGTCCGCAGCGGTGTCGGCGTCGATCGTCTGCCCGGTGAGCAACATCTGCATCGAGCGCTTGCGCCCTACTGCCCTGCTCAGCGCCACCATGGGCGTCGAGCAGAACAGTCCGATCTTGACGCCCGGCGTGCCGAAGACAGCATTCGACGCAGCAACAACCAGATCACACGACGCAGCCAGTTGGCAGCCCGCCGCGATAGCCGGGCCCTGTACTGCGGCAATCACCGGCTGCGGAATCCGCTGTACGGTCTCCATCATCTCGGTACAGCCGTCGAAGATCGCCCGCTCGTCCTCGAGGGTTCTCCCGATCATCTCCGTCAGATCGTGTCCGGCGGAGAACACCGGGCCTTCGGCGCGCACGATCACGACCCGCACGCGCTCGTCTACAGACAATTCGACAAGGGCAGCCGTCACCTCACGCATGGTCTCCGCCGAGAGCGGATTGCGCCGCGCCGGCCGATCGAGCGTCAGGAAACCGAGTCCCACCGATTCCTCGACGGAAATCTTCACTGCAGTGTCTTCTACCTGTGTCTGCGACATGTGTTCTCTCTACCAATCGAATCCGTCCCGGTCAACGAGACGAAAAGGACATCCACTCGCACCGCGTCGATACCGTCCGGTCAATACTTCGCCACTACGAGGAGTGCCCATGAGCACCGATGCCGCCGTCACCACTGATCTCGAAGAGATTCTGCGCGCTCAGCAGGAAGCAACTCGAGCCGCTGGTCTTCCGTCAGCGCAGACACGACGCGAGCGCATTCAACGCGTCGTCGATCTCCTGGTGGCAAACCACAAGGATCTGACCGAGGCGATCAACGAAGACTTCGGCGGCCGAATCCCGGCCTACTCGGTGATGAATGACGTTCTCGGGTCGATGGTTTCACTCAAGCACGTTCGTGATTCGCTCGAAGAGTGGATGATTCGCTCACCGAGAGCTACCGGAGCGATGCAGGACCAGTTGGGTGCCACGGCGTACGTGTCGTACCAGCCGAAGGGTTCGATCGGCATCATCGGAACCTGGAATGCTCCCCTGTTCACTCTCCTGAGCCCGCTCGCCTGCGCCCTCGGAGCAGGAAATCGCGCCGTTCTCAAACCGTCGGAGATCGTGCCCAATACTGCGACCGTCCTGGCCGAGGCGGCGCGTCGAACTCTCGACCCCGTGGAGGTCGCGGTGGTGACCGGCAGCCCGGAGGTCGCTGATCGGCTGACGTCGCTGCCTTTCGACCACCTCGTCTTCACCGGCAGCACGACCGTCGGAAAGCTGGTCATGGCCAATGCTGCGAAGAACCTGGTGCCGGTCACCCTCGAACTCGGCGGCAAGTCACCGAGCGTCTTGAGCCGCAGTGCCGATATCAGCTCTGCTGCTTCGCGTTTGGCTATCGCGAAGTCCACCAACGCCGGTCAACTCTGTGTCTCTCCCGATCTGATCTACGTTCCGCGCGAGAACACGGAAGCATTCATCGACGCGTTCACCGACCAGTTCACGGGACTGTTTCCCACGATCGCCGACAACAAAGACATGGTCTCGATAGTCAGCGATCGTCACCTCGCACGCATCGAGGGGTACATCGCGGACGCCGAAGAACGTGGGGCACGAATCATCACCGTTCCCGACGAAGAACTCTCCGCAGACACTCGTCGTCGCCCACTGCGAATCGTGGTCGACCCTCCGACCGACGCGCAGATCATGAAGGAGGAGATCTTCGGGCCGGCCGTCGTCGTCTTGCCGTACGACCAACTCGACAACGTCGTCGCCGACATCAATTCACGACCGAAACCGTTGGCGCTGTACTACTTCGGAACCGATCTGGACGAGAAGGAATCCGTACTCGAACGCACCGTCTCGGGCGGCGTCACCATCAACGACGCAATGTCTCACCCCGGGCTGAGCGACGCACCCTTCGGCGGCGTCGGGGCTTCGGGTATCGGGCACTACCACGGCCGCGAGGGTTTCCTCGAGTTCAGTCACGCCCGAACGGTATTCGAAGCAGCGCAGCATGACCCACGCGGCGAGTGGGGAATGCTCCCGCCGTACGGTGAGGGTTTCGAGCAGATGATGTTGGCTCAGGTAACGCCCTAGGGCCTCCGGCCCCGTGCGCCTTTTTGGTAGTTCGCGCTACCGGAAAGGCGCACCGGCAAGGCCGCGGCTGAGGAACTCCACCAGCTGACCCGGTTCGGTATCCACCGACTCGATCAGTTGGATCAACTCCTTCTTGTCTTCTACCGCAAGCGGTTCGATGCCACCGAACGTGCGCATCGTGGACCCGGCCGGAAGAACACGAGCACACACGAGTGTGCCTGGCTCGAGGTTCAGCGAGCCCCACTCGTCCGTGACCTTCACCAGATGGCCGTTGCGGACGTCGCTGAGGGTCACCAACTGTCCAGGCTCCGTCGAGGCGACCTTGTACACCGAGCGCGGAATCGACAACCACTGATCGGCCAGTTCGCGTTCGTCGGCAGGCAGCAGTTCTCCGCGGCGCTCGACAAAAGCTGCGAAAATACCCGCATCGAACAAGGCAGCGTCGACGGCCAAACCACCTTCGACGGCCAGCGTCAGTGCTTCTTCGCTGTTGAACTGCTCGGCACGGATGAGCGCAAGATCGAACACGGCGTCGAAGTACTCCGGCGTGCGCGAGAACAACTGAGCCTTGACGTAGAGCCAGCTGGCCCGGTCGTCGAACGTCACCTCGGACTTACCGAGATGGCAAACCTTGAACTTTCGACCGGAACCGCACCAGCACTTGTCATTTCGTCCGAGTTCGGGGTGCTCGGCCGGGGCGTAGCGCTGAAGAACCTCGTGCAGAACCTCGGACTCGCCACCCTCGATTCGGCCCAGCAAAGCCAGCGCGCGCGTCACATCGCTTCGATCGGCGGCCAGTAGCGCCAGATCGAAGATCGCGGGAGTCCAGTCGGGATCGAGATCGTGCGCTGATTCGTACGACGCCTCAGCGGCCAGGATCTTGCCGAGACGATCCGAAGCCTTGCCCGCCAGCCAGTGCGCTGCCGGCTTGACACGACGCGACCCTTTTTCGGCGAGAGCAGTTGCAACAGAATGCAATACGGAATCATGATCGTCGAGTTCGGACAACAGCTCCAACGCTGCCGCAGCCGCGGGCGGCTCGGCGAGGCCTGCGAAGGCCTGCGGATCCTCCTTGATCTGCTTGCGCGCCCAGTCCGAGACATCGTCGACGCCTTCGGCTTTCGCGGCCATGACCACATCGACGAAGGCGATCACCGACGCGGCTTCTTCGGGGTGCAGATTCTCGCGGACCTCGAGCATGCGGGCCCGGTTCGCCAGGTGGTATGCCTCGAAATCGAATCCGTCGACCGCAACGTAGTCACCGTCGCGGACGTAACCTGACGCCTCGAGCATCTCGCCCAGCGGGGCGGTCGGCTGACGGAACAGCGACGGCTCGTCGAGCATCAACTGCCAGACAATGGCATCGAGGGTGTCAGCACCGATGTCGGCAAGGACCGTCGCCAGGTGCTCGCCGAATCCGGGTGCGGGATCCAGTACCTCGGGGATGGTGCAGAGCGTCAGCTCACGGTCAGCGACGAACAATCCGATCAAGTCACCTTCCGAGCACTCGGCAAGGGTGTCGGTGTCGAGCAGAAAGCCTTCGTCGTGTGGGAACTCCGGATCTTCGATCCCACGATCAGCCAATAGATCGTCGTCGGTCCCGCGGTGCACGACGCTGATGCCGTGGATTTCGTCGTCGTCACGATCGAGGAAAACCCGCAGCATCATCAGATCGGGGTTCGCGTCGAGAACGCCGGACCTGATTTCCGCTTCGGTGAGCCGATGGGTCAACACTCGATGCTCGAACAATGTGTCGAGGGCGGCGTACCGTTCCTCACTCAAGTATCCGAGCAACGGGTCCTCGACGTACTCGACAAATTCGGCCATGTCCTCGGCTGTACCGTGCCCGGCGTCAGCCAACAGGGTGCCCCAGTCCGCCGCTGTCTGCGGGCCGTGCTCACGCAACAACTCCATCGCGGCTTCGGCGATCAAGTCATTGGCATCCATCGGTTCGTTCACCTATCCAACTTTAACGGGGTCGACTCGATACATCGTCACCGGTCATCGGTCGAGTGATCGGCGCCTCCACGCAACTCGCGCACCAGTTCTTCGGCCACGAGATCTTCGGAAGCGAGAACCTCGAGCACCCTCGCAGCCTGCGATTCCGTTGCCATGACCACAACACCCACCGCAAACGCGCCAGTGGGGGCCGTCAGGACCCGAGCACTGATCACATCACCTGGCTTGCCTTCGACCGAGTGAGCAACCGTGACGGTCTCCTTGGACCCACGATCGAGCAGCACGACGCCGGTGTCGGACGTTTCGATCACCTCGTACACCGACCTCCGGATTCCGAGCCACTGTGCGGCTGTCACAACTTCCGCCTCCGGAAGTAGTTCGCTGCGTCTGGCCAAGAATTCGGCAAAGATTCCACCCTCGAACAGAGCGACGTCCAGTGCCGAGCCGTCGAAGATCGTGGCCGCGATCAGTTCGTCCTCGGAGAGATTTTCGTTTTCGAGATCGTCGAGCCCGGTCACGATGTCGACGAATTCGGAGGCAAACGCAAACAGGCATGCCTTCTTGTACAGCCACCGACCGTCCGCCTTGACGGATTCATCGGCCTTTCCGAGGTGGCAGACCTTGTACTTGCGGCCGGAACCGCACCAACACTTGTCGTTTCGACCGAGTTCCGGGTGATCGGATGGCACGAAGTCCTGCAGTACGGCGTAGAGATTCTCTTCACTTCCGCCGTCGATCCGCCCGAGCAGTGACAGCGCCCGGGTCGCATCGCCGCGGTCCGACGCGAACTGAGCCAGCTCGAACAAGGCCGGACCCCAACCGGATTCGGCAAAGAGCGCTTTCTCGTAGTGCGCCTCCGCTTCGAGGACGCGCCCCAGCCGATCGACGGCCTTACCGGCGAGCCAATGAGCCGCCGCCCGCACCGACCGTGGCCCTCGCTCGGCCAGTTCGGAGGCAAGCGCTTCGAGGATTGCGTCGGTCACCGGGTCCTGATTCCGAAATCCGAGATCGAACACGGCCACTGCAGCACCCGGATCTGCCAGTGAGACAAAAGAGTCCGGAGCAGCGCTCACATGACGGTGGGCCCAGTCCGCGATATCGAAGTCGGCGATGACCGCGTCGGTGTATCCGCGGTCCGCCAGATCGACAAACGCAACGGCAGAGACTGCCTCGTCGTGGGTCAGGTCGTAGGTACCGGCCACCAAGGCTGTCCGAATCTGCAGGTCGTAGGCGTCGAAGTCGAATCCCCGCCGAGCCAGTAGCTCACGCTCGTGCTCGTAACCTGCCACCTCGAAGATCTCACCCAGCGGCGCAACAGGAACCGTGAAGAGTGACGGATCCTCGATCAGGAGTTGCCAGCACACAGAATCCAGGGCCTCGACTCCGTCCTCCTCGAAGAGTTCGCCGAGCGCCGGAGCAAGATCGGGTTCGTCCTCGATCTCGACCAGACGAAACGCAAGTGTTCCGTCTTCGACAGCCAAGCCGACGAGATCACCGTCGGCGCACTCGCCGAGGGTTCCGGCCGGAAGTACCACAACTCGTCGACTCCGGAACGGAGCAGCTCCGCGTTCGGAGGCTGCTTCTTCCGCCAGGGCCACCCGGATCGCCCCGTCGTCGTCGCCGAATGCCAAGATCGGTTCCAGGTCGGGGCTCGCGTCAAGGATGTCCGACGCAATTTCGACTTCGCTGAGCCGGTGAGTGAACACGAGCCCTTCGAGGACCGTGTCGAGAGCGACGTACTTTCCGTTGGGCAGGTACCCGAGCATCGGTTCGGACAGGTACTCGAGTACATCGGCCAACTCGGTCGCAGTTCCGTACTCCTCGAGATGGGTCGCCCACTCTTCGAGACTCAGCGGGCCTTGCTCGCGCAGAACAGCCAAAGCAGCGGAGGTAATGGAACCGGCAGCGTCGTCGTCGAAATCAGTCACCCGCCAATGGTAGGCGACCTATTGCAGCCCACTGAGCCCCTCGCCCAGCACGGTCGCACCGAGGATCGTCAGGATGACCGTCATCATCACCGCGTTGTTGGCGGTCATCCATGCCTTCGCGGACGCGAGGATCTCGTCGGCACGCTTGCCGGAGAGCACCTTCACCAGGATCGGCAACGCGATGCCGACGCTCGCGATGACCGTGAAGATCACCGCGGCAACAATCTGTTGGGCAACGACATTCGTGGCGACCGCGATAGTGGCCGCACCGGATACCGCCAGCGCTGCATTCTTGGGATTGACCGCCGCGGACAAGAACGCCAACCCGAACGCCTTCCGCGGAGTCAACCCGTCGACGCTCTTCATCCACTTCGGAACTGTCGGCTCACTCCCGTTTCGCGGACGCGCGCGCCACTGCTTGTATGCCAAGCCGAACAGGACCAGACCCAACACGATTCGTACGACGCTCGACCACACGGAAGTCCGCGACGACTCCGACTCCGCAAACGAATAGTCCGCGATCACGATGGTCACCGCGACGACTGCCGAGATTCCGAGGACCCACCCGAGTAGAAAAGATGCCGCCCCTCGATGTGCTCCAGCGGTGATCATGACGAGCACGATCACCGCCATGGGCATCGAGACGAAAAGCAGGCCGAGGGCAATCGGAAGAGACAGACCGATCGCAGCTAGCACCGAAAACCTCCAGTTGAATGCACGATCGACGATCGATTCGAGGTCGAAATCACGACGTCGGAGGCAGCATGACCTCGATGAGATGCGGGCCGGGTTCCGCCAGCGCTGCGGCAAACTGTTGGGCCAACTCCTCCGCTGTGTTCGCCCGCGACGCGGGCACTCCCAACCCCTCGGAGATCTTGACGTAGTCCATGTTCGGAGATGACAGATCCAGCATCGACTGTGCGACGACGCCGCCACCTTCTGCGCCGACTCGTTGCAGTTCGCCACGCAGGATGGCGTACGCGCGATTGTTGAGCAGAATCGTCGTGACGTTCAACATCTCTCGCGCCTGCGTCCACAACGCCGTGATGGTGTACATCGCGCTTCCGTCGGCTTCGAGATTGATCACCGGTCGCTCCGGCGCTGCCACAGCGGCGCCCGTCGCCACCGGGATGCCCTGGCCGATGGCACCTCCGGTGAGCGTGAGCACGTCGTGGCGCGGCGCTCCGGCAAGGGCAATCGGGATCGCCCAACCGGAAGTCGCCGCCTCGTCGGAGATGATGGCGTCGCCTGGCAGCAGGGCGCCGATCACGTCGGCCCAATTTCGAACGTCCAGAGGCCCGCTCGGCAGCGCCGGCCGATTCGCTTCCTGCACAACAGGTTCGACTCCCGGTGCCACGAGTTCGGCCACTGCCTCCAGTGCACCGGCAACATCGTCGCCGACGCTTGCCAGCGTTGTCACCGCAGCACCCTCCGGTGCCAGATCGCTCGGTTTTCCGGGATACGCAAAGAACGAGACCGGCGAAACCGCTCCGGCCAGAACCAGCTGAGTTGTTCCGCGAAGTTGTTCGGTGGCGTGCTCGGCGAAGTATCCCAAGCGCTCGAATGACGGTAGCCCCGCACCTCGTTGAAGCCTGGCTGGAAAAGTCTCGATCAGAATCTGGGCACCGGTCGCGACCGCAATTCGGGAAGCGGCGCGCAGCCCAGCTTCGGAACAGGCTGCGCCGCCCAGCAGTAGCGTGGCGCGACCCTCGGCATTGAGCGCGCCCACCACCGAGTCGATCTGTGTTGCAGAAACTTCCGCCCGCCCCGGTATGTCCCGAGGACCCGCAAGAACTCCACCTTCGCCCCACGAGACGTCGGCAGGGAGGACAAGTGTGGCAATGCGTCCGGGCGGATTCAACGAGGCGGCAACGGCGTCGGCCGCGTCGCTACCGACGGTCGCGGTGGATTCGGAACGTCGACTCCACCCCTCCAACCATTCGGTCAGCGCATCGATGTTCGATTCGAGAGGAGCGTCGAAACCGTGGTGGTAGGTCGCGTGGTCCCCGACGATGTTCACGATCGGTGTGTGGGCGCGGCGCGCGTTGTGAAGGTTCGCCAGTCCGTTCGCCATACCGGGGCCCAGATGGAGCAGCGTCGCGGCAGGCTTTCCGGCGATCCGTGCGTAGCCGTCCGCGGCACCGGTCACGGCGCCCTCGAACAAGCCGAGTACCGCCCGCATCTGCGGAACGGAATCGAGTGCGGCGACAAAATGCATCTCGGACGTTCCTGGATTGCCGAAGCACACCTCGACGCCCGAGTCGACCAGGCTTTGGATGAGCGACTGTGCACCGTTCATTTCGATCACCTCTTCTTCATGAAAAGCTGCGAATGCTTCCTGCGCTTCATCGTGAGCAACCGAACTCCCGGTGCGTGCTCCTCGATCCGAACAGTCATCCGTACCTCCGTCGTGGCCGAGAGTCTCGATTCAAGCTACTCGGTCGGGAGTTCAGCGTTCATAGCCCTTGCGCATATCGTCGACGATGCGTGGCCGGTCGAGCGTCGAGGGTTCCAACTCCCGCCTCGGGCGATCGCGAGGAAACACCGAGGCCGACGCCAGCGTCGGCTCGTCGAGGAACCGTAGTTCCGGCACATCAGCGGGCAGACGAAGCTCGGGCGGCGTGGAACCTCTTTGCGCGAGCACATATCCCCAGTCACCGAAGCTCGGCACGAAAACGTGATAGGGCGAGACGCTCAGTCCGACAGCCGATACCGTCGACACCGTTCTCCAGTACGCATCCGGTGTCGAGTACGGGCTGCCGGACTGGACGACCATCAGCCCGCCCGGATTCATCGCGGCAGCGGCAAGTCCGTAGAACTCCATCGAATACAAGCGGCCAAGTGCGGGGGTGTCGGGATCTGGGAGGTCGACGATCACCGCATCGAAACCCGGTTCCGGACGCTCTCGCAGCCACCGAAACGCGTCGTCGAGTACGACGTCCACCCGTGGATCCTCGAGCGCTCCCTCGTTCAGATCACGAAGACGCGTGTTGGCCAACTCCAAGACTGCCGGATCAAGTTCCACTTGAACGATCTGCTCGACGCTGCTCATTCGCAGCACTTCCCGTGCAGCGAGGCCGTCACCGCCGCCCAGAATCAGCACGCGCCGGGGGTCGTTCACCAGGGCCGGATACACCAGCGACTCCGTGTACCGATGCTCGTCGACACTGGAGAACTGCAGGTCTCCGTCGAGGAACAGGCGCACGTCGTTCCCCCGCTCGGTGACGACGATTTCCTGGTACACCGATCGCTCGGCGGCCACCACGGGATCGGTGTAGAGCCGCTGCCTCGACGTGGTCTCGATGTCCGAGGCCGCGATCAGCAACCATCCGATCAAACTTGCTGCCAACAGCATTGCGACGACGGCGATCGATCGTGCGCGCAGGCTGAGCTGCCACCGAAGGAGTATCAGCGCGACCACTGCCGCAGCCACGAGATTGATCATGCCGGTGAGTGCGGCACCGCGAATCATTCCCGCCCACGGCAACAGTACGAACGGCCACAGCAGACCACCGATCAATGCGCCGAGGTAGTCGGCGGCATTGAGGTTGGCCAGTACCTTTCCGGTGCTCTGTGCGTCGTTGTCGCTGCGACCGGACTGCAAGAGCGTCATCAGCAGAGGCACTTCGGCACCGACGAGGATGCCGATCAGCGCGGTCGCCGCCACCAGAACTGCTGCGCTGGAACCGAAGAACGTGAAGGTCACGTACAGCGTGACGGCACTGAATCCGCCGATCAGCCCGAGCAGTATCTCGACCGTCACGAACGAAACGGCAGCGTGTCCCAGCAGAGGTTTGGCGGCCAGCGCTCCGATACCCAGAGCGGCAACAAATCCCGCGACGATCAACGACGTCTGGGTGATGCCGCCGCCGGTCAGACTCACGCTGAGTGTCAACAGGGCCAGCTCGTAGATCAGGCCACACGCAGCGCACGCCGCAACAGCCGCAAGGAGAAGGACGCGTGCGCGCGGGCCGAGCATCGTCGAACGCTCGTCAACTGTCACATCGGGATCAGCGGCAACCATCAGGTGAGCGCTGCGGCGTTCACCAAACCGATGGACAGCAAGCTCACACCCACAGCCCACGCGGCGCCACACATCTTCGGATCCTGCACCAGCGCAACCAACTTGCCGGGAAGGAATGCGTTCATCAATCGCAGCGCGATCGCTTGCAACACGATCGCGAACAGTCCGTACACCGCGGAGTCGGCGAGTCCCTGAGCAAAGCCGTCCGAACTGGTCAGGATAGCCGTCACCACGATGATCGCCAGCGCAAGATGATTGGAGGCCAACAGAATCGCAGCGTTCGGGTTCTTGTCGACGTAAACCTGGTGGCGGAGATTTCCGGGTGTCATGAGGTCGAGGACCAGGAATCCCGTCGCCAGAACCGCTGCACCGACGACGAAGTAGGCGAGGGTGCCGAGAACGCCCCCGACGAGCAATGCCGGATCCACCGTTCCGATCTCGACGGAAGTGGATGCAAAGATGTTCGTCACGCCGTTCTCCTTCTCATTGAGCATTACCGTCATTTGGCACTACCCGAGCCGCCGCTGCCACTGCTTCCACCCGCCGGGGATCCCGGGTTGAAGCCCGGTCCCAGGTACGCGTATCCGCCGCTGCGATACGTGCCGTCGATGTCCTCTACCTTGATGGTGCTGCCACCGCCCGAAGCCGAACTGACAGTGACGATGTCGTCGTCGTAGCGCAGGTATTCGTTGCCGCCGTCAGCACTTCGCGCCGCTGGTTCGTCCGCGTCGACAATCCGTGAGACGGTCGTGCCCACTGGATCTTTCGACGAGTACAACACGACGTCGCCATCCTGGGACGTCTTGGAATAGTTGTCCGCGATGAAGTCTTTGGCTCCACCACCGCACGCCGACAACATAATTGCGGCCGCCAGCATCACCGGAGCAAACCACGTCCGCCCCCTCACGGGCGCCACCTACTGCGCGTCTTCACGATCACTCCTGTCCCCTCCCCCGGGTACAAATGCCAACTCTGCCAACTCCACCCCTGGCGGTCTCGCACGCCACACAACGCGGTCAACGCTGTGTCGTCGCCGGGAAAGGATCCGCAGATCCAACCGTCCTGGCCGGCGGACTCTCTCAACGATGCAGCTTCCGAATCGAATTCGACTCGGTCCAGGATCAGCGAGGAAGACTCGAACCGGTAGTTTTCCGTGGACTCCACTGCCGGCAAGGGTTCACCGCCGGCGGCAAGAGCATCGCACGAAACCTGCTCGGTCAGTTCCTTTCCCGACGCCCAGGCCGTCACCACGTGCGAAGCCCCGAGCACTCCGAGTGTCAGCGTCGCGTCGGAAGTTCCGATCACCAACTCGGCGAGGGTCGGTGGCGCAGGAGCTCCCAGTACCAACCCCAGTGCCGAGGCATCCACGTCGGTCGGCTCCACGTCGAGTAGATACAGGCTCATTCCGGGGGGCCCGAGTGGATGACAGTGAGTTCGCTGCGAGTGACCGCCCGTCCCGTGGAAACCTCCCACGACTGTCCGCGCGCCCACTTCTCGAATGCAATCAGGCCGGTCTTGTCTGCGGTCGCATAGTCCGCGTATTCCATCGAGCCGGAAGGGGCCGTACCCGTCGTACCCTCGGCCGTGAACTTCGCCGTTCCACTTTCGATCTTGCGGTGAACCTTGTCGTCGAGAATGACGTCGCCGTTCGGGACCAGGTTGGTTCCTTCTCGACGCATCCAGAGAGTCATCTCCAATTCGCCCTCGTCGTCCTCGACCGTCAACCAACGACGACCGGTCGAACCGTCGAGAAGGTGCTCACGCCAGATGTACCCCTCTTCGTCGAGCGTGATGGTCCCTCGAACAACATGGTCGATACCCGCGTACGTGATGATGTCGCCGACCCCGATCTTGTGGGGGTCGTACACCTCGGGATAGTCGGCGAGCGGGTCGACGCGAGCACTCGGCTTGCCCTGGCGTCCACGCAGGACCACAAACACGACGGCAGCGATCACTACGAGTATCAGGACAACTATCAGCACGTTGGTCAACGGTTTCTCCGAAATCGTCTCGGCAGGGTTGCCGCGGGCCATACCCTACCGATCCGTTCTCAGCCTTTTCGGATGAGACTGCCGGCAATCCGGCCTGTCGCCGACCGGACAGGTCTCCAGCGCCGCGGGCAGATCGAAAGACTGCCCCGGCGCACCTTTGCGTTTACGCTCAGCCCGAGGAACTCCGCGCGAACGAAAGCCGGTCGACTGACGATGAGCAAGAACACGGAGCCGTCTGCCCGCACCGTCATGCACACACCACGATTCTGGTTGACACCATTGATAGTGGTCACCCTCTTGATGTCTGCGCTGGCAGCGTTGTACATGGGCGGAATACTCGACCCCAAGAAACACCTGGACCAGTTCCCGATCGCCCTGGTCAACCAGGACGAGGGCGACACCCTCCCCGGTGGCGACCCCGCCGACCGCAAGAACTTCGGAAACGACATCGTCGCCGGCCTCGAAAGCGGAATCGACCACCAGAAGATCGACCTGCAGCAGATCGGTATCGCCGAAGCCCAATCGCGGTTGAACTCCGGCACGCTGTACGGCGCGATCGTGATTCCCAGTGATTTCACGAAGAGGACGATCATCCTGGCGGAGGCCAGCGTCGTCGCCGGTGACGTAGAGCAACCGATCATCACGATCTACACCAATCCTCGCGCCGGTTCCGTCTCGGCATCGCTGGTCCAGTCGATCGGAACCACAGCCCTCGCCTCGGTCAACAAGAACATGGGCGAGCAACTCACCGCCCTTGTCACCGCGCAGTTGGAAGCGGGAGGCACCGGAACCCAGATCTCCGGAGCGAGCCGCCTGCTGCTCGAAAACCCGGTGAACGTACTCACGGTTGCCCACGATCCGCTTCCCGACGGAACCGGATTCGGTTTGGTGGCATTCTATTTCGCGCTGCTGTTGGTCCTTGCGGGATTCACCGGAGCAACCGTGGTCAATTCCTTGGTGGACGGCATGCTCGGATACGCGCCTACCGAATTCGGTCCACTCTTCGTTCAGAACGACGTTGTGGGTATCAACAGGTTTCGAACGCTGCTCGTCAAATGGGCATTCATGATCGTGTTGTCCGGCATAGTCTCCGCGTTGTTCCAGTGGATCAGTCGCGCCCTCGGAATGCCGGTCACTCACGGGCTTGCATTGTGGGAGTACGGCGCGCTGGTCATCACAGCGGTGGGCATCACGGCGATGTCGGTGATGGCCGCGTTCGGCTCGTTGGGCATGTTGATCAACCTGTTCGTGTTCGTCATTCTCGCGCTGCCCTCGTCCGGTGGCACCATCCCCCTCGAAGCCAGCCCCAGGTTGTATGCCTGGCTGGCGCAATTCGAGCCGATGCACCAGATCTACATGGGCACGCGATCGATCCTGTTCTTCGGCGCACGCGGTGAGGCAGGCCTGCTGCATGCCGTCTGGATGACGTTGGTGGGGCTACTGATCGGCGTCGTACTCGGCATCGTGACCACCCGTTTCTACGACCGCAAGGGCTACGAGCGCACCCATCGTCCCAAGGTGGCGTGACATGGTACCCAGCCGGGATTTGATCGAAACCTGTTGAGCCGATTCAATGTGATCGCGCGTTTCGGGAATCTTCGAGCCCCTTCCGCACGTTGTACAACTATGGCTAATTACAAAACAGTCAATCCCGCGACAGGTGAAACCGTCAGGGAATTCGATACTTTGGATGACGCCGGAGTTGAAGCCGCACTTGCGAACACGCATCGCGGCTACTTGACCTGGCGCAACAGTGCGCCACAGCAGCGTGCGGCAGTCCTGAGCAAGACCGCCGAACTGTACACAGAGCGCGCAGACGAACTGGCCCGAATGATCTCCTTGGAGATGGGTAAGCCGGTCCGCGAGGCCAAGGGCGAAGTACAACTCTCGGCCGCGATCTATCAGTGGTATGCAGACCACGGTCCGGCACTGCTCGAGGAAGAACGACTCGACGTTCCCGGGGCCGAGGAGTCGGTTGTGTACCGGCGACCGATCGGCGCTCTCATCGGCGTCATGCCGTGGAACTTCCCGTACTACCAAGTCGCCCGCTTCGCGGCACCGAATCTGATGCTCGGTAACACGATCATTCTCAAGCACGCATCGAACTGTCCGCAGTCGGCGCTGCTGATGGAAGAGATTCTGCGACAAGCCGGATTGCCGGACGACGCCTACGTCAACGTCTTCGCGACCAACGAGCAGATCGCGGACATGATCGCCGATCCCCGAGTTCAAGGTGTGTCACTGACCGGCAGCGAACGCGCCGGAACCAGCGTCGCCGAAACTGCCGGACGCAATCTCAAGAAGGTCGTCCTCGAACTCGGCGGATCAGACGTGTTCATCGTCCTCGATTCCGACGACATGGATGCCACCGTCAAGTCCGCAACCAAGGCACGTCTGTCCAATGCCGGCCAGGCCTGCAACGCGGCCAAGCGTTTCATCGTCACCGAAGATTTCTACGACGACTTCACCAACAAGTTGGCGACGTCCTTCGAATCCGTCACTGCCGGTGACCCGTTGGACGAATCCACAGTCTTGGGTCCACTCTCTTCGCAGAGCGCGGCAGATACTCTGATCGAGCAGATCGACGACGCTGTGTCCAAGGGTGCCACGCTGCTGACCGGTGGAAAGAAGATCGACGGCCCGGGCGCCTACGTTCAACCGACATTGCTCGCAGACGTGACACCGGACATGCGGGCCTACAGCGAAGAACTGTTCGGACCTGCCGGAGTCGTCTACAAGGTCAAGTCGGCCAGCGAGGCTGTGGAACTTGCCAATTCGTCGGTCTACGGTCTGAGCGGATCCGTCTGGAGCAGCGATCTCGATTCCGCCCGGTCGGTCGCCGCAGATCTCGACGTGGGAATGGCGTTCGTCAACGAGCACGGAACGACGTTGCCCGGTCTGCCCTTCGGCGGAGTCAAGCGCTCCGGAGTCGGCCGCGAGCTGGGTCCGTGGGGAATGGACGAGTTCGTCAACAAGAAGCTGCTCCGCGTCTCGAAGAAGTAGTTCGACACAGAAGTAGTTCGACACAGAAGTAGCTCGGCGCAAAGGAAGGCCCTGACCTCGATGGAGGTCGGGGCCTTTCCTCATAACCCACGGACCAGCAAGCGGGTCCGCTGCCTGGTCACTCGCTTGCCAGAGTGACACTCCCACGAGTGAGGCTCCACCCGAACCTCGTCGCGATGACAGCTGACAGCCAGCCCATCAGCGCACCCACCAGTGGAGCAGCGACGGCGGTGTAGATCGCCTCGCTGGAAACACCAACCGACACGGCGGAGTCACCGACGAAGGCGAAATCGGTTCGGGAGGCGAAGGACGCCCACTCGATCAGGCCGGAGACAACAATAATCAGGAACCCCAGCAGGAAGCCGAAGCCGGCCAGCAGAACGTGAAGTGCGCGCATCCGGTCAGTCTGCCTGTAACGCCCACCCAGATAAAACCGACCTGCTGGTATGACACTTTCACGTATCGCTCGCACTTCCGTGATCGCCGCCGCCCTCTGCGCGGGCGCAGCCATCTGTTCCGCGACGTCAGCTTCCGCGGACGTAGTCGACGTCACGATCCTTCCGGGTCTCAGCAGCGGACCGACGACGCCGTACGGAGCGGGCTGCACATATCTGGTGGTTGCCAGGACAGCAGCGTTGAACGAGCCGAACGTCTCGATTGTCGACATGAACCGGGCGTCGACCATGTTCCCGCAGGAATTGATCTGGGACACCGTCAATCCTTACTTCACCTTGCCGGTGGTGCTCGGCCACGCAGTCACGCTGTGGACTCCGACCGCACCCGGTGAGCACTCCCTGATGGCCTACCAGACGTCCGCGGGCGGGCCGGTCGCAACGGTCATGGTCAATCCGGCCACCCCGATCGGTCCGGGGTGCGTCGTCGCACCCTGATCCGCTAGCCCTCCAAGAAGTCGACGAGCACCCGGTTGACTTCATCGGCGGGAACCATCGGAATGCTGTGATGTGAAGCATCTTTCAGCACCTCGACGCGTGCTGCAGGTACCCTCTGCCGCACTGACTTCGACACCGTTTCCGCATCATGCACCCGTCCGTCCTGCGCGAGGACCACCAGCAACTCGACATCCAGTGCGCTCAAGTCCTCCTTCGACGGACGTCGAGGCACTACGAGATCGGGTCGCGGTAGATCCGAAGTGCCCACTTCCACAAGAGACAGCCAGTCGGAGTCGATACTCAACTCACCTGTCTCCCAATCCAACAGTCGCCGTCGGCGTGCTCGCGACGGGGAGAGCAACAGCGGAAGCGCACGCAGAAGGTAGCCCGCCTTCATGCCGGAGAAACTCGAATTAGGATCGAGCAGAACAAGTTTCCCGACACGATTCGGTCGATGCAGCGCAAAGGCCAACGCAATCATTGCGCCATAGGAATGTCCGATCACATCAACGGTGCCGGCCCCGGTGCAATCGACTATCGAGTCCATCCACTCGATCAGATCGTCGACGGACTTCATCGGATCACCATTCGGAACGCTCCGCCCGGCATCGCCCATGGTGTCGACAGCAAAGACACGCCGGGATTTCGACAGCGTCGCAACATTGTCGAACCACACCGTCGAAGTGGCACCTCCCCCGGACAGAAGGATCAACGGCCGCGAGTCTGCATGCCCACAGACGTTCACATGCGTGTTACCGAACCGCCCCGCGAGATCCACACCCAGCGGTTTCTGCGGCCATTTGGTCAGTACAGCGTCGTATGCGCGATTGAAGTCCATCCCCCACCCCCATTTCTCTCGATTATCGAGATAGTAGACAATCAAGAGACAACACACCAGGGCTGGAGGCATCCTTGAGCGTCGGCGATGCAGAAGACGAAGCGATGGCGATCGTCCACTCGCTTCGCGCACTTTCCGTCGACTTGAACGTGGCGGTTTCCGGCTTTGCGAACAAGTACAAAATGCACTCCACCGACGTGCGCGCGTTGATCTGCCTTCTCGATGCCGAGCGCTCGGACGCACCGGCGACACCAGGCTGGCTCGGCGCACAGCTGGGTATCAACTCGGCGTCGGTGACCGCGCTCGTCGACCGGATGGTCAAAGCGGGCCACGTAGCTCGGGAGCGAGACTCAGCAGACCGCAGGCGGGTGCTCTTGCAGGTCACACCATCGGCGGTCACTCTGGGCGAGAGTTACTTCGGCCCACTCATTTCACGGGCGGTGAGCACCCTCGGCAATTTTACCGCCACAGAGCGAGCCACCATCGCGAGTTTCATCGCCGCGATGCGAGCGGACGTGGAGCGGACTCGAGTCGATAGGGAGCCCTCCCGGTGACTCGCATACTTCCCGCGGGAGAACGCGCATTGCTCGTGGACTTCGATTCCGAAGCTGGCGTTCTAGCGTTCACCGAAGCACTGACGCGTAACACCCCGGTCGGGGTCGAAGACTTCCTCCCCGCAGCTCGCACGGTCCTGGTCACGTGCACCCCGGCGGCAGATCTCACGTACGTCCGGAAGCGCTTGAACGATCTCGAGCAGACCGATTCTGCGGCGACCACAGACGAGCATTTCGAGACGGATGCACTCACCATCGCCGTCAGGTACGACGGGCCCGACCTCGACGACGTCGCACAGTCACTTGGTATGAGCCGATCCGAGGTGGTTGCGGCCCACACCGGGGCAATGTGGCGTTGCGCCTTCATCGGATTCGCACCCGGCTTCGCCTACCTGACTTCAGGCGACACTCGGCTCGACGTTCCGCGTCGAACGCAATCACGAACCGCTGTGCCTGCCGGTTCCGTCGCCCTGGCCGCTGGATACAGCGCGGTCTACCCGCGTGCATCACCGGGTGGCTGGCAGATCATCGGGAGCACCGATGCCGTGATGTGGGATCTGAACGCCACACCACCGGCCACCGTTCAGCCCGGCAGACGCGTGCGCTTCGTGAACGAGGAACAACGATGAACGGTCTGGAGATACTCGACACCGGGCCGCTGAGCCTGATCCAGGACCTCGGACGGATAGGTCATCTTCGCTCGGGTGTCGGGGTTTCCGGTGCGGCAGACAGGCGATCTCTCAGGCTTGGCAATCGGCTCGTCGGCAACAACGAGGGCGCAGCCGGTGTCGAGGTCCTCCTGGGTGGGCTGAGTCTTCGGGCGCAGCAACCGACAACGATCGCGTTCACCGGTGCGCCGGCACAGGCCTACCGCGACGGCATTCCGGTCGGGCATTCGAGCGTGATCGATCTGCGGGCTGGTCAGACCGTCCGCCTGGACTACGCACCGAGTGGACTGCGGACGTATCTGACCGTCCGAGGCGGCATTGTGGTTCCCGAGATCCTGGGATCGCGCAGCACCGACACGATGTCCGGGATCGGTCCGGCGCCTCTCGAGCCTGGTGTTTTTCTACCGATCGGGCCATCGCCGACCACGTTCTCAGCCGTCGACCTCGCACCGGTGCCGCCGATGGCAAACGAGACTCTCGCCATTCGAGTGGTGTTCGGTCCTCGCGCAGATCGATTCACCAACCCCGTAACACTCCTCCATGGCCGATGGGCGATCTCGACCGACTCGGACCGAATCGGCGCACGCGTCGATCGCGTCGGCGCCGACGAACTACTTCGAAGAACAGACGACACCGAACTGCCCACCGAAGGCGTGGCACTCGGATCGATCCAGGTCCCACCCAGCGGCCAACCTGTCGTGTTCCTCGCCGATCACCCCATCACCGGCGGCTATCCGGTGGTGGGAGTGGTCGCGGACGCAGATATCGACCGACTCGGCCAAGCCCGCCCGGGTCAACACATCCGGTTCGTCAGGGCCTGAGCACGCCGAGCGATGGCGTGTCGGACCCAGCCGTCACACTGATGTCGTGCGAGTTGTCCTGGTCCCCGGTAGTACGACGTCCACGGGAGCTGTGACGGCAACTGTCCTACGGACCGATCCCGCTGGAACGCCGCTCGCCGATCCCGTCGAATACCCCGACCTGATCGCAGCGGTACGCACCATCGAGGAAGCCGAGCACCCGCGGTGGGTGTGGCCGAGTACGGCGACCGTGTACCCACCTCTACTGCGGGCAGGCGTACGGGTTCAACGGTGCCACGACATCTCCCTGACCCGCGCGATACTCGGAATGCGCGCCGGCAAACCGTCACCGCCCGCCGACGAGTTCGACGACGATCGACTCGGACTCTTCGACACTGCACCCGTTCTCGATCCCCTCGCCGTCGTCACCGAATTCGCCGAGCAGCGCGCAACCATCGGCGCGGACGCTCGACTGGACTTGTTGATCGCAGCAGAATCGGCCGGCGCTCTCAGCGCCGCCGAGATGACGCACACGGGCCTTCCGTTCTCGACGCAGAAGCATCGCGAACTCCTCGAAGAACGGCTGGGGCCGCGGCCGACGGGATACGACCTCCCCGCACGCATGCAGGAACTTGCCGCCCAGATCAGCGAGGTCTTCGGGCGCACCGTCAATCCTTCGTCTTCGGTGGAGATCACCGAGGCGTTCGGACGTCAGGGCATCGAACTACCGTCGACGCGCAAGTGGTTTCTGCAGGAAATCGATCATCCGGCTGTGCCGCTGCTCCTACGTCACCGCGAACTCGCCAAGCTGTACAGCACCAACGGTTGGCAGTGGATGGACAGTTGGGTGCGGGGCGATCGATTCCGCCCGATCTACGTTCCCGGTGGTGTCGTGTCCGGCAGGTGGGCGAGCCGGGGCGGCGGGGCCCTCCAGATTCCTAAGACCATGCGCTCGAGCGTCGTCGCAGATCCGGGCCACGTGTTCGTCGTCGCCGACGCCGGTCAGCTCGAACCCCGAATTCTGGCCGCCATGTCCGGCGACCGCCGCATGATGGCTGCCGCCGGCGACGACGATCTGTACGCACTTGTCGGTGCAGAAGCCTTCGGCGGGGATCGCGCAAAAGCCAAGGTCGCAATCCTCGGAGTCCTGTACGGGGCGACGGCGGGTGAAGCCAAAGCACTGCTCATCTTGTTGCGGAAGCGATTCCCGGTCGCCGTCGAGTACGTCGAGCAAGCTGCCAAGGCAGGTGAGCGCGGCGAGGTGGTGAAGTCACTGCTCGGCCGGGCCTGTCCCCCACCGTCTCCCGACTTCTACTCCCACGGCGACGCTCACGCCCGCGGTCGTTTCACGCGCAACTTCGTCGTGCAGGCCACTGCGTCCGAGTGGGCGCTGTGCCTCCTGGCCGACCTCAGGCGCCGCCTCGCCGAAGATCCGGACGGCGAGTTGGTCTTCTTCCAGCACGACGAGGTAGTCGTGCATACCCGCAACCCCGAAACCGGTACCGCGCACGTGCTGGCCGCAGCTGCTTCGGCAACTCGATTGTTGTTCGGCGACACAGTCGTCCGTTTTCCCATGGACGTCGCAGCCCGCGAGACATACGGCAAAGGCACTTCGTAGCGTCGTCAATTCCACGCCAAGTGGTTCCACCGCGCCCGTATTGCGTGTTCTACTGGAAAACGTTGCTTTGTTGGTGCTGGTCGACTGCGTTCGAGGAGAACCATGACCAAGCTGGACACAACTGACGCAGAACGGAACGAGCGCGGAGCCGTGAAGCGCCTTCGCGTGCCGATCTTCACCGTGATCGCCCTTGCGATCTTCGCCTTCGTCGCAGGCGGATTCGGCGGTTCTTTCCAGGGCAAACTCGCCGAGGTTCAAAAGAACGACAACGCCTCGTACCTCCCGAGTTCCGCCGAATCGACAATCGTCAGCAACCAATCCGCGAACTTCCTCGCAGTCGAGACGATCCCTGGATTTGTTCTGTTCCATAGAGATTCGGCCCTCACCGAGGCGGACAAATCTGCAATCAACTCGGCCTACGGCGCCATTGCCGGCATCTCCGGGGTAGACGCCGACGGTATGCAGCCCACTCAGTACTCCGCCGACGGCACAACTGCGTCGATCTTCGTGCCACTCGTGGCCAAAGACGGTGACACCGCCGTGGCAGGCGATGTCCTGGCGACCACCGAGCAGAACGTCATCGACGCAGCAAAACAAGCAGCTGGTGATGTCGAGGTACTCCCAGCCGGGCCAGGTGGGCTACTCGTTGCGTTCATCGACGCCTTTGCCGGTCTGGACGGAGCGCTCCTTGGCGCGGCACTCCTGGTCGTGATCCTCATCCTGCTTGTCGTGTACCGATCGCCGGTGTTGTGGTTCTTCCCGCTGTTCTCCGCGCTCCTCGCCATCGGTTTGTCGTCGATGGTGATCTATTTTCTCGCGAAAGCCGAATTACTCACTCTGACCGGACAGTCTCAAGGCATCCTTTTCGTGTTGGTGATCGGTGCCGGTACCGACTACGCCCTACTCTTGATCTCTCGCTATCGCGAAGAATTGCACACGTATCCCAACCGCTTCGACGCGATGATCAAGGCCTGGCGCGAGTCTGCGCCGGCCATCACCGCTTCGGCTGTCACCGTGATTCTCGGTCTGCTTTGCCTGACGTTCTCTCAACTCAACTCCAACAAGAGCCTCGGACCCGTCGCCGCCATCGGGATCGCCTGCACCTATCTGGTGATGATGACGTTCATGCCGGTCGCTCTGGCCGCCACCGGACGGTGGGTCTTCTGGCCGCGCAAGCCCAAGGTCGATCACGCCGCAGACCTTACGACGCACGGGATGTGGGGCAAGATCGCCGAGGCCGTCGGTAGCAAGGACCGCCCACTGTGGATCGGCGCCACAGTGTTGTTGATCATCCTGTTCGCGGCCGGGATCGGCAGTCTCAAAACCGATGGCCTGACGTCTACCGAAAGCTTCACCAATCGTCCCGACGCCGTTGTCGGACAGGAACTCTACGACTCGAAGTTCGATCCCGGAGCCGGCGCACCGGCCGTGATCACCGCAAACGCCGACCAGGCCGACGCCGTCATCAAAGCAGCCAGCGGCGTCGAAGGTATCTCGCAGGATCCCGGCGCCGTCTGCACCCAGGTGGACGTCGCGAAGGTCAGCGATTTGATCAAGACCAACCCCGCTGCCGTCGCACAAGCCGCCGCTGCGGGTTGCGCCCCTGCGGCTTTCACCGTTGCACCGATCGACGGCCGAACCATGATCAATGCAACCCTCGCCGACTCCTACGATTCGCCGCAGGCACTCGAAACTGTCAAGCGACTGCGGACTGCCGTCCACGACGTGCCCGGCGCCGACGCGCTCGTCGGCGGCAGCACGGCCACCACCCTTGATGTCCAGGCGGCCTCGGTCCGCGACAGAAACCTGATCATCCCGATCGTGCTGGTGGTGATCTTCCTGGTTCTGGCCGCTTTGCTCCGCGCTCTGCTGATCCCGGTGATTCTCATTGTCACCGTGGTGCTTTCATTCGCGGCGACCCTCGGTGTGAGCGGATTCTTCTTCACACACGTATTCGGGTTCGCCGGGGCGGATCAATCGTTCCCGCTGTTCGCCTTCGTCTTCCTCGTCGCGCTGGGTATCGACTACAACATCTTCCTGATGACCAGAGTCCGGGAGGAGACCGGAGAATTCGGCACCCGTGCAGGTGTACTGCGCGGTCTTGCGGTGACGGGCGGTGTGATCACGTCAGCCGGAATCGTCTTGGCCGCAACATTTGCCGTACTGGGCATCCTGCCACTGGTCTTCCTCGCCGAGATCGGATTTGCCGTGGCCTTCGGCGTGCTGCTCGATACGATCATCGTGCGCAGCGTCCTGGTGCCGGCACTCTCTCACGACATCGGGAAACGTATTTGGTGGCCGTCCGAACTGGCGCGCGCGAAAGACTGACCGACTACAGAAACGCTTCCTTGGTCCACAGATGAAAGAGCGCGTAGGCTCGCCAGGGTCGCCAGCGCTCGGACAACGCTGCGGCTTCTTTGGCCGTCGAGACCCCCAGCGCACGTTTCAACACCAGATCATCGGGCACGAATGCGTCGCGATCACCGAGAATCCGGACGGTGAGATAGTCAGCGGTCCACGGTCCGATCCCCTTTAGCGCCAACAGCTCTCGCCGAAATTGGACAGGATCCGCATTCCAGGAGAGGTCGAGGCCGTTCGCTGCCGCAGTTGCCAGCGTGTGCACTGTTCTTGCGCGCGCTGTGGTCAATCCGACGGCTTTCTGTATGCCCTCGGTTGATTGCGCTGCAACCGCGTCCGGATCAGGGAAGGCAAGAAAATCCCCTTGCACCGGCGCTCCGAATGCGCTGACAAAACGACCACCGAACGTCCTCGCCGCGCCGAGCGAAACCTGTTGTCCCAGAACAGTGAGCACTGCGGTCTCGAACCCGTCCACCGAACCGAGCACACGCAATCCTGGACGGGCGGCAACAAGTGGGGCCAACAACTCATCACTACCGAACGCCGCTTCGACAGCAGTGTGATCGGCGTCGAGGTCGAGCCAACGGCGCACGATCACCTCCAGCACTGCGGAATCCGCTACCGGCACATCGGAATCCACGACGACACCGTCGTCGGTCCACGACACCGACACGACAACGGGTCCGGAAGGCAACGGTACGACTCTGGTGTGAACACCGTCGTCGTGACGCTCGAGGCCTGCGACGCAGTGAGCCCGCAGGGCACCGGTGAGCGGTTCGACTGCATAGGGCGCCTGAAAGCGCAGCGTCACTGCGCTCACCGGCCGGCTTCCAGATCCAGCAGAATCGCTTTCAGTTCGGGGCCACCCGCGTACTGCCCGAGGCTGCCGTCGCTGCGCACCACCCGGTGACACGGGACCACCAACGGCAGCGGGTTCTTTGCACATGCGGTCCCTACGGCACGCACCGCACGTGGGCTTCCCGATGCTGCCGCGACCACCGAATAGCTTGCAGTGTGGCCGTATTCGATCTCGGGAAGATGACGCAACACTTCGCGTCGGAACCCCTTCGCGAGTTGGAAGTCCAAGCGCAGATCGAATTCTCGACGCGCACCGGCAAAGTACTCGTCCAACTCGCGAGCGACAGTGTCCAGCCTGCGCGGGTAATGAAGCACACGGGGGCTGACGGTGTCCGCCAAACGTTCCAGAACGAGGTCGTGCCCTTCGACGGCAAAGGCAACCCGCACCAGGCCGACATCGGTCGCCGCCAGGAGCAGCTTTCCGACCGGCGAATCGACGGTTCGATATGCCACGTCGATCAATTCAGCTTCGGACGCCTGCGCAGCCAGGCGCGCCCGTAGGCGGATCATGGCGTCAGCGTCAACGGCTGGAAGCGCCTCGAACACATCGTTACTCATGAGTGACTCCCTTCCGCAGCGGTAGCGGACAAGTAGGTTCTTCGTAGTGTGGCGATACCGTCGGCACCCGCGCGTCTGGCGGCTGCCGGCGTGTTGCCGAGGATGTCCGCGATCTCTGCGTACGGCAGCCCACCCAGAAAGTGATAGGCGACCGCCGCACGTTGTTTGAGTGGTAGTTGTTCGAGTGCGTCCCAGAGTTCGTGATCCCACGTGCCCGGCACGCCGATTCGCGTCGCCAACTCCGGAACGTCGTCTGTCGGCACGGCCACGCGGGCACGCACTCGGGTGATGTCGATTGCCTTGCGGTGCGCGATGGTGACCAGCCAGGCTTCGATGTTCGCGTCCGGGTTCAGATCCGGGTATGCCCGCATCGCCGCGATGAACGTCTCGGACCACGCGTCCTCGGCGTCGACGGGCCCGACCACCGCGCGGCAGACACGGAGGACCACTGCACCGTATTCGGTCACGACGTCTTCGAACGGTTTGAGTGTCACGACCGGTAGACGTTCCCGATCACCGAATTGTGAGCCGAGCGCATCAGAAGAGGACATCCGATTCGCCGCCGTGCTCGCGGTCGAGTAGGAACCGCTTACGTTCGAGGCCGCCGGCGAAACCGGTCAGACTTCCGTCGCTACCGACCACGCGATGACAGGGAACGATGATGCTGATCGGATTCTTGCCGTTTGCCGCGGCGGCAGCACGGATCGCAAGCGGGTTACCCAAAGTTTGCGCGAGCTCCATGTAGGTCCAGGTTTCGCCGTACGGGATCGTTCGCAAGGTGTCCCACACCCGCTTCTGGAACTCGGTACCCACGGGCGCCAGCGGCACGGAGAACTCCGTGCGATCACCCTCGAAGTACTCGGTGAGCTGCGATTCGACTTCACCGAAGACCGCCGAGGAACGATCACCGAACGTGGACTCGTCCGGCTTGTGGCGATGCTCCGCCATGTACAGACCACAGAGGTCGTCACCTGCTGCTACCAGCGTCAACGCTCCGATCGGCGAGTCGATCACAGTGTGCGTACGGATAGCCGTCATGTCTCGATCCTTCCAGGTTGCGCGGTGCGGCAGGCAGCGGGTGAAGTGATTGTCCGCGCCGGCACCGACACCTCGAAGACGCCGCGGGCCTCGTGAATGTGAGATTTACCTGTACTTTGACGTCACATCAGGCAGTATCGAGGGATGGCTCTAGTTTTGCCCGGCAGCTCCACCGTCGTCCGCTCCGTCGGCGACGTGGTGCACTGGTCCCTGTCCACGGTCGCATTTGCGGTCACCCTGCCCACTCGACTCGAGGCGCTCCTCTTCTCGGTCGAGAGGTTGGTGGCGCGCATCAACCAGATCGCCGACAACGCCGACCGCGTCGTCATCGGAGCTGCCGCCGTGACCGTTCGCGCTGAGACACTGGTCGAGGCCGTCGAGCAGACGTCGGACATCGCGGGTCAACTCCTCGAGATCTACGAGCCCATCGCCCTACAGCTCGCGCCGCTGGCCGCCAGGTTCGCCGACGACCTTTCCGAGGCAGAGGTCAGCGCCGCGATCAAGCTGATCGACCAACTACCGGAGCTCACCGACCGGGTGGCCGCGGTGTTGCCCATCCTCGGAACCTTGGACTCCGTCTCGCCCGAGATCCACGAACTCCTCGGAGTGGTCAAGGACCTGCGGCAGGCGATCGTCGGGGTGCCTGGCTTTCACTTCTTTCGCAAGCGGGGCGAAGCCAAGCTGGATTGAAATTTCAGGCGGAGTAGCCGTTGGTCCCGGCCCGCGCCATGACGACCTTCGGAACGACCGCTCGAGACGAGAGCTTGAGCAGACCGTCCACCAACTCCACGATGTCGTCGACCTTGATCATGGTGTCCGGTGTGATCCGATCGTGTGTCCATGCCGACATGTCGGTGTCGACGTAACCGGGAGCGATGGCCGTCGCACTGACGCCGTTTCCGGATTCCTCGGCGTTGAGTGCCTCGACCATCGAAATCAGCGCAGCTTTGGTGGCTCCGTAGACGGCCAGGCCGCTCTCGGCATACACACCGGCCATCGAGGCGAGAGCGATCACCTTCGCTCCGCCGGCAAGGTCCGCGTCCGCCGCTGTACGCAGGAGCGGCAGCGACGCTTGCAATAGTGCAAACGGTGTTCGGAGATTGACGGCAACGGTCTTGTCGAAACGTCGCATCGGGTAATCCGCTACTCGCCCACTGGTTCCCACTCCGGCGTTGAGGACGAGAGCCCTCATGGAGCCGAATCGCTCATTGTGTGTGGCGACGAGTGCTGCGGCGAAGTTCTCGTCCGCCATGTCGCCGGCCGAGACGACGACGTCCGGCGATCCGGCGCGGGTAAGTTCTTCGGCGACAACGGCGAGCCGCTCGGTATCACGCGCTGTGATGGTCAGCCCGTACCCTTGCGAAGCCAAGCGTGTTGCGATGCCGAGCCCGATTCCCTTGGAGGCGCCGGTGACCAGTGCTGATCGAGTCATTCGAATTTCCCTTGCAGTGCGTTGAGTCCGGCCGAGATCAGTTCCGGCACAGAAGATCCAGCCTTGTCGAATCCCCCGCCGACGGTGGCTCCTGCTCGGAATCGGTGATCGATGCCCTGCGCCACGACGGCGAGTTTGAAGAACCCGAGCGCCATGTAGAAGTTCCAATGCGCCAGTTCACGACCCGACACGGACGAATACCGTTGCGCCAGATCGACAACGGACGGTAGCGACGGGCTCGTCCACGCAGCAGGCTCACCCAGAACCAGATCCAGCGCGGGATGCCGATAGACGCACATCATCGCGATGTCCGCCAGCGGATCGCCCAGCGTCGACAGTTCCCAGTCCACCACTGCGGCAACCTTGGTGACGTCGTTCGCCGCGAGAATCGTGTTGTCGATCCGGTAGTCGCCGTGCACGATCGACGAGGCTGATTCCGCCGGAATCAATTCCGCGAGGCTCGACGCCAACCTGTCCACGTCGGCCGAGTCCTCGGTCTTGACGCGTGACCATTGACCGGCCCACAACTTCACCTGGCGGGCTACGTAACCGTCGGGTCTGCCGAGTTCGCCGAGACCCACTGCGGTGTAGTCGACGTCGTGCAGTGCAGCGAGAACACGCACCAACTCGTCGGTGCACTGCGTGACCTGCGCTGCCGGAACAGCTTCCAACTCGGTTTTGGTTCGGATCACTTGACCGGTGACGAACTCGACCACCGTGAACGACGCACCCATCACCGAGGCGTCCTCGCACAGCACGACGGTCGGCGCGACCGGCACGGCGGTGTTCTGCAACGCCGAGGTGATTCGGAACTCACGCGCAACGTCGTGCGCCGACGGCGTGAGGCCGGCCGTGGGTGGACGACGGAGAATCCACTTCGAGTTGTCGTCGAAGATTCCGTAGGTGAGATTGGATTTGCCGCCTGAAATCAGTTCGGCTCGCAACTCACCGCTCACCTCGACGCCTGCGGCTTGCAGATACTTGTGGAGCGCCGCGAGATCGAGTCCTGGAAAGTCCGTCACTTCGACTCCTCCCGAGCAGCGCGCTTCGCAGCTCCGACAACACGTTTCGCAATTGCCCAGCGATGAACCTCGGACGGGCCGTCGTAGACGCGGAAGGGACGCACTTCGCGGGACAAGCGTGCCAGCGGCAGATCGCCGGACACGCCCATTCCGCCACACATCTGAATGGAGCGGTCCACGATCCGGAAGATCGCCTCGGCAGCGTAGGTCTTGGCGATGGACGTCGCGTTGCTCGCGTGCCCGCCCTGATCGAGTTCGAAGCAGGCCTGCACCAGAAGTGCGCGGCTGGCTGCGATGTCGATCTCGTTGTCGGCGACCATCTTCTGGATCATTCCGAGATCACCGAGTTTCGAGCCGAAGCCTTCTCGTTCGGCAACCCTGGCCACGGCGACGTCGTGGCCGCGGCGCGCTGCACCGAGCCAGCGCATCACGTGCGTCATGCGGGCGGGACCGAGGCGAACCTGCGCGTAGGCGAAACCTTGATCGACCTCACCGAGAACGGCCTCGTCGGGTACGAAGAGATCCTCGAACGTGACCTCGCAGTGCCCGCCGATCATGGCCTTGTCGAGGGTGTCGATGTGTCGACCCACTACCAGGCCGGGAGTGTCCGTCGGCGCCAGGAACATGGTCGCTCCGCCGCGCTGCCCGGGCTCACCGGACGTGCGCGCCATGATGATGAAGAACCCGGCGCCGTCGGCGCCGGTGATGAACCATTTCTTACCGTTGATCTTCCAGCCACCGGGGACTTTCTCGGCGCGGGTGTTCAAAGCCGAAGGATCGGATCCCGCTCCCGGCGCGGGTTCGGTCATGGCGAATGCCGACCGCATGTCCCCGCTTGCGAGCGGCGCGAGGAACTGCTGCTTCTGTGCTTCGTTCGCCACGTGGGCCAGCATGTGAACGTTGCCCTCGTCCGGCGCCGCGATGTTGAGCGCCGTCGGCCCGAATAGCGAGTAGCCGGCTTCCTCGAAGACCGGCGCGCGATCACTCATGTTGAGTCCGTGTCCGCCGTACTCGATCGGCGCATGCGGGGCGAAGACACCGGCTTCTTTTGCTGCCGACTGCATCTCGATGCGGATTGCATCGCCACCCGCTACAGCGATGTCACCGGCGTGTTCGTCTTCGATGGGGAGCACTACGTTGCGCGTGAAGTCGCGCGTCTTCTCGATCAGCGCCACCACCTCGGGCGCGTACGTCAGATCGATTGCCACCAGCCACCTCCGAAAGAACATCCCGACCGAGCGATCGCTCGGTATCAGCACTCTCGCACACGCCGACGCGTCGGGTCAACAATCCTCGAGCATTGCCTCGCCCTGATCGAGCCGGCCGGCAACCACCATGTCGCGGTACAGATCGTCCTTGTCCATGAGCTCGTCATGGTTGCCGATGTTGCGGATCCGACCGTCTTCCATGACCACGATCCAGTCGGCGTCACGCACCGTCGAGAGCCGGTGAGCGATAGTCACCACGGCCCCGGTGCGCGCACGTTCGTTGATCGCGTCGACAATCGCGGCTTCGGTGAGCGTGTCGACCTGGGCAGTGGCTTCGTCGAGCAGAAGCAAAGCACTCGGCCGCAGAACTGCGCGCGCCATCGCGATCCGCTGACGTTGGCCGCCCGACAGCGAAGTGGCCGTCAGAGCGGTGTCGAGTCCGTTGGGCAGGGCCTCGATCGCGTCGTCGAGCCGGAGCAAGCGCAGAACGGCCTGGACTTCTTCGTCCGTCGCATCGGGATGGCTGAAGACGACGTTCTCCCGAATCGTTCCGGGCACCACCGGTGTCTCCTGCTCCACGTATGCGAGACTCTCGCGCACAGCGCGGTGATCGAGCGCGTCGTAACCGACTCCATGCAGGAGAACCTCACCCGATCGCGGTTCGACAAATCGCAGCACGGTCGAGAGCAAGGTCGTCTTTCCTGCACCCGACGGGCCGACGATGGCCATGTGCCCACGCGTCGGAATGACCAGCGAGACATCGCGCAACGCCGGCTGGTTCGATCCGTGGTAGCTCACGGTGACGTCGCGCAACTCGATCAGCGGCGCGGCAGCGTTGGTTTTCGCGACCACGTCCACGACCTCGTCGTACTGCTCGGTGGGCAACGACTGCATCTCGCGAATCCGGATAGCTGCCGCGATTCCCGACTGAACGGAGGTCACGTTCTGCGCAAGCTCCGACACCGGCCCCATCAGGGTGAAGGCGTAGAGCAGAAACGCGATTAGCGTCGAGACTGCCATTTCGCCGTCGGCGACTCGCCAGGCACCAAAGCCGAGGATGGCAATGATCGATCCTTGAATGGCGGTCCACGCGACAGTCCACGCGGTTGCCGACACTCGAACTGCCGTGATCGCATGCTTTTTCGCATCGGACGCATTGTTCGTCACCAGAGCGCCGACGCGATCCTCGGCGAGGGAAACTTTGACCGTCCGGATCGCACGCAAGCCACCCTCGAGTACGCCGCCGAGCTGACCGAGCGATTCCTGGGTTCGCGCTTCGGCTGCGGAAATCCGAGGCATCAGAACGGCAAAGAGTATGGAGGCGAACACGATTGCCACCATGGTGACGCCCAACAACGGCAGATCCAGTACGCCCATCAGAACAATCGTTCCGATGGTCAACGCGGCTGCGTTCAGAATATTCACCGCGGCCGACGACGCAGCCTCCCGCAGCAGCAAGGTGTCAGACGTGACCCGGGTGACCAATTCACCCACGGATCGCGATTGCAGCGAAGGTACGGTCGCCGCCAGGAATCGCTTCACCAGCGACGACCTGGCGTCGAAGACAACCTTCTCGGCGGCGGTTCCGAGAACGATCCACTGAGCACAACCGAGCACGGCACCGACGATCAGAAGGACGACGAGCGTGAGGATAGGTCCTTTCAGCGACGCACCGGTATCGAGGGTGTCGAGAACCCACTTGGTGACCATGGGCGTTGCCAGCGTCGCCGCGGAGCCGCACAGCGCCAGTACCAATCCGAGAAGGAGCGACGGCAGATGCGGTCGAGCGAACTCCGAGAGGACGCGGAGATTGCTCCATTTCGGTGCGGGCTGAGAAGCGTCGGATTCAAGCATGAATTTATGGAACACGAATGTTCCATAAAGGGCAAGAGAAATTCCGATTCGGAAACACTGGATACCGAAACCGGACACGGCTACGCTTCGGATTCGTGACAACGATCCACAGCGCACCAGAACAAAGCGCGACCCGCGAGCGCACACGGAAGGCCATCCTCGATGCTGCCGTTTCGGTGTTCGCATCCAAGCCTGCTGCGACCCTCAGCGAGATCGCTTCGGCCGCAAAGGTCGGCCGGACCACTTTGCACCGCTACTTTCCCGAACGGTCAGACCTGGTCGACGCAGTCGCGGCCGAGGCCACCCGCGCCGTCGGAGAGGCAGCAGCAGCAGCTCGACTCGGCGAGGGTACGGGAGCCGAAGCGCTGGTTCGCCTGTGCCATGAATACTTCGAACTGGCCGACCTCTTGACGGTCCTGTTCTTCACTCCCGGTGTGTATCAGGAAGATTCGTTTGCCGAGTCCGCGTCGAACGACGACTCAGTCACCGATGCCATCGAGCGCGGACACTCCGACGGTTCCATCGACCCCGACATGGGTTCGGACTGGGTGCAGAACCTGCTGTGGTCACTGCTCTACACGTCGATGGACTACGTGAACCGTGGTTCCGGGACGCGCCTACAAGCCTTGGACCTGACGGTTCGCAGCCTCCGCCGCGGAATCGCCCCCGATCCCGCGGTCTAGGTTGTCGGCTGCTTGAACAGCGGCACGCCGTTTGGTCACGCCTAGTTTGCGGTAGATCGAGCGAATGTGAGTCTTCACAGTGGGATAGGCGATGCCGAGGTGCGCAGCGATCTCGTCTGCAGTCATCGTAGTTCGCAGAAAAGTGAGGATCTCTTTCTCACGTTCCGTCAGGACTCCGGCGAGTTTGGCAGAGAGCTGGCCCCGTTTTTCCAGAATCGTGCACAGGAGCTCCTGGTGTCTCGACCCCTGTGTTGCGTGCGCGTTCAACAGATCGACGATTACCGGATCGCCGCTCAGAAATGGGGCGAGAATCCGCTCGGGGATTGCTTCCGCCAGCGCACGATCCAACTGCTCGTGCGCCTGCGGTCCACGCCCGGCGACGGAGCTCAGGGCGGCAGACGTGACAAGGGTGCTCACCAGCGCATATCGCGGCAGCGCGGCCGAGGTTGCCAAGCGAAGCGCTTGAGCCGACGGTTCCGGATCCCCCATGACTCGGTAGAGCTCCGCGAGAAGCGCGTGAGCGACCGCAGCACCTGTTCTGGTCAGCGTGGGCATTGCGATGCGGCGAGCTTGCTCGTCCTGTCCTTGAGCGTGGGCGAGCCAGGCCGTGGTGACGCGCCGCAGCGTATCCCAAGGAATGCCGTGCTTGTCCGCAGTGCTCACGCCTCGCAGCAGACGAGCGGCGTTGTGGTACCGGTCTTCCCGGTTCAGAGCGATCAGGCTCATCACCAGGTACAGACGGGCGAGCGCCTCGAAATTGGTTCCAGGGCTGCCCTCCTCGATGATCGAGTCGAACTGAGCGATCGCCTCCTCGAAGTCGCCACGCCAGTAAGCGATGCACCCCCGATTCGACTGTGGGAGACCACCTTCGAAGCGTTCCCAATCGGACGCCACATCTCGCGCAGGAAGGCCGTCGAGGATCTGTTCGGCTTCGGTGAATGCTCCCGCGTGGGTCAGCGCAAAGGCCAAGTTGGACTGTGCAAGACGCAATGTCTCCGTGCGCGACTGCAACTGCGCCTCGTCGCTGGCGGAGCGAAGTAGCGCGATGGCACGAGGAAGGTCACGACGAAGCCTGACCTCGGTCCATCCGAGGAGGAAAAGCGCGGACGGGTAATCGTCCTCGGGCTCGCACTGGGCGAGCGCGTGACGCGCGCGATCGGCGATGACGGCCTTGGTCGAGGTGTCCGGAGCGAGCAGCAGGTCGGTGAAGCAGACGACAAAATCGTCGGACGCCACCCGCAGACCCTGCCCGCGGAGAAACTCAGCGCCGTACGGATCACCGCTGAGATCGCGGCAGCACGCCCGTATCAGCAGGATGTGCGGATCGTGGGGATCGGGATGAGCAAGGCAGAGCTGCTCGAGTTCCCTGGTGTGAGATTCGAGAATCAAACGAAGCCAGTTTTTCCGCAGGACTCGTCGAGCCTGCTCCGCCTCACCAGAGGCGAGTGCGTCACGCACGGCTTCGATCATGTGTCGAAGATACTCGAGACGTTCGATGTCCGTGGAAATCCGGTCTCATCCGCTTCGGATGAGACCGCGATCGAAGCCTGCGGAAACCAGTGAGAATTGCCGGAATCAACCGAAATGCGTGAGTCAGCGGAATACCGTGTGCGCAGGCCTTACACGAAACGGATAAGACACATGAGCTTCTGGGAAAGCCTCGGCTGGATGCTGTGGGCGACCGTCTTCATCGGATATCTCTTCGCACTGTTCGCGATCATCGCCGACCTGTTCCGCGACCACAAGCTGAACGGCTGGTTGAAGGCCGTTTGGGTGTTCTTCCTGCTCTTCCTACCGATCCTGACCGCCCTCGTCTATCTCGTCGCCCGCGGCGAAGGGATGACGGAACGCAGCAACAAGGCCGCACGCGACGCCGAGAAGGCCGCCGAATCGTATATCCGCGAGGTCGCGGGGAAGAGCCCCAGCGAGGAGATCGCCGCAGCCGCAGCACTGCTCGAAGCCGGAGCGATCAGCGAGGACGAGTTCGCCGCACTCAAGCTGAAGGTCCTCTCGTGAGTGCCGCGCGTTTCGGCCCCGTCGACTTCTACCTTCTCGGCCTGCCTGGGCAGAGCCTCGACCCGGCCGCGCTCTCCGCACTGACCGACCTTACGGATACCGGCCTGGTGCGGCTGCTCGATCTGATCGTCATCTCCAAGTCCGAGGACGATGAACTCACCCTCATCGAAGTCGAGGAGTTGCCGAACGGCTTCGAGATCAACGTCGAGATGCTCGGCGCGTCCGGTCTGCTCGGGCATGAGGACATCACCGAACTCGCGGCAGCCATTCCCACCGGCGCTGCAGCGCTGCTGGTCGCGCTCGAGCTGGTCTATCAGCGCGAACTCGCCGCCCGCACCGCTGCGTCAGGCGCGGTGCTACTGGGTTACGAGCGGATACCCGCACCCGTCGTCAATGCCCTCATGGACACGATCATCCCGAAATTGGAGGTCTGACATGCCGTACATCCCGAGACGAGGCCGCCCCGGACTGCTGGGCCTCGCCGCCCGCACCGCGGTCGTCACCGGTACCGCGACCGCCGTCAGCGACGGTATGGCCACCCGCCGGCAAAGGAGAGCTCAGGCCGACTACGAGCAGGCGCAGTACGAATTCGCCCAGCAGCATGCCGCACTCCCGATGCCCACACCCGCACCCGCGGCCCCGGTCGATCTCGTCGCCGAGTTGCAGAAACTCGGCGACCTCAAATCACAAGGCCTGCTGAGTGACGCCGAGTTCCAAGCCGCGAAAGCACGACTGCTGGGCTGATTCACCCCGACGGGCCATGGATTACCGCGCCCGCTTCCGTACCCCGACACCGATTGGAACCCACTATGTCCACGATCGCCGTCAACGTCCTGAACTTCAATCGGGCAGAGTCCGATCTCATGTTCGCTCGCCTGGCCGCGGGCGTCGGCCTGGGCACGTGGAACCACACTCGTGATCTCGGGTCACTCGACAACCAGCCGATCATCCGCCAGAACCGCGACACTCTGTACAGCAGCGCGATCATCGACGTGCGCGAGAACGTCACGATCACGGTGCCCGATACCGGCAAGCGCTACATCTCCGTGTGGGTGGTCAGTCAAGATCATTACGGTCCCGTCATCCTGCGCGACCCGGGAGAGCACCTGCTCACGCGTGAATTGGTCGGGACCGACTACGCCGCACTGATCGTGCGCATCCTCGTCGATCCGAACAGCCCCGAAGACGTCGCCGAGGTGAACCGGTTGCAAGACGCCCTCAACATCGACGGCGGCGGAACGGGAGAGTTCCCGTTGCCCGACTACGACGAGCAATCGCAGACCGAGACCCGCGACGCACTCCTCGCACTCGCGCGTGGCATCACCACGTACGACCATTCATTCGGTACCGCTGCGGAAGTCGATCCGATCAGGCACCTGCTCGGTACCGCATCCGGCTGGGGTGGCCTTCCCGAGTACGAGGCCACCTACGTCAACTTCGACGAACGTCTCCCGGTCGGGGAATACCGTCTCCGCCTGAACGATGTTCCCGTGGATGCGTTCTGGTCGGTCTCGCTGTACAACGCGGCCGGATACTTCGAAGAGAACGCTCTGGGCGTCAACAGCATCAACAGCCTCACGGCCACCCCAGACTCCGACGGCAGCACCACCATTCGCTTCGGGGTCCATCTCGACGGCGTCGCGAACGCACTGCCCATCATGCCCGGGTGGAACTACGTACTGCGCCTGTACCGCCCCCGTCCCTCCGTGCTCGACGGCACCTGGACGGCGCCTCGTCCCGAAGCCCTGCAGCAAAGCGTTCCCCACGCACACACCACTCTCGGGTGACTCGACCTGATCACGGAGGTACAAGCCATGCGTCTGTTATTTCAGCTCGTTTCGCAATGTGTTCTCGGCGCGATCGCGCTGATCGTCGTGCATTTTGCTCTTCCCGGGGTCAGCCTGAGCGTGAACGGCTTCTTGGCCGCTATCGGTGTATTCACCCTCGCACACATGATCCTCGGCCCATTCGTGCTCAGCGTGGCACTGCACTACGCGGCTCCGCTCGCGGGTGGTGTCGGCTTGGTCGCCACACTGCTCGCGCTCTGGGTTGCGACCCTGGTCCCCGACGGTATCGAGATCAGCGGCGTCGGGTCCTGGATCCTCGCCCCGATCATCGTGTGGGTGATCACGGCATTGGGCGGGTGGATCTTCATGGCTCTCGTCATCGACAAGTGGATCAAGAGACGCAATGCCGAAAAGCTCGTGCGCAGTGTGCAGAAGGCATGAATGATCAGTTCGGAAACGGAACCCACAAGGAGTCAGCCATGCCAACTCACCCGCTCGATCGCCGCGTTCTCCTGAAGACCGCTCCGAACTTCCGGGACCTCGGTGGCATTCCTGTTGCGGACGGCACCGTCCGCGCGGGCGCGCTCTATCGTTCGGCGACTCTGGCGAAACTCGACGGCGACGACCTTGCCGCGGTCGCCGACTTGGACGTCCGGACGGTATACGACCTGAGGACCGCCGCCGAGCGCGACGGCGCACTCGACAATCTCCCTGACTCGACGCGCACAGTCTGGCTCGACGTACTTGCCGACAATGCCCAAAACGCCGCGGCCACTGGACTACTCATGACGGACCCGGTCGCATACGCCGAGACCATCAGCGATGGACGTGGGATCGCACAGATGGAGGAAGCCAACCGCAACTTCGTCAGCCTGCCGTCCGCTCTCGACGCCTATCGCACGTTCTACCTCGACCTCATCGACGAAAAACGCACCGGGGCAGCACTTTTCCACTGCACCACCGGCAAGGATCGAACCGGGTGGGCCGCGACCTCTTTCCTACTCCTCCTCGGGGCCGACGAAGCCGATGTACGCGCCGACTACCTGGAGACGAACACCGATCTGGCTCCCATGACAGAACCGATCCTCGACTTCGCCGCGAGCAAAGGCGTTGACGCAGAAGTGCTACGACCCCTCCTCGGAGTCCGTGACAGCTATTTCGACGCAGCTCTCGACGAAATGCGCACGCACTTCGGCACCGTCGAGGACTACGCAATCAACGGACTGAAGCTCACCGCAGAGCAACTCACCGCGCTCCGCGAGCGGTTCACATCCCGATCGGCCTTCATCAGCGCGACGTGATCGAAGCTCTCGGCGGGCAGGAATCCGTGCCCTCGTCCTGCTTCTTCGGGCGATTACCCACCCGGGTGACCACGACGACGGCGACGATGCCCACCGCCAAGCCGAGCGCGGTGAACGGAGTGAAGGATTCTCCGAACATCAGTGCGCCCCAGACCGCGGTGACGGGGGCGATCAAGAACATCAGGGTGTTGACGGACGTAATGCCGATGCGGCGGAGCAACAACCAGTACAGCCCGTAACCACCGAAGGTGGACAACACGATCAACCAGAGCAACGCGATCCAGAATGTGCTGATACTCGGCGGTACGGCAGCATCCGAGACGATCGCCAGAGTTGTGAAAACTATTGCGCTGGTTGAGCAGTGGATGGCCAAAGCCTGCAGTGGCGGTGTAGACGTGGGAGCGCGTTGCTGGACGAAGGTGGATGCAACCAGGCTGAGCATCCCCAGGAACGGAATCGCGTACGCCCACCACGGCGCCGATGTACCGGCCCCGGCATCGGCTGCCGTGACCATCACGACGCCGCCCATTCCGATCGCCAACCCGACCCACTGCATACGCGGGACTGCGACACCGAGGACCGGACCGAGCAGCGCGGCAGCCACCAGCGGCTGAATACCGTCGATCAGCGCAGTTGTTCCGGTGTTCACGCCGAGATCGACTGCCCAGTACACCGACAACAGGTAGCCACTCTGGGAGAGCATCCCGATCACCACCTGCCTGCCGAGAGCCCGTGGTGTCGGCATCGTGTTCTGGCGCCGGGCGGAGAACCAGACAATCGGGAGCAGTACCACCGCGAGCGGGAGAAAACGCCACATCAGCAGCGTGGGGACCCCGGCACTGCCGGCGCCTAGTTTGGCTCCGATGAATCCCGAACTCCAGCACGCGACGAACAGGACCGACAAGGTAGCCGTCACGGCAGATCTCGAGGTCACGATCCGAGGTATACCGATCTGTTTACTCATGAGCCCGACTATACAGATCGGTATACTTTTGTCCATGGCAGAGGAATCCACACCCGAATTGACTCCGAAAGCGCGTCGCATTCTGGAGTCTGCGTCGAAGCTGTTCTACGAAAAGGGGATTCATGCCGTAGGCGTGGATACCGTCGCACTGGACGCCGGGGTCACGAAGAAGACTTTGTACGAACGGTTCGGCTCGAAAGACGGTCTCGTCGTTGAATACCTGAGGGCTCGAGATCGGCGGTGGCGAATCTTTCGCGACGAGAAGCTCGCATCAGCCGGAGCTAGCCGCGCCGAACAGTTGAGTGCGGTATTCGACGCTTCCGCCTCCTGGTCCAAGGCGAGCGGAGGCAAAGGGTGCAGCATGATCAACGCGCACGCCGAGTTCAGCGATCACTCACATCCGGTGTTCGCTGTCATCGCCGAACAAAAGCGGGAGATGTCAGACCTTTTCCGGCGCATTCTGGCGACGGACGGACTAGCCGACGAACGTCTCGTCGAGGCAATCATGCTGCTTCACGAAGGTGCCCTCGTCGCAGACGGGATCGGTATCGGCACCAACCCCTTCGGTGCCGGCCGGAACGCAGCCCTCGAATTGTTGAAGACCTCGGGGTAACCCACCCCTCTTCGCACATTCCACAAGACCCTTCGACAGCGTCCACACCTGACATCGCGATCATTCCTCAGGCGCTACAAACTGACCGTCAACCATCGCCCAACCCGGGGAATACAGGAAACGCACATCACCGCGCATGGAGGTCGGGATTCCTGTCGACAATCTCATGCAAGGCATCGCTTATCGCCCGTACGCGGGCCAATCTGATCAGCTCGCGCGGGACAACGAGCCAATACGACCTCCGAATTACGAACTCGTCACGCAGCACCGGCACGAGGTCATCGTCGGTCGCGCCGATGTATGTCGGCAAGGGCGCGATTCCCACACCGTGCCTGACCGCCTCGTAGTGACCAGCGATGTTATTGGTCTGGATCTGCGCCCGCCCGGTGGGCAGTATCCGGTCGAGGATACGCAGAGGTTCGACATCCAAGAACGCGTCCACATACCAGACGAGCGTGTGATGACGTAGGTCGTCCACCGACGAGATCGACTCGTGCGTCTCCAGATACCGATGCGAGGCGTAAAGCCGCAAGTTGTAGTCCGCAAGTTTGCTGACGACCACAGATCGGGGAGAGGGACGCTCCAACGTGACGGCGACGTCGAAGTCACGCCCGGTCAACACATCGTGGGTAGTCGAAGTCAGCACTTCGGTGTACAAATCCGGGTGCCGGACACGGACAGAGCGCAGGCCCGGAACCAAGACGAAGGCACCGAAGCCGTCTGGGGTCAGGATCCGGACCGTCCCGTTGAGGCTCGGCGACGCCGAGGCGGTCGTCTCACCGAGCGCAGAAAGTAGCGTCGACTCGATACTCTCCGCGTAGGGAACCAATCGCCTGCCCGCCTCGGTCAGCTGCCAGCCCGAGACGCCGCGATCGAAAAGCCTTGCTCCCATGTCTTTTTCAAGCCTAGAGATTCTCCTGGAGACAGTGGTCTGATCGACCCCCAGCCGCTTCGACGTATCCGAAATGCGCCCCGTGCGTGACAGTTCCAGCAGAAAGCGCAGGTTGTCAGAAGTAAACATCGCCATTCCCGTTCTTGGCTGCAATTTTGCATTGAGTACTGCGATCTTACTTGTTGACGACGGCAATTCTGCGGCACAGACTCGAATCAACCCCAGCCTCAGGAGTGAATAGTCATGACTGTCATCGCACATTGGATCGACAACACGATCGCCCCCGGTTCGAGCGGAAACTCCGCGCCGGTCACGAACCCTGCGACCGGCGCCGTCACTGGCAGTGTCGCGCTCGCCAGCGTGCAAGACGCACGCGCCGTTATCGACGCAGCTGCTGCTGCGTTTCCCGATTGGCGCGACAGTTCGCTCGCCAAGCGAACCGCAATCCTCTTCGCGTTCCGCGAACTGCTCAATGCCCGCAAGCACGAACTCGCCGAGATAATCACCGCCGAGCACGGCAAAGTCCTCTCCGACGCACTCGGCGAGGTGTCAAGAGGCCAGGAAGTCGTCGAATTCGCTTGTGGCATCGCGCACCTGCTCAAGGGCGGTATGACCGAGAATGCCTCGACGAACGTCGACGTCACCTCGATCCGTCAACCACTCGGCCCGGTCGCGATAATCTCGCCGTTCAATTTCCCCGCGATGGTCCCGATGTGGTTCTTCCCCATCGCGATCGCCACCGGAAACACGGTAGTACTCAAGCCGTCCGAAAAAGTTCCATCTGCTTCGCTGTGGATCGCGGCACTCTGGGCCGAGGCAGGACTTCCAGCAGGCGTGTTCAACGTCCTGCAAGGCGACAAGACAGCTGTCGACGAACTTCTGACCAACCCTGCGATCAAGGCCGTTTCGTTTGTCGGTTCAACCCCCATCGCCCAGTACGTGTACAGCACCGGCACCAGCCATGGAAAGCGCGTTCAGGCTCTCGGAGGAGCGAAGAACCACGCGATCGTCTTGCCTGACGCAGACCTCGATCTGGCCGCCGACGCAATGGTCAACGCCGGATTCGGCTCGGCCGGCGAGCGCTGCATGGCGATCTCGGCACTGGTCGTCGTCGGCGACATCGCCGACGAACTCGTCGGCAAGATCGCCGAGCGGACCCGCACCCTGAAAACCGGTGACGGCACGAAGAACTCAGACATGGGCCCTCTGGTGACCAAGGCCCACCGCGACAAGGTCGCCTCCTACGTCGACGCCGGTGAGGCCGCCGGCGCGACACTCGTCGTCGATGGCAGGCAAGTGCAGGCGAACGGTGGTGAGGGCGGATTCTGGCTCGGCCCGACCCTGATCGACCACGTCACCACCGACATGAGCATCTACACAGACGAAATCTTCGGCCCTGTGCTCTCGGTCGTGCGGGTGAACTCCTACGACGAAGCACTCGACCTGGTGAATTCGAGTGCATTCGGGAATGGCACCGCGATCTTCACCAATGACGGTGGCGCAGCACGTCGCTTCCAGAACGAGATCGAGGTTGGTATGGTCGGGATCAACGTCCCTATTCCAGTCCCCATGGCCTACTACAGCTTCGGTGGTTGGAAGAACAGCCTGTTCGGCGACACGCACGCTCACGGTACCGAGGGTGTCCACTTCTTCACCCGCGGGAAGGTCGTCACTACCCGCTGGCTCGATCCCAGCCACGGCGGCATCAACCTCGGCTTCCCCGAAAACAACTGAGTCCCTATCCCGTCCGAATACCACGGGCTGGGAAATACATTCACAACATTCGAAGGGATCGGCATGGTTGCCAACATTTCATTTCCCCGGTTCTTGAAACTTGGTCCTGGGTCCGTCGAGAGTCTCGGCGAAGTGCTGACGGATCTGAACATCGAGCGTCCGCTTCTCGTCACCGACGCATTCATGGTCAGCAATGGTTCAGCCGATCGATTGCTGAAGATCGTTGCAGCAGCAGGAAAGAAGGCCGCACTCTTCTCCGAGACGGTTCCCGACCCCACTACCGATTCTCTACAGGCTGGTCTCGACGCTCTGACCGCCCACGATGCCGACTCGATCATCGGCTTCGGCGGTGGCAGCCCGATGGACACGGCAAAAGCACTTGCCGTCTTGTTCAAGCAGGGCGGCGTCATGCGCGATTTCAAAGCCCCTCGGGTGTACGCGGGGCCGGCGCTTCCGATCATCGCCATCCCGACGACGGCAGGAAGTGGCTCGGAAGCAACACAATTCACGATCATCACGGATGTCACCACCGACGAGAAGATGCTGTGCCCTGGACTTTCATTTCTTCCGATCGCCTCAATCGTCGATTCCGACCTCACGATGTCGATGCCGCCGAGACTGACGGCCGACACAGGTGTCGACGCACTTACACACGCGATCGAGGCCTACGTCAGTAAGAAGGCAAACCCCATCTCGGACGGGCTCGCACTGTCTGCGATGAAGACAATCGGGGAGTACCTCTTGCGCGCGTACCGTGACGGCTCAGATCGGGAGGCGCGCGAACAGATGATGCATGCTTCCACTCAGGCGGGTATGGCGTTCTCCAATGCGAGCGTGTGCCTGGTACATGGGATGAGTCGTCCGATCGGCGCACATTTCCATGTGGCGCATGGACTTTCCAATGCAATGCTGCTTCCGGCGATCACCGCGTTCTCCATACCCGGGGCGCGTGATCGATACGCCGATTGCGCCAGGCAGCTGGGCGCGGCAGATCGCGGCGACTCAGACGAGGCGGCCTCGCACAAGCTGGTCGACTTCATCGATACTTTGTGCGTCGACGTAGAGGTACCCAGTCCGCGCACATTCGGCATCGACGAGACTCGCTGGGAGGAGCTCATTCCACTGATGGCGGACCAGGCGTTGGCGTCGGGTTCTCCGTCGAACAACCCGGTGGTGCCCAGCGCACAGGAAATCGCCGAACTGTACCGGAAAGTCTATCGATCCTGACCACTCCGGCCCGGTCAGCATGGTCTCGTTCAGACTGTGCTGACCGGGCCTGTCGAGTTTCGGACGATCAGCTTGGTTTTGAAGATCTTCTGCCTTCGCTTCGCGCCGTCGATATTGTCGAGCAGCATGGAGGCTGCGGCGCGGCCCTTCTCCACCAGCGGTTGACGCACAGTGGTCAGATCCATGAGTTCGGCGATGGGGGCATCGTCGAATCCGACAACCGAAACAACCTCAGGTACTGGGATATTCATGCTACGAAGCACGCTCAAGGCAGCGACGGCAAAGACATCTGACGTCGTGGCTATTGCGGTCGGATTCAGTTTCTCGACCATCGAGCGGACAGCACGGACGCCGCTGTCACGATCGATACCTGAAGCCTCGTAAACCTCGATCGAGACACCGGCATCTCCCCGCGCAGTTGCAGCATCGAAGTACCCGAGGATCCGATCTCGCTGGACCCGCTCGGAAGAATGTTCGACAACTGTCTTGGAGATCGACCCGTCGGTGCCACCGATGTTCAAACGTTCGCAGACCACACCGATTCTTCGGTGCCCGAGATCCAAGAGATGGGCCATCTGCTTGAATCCTGCAGCGCGATCATCGATTCCGATGAACGGCAAGCCGCAGTCCGCGGGTGAATCGATCGCAACTGCCGGCGTTCCGGAGTGAATCAGGGCCGCAATGATCGGGTGGGTAGGAGTCACATTGTGCAGGACGACTCCGTCGACCAAACCTCTGACCGCGGGAGAATTGAATCCTTCTTCCCTACTGGAGACCAACGGCAACAAAGTCAGGGCAACGTCGGCGAGTTCGTTGACTTCGACTACCCCCTTCATCAACAGCATGGTCGACGGGTCTTCCAGTGCGTGCCCCAACGACTCCATCACCATGATGCCAACCGCTCCGACTCGGCCGGAGCGCAGGCTACTGCCGACGATGTTCGGCCCGGCGTAGGACAAAGACTGAGCGACTGCGTAGATGTGATCACGCTGCGATGCAGAAACTTTCGGAGAGTTACTGAACGCGTATGAGACAGCGGCTTGGGAGACGCCTGCTGCCCGCGCCACGTCCTTCATCGTAACCACTGAAGCGACTCCCCTTGCTCCGGACGAATCATCCGCCGTAACCCTTGACGATCTCACGAATTCTATCGTGGTCTCGTTTCAACCGAGTGTTGGCTTCGGTTGACCTGTCGTCACAGTAGATGGTGTTCACACATTCGCCCACACCGGACTGCATGCGTCCAAGCTCTACGAAAGCCCCCGAAGAGCTCGACACGGTATGGCACATCGTCTTTCCGCCCCGACATCGCCGTGTCGATCTCGCCACAGAGGTTGCATCGAGCTCGCACGGCCAGCGGCACAGACGGCTTGGGCATAGGCAACGACGAACCGATATGGCGACACGTGACACAGACGTACCCCACTTCTTCCTCCATACGGTGACCAGCCATGTTCGTCGCCCCACTCCTGCCGTAGCTCGGTAGCCTGAAAGATGTTTCTGCACTGAAGGTCCCGCATATGTACACACGACGACGTCCGTGAGACGTACTGTCGACAGCGGCGATTGCCCCGACTGGACACTTCGGGAGAAGGTAGGCGCGACACCGCGGTTTGCGATACTTTCGCCTGTCGCGCCACATCTCAACCTTCACCTTGTTTTACCACCACCGACATGAGTGAATCGTATCACCTAGTGATACGATTCACTCATCTCTTCTATGAAGGGAATCAACGAAATGCTCTAGCCGAAGTCGCCGTTCGTGCTCGACCGCACGAAATGGGCATTGCTTGTCATCTTTCGCACTTCACGGAGCTTGCCAAGCCTCTTGGGCGACAGGGACACCCGACGTCAAGAATGCACTCGAGCTCACCACCAGCGGATTCGGTTTCGTCATCTTGGGACTGCCCGGTGGTTCCCTGTGCGGATTGCCGGCAACAGGCCGTCTCACTGCCGCGCGCGCAGCCCGCACCGCCGTCCCCCTCATCGAAGTCGGAATGCTAGTTCCTTCCGGAACGTCGCGACGAACTGATCGCCGACCCCTCCAGCAGCTCGAGACCTTTGACTGCCAACAGCAAGCGCTGCCGCGTTTCCGGGGCATCAAGGGATTTCCCGAGAATCGTCGAGATCCGCTCCAACCTGTTGTACAGAGTTCTGCGCTGCACGTAGAGCTTGTCCGCCGCTTCAGTCTTGCGACCGTCGACGCTGAGAAATGCGCGCAGTGTCGGCAGTAGCGGACTGGCCGAGTGCGCATCCTTCGTCAACAACGGACCCAATTCGTCTTCGACGAAGCTCGCCAGTTCCGGGCCCTGCGCCAGGGTCACCAAAATCCGCTCGACCCCCAGTTCGTCGAAGTGAAGGACACCACCAGAAGCTCGGGCGACCGCGGCAGCACTGCGCGCTTGAGTGAGCGCGACAGCAACCATGTCACGTGAAATAGCGCGGCTCACACCGACACCCGCACCGACGAAACCGACAAGATCCTCGATCTCCGGCGGACGGCCACCCACTTCCGGCGCCACCGTGACGATGTAATCACCCATGTCGGCACTGATCGCATTGGGACTGCTCCTGCGCTTGGGCCGGATTCCAGCAGAATCGTCACGAGTATTCTTGTTGGCCACGAACACTCGCATCAGGCCAGATCCGAGCCGATACCCCAGACGACTGGCCTGCTTCACGAACTCATCGCCGGAAATTTCTCCCAGCAGCAAGTGTGTCATCAAAGCGGTACTGCGCTGATCGTCACGCGCCTCGCGGCTACGATCGGTGAGAAGCGAGATCGCGATCGCTGCTGCTGCCCGCTCCGCCGCGAATTCAGCCGAGAACGGCGCGGTCGGCGATTGTCCTTGGAGCACGTGGATCCACCCCCACGGTTGACCACGCATGACGACGGGCCTTCGGACACAATCAGTTTCATTGTCGTGCGATACTCTGGCGTGACGATTCCACTCGTCGTCGTCGAATTCGACACCGTCCACTGAGAAATAGACCGTCACCCGGTGAGCGATGTTTTCCAGAACCACCGTGCTGTCGGTGAGCGCCGCCAGAGTCTCCACTATTCCGAGATGGTCTGCGCCGTCGAGCAGCAATCCCGAGAATGTTGCTTCGACCTCACGTTCACGAGTCAGGCTCCGAAGTCGCATTTCGGTCAGAATTTCGTGCACCTGGGCGGAGACTCCGGCGAACGACACTTCGTGGGTCAGCGCGATCACCGGAAGCAGCATTTGTTGGGCTTCCTGCACAACAGCTTGAGGAACTCGATCGAACATGCGACCGGATTCTTCGATCACCAGAGCTGCCGCACCGGCTCGAGAAACCGCCTTCACGTAAGCACGCTGCTCGGCTTCTGTTTCCCCTATACCGAGGCCCGCCGTCAGCAACAATTCGCCGCCGCTGAGAAATCGTGCGATATCGGGGATCTCGGACGAGTGAACCCATCGGACTTCGCGTTGATCCAGATCCGTTCCGCTGGTGAGTACGTGAGGACCGGCCGCGCGGATCAGTGAGAGTTCCAGAGCGTCCGCAACCGTGAAAGACATGTCAAAGACACTACACAAAACGTGTCGTCCAGCCGAGACATCTTTCCCGGCTTGCGTCTAGCTGTGAATGCAGTCACAGGACAGTATTTCTACAACCCCAGGGCTTCGCCGGGGGTCGCCAAACAGAGTTGAGACACATGGCGAACCCGCTTCCTACCTGTCCGAAGATTTGTTTCAGCGCCCCTGTACTGCCGGCCCACCGTCCGAGTAATCGCTACCGATTCTCGAACCGAACGCGAACTGCAGGGCACCGATCCGAATCTCGACACGCACAACGCCGTGCGACCGGGTGACCTGATTTCGCTCTTTCGACCGAACACCGAAACACCCTTTCGAGGAGTCCTCAATGCCCCTGACCGAAGACCAGCAGAAACGGCCGCCAAGCGCGGGAATCTCTGTCGATGACGTCGGCCGTTCCACTCGTTCCGCGGCACCTCAGCCGCCCCACGCATCCTCGCAGGAATGGCTACCGGCTCTGCTCAAACGCATTCTGCCGAGCACACCTTCGCAGGTCGTTCAGCGGGTGATGCTGACTGTACTGGTCGCATCGGTGGTGATTCTGTGCATCGCCAACCCGATCTTCCGGCAGTCGGACAACCTGCTCAACGTGCTGCAACAGGCGGCGATGGTCGGAATCATTGCCGGCGGTATGCAGCTGATGATTATCTCGGGTGGCTTCGATCTCTCGGTCGGAATCGTGGCAGCGGCAGCCGGATGCGCTGCAGCGTACGTCAGTCTCCAGCACGGTATAGCCATCGGAATTCTCGTCGGATTGGTCGCCGGTCTACTCGCCGGCTTCGTGAACGGCATCCTCGTAGCCAAGATCGGCATCAACCCATTCGTGGCCACGTTCGGTACACAAGCCGTCGTCACCGGACTGCTGTACGCCGCAACCGGCGCCACCCCGATCGCTCCTCTTCCTTCCGGATGGACCGATCTGGGCTTGAAGAACATCGCCGGAATCTCCTTTGCCAGTCTTACATTCGTCGTGGTCATCCTGATTCTGCTGTTCGTCTTACGATGCACGCTCTTCGGCCAGCACATCTACGCCGTCGGGAGCAACAAGGAAGGGTCGCGCCGCGCCGGAATCCATGTCGATCGGGTTCTGATTGCCGTCTATGCCATCGGCGGGCTGTGCGCCGCCATCGCAGGAATTCTTCTTGTCTCGATCTCCGGAATCGGGAGTCCGGCAACAGGTACACAGTGGGCACTTCTCGCCATCGCCGCCGTCATCATCGGCGGCACACCACTCACCGGCGGAGTCGGCGGCATCAGCTCCGCGGTGATCGGCATCCTGTCGCTCACCGTCCTGACAAACGCGTTGAACCTGTACAGCGTGTCCGCTTACTGGCAGCCGGCGCTGACGGGTACGGCCGTTCTGCTCGCAGTCGGCTTCGAAGCGTTCCGCAGCGCCCGCAAACGCTGATACATCCGATTCCCCTCGCAGCCAACCACATTCCAGGAGTGAAAACACATGACCGTAAGAAGAACTTCTCGAACGATCCAAACCGCATTTGCCCTTTGCCTGGCTGCGTTCGTCGCCGTCGCACTCACGGCCTGCGGAACCGCACCTTCCTCGGGTGCGAACAAGACATTGGGCTTCGTGGTGTACGACGTCGGCGTCGACCCATGGATGAACGTAGCCATCTCGACTGTGCAAGAAGAAGCTGAAGCTGCGGGATACAAGCTCAGTGTTGTCAACGGGCACAACGACATCGCTCAGATGAGTAGCGGAATGGACCAGCTGGTCACGCAGAAGGTCGACGCCATTCTCCTCGCCCCCAGCGACCAGGACAGCATGACTCCGTCTATCAAACGAGCCGAAGCAGCAGGAATCCCGGTCATCGCATTCTCCCTGGCGCTGTCCGAAGACGCCCCGGTCTCCTCGTTCGTAGGGACCGACGACGTTCAGGTCGGACGCGAGCAGGCGAAGATGGTCGCAGGAGCAATAGGCAATCGGGGCAACGTCGCCTTGATGACCGGCATCCTCGGCAGTGGGCCGCAGATCGGTCGGTCGGAAGGATTCCGTGCCGAACTGCAGGAGAACTTCCCCGACGTCAAGCTCGTAGAAGAGCAGCCGAACAACTGGGCGAACGACAAGACCATCAGCCTGACCCAGGACTGGCTCGCGAAGTATCCGGCGGGGCAGATCAACGCCGTTGTCGCGCAAGGACCTGAATTGGCTGCGGGCGCCCGCCTGGCCAAGTCTATGGGCCGAAGCGAAATCGTCTTCGTCGGCAACGACTATCCGGAAGAGATGCGCGAGAGCATCCTCGCGGGAGACACGTACGGAACCATCAACGGTGATCCCAAGGAGATGGCGCGAGAAGCTGTCGCCGCCATGCTGACCCTGCTGGACGGTGGCACGGTGCAACCCAAGATCTTCGTCCCGATCCCGCCCGTAACATCCGCCAATGTCGCCGACTCTCCCGCAGCGTACTGATTCGAGACGACCCCCCAGATCGGAACCACCTCAATGAGTACTATCACCAACACCACCGAGCCTCTTCTCCAGACTACGAACCTCTCCAAGTTCTACGGCGGCGTCAAAGCTTTGCAAGGCGCCTCCATCAGCGTCGGACACGGTGAGCACATCGCCATCATGGGCGACAACGGCGCAGGCAAGTCCACCTTCGTCAAGATCCTTTCCGGCGCGCAACCGTCGAGTGATGGCACCATCCGATTCGACGGTGCGGACTGTGAGTTCCAAAGCCCGATCGATGCACGCGAAGCCGGGATCGAAACCGTCTATCAGGATCTTTCACTCGCAGACGACCTCGACGTCCTGACCAACCTGTTCCTCGGGCGTGAAGAGAAGCTGATCAACTTGGGCGGCTTGAGCGTGCTCAACAGACGCAAGATGGCCAAGCGTGCAACCGAATTGCTCACGGAGATCGGAGTGAACGTGCCCGAGGTACACCGGACCGTTCGGGGTCTTTCCGGTGGCCAGCGCCAGGGTATCGCCATCGCCCGCGCATCCGGTTGGGGATCGAAGCTCATCATCATGGACGAACCCACAGCGGCACTGGGCCTGCAGGAGACCGCCCACGTCCACGACATCATCAAACGCCTCAAACAACGCGGAGTCGCGGTCATCATCGTCAGCCACAACATGCAACAGGTGCTGGAACTGACCGACCGGGTGTACGTTTTCCGGCGAGGCCAGGTCGTCGGGTGCCGAAACACCAAGGAAACCACCGCCGACGAGATCGTCTCGATGATCACCGGCGCTCGACCTGCAGAGGCCGTCACGTAAGCAGCTGTAGCTGCAGGCAGATCGACGTACAGGCCCGTCTGAAGTCACCACGACTTTCGACGGGCCTGTTCGTGTCGCGGATCCGATACTCACCGTCACCGTCACCGTCACCGTCACCGTCGGCGTCGGCGTCGGCGTCGGACATCCGAGACCCTTTCCGTCACCCCTCTGGCCCCCACCGCCCCAGACGAGGCAGAACTACAGCCGCCGAGACGAAAAGTGCTCGGGCCCAACCTGATGAGGTTGGGCCCGAGCACTTTCGGTGTTCGGTTAGTTGATCTGTACTCGGCCATCGACGGCTTCGATCCGCGGGATCGGCAGTGCGCGTAAGGCAGGCGGGGCTGTCACGAACTCCTCGACGGTCGGTACTTCACCGTTCGGAATCCTCTGCTTCATCACGGACGGGTTCATGATCACGACTGTATTCATGTTTCCCGGATGCATCTCCAAACCGAACACGGCTACTGACCGACTGCTTCGATCAATGCGCTGAGGTGGGTGTAGCTCTTCTTCGCGGCGTCGAGCGTGCCGCACTCCACCGACAAGACGACGTCGTGGTCGGCCGCGGCGAGCGTGTCGACGATGCGCTTCCAGTCGATGACACCTTCACCGCAGGCGCATCCCAGCATGCCTCTCACTTTTCCGCGTAGACGTTTCGCGTCGTCCACCGCAATGTCCTTGGCGTGCAAGTGCGTGACCTGACCGATGATGGCTTCGAGCCACTCGTGCGGATCGTTCTCACTCAGGTAGCTGTTTCCGGTATCGAGGTTGATCGTCAGGGCAGGACTGTCGACCAAATTCATGATCTTGTCGAGGCGCTCCGGAGTCGCGGTGTACGGCCCGTGGGTCTCGATTGCGATCTTGATACCCCGGGGCTCCGCGACCAGCGCTGCCTCCTTCAGGGTGTACCGCATGAGCGTGTAGTTCTCTTCCTCCGTGGTCCAGGACGGGGTGGGTCCATCGTCGACCATGATCATCGGAGAACCCACCTCCGCGGCGTAGCGGATGGCCTGGCGGAAGTACTCCACTGCCACCTCCGGCTTGGCGAGTGGCGCGTGGCTCGACAGCGACGAGATGCTGAGACCGCGATCTTCGGCCGCATTCCGCAGGATCAACGGATCGTCGAGCATGGAACGGCTGTGGAAATATCCTGCTGCACTGAGCAGTTCACGACCCCAGTGCACCATCGGCTCGACGTACTTGTAGCCGATCTCGGCAGCTTGGTCCATGGCCCAATCGAAAGAGCCGTTCTCGTATCGCGCGAACTCCAGATTAAGTCCGAGTTTGATGTTGCCCATGACTTACAACTACTTTCCGGTGAGGGGTGGGTCAGAAGCCGCGCTGGTTCACGTAGTCGTCTCGAACTTCGCCGTGGTAGGCCGGCACGGTGATATCCCACCAACCCATTGCATGCATCTCGGTCCAGGGAAGCTCGCGAGCACTGATCGCCTCGATGACTACGGGGCCCTCGGTCTCGAATGCGCGCTGAACAGCGGCGCCGAGCTTTGCGGGATCCTCGACTCGCTCGGACTTGCATCCGAGAGACTGCGCGAACGCAGTGATATCGGCGAAGTACGGGGATCCATCCGGCAACTTCCAGCCTGAGATGATTTCCCGTTCCGCGCCGAAGAGATTGATCTGGAGGTCCTTGATTGCTTCCCAGCCACCGTTGTTCAGAACGACGAAGACGACATTGACGCCGCTCATGGCGGCAGCTGCGATCTCCGTGCCGGTCTGTAGGAACGCGCCATCGCCGACGAGCGCGAGAACCGGCTTGTCCGGTGCGCCGATCGCGGCGCCGATCGCGGCAGGTACACCGAATCCGATTCCGGAGAATCCGCCGGCAACGATGTTGCTCTTCGGCTCGTAGATCGGGAATTCGTTGAACGCCTGATTTGCCGGGTTGCTGGAATCGGTGACCAGAATTCCGTTACGCGGAAGGACCTTTCGGATCTCGACCATTGCCCGCGAGTTGGTCATCGGCAAGTAGTCGGTCTCACGCATAGGGCGCAGGTGCTCGTCCCACTGTGCCTTCAAGTCCTGAAGTTCGGCGTAGTAGTCGGTTGCCCGGAAGTCGTAATCCGCTGCCGGTGCGCCGAGTTCGTCGATCAGAGACGAGAGCGAGGTCTTGGCGTCGCCGACGATCCCGACCTCGACCGGGTAGTTGCGGCCGATCTCGAATCCGTCGATGTCTATGTGAACGAGTTTCGTGTTAGGGATGTCGAATGTGACTCCGGGGCGGTACGAGGACGTGATGCGATCGCTGAATCGGCAACCCACTGCAAGAATGACGTCGGCGGTCTTGGTGACTCCGTTACCCGGAATCGATCCCATGTCGCCGCACGGCCACGCGTACAGATCGTGGTCTGCAGGGAATGCGCCTTTGCCCTGGAAGGAGTGCGTCACGGGAGCGCCGAGACGTTCCGCCAGTGTGAGGAGTTCCGCACCGGCCTCGGCTGCGATGACGCCTCCGCCAGCGAGGATCACGGGACGCTTAGCACCCGCCAGTAGCTTGGCTGCCTCGGCAATGGCGACGGGATCACCAGTCGCCCGGGTCTGAGCTCGGCGCGAGTACAACTCTGGAACATAGTCGCCGTACTCAGCTTGCAGGTCCTGCGGGATATCCACCAGGACAGGCCCTCTGCGACCTTCGAGCATCGTGTTGAACGCCTGAGCCATCGCGGAAGGTAGCTGCTCGAGTCGACCGGGCTGCCACCAGCGCTTGACGACCGGCTCGACCATCCGTGGGAAATTGTTCCCGTGCGGCCGATCGATCTCCTGGAGGACGCCGCGGTTCTCCATATACGTGTGAACGGCGCCGGTGATCAGAATCATCGGCTGCGAGTCCGCGAACGCAGTCGCGATTCCGGTTACGGTGTTTGTCGCTCCCGGTCCGATGGAAGTACAGACGGCCGCGATCTTGCCCGATGCGCGGTAGTAGCCGTCGGCCATGTGTGCGGCGCCCTGCTCGTGGATGGCGGGAACCAACTCGATTTCGTCGGCCCGGTCGACGAACGCATCAAGTAACGCCGTATTGCCGTGTCCCGGAATAGCGAATACCTTTTCAACTCCTTCACGGATCAGTATGTCGACCACCATCTGGCCACCGGTGAGCTTTTGCACAGTCATGTTCTTCACTTTCGAATCGAAAAGAATTGGGGGTGAGCAATTTATGCAGAGATCGACGAGCCGTGCGATGCACCCGCCGTGGAGTCGCCGCTTCGAGCGATGATCGAATCTGCAACACGCAACGCGTTCGCCGCGATCGACAGCGCCGGATTCATCACCGGGAGCGACGGAAAGAAGGAGGAGTCGACGACATACAGGTTGTCGACATCGTGTGCCTGGCAACTCGGATCGAGGACCGATGTAGCCGGGTCGGTACCGAGCCGAACGGTTCCGGCCTGATGCGAGTTGACCTCTATCCCTGTTCCTTCACTGATGACCACCGGAAATCCGATCTTGCGAAGCATTTTTCGCGTCTCGCGAACCAGAACCTCGTGTGCCCGGACGTTATTCGGTTTCCATGCGATCTGGATACGCCCTCCGGGAGTCAGCGTGACACGATTTTCAGGGTTGGGCAGATCCTCCGTGAACAGCCACCAATCGGTACTACGGTTCGTGGCAAGGCTCAACGCCCATTTGGGGATGTGGGGCCGTTGCCCCTTGATCATCTCCGCTTGGAGCTTCCCGATCAGTTGCACGTGGCCTAGCGGATACGGATGATCGTCAGTGCCACGCAGGTAGAAGTCGTTGAAGTACAACGTCTTTTGAAATTCGGACTTGTTCTTCTTGAGTGGGTCGATGGCCACCATGATCGAGTTCATGTGCACCATGTAGTTACGACCGACCATTCCGGAGGAATTTGCGAGCCCGTCAGGATGGACAGATGTGGCCGAACGTAGCAGCAGCGCTGCAGAATTGACCGCACCACAGGAGATTACGACCGTATCCGCACGTACTGTGGAGGTGACGCCGCGATGGGTCACTTCGACGCCTGATGCTCGACGTCCGGAATCGTCGGTTAACACCTTCTCCACGTACCCGTTCGTGACGATTTCGACGTTGCCCGAATCGAGTGCGGGTCGCACGCAACAGACGTCGGCATCCGATTTCGCCAAGGTACGGCAGGGGAACCCGTCGCATGTCTTGCATCGAATACATGACCCACCCTGCCGAAGGTCGACCCCGAGAGGGAGATTGGAAGGGGTGAAACCCGCCTTACGCATGTCGTCGGCGACCTGCTGTATCGCTGGCTCGTGCCCTACGGGAGGGTACGGAAATGGTTGGTCGCGTGGCAACGTCGGGTCGTCGGTGTGGTCGCCGTGAACCTTGTACACCTGCTCGGCACGTGCGTAGTAGGGTTCGAGATCGTCATACGAGAACGGCCATGCCGGCGATTCACCGTCCTGATGCCGTGAGGACTGAAAATCCTCTCTCCTGAACCTGACCAACGAGCCACCGTAGAATTTGGTGTTTCCGCCGACGTAATAGTAGGTGCCGGGGGCGAACTCCCGCCCTTCGGTGTCGACCCATTTTTCGGCGTTCTTGTACCGATCTTTCTCGAACACCGCTCGGGGGTCCCAATTCTGACGTTCCTGTGGAAGGAAGTCTCCCCTCTCGATCAAGAGCACATCGAGGCCGGAATCCTTGAGAGCGTATGCCATCGTTCCACCCCCCATTCCGCTTCCCACGACGATGACGTCGTAGTTGCTCTTACAGGGGGGATGACTGTCCATTCGTGTCTTTTCGAACATGGTTTCCGTCTCCTGGCTGGCTTGGCGCGGTACGTCCTTGAACCGTGCCGACTCAGCTTCTGTCAATCCTGACACAACAGGACTGCAAGTAGTTATACGTATCACTAAACGATACCGCCCACATGTGCGGTGTCAACCGCCCTGAAGACCTGGTCAGGTCGACGGGACGAGTGGATCGAAATCGGGAGCCGACACGATCGCAGTTCGTGCCAAATTCGCAGGCTCCATGATCGCGTCCAAATCCTCCTTGCCCAACAACCCGCGTTCGAGCACCAACTCCACGACGGTACGACCGGAAGCAAGCGCGTCCGCCGCCAATTCCGTCGCGGCTGTGTAGCCGATGTAGGGATTGAGCGCGGTCACGACACCGATCGAAGCCGCGACCGTTCGTTCGAGATGCTCGACGTTGGCGGTAATGCCGATCACGCATCGCTCGCGCAACACAGTGCAGCCCCGCGTGAGGAGTTCTGCAGTCTCGAACAAGCTGTGTGCAATGACCGGTTCGAATGCGTTGAGCTGCAGTTGACCCGCCTCGGCAGCCATGGTGATGGTCAGATCGTTTCCCACCACCCGGTAGGCAATCTGATTGACCACTTCCGGAATGACCGGATTGACCTTTCCGGGCATGATCGACGAACCTGCCTGCACCGCAGGTAAATTGATCTCACCCAGACCTGCTCGTGGGCCTGAGGACAGCAATCTCAGATCGTTGCAGATCTTGGACAGTTTGACCGCGGTACGCTTGAGCACTCCCGACAGCTGAACGAAGGCCCCGACGTCCTGGGTTGCTTCGATGAGATCCGATGCCGTCGAGATGTCGAGACCGGTGATCGACACCAGATGCTCACGCACACGTCTGGCGTACTCCGGGTGCGCATTGAGACCGGTACCTATCGCCGTCCCTCCCAGGTTGATCTCCGAGATCAACCGAGCGGCCTCTTCCAGTCTCTGAGAGTCCTCCTTGATCATCACGGCGAACGTGACAATCTCTTGACCGAGAGTCATCGGGACCGCGTCTTGCAACTGAGTCCGCCCGACCTTGAGCACGTGGGAGAACTCGGCTGCTTTCTCCGCGAATGCGCCTGCAAGTTCGTCCATCGCACCTCGAAGCCTGGTGACGGCACCTTGCAAGCCGATTTTGATCGCGGTGGGGTAGACGTCGTTGGTGCTCTGACTCATGTTGACGTGTTCGAGCGGATGGAGGAATTGGTACTGCCCCCGTTCGCCGCCGAGAATTTCGAGCGCGCGGTTCGCGACCACTTCGTTGGCGTTCATGTTCGATGACGTGCCGGCACCACCCTGAATGACGTCGACGACGAACTGGTCGGTGAACCTGCCCGCACGAATCTCCTTGCAAGCTTGCTCGATCGCCGCTGCATGCTCGGGCGAGAGGATTCCGAGGTCGGCGTTCGCCCGAGCAGCGGCCTGCTTGACCGCAGCCAACGCCGATACCATGTCCGGGTGGACCGAGAGAGGAATACCGGTGATCGGGAAGTTCTCCAGTGCTCTCAGCGTGTGGATGCCGTAGTAGGCCTCCGCAGGCACTTCGCGATCACCGAGCAGGTCGTGCTCGATGCGCATCGTCATTTGAGGTTTGCCGCCACCGGGATCTCGCCCCACGGTAGTTCGGCTCCACCGAACTTCGCCGCACGCAGGTCACCTGAACGGGCGTGGCCTTCGAAGCGTTCCAGTCGGGACAGTCGCGCAGCGATCTCGCCGATCCTGGCGCTCGCCGCCGGATCGCGCACCTCCTGGAAAGTGAGGGTTTTGAGGAACTTCCCTACCCAGAGCCCTCCGGTGTAGCGCGCAGCGCCAAGAGTAGGAAGTACGTGGTTGGTCCCGATCACTTTGTCGCCGTATGGAACACACGTTCCTTCCCCCAGAAAAAGGGCACCGTAGTTGCTCATGCTGTCGAGCGCTTCACGCGGATTCTGCGTCAGGATCTGTACGTGCTCGGAGGCAAACTTGTCCGCGAGTTCATATGCTTCGGAGAGAGTCTCGACAACGTGGATCTGTCCGTGGTCGCGCCAAGCGGGCCCGGCGATCGCGTTCGTCTCCAGACCGGGTAGCAATGCGTCGATGTGTTTGATCACCTCGTTGCCCACAGCCTCGGACGTCGTGATCAACACACACGGTGAATCCGGACCGTGTTCAGCCTGGCTGAGTAGATCCACTGCGATGGTGAACGGGTCGGCGCACTCGTCGGCAACGATCAGTGTTTCGGTGGGACCTGCAAAGAGATCGATTCCGACCTCACCGAAGAGTTGACGCTTTGCCTCTGCCACGTATGCGTTGCCCGGCCCCGTGAGGATCGAGACAGGATCGATCGTCTCGGTACCGAGAGCCAGCGCTGCAATCGCCTGTACGCCACCGAGCACGAAAATCTCGTCGGCCCCGGCGAGATGCATTGCGGTGATGCTGATCTGGGGCGGAAGCCCGTCATTCGGGGGCGTCGTAGCCGCGACGCGTTCGACGCCAGCGACCTTCGCGGTCAGCACCGTCATGTGCGCCGACGCTGTCAGCGGGTACCTGCCACCCGGAACGTAAGCTGCAGCCGCGTCGATCGGAATGTTCCGGTGCCCCAAGAACACGCCGGGCAGAGTCTCGACCTCGAGGTCTGTGATGGTGTCGCGCTGCGCCTGGGCGAAGTCGCGAATCTGACGCTGCGCGAACTGCAGGTCCTCGAGGACCGTTGTCGGGACGGACTTGACGATCTCGCGGATCTGATCTTCGTCGAGCCGGAACGAATCCGGTGACCACCGGTCGAAACGGTCAGAGTACTTGCGGACCGCGTCGTCACCGTTGGCACGAATGTCTGCGATCACACCCGCGACAGTGTCGACCACCGCCGGATTGCTGGCACGCTGCGCTGGTTCGCCGACTGCGGCTTTGAGAACGAACGACATTGGCGGGTTGCTCCTTCGAGGTGAGGCATGAAATCAAACTGATAGCCCTAGCTTTCCTGCGAAGTGATCCAGCGGACAGACACATAGGGGGAACCACTTCTGCCAAATTCTGCCCAATCCGTGCATGATATGCCGGTCGTTCGAAAGCTCACGGTCAGAGCAGGTGCAGCGCTCGCGCCTGCTCACAGTGGTCGATCAGCGGCTCACGCTTGCACGTTTTGGCGCTGTCGATATCTATCGCCACTTCGTAGGGTTGGCCTACCAGATTTCGTCCGCGCCGAACTCCTGACGTCGAGTCGGCCGATACCCGGAGCCGTCGCTGTCTATTCGACATCGTCGATGCCCGAGAAGGAATACTTCGATGAGCGAACAACCGCATCTCGTCTGGGGAATCGTCGGTGCGAGTGATATCGCCGAAACGAGAATGATTCCCGCACTGCGAAGGACCGGCCACCACATCAGTTCCGTGTACAGCGGAAATGCGGACCATGCCGAGCAGTACGCACGTCGGAACGAGATATCGAACGGAACGAACAAGCTGAACGATCTGCTCAGCGATCCCCTCATCGATGCGGTCTACATCTCCAGTGCAAATGATCGCCACCTCGAGCAGGTGTGCGCGGCGGCAGCAGCCGGAAAACACGTTCTCTGTGAGAAGCCGCTGTCGACGAGCATCGACAATGCGCGGAAGATGACCGCCGCTTGCGAATCCGCCGGCGTAGTCCTAGGCGTCAACCACCACCTGCCCGCAGCAGGTACGCACCAGGCCATTCGACGCACAGTGGCGCGCGGCGACATAGGCCGGATTCTGTCGGTCAGTGTTCGCCACACGTCGCTCCTACCCGAACGTTTGCGAGGGTGGCGACTCGGTAGCACGCCGGGATCAGGCGCCGTCATGGATCTTTCCTGCCACAACGCCTCCGTCGTGAATCCGCTACTCGGCACAAGAGCACTGACGGCGAGCGCGATCACTGTGGCCCAAGGAGATTGGGTGACCGAAGCCGAAGATGCAGCCTCCTCGTCGATTCTCTACGAGAACAACGTCCTTGTACGATTCCACGACACTTTCACTACGCCATTCGCACCCACGTATGTGGAGGTGCACGGGACAGCCGGCAGCCTTCATGCAGCCGACGTCATGACTCCGGAACCCATCGGGTCGGTCGTTCTGCACGATCGCCGGGGATCGCACGAGATCGATGTCGAAGACCGCCGGCACACGTACGACATCACGCTGGAACACTTCACCCGTGCCACGCGCGGTGACGGCCGACCAGTCGTCGACGGACTCGACGCGACCAACGCACTGGCAGTGAGCATCTCGATACTCGAGTCGGCCAGGACGGGTAACCGGGTCCCAGTCGACTTCTGTGGACAGTAGCCGTTCACAATTCACACTCGGAGCTGGTTCGATCCAAGGTAGAGGTTCATGAAACGTCCCACTGAGCGTGACGAAAATACGGATTGGAATAGATTCGCGATCCCACAATTCGTGGAACTTCTGCGGGCCGGTTCAGTTGGGCGCGGCCCGGCAATCGTAGGGATCGATGGGAGGGGTGGTTCCGGCAAGTCGACGCTGGCCGCACTGTTATCGGCAAACTGTACAGGGACGGTCATCGTGCACACAGATGACATCGCGTGCAGTCGAACATTTTTTGGCTGGGATACCTTGCTCGCCAAGGAATTACTGGAACCTATCCGGCGAAATGGGCTTCCATTCACCTTCCAGCCGAACCACGACAAGCCTCGCGATATCGCTGTCCCTGACCAGACGACGTTGCTTCTCGTGGAAGGTGCCGGGTCGATCCGCCGTTCATTGCGGATGTTGTACGACGCGACAGTGTGGGTCGACACCGCACCGGAGACAGCGCGACAACGATTGGTCGAGCTCGGCGAGGATCCACAGGGCTATCACGACGACAGGATGATCGAAGAGAATTCGTTGCTGAACGCGGACCGCCCTTGGGCGCACGCAATGTTTCACGTGTCTGGAACCAACTCTGCGACCAACGGCACAGTCCTGGTGCGCCGAACATAACCCCGTCGACCTCGAACGGCATTGGCATCACGAGTCGTCCACGGGGTTGTCTACGACGGGTCGCTGCCCAGTTGCGGCATATTCTCCTGTACAGAGCGTCGGTGTCTTGTCATGTACATGGCGTCGGTGTCGCCAGCGATCGCGCGGCCCGATTCTGTACGAGTAGCAACCTGGATCAATCCGAGCCGAAACACACTACCGGGCACGGCGAGCCGCGACGAAGGGTGAGATCGAGTCTCTCGGCGATATCGTGAGGCGCGAAAAGGGCCGAACCAGAATAGCTCTCGATCTCTTCCAGACTCCACCATCTGAAACCGTGTAGGTGCTCATCGCGAAATTCTGCGTCGGTCAGTGCCCCTCGTGGTTCGAATTCATGAACTCGAACCAGGAAATAGAAGTTGTCGACGCCGCTGAATCCGGGAAAGTGCTCTGGATCGATGATCGTTTGGCGCCAGACGAGCGGCTGCGTCGTGCGTAGTTCGAGCCCTACCTCTTCTCGAAGCTCTCGCTCGAGTGTGCCGCGTGGGGTCTCACGTTCCTCACAACGGCCACCGGGCGTGATCCAATAGGTTTCATCGGATCTAGATCGAAACTCGCACAACAGTATTCGATACGAATGATCCACGATCAGCGCTCGCGCAGAACGTCTGATCGACTCCGAAGGTCCGCCGGTGCTCATGTTTCTTCCTCAAATCCCGAACAGAATTTCCTTCCGTTCGGTGACACCAGTGCGAGTACACCGGATTTCGATGTACTCGCACGTGGGCCACTGCTTGTTCGACCTCATGCTTGTTCGACCTCAGTGGGAGACCGTGTGATGCTCCGGCTTCGGAGCATTTCCCGTACGTTCAGTTTCCGAGTATCGCGGAACGGTTTTCATCAATACAGGACCGCCGACGGCGATGAGCAGGAGCAAGATTGCCGGCAGCGCCGGCATCCAGCCGATTCCGAATCCGTCGACGATGAGCGTGATCGCAGCCGGCCCGGCGAGCATGCCGACGTAGCCGATCGCATTGACAATTCCGATGTTTCTTCCGGCGTTCTCGGGGTCACGACGGCCGGCAGCAGAGAGCATCAGCGGAGCCATGCATGCCAGCCCGAGCCCCAGGAGAACGAATCCCACCAGGGCGAACGGAGCTGACGCACCCCCGATCGCGAGCAAGGCACCGACGAATCCGATCACACCACTGACGGCCACGATGACGCGCGCACCGAAGTACTCGGCGAGCCGGTCGCCGAAGAGGCGCCCCACGAATTGTGCACCGGAGTAGAAGGTCACAGCTGTCGCAGCCATACCTGCGCTGGTATCGGCATGGCGCCGGACGAACTCCTGTCCCCAGTCCAGAATTGCGCCTTCGCTGAGCATCGATGCCAGCATCAAGAGGCCGAATCCGGCCATGATCAGCAAAGTCGTCGTCGACGCCGATCTCTCGGTTGTCGATTGCTTCTCGATCGCGACTGCGGCAGCCGGGGGAAGCAGCTCATCGCGAGTCAACAGCCAGCGACCGAACACAGCTCCGAGAACCGACATCGTGACACCGATCGAGATGTAGGCCACGGCGGGGCTCTCGACATAGTGACGGGCGATTGCACTGGCCACCAGGCCGATGACGAATCCGCCTGCCGGATAGGCCGCGTGGAACGCAGACATGATGGGCCTGCCGTAGTAACGCTCCACCTGCACACCGTGTGTGTTGAAGGCGGTATCGAAGGCACCTCTCAACAGGCCGATCATCACGCCGAGGAACATTGCGCTGGCAATACCCTGCAAGAACGCGAACGGGATATACATCAACGGGTAGATGATCATCGTCGGCATACAGGTGGCTCGCGGACCGTACCTGTCGACGAACGGCCCGATGAGGAAGCAGCCGACTGCAGCGCCGACGCCGATCGCCAGTGCCACCAGCCCGAAATTCGAGTCTCCGCCCTCCCCCGACCACCCCAGGTGAGCACGGAGCGCAGTGGTGTTCGTCGACCACGTGAGCATGACCGCTCCCAATTGCGCGAATCCGAAGAATGTCGCAACCCGGGCGAGCCGAATTCGCTGGAGGCTCAGCGCCGGCCGGTCTTCCGAAATGTTCGTAGTCATTGTGAGTCCTCAATCTGCACACGCGTGCCCCTCAATAGGGTTGCGAGGCACGTCATGTACTGCAATCAGCGTTGTCCAAATCACGTTACGGAGTCGCCATCACAACAACGATGCGCAGTGCGAGAACTAATTCACCATAAATATGCACATATCGCGCACATCCTAGGCCAAACAGTCCCCGCAGCCGCACGCCCGCCAGGTCGACACTGCGCACTGCATCATTGCGCGTAACGACACCGGGGGATAAAATTCACCATTCTCGTGCGGTTAAACGTATCACCGCACGTGGAAGAGTCAATAGGGCAAGAATCAGCGCACTGGTAATTGATCGACCGAGCCGTGTGCCCGAAGGTGAGCCTCGTGCCGGTGTAGAAGTAGCTACAGCGAGCCTGCACTGTTTTGCAACGACGCGTGGACGGTCACCCGCGAGACCGCACTCGCAAGCCTCCTGGCCGGCGCTGACCGCCTACTGATCCCCGGCGGCGATGAAGTCACCACTGTTGCAAAGTCGTTGGCCGCCGCGGCCGTCCGGAATCCGATAGCTGGAGAACGCCTTCGCAACGCAACAAACCGTGTCCGCGCGCTGGTCAATGCGACCGACCTACGCGATTTCCCAGGCAAACAAAAGCGAGGTTGAACGCGTCGTGGCCGACACCAAACGCTGGCGACCGCCTTCCGCGACACTGCACACAGCAGTTACTCCCCCACCCGCTTCGCCCCCACAGTCACTCCCCCACCCGCTTCGCCCCCACCATGCGCCTCGCTATCTCCAAATACCTCTCCACCAACTCGTCCGGAGACAACTCACCGTCCGGTCGGTACCAGACCGCGACGGCGACGCACATCGTCACCACGGCTCGGCTGGCGTCCTCGGGATGGTCGGCCTCGAACACTCCCGAAGCGACGCCGTCGAGGACGATCCGGTCCACCTGCTTCTGCTGTTCGTCGCGCTGGGCGATGTAACCAGCCCGGCTGTCGGGCTCCATGCTGCGGATCTCCGAGGAGGCGACGAACGACTGCTCGCGTCGAAACATGTGGAACCGCAACAGAGATTCGATCACCGCGTCGAAGCGATCGGAGGGATCGTCCCCGGCATCGAGTTCGGCGGCGCGGCTTCGCTCCAACAACTCCGTCATCACAACGGTCGCCAGACCGATCAGCAGAGCTTGCTTGGACGGGTAGTGGTGGTAGAGCCCCGGCACCGACAGCCCGGACCGCGACGCGACGTCACGGATCGAAGTCCCGTGATAGCCCTGCTCGACGAACGCCTCCAACGCCGCAGCGAGCGGTTTCGGTAGTCCCAGGTCTTCGTAATCGCGCCAGGACCCGCGTACCGGAAGCTCGTTCGTCATACCGATACCGTAGATCGCTCTTGCGCCGCCGCCGAACACGTCGGAGCCATTGGTTAGAGTCGGTGTTCACCGAAAGACAGGGACCAGTCATGATCCATGTTCGCCACACCGCGGTTGCTGCCGTGCCGGTTGATGTCGCCTTCGACTACATCGACGACTACCGCAATGTCCCGACGTGGATGTTCGGTGTTTCCGAGTTCACCCCGTTCGGAGAGTTCGATCAGGGACTCGGCGCCACGTTCGACGCGGCCATGCAGATCGGGCCGAGCACGTTGCGCTCCAAACTCGAGGTCACCGAGTGGGAGAAGAATCGGATCATCAAGCTGTCCTCGCTCGGCGGTGTATCCAACTCGTCCACGTGGGAGTTCGCCGCGATCGACGATTCCAAGACCGAGCTTTCCGTCGACTTCGCCTACAAACTGCCCGGCGGCATTGCCGGCAAGGCACTCGGCCGATTGATCGGGCCGTTCGTCGAAAACGCTGTCAAGAACAGCGAGGAAACACTGCGCCACAGCCTCGAGGAGCAGTTCGCGGCCCGCGGCGAAGGCTGAAACTACCCGCGGTCGCCTTCGAGTCCCAGCGCGTTGGCCCACACCTGAGTAGCCGTCTTGACGACGTCCTCGAACGGGACGGGGTTGCCGTCGGCGCCAGGTTCCTCGGAGACGAATGAACTGTAGGCAAGACGGCTCACCATCGCCGACAGTGCTCGGGAAGCCAGCAGCGGGTCCAACGAGGCGTCTGCCTTGCCAGCTGCTTGCAAGCGTTCGATGGCTCGGGCATTGCGAGAAATGAAGGTCTCGGCTCGGTCCCGACGCAGTTTCGCGAAGGCCGGGTCGATGTGCGATACCTGCTCGAGTAGGCCCATGAGTTTGGCGTTGCGGCGAAAAGCCGTCAGGTAGGCACGGTTGCTCGATTCGAGGACCGCATACGGATTGTCGACGTCGCGGACCCGTCCCATGCCTGGGTGCAGCATGTCTTCCTGCGCGACGTCGAGAACTGCGGCGAAGATCTGCTCTTTGTTGTCGAAGTAGGTGTAGAACGTGCCGGTGGAGCAGTTCGCTTCCTTGGTGATGTCCGTGAGACGGGCGTCGAGATACCCTGCGCGCTCGAACACCGTTCGAGCCGCTGCGACCAGAGAAGCCCTGGTCCGGACGCCGCGGGCAGTCACCGGCAGGTCACGCAGAAGCTCCGTCGCAGCCATGGATGGTGGCGGACGGTCTTCCCAGTTCTCCTGAGGTTCGGCGCGAGAGGTCACCAGCTACTTATACGGCAAAGCCGGCGACATCTCGGCATCGGCGTCAGGTGATGGTGATTCCTCCGTCGACGGCGATGGTCTGACCGGTGACGTATCCGCCGGCCTCGGACGCGAGCCACACCATGGTGGCCGCGAGCTCTTCCGGATCGCCCATGCGGCCGAGGATCAGGCGCGGAGCCATCGCGTCCAAGTAACCGTCGTTGTATTGGTCTGTCATTTCCGACTTGAAGAAGCCGGGCGCGATCGCGTTGACGCGAATGCCCTTGCGCGTTCCCCACTGCTGTGCGAGGTCGCGGGTCAATCCGACGACGCCTGCCTTGCTCGCCGCATAGGCGGCCTGCGGGAGTCCGGCGGTCGTCAATCCGAGAATGCTCGAGATGTTGACGATGGAGCTGCCCGGGAGCATGACGCGGCCGCAGGCCTGCGCTGCCCAGTAGGACCCGTTGAGGTTGATGTCGATGACGGCGCGGAACTGGTCCGGGGTCTCGCGGGTCGCCGGAACGGCAGTTCCGACGCCGGCGTTGTTGACCAGCACGTCCACGCGGCCGAACTTCTCCATCGCGGCGTCGACCATGTTCTGAGCCTGAGCCGGATCGACGATGTCGGTGGCCACGCACAATGCTTCGCGGCCTGCGTCACGCACGAGCTTGGCCGTGTCTTCGAGCTTGTCGACGCGGCGAGCAGCGAGGACGACGTCCGCGCCGGCCTCTGCTGCGGCTTTCGCAAACGCCACCCCGAGGCCCGACGACGCACCGGTCACGATGACCACTCGATCGGTCAGAGAGAACTTGTCGAGAACAGACATGCGCGGTGATGCTCCTGTGTCGTCGGGTTCGGGAAGTGGCGGTTGCAGTGACGTATCGACTGCAGTTGCGAAATTACAGGCCGAGATCGCGGCCGATGAGTTCCTTCATGATCTCGTTGGATCCGGCCCAGATCTTGGTGACGCGGGCGTCCATCCACGCGCGAGCGGCGCGGTACTCGGTCATGAAGCCGTAGCCACCGTGCAACTGAACGCAGTGATCGAGGACCTCGTTCTGCACCTGCGCGGTCCACCACTTAGCCTTGGCGGCGTCGATGGCGGTCAGCTCGCCGGCAGCGTGTGCCGCGACGCAGTTGTCGACGTAGGCCTGGGTGACCTCGATGCGGGTGACGAGATCCGCGAGAAGGAATTTGTTCCACTGCAGCGAGCCGATCGGCTGACCGAAAGCCTTGCGGTCCTTGGCATATTGCAGCGTCTCTTCGAGGATCGGAGCGGCGTGCGCGATGTTGGACACCGCAGCGCCGACGCGCTCCTGCGGCAGCATTTCCATCATGTGGATGAAGCCGCGGTCGATCTCACCGATGATGTTGGTGGACGGCACGCGAACGTTCTCGAAGAACAGTTCGGCGGTATCGGACTCGTGCTGGCCGACCTTGTCGAGCTTGCGTCCGCGCTCGAAGCCTTCCATGCCGGTCTCGACGGCAAAGAGGGTGATGCCCTTGGACTTCTTCTCGGGACTGGTCCGAGCCGCCACGATCACGAGGTCGGCGTTGTAGCCGTTGGTGATGAAGGTCTTGGAGCCGTTGATGATCCAGTCGTCGCCGTCCTTGACCGCAGTGGTCTTGAGCGAGGCGAGGTCGGATCCACCGGAAGGCTCGGTCATGCCGATGGCCGTCAGCATCTCACCGGTGCAGAACTTGGGCAGCCAACGCTGCTTCTGCTCTTCGGTGGTGAGCTGAACGAGGTAGGGAGCAACGACGTCGGCGTGAATGCCGAAGCTCGAGGCAACAGCTGCACTGGCGCGCGAGAGCTCTTCGGCCAGAACCGCGTTGAAGCGGTAGTCGCCGGCTTCGCTTCCGCCGTACGCCTCCGGAACCTCGAGTCCGAGGAAGCCGTTGCGTCCCGCTTCGAGCCAGATTTCACGATCGATGAAGCGCTGGTCGATCAGCTTCTCTGCGACCGGAAGGATGTTCCGGTTGACGAATTCGCGAGCAGATTCGCGAAATGCCTCGTGATCGGGTCCGTACAGAGTGCGACGCATGACGAGTTGCTTCCTTTCGGCGTGGCAAAGCCACACGTAACGATGTTCCTAAGCATTCGCTTAGAATCTAAGCACCTGCTTATGGTGAATCGAGAGCGGGATATTGTCAACATCGAAATCCGTCACACATGGAGGAAACCGTGAGCGATTCACCTGACGTGGTGATCAGCCCCTCCAAAGCTGCGGCCCGTATCCGCGCGGCAGCCGTGGACGCTTTTGCCTCCGCGGGCTACGGCGGCACCACCACCCGTGACATCGCCGCGCGACTCGACATGAGTCCCGCCGCCATGTACCCGCACTACCGCTCGAAAGAAGAGCTGCTTTTCGCGATCAGCTTCGAAGGCCACACCGAAGCGTTGAAGGTGGTCGAGGGCGCCGACCGACCTGGTGAAGAACCGTCCGTTCGCTTGCAGGAACTGATCAGCACCTTCGCCAGTTGGCAGGCCGGGCACCACTCACTCGCTCGCGTCGTCCAGTACGAACTCACTGCCCTCACACCAGAGCACTACCGAACCGTCGTCGCTCTTCGCCGCAGCACGACGCGGGTGGTTCGGGAGGTTGTCGACGCCGGCGTCCGGTCGGGCGACTTCACGATCCCTGATGCCGAAGGCGTCACCCTCGCCCTGATGTCCCTGTGCGTCGACGTGTGCCGCTGGTTCCCAGCCGGCAATTACACGAATCCGGAAGACATCGGAAAACTGTACGGAGACCTGGCATTGAGGATGGTGGGCGCGAGCTAGTCCGACACCCTTGTGTTCGGATTGCGCTGATTCTGGCTGTCGAGTGAGACATTGCCGGTGGTTGATTAGACGTTTCTTCGGATACCGTCGGCCACAGCAAATGGGATCCGGGGCCCGTAGAGAGCCAGCTTCGCTCCGCACGGATATACCGACATGTACTGATGAGGGGTCGTTGTTGAGGTTTCACACATGGAAACGGCTAGATCTCGCAGGGGCGGCAAGCATCGCAACTCTGGGTGTGGCGATACTTGCGGCGCTGAACGCTCGGCGCGCGTATCAACGGCAGGATAGGTTGTTTGCACATAACGTCCGCTCGTCGACGCAACAGGAAGACTCTGGTCAATTTCGATTGCCACCGGCGGAATCTATCGACGCGGCTCACAAATTCTCGCGCGGGAGGTTTTGGTGGGGACTAGTGTCCACCACTATCCTGAGCTTGTTCTGCACGGCCATTCTGTGGGCCGAAGGTTGGCCACAATCAGCCCCCGAAGGCAAAATCGACAAGTGGTTGAGCAACGTGACCGGTTGGGTCGACCCAGGGACATCGCTGACATTTTCTTTGGCAGTCCTCGGTTTGATCGCTACCATTACCATCTCGGTGAGCTTCGCGACTCCAAGCCGCAGCGTAATCGATCAGGTCGAAACAAACTTCTGGAGTGCGGTGCTAACGGGATTTTCGGCGGTATCGTCGATGGTTGCATTCACGGTTTCTTTGGTGGCTTGGCCCTCAACGATCGGAGTGCCCAGGCTGGCCACAGGCGTCGCTGTGCTATCGACACTCGTTGCGTTCGGCTGCTTGGTGCTGACTGCATCGATCAGGCTTAAGACCGACAATGCAGCGATGCGTCGCCGGTCCATCAGCCAAATCAACCAAAAGATCAACCAGCTTGAAAATCGTCGGCAAGAGGTTTTCGGCATGTCAGCCTCAGTATCCACACGAAACTTTCGATCAGTTTTCATACTTATTGTGCACTGCCTGGCCGTCTCGCTCTTGTTCGCGTCCCTCGCATACAGCGTAATTCTGCTAGCCCCTGCCTCTGAGCCCAAGTCCTTCGGTTGGTCGTTTACTTCTGCGATTATCGCTACTTCAGCTATTTGGTTTTTTACCCACTTACGGTGGTCGGTGTATCGGTCCACACGGCGGTGGAAACTGGAAACAACTTCGAAGTTTTACGCGCTGCTATGGGTCGCATTCATTACCCTGTTCTTTGTCGCTGACCTCCCTAGCACTTGGACAGTCGCTGTTTTTGGTGCATTTCCTCTGATCTCGGCCGCCCTGGTGAGTTTGTCGCGTCCAGACAGAATATTGTGGGGCCCTGTCAGATGCGTTCGATGGTTCGCACGGCCGGTGTGGGATGAAGTTGACCGCTCTCTTCAAATTCAACTCGGAGAATTGAGAATCCGAGAAATTGCGCGTCGCACTGCACCTTTGCGAATGTGACAGAGATGACTTAGGCCCTACGAGACGCTCCGACACATTTTGAAGGCATTTCGACGTATGGGTCTAGATCGCGCGCGTCGCAGGTACCGACCGCAGAAAGGACTCGGCCAGTGGCCAACCGCACCTATCTCTACTCGACTCCTGTTGCTCCGCATGAGAATCCGGCTGCCGCTCGCGCCCGAGGTCTCACCGGTATCTCCGAGTGGTCGTACGCGATACCGCTGGTCCCGAGGATCCTTGTGTCCGTGAATCCCTTCGCCCAACAGTCGATCATCTGGGACGACACCCCCGACCTGATCGCGGTCACCGCGCCCTGTGGTCCTGGTATCGCCCGGCTCGAAGACTTCCTCGGCCGAATCGATCACCCCGAACTCGGCACGATGGCCGGCGATGCGCTGCGTTTCCTGCGCAGCCACACCGAACCCGACCACTACTTCGTCCTCGAGTGCGGCGAGATCTTCGACATGGACGACGAACCGTTCGCCGAACAGGGCACGGCCCTGATGACCGGTCTGGCGGACATCGACGCCGAGATGGAGGCGGCGCTGGCCACACTCGCACCCGCCAAGCCGCGCTTCTGGGAGCGACTGTTCACGCCGACTCAGGAGAGCGTCGAGGAACCGCTACGCGAACTCGGCCTCGGTTACTGGTCCGAGACCCTGTACTTCGATCTCGACGTCCCGCGATAGGCGAACCGAGCATCCATCAGTTTCAGACCAGTTGGTCCGCAAACAGGTACCCTCGGATTTCGTGTCCGACTACGCCACCGATCTGCCAACCGCTGCGTCCACCGTCCTCGGCGGTTGGGGTCGCACAGCCCGAACTACCTCGCATGTCGTTTCGACTCCTGATGTAGAGGCGATCGCAAAGGCCGTCGCCCGCGTCGCAGAAGACAACGCGGACAAGCCGTTGCACCTCCGACGTGGAGTCATCGCTCGTGGTCTGGGCCGGTCTTACGGAGACAACGCGCAGAACACCGGCGGCTTGGTCATCGACATGACCGCCTTCCGTCGAATTCACAAGATCGATGCCGAGTCCCGTCTCGTGGAGATGGACGCGGGAGTCTCTCTCGATCAGCTGATGCGCGCGGCGCTACCATTCGGTCGCTGGGTACCGGTACTCCCCGGAACACGCCAGGTAACCATCGGCGGAGCGATCGCCTGCGATATTCACGGCAAGAACCACCACACCGAGGGCAGCTTCGGAAATCATGTCCGCTCGATGGATCTGCTCACTGCTGACGGCAGTATCCGAACACTGGAGCCGCAAGGCCCGACATCCGAACTCTTCTGGGCTACCGTCGGCGGGATCGGACTGACCGGGATCATCCTGCGCGTCACCCTCGAGATGACACCGACCGAAACGGCATACTTCGTCAACGACGGCGCACTGACCGCAGGCCTGGACGAAACCGTCGCTTTTCACAGCGACGGCAGCGAAGCCGACTACACGTATTCGAGCGCCTGGTTCGATGCAGTCAGTGCGCCGCCGAAGCTCGGCCGGGCCTCGATTACGCGTGGTTCGTTGGCGACCGTCGACCAGCTTCCGCTGAAATTGCAGAAGAATCCGTTGAAATTCGATGCACCACAACTGTTCACGACACCGGATGTTTTCCCCAACGGCTTGATGAACAAGCTATCGGCGTCAGCGATCGGCGAGTTCTACTACCGCACTGGTGGCAACTACATCGGGAAGGTGCAGAACCTGACGCAGTTCTACCATCCGCTCGACCTCATCGGTGAGTGGAACCGTGCCTACGGGTCCAAGGGATTCCTGCAATACCAGTTCGTGGTGCCCGTCGACGCGGTGGACGAATTCAAGAGCATCATCCGCGATATCCAGCGTTCGGGACACTACTCAGCTCTCAACGTCTTCAAACTTTTCGGCGAGGGAAACGCAGCGCCACTGAGCTTTCCGATGTCCGGGTGGAACGTCGCCTTCGACTTCCCGATCAAGTCAGGCCTGGGTGAGTTCGTCGCCTCCCTCGACAAACGGGTACTCGAATTCGGCGGTCGCCTCTACACCGCCAAGGACTCTCGGACTACCGCAGCAAGCTTCCACTCGATGTATCCGCGAATCGACGAGTGGATCCAGATACGCAGAAATATCGATCCGACAGGTGTTTTCGTGTCCGACATGGCCCGAAGACTCGAATTGGTCTGAGGCGCCGATCAGTCGGAGATCTCACCCAACCGACGCTCCAGGTAGGCCCGCTCCGGTTCCGTACCAACGAGTTTCAGAGCTTGTCGGTACGCGGATGCCGCTGCGTCGGTGCGCCCCAACCGAGCAAGTAGTTCGGCTCGTGCAAGGTGATACGGATGGTAGTCGGCAAGTTTGGGCTCCGCTGCCAGTTCCTCCAGCGCAGTCAGCCCGACTTCCTCGCCGTCGCGCATCGCCAACGCTACTGCCCGATTGACGGCCACGACCGGCGACGGAGTCAGCGTGAGGAGCACTCCGTAGAGAGCGCAGATCTGTGGCCAGTCGGTGCTCTCCACATCGGCGGCCTCGTCGTGCAATGCGGCGATAGCGGCCTGCACCCCGTACGGCCCCGGCGCTCCCCCGGTCAACGCGACTACGACGAGGTCGCTGCCTTCCTCGATCATCGGCTGGTCCCAGCACCCGCGATCCTGATCTTCGAGGAGGACGATCCCGCCGGCGGCGTCGGTACGGGCATCCCGACGCGCGTGGACGAGAAGCATCAATGCAAGCAACCCGGCGATCTCGCGCTCATCGGGAAGCAATGCGCGCAAGATCCTCGCCAGCCTGATCGCCTCCACCGCCAGGTCGACGCGTTGCAGATCCGGACCCGAACTCGCTGCGTACCCCTCGGTGAACACCGAGTAGATCACCTGCAGAACACCGGGCAAACGTTCCGGGAGTTCTTCGGCGCTGGGAGTGCGGAAGGGAATCCGAGCCTGACGGATTTTCTTCTTCGCGCGCACGATCCGCTGCGCCATCGTCGCCGAAGGAACGAGGAAGGCCCGAGCGACTTCGGGCGTCGTCAACCCGCCGAGGCAACGCAAGGTGAGTGCGATTCGGTCGTCCTCGGCCAGCGCTGGGTGCGAGCAGGTGAAGAACAGCTGCAACCGCTCGTCGGGAAGTTCTCCGTCGACCGTGGGCGGCGCCGGGTCGGCACGATCGGCGTCCACCTGCATCACCGCCAATCGCGCCGCATAGGCCTGATCACGACGAAGCCTGTCGACGGCTTTACGACGCGCCGTGGTCAGCAGCCAGGCGCCGGGTTTAGCCGGCACTCCGTCCACGGGCCAGTGCACCAACGCGGCCTCGACGGCTTCGGAGGTGACTTCCTCGGCCAGATCCAGATCACCGAAGCGGCGGACGAGCGAGGCCAAGAGTCGTCCGCGTTCCTCCCGGAACACTGACTCGATGGAGTTCTCGGCCTGCTCGTCCACGGCGAATCAGTCCCCGAACCCGGCCAGTGGACGCACCTCGACGCTGCCGCCGTCGCGCGCGCCGGGGCACCGCGCGGCCCAGGCCAGCGCCGCATCCAGATCAGGGACGTCGATGACGTCGTAGCCGCCGAGGATCTCACGGGTTTCAGCGAAGGGTCCGTCAGTGACGGTCTTTTCTCCGGACTGCGAGACCCGAACCGTCGTCGTAGTCGTCAGATCGGCGAGGGCATCGCCGGACACCCAGATCCCGGCATCCTTCATTTCCTTGTCGTATTGCTGCCAGTCCTCGAACGTGCACTGGGGTTCGGTGTCTCCGCCGGGTGCGGTGTAGATGAGCAACATGTACTTCATGACTGACTCCTTGGTCTGTTGTTTTTCTTGCGGCTTTCCTGCCTTACAACATGACGACGAACGGTTCTCCCCGGAATCGACAGGCGACTCGAAAAAACTTTTGGCGGGTTCGTCCGAGGCGCTGCCGTTAGGCTGAGTGTATGACCGAACGCGACCGGGACGCCGCTGGGAAACCCCTCAATTCGCGGCCCCGTGACGGACTCGGACGTCCACTGCCACGCGACGCAGCGGGCGGTGTCCCGCGCATTCCGGACGATGTACGCCTGCCACCAGACGAGTCGATCACCGAGGCGCAGCGCCTCCTCGACCACGGCATGCCTTTCCACGCACACGAGATTCTCGAAGGAACGTGGAAAAGCGCGCCGCCCGAGGAACGTGACCTGTGGCAGGGACTGGCTCAGTTGGCCGTCGGGCTCACCCATCTGCTTCGGGGCAACAACACCGGCGCCGTCTCACTCCTCGGCCAGGGTCACGACCGCATCAGGCACTACGAGGTCGAGAGTCCGCACGGCCTCGATATCCCCGGTCTACTGACGTGGTCCGAGCACCTGCTCGCCGAAATCGATCGCCCCCGCGATTTCCCCGCCCCTCCGATTCCGAGGTTGAGAATCCCCTGATGCCCATCTTCCCCATGTTTCCGCTCGGCTCCGCTTTGCTACCGGGTGAGGTGTTGCCCCTGAACATCTTCGAACCTCGGTATCGCGCACTGGTCGAGAACGTTCTCGAAGCTGCCGACGGCCCACTGTTCGGAGTAGTGCTCATCGCTCGTGGCCACGAGGTCGGTGGCGGCGAATCACGTCACGACGTCGGCACTCTGGCTCGGATCGAGTCTCATGTCGCCATGGGTGCCGGGCGGTATCAGTTGTATTGCCGGACCGAAGACCGCATCCGGGTCAATCGATGGCTGCCGGACGATCCCTACCCACTTGCCGAGGTCGAATTGTGGCCTGACGAGAACAACGGAACACCAGTCACTGCTTACGAATACGACTCGCTCCTCGAGCGCATCGAGTTCATGTACGGAATGTTGGGAAAGCTCGCACTTCGGGCCGGCGAACAGACTCCGCGAATGCCCGTCCCACCGGATCCCTTGGATCCGCTGGGTTCTCGGCTGTATGCCCTCGCCAGGAGCATTCCGATGGGTGACGCCGATCGCCTGGCGATTTTGACCGCGCCAGGCGCCGACGAACGTATTCGCACACTATCGGAGGCAGTCGAGAACACCATCGAGGTCGCGCAGTTCAATCTCCTCTGAGCGCAACTACGCCATCGTCTGACCCATGTCGATGACGATCTTCGTCCCGGTGACCGCGCGGGAGAGGTCCGTCGCGAGGTAGACGACGGCGTTGGAGATGTCCTCGACGGTGGTGCGCGGGACGGACGTGAGCGGCCACTTGTACGAGTTCATGTACTCCGGATGAGTAGTGAGTACCTTACCGACGTTGGGATCGTTGCCCATCTCGGTCTCCACCGCGCCAGGGTGGATGGTGTTGACTCGAATGTCGAAGCTTCCCAATTCTGTTGCAGCAGTGCGAGCCAAACCCACGAGGCCGTGCTTGGCCGCCGAGTAGTGCGCGCAGCCGGGCGCTTCGGCGACGCCGGCAGCACTGCTCACAATCACGATGGAACCACCGTTGCCGGCTTCGATCATTGCAGGAACCGCAGCTGTCATCGTGCGCCAGACACCATTGAGATTGATGTCCACCAGCGTCGACCACTGTTCTTCAGGCATCTCCCAGAAACGGTTCCACGTAGCGATGCCCGCATTGGCAATCACGACGTCGAGGCGACCGAACTTGTCGACGCCCGACGCCACCGCCGCCCGCAGCGCCTCGAGGTCACGGACGTCCGCTACAGCGGTGACGATCTCGCGCCCCTCCGCTCGCACGAGACGAGCCGTTTCTTCGAGGTCGGCTTCAGTCGCGGCCGCGTAACCCACGTCTTCGGACACCGACGCGCACACGTCGACAGCGATGACGTCTGCACCTTCCTGCGCGAGTCGAATCGCGTGATTGCGTCCCTGACCCCGCGCTGCACCGGTGATGAAAACGACCTTGCCTGCCAACAGTTGTGTCATGGCCGGGACGTTAGACGCTGATGAGGCCGCCTGCCTGTGAGTTCCCGCTCGACGGGAATCAACCGTCGACGATGACGACGTGAAGATTCCTCGGACCATGGACACCTTCGACGCGCTCGAGTTCGATGTCGGAGGTCGCCGACGGGCCGCTGATCATGGTGGTGGGGCGCTCCGGGGTCAGCTTCGCAATCGCCTCCGGCACTCCCACTTCCACACTGCTGCGATACACGACGCAGATGTGTGTGTCCGGTACCAGTGTCAACGCACGGCGTCCCTGCGATGGACCGGCGTCGAGGAAGATGGTGCCGGTTTCGGCGCACGATACCTTCGAGCCGGTGACAACGGCGTCGAGGTTCTCGAGTTCAGGAGCCGGTACGTCCGGGCTGTCCACCACCAGCGTTCCGTCGAATCCGGCTACCCATGATCGGTCGAGGCCGGCGGGGATCCCCAGAGTGTGTAGTCCGTGCTCTCTCAGTATTCCGGCGACGGCCTCGGCGATTTCTGTTGCAGCGCAATGGTGAACGTGCGCCTTGTAGTCCACCAGACGGTCGACGAACAAATCGATGAGTTCCTCGTCGGACATGGTTCTGCCAGTCCGGTAGTTTCGCGGTATCTCGCCTTCGCGGGCGGGCGCCAAGGTGATGGCATCACGAATGCGTCCGAGCACCACGTCACGTGAATTCATCTGTCTGCCTTCCCGTCACGACGAGCCTCGTCCAATGCCGCGCGGCCTTCGTCGGAGTCCCACCAGGATCGGAAGGTCTGCTTGGGCGGTGCGGGAATGTCTCTGGCAGCTGTCCAACCGTTCAATGGAGGTGGCAACGTAGAGATCTTCCCTTTCCTGCCGGCCACGACGCGTCCGAGCCCGGCAGCTTTCTGAGCCAACGTCCACCGGCCCTCGGTCGACATCGCCAGAGAGGCGGCTTTCATCGCCAAAGACTCTGCCGTGACACCGGATTGCTCGACCTTCTGGTGCCGCAATTCGACGAGCAGCGAGGGTATGTCGATCTTGACCGGGCAGGCGTCGAAGCACGCACCGCACAGACTCGAGGCAAAGGGAAGCGTCGAGTTGGGATCGTCTTTGCCATGCATGCCCGCGAGCTGCGGAGTCAGCACCGCGCCGATCGGTCCCGGATAGGTCGATCCGTAGGCGTGACCGCCGGTGCGCTCGTAGACCGGGCACACGTTCAGACACGCCGAGCACCGTATGCAGCTCAGGGCTTCCCTCCCGATCTTGTCGGCAAGCGCGGCAGTCCGACCGTTGTCGAGGAGGACCAGGTGGAACTCCTGTGGACCGTCGTCGGGCGTGACGCCGGTCCACATGGAGGTGTACGGGTTCATCCGCTCCCCCGTCGAGGACCGCGGCAGCAGTTGCAGGAAGACCTCCAGATCCTGATACGTCGGCAGAATCTTCTCGATGCCCATCACGGTGATCAGTGTTTTCGGCAGGGTCAGGCACATTCGCCCGTTGCCCTCCGACTCCACGACGGTCAGAGTGCCCGTGTCCGCGATGCCGAAATTGGCGCCGGAGACGGCGACCGGCGTCGTCATGAACTTGTGGCGCAGAAACTTTCGTGCAGCAGCGGCAAGTTCGGCCGGGTTCTCCCCGAGGTTGGGGTCGACATCTGGCATCTCACGAAGGAATATCTCCCGAATCTCGGACCTGTTGCGATGGATCGCGGGAACCAGGATGTGCGACGGTTTGTCGTGGCCGAGTTGGACGATCAATTCCGCGAGATCGGTCTCGTAGGCGGTGATTCCGTGGGCTTCGAGATGCTCGTTGAGACCGATCTCCTGCGTGGCCATCGACTTGACCTTGATGACCTCGTCGGAGCCGGTGGCTTTGACAAGTTCGGTCACAATGGCGTTGGCCTCGTTGGCATCTGCCGCCCAATGCACCTGCCCACCGCGCGCGATGACTGCAGCTTCGAACTGTTCGAGCAGTTCCGGCAACCGCGCCATGACGTCGGCCTTGATCGCCGAACCCGCATCACGCAGGTCTTCCCAATCGGGAAGCTCTCCAGTCACGTTGATGCGCTTGGCACGGATGGTGTGCGTCGCCTTGCCGATATTGCGTCGCAGTTGCGCGTTGGCCAGCTCGTGATGTGCTGCGACGGGGAATTTCTCAGTACCTCGCAGGAACCCTGCACCCTCGGGCGACCTCGGCGGGAAGCTGGGCAGACCCAGCGTCACAGCGCTCATGCGGGCACCCGGCTTTCCACCGACGCCAGAATCTCCGCGAGGTGAATGGTCTTGGCGCCCATCTGCAGTCGTGACATACCGCCGCCGATGTGCATGAGGCAGGACGAGTCTCCGGCGCTGCAGAATTCGGCGCCGGTGTCCGCAACGTGGCGAATCTTGTCCGCCAGCATGGCCGTCGAAGTCTCCGCATTCTTGATGGCGAAGGTGCCGCCGAATCCACAGCAGGAATCTGCTTCGGGGAGTTCGACCAGATCGATGTCGCGGACGTTGCGCAGCAACTGAAGTGGCTTGTCCCCCACCCTCAACATGCGCAGTGAGTGACAGGTCGGGTGATAGGTGACCCGGTGCGGGAAGTACGCGCCCACATCGTTGACACCGAGAACGTCCACGAGGAATTCGGAAAGCTCGTACGTCTTTGCCTTCACGGTCTGCACCTGCCCACACAGCGACGCGGTGCCGTAGCGCTCGGCGACGATCTCGTGTTGATGACGGACCGAGCCGACGCACGACCCCGATGGTGCGACAACCGCGTCGATCGACGCATCACCGAAGGTATCGGCGTAGTTCGCGACCAGCGGCAGTGCTCCCGGCTGATAGCCGGTATTGACGTGCATCTGCCCGCAGCAGGTCTGCCCGGACGGAAACACGACGTCGTGCCCGAGACGGGTGAGCAGGAGGGCGGTGGCCTTGACGGCGTCGGGAAACATCGTGTCCCCGATGCAGGTGGCGAACAGCGCTACTCGCATGTGGTTCCCCGCAATCTGTCGGTGTGGTCTGACCACAGTAATACATCCCCGTACAGGCCCCCCCATAAACGGCGTCCACCCGGTTATGCTCTTGCCTCATGCCGACCGAGCCGAGCCCGCGAGCGTGGGAACAAGTACTGAGCCACCTCGAACGTCGGCTCGTTTCAGGCGAGGTGTCTCCTGGCCAGCGCCTGCCGGGAGAGAGAATTCTGGCAGCAGAGTTGGGCGTCGGACGGTCATCGGTCCGAGAAGCGTTGCGGGTCATGGAAGCACTCGGCCTCCTCAAGGCGCAGACTGGCTCCGGCCCGACGTCCGGCGCGATGATCGTGGCCAAACCGACCGGCGGTATGACCATGCTGATGCGGATGCAGGTTGCAGCACAAGGCTTTCCGGTCTCGGATGTGGTGAAGACACGACTCGTTCTCGAATCCGAGGTGATGCAGTCCCTGGCATCGCGGACCCCGACACCCGACCTCCGCGCGGCCGTCGAACTGCTCGACTCGATGGAGGACACAGCTCTCTCGGCCGAGGAATTCTTGCTACTCGACGCACAGTTCCACGTGGCGCTCGCCGACGCGGCGGGCAATCAGGTGATCGCAGCCATGATGACCGGCCTGCGCGAGTCCATCGAGGCCTACGTTCTCGCGGGCGTCCAGATCGACAGCTGGCCGAGCACCTGCATGCGACTGCGTGACGAACACCGAGGATTGGTGGATGCGGTCAACGCGGGTGACGGCGAACTCGCACGTCAGCGCATAGTCGGCCACATCCGCGGTTACTACTCGGAAAGCGCCCACTCCGGCCGGTGACAGGGGGTGGTAATTGCGCCTCCAGAAGTCGTGTACTGTTGGTTTCACACCGACGCGGGGTGGAGCAGCTCGGTAGCTCGCTGGGCTCATAACCCAGAGGTCGCAGGTTCAAATCCTGTCCCCGCTACAAAGAAGAGGCCCGTAGGTTGCGAAAGCGACCTACGGGCCTTTTGCTATGCGCCTTTATTAACCGCCGGGGGTTAATAAAGGCGCACAGCAGTGGTTCACACCACCACGTTGTGAAAATCGATCTCTGCGACCAGCATGCCGGAGAACCACCGATCCAGGTCCTCGTCGGTGACGGACTCGGGCATGGCGTCCACCTCGCACGCCAGCACCGCCACCTGAGACACGAACGGCGGAGCGACATGCATGTCCACCCAGTCCTGCAACGCTGGTTCGCGATCTACCTTCACTGCCGCCGCCTCCCGGCACCACGACAGATACAGGGTTTCCGCGGCGTACATGCCCACCAGCGCCGCCGCCCTGCCCTCTTCGCGAGCGAGGGCCAAGGCGTGCGTGGACAGCACGGCCGACTCCTCGACCAGCGCCGCTGCGTCACCCTCGTACGGGAAGCGGGAACGCAAGTGCGCGAAATACTCGCGCTGCTCGCCCACCAGGTTCGACATCGACGTCACGTGGTCGAGCGCGTCGTCGAGCGTCGGGGATTCGGCGACCACCAACCCCAACACCTTGACGGCCGTCAGTACAAATGCCTCTTCGATCACGAGGTACCGGCGGAATCCCTCATCACTCAACGTCCCGCCGATGGTGTCCTCGATGAATGGAACCGCCCGCGCGGCAGCGAGATTACTCTGCTGCCGCGCGAGCAGGTCTGAGGAGCGACTCATTCGCCGGCGACCCAACTGATCAAGCCGTCGAACAGGTCGGTGTATCCGGGCCACTGCTCACAGAACTCCGGCGGAGCCCAGTGCGGCGAGCAGTCCGAGGTGAAGACGATCGACCGTCCGGCGCCGTATTCACCGGCAGCGACAAGCGGATCGCCGTTGATGGTGGCGGGAACCACGGCACCGTCCTTCGCGACGACGCGGTTGTATCCCAGGAGCGCCGGCCAGGAATCGCCGGCACCACCGAGAGCCGGGTGAGCAGCATCGACGACGGTGGGAACGATCCCAGCCGGTGTCTCGACGCGATCGTCTTCGGCCAGCATCGTCACGGGCAGTACCTCGGCGATCGCGGTCTGGCGGAAAGCTGCTCGCGCCTGGAACCCGGAGAACGAGAGGTAACCACCGATCATCATCAGTGAGCCGCCGGCGTTCACCCAGTCACGAAGCGCGACAAGGCGATCCTCGCCGGCGCGGAACTGGTCGAACACACCGGGAGCCAGCTGCAGCGAGTTCGCTCCGATGTCGGAGAGAACGACGACGTCGAACTGCGACAGTGCTTCTGCGGTACCGGGGAACTGCGTCGGCACCAGGTGTGCGGGCATGTGTGTCACGTCGTGGCCACGTGAGGTGAGCGCATCCCGAAGCGGGCCGACTCCCTCGACGTAGGAATGGACACTGAACTCGTCGACGCCCTTGACGTGCGTCGACGTCGTCATCCAGCTCTCGCCGGCGATCAGTACTCGTTTACCCATGACTGCTTCTGTTTCCTTTCGCGGCCTGCTCGAAGAGCGACCTCGGGTTGTCTCGCATCAATGCGGACACTTGCTGGGGATCTACGCCTGCGCGCACCAATCGGGCGGCGAAGGCGAGTGGTACGTAGGAGAATCCGTTTCCGCCGTGCTTTCTGAGCATTGATTTGAGGAAGAGGTCGTGACTGAGCAGGAGCTGTGATGCGTGACCGGAGGTGACCAATCCGGCTACCGCAGTGGCTGTTTCCGCCGGATGCGGAGAAAGACCCTCGCCGGGGAAATCGAAAGGCATCCCGATCATGTCGAACTCGAGAAAGACACCGCGGTCGGCGAGCGATCGTTGGTAGTCGGCGTCGTGTCCGGACGGGTCCATGTGGCACAGGACCACTGCTTGCGGATCGACGCCCATCTCGTCGACCACGATGTCGACGACGTGATGTCCCACGCGCTGCCAGCCCGGAAGGTGGACGAACAGGGGCACGTCCACCTCGCGCTGGGCGATGCATGCCGCCCGCAACGCTTTCGCCTCGTTCTGAGTGAAGAGCGGGGAGACTCCGATCTCCCCGATCACGCCAGGAGCCAATTCCTTTGCCGGATCGAACTCCTCGACGAGCGAACCTGCCAGATCGTCGACACCGAGTTCGTGGACCTCGACCGGATGGGTCGTCTCGAGGTACCACCCTGAACCCATGATCACTCGCACGTCTGACTTTCGCGAGAACTCCGCCAGCTTCTCCGGTGCCCGGCCCAGTCCCGGCGGTGTCAGATCGACGATCGTCCGACCACCGAGGCGGGCGAAGTCCGCAAGGTCTTCCACCACGGCCGATCCGTCGTCGACTCGACAATTGTCGAGACTGTAATACGGATTGTCGTGAAGAAGCCAGGCATCCTCGGCGCGTACCGGACCGGCCAACCGCTGTGCCACAACCGGATCCGGGGCCTCGGTGTACGCACCGGTGACGTCGTTGTGCAGATGTTCGTGTGGGAGAACCAGTCCGAGTTCCGAGCTGTCCACGGTTCCCGTGACAGTACGAACCTTGCTCATGAGCGTGCAGGCCCCGACGGTGCGGACTGCAGGTGTCGCCACAGCGCGCTCAGTGTATGTCCGCGCATGTTGATCCAGATGGCCAGTAGCAGAACGACACCGGTGATGATCGGCGTCAGGAACGGGCTCACGCCGAGCAGGGTCAATCCGTTGGCGATGATTCCGGTCAGGACGGCGCCGATGACGGTACCGATCACGGTGCCGCGACCGCCGAAGAGATTGGTGCCACCGAGAACCACCGCGGTGATCACGGTGAGCTCGAATCCCGTTGCGGAGTTGGCCGAACCCGAGCCCAGTCGAGCCGCGATCAGCAGTCCCGCGATACCGGCAGCCAAGCCGGTGAAGACGAGCGTCATCATGAGCACACGACGCGTGTTGACGCCGGACCGTCGCACGGATTCGACGTTGGAGCCGATACCGGTGACATAGCGCCCGAAGCGCATGCGGTTGAGCGCAATTGCTCCGATGACCACGACGACGAGAGCAATCCAGGCGCTGGCGGAGAACCCGAGGAACTCAGCAGTTCCGAGCTTCGCGAAGTAAGTGTCGGCAGGAACCGGAACGGAGAATCCTTCGGTCCGATACAGCGCGATACCGCGAATGACGGACATCGTCGCCAGAGTCACGATGAACGGCGGAATACCCTGATAGGCAGCGAGCCATCCGTTGACCAGGCCCCAGGCCGCACCCATCACCGGGGCGGCGACGAAGACCAGGGACGAATCGACGCCGGCCTGGATAAGCTCGGCACTCATCGCCGCGACGAACGCGACGATCGCACCGACGGACAGGTCGATCTGACCTGCCGTGATCACGAAAGTCATCGCCACCGCGATGATCAGAACCGGAGCGATCTGGGTTGCCAGGTTCGACAGGTTCGTGAATGTCAGGAACGACGACGTGGTCGCCGAGAAGACGGCTGCGACAGCAACTGTCACCGCCAGCATCGCGAGGGTGGGCTTGTTGACGCTGTCCCACAAGGAGGGTTTCGCGGCGAGCTTGCGCTCGATCGGCGCCTGGGTCTTCTCGAGAGTGGTCATGCCGTGGCTCCCTGTGTTGCTGCCGATGTCCGTTGCGGCACCGGAGTTCGAGTGATGAGTCCGACGAGGGACTCGATGTTGAGGTCGCCGATCGGAACGTCGTCGACACTCTGCCCCTCGTACATGACCGTGATTCGGTCACACACGCGGAACAGGTCCTGCAGGCGGTGTGTCACGAGAATGACGCCCACGCCGGCCGCTGCGACGTCCGTGATCAGCTTGAGCACCGACTCGACCTCGGCGACGGCAAGCGCTGCGGTGGGCTCGTCGAGGATCAGTACGTCTGGGCGGAAGGAGACTGCGCGGGCGATCGCGACGGTTTGCCGCTGTCCGCCGGACAGTTGCCCGATCTCCTGGTAGGTCGACTTCACCTTGACATGCAGGTCGGCGAGAATGTGAGCCGCCTTCTCGTGCATGGCATGCCGGTCGAGGAAGGGGCCTTTTCGCGGTTCTCTGCCGAGGAACAGATTGCTGGCGACGTCCAGCGTGTCGCACAGAGCCAGATCCTGGTAGACGATTCCGATCTTCTTCTGCTGGGCGTCGAGAGGCGTCGAAAAGCGCACTGGTTCACCGTTGACGCGCATTTCGCCGCCGTCGTGCTGAACCGCACCGGCGAGAATCTTCATCAGAGTGGACTTACCGGCGCCGTTGTCGCCGACCACTCCGAGTACTTCACCCTTCGCCAGCCGAAGGTCCACTCCTTGAAGGGACTTCACCGGTCCGTACGACTTGGTGATGCCCGAGAGTTCGATCAGTGGAGGTGCCATGATTACTTCTCCAAGTAGTACATGTAGTCGGCCACGTTCTCCGGGGTCACGATCTGGGTGGGAACCGGGATGTTTGCCGGAGCGCCGCGTCCGCAAGCCAGGTCGATTGCCGAATTCATTGCCTCATGGCCGAATTCGAAGGTGTTCTGCTGGACCACGCCTTTAAGCCAACCGGCTTTGAGTCCGCCTACCGCCTGATCCGAAAGATCCCAACCGACTGCTTCGATGCGATCCTGCGCCTTCTGACTGTTGACCGCCGCGACGAGACCGATCAGTGCCGGCTCACCGGTTGCGTAGACGTACTTCATGTCGCCACCGCCGGTCAGCAGGTTCTCCGCTGCGGTCTGTGCGTTCTCCTGAATGTTACGTCCGTCCACGACGGTGCCGACGGTCATTCCGCGGCCGGTCACGGTCTCCGTGAAGCCCTTCTGCCGCTCCAACTGGACAGTACTGTTGAGCGCGCCGACGATACCGACCGTTCCGGTGTTGTTCGCGACGTCGGCCAAGGTGTTTCCGATCTTGGCGCCACCCTCGGCGTTGGCCGTACCGACCTGAGTCGACAGTGCCGGATCGTCGATGGTCGCGTCGACCGCGACGACGGGGATGCCCGCGTTCTTGGCCTTGACCACCGACGGCTTGATTCCGTCCGTGTCGATTGCATCGACGATGATCGCGTCGACTCCGGCGGCGATCAGATTGTCGAAGGCGTTGGCCTGCGCGACGGAATCGTCGTTGCCGCTGATGATCTGCAGGTCGACGCCTGCCTTGTCCGCGACGTTCTTCGCGGCATTGTTGATCTGGTTGAAGTACAGCGCCTGGAGGTTGATGGTCACCAGACCGACCTTGAGCTTGCCGTTCGTCCCGTCACAGCTTTCGGCGACCCGGGTCGGCTGCGGGATGGACGAGCCCCCCGATGCGTCCTTCGAGTCACTCGACGAAGCCGAGTCACAAGCGGTGAGCGTGAGCGCGACTGCAGCTCCCAGCGCCAGAGGCAATGCACGTTTCATCATCGAGTCTCCAAAAGGGTGTGAGGGGTCAATGTTGCTGTGAAGCTGTCCAATTCATCTCGGGTGGGGCATCCGCGGGGGCCTGCGGTGGCGCAAGCCAATGCAGCCGATGCCCCGGCGAGTCGTGCGGCGTCCACCGGTGATCGCCCGGCGTCGACAAAAGCGATGTACGTACCGCCGAAGCAATCACCGGCCCCGACTGCATCGACGACGTCGACCGCTACTGCCGGTTCGCTCGTCACCTCGCCGTCCGGTGTGGCCAGTGTCCAACCTCGCGAGCCGTCGGTCACCAGCAGATGGGTGTGGTGCTCGGCGGCCAGAGTCTGCCACTGGTCGAAACCGATCCCGAACTCGCCTTCCCACAGGGCACGCCCTACGACGACGTGGTCGGCCAGAGCGAACGCGCGCAGTGCCGCGGCTTTGTTTTCACAACCGTCCAGATCGATTACCAGACTTACGCTTCCCGGTAGTTCATCCGGGAGGAAGACCGCACGGTATCCGTCGAGGAACAGTCGTCCACCGCCGGCAGCGGCCAATCGGGTGACGACAACTCCGATGCGTTCGGCATCGTTCGGGTCGTCCTGGCTGATGATGGAGCGATCGCCGTCCTGCGCGATGAGAACAACTGCCGTCGACAGGAACGCATCTCGCGGCGACCAACTGGTGTCGACGCCGTCTGCCTCGAGGGCTTCGAGAAACTCGGTGGACCGCGCGTCCGGGCCCACGGCACCGGCAAAGATCACTTGCGCGCCCATTCTGGCCGCGGATACCGCAGCATTTGCATTCATTCCACCGTCGATCTGACTGATGGCCGTTGCCTGAACGCGCTCACCGAGTACCGGTACGTGTGGGACATGTACCGTCACATCGTTGTTGGCGTATCCACAAAAGACAATCATGGTTACTTTCCTGCGGCCCGGGACAGTTCGCGGACCTTCTCGCCTGCGACCCGTCCCCACCAGCGTCCATTGTCCTTCACCGAGGATGCAACTATCGCGCCGTCGCATTCCTTCATCAGCGCTGCGACATTGGCAGCCGTGATGCCGGAGCCGATGATCACCGGAAGAACGGTGTTGTCTCGGATCACGGAAACCTCGTCGACCGAAGCGGCGTCACCGGTGCGCGAACCCGTCGCGATCAGAACATCTGCGTCGAAGAACTCGGCGTCTTCGGTCTGTTCCGCGACAGTGCGGTCCGCGACAATGGCATGCGCACCGTGTTTGACGTGCACGTCAGCGAAGATCCGGACCGGGTCGGCGCCGATGCGATGGCGGAAGCGCGTCGTCTTGGCCGCCTGACCCTCGATGAATCCCTCATTGGCAATGTAGGCATTTGCCCACTGATTGACGCGCACAAAACTCGCGCCTGCCGCCCACGCTGCGGCCACTCCGCACTCGCCGGCGTTGGACAGGATGCTGACGCCGACCGCCTTGCCGAACTCGCCGACCACCGCTGCCGTGATGACTCCCATGCTGGCGGCGGTTTCGTATCCGTGTTCGCCGGGCTTGAGGAACGGTATGTCCCAGTGATTTTCGACGATCACACCGTCGAAACCGTTGTCGACATACGCGTGTGCTTCCTCGACGGCGAAGCGAGCAATTTCCGAAACCGGCTGCCCGGTGTAGTGCGGGCTGCCCGGCAGGGCCGGGAGGTGAATGGCCCCGATGAGAGATGGCGTGCCGGTGAACATCTCTGCCAGCGCCGAGGGCTTGGGCGGAAAGACTCCGAGCGGTGATGCGGTCACTTCAGCTACCCCATTCCATGCGCAAGATTTGCGCTGTATGTCCATGCACAAGATCTGCACACGATGTAATCGATTGCCTTGATGAATTAGCAGGTTATGCGATCAGCACCGGGTTGTGTCAAGGATTTCACAATTCGAATTTGTAAACGATTGCCTCAATCGCGTTACATGCGGGACACTGGACCGTGCGGTTCGATAACCTCGGACCCGAATCGAGCAGAAAACGGGGGACGCATGCGCAAGGCGACCATTCGCGATGTCGCGGAACTGGCCGGGGTGTCGACGGCCACCGTGTCGCGGGCACTGTCCGGATCCCGCCCTGTCTCGGACGAGCTTGCAGCGACGATCAAACGAGCCGCGGATTCTCTCGGATACTCGGGAAACATCATCGCCAGCTCGCTGCGTCGTAATCGGACGGACACTGTCGGAATGGTGGTTCCGAGTATCGCGAACCCCTTCTTCACTTCGCTGGTGGTCAACGTCGAACACGTCCTCGCTCGGCGCGGACTACAACTGTTCCTGTGCGATTCTCGTTCCGATCCCGACGTGGAAGCGCAGCGACTCAAGTCGCTCGTCTCCCGGCAAGTGGACGGAATCATCATCAGCCCGTGCCACGGCGAACTGAGTGCCGAGGCCGTCCGAGCCAGCGCGGCAACGCTTCCGGTCGTTCAACTGGACCGGTTTGCAATGGATACCCAGACGGACTGGGTCGGCGTCGACGACGACGCCGCTCAATCCCTGGTGATGGAGCATCTGTCGGAGCGTGGCGCGCAATCAGCCGCCTTCATCAGTTCCGAGCTGACCAATTCGTCAACAGAACTTCGCCGGGCCGGCTTCTTCCGCCACGCGGATCGAATGGGCATCGAAACTCGTGACGAGTGGACACAACTCGGCGAGTACTCGATCGAGTGGGGGCGCACGGCATCCAACATCATCCTGACCGGCAAAACTCGCCCCGACGCCCTGGTCTGCGCCGACGACTTGATCGCACTCGGCGTGTTGCAGACCTGTCACGCATTGGGCATCGACGTTCCCGGCGACGTTCTAGTCACCGGTTTCGACAACATCCCGTTCTCTGAATTGTGCAACCCGCCGTTGACCACCGTCGGCCAGCCGCAGGAAAGAATCGCGGAAGAAGCTGTGCGACTTCTGGATCAGGCGATGAACAGCTCTTCCGAGTCGACAGCCCACATCGCGCTTGCTCCTGAACTGATTGTCCGTCAGTCCACCGTCGGCCAAGCGGCGGCAACCGCACCGTAAGCAGCGATCGCATCGTCCAGTTCGGAAACCTTGACGCTTTCGTTGGCCGCATGCATCAGCGAGGGAGTGCCAGGGCCCCAGATCACGACGGGAGCACCAGGGGCGGCGGCGGCCAGTACCGAAGCGTCGGTGAAGTACGAAACCGGTTCGGTTGCAACAGGGATAGGCAGGGTCGCCAACCACGGGTCTGACGCGTCAGTACGCACACCTCCCAGATGAATCGACGTCTCCACCGAGTCGACTTCTGGTTGGGCTCGCCACCACGCGAGCAGGTCGGCGCCGTCTCCCACCGTGCGGTGATCGATCACCGCACGTGCACTGTCCGGCACGATGTTCGGAGCCGAACCCCCGCCGACCAAGCCGAGGTTCCAGGTTTCGGCACCCAGAAACGCGTCGGACGACAGCGGAAGCTCACGCCGGGCTCGGTCGACGACGTCAAGCAGTTTGAGGACGGCGTTGGTTCCTCGCTGCGGTGTACTCCCGTGCGCGGCTTTTCCTTTGACGGACACTTCGAGCCACAGTGCGCCGCGGTGCCCCAGGTTGATGCGATTGCCGGTCGCCTCGGGAACGATGACGGCCCCGACCTCGAGATTCGCAACGGCGTCGGCCGAACGAACAGCCCCGAGCGATCCGATTTCCTCGTCGCTCGTCAGCAACAGCGCGACCGGGACTCCACGTTCGAAAGCGTCGACAACCGCGGCAGTAGCGGCAACAAGGCCGGCCTTCATATCCGATGTCCCTCTGCCGAGGAACAATTCGCCGTCGACCTGTGCGGCATACGGATCGAACTCCCAGTCGGAGACAGTGCCCACCGGCACCGTGTCCACGTGGCAGGCGAACAGGAGTCTGGCTGCCGAGGGTGCAGCTTCGTTGGTGATCAAGGCCCAGGGATGATTGCCGGTCAGGTCTGACTCCACCTTCGCCTGTGGCGCACGTGAGAGAACCAACGAGACAATCGAATCCATCGCCCGCTGTTGAGGAGCGGACTCCCCCGAGACCGTGTCGAGAGCTACCAGTTCCGAGAGAAGTCCGAGGGAATCCATGTACCTATTCTTGCACTGCCACGGATTCAGTGCGCTGCCAGCTGGGCGATGACAACGTAATTGTCGTCGGTCGACTCTCCTTCGACGACATCACAATTGGCGAGGATCAGCCGTCCCGGAACCGATTCGCGCAACTCGTGAGCGCCCAGCAGCGAACCTTTGTGCAGCGGCCCGACTGTTTCGACGTCGTACTCGAGTGTGCCGTTCGGTGTACCCAGGAGAATTCGATCGCCCGGCTCCACTACCCGGAGCGCCCGGAACGGTGCTTCGCGAGTGGTGTAGTTGTGGCCGACCACGACAACTGTTTGTGTGGTCGACGTTCCCGGCATTCCGCTTTCACCCCACCACACCGGCAGTTCGTCGACAGGATTCAGTTGCTGCCCACTCTCGCCGCCGCGCATCAGCTTCTCCGAGTGCAACGGACTGCTCAGGTACGTAACCCCGGACGCAGACCTCAACTCGATCCGCTCGGGTTCTGCCGGATCGACGGTCACCGAAGCCGGTGCAGCCGCGATATGCGACTGCACCGGCGAGCGGTCTGGTAGCGATCCTGCGTTCTCGCCCGAACATCCGGATGCGAGGAGGGCGAGGATCGCTACCGCCGAGAGGCCGGCGCTACGCAGACGTGTTGCCCGGGCCGTCATGACGCTTGCGACGAACAACCACCGTCGTAGCTGCTGCGGCGGCAGCGCCGACGACTCCGACGCCGATCAATACAGCCGGCAGGTTGGAGTTGCTGCTACCGCTGGTGCTGCTGCTTGCGGTGTCGCCGAGAGCAAGATCGACCGGGGGCAGGCTTCCAGCGAGTGCCGGATCGCCGTCGGCGTCGGTGACGTAGTAGTCGACGACGTCGAAGGCTCCCTTGTTGTTGTAGTAGCCGACCAGCTTGACGCCGGTCTTGTTCACTACAGCGGTGGTCTCGTCGACCTTCGTGACTCCGGAGCCGTCGTCGGTGTGCTCACCGATGATCACCTCACCGCCGACGCCTGTTCCGTTGTCGATCTCCTTCTCGCCCTTTGCCTTGAGCTCGTCGACGATCTTCTGCGCTGCATCCGCTTCAGCCTTTGCGGCAGCTGCGGCGGCCTGAGCTTCCTTGGCCTTTGCTGCTGCGGCGTCGGCCGCCGCCTTCGCGTCTTCGGCGGCCAGGTAGAGATCCTGCGCCTTCTTACTCGCTGCTTCGGCAGCTTCGGCCTTCTTGGCGGCTTCGGCAGCCTTTTCGTCGGCGATTGCTCGCTTGTCGGTGGCCGCCTCCCCTGCAGCATCGGCCTCGGCCTGCGCCGTCTCCGCGGCCTTCTGTGCAGCGGCAGCGTCCTTCTGTGCGGAAGCTGCGGTAGCCGCCGCTTCATCTGCGGCCTTACGGGCGGCGGTGGCAGCTTCTACCTCGGTGGCGGCTGCGGACTCGGCTGCCTTGGCGGTGGTTTCGGCGGCGGTGGCCACCTTCTGAGTTTCCTTGACGGTGATCGCGAGCTGCTTGGCATTCCAAGCTGCGGCCAACGCCTGAGCCTTAGCGACGGCTGCCTTCGCGAAATCCCAGTTCTTGAAGGCTTCCTCGGCTTCCTTGTTCTTGTCCGCTACCAGTTTGGCGTTTGCATCCGCGGCAGCCTTCGCCTCATCGGCCTTGGCCTGCAGAGCATTAGCCTCGGCGCGCGCCTTTGCTGCCTCTTCGGTCTTGGGCCCCGAACCGGCGGCCTTCGCAGCCTCCTCGAGTTCAGCAGCCTTGGCTGCGGCCGCGTCGGCTTCTGCCTGAGCTGTTTTTGCTACCTCTTTCGCATCGGCCGCCGCGGACTCCGCAACCTTGGCTGCCTCTTCGGCTTCCTTGGCAGACTGTTCCGCGGCCCCGGCCTCCGCCTTGGCCTTGGTCGATTCGACCGCCGCCTTGGTTGCCTCGACGCTCGCCTGGGTCATTGCCTCGGTCGCCTTCACCGAAGTGTCTGTCGCTGCGGACGAGTCGACCCCTGCCGTCGCGGCTGCTTCGGCGGCCTTCGCTGCCGCGTCGGCAGCTGCCTTGGCTTTTGCTTCGGCTTCCGCCAGTGCTGCAGCGTCCGTACCAGCGGTTTCGGCACTTCCCGTGCCCGCGACCCCGGCTTCAACCTTCTCCGGCGTGGTCTCGGTGCTCGTCGCCGCGTCGGCGTCGGTGGTGGCAGCTGCCTCTTCCTCGGCGCAGGTCACCAGCGGATCAGCGCTCGGGGTACACACGGTTTCCGGCTCTGCCGATGCAATTCCCGTGCCGCCCACCGCCAATCCGAGAGCTAGTACGGCACCGGCGGCCGCAGAGCGGACCCTCCGAGAATGGGCGATGGACTTCTCCGACATAGCGCTCAACCTTTCGGCCTTCTTTACGAAGACGGCAATTCCGGCGTGGACAGCCTTTACTTCGTCGGCTGACTTCCAGACGTTACGACCGGTCGGTCCGAAAAATTGAGAGCTGCTGCTCTACCCGCAGGAATCAGGACCGCGGAACGCGCCCCATCAGGTAGAACTCCGGATTGGGCAGCATGCCGGAGAAACTCGCCATGCGATTGCTGAGCCCGAAGAATGCAGTGATCGCGGCGATGTCCCACGCGTCCTCGTCGCCGAAGCCGTGCACACGAAGGGCGTCGAAGTCGGCGTCGGCGATTTCGTGCGAGGCGGAGTTCACCTTGGTGGCGAAGTCGAGCATCGCGCGCTGACGATCGGAGATTTCTGCGGTGCGATAGTTGACCGCAACCTGGTCGGCAACCAGCGGCTTCTTCTCGTAGATACGCAGAATTGCGCCGTGCGCGACAACGCAGTACGTACATTTGTTGGCCGCAGAGATCGTGGTGACGATCATTTCTCGATCACCCTTGGTGAGTGCGGAATCTTCCTTGAGCATGATCGCGTCGTGGTATGCGAAGAATGCCCGGAACTCGGCTGGGCGCCGAGCGAACATCAGGAAGACGTTGGGCACGAACCCCGACTTCTCCTGGATCTCGAGAATCTTGGCGGCGATGTCCTCGGGCACCTCGGTCAATTCAGCCTGCGGAAATCGGGTGCTCACTGTGCCTCCTGGTCAACCATCGATGTTCGATTCAAGATAATGATGATTAACTGAGTTGTCCAGATGCATTTCCTGCCCTACTTTTTCGGGCACGGATAGTCGGGTACGGCCCAAGTGATCTGCGTAGCGTGAAACCCGTGAACAGGAAGACACGATGATCGACGGACTGAACCGCGCGCTCGACTACATCGAAAGCAATCTGAGCGGCGAGATCGAGACAGCCGAGATAGCAAGGCTGGCAACCACCTCGGAGTATCACTTTCGGAGGATGTTCTCGGCCCTGGCCGGCATTCCCGTATCCGAATACATCCGTCGACGTCGACTCACCCTGGCCGGTGCCGAGTTGTCCGTCAGCAGATCAGGAGTGTTGGAGACCGCCGTGAAGTACGGCTACTCGTCCGCGGAGGCCTTCACACGAGCGTTCACCGCATTTCACGGCGTGAGCCCCGGCGCGGTCAAACGCGCTCCCGCCGTTCTCAAATCCCAACAGAAACTTGTCATTCACGTGACACTGGAAGGAGCCACACCGATGGACTACATGCTTGTGGACAAACCTGCCCTGACGGTAGTCGGGTTCAAGACCCGGGTTCCATTGGTTCACGAAGGTCCCAATTCTGCGATCGAAGATTTCACCCGCTCCGTGGACAAGGTTGCGTTGCGAGGGTTGCGCGAGCTCTCCGATCAGGACCCGTCGGGAATCGTCAGTGTCGTCGACAATTTGGCGCATCCCAGAACCGAAGGCACAGAACTGGATTACTACCTGGGAGTGGTCACCGGCAAACCTTCACCCACGGGTTTCGATGCGCTGACGGTCGACGCACACACGTGGGCCGTCTTCACCGCCGACGGGTCGGAAATCGAATCTGTGCAGTATTTGTGGCGAGATATCTACACGGAATGGTTCCCTGCCAACCCTTTTCGCTCCGTACCTGGTCCCGAGATCATGCGTACCGAATACAACGACGATTTCACCGTCGCACGGTTCGAGCTCTGGATTCCGGTCGAGAGCGAGCTGAGCGACGTCGGGGCGTAAAACAGCCGCCAGGTCGGATGGAAGTCACGACCCGGCGGCTGAGCCATCAGATGAAACAGACTGTCAAAGAATCAGTTTCGCCCCGGTAGCAGCAACCACGTCCTCGACGCTGATGCCCGGCGCCGTCTCCACCAGGCGGAGACCGTCGTCAGTCACGTCGATCACGGCCATGTCGGTGATGATTCGCTGGACGCAGCCCTTACCGGTCAGCGGAAGCGAGCACTTCTCGACGATCTTGTGCTCACCCTTCTTCGAGACGTGCTCCATCATCACGATGACGCGCTTTGCGCCGTGGACCAGGTCCATCGCGCCGCCCATGCCTTTGACCATGTGGCCGGGGATCATCCAGTTCGCGAGGTCTCCGGTGGCACTGACCTGCATGGCACCGAGCACGGCAACGTCGACCTGGCCGCCGCGGATCATGCCGAACGACGCTGAGGAGTCGAAGAACGACGCACCGGGGAGAACGGTGATGGTCTCCTTGCCCGCATTGATCAGCTCGGGATCGAGTTCGTCCTCGGTCGGGTACGGCCCCACGCCCAGAACGCCGTTCTCCGAGTGCAATACAACGGTGATGTCGGTCGGGAGGTAGTTCGGAACCAGCGTCGGCATACCGATGCCGAGGTTCACGTACTGCCCGTCCTCGAGTTCGCGCGCGACGCGGGCCGCCATCTCTTCGCGGGTGAGTTTGGTGGGTAGTACAGAAGTCATGCTCGTACCGTCCGATTCTCGATGCCGACCGTCACGGGGCCGACGTGGACAACACGCTGAACGTGAATGCCCGGCGTGTGGATCTCGGCGGGGTCGAGCTCACCCGGCTCTACGAGGTGCTCGACCTGCGCAATGGTGATGCGCCCCGACGTTGCTGCAGCCGGATTGAAGTTCTGGGTACTCGCGCGGTAGACGAGGTTGCCATGCCGGTCACCTTTCCAGGCATGGACCAGTGCATAGTCGGCGACGATGCCGCGCTCCATCACATAGGTGACGCCGTCGAAGTCACGAGTTTCCTTGGGCGGACTGGCAACTGCGATGCCGCCGCTGCCGTCGTAACGCAGTGGCAGGCCGCCGTCGGCGACCTGGGTGCCGACGCCGGCCGGGGTGAAGAACGCGGGGATGCCCGCTCCCCCGGCGCGCATGCGCTCGGCGAGCGTGCCCTGCGGCGTGAGTTCGACTTCCAGCTCACCGGAAAGGTACTGACGCGCGAACTCCTTGTTGGAGCCGACGTACGAGCTGACAGTACGACGGATACGCCCCTTCTCCAGAAGCACTCCGAGCCCGAACCCGTCGGTGCCGCAGTTGTTGCTCACCGTTTCGAGTGATGTCGCGCCCTGCTCGAGGAGCGCATCGATGAGGATTTCCGGCACTCCGACGAGCCCGAAACCTCCGACAGCGATCGTGACGCCGTCCGGCACGTCGGCGACGGCCTCGGCAGCAGTGGGAATGACTTTGTCCATCATGTCGATCACAGTAGCGCGACCCGTACGTATTGTGAACCCCCGTCCGCATAACGAACATTTCTCGCCCCCGGCATTGCCTGGGTCACATCTACGAACTATTCTGTTCGCAGAGCGCAACACATGTACACATTGCGAACAACTTCACGTAACCGAACGACGAGGTTCCCTATGCTGCATCTCCCGCCGAGGTACCAGCGGCCGACTGGCGTCAACGCCCCGGCCGATTTCGCGGACTACAAGACGACTTCCCTTCGCCACCCGAAGCAGCCGCTGAAGCTGCTCCCCCAGCGGCTCACGGAGCTCACCGGGCCGGTATTCGGCGAGGATCGCGTCGGCGCCGGCGAAAACGACCTGACCATTGCCAACGGCGGCGAAGCACAGGGACAGCGCATCGTCGTTCACGGCCGCGTACTCGACGGCGACGGAAAACCCGTCCCCCACACACTGCTCGAGGTGTGGCAGGCCAACGCCGGTGGACGCTACCGCCACACCGGCGACAACTGGCCCGCGCCGCTGGATCCGTTCTTCAACGGCCTGGGTCGCTGCGTCACCGACGCGAACGGCCACTACAGCTTCACCACGATCAAGCCGGGCGCCTACCCGTGGATGAACCACGACAACGCCTGGCGACCGGCACACATCCATTTCTCGCTGTTCGGCACGGCATTCACGCAGCGCCTCGTGACGCAGATGTACTTCCCCGACGATCCGATGTTCTTCCAGGACCCGATCTACAACGCGGTACCCGAAGCAGCACGTCACCGCATGGTCAGCGTCTTCGACTACGACGCCACAGTCCCCAACTGGGCTCTCGGGTTCCGCTTCGACATCGTCCTGCGCGGCCGTAACGCCTCCGTATTCGAGAACGAGGAAGACCACGATGACTGATCACACCGCGAAGCCCGCACCCACTTATCCGGTCGTCCCCGGCGACTTCACCACCGCCCCCTTCGGTGTCACGCCCTCTCAGACCGTCGGGCCGTACTGGCACATCGGCCTCCCCTGGACGGACGGCCCCGACGCCGCTCCCGCCGATGCCCCCGGACGAATCACGCTGGCCATCACGGTGATCGACGGCGCCCGTACACCCGTCGCCGACGCGATGATCGAAACATGGCAGGCCGATACGCTCGGACGCTTCAACCATCCGGACGATCCCCGTGGCGCAGTGGAGCTCACTCCGGCTGGTTTTCGCGGATTCGCCCGCAGCGCAGCGGATCCCACGGGCACTGCATTGGTCCACACTGTCAAGCCCGGTGCGCAGCCCACTGAAACGGATGCGGACGAGGCCCCACACGTGAACGTGTCGGTCTTCGCTCGCGGCATGCTCGACCGCCTGGTCACCCGCTTGTACTTCCCCGAAGACGCCGACGCACACGCAACAGATCCGGTGCTGTCCTCACTGAGCGAAACCGAACGCGCGAAGCTGGTTGCAACCAAGGTCGACGGTGGGTACTCCTGGACGGTCTATGTTCAGGACGAGGACGCGAACGGCGTCGAGACGCCCTTCTTCGAGCTGTAAGAGGAGTACACATGCCCACTCGCGGCGCACTGTTCGACCCGGTGTTCGGGGCCACCCGTGTATCGGAGCACCTGTCCGACCAGGCGTGGGTCACCGCATTGCTCGACGTGGAGGCCGCACTGAGTTGTGCGATGGCCACAGTCGGGTTGGCGGACGGGGAACATTGCGCCGCGGTGGCTGCTGCCGCGGCCGAACTCTCACAACCGGGCGGTCTGGACATCGTGGCGCTCGGCCGCGCGTCGGCCGCCGGCGGAAATCCCGTCATTCCGCTGGTGAAGATGCTGCGCGAAAGGGTCGGACAGGAAGGTGTGCCTGCCTCCGTGGTGCACCCGGGCGCCACCAGTCAGGACATCATGGACTGTGCGCTGATGCTGTTGACGCGACGCGCGGGCGCGGTGGTTCTGGCCGACCTGACCCGCGCCGCCGATTCCGCCGCCCACCTCGCCCGCCTCCATCGCTCCACTCCGATGGTCGCGAGAACTCTGGGCCAGCAAGCACTTCCGACCACCTTCGGGCTACTGGCATCGAGTTGGTTCACCGCACTCGACGCCGCCGCGATCCGCCTCGAGATCGTGCTGTCCACGTTGCCGGTTCAATTCGGCGGAGCCGCAGGAACACTCGCTGCGTTGTATCCCGACGGGCTCAGGATCGCCGACGCGCTGGCCGACGAACTCGGCCTGGCCAGGCAGGTCACTCCCTGGCACACCGACCGCGTGACCATCGCAGAACTCGCGACCACACTCGGTATCGTCGCCGGCGCCGTTTCCAAGCCCGCCACCGACATCACCGTCATGGCGTCCACCGAACTGTCCGAGGTTGCCGAGAGCGCTCCGGGCGGCTCATCGGCCATGCCGCACAAGCAGAATCCGGTTGCCGCGATCACCGCCCGCGCGGCAGCGCGACGTGCTCCCGCACTGGTGGCCACAGCCCTGTCGAACATGGATCACGAATTCGCTCGCGCCGCAGGCCCCTGGCACGCCGAATGGGAAACCGTCACCGATCTCCTGCGTCTGGCAGGCGGAGCTGCGCACCAGCTTTCCGTGAGCCTCACCGGCCTGCAAGTACACACCGAGTCGATGGCTCGCAATCTCGACATCACCGGTGGCCTGATTCTCGCCGAGCGTGTCACCAAGGCCCTGTCCGCACACACTGATCGAGCGCGCGACATCGTCACCGCGGCAGCCACTTCCGGAACCAGATTGGATCGTGATCCCGCCATCGCAGAGCACCTGAGCGAAACCGAGATCGCCGAACTACTCGACCCCGCACACTATCTGGGCCACGCCACCGATCTGGTCGACCGCGCCCTCGCCGAACGCCCCACAGGAGGATCTCGATGAGCGTCGTTCTCAACTTTCAACAGACCGGCAATCTCGATGCCCCGGCAGTGGTTCTCCTGGGTTCACTCGGATCCGATCTGTCCATGTGGCAGCCGCAGATTCACGCGCTGTCGAATCGCTACCGCGTCATCGCCGTCGACCATCGCGGCCACGGCAAGTCACCGGTGCCTGCGGGCCCCTACTCAATTGCCGATCTCGCCTGCGATGTCATCGCTCTCCTCGATTCGCTCGAACTCGAGTCCGTACATCTCGTCGGGCTCTCCCTCGGCGGCGCTGTCAGCCAATGGATCGCCGCGCACCACCCCACTCGCGTCGAGACGTTGACGTTGATGTGCACGTCCTCGCAGTTCGCCCCGGCTCAGCCGTGGATCGATCGTGCGCAGGCTGTCCGTGCGGACGGCATCGCGTCCATCGCGGCCGCCGTCGTCGGACGCTGGTTCACGCCGGGACTGGCCGAAAACGATCCGGAGCTTGTCGCCCGCCACGTCGCGATGGTCGAAGCCACACCCGACGAGGGTTATGCCGCCTGCTGCGAGGCGCTTTCGACGTGGGACGGCCGCAACGACCTGGCCCGCATCGTCGCTCCGACGCTCCTCGTCGCGGGCGAGCAGGATCCGGCGACGCCTCCGTCGACGTTGGGTGCGATCGCCGACGGCATCGCCGATGCGGTACTGCACGTGGTCGATCCGGGCGCACACCTGGCCAACGTCGAACAAGCCGGGCGCGTCACCAAACTACTTGCAACGCATATTGCCTCGCACACATCTGCGCTCGCCCAACGTAGCGCCGCGGTGTCGGCCGGCATGACCGTACGACGCCAGGTGCTCGGCGACGCCCACGTCGACCGTTCCATTGCCGGTGCCACCGAGTTCACCGCCCCTTTCCAGGACTTCATCACTCGCACGGCGTGGGGTGACATCTGGTCGCGCCCCGGCCTCGATCACCACACCCGCAGGCTCCTCACTCTCGCGATCCTCACTGCCGTCGGCAACGAACACGAACTCGACATGCACATTCGCGCTGCGCTGCGTGCCGGGATCGATCCCGACGAACTCGTGGAAGTATTTCTCCATACCGCGGTCTATGCGGGTGTGCCGAACAGCAACTTGGCTTTTGCGCTGGGAAAGCAAGCACTCGCGGACCTCTCGGCCGAACCTGAGGAGAACGAGACAACATGAGTGAGAACAGCAGCGAGCAAGCGCCGGGACCGTCCCCGGACTACGTGCAGTCGCTGGCCCGTGGGCTTTCCGTCATCAAGGCTTTCGATGGTGAGCACCCGCGTCGCACCCTCAGCGAGGTTGCCCGGCACACCGACCTCACGCGTGCGACTGCTCGCCGCTTCCTACTCACGCTCGTCGAACTCGAATACGTACGTACTGACGGTTCGGTGTTCTGGTTGACGCCCCGTGTCCTCGAACTCGGCTACAGCTACCTCTCCAGTCTGTCCCTTCCCGAGATCGCCGGGCCGCATCTGGAAGCCTTGTCCGCCAAGGTCCGTGAATCCACGTCCGTGTCGATCCTCGACGGTGACGACGTCGTGTACGTGGCTCGTGTTCCGGTCAGCCGCATCATGACGGTGTCCATCACCATCGGCACGCGCTTTCCCGCGTACGCCACATCCATGGGTCGAGTTCTGCTCGCCGGCTTGCCGGACGACGCACTGGACGCCTACCTCGCCCGAGTGTCCTTCGCCCGCCTGACCGGCAAGACCATCTCCACCGCCGACGGACTGCGTGCCGAACTCGAGAAGATTCGCGCCGACGGGTTCGCGATTGTCGATCAGGAACTCGAAGAGGGTCTGCGCTCGCTCGCCGCACCCATCCGGGACGCGACCGGTGACGTGGTCGCGGCCGTCAACATCTCCACCCAAGCCGCCCGCTACAGCGCCGAAGCTGTTCGCGGTGAACTGGTTCCGGCCGCAGTCGCCACTGCGGACGCCATCTCCGTCGATCTCGGACGTACTCAGTCGTCCAACAATCACTCGGCTGCCACCCGCTGACCGAGCAGAACCAAGGAAGAACCAATGCCTGACGTTGTCATCTGTGAACCGCTCCGTACCCCTGTCGGCCGCTTCGGCGGTGTCTTCCGTGACGTAGCCCCGGAAGATCTCGCCTCGACGCTGATCACCGAACTCGTCACGCGTACCGGCATTTCCGGCGCGGAGATCGACGACGTCATTCTCGGCCAGGCTTCGCCGAACGGTGAGGCTCCGGCGATCGGACGCATCGCGGCGCTCAACGCGGGTCTGGGCATCGATGTTCCCGGCATGCAGGTGGATCGCCGGTGCGGGTCGGGATTACAGGCAGTCATCCAGGCCGTCATGCAGGTTCAGTCCGGTGGCAGTGACCTGGTCCTCGCGGGCGGTGCCGAGTCGATGAGCCAGGCCGAGTTCTACGCAACCGGAATGCGTTGGGGCGTCAAGGGTGAAGGAGTTGCGCTCAGCGATCGTCTCGCGCGCGCCCGCGTCACAGCCGGCGGACGTGACTTCCCGGTTCCCGGCGGAATGATCGAAACGGCAGAGAACCTGCGCGCCGAGTTCTCCATCAGCCGCGAGGATCAAGATGCACTCGCGGTTCAGTCCCATCAGCGTGCAGTCGCAGCACAGAAGAACGGCGTCTTCGCCGAAGAAATCGTTCCGGTATCCGTTCCGCAGCGCAAGGGCGAGGCCCTGCTCGTCGACACCGACGAGCATCCACGCGCCGACACCTCGATGGAATCGCTTGTGCGCCTTGGTCCCATGCGCGCAAAGATCGACCCCGACTCCACCGTGACTGCAGGTAATGCCAGCGGTCAGAACGACGGCGCAGCACTGGCGATCGTCACCACCGCCGACAAAGCTCGTACCCTCGGACTGCGACCGCTCGCACGCCTCGCGAGTTGGAGCGTTGCGGGCGTTCCGCCGCGCACCATGGGCATCGGCCCCGTACCGGCGTCGGAGAAGGCACTCGGCCGCCTCGGGCTGTCCCTGGCGGACATGGACGTCATCGAACTCAACGAAGCCTTTGCGGCACAAGCACTTGCAGTCCTGCAGAGTTGGAATCTCGAGGCCGACGACCCACGCATCAACCCCAACGGCTCCGGCATCTCCCTCGGACATCCGGTCGGAGCTACGGGTGGACGAATCCTGGCCACCCTGTTGCGCGAGATGGACCGTCGCGAAGCGCGTTACGGCCTCGAGACGATGTGCATCGGCGGCGGGCAGGGCCTGGCTGCGGTCTTCGAGCGCCTGTCCTGATCAAGCCCCGACGTGCGCGACGCCGGAGTCACCGAGTTCGCCGCGTAGGCCGTCGAGAAAGACACGCAGCAGTTCGGTGAGTTCGGCCTGCTGCTGCTCGGTGAGAATCGACGTCAGTTCGGCTTCACGGCCGAGAACTCGGTCCACCAATTGCTCCACCAGCTCGTGACCGGCGGCAGTGAGGGTCACGAGCACTATTCGTGACCCTTGCGCGGCGGAGGACCTCTCCACCAGACCCGCGTTCTCCGCGCGCGCGAGTCGCTGCGAGATCGCACCGGCCGTGACTCCGGTCTGCTCGGTGATCTGGCGAGTCGTCAACTGATACGGCTCGCCGGATCGCCGCAGGACACTGAGTAGGTCCAGCGTGGCTGTGTCCGCACCGGCCGAGGCGAGTACCCGTCGGCGATCCTCACCGAGCAGCTTGGCGCACATCCACAGCCTGGTGACGATGCCGATACCCTCCACGGGCGTGCCCGGCCTTTCGCGAAGCCACGCCAAGGCAACCGCGTCCACCGCGTCGTCCGGGTTGTAGTCGCCCACCACTGCACACCTCGTTTAGCTCTAAATGATACGTTCTTCGTATAGGTCTAAACGTAGCTCACGGAGGTAGGCATGACACGCACAGTTCTGGTAACCGGCGGCGGAACAGGGATCGGGCGCGCAGTTGCAGCGGCGTTCGCCCGGGACGGAGACACCGTTTTTGTCACCGGCCGACGCACGGAACCACTCGAAAAGACCGCGGAGGAGTTGGGCGATAATGTTCACGCCTTGACTTGTGACAACTCCGACCCGAAAGACCTGAAGCGGCTGCAGGATTCGCTTCCGGGAACCATCGACGTCGTGGCGCACTGCGCCGGCGGTAACACGGACTTCGATCGTGAAGCGCCGTCAGATCTGGAATCCCTGGCCGCCGGGTGGCGGGCCAATCTGGACTCCAATCTGATCTCGGCAGTGTTGACCACAGCAGCAGTTCGAGATCGAATCCCCAGTGGCGGTGCCGTCATCACCATCGGATCGATTGCCGCCGACAAGGGAGCTGGAGCGTACGGCGCTGCCAAAGCAGCAGTTGCGACGTGGAATGTCGATCTGGCCGCCGAACTGGGCCCAGAAGGCATCACGGCGAACATCGTCTCCCCCGGTTACATCGCCGACACCGAGTTCTTCCGGGACTTTCTGACGGACGAGCGTCGCGCGATGCTGATCGAATCCACCAGCACCAAGCGCGCCGGAACCCCGGACGACATCGCATCAGCCGTCCATTTCTTGGCCTCACCGGGTGCCCGGCAGATCACCGGTCAGGTATTGGCAGTCAACGGCGGTGAGAGAACCAGTCGCTGATCACGCCAGGTGGCGCTCGAAGAACGAGTCGATTCGCTTCCAGGCATCCTGCGCTGCAACAGGATCGGGACCGATTCCGAGGATGCGCTCCAAAGGATGAAGCACCTTGGGTCCGGCCTCCGCGTCGTTGAGGAACGCGTGGCCGGCGGTGGGGTACTCCTTGACGTCGTTCTCGATACCGGCATTGCTGAGCGCCGTCTCCAGCTTCGCTGCCGCGCCCCGGAGCGAAAAGTCCTTGCCTCCGAAACTCCCGACGATCGGGCACGCATCCACCACGGCCTCATCGAGTTTGCGTGGAAGCTGACCGTAATTGACCGAGGCAGCGTCGAAATCTCCGGCGCTGACCATCGCGAAGCCGCCGCCCATGCAGAATCCGATGACACCAATCTTTCCGGTGCAGTCCGGGGATTCCACCAGCCAACTGCGAGCGACTTCGATGTCGGTGAACGCCTTGCCGTGTCCTCGAAGCATCGACGTCATGGTGGGCACTAGGCACCGCTTCGCCCCGCCCGCGCTGTAGAGGTCGACAGCGAGCGTCAGGAATCCCGCAGCGGCCAGCCGCTTGGCTTGCCGCTGCATCACCTCCTCGAGCCCGAAGGCCTCGTGAATCATCACTACCCCCGGCCACGGGCCGGGGGTAGTGGGGGTTTCGAGTATCGCTCGCAGCGGTTGTGATCCGCCGACTACTGCGGCGCGGCCCGTCAGATCTATGTCCACCATGTTTCGATGCTAGGCCGACGCGGCGTCAATAGGCTCGGAAGCGAGGTCAGGGGAGCTGTTTTCCCTGGCCCGCCGCAAGCCCGGTCAAGACCCCGGCGAGCTGCGGCAAGGCGTACGGCGCGCTCAGTGGACCGAAATTATCGACAAAGGCATTCGAGAGCAGAAGTTCGACCGGCGCATAGGATCGCGCCTTCACCGCGGGGAGGTTCTGGAAAACTGCGAAGTTCTCCAACCTCGTCGTCGCTTCCTGATCAGAAGCGAGGCTGAGCAAAATGTCTGCGGGTGCGAGTACCTCCGCCTGCTCCATCGACAGCGCAGTCATCTGCTCGGCGTTGTATCCGCGATAGTCGAGTCCGAGTTCGCGCAGCAGAGCCCCGGGCGCACTGGCATCCCCCTGCACATACAACTGATCGCCGTACATCGAGCCGATCATGATCGTCTTGCCACCCAAGCCGTTCAGGGAAGCTGCGGTGTCGGAGATCAGAGCGTCGGTCCGGGCGATCGCTGCAGCAGCAGCCTCGTCGACAAAAGCTGCCTGCCCGACCATGGCGACGCCGTCACGCCACGAGGTGGTCCAGTCCAGCGCGATGACCGGAGCGATCTGACTGAGCCTCTCGGCTGCAGGTTCGAGATAAGTCTTCATTCCGATGATGAGGTCCGGCGAGTAGCGCGCGATGATTTCCGGGTTGATTTCGCCTGTGGTGCCGAAGCTTTCGAGGTCGGCTATTCCCGCGGTGCTCTGCCAAGGCAGTGAACCGCGGTCCCACGATCCTGTGTTGCCGTAGGCGACTGGGTGAACGCCGAGCGAGAGCAGGAATTCCAGATCCGTGAAGTCGCTGGCAACAACGATCCTTTCCGGCTTTCCCGAGATCGTGGTGGTTCCGAGCGCATTGATCACCTCACGTTGTTCGCCGGCATCAGAAGCATCTGATGTAGTCGAACACCCCGCAAGGATGGCGGCCGCTGCCACTGCGCCGACCCCGAAGAACCCACGGCGACTGAGCTGGTCCACAAGTTCAGACGTCGTGGATTCACAAATCGTTCCGTACATGTATGCACTCTCCTTCTCGGCGACTGCTGCGCGCGCCGAGGGCACAGCGAAAGAGAGGTTAGCCCACCCTCATCTTCCATAGGGTTCCTACGTTTGCGATTCCGAGAGATCGGAGCGATAAAAATGGACCGTTCTCGAGCGGACAAGTACATTCCCGCTGATCTATCACCGCAGGCAGTTGGGCGAGCCACCAGTCCCTGCCTTCTGCGATCGGGTCGCTCCAGCGTCGAAAATCAGTTGAAGATCAGTTGCCATTCCCTCCTCGAAAGCTTCCGAATTACCGTCTTTTGCACGTCGCCCACCGTTCGACTTGCGCGGCGTGGGAGGATAGACATATCGAGATCGGGACTTCGATGTGAGGGCCCGGATCGAGTTTGTAGGGAGTATCGGTATGGCACAGGGCATCGTGAAGTGGTTCAACGGCGAAAAGGGCTTTGGTTTCATCGCTCCCGACGACGGAACACCGGACGTGTTCGTTCATTACTCTGAAATCTCGGGCAACGGCTACAAGTCGCTCGACGAGAACCAGCGTGTGGAGTTCGAGGTTGGCCAGGGCCAGAAGGGTCCTCAGGCCACCAATGTGCGCGCTGTCTGATCAGTGACACAAGAAGAGGGCCGCACCCGCAAGGGTGCGGCCCTCTTCTGCATCGGATTCACCTCTGAATCACTGATCCTGAATGACGGCCAACGCTCCAACGATGTTCGACTCCGCCACCGACTTCGAGATTCCGAGATCAGCCAGAACACCTGATCCGTCTTCGAGTTCGAGCAGCGCGAGCAGGATGTGCTCGGTTCCGATGTAGTTGTGGCCCAGGCGAAGAGCCTCACGGAACGTCAGTTCCAGGACTTTGCGCGCACGAGCGTCGTACGGAATGAGTTCTGGTAGTTCGGAAGTCGGAGCCGGTAGTACACCGGCCACTGCAGCTCGGACGGATCCGAGCTCCACCCCCTGCGCCACTATCGCCTTCGCAGCCAACCCGGCAGGCTCCTCGACGAGCCCCAGGAGCAGGTGCTCCGGCTGGATCTCTGCGTTACCGGCGGCGCGGGCTTCGTTCTGCGAGGCCATGACGACGTTCTTCGCCCGGGGAGTGAACCGGTTGAACCCTTCGTTCGGATCCATCGGCTTCTGATCACTCGGCGCCTTGGGAACAAAACGCTTCTGCGCAGCCTGCTTCGAGACACCCATGCTCGCGCCGATCTCCGTCCACGACGCTCCCGACCTGCGCGCCTGGTCGACGAAGTGACCGATCAGGTGATCTGCAACTTCACCGAGATGATCAGCGGCAATCACGGCGTCGGAGAGTTGGTCGAGAGCATCGGTGTGCACCTTCTTGATCGCGTCGATGAGGTCGTCGAGTCGAACCTTGTTGGTCATTTCCACTGGCTTGCTCATGCGTCAACCATAGGTTGACGCAATCGAAAACGTCAACCCTAGGTTGACGATCGTTTTCGCCGCACAGCGATTAGCCGGAAAAGAACTCACGCAGAGCCGGGACAATAGCGTCGTCGGCAACGCCGTGACCCTGACCGGGGATCTCCAAAGTCTTTGTCCCCGAGACTTTTGCAGCGATTCTCGTCGCCGAGGCAGGTGCCCATTGACCACTGTCACCGCCGTACATGACCAACGTGGGGACGGTAATGGAGGCAAGCCAGTCGAGCGACTGACAGCCGTGATCACACACAGCGACGTCGTAAGGCAAGGTGTGCGCGATGGCGCACATGTCGGGCCAATCGGCACTCCGCTTGATCTCGTCGACCATCTCCGCGGATGCACCGGTCAGATCCAGAAAACGCGTCACAGCACCTTCCCTGTCGCCGCCCGCAATCAATCGCTCCAGGTCACTTTGGGCAGTCTCGTCACGCTGGTCGTCGTCCATGTACGGCGCCTCGTAGACGGCGAGCTTACGCATCGGAACGGCCTGCGCAGCGGCCTCCAAAGCCAGCGCGGCACCCGACGACAATCCGTAAACGAGCGGTGTTTCACCGGTGGCAGCGACGACCGCCCGCAAGTCCTCCACCTCGGCGTCGATCGAGAACGCGCGACTGTCACCGCTGTCCCCGCGTCCGCGCCTGTCGTACGAGTACACCGTGAAGTCCGCCGCCAACTCTGCAGCCAGGGAATCGAACCATCCGCGGTCGCAGAACGCTCCGGCGACCAGGACCACTGCTGGTCCGGCACCGGAGCGTTCGTATGCGATGGTCGTACCGTCGCGGGATTGCACTAACGCTGGGGATTGCTCTGTTTGCACGTCGATCTCCTCAGTTCTGGTCAATGCCTACCTGATTAGACCGCCCGCGTTACCTAAACTCATCGGTCCGGTCGGCAGAGGCTTCAGCTGATCTTGTTGTACAGGGCATCCCAACCCTGTGCCACGTACGAAATCGTGTAGATCGAACCGTAGAACGTAGAGCCACCCAGACTGGTGACGTTGCCCGCCTGCACTGCCGGGAGTCGCTGCCACAGCTTGCTCGCCACCAATGCCTGGTACGCCGCACTGTCCTCGTTCTCGGTGATCATGAAGCCGTCGACGCCGGCCAGCACGTCGAGGCCTTCGAGGCTGACGCCGCCCTCGGGATCGAGCCCCTCCGAGGTGGCGGTTTTGCCACCGATGTCGCCGAGCGTCATGTCGCTGGGCTTGTCGCCCTTCTCGGAGGTACGGATGCTCGTGACGTACAGCGTGTTCGTGTCCGGCATGAACGAGACACTGGCGACGGTCTTGGACGCAATCTTCTCGGCATGACGACTGCGGATGTCGGAAATCAGATTGTCGTAGTCGAGCGTCAATCGATCGAGTGTGGCCGTTCGACCGAGCCAGCCCGACAACCGCGAGAGGTTTGTGCGCCAGTCGTCGGTGAACTCTGTCGTCAGAACCGGTGCGATGGTGGACATCTCGGCCACCGGCCACCACTCGCTCTCGTAGTTCAGGCACACGATCAGGTCGGGCTCGAGCGCCAAGATCTGCTCGCGGTTGGGGATCTCCGACAGGAACGGTACCGACGAATCGATAGGCACCCACGGTGTCGCCTGGGCGTACGTGTAGCCGACGAGCGGAAGTTCCAGAGCTACAGCAGGTTCCAGATCGAGCCGCGAGTCGATCGCGACAACCCTCTTCGGATTGACAGGAATGTCGTACGTTCCGAGAGGTGTCGTCACAGAACGCATTTCGGTTTCACCCGAACTGCTCCCGCTGTCACCGCAGGCCGCCAGGAACGCGCCCAGCCCGGCGATCCCGGCACCGAAGCCGAACTGCCGACGTGTGAGGTCCGAAACGAGGCGGTTGTCGGAGTAGCCCTCGGGAAGCAAGAGCGTGGATTGAGCGGGCATGCGTGTCGAACCTCCAAAAGAAATGAATCATCCACTGTTGCGAGCGGATAAGGATGCCCTAACAGCGTACGCAGGGAGGGTCGTCGCGATCGGCCCAGAAATAGTCGAATCAGGCCAATTCGCACCCCTTACTTGTCGAGTTTGCGCATCTCGACGAAGTAGACCGCACTGAACGCGAGGTAGGTGCCGACGATTCCGAGGACCGAGATGATCAGGACGAGAGCGAGAAACATAGCCATGATGGTCTCCACTGACACGGGTTGTTCACGATGTCGATCGAGAGAAAATGGCTTCGAACTGCGGCGCTGCGACTCGAAGCGGGACCGAAACTTTCGGTTACACACACCACGCTAGCCCCAGGCGTCTCGAGTTTTGATGAACTCGAGGTGAACTCTCCTACGGCTACGTCACACTTTTCTGTCGGACGGTCAGTTCGGTCCGAGCACCTGTCCGGACCATTCGACCAAAGGCGTCAGTGCGCGCCACGCTGTGCGAACTTCCTTCAATGTCCTGGCGCTGTCCAGCCACGACGGGCTTGGGTAACTACGACCAGCAGTCAGCGACTTGTGACGCAGCAATTCGATCCGCGGGTGATCGACCGTGTATCCGCGAGGCGCCGTCTTGAGCTTGTCGCCGCCGATCGTGAATCCGGCCTTCTCGACGGAGGCCAGGATCTTCTCGAGCTCCGGGCCTCGAACGTCGTCGTCGACAGCCGCACGATAACGCGCGATGGTCTCCGAACTGCTGGCGTAGAAACCACCGGCCACCATCAACCCTGCCGCGTCGATCTGCACGTAGTAGCCACAGCTCTCGGCGAGACCGACGAACGCTCCCTGGTGCGTCTTGTACGGGATCTTGTCCTTCGAGAATCGAACGTCACGATACGGCCGAAAGAGCTTGGCCGTGCCGAATTCGTCCTCCAACGCCGCGGTCAACGACGCCATCGGACGACGAACCACTTCGTCGTACGTCTCCTTGTGCGCTGCCCACCAGGTCTTGCTGTTGTCGGCTTCCAGGTCTTCGTAGAAGTCGAGTGCAGCAACGGGTATGCCAGTGAACGCAGCCATGACGTAAGCCTAGCTGCCTGTTCGGCTTTGGACCGTCTGCCCTGCACCGATGCCCGGATCGGCCCGAATCCGTAGACTGCATGGAGATGATTTCCGAAATACAAGCATGGGAACTGACCGATACCAACCGAGACTGGTTGATTCACCGACCCGTCGAGATCGCGATCTACGTGGCACTCGCAGTCGTTCTGCGCTTCGCACTGCACCGCGGGATCGATCGAATGTCGAAGCCTCGCAAGTCTCCGAACGCCAAGGTGAACGAGCGCAGATCGCAGCGAGCCCGGACCATCGGTTCGGTACTCAAATCGACGGTGTCCATCGTCATCCTGGTCTGGTGTGTGCTGCAGATTCTCGGCATCCTCGGGATCAACGTCGCGCCGTTCATCGCATCCGCCGGAGTCATCGGCCTTGCCATCGGTTTCGGTGCACAAAACCTGGTGCGTGACTTCCTCTCCGGCATCTTCATGTTGCTCGAGGATCAGTACGGTGTCGGCGACGTCGTTGATCTCGGCGACGCGGTCGGCACCGTCGAAACAGTGGGCCTGCGCGTCACCACGATTCGAGATGTCAACGGCACCTTGTGGTATTGCCGCAACGGCGAAATCCTGCGAGTGGGCAACATGAGTCAGGGTTACGCCACTGCAGTTCTCGATCTCCCGATCGCCCACAATGCGAACGTGCACAAAGCGTGTGAGGTGGCGACGCGAGCTGTCCTCGAGGCGGCGGAGTCCGAACCGATCAGGGCGGACATGATCGACAAGCCGGAGATGCTGGGAGTCAATTCGGTTACTGCCGAGGCAATTACCATTCGAGTGACGGCGCAGGTCAAGCCTGGGCGCCAGTGGGCAGTCCAGCGCGCATTTGCACGCTCGGCGCTGACTGCGTTCGAAGAGCAGGGAATCGAGGCCCCGTACCTGCCTGTTCTGCGCTGACGGTTGAAACGGAATCGACTGCCCTTTCCATCAATTACGCGAGCCCCCGGCGGGGTCGAAACCACCGGGGGCTCGCTGGTGCCTGACGCACGATTCAGACGGTGGAGGTCGAGACCTCCCGATCTGCCGAGCTGTTGCCAAACACCCTGTGCAGGAACATCGTCAGAGCAATTGCTGCCACGATTCCGATCAGCGGTGGGATTCCCACCTCGAACTCACCGGAAAGCCAAGCGAGGAACGCTGCGACGGCATAGACGGCGAGGTTTCGCCAGTGGACCGGCTGCGGGGTGTAACCCTCGGGAATGCCGCGCCGCCAGCGGCACAGGAAGTCCGCGATGATCACACCGCCCAATGGCGGGATGAACGTTCCGAGCAGGCTCAGATAGTCGACAAGATGGTTGTGCACACCGGTCAGAGCGAGCGCCGTGCCGATCACACATCCACCGATGACGAACGGGGTCTTGCGAGGCTTTCTGAACAGTTCGGCACCGGCCACTCCGAAGGCGTATGCGGTGTCTGCGTTGCTCTTCCAGAGGTTTCCGAACAGCAAGACCAGGCCCCAGCCGACAAGCCCGAGGTTGTAGAGGATCAACACGAAGTCACCCTCGTGGAACGTGATGGCTCCGATGGCGCCGAACAGGATCATCAATCCGTTTCCGAGGAGGAACCCGATAACGCAGGCCCACACCGCTTGTGATCCGGAGCGAGCAAATCTGGTCCAGTTGGGCGCTTGCGTTCCCGCCGATACAAACGTGCCGACGACAGTGGTGATTGCGAGCGCGATCGTCATGGTCGTCTGCGGTTGAACCGAGACCAGGCCGGAGAATCCACCGACCTCTTCGAGGGACCGGAACACGACCCAGCAGGCCAACGCCAGGATCAAGGGCGTCGAGACGAGCGAAACCCAGTACATTCCGCGGTAGCCGTAGCAGGCGGTGACGCACATCAAGATGCTCGCCGCGATCATCACCGACGCCCTGGCGAGGTAGGAATCCCAGCCCAGCGCCTGGGCGGTGAGATCGCCGATCGTGCCGATGATGACTCCGTACCAGCCGATCTGAGTACCGCCCAGCAGGATCGAAGCGAGCTTGGACCCGCGAGTGCCGAAACTGTAGCGCGCCATCACAACTGTTGTCAGTCCGGTTCGAGCTCCGACGAACCCCATCATGGCGACGTAAACCCCCAAGATGGCGGATCCGGCGGCGATCACCACCATCAGTTTCCAGAACGAGAACGCGGTACCGAGCGCTGCTCCGGCCAACATCGTCGGTGTGAAGATGGTGAACCCCAACAACACCACCGCGAGCGAGAAGAACGGCTTTCGTGCATGAAGCGGAACCGGAGTAACGGGATAGTCAGGATCGACCGGGGGGCCTGCGCTCTCCGAATCGCCTGCGACCGTGGCAGGTTCGACGGCGCTGCTCATACAACTTCGCCGATGTCTTCGAGCCACAGGCTCGGGCGCTCGGCCAGCATGCGGTCCATCAGTGCCACACACTCCGCGTCGTCGACGACGTCGACCTGAATTCCGCTGCTGCGCAACCATTCCTCCGATGCCTCGAAGGAACGATTTTCGCCGACCACGATTCGAGGGATCTCGTACAGGCGAGCCGTTCCGGCGCACATGAAGCACGGCGACAAAGTCGTGTAGAGGACACACTCGCGATACACCGAGGCCGGCAGTCGTCCGGCGCGCTCGATGCAGTCGGTCTCGCCATGACGGATGGCGCTGTTCATCTGGACCCGACGGTTACGTCCGACTGCGAGAACCTCGCCCCGGTGAATCAGCGCCGCGCCGATCGGCACGCCGCCCTCCTCCCAACCGATCTTCGCCTGTTCGATCGCAAGTCCGAGAAAATACTCATCGGTGTGTGCCGGATGATTCATGTGCGCTCCTGGAGTCTGACCAAAATCGTCGATTGTGGCTCGTGTCACAATCCGACCACGGTGGTAACAGCCCGACAAGGGACAACCTGTCAGTTCGGCAGAACTAGCTCTATGACGAAGTGCCCCCTCGGCGGACGATATAGAAATGCTCCCGACTCTGCGACAAGTTCTTGCGATGCCCTCATTCAAGGCCGCCGCAATCGAGGTGCTCGCGGGCGACGTCGATACCGCGGTGGTCCGCTGGGTCCATTCGTCCGAGGTGTACGAAATGGGTGGGCTGCTGTCCGGAGGTGAGGTCCTTCTGACCACGGGCCTCGGTCTGCACGGGCGATCTCCCGAGCAGCTCACCGCCTACATCGACCAATTGGCGGACGCGGGATGCGTCGCACTCGCGATGGAAGTCGGGCGCTCGTTCCTCACGGCCCCTCCCGAACTCGTCGAAGCTTCGCGCCGACGGGGACTCGCGTTCTTGGCCCTGCACGCAGTAGTGCCCTTCGAGCGGATGGTCGAAGACTTTCACGACCTCATGCTCCGCCGCACTCTCGGTTCGGCGCAAGCGGGCGAGCCTGTCTGGCAAGAACTTCTGAGTCTCGTGGTTGCAGGCCAGGGCATGACTGCGCTGCTCGACAAGGTGTCACGACTCGCGGGGTGCGGCGTCGATCTGCTCGACGCGGATGGCAGAACCGTCGAGCGCAGCACAACCGGCGCAGAGCGATCCGAGACCGAACGCACTATCCACGACGTACGCGGCCCGACGAACTCACTCGGTCGACTTGTCCTGTGCGGGCCGGCAACCACACGCCGAACCGCCGTCGCAAACTGCGCCGCCGTCGCGGTAGCTCTGGAACTCGGCCGTCACGGCGATCTCGGCCCAAGACAGTCACTCGCCCAATCGGTGATCACCGACGTGGTGGGCGGTGTGCTCACATCGCACGGCGACTTGTCCGAGCGACTGACAGCGGCCGGGTGGACGCCGTTGTCGGAGGGGCACCACGTCCTCGTCGCCGCTGTCGACATCGATCGGCAAACCCCGGTTCGAGAGCTCGCTGACCAAGTACGCGACGCCGTGCGGGCCGTGCTCGGCTCCTGTGTCGTCGGGACTGCGGCCAATCACGTCATCGTGCTCGCGCACGGGTGGGCGTCCGCATCCCCCGCTCGAGCGGTCGCGGATCTGTCGGGCGTCGGGGCTGCGGTCGCGCAAGCTCGCGAAGTCGTCCAGATCGCGCGGCGCTTCGGCTCCCGGACCGGAGTGATCCTCGCGAGGGACGTCGGCGTCCAACGACTGCTCGCCGCCGGAACGACACCCGCTTCGCTGTCCGTGTTCGTAACCGAGCAACTCGGTTCGCTGATCGCATACGACACAGCACATTCCGCCGACCTCGTCCGAACGCTCGACGCGTACCTCGCACATCGGGGCGGCAAGGCGAGAACCGCGGATTTCCTCGGCATTCGGCGTCAGTCGCTTTATGCACGGCTCACGCGTATCGAGAAGCTGATGGGTGTTTCCCTCGACGATCCGGCACAGGTGGTCTGCCTCGGGCTTGCGCTGACCGCATGGCGCATGCGCACCGGCCTTGATCCACAAGCAGCGTTCGAGCGTCTCCCCGGGTGAGCGACAACCTCTGCGATGATGAACGAATGACCGGAGCAGCGGAGTTGATGATCGAGATCCCTGCCGGCGAGGTGCACCTTCGGGACGACCGCAAAGGTACTGCGTGGACCTCGAAAGTCGAATCCTTCCGCCTCGCACGCCATCTCACCACCAGGGCGCTGCTTCACGGAGATTCGTCGGACGATTCGAGCAAACCAGCGGTCGACCTTTCATGGAAGGACGCCATCGCAACCTGCAACACACTTTCGGTCGCGGACGGTCTGACACCCGCATATCGAGACGTCGACACCGATTCTCCGCAGTGGGACCGGGGCGCAACTGGCTACCGGCTCGCCACCGAGGCCGAGTGGCAGTACGCATGCAAGGCCGGCACCTCCGGCTACCGCTACGGCGAGATCGACGAGATTGCCTGGTACAGCGACAATTCAGAGGGTAGAGCGCATCCCGTCGGAACCAAGACACCCAACAACTGGGGCCTGTACGACATGATCGGCAATGTCTGGGAATGGTGCTGGGATCTCTACGACCCCGAGGTTTACGGCACGTACCGGATCTTCCGCGGCGGCAGTTGGGCCGAAAGTGAGCGCGGTTGCGGCGCTACCGTAAGGAGGCGAAGCCACCCGACATTTGCTATCGACGACTTGGGATTTCGCCTAGCTCAGACGATCTGAGGGCAGACGGCCGAGGACTTCGAGCACAGCCTCGATCTCTTCTCGACTGCGAAGCCTAACTATCGGCAACGACGGCACATCGACAAGGACCGTGGCCATACGCCCGACGTTGCGTCCGTCGCTTCGCCAGGCCCAGCGCACCACGTGATCCGGATCGAACAGAATGGTGTGCAGTGGCGGCTCCATGTTGCGATTCCACAACACCTCTCGATGCAATCGCCGACGCACGGTTCGTGTGATCACCTGGCGCATCACCGTCCGCCGAGGCAGATCCAACCACAGCATCAGGTCCGCACGCTCGGCCAGAAGCTCACGCACCGCACCGTACTGCCACTCGGTCACCCAGGCCGGCTCGCTGGAAAAGCGTCGTACTTCGGTTTCGAAACTGTCGAGCGGAATCCAGCCGGGCCCGTGGAACAGCGAGTCCAGCTCAGTGTGTTCGATCTCGAGAAGCCGCCCGATTCGACCGGCGAGAGTCGTCTTTCCGGCACCGGAAGTCCCCGCGACAAGGATCTTCTGCGGACGAATCGTCAGCGCGGCGGGGTCTACGAAAGGCACCGATACACCCTAGGGGCCTTACACTTCGCAGTCCACCCATTCGATGTAACCGGTGCCGTTGATCGACGCACCGTCGAAGCTTCCCCGGTAGGTGTACGCGCCGACGTATCCCTTGCCGTGACCGTAGCGCCACTCCGAGTCGATCTCGGCCTCGAACTCCACGACCGTCCTGCCGTGATCGCGTACCTGCCAACGCAGTACGCGCGGCACACGCATCTCGCGACCCTGTGGGTCGACGTGCAATGCGTCGGCGTACTCGAGCACGTCGAACTCGACGTCGTCGAAGACCTTCGCACTACCGTCGACAGTCCGAATGTAGGCGAGCTTGCACGCCGTAACCCCTGACGCTCGAACATCGGTGAGCAACAACTGATGCCGGTCGTCCAGTTGAACGATCTGGTAGGTGAAAAAGTCGGCCGGGAGCTTCCACGACTCGGGAAGCGCGCGGCGAGTCAACGATTGCGGTGTCATGCACCGCGCGTACTCGACGGTGCACGGAGCCGAAACACTCACCGGTCCATCCGGACTCGCAATTGTTCCGGAGCACTGTGCCAGCAGACTGACGTGGTCGTAGACGGGATTACGCACGAACCACGACGCTTGGTCCGTTGCCACGATCTCGAGATCGACGTCGAATGAGTCGTATCGCCCGGTGACTCGGAAGTTCGGATAGCTGTTCTCGATGATCAGGTTGTCACCGAAGGCGATTCGCGAACCATCTTCTTCGAACGCACACTCATCGGCAGCGTCGTACGCCCGGTAGAAGTGATGGCCCGGCGCTGCGGTGGAACTCAGCACGGTTGCGGTGTTTCGCGCGTCGGGTGCAGCGAGATAGTCGTTGTCGAACACCACCGTCCCGGTTGCACCGATCAACGTCATGGTGTTGAGGTAACGGAAAGGCCCTGGCAGCCGGGGAACGAAGATCCCGTAGTGCGTCCACGCAAACTTCCGCGAAGCCAGGTGCGGACGCAGCATCTCGGGCCGATCGAACGGGCGTACCGATTCCGCCATTCGCTTGTCGATCAGCGGTAGCGCGCCGTCCAGCAAAGCCCGAACCGCGGGTCGCCACAATCGGCGCGAGCGGGTGGCGGGAACAGGGTCGGAACGATCAACGGTTTGTCCGGTCACGCCCCTAAGTTAATGTAACCAGCCGTAACAAACAAGTGTCGAAGTTTCCTCGACGACCTCACACCCTGAACACCCGCGCCCTGCCCACCGGGCGAATAGCATGTGAGAATCCGCGTACCGGAACCGGTCGCAGAGAGGGCGCAACAATGCAGCACGAAGAGTCGTCGTTCACCGGAGTCGCCGGTACCAAGATCGTCTACGACGTGTGGACACCGGACCGCGAACCCACCGGGGTTCTCGTCCTGTGCCACGGACTCGGCGAACACGCGAGGCGCTACGACCATGTTGCTGCGCGGCTCGGGGAACTCGGGCTCATCGTGTATGCACCCGACCATCGCGGGCACGGACGCTCTGGCGGCAAGCGCGTTCACCTCAAGGAATTCTCCGACTTCACCGACGACGTCCACACGTTGTTCTCGATCGTGACGGCGGCACATCCCGGCAAGGACAAGTTCCTGCTCGGGCACAGCATGGGCGGCGCGATCGCCCTTTCCTACGCCCTCGACCATCAGGCCGATCTCAAAGCCCTCGCCCTGTCCGGACCTGCGGTGATCATCGCAACCGGCACTCCGAAGATCGTGATGCAGCTGGGCAAGATCGTCGGCAAATACCTCCCGGACGTGCCCGTCGAGAACCTGGAAGCTGCTGCCGTATCGCGTGATCAGAAGGTCGTCGACAAGTACAACGCCGACCCGCTGGTTCACCACGGCAAGGTTCCCGCCGGCATCGCGCGCGGCATGATCACCGCCGCGGAAGGCTTCCCGGCGCGCCTGCCCTCGCTCACCATTCCCGTACTGCTTCAACACGGCTCGGACGACCGTTTGACGGACCCGGCCGGCAGCAAGCTCGTCGCAGATCTGGCCGGCTCTTCGGATGTCACCTTGAAGGTGTACGACGGCCTGTACCACGAGATCTTCAACGAGCCTGAGCAGGAAGAAGTTCTGAACGATCTGATCGAGTGGCTGCGTCCGCGGGTCACCGGAGCATAGTCATGTCTACGTGCGGGATCCTGCTGGCGGCCGGGGCCGGATCCCGCATGGGCAAACCCAAAGCGCTCGTCACAAACACCGAGGGTCAGTCTTGGCTCCACCACGGGGTGACGACACTGCAGTCCGCAGGCCTCTCACCGGTCATCGTGGTGCTCGGCGCGCAGGCAGAGGACGCCCTCGAACTACTGCCCACCACCGATGTCATTGTGGTGATATCGGATTGGCAACACGGAATGAGCGCGTCACTGCGCTGCGGACTCGAGGCCGCCATGCGAATCGACGACGCAGATGCGGCAGCGATCTCTCTGGTCGACGTCCCGGACCTCAACGCCGACACCGTGACGCGGATCGTGGGTCACAGCTCCCCATCACGAAACATACTGCGAAGAGCTGTCTTTCACGGCCGTCCCGGCCATCCCGTCCTGATCGGACGCGACCACTGGCCGACGCTTGCAAAGTCACTCACCGGGGACGGCGGCGCCAACACCTACCTACGCGAACACGGGGTCGAGTTGGTGGAGTGCAGCGACCTCAGCAGCGGCGTCGACGTCGACTACCCCGAAGCCTGATCGCACGTCACAATCCTCCCAGGTGGTGGGTGTCCGTATTCGGTGTAAAGATGGCCCGATGAAACGTACAGTCGCCGCCCTGCTCGACATCGAGATCGACGAGGCGACCAACCTGGAGTTCAAGATCGCGGTGACGCGCGCGCCGGGTGTCGAACTGCTGGAAACGATGTCGTTCGTCCATGACGGCAATCCGCTCGAACCCCGCGAGATCACCGCCGAACACGGTACCCGGATTCACCTACTCGACTGTGCCCCAGGCAAACTGATCGTCAGCTACGACGCAACCGTCATCGGCCGCGCAGAACCGGCGTCGGTCAGCGACTACGACGTGTCGAAATATCTGCGCCCCAGCCGGTATGCCGAGGCCGACAAGTTCTTCGGTTTTGTCGCCGGGCAATTCGATCTCGCCACTCCCCCGGCCGAACTCCTCCTCGAAGTCACTCGCTGGGTGAGTACACATTTGAGTTATGTTCCCGGCACCAGTCGCGGCACCGACAGTGCGGTCGACACCTTGCTCGCCGGCGCCGGAGTGTGCCGCGACTACTCGCACCTGACCATCTCACTGCTGCGCGCCGTGGGGATTCCCGCTCGACTGGTGGCCGTCTACGCGCCGGGCTGCGATCCGATGGATTTTCACGCCGTAGTCGAAGCCAATATCGACCACGTCTGGCGCGTGGTCGATGCAACGCAATTGGCGCCGCGCAGCAATCTTGTGCGCATCTCGACCGGCCGAGATGCCGCAGACACAGCCTTCCTCGACAATCACGGCGGTTCGATCACGTTGCACGCCTCGGAAGTTCGCGCAGTCGTCGACGGCGTTCTCGACAACGACGACTACGCAACACTCACATCGATCGGCTGAAAAGCGTCAGGCGCTGATCTGGTTCTGCGAGGCCATCGTTCGCTCGAGGAACTTGATCGTGAGATCGACGATCGCCTTCCCCTCCCGAAGAGCTTTCCCGATCACCGGGAAAGCATGGATCTGCCCACTCCAGATGTGCGTTTCGACGGCATGTCCTGCCTTGATCAAGTTTTCGGTCATGATCTCGACGTCCGGACGCATCAGTTCGTATTCGGCGGACACCAGGAACGACGGCGGAATCAGACTGGCGTCGGCGTTGATCGGCGACTGCGCACCAGGAATCTCGTCCGGCCCCTCGAGCCACCGGTCCTTGAGCTTTTCCACCTGTGACATCGGTAGGTAGGCATCACGTTTCATGAAATCGGGATCATGGTCCTCGAGGTTCACGTTGAGAAGAGGGGAATATCCCACCACGGCAGCGGGCCGCGTGATTCCGCGCAGTGCGGCAATTTCGGCGACCTTCATGGCCAGGTATCCGCCCGCCGAGTCACCGGCAACCACAATCTTGTTCGGGTCTTCGGCTGTCTCGAGCAACGCGGTGTACGCGGCCATTGCGTCCTTGACGGAGGTGCCGATGGAACCTTCCGGCAGCTGGCGGTAGCGCACGGAGATCACCGGTACGCCGGCCTTCGCAGAGAGCAAACCGCACAGTGCCCGGTGCGTTGCCAGACCGCAGAAGACGAATCCCCCTCCGTGGAAGTAGAGGATCGTGGCGCCGGCCAACTCGCCCTGCGCTTTGCGTGGATGCTGCACCTTCTCGCTGGGCACACCACCCAGCGTGAAAGGCTCGATATCGAGGTTCTTCGGCTTCGGCAGTTTGTCCGCCATCGCGTCGAGTCGCTCGAGTTGGCGGATACCACGTTCGGTGGTCGGCCAGAGGGTGAACATCGGCTTCACGAACGTCCTGGTCAGGCAGAAGATAACCCGCGCTCGCGGACTCACGTTCCAATGCCATACCGTCGAATCTCGCGTCCGCATAGCGTCCTCCCAGGTCAAGCCGTTTTGTGCATTTGAGTTACACATACTTGTCGGCTGCTGATGTGAACGATAACTGACGCTGCGTCAAAATGACACGACGGGTATGGATCAATTGCTCGAGCGTGTGCAAGTTCTGGTCGCGATCACGGCCGGGAGAGATATGCGCACAGTCCGCGGTGCCCTCCACGCATCATCGCTTCATGATTCCACTCGAACAGCGGCTTCGCGACCTTCGCGGCCAGACCAAGCGCTCCGGACACCGCTACCTGTTGCCGAAATTCGGCTGTGCAACCAGATCCAGCGGGGCGCACCGCCCAGCTACTCCACCCTGTCATTGCGCCGGTGAGACGCACTTTCAGAAAGCGGTCAACTGAGTCTTCCACCTCGCGTCGCCCGAAGACCAGCAGCGTCAGAGGGACAGCGCTGCGGATGGACATGGAGCCTGAATGCTCGTCGATCGTCCCGACTCGGCGTATCTGAGGCCACCACTGCGAATACCGTTCGGCATCCGCGAGAACCTCGTAGACGCGGTCAGCAGAGGCAGGAAGCGTCCAGACGCTGTGGAAGTCGAAGTCGGTCACGGTTCAGTCCGTCTGCGCAGCAGCAGTCACCCAAGCACCGTAACCCGAACCGCGGGTGCCTACACGCCGGGCTTGCTCAGTATTCGAATGTCTCCACCCGTCGCAGGATCTCCTCCGCGATCTTGGCGGGACTCCCGCCCACGTCGACGACGATGGCCTGTTCGTCCGGGTCGACGGCCTCGAGTGTCGAGATCTGGGAGTCGAGCAGCGAGGCGGGCATGTAGTGATCGAGGCGAGCGGTCAATCGCTGGCCGATCTGATCCCGCGAACCGGCGAGGTGCACGAACACGACGTGCTCACCGCGAAGCACGTCGCGGTAGCTGCGCTTGAGTGCCGAACACGTGACGATGCCCGGCTGACCGGCGTCGGTATGGCTCTTGATCCAGACGGCGATCTTGTCGAGCCAGGGCCAGCGGTCTTCGTCGTTCAACGGATGCCCGGTCGCCATCTTGTCGATGTTCGCCTGCGGATGCAGATCGTCGCCTTCTTGAAGGTCCCAACCCATCGCTCCGGCGAGCATGCCGCCGACCGTCGACTTTCCCGAACCCGAGACACCCATCAGGACGAGCACGGGATACTGCTTCTGCTGTGCCGCTTCGCTGTTCATGTGCTCGCCTACCTAGATGAATGCGCTCAACACGAGCACTCCGGCCAGGCCCGATACCGAGATGATGCATTCCATCACGGTCCAGGTCTTGAGGTTCTGTACCACGCTGACGCCCAGATACTCCTTCACCAACCAGAATCCGGCGTCGTTGACGTGCGAGAGGAAGAGCGAGCCCGCGCCGATCGCCAAGACCATCAGCGAGACGTGTGCGGACGAGAGATCGGCCGCAACCGGAGCAAGGATGCCCGACGCCGTCACCGTTGCCACCGTCGCCGAACCCGTTGCGACGCGGATCAATACCGCCACCAGCCAGGCCAGGAACAGCACGGGAAGGCTGCTGCCCTTGATCGCGTCGGCGATCACTCCGGCGATACCGGTGTCGATCAGGACCTGTTTGAAACCGCCACCAGCGCCGACGATCAACAAGATGCCTGCGATGGGAGGTAGGGAACTCTCGAGTGACTTCGAGATGGCCTTGCGGTCCATTCCGCCGCCGCGACCCAGCAGCACCATACCGACCAGAACCGCGAGACCCAAAGCCACAACGGGTGTTCCGAGGAAGTCGAGGACGGACTTGGGGAGTGCCTCGGAATCGGGTGCGATCACGTCTGCAAATGCTTTGCCCAGCATGAGAACAACCGGGAGGAGGATCGCTGCGAGAGTAGCCGCGAACGAGGGACGCTGCTTCTTCTCTTCCTCGCCTCGATCTTCGCCTGTGACAAAAAGATCCGGGACCTTCACGTCGACCCACCGCGCGGCGTACTTACTGAAGACCGGTCCGGCGAGAACAACAGTGGGGATCGCGACGAGGACACCGAGTGCGAGGGTGAGGCCGAGGTTTGCGTTCAAAGCCGAGACTGCAACCAGCGGCCCGGGGTGCGGGGGAACCAACCCGTGCATGGCCGAGAGGCCGGCGAGGGTGGGGATCGCGATGCGCATCAAGGACAAGCCGGAACGCCGCGCGACGAGGATGATGACCGGCATCAACAGGACGAGACCGATTTCGAAGAACATCGGCAGACCGATCACTGCGCCGACCAGAGCCATGGTCCACGGAAGCGCCTTGGTGCTGGAACGGCCGACCAGCGTGTCGACCACTCGGTCGGCACCGCCGGAATCGGCGAGGAGTTTGCCGAACATCGCGCCGAAACCGATCAGGATTCCAACGCTTCCCATGGTCGACCCGAAGCCTGTCGCGAACGCCGCGACCGACTCGGCCGATCCGAGGCCGGCCGCCAGACCGACGCCCACCGCGCCGATGGACAGCGCGAGGAAGGGATGCAGGTCCAGCCAGGTGATCAACGCGATGATGACCGCGACGCCGGCGACTGCAGCGATGATCAATCGTGCGTCGCTACCAGCGGGGACGACCTCGGCCGCCAGCAATGCTGTGGTGTTCATAGGGACTCCCAGTCCGATGAGTGATTGAGGTCACTGTTCCTTAATTAACCTACAATTTCAAGAGCAGACACTAATTTGTAGTATTTATTCGGCTTCCACCGGGCTTACTCCATACGCATGGGACGATCTACGTATGCCTTCTGTCCCGTTTCAGCAGTTACACGACTCGATGCTGGAACAGCTCGGCCAAGACATAGTCGGTGGTGTGCTCGCTCCGGGTACGACGATCTCTGCCGACGAGGTGGCAACGCGCTACGACGTGTCGCGAACCGTCATCCGTGAAGTTGTCCGCGTTCTCGAATCCCTCGGACTCGCCTCGGTTCGTCGCCGCGTCGGAATCACCATCCTGGGCTCCGAGCACTGGAACTCGCTCGACCCCAACGTCATCCGCTGGCAACTGGCCGGTCCTGATCGGTTCGAGCAGCTGTCTATCCTCAGCGAACTCCGTTCCGGCATCGAACCTCTGGCTGCGCGACTCGCCGCAACTCGCGCCACACCTGAGCAGTGCGGCGCTCTCACTGCAGCCGTCATCGGCATGTCAGCTACCTCTCGCGCTGCCGATACCGACGCATATCTCGGCCATGATTCCGACTTTCACCGCACACTGCTCGCCGCTTCCGGCAACCCGATGCTGCGGGCGATGTCGCAGATCGTCGTCGAGATACTCGAAGGCCGCACCCGCCACTCGTTGATGCCCCACGAGGCCGACCCCGAAGCGATCCACCTGCACGGAGTGGTCGCATCGGCCATTCAGGCCGGGGACGCCGACGCCGCGGAAGCCGCCATGCGCTCGATCGTCGCGGAATCCGCAGAAGCGGTCGAAACAATGCGCGAAAGCCCCGAACCGCCGCCTCATCTGTAAGTCGAGCCACAGACTCGGCGGAATTGGCCCGCAACTGCTCCGCAAGTGGAACGCTTGGCGCCATGACAGCACTCGCTACCCAGAACAGCGCACTCTGATGGCCCGCCCGGTACGCGTCGTCGTCCTCGGTGCCGGATCGTGGGGAACCACGGTGGCCGGCCTCGCTGCCCGCAACACCCCGACCCTGTTGTGGGCACGCAATTCCGAAGCAGCCGACGAGATCAATTCGCAACGGACCAACTCCAAATACCTTGGTGAGCGCAAACTTCCCAAGGGGCTCAAGGCAACCTCGGATCTGGTCGAAGCTGCCCGCGAAGCGGACGTACTCGTATGCGGGGTGCCATCGCACGCCGTTCGCTCCACCCTCGCCGAGATCGCCAACGAGGTTCGGGCGTGGGTCCCGGTGTTGTCACTGTCCAAGGGTCTCGAGCCCGGCACCCGGCAGCGCCCCACCGAAGTGATCGCCGAGTGCCTGCCCGGCCATCCCGTCGGATTGCTCGCAGGCCCCAACATCGCCAAGGAGATCGTCGACGGCATGGCCGCGGCATCGGTCGTGGCCACCCAGGACGATCGCGTCGCCGCCGCGCTGCAACCCCTGTTCGCGTCGTCGGTCTTCCGCGTCTACCGCAACACCGACGTGCTCGGCTGCGAACTCGGCGGCATCCTCAAGAACATCGTTGCCATCGCCTCGGGCATGGCCGACGGCCTGGGAGTCGGTGACAACACTCGTGCGATGGTGCTCGCACGCGGCCTCGCCGAGATGACTCGACTCGGTGAAGCGATGGGCGCCAACCCGCGCACCTTTGCCGGCTTGACGGGCGTCGGCGATCTGATTGCCACCTGCATGGCTCCGACTTCTCGGAACCGTCGCGTCGGCGAAGCTCTGGCGCAGGGATTGACCGTCGAGGAGGCGGTCGCCAAGCTCGGCCAGGTTGCCGAGGGCGTGAAGACTGCCCCCACCGTCATGGATCTGGCCCGTGAATACGGTGTCGACATGCCGATTGCCGCGGAGGTCGAGGCCGTCATCGGCGGTCGCCAAAGTGCCAGCGACGCATATCGCGGACTTCAGAAGGTTGCCCCGGGCGGCGAGCACGAAGTGGCGTGAGGAAGATCTACAGGTATCTAGCGATTTGGCTAGATACCTGTAGATCGCCCGAGATCACGAAATTGGAGCGTCGACGAAGATGTCGATCGCCAACGGTGACCGACCGCCGTACTGCGAGAAATCCGAGATCCCCGCCTCGCGCAAGATCTCGACGTCGAGCACTGTACGACCGGTATCCGTGCCGGCGGGACGCCCGAGAATCTCGACAGCCGCATCGGCCATGATCTCGGGTGAACGCGAGTGCTCGATACTGTCGTCTCCCCCGAGCAGGTTTCCGACAGCGGCCGTGGCGATCATGGTCTCCGGCCACAGGCAATTACTCGAAATCGGTGCACCTGAATACTCTGCGGCGATGCCCAAGGCCGCCAATGTCATTCCGTATTTGGCCAACATGTAGCCCGGATGAGCACCCAACCAGTGCGGCGAAAAGTTGAGCGGCGGCGACAGCGTCAACACGTGCGCATTGGCCGAAACCCGAAGGTACGGAAGGCACGCGCGGGTGAGCGCGAAGGTACCACGGACATTGACCTGCTGCATCAGATCGAATCGCTTCATCGCGAGATCTTCGGTTTTCGAGATGTCGAGGACGCTCGCGTTGTTGACCACGATGTCGATGCCACCGAAGTGCTCTACCGCTGCAGCCACGGCCCGCGCGATGTCGTCGTCGTTCCTCACGTCGCCGACGACCGGAACGGCATGACCCTCGAGCTCGTTCAACTCGTCCACAGCCGTGTGGATAGTTCCGGGCAGCCTGGGATCCGGCGTATCGGTCTTGGCGAGCAACACGATATTTCCGCCGCGGCGCGCTATCGCACGGGCGATGGCAAGTCCGATGCCACGGCTTCCCCCGGACATGATCGCGGTTCGTCCCCGGAAGTTCTTGTCGTCCAAAACGAATCCTTGTCATCGTCGACGGTCTTCGTCGTTGCGGGTGTGGCCGCGGGAAGTCCCGGCACGACCACTCGTCGACTTCCACGATATGAGCGCCTTCACGCGATGACTACGTCCGCAGAGCATCAACAATCGTTGGTCCGTTGTCCTGACGGGACAACGGATCAATCCGGTCAGCCACCCACCGGGCGCAGAATCCACCATCCGCCGAGCACGAGCACCGCGACGTTCACGAGCAGGAACAACCCGACCCAGACGATCGCGGGTATCGGTGAGAGCCTGGCCAATTGGTCGGCGTCCGAGTCCGGTGCCCCGCCTCGTCGCATTCGCTGCCGTTGAAGTTCCACGACCGGGCGTGGTCCGGCAAAGAGGAGGAAGAGCGTCAGGAAGTACGCTGCGGCCACTTGCTGCTCCTGGGTCCCCCACCAGACGAGCCCGAACAACACGGCTCCCACGACTGCAAGTGAGAAGACTCCGTAGAGGTTTCGGATCAGGACCATCATCACCGCGATGACGAATACGCCGATCCACAGCACCGAGACCGCACGCTGCGCGCCCAACAACCCGGCCGCGCCGAGTCCGAGAATCGACGGTCCGACGTACCCCGCGAACGTCATCAGAATGACGCCGAAGCCGGTCGGTTTGCCCGACGAAATCGCGACACCCGACGTATCCGAATGCAGGCGAAGACCTTTCAACCGTCGGCCGACCAGGACGGCGACGATCAGATGAGCGCCCTCGTGTGCGATGGTGACGACGTTGCGGGCGATCCGCCACAGGTGTGGTTCGAGAACGATGATCACGGCGATCAACGCGGCCAGTTGAACCACCCACACCGGCGGATTGGGACTGAGCGCCGCCACCCGATCCCACGCGGTTTCGAGCGCGTTCACTCCGCTTGTCCGCGCAGGTATCGGCCGAAGTGCGGGACCGTGAATCCGATGGATCCACGTTCTGCCGAATAGATCAGCCCCTTCTTGATCAGTCCATCCCGTGCCGGCGACAGGGAAGCCGGTTTGCGCCCCAACTCGACGGCGATCTTCGCGGTTGCGACGGGCCCGTCGTCACCGGCGAGATCGGCCATGGCGCGCATGTACTCACGCTCCGCGGGCGTTGCTCGCTCGTACCGCGATCCGAAGAAACCGACAGCGAGTTCTTCCTCAGCCGTCGGCGCGCCGACGCGCACGTCTTCTGCCGTGATCGGACTCGACGCCGCCACATCCCACGTGGCTTTTCCGTAGGCCTGAACGAAGTACGGGTACCCGTCAGCCGCTTCGTACAGAGCGTCGAGCGCGGATTCGGTGAACTCGACGTCCTCACGCTCGGCAGGTGCAATCAGCGCCTGATCTGCAGCTTCACGCTCGAGGCGGTCGATCCGGTGGTAGCTGAACAGGCGCTCCGAGTAGCTTTTCGACGCCGACAGCACAGCAGGCAGATGCGGAAGCCCTGCACCGACGACGATCAGCGGTGCCGCGTCCTGACTCAACTCGTGGCAGGCCCCGCAGATCGCCGAGACATCCGCTGCTCCGAGGTCCTGCATCTCGTCGATGAAGATGGCGATCCCGACGCCGACATCTCTGGCCAGCGACGACGCGTCGAGCAGCAACTCGACCAGGTCGATCTCGATGTCGCCGCTGTCCGCGCGACCTTTGATCGCAGGTGCGTCGATGCCTGGTTGCCAGCGCTCGCGCATTCCCTTGTCTGCAGTGGCGCGTAGGGCAAACGATTTGAGGACTCCGAGGAACTGCTCGACCCGCTCCGGATCGCGATGGGAGACCGCGATCTCTCGGACTGCCATGTGGAGCGCTGACGAGAGTGGGCGTCGTAAATCCTGATCGGGGCGCGCCTCGATCTTGCCTGTCCCCCAGCTCCGGGAGATCGCGGCCGAACGCAACTGATTGAGCAGGACGGTCTTGCCGACGCCACGCAATCCGGTGAGGACAACACTTCGTTCCGGGCGGCCACGCGCAATTCGCTCGAGAACGACGTCGAAGGCGTCGATCTGCTTGTCGCGCCCGGCGAGTTCCGGCGGGCGTTGACCGGCACCGGGGGCATACGGATTGCGCACGGGGTCCATGCCCATCGACGGTACAAGCCGAGTAGACGAATATCCCGCTCTCTAGCGCGTGTCCTAGAGAGAACTAGGAACCGCAATATCGGCTCGAACCTTGTCGAACCGGGCTCCGGCGTCGTCGTCTAACCGTCCAGGGTTGACGCTCGGGCGAAGTCCCCGGCCACGTGGGCTCCAATTGCTCCGGACAGAATGATCGCCGGATGCGTCGCGGCCAGATAGAGCCCCGACACGCCTTCGGCGAAGCCCAGCAGCGGGCGGCCACCACGCGGGATGGGACGGTCAGCGACTACCGCCTCGATCAGTTCCACTTGGTCACCGTCCTCAAGCTGACTGCGGATCGCGCGCAGCGTCGGCCCCGCAAGCTCACGAGCATCTCCGGAGAACCCGACCGGAACATCTTCAGCCGCAATCAGTGTCGTGTCGTCCAATTGCCGGATCTCGAAATCCGGAGAGGAGAGTATTCCGTTCACCAATGGGTAGGGCGTCGAGAATCTGATGAGGCAACACGGGGAGGCGTCGACCTCGACGTCCACTCCCGCCGACGCCGCGAGTCCAGGAATCGCGGTACCCGCAGCGAGCACGGTGGCCGATCCGTAGACGGGACCGTCGGCAGTCATTACTCCGCACACTCTCATGCCCTCCGCGAGCACCCCGAGCGCACTGACATCGGAATACACTGTGGCACCGTACTCTTCGGCACCTCGCAGGAGCGATCGAGCGAACGCAACCGGGTCAACGCCACCGTCATCAGGCGCGTACGCTGCGACCGAGGGGGCCGTCCGCAATCCCGGCTCACGAGCAAGGATTTCCTCTTTACCGATGAGGTCGACGGGATGGCCGAGTGCTCGATGAGCATCTACGAACGCTCGAGTCTCCGCTTCCGTCTCTTCCCAGGTGATCGCGCCTCTGCGGCGCAAACCGATTGGCTCGACGAGTTCGCGCTCCAGGCGGTCGATTTCGACTGCAGCTCCTTGCCGGAACGGATCTGAGTAAGTTTCTGCGGCACTCTTCGAGAGGCCGACCCAGGCAAAGGAGTTGCCGGTCACCCCTCCCGCCACCGAGCCGTGCTCCAGCACGGTGACTCGGAGACCAACGCGCGCCAGGTGATACGCGATCGACGCGCCGACGACGCCGGCACCAATCACCAGGATCGGACTGTCGTTTCGACCATTCGGATGCGTCACCAGTGGACCATATCTGCGAGCCGCAACCTGGATCCACTCAATTTGGATGCGAGGACTTCGGCGGTAAACGGAGGACTAAGCCTCGGCGCACATCGGGACCGATACGGTGTGCTCATGCTCTGGCGTTGGTTCGCAGTCGTGATCGTCATCCTCGCTGTTGCCGGCATTTGGCACGTGACCATCCCCGACCGTCCTGTTGCCGCAATAGTCGACGCCGAGACGCTGGGGTGCGCGACCCCGTATCCGATGGGCCCGCTCCAGACGACACCAACTGCGACAGTTCCAGACGATTTCGTACCCGTCGCCGCCGTCACGTGAGACCCGTTTGTCAGCGACAACGTGGCAGCCGACCGAACCGTCAGCTTCTCTGCTCACCGTTGGGAGGGCGATTTCAGTCGGGCGGTGGAAATGCTGAACCGCTCGTCCGCGCACAAGACTTGGTTCCCCGAAGGCTGCGGTGACAACTACAGCCTGGCTGTCCTGGAGCAATTCTGGTTGGTCGACGATCGAGGCCGAGCAACTCGGCCGGGGTATCCCTCCGATTCGTGTGGACTACCGAAACCCGGTGGCCTGGCCGCCATCAAGGAACTGACACCGGTCGGCAGTACCGAACACCGAATAGCGTTGTCCGACGATCAGATCTACGAACTGTCGCATTGCAGGCCGACCTACCGACCAGCCACGACAGGTACAACGGCGCTGACATCGCTGTCGGCGGGCAGCGTTTTCTGCCGATTCTCCTCCACCGAATTCGTAGGCACATCGTCTACGACGGAAACCTTCGACGGACTTCCACCCGCTCCCGACTGTGACGCGGTGGCCACCGAGGTGGCGTCGACGATCTACGTGGACCGTCCCACGAACGAGGAACGATTACTCACCGTCGAGATCGACGGCTGTCGGCGCGTCATCGCCGACGGATACGCACCGATGCAAGCGTCGGACGAGCTGTTGGTGTCTTTCCGGTAGTGCTGCGCCACAATGCAGTTGATCTCCCGCCCGGATGCGTAGGTCCCGATGTGACCAGTGACAGCCCGCAATCCTGTCAGGCGCCCGGGAACTGAAGGTGCGCTTGGGTCTTTCCCAGAACCGTCTGGCCCTTGTGCGTGACTGTGACATCGATCCGCGTTGTCCGCATCGTGGCGTCGATTCGCGCGATCTTCGCAGTGATGGAGAGATCAGCACCATCGACGGCATCGACTACGACGGGCCGAGTAAAGCGAGTTTCATACGAGATCACACCGCTCGGGTCACCAACCCAGTCGACGATAGCCTGCAAAGCAATTCCGGCAGTGAGCATTCCGTGCGCCAGAACTCCCGGTAGCCCAGCCGCAGTAGCGATTGCGTCGTTGAAATGGATCGGGTTCATGTCGCCGGAGGCACCGGCGTAGCGAACTAGGTCATCACGAGTGAGGACCAGATCAACCTTCGCGACGATGTCACCGAGGACGAGGTTTTCGAAAACCGGCACGACGGGTACGGTCATGCGCCTTCTCCTCGCGCCAGCAGCGTCGAGGTGACCGTTGCTACCAAAGCGTCGGTCACGTCGTGGATCTCGGAAACTGTCGACAGGATCGCACTGCCTGCACGCACTGTCACCCCTGTAATCGTCAGTGTCGTAGACAGGTCATCGCCGGCGACTATCGGACGCTGATGCTCGATCTTCTCGGAAGTATGGACCACACGAGTCGGATCGAGCCCGGTATCCGGCGTGCGCAGCAGTGCCATGATCGCTCGTTGCTGGACAACGGTTGTGAATGTTGTCGGTGCGATGACATCGACGAACCCGGCCTCCCTGGCGACACCGACATCATGGTGCAAGGGATTGCTCGAACGCACCGCCAGAGCGAACTCGCGAATCTTCTCGCGCCCGACAAGGTACGAAGACGAGGGAAACACCCGGCCGGCGAGCGCTGGGTTCACAGGAGACATCCCGGAATACTAACGGCGGCCGACTTCGGGTTGATTCGTGGCCTGAGGTCTCGTCGGCCCGAGAATGCGATCGAGGAGACGCTCAACCAACTGGACCGCCAATTCTGCTGTGGCGTAGCCGGGAAGCATCCCCTGGGCGAGCCCGGCGACAGCCGCCAGAATGAGCTCGGCGTCGAGGTCGGGATCCATTGACGGCGCAACCGCGTCCCGATTGGTCACTCGTTGAAGCTGGCCGGAAATGAGCGCTGTCAACTCTCTTGGGGCAGTGAGGGTTTCCTCGGCGGCGATTCCTTGTCCGGTCAGTGCGGCAGCGTGGAAGGCGCCGAGAACAATCGCTTCCTCCCGACGTTGTCGATCGAGTGGGAGCATGCCAACAAGGAACGCTGAAATAACCTCGCGGGGTGTCGCTTCCGCGCCAAGAACAGACAACTCCTGCATCAAGCGAGCACCCGCATCCTGACGCACAGCTTGATGCGTCGCGAGAAGGAATTCCCGCTTCGTGCCGAAGTAGTACTGCACGAGTCGCACCGAAATCCCGGCCTCGGCAGCAACGGACTGAAATGTCACCGCCGCGAGCCCACCGTCGACAATTACTCGCCGCACCGCGTCGGTGATCTCCCGTTGCCTCACTTCATGGTCGACCAGTCGCGGCATGAGGCTGTCCTTCCCCTTTCGATATAGATGACTTTGACCCGTTAATGATACGCACGTACCGCATTAGTGATACGGTCATACCATCAAAATTGAATGCAGCGAGAGGGAGGCTCATGCCGAAGATCGGACGATTCAAGAACGAAGCATCAAAGCAGGCGTACGAGAGCATCTACCGAGAACTGGAGAGCACCTGGCCGGTTCCGTCGACACAACTCGACGTGCCGACATCGTTCGGAACCACCCATGTCCGTAGGTCGGGGACCGGCACGGAGACGCCGATCGTCCTGGTGCACTCTCTCGGGGCCAATTGTCTGCAATGGCACATCGTCATCGAGGACCTGTGCCGAGACCGAGTCGTGTACGCACTGGACACGATCGGCACACCAGGCCTCAGTGTCCAGACTTCTCCACTGACCGGGGAGTCCGACTTCGCCACCTGGATCAGCGAGGTATTGAACGAACTCGAGGTCGATCGCGTCCACCTGGTCGGCTACTCGCAGGGCGCGTGGCATGCCGTTCTCGTAGCACTTCATTCTCCTGAACGACTGGCGAGTGTGACGCTCATCGAACCGGGTGGAGTCTTCGACAAGCCCTCGTGGCGTGTGCTGCTGAAGATGGTCCGCGCCGGTATGCGCCGCACCGACAAGAATATTCGCAAGCTCAACGATTGGCTGTCCCCCGGGTACGTTCTCGGCGACCTCGAGTTCGCCCTCGCCAAGGAAGCGCTGAACTACCGGCCCGGTATCGGGTGGGCACGAATGCTCAAGGATGCAGAAGTGCAGTCGATTTCGGTTCCCATGCTCGTAATCTCCGGTGCTGAGACGGTGGTCTCCAACCCCGAGCAGGTGGCCGCGAGGTTAGCTGATCTTGTACCTGAAGCCGAAGTGGAGATCTATGCCGGAACCGGCCACGGAATCCTGGGACACATACCCGATCGGGTGATTCCCCGACTCATGAAGTTCGTCCGCAATCATGACGACGCGAAGCGGACGTGATCTCGCGGACCAGCCGCCGACAAGGTGGTGATGAAGCCGGTCAATCAGCTGGCCAAGGCGGTACAACTGACAGAGGAGAACATTCCTCTCCGACCACCGCGGTCAGGTAATGGTGGCCGTTGCCGCCGCCATTTTGGTCGTAGCGGGAGGTCTGTGGTGGACGAAGACCATCTCCTTCACCGAAACTGCAGTAGTTCAGTTCAGTAGTAATCGAACCGGACTCTACGACGGGTCCCCGCGCGATGCGTACATCGGTGATCGGGAAGCCTCCAACGGCATGTCCGTTCCTGCTGAAAAACTCGCGCAGATACTCGGTGGCAGTGCTTCCGACTACGAGTCCGATCTCACGATCACAGATGCGGACGTACCTGGGCTCGCGGTGACTGCCCGAGGTCGAACCCCCAACGCTGCCCGAGCATTGGCGACCGACGCCGCCGAAGCTCTCTGTTCGATCTTCGAAGAAACCAACGCAATGACTTCCGGAGGGTTCACGTTCACCGTCGATCCACCGGGAAACTGACGCAGCTCCAACAAGTCGACGGCCCCAGAAAGCGTTCTGCCGATTAGTCAACACTTACGTCACGTCCAAAGAACTTGGTTATCAACTAGGCTACCTCCACTTCGTTCACGAGTTGGGGAGCATAGTCAGATCAAGCTACCCGTAAACTTCGACTTCACACTTCAGCCAAAGAGTTAATGGAACTATTTTCCAGTTAATTCACTAAGGTTAAACCACGATGGTTGATATCCAGCTGTCGTGCATGCGACGAGCGCATTGGTGTAGGAGGTCATCGCATCAGTCACATCGTTGTCGGGCGTAAATCTTCTATCAGCGGCGTCAGTGAAGTGCTGAGCCTTGCGGTCGGCGTCCTGGATCATTTTGGTAATGGCCAAACGGATATCCGAACTAGCGTCATTGATAGTCTTCGAACCGTCTTCACTTTCGACACTAGTCGCAATCATCGTCAGGTCAGTCAACTGCCGAGCAAGCGTTGTTGCGCTAATCGAGGACGATTCCCCGCGAAGAAGTGCTTTGTAAGTCGAATACACACCTATTCCCCACCGTTCCAGACCTACCTCGCCACCGCATACAATCCGATCGCTTTGTGATTTCTCAGGGAATTCCTCAGAAGTTGAAGTGCTAATATTTTCTACAGCATTCGCGGTCTCGGGAATCGCATTTGTACTCTTATCCGAGCACGCAGTCAGTAACATTCCGACGCAAGAAATAGCTATAAGATGGCGGGGCTTGATCACGGTCATCCTTAGGTGTTACTGTTCGCCAGTTTGGACATTGGCCTGCTCTTATTTCCATAGAACTGCGGCTAGGTCGTACGGTATCGTACATCCGCGGGTCCGGGCGTGAATCACAAAGGGTCGTCCTAACTTCGATGTCTTCACGATTGGACACCGAGCAATGCACCGACACCGCTGAGCGAGGAAAGTCGCTGGTGCGAAAGCTTCGGTATAACTGCGGGCAGATCTGGCGTTCGGCCTCTGCCTCCCAGACAGTCCGGGGAAGTTAACCGAGTGACGATCTTCCGGGCCGCCACGGGCGCGGGTCGTCGAAATCTGCGATAGGTGGTCTCTACCTGAGCACTCACAATCCGGTTGTGGACGGTAGATCAGGACGAGTCGACATCGGAGCGAATGAACACTGAAGTGCCCGAGCATGTTCGACGTTTGGGCACCTTCGGGCTTGTTAACCGTCAGTCGAGGTGGGCTCGGGGTTTTCCTGGATGTATCGCAGATTGTAAACCCGTACGCTATCGCAATGGACTTGATGGTCTGGATCGTCACGACGCCATTTCTTGCAGCAGCACTGGCGGGCGTGACGCGACGAACGCTGGGGACGAGAGTCGGATGGCCGCGAACCCTTGCGGTCGCGGTGATAGCACTCTCGGTGGGGGTTCCACTGTCGGGATACGTCGCAACACTTGCAGGAATTGCCAGCCAGGACGATCAACTTCTGGTGAGCGTAGGAACAGCGCTCATATTCTTCGGAGTTGTCGCGCTCTGGGTGTTCGCAGCATGCCTGGCCGCATTGGTTTTCCTCGAAGTTGTCCTTCCAACAGGGTCCATCCCCGGACCGCCAGAAGCATTGCAGCGCAGCCGCAAATCGTGGCGACGAACCAAGCGATACGTCCAGATCATGGGTATCGTCGTGCGAGCGGGAGGCGGGCCCGCTCTCCGTGCTGGGCCATCAGCGCCTCAGTTCGGGGACGCACTGGTGGAAGTAATCAACCGGTGCGGTGTCACTTTCGTCAAGCTGGGACAGATCCTCGGCACGCGAGACGACCTCATACCACCCGAGTTGGCTCGCACTCTCTCGTCTCTGCAAAGTTCGGCACGACCGGCTGATCCAGTCCGCATTGCGGAGCTACTGGCATCGGAACTCGGCGACGCACCAGAGTCGGTGTTCGCATGGTTCGATGTGGAGCCGTTCGCCGCCGCCTCTGTCGCACAGGTACATTCCGCGCGCACCGTTGAAGGCGTCGACGTTGTGGTGAAGGTTCAACGGCCCGAGGCGAGCGCACAAGTGAGCGTGGATTGCGATATCTTCCTTCGCGTGTCATCCCGCGCGGAGACCCGTTTTCCCTGGGCACGCGATATCGGCGTTCACCGACTCGCCGGGGGCCTCGTCACGTCACTGCTCTAGGAACTCGACTACCGCACCGAAGCAGCGAATACCGGCGCGATTGCTTCCACCATGTCGAACCGCCCGGATATCGTCGTTCCGCACATCTACCCCAACCTCAGTAGCGGACGGGTGCTCGTGATGGAACGTCTTCACGGCACACCGCTCTCCGACGGTGAGTCGGCGCTCACCGGCCTCGACCGCGACACCCGCAGCAGCATCGCCAACGAACTTCTTGCGTCGTTGCTCGACGGGATCTTTGTCCACGGCGTGTTTCACGCGGACCTGCACCCCGGCAACATCATGATCCTCGATGACGGCCGGGTCGGGCTCCTCGACTTCGGCGCAGTAGGGGTTCTGGACGGCGAGACACGGATCTTGTTCGCCGTGCTCCTCAACGCTGCCCTCGCAGGTGATCCGGTGGCGACAGTCGACGCGATGCTGATGGCATTCGACGTGCCGCCCGAAGTTGATCGCGGAGCACTACGTCACCAGGTGGGCCGAGAGATCACCCTGCTCAGTGTCCAACCCAATGTTTCCATGGCATCGTTCGCGCGAATGTTCACTGTGCTTCGCGAACACCGAATCGGAGTGCCGGGAGACGTCGCCGCCGCTTTCCGTTCGCTCGCGTCCTTGGAGCGCGCCCTGCGGCTCCTGGATCCGCAGATCGACCTCGTCGCTGCTGTTCGGGCCGAAGTACCCCGACTGTTGACCCATGTCGCCAGCCCGACTGCAGCCGCGCAGGCAATCCTGTCGACGACGGCGGTCACAACCGCGGTGGTCCGGCGCCTGCCTGGTCAGCTCGATCAGATCGCGACCTCGATCGCGTCGGGAAGCTTCACACTTCGCACTCGCTCGGTTGCACACCCCGACGACAGGCGATGGCTACGACGGTCGGCGAACAACGCCCTGGGTATGGCGGCGGGAGTGACCGCGCTGATCGTCGCGGCGATCCTGCTGTTCGTACCTGGCGGACCACAACTCACACCTCAGCTGTCGGGCTATGCACTCGCGAGTGCGGTACTGGGCTTCGTCGGCGTCGTTCTGTGCATGCGGACCGTGTTCCGTTTGTTCACACTCGACAACAGGTAACCGAGAACTGATTTTCATCGCTTGATCTCGATGTCGTCGAAGTCGAGCGCCAGGAGGGTCGGCCGCGAGAGAACGCGACTGCCTGGGCCCCGCGGGAGAACGCGCCGTCGAGTGGGAAAGGTGAGACCGTCGAACTCGCGATGCTGGTCGCAGTAGAGAGCAGCTTTCGCCCAGCTGCCTACCGGTTCGGCGACGAAGTCGTGACGGCGGATGAGGCCACCGTTGTCGACATAGAAGGTCTGCTGCCGGCAATGGGTATCGATCGCCGGCGCGAACGTTGCTTGTAGTCGTCGCCATTGCTGCCCGGATTCCTGCCAAGGTTCGGCTTCGGTGACAGTGATGTCGTCGCGGGCGAGCAGTAGCGGTGCGTTCAGATAGTTCCAAAAGGCGTAGCCGGCAAAGTAAGCGGTGTCGAGCGCGTCCCAGTGGAGGTTGCGCCGGACGCCACTCAACCCGAAAAACTCTGGACGTGGGTCGGTTCGACTCCCGAGTTCTTCGCCGTCACGAGTTTCGATCCGCACGACGCCCTTGTCGAACACAGCGCACTCGCCGACACGCGGAAAGTCTTGGAGGACAGTGCGTTGCTCGGCGACTTCAACCTCGACCGTGAACTTCGCCAGCTTGTTGCCGGGGAAGCGCTGAGGCAGCAGACCGCCCAAACGTCCCCGTGCCGTGATCGCTGAAACAGACTGCCAACGTTCGACTCCGCCATGTGCGGTGAGGACTTCATCGAGTAGTTCGGTCATATGTCGACGCTCTCCGTCCCCTGACGGAACTGTGGAAATCAGCGATCAGACGGACGCGTAGTTGTAGTTGCGTTCCTCCCGCGGTACCACTGCCACCCCGCGGTGATGATGACAGCGCCGGCAAGGGACCCGAGGATGCCGCTCGGGCGCAATGATAATCCGTCGCCTGCAATCAAACTCACGAGCAATCCGCCAACCAGCGAACCACCGATTCCCGCGATGAACGCGAAGGTCCAGTCCACTCGTGCGGTCGTTTTCCCCAGAATCAGCTGGGCTCCCGCTCCGATGACGATCCCGAACAGGAGTATTCCGATGATGAGCATGAGCTGAGACCCTTTCGTGGAGTGACGACGCAAGGCGCGAACGACTTACTCTGCGCCATCTTTCCGGTATGTCTCTTATGTCGTGGTGAAATCCGTGTGAAAGGTTGTCGCCACCCACTCCACACTGCTAGGACGACGCCAGTGTCGTCGCCCAGCGGTAGTCCGCCTTACCGGCCGGGGTCCTCTTGACTTCATCGACCAGCACGATCGTGCGCGGCACCTTGTAACCGGCCAACGTCTTACGGCAATGTTCCTGAACCGCTTCGAGAGTCAGCTCGTCGGACTCGGGATAGGTCGCGATCACCGCGGCAACCTGCTGCCCCATGCGCGCGTCGGGTGCGGGGACGACAAGCGCGTCGGAGATCGCCGGATGCGCGTGAAGGGCAGCCTCGACCTCTTCGGCGAAAACCTTCTCGCCGCCGGTGTTAATGCACTGTGAGCCGCGGCCCAGGAAGACAATCGTGCCGTCCGCTTCAACCTTGCCCATGTCGCCGAGCACCGAAAGACGGGTGCCGTCAGCGCGGGTCGGGAACGTGCGGGCGGTCTTCTCTTCGTCCTTGTAGTACCCGAGCGGGACGTTTCCGATACGCGCGATGTAGCCCACGTCGTCGGAGCCGGCGGGGATCTCTTCGAGCCGCTCGTCGACCAGGATCATGTTCGGCGAGGGCGGCATTCGCAGATTTCCCGCCTCATCGATGGAGAAGGCGCCGTCATTACCGGACTCCGAGGCTCCGAAGTTGTCCCGCAACAGCAGGTCCGGCTTCACCGCCAGCATGCGGTCTCGAACGCTGGTGGACCAGATCGCACCACCTGACGTGATCGAGAAGAGACTGCTGAAATCGACCTCGTCTTTGCGTCGTTCCATCTCGTCGACCAACGGCAGTCCCATGCCGTCACCGACGATCAGGATCACCTGTACCGAATCCTTCTCGATCGCTTCGACGACCTTCTCCGCAACGAATTCTCGTCGTAGAACCACGCGGGCACCGAGGGTGAGGAAGGTGAACAGCGAATACAACGCTGCGCCGTGCATGAGGGGGGCGGCAATGAGGAACGAGAGTTCCGGAAATTCCTTTGCAGCGCTGGCTATCTCGGCGAGGTCCTGTCGAGCTTCCTCGCCGTACGGATTTCCGCCGGAGAGCGGCTTACGGAAGAAGTCGTCGTGACGCCACATGACACCCTTCGGGTATCCGGTCGTCCCGCCGGTGTAGAGCAGGTACACGTCGTCGCCCGAACGAGAATCGAACTCCCCTACCGGTGACATCTCGCGAGCGTCGTCGAAGGAAACCACCGACACTTCATGCGCTTTCGCGGCAGCGACCAGTTCGGCCTCGACCTCGCCGATCACGATCACCGTCTTCACCTTCGGGCATGCACCGAAAAGGGAAGCAAGGACACGCTGATGCTCGAGGAGTTCCACGACCACTGCGACCGAGTCGGAGTTGGTGAAGATGTACTCGAGCTCGGCGGGCGTGTACCGGTAGTTCACGTTGATCGGGACCGCACGGATCTTGATCAACCCGAGGATCGACGTGACATGTTCGACGCTGTTCTTCAGGAACAGGGCTACATGATCGCCGCGCGAGATGCCGGCTTGCGCGAGCAGGTTGGCCGTTCGGTTGGCTTCCGCGTCCAGCTCAGCGTAGGAGAAGTTCTCTCCCTCGTAAGTCAAGGCGACGCGATCAGGCACCGAGCTGGCGACGGTTTCGAATACATCAGCGAGGTTGAACTGCATCGTCTTCCCTTTCAGAGTCTGCGCCGCGATACCGAGGCATACAACCCTGAATCTAGAACACGTTCCATGTCACCCGAGGCAAAACGGAGCGATTAGCTGACCATTACCTGGACCTGACCTTGATCGGCGCAGCGACGGCCGAGCTCGCACCGCCCGACACCCATTCGGCGAGCAAGGTCTGCCACGACCCGCAATGGCAGCGCAGGTAGGTGACCGTCCCCTCGCTGGTCCGATGCCGAGATTCGATCTCCCAGCGGTGGATGCAACTTATCGGCGCGAAATCTGTTTTCTTCATACGACGAGCATGATGTAATGGCATTGTGCATCTCAACCCTTACGGCGAATATGCGGTGACGCTGGCCGCCGACCTGGCCAATCGAAATCCCGAGACCTTGGCCGAACTCGTCGAACGCTGCGTCGACGCAGGCATCATTCTCGATTTCCCCATCGCCGAGAAGGACCTCGACGAGACCCTCGACCTTCTGATCGAGTGGTCGAAAATCGTCGACGTCACGGAGGAGGCTGCCCGCGCCGAGTTGGTGAACGTCATGCTCGAGCAAGCGTCGGCGTATCCGCGAATGACCAACCACGCCAACGACGGGTGGCATCTGCACTACCGCGATCCCCAACAGTCGCTCGCCGAGGTCCTCAAGGCACTCTTCTCGGTAGGCACGGCGCTGCACCTCGTCGGCCGCGGAATGCACAGATTAGGTCGGTGCACCCTGGACGAGTGCACCAACATCTACGCGGACACCTCACGCAACGGCAATCAGCGGTACTGCTCCCCCACGTGTGCAAATCGCGACGCGGTGCGACGCCACCGCGCGCGCAAGTGAGCCGGACCGACTACGACGTAGGACCCACTACCTCGAAATCCGAGCCACCTTGGTACTCGAACTGGAAACTGCCGCCGCTGCTTCCCGAGCTGATCCGATTCCACGCGTCGATCAAGTCCTGGACCGTGTTGTATCCCAGGTCCTGCAAAGAACCTGAGAGACTTCCGGTTCCGGCGCCCTCGAACCAGCCGCCGACCACAACGGCCTGCGGAATCGCGATAGTGGGGTTGGTCGGATCGAGCAGTCGAACGCACGCTCCCGCAACGGCGTACACCCCGGCCGGCAGATTCCCGACGGTCCGCGTGATCGTCTGCCCAGGCGAAACGGCAAACAGATCGAGGATGTTGCTGACGGTCGGATACACCAACACGCCGGGCTGGAGCAGCTTTGCCGGATCGCGGATCACGTCGGGGACATCCCTGGCGTTGAGGATCGCCACTGTGCAGTTGATGAAGCTGAACCGCGGGTTCGGATTGGTGATGGTGAAGGTGATCGCATTGTCCGCTGCGCTCACCGACACCGGAGGCGGGAGAATCGCCGGTGCTGCCGACGCCGTCGCCGGAGTCATGACAACAAGTCCCACGACGGCGGCCGACGCCGCGACAATGCTTCCGAGAACGCGTTTGAATCCACGACTTCGCATTTCCGAACCTCCAGGCAAGTCGGTCAGATCACCAGATGCCTGAAGAATAGACCGCTCAGTCGGAAAATTGGGGAGACAGACGGTGAGCTACCCGAAAAGTCCTTCGAGGCTGCCGCTGCCGAACAGGTCGCTCAGGCTTCCGGTATTGATGCCGCTGAACGGTCCACCGATGACAACGAGGCTCGGCACGCCAGGAACAGGCTTACCCAACGTCTCCAGATCGAGAAGATCGGAGCACGCACCGAGCACGGCGTAGGTTCCGTCCGGAACATCGGTCACGGTGTTGGTGACCGTCTGCCCCTTACCGACGGCGAACAGTGAGGACGGGTCGGTGATCTTGGGGTACACCACAAGGTTCGGATCGAGCAGCTTGAGCGGATCATCAAGCACGGCAGCAGAATCCGCGGCGTTGACGACAAACGCCTGGCACAACGGGGCAATGCCCGTGTTGTTGTTCGTGATCGTCAGTGCCAGATCGTTTCCGGTCACCTTGTACGAGACGACCGGCGGGACCACCTCGGCCGACGCAGTTGCAGGATTGACCATCGCGACGCCTGCCGCGGTTGCAGCGGCGACTGCCACGGTTCCCACGACGCGACGTACTCCACTCGTGCCCAGCTTCATCGAGGATCCTTTCGTACTGCGCCTTGAGTTCGGCAACAGTGCGCAGCCTAGAACGGATCTACTGACCGAATTGCGTGAATAGTCCCGGAGGGAGGCCGTGCCCGAAAGATCGGGACAAACGTCCCCTTCTCGAAGAGCTCGCTGTTCGACTCAGTTCCCACTGGAGACGAAGGGCGTTCGCACCGGTCCGCCGACCGAACCGTGCGGTGCTACCAATCCACGCTTTTCGAGGATCGGACGCACGCCCTCACCGAACTGATACGCCTCTTCGAGATGGGGATAGCCCGACAATACGAAGTGATCCAGACCGATCGCCGCGTACTCGGCAATCCGATCAGCCACTTCTTGGTGCGAACCGACCAATGCGGTGCCTGCACCCCCTCGCACCAATCCGACGCCGGTCCACAGGTTCGGCGCAATCTCCAGCGACCTCGCTCCGACGCCCTCCTTGTAAGCCGAACCGCCGCCGTGCAATTCGAGCATCCGACGCTGACCTTCGGAGCCGGATCGCGCAAGACTCGCCTGAGCCTGCTCGACGGTCGCCGGATCGAGCGCACTGAGCAGCCGATCCGCTTCTGCCCATGCCTGTTCCGAGGTGTCCCGGCTGATGACATGCAGACGGATTCCGTAGTCGAGGTGACGACCTTGAACTTCCGCGAGGTCGCGAATCCAGGCGATCTTGGCGGCAACAGCGGACGGCGTCTCACCCCAGGTGAGATACGTATCCGCGTAACGCGATGCGACGGTTCCGGCCGCCGGCGACGATCCACCGAAGAAGATGGGCGGTACCGGGTCCGGAATACGCTGCAGCATAGCCTTTTCCACGTTGACGTACTCGCCGGAGAAATCAACCGGACCGTTACCGGACCACAACTGGCGGATCACGTCTAGGAACTCGCCGCATCGTGCGTACCGTTGGTTCTTGTCGAGGAAGTCACCGAACGTGCGCTGCTCGTGGTCCTCCCCGCCGGTCACGACGTTGAGCAGCAGACGACCGCCCGACTGCCATTGGAAGGTTGCGGCCATCTGAGCGGCAAGCGTGGGGCTGAGCAATCCCGGGCGCAGAGCAACCAGAAACTTGAGTGTCTCGGTGGTCTCGAGCATCATCGCCGTCGTCAGCCATGCGTCTTCGCACCACGCGCCGGTCGGCGTGAGGACAGCTTCGAAGCCGTTCGTCTCGGCGGCCGCGCCGATCTGATTGAGGTATTTCAGCGTCGCCGGACGATCACCGGACATCGAGCTGCCGTGCCCACCCGCCATCAGATTCCGGGAATCACCGTAAGTAGGCAAGAACCAGTGGAAGCGCAGTGACACGGTGATTCCTTTCGTCGACGAACAGGCAGAACTCTTCTGTCATTACAACCACAGTCCACCTCGAAGAACAGGGTTGAAATCACCCTGATCGCTACGGGTGCCCACTTTCGGCTCCGGCGATACCTTCGTGAATTTGCACCGCGACCCGGGGGCTCCGATGACCACGTTTGCCGAAGTCGAGCACAATTCACCGTTCTCGAACGAGACCGACGACGAGCGGCGATCCAGACTGAGAACCGTCGTCGCCGCGAGCCTGCTCGGCACGACGGTCGAGTGGTACGACTTCTTCCTCTACGCGACGGCCGCGAGCCTCGTCTTCAACCAACTGTTCTTCCCCAACCAGAGTTCCTTTGTCGGGACCATGCTTTCTTTTGCGACCTTCGCGGTCGGCTTTCTCGTTCGCCCCATCGGCGGAGTGGTGTTCGGTCACATCGGCGATCGCATCGGGCGCAAGAAAACGCTTGCCCTCACGATGTTCATCATGGGTATCGCGACGGCGCTCATGGGTGTCCTTCCGACCGCAGCTCAAATCGGGGTCGTTGCACCGATTCTGCTTCTGCTGCTTCGTATCCTGCAGGGATTTGCTCTCGGTGGTGAGTGGGCCGGAGCCGTTCTTCTGGCGGTCGAACACAGTCCGGAGAAGAAGCGCGGGCTGTTCGGCAGCATCCCGCAGATCGGACTGGCTCTCGGCTTGGCTTTGGGCACAGGAATGTTCGCACTACTTCAAACGGTCTTCGACGACGAACAGTTTCTCCGTTTCGGCTGGCGCATAGCCTTTGTTCTGAGCTTGGTACTCGTGATCGTGGGGTTGGTGGTCCGTTTGAAGGTCGACGAGACGCCGGCATTTCAGGCCGTTCGCGACCTCGAACAGCGCTCATCCGCCCCGCTCAGGGAAGTCTTTCAAGGAAGAGTCGCGCGAAACACCGTACTGGGCATGCTGTCTCGCTGGGGCGAGGGCGCCGCGTTCAACACCTGGGGCGTCTTTGCAATCACGTATGCAACCAAGACTCTGCATTTCGAAAAGGTTCCGGTACTTCTTGTGGTCACCGTGGCCGCAGTAGTGATGGCGATCTTGCTGCCGTTTTCCGGTTCACTCGCTGATCGGTTCGGCCCGCAACGGGTCTACATCGTGGGCATCGCCGCGTACGGCCTCGCGATCTTCCCCGCCTTCGCACTGTTCGGTACCGAGAATCTCCTGCTCTTCGGAGTCGCGATGGTCGTGGTCTTCGGAGTGATTCATGCCTTGTTCTACGGCGCCCAGGGAACGCTGTATGCGAGCCTCTACCCCACAGAAATCCGGTACACCGGGTTGTCGGTCGTCTATCAGTTCTCTGGTATCTACGCCTCCGGCGTCACACCTCTGATCCTTACTGCACTGATCGGCGCCACCGGCGGTTCACCGTGGCTGGCCTGTGGATATCTGGTGGCCACCTCGGCGATCAGCGTCGTCGCCACTGCGGCGATCAGGAAGCGTGATCTGCATCTATAGCGATCACATCTGAATATTCACCTCTCTTGCACATTTACTAGATATGCATAGAAATACCTGCGAAAAAGAACAGATCGAGATACGCCTGCGCATCGGATACATCGGTGTATCGTTTGGGGTCCCACCCTGACGGAGGCGCCGATGACGACTGGAACGGACAACTCGCCGGCCAAGCGTGTCACCAAACGCCGTGGTCAGACCCGGCAGCGTCTGCTCGACGCGGCTGCAGATGTCTTCTCCGAATCCGGGTTCGGGCACGCCACGGTCGAGCAGATCTGCGAACGCGCCGGATACTCCCGAGGCGCGTTCTACTCCAACTTCGATTCACTCGACGAATTGTTCTTCGCGATGTGGGAGCAGCGATCTGCATCAATGCTCGCCGATCTACGGCTGGCGACGGAGTCGATCACCGCCGGTAACATCGTCGACATCCATGCCGCTGTCGCCCGGATCGTGGCGGTGGTTCCGGTCGACCCGCAGTGGTACCGGATCAACGCGGAATTCACAGCCCACGCGCTCCGTAACCCGGCACTTCGCAAAGCCCTTGCCGACCGTGAAGACGCGATCCTTCGCACCCTGTTGCCCATTGTGGAGTCCGCACTCAGCGATGTCGGGCGAACAATCGTCGGCGACCCGACGGCGTTGGGACGGGCATTGGTTGCAGTGCACGACGGCACCAGCGTGCAGTGCCTCGTCGATACCGACACCAACGCCGCCTTTGCACTGCGCCGCGATATCTTCACTCGAATTCTGCTGTCCTACAGCGAAATAATCCAGAACAACCAATCGGAAGAGGAGTTGTCGTGAGCGAACAAGCTGACGTCATCGTTGTCGGGGCAGGGCTGGCGGGACTGGTCGCCACCTACGAACTGACGCGCGCGGGCCGCAAAGTCCTTGTCGTGGAACAGGAGAACGCTGCCAACCTCGGCGCGCAGGCATTTTGGTCTCTCGGCGGACTCTTCCTCGTGAACAGCCCCGAGCAACGCCGACTCGGCATTAAGGACTCCCTCGAGTTGGCAATGCAGGACTGGATGGGCACAGCCGGATTCGACCGTGAGCGCGAAGATCACTGGCCGCGTCAGTGGGCCAAGGCGTACGTCGAGTTCGCAGCGGGCGACAAGCGTCAGTACCTGCACGATCTGGGGCTTCGCCTGATGCCGAATGTCGGCTGGGCCGAACGCGGCCGCGGAATGGCTCTTGGACACGGCAATTCGGTGCCGCGCTTCCACCTCACCTGGGGAACCGGCCCCGGCGTGGTCGATGTCTTTCTGACCAAGGTGATTGCTGCCCAGAAGCGCGGACTGGTCACGTTCAAGCACCGCCACCAGGTGGATCAGTTGGTGGTGACCGACGGTGCGGTCACTGGTGTACGCGGAACCGTCCTCGAACCTTCCAGTGATCTGCGCGGCGTGAAGAGCTCGCGCACCCCCATCGGCGAATTCGAGTTCGCCGCACAGGCCGTCGTGGTCACCTCCGGTGGAATCGGCGGCAACTACGAACTGGTGAAGAAGAACTGGCCCGAGCGACTCGGCAAGGCGCCGAAGCACATGCTGACGGGAGTACCTGCACACGTCGACGGACGCATGCTCGAAATCACCGAATCCGCAGGCGGAAACATCGTGAACCGCGACCGCATGTGGCACTACACCGAAGGCATCCAGAACTGGAATCCCATCTGGCCCAACCACGGAATCCGAATCATCCCCGGACCGTCCTCGATGTGGTTCGACGCCACCGGCAAGCGTCTGCCGGTCCCCAACTTCCCCGGCTTCGACACGATGGGAACTTTCAAGTACATCCTCGACAGCGGCCACGAGTACACGTGGTTCATCCTCGACCAGAAGATCATCGAGAAGGAGTTCGCACTCTCGGGATCGGAACAGAACCCTGACTTCACCAACCGCGACTTCAAGCTCCTCCTCGAACGAATCAAGAAAGGCGCGCCGGGACCGGTCGAGGCGTTCAAGCAGAAGGGCGCGGACTTCGTGGTGCGCAACAACCTTCGTGATCTGGTCGACGGCATGAACGCCCTCACCGACGAACCGCTCCTCGACTACGAGGACATCGAACGCGAGATGATCGCCCGCGACCGCGAAGTCGACAACAAGTACAGCAAGGACTTCCAGGTCACCGCCATCCACGGTGCCCGTAATCTGTTGGCAGACAAGATCGTGCGCGTCGTTGCACCGCACAAGATCCTGGACCCCAAGAACGGCCCACTGATCGCGGTCCGGTTGCACCTGCTCACACGCAAGACTCTCGGCGGCTTGGAAACCAACCTGGATTCGCAGGTCATCAAGGCCGACGGCAGTGTCTTCGACGGCCTGTACGCAGCCGGTGAAGTCGCGGGCTTCGGCGGCGGCGGAGTCCACGGTTACAGCGCACTCGAGGGGACCTTCCTCGGCGGCTGCATCTTCTCGGGCCGCGCAGCCGGACGAGCATTGGCGCGCGACCTGTAGCCCCGAAATCAGGCGAGCGAATGCGTGACCAGAATGTGGTGGGCACGCATTCGCCGCGCCTCGTGCACGGATTGATGGTGGTGATGGTGCGTCGGCCCGCGCGCGTGGCGGACCAGATCGTGAACAGTACGGATGACGGTCGGCATTGCGACCCTCCCTCAGGAGATTGTGACTGCTGCTCTTGCCTGTGGAATCACTGTCTGGACACCGCCACTCGCGCCACCTCCTCCGGATCGATGAGGTGGGTATGGTCGTCGTCACCGACATCGATCTGCACGACGTCGATACGTGCGTTGAATGTGGTTGCGCCACTGTAATCAACACTGACAGGCATGCCGTAGTCATCCCCGATGTCGGTGGTCTCGTCCGCGGAGAAGACCATCGGTTGCGTCTGCTCGACGCGACCTGAGCCCACTTCGCGACCGTCGTGATAGATCGTGACCCCACCGCCTCTCGCGAGACCACCTCCGTCGTAGGTGAACTCAGCTCTGATCTGGTGTGATCCTGCCGGAATGTCAACGTCGGAACCGATGACGAACTCGGTCATGCCCAATAGGTTGTAGACGAATTTGGCGCGGCCTTCCCGCGCGTAAAGTGCCCAGCCACCAAATCTGCCTCCCTGCGCGATCATCACACCGTTGGCAGTAATGCCATCCGCGACGTCGACTGCTGCTGTGACACTGAATGATCGGTTCTTGATACTCAGCACGCTGTGCTCGCTCAGCCGTTTCATTCCGGGAAACAGAACCTGTCGATTCCCGGACACCAACTGCGGACGCCCCGCGATGTGAGGGTTGAACCTCTCGAATCTTCGGTCGTCGATCGGAAGCACGTTGTACTTGACTGCTTCGATCAACCACAAGCGCTGCAGTGCAGCGAGTTTCTCCGGCAACTCGGCCGCCAAATCTTTGGACTGCGTCCAATCCTGAGACCCGTCGTAGAGCTCCCACACGTCGTCGTCGAGAGCGGGGAGTGCCTCCGCGAAAAGCCACGGAGTGCTGTGCCTGGTGACCGCACTCCAACCCTTGTAATAGATTCCACGGTTGCCGGCCATCTCGAAGTACTGCAGATCGTGACGTTCGGCGACTTCGGCGTCGTCGAAGGTGTAGACCATGCTGGTCCCCTCGATGGGTGATTGCTGGACGCCGTTGACAAAGGTCGGTTCCGGTAGTTTCGCGACTTCGAGGATCGTCGGTGCAACGTCGATGACGTGGGTGAACTGCGACCGCGTCTCCCCCTTGGTCCGAATCCCTGCAGGCCAGTGCACGATCGTCCCGTTACGGGTGCCACCCCAGTGTGACGCAACCTGTTTCGTCCACTGATACGGCGTACACATTGCCCACGCCCACCCCACGGAATAGTGGTTGTATGCGTCCTTGGTACCGAATTTGTCTTTCACTTCCGCCATGAACTCGGGCGTCTCGATGGCGGCGAGTCCGTTGAAGTTGGCCATCTCGTTGAAAGCGCCGTTGATCGTCCCCTCTGCGGACGCTCCGTTGTCTCCGATGATGTAGTACACGAGGGTGTTGTCGAGAGCTCCGAGTTCTTCGATCGCATCGACAAGCCGGCCGACATGGAAATCGGTGTGTTCGAGAAATCCTGCATAGACTTCCATTTGGCGTTCGAGGACGGGCTTCATCTCCTCACTCATGTCCTCCCACGCCGGGATGGCCTCGGGACGCGGGGTGAGGACCGCATCCGCGGGAACGACCCCCCGCTGTTTCTGCTGCTCGAGAATTGATTCGCGTTGAGCGTCCCAACCTCCTGCGAACCGGCCCTCGTACTTGTCGGCCCACTCCATCGGAACATGGTGCGGCGCATGGGTAGCGCCGGGTGCAAAGTAGACGAAGAACGGCTTGTCCGGAGCCAATGACTTCTGCATCCGAACCCAGTCGATCGCGTGATCGGCAAGGTCCTCAGTGAGGTGGTAACCCTCCTCCGGTGTCTTGTCCGGCTCGACAGGCGCGACGCCCTCGTACAGCGCCGGGTAATACTGGTTGTTCTCCCCGCCGATGAATCCGTAGAAATGCTCGAATCCGCCTTCTCCCGTCGGCCACGACGTGAACGGTCCCACCGGGGATGTTTGCCACGGCGGAACCTCGTGACACTTGCCGAACTGCGCCGTCGAGTATCCGTTGAGTTTCAACGTCATCGGCAGTGCGGCTTTGGTATTCGGCCGCAGCCCGGAAAGACCAGGAGCCGAGGTAGCGGTTTCGGTGATCGATCCCATGCCGACCGAATGATGGTTGCGCCCGCTCAGAAGAGCGGCGCGGGTCGGAGCACACAGTGCCGTCGTGTGAAACCGCGTGTACGTGAGCCCATTACTTTGCAATCGCTCAGCAGTCGGTGTGTCCGCTGGTCCTCCGAAGGCACTGCTCGCGCCATATCCCACGTCGTCCAACAGGACCACCAGAACATTGGGTGCGCCGGCCGGCGGTAGTAGCGGAGTGATCGGCGGAAACTCGGTGTCCGGATCCTTCGCGTCGTACGTCACCAGACCAAGATGTTGTCGATCCGGAATCGGTAGTACGGCGCGGCTCTGGTCTGTCGGATCCGTCATGACGTCTCGCCTTCTGTCTCTCACATGGCTCTTTCAAGCGTTTCAGGATCACGACGACGTCGACATCATCCGTTTCGGGTGAAGGCGCACCATTGCCGCAGCGTGGAGGCTTGAAGTGTGGATCAGCCCGGACGTTTCGCTCCCACCCCGATCGGGCATGCCTTCCTCGTCCCCCGGCGCCGTGTACGTGCCGGCCTGACCCAGATCCTGTGCGTCGTCGTGGGACTGGCTGCCGGACTGGGGATGCCGTACGTCCGGAGCGGCCCGATGATTCCCGCCCGTCAGGTCAGCGAGATGCTCGTTGCCCTCGGACTGGGGCTATTGGGTGTAGTGGCAGTGATCTTCTCGCTGCTGTTCCTCGTCGTCCAATGGGCCGCGACCACCTTCACCCCTCGCTTGTTGTTGTTCCGCGACGACCCCATCGTGTGGCGGACGTTTGCCTTCGCGATAGGCCAGTCGGTTTTCGACATCACGGCGGCGCTCGCCATCAGCAACGAAACAGATGTGTCCGTGGTCGTGCCAAGTCTCGCAGTGCTGGCGCTCTTGGCCACGCTGACGCTGATCAGGCTGCTCCAGCTGCGCGCATTCTCGGCCATCCAGTTGGCTCCTGTACTGACCACGATCTCGAGTCGTGGCCGAGCAGTCTTCGCCGCCGTGTACCCCACCACCGATCTGGAGTTGCCTCCTCTACCAACACTTCCGGTGATCACGACAATCGAGTGGCATCGACCGCCGGCCGTTCTGCAGCAGATCCTCGTCGAAGATCTGCTGCAGAACGCTCGGAACTGCCGATCCATGGTGGTCCTCCGAGTGTCGCCGGGTAGCACGCTGCGAGACGGATTGCCGCTCGCCGACGTCTACGGCGGACCCATGCCCGCCAACACGATCCTTGACGCCTTGGTCAGTGGGAGTGAGCGGACCTTCACCCAGGACCCCCTACTCGCGATTCGGTTGTTGGCTGACATCGCGCTCAGAGCGCTCTCACCCGCTATCAACGATCCTGCGACGGCCGTGCAGGCTCTCGACGAGATCGAGGACCTCCTCTCTCTGGTGACCTCCGTACGCGCAGATTCGATCCGGGCCGTCGACGAGCGTGGTGATCTGCGTGTGGTGATTCCACTGCCCGACTTCACGAGCTTCGTCAGAACCGGACTGGACGACGTCATAGCCTCGGCATCGAACTCGCCACTCGTTCTGGGCCGACTTCGCGACCTACTTTCGCACGTCGCCGCCCAATCGGAGTCTCGGAACCGCGATATTCTCGCCAAGCGCGCTCGCTGGATTGATCAGCTGTCACAAGGCTTCCCGCGACTCGAACCCCCGTTGTGAACCCGTACAGATTTGCGGGCCATCGCGTCAAAGCATCGTCAAGATCAGTCTCAGAGCTACGGGAAATGACGATACTGACTCGGTGAGACATGCAGTGATACTCGGACACCGTGGAGTCATATCGTCGACGACCCGCCCGGCCCGTGGGCCAGAGAATCAGAAGCTCTCCGTCGCAACCGGACTGGCAGGGCTTTCGCTCGACGCGATGGCCTCGGTGTCGTACGGGCCAGAAGCCATCGTGTTGGTGTTGGCCCTCGCCGGCGGCGCAGGGATCGGCTTCACCGTGCCGGTGACAATCGCCATCGCAGTGCTGCTTGTGGTCCTGGTGGCGTCGTACCGCCAAGTGATCGCCGCATTTCCCGAAGGCGGTGGCGCCTACGCCGTCGCAAAGAAGCATCTGAGTCCTCGCGCAAGCCTGACCGCCGCCGCATCGTTGATCGTCGACTACACCCTCAACGTCGCGGTATCGATCGCAGCCGGTGTCGCGGCTCTGACCTCCGCCTTCCCTGCGCTTCTTCCCTACACGGTCTGGATCGCACTGGCGATACTCGGCGGCATCACGGCACTGAATCTGCGGGGCATCGCAGATTCCGCGCGGGTATTCATGTTGCCCACCGTGGTTTTTGTCGTCAGCATCTTCACGGTGATCGGTGCCGGACTACTTCGGGAAAACCCTGCTGCCGCAACGGCTCCCTTCGTCGTCGACAACGCACACACGATCGGCATTCTCCTTCTGCTCAAGGCATTTTCGAGTGGTTGCGCCGCATTGACCGGTGTCGAAGCCATCGCCAACGCGGTACCCAGTTTCAAGAAGCCTCGCGTGCGTAGCGCTCAGCGTGCCGAAGTAGCTCTGGGAATCCTGTTGGGCACCATGTTGATCGGCCTTGCCGTGTTGATCGAGAAGTTCTCACTGGCCCCAGTCCCTGGAACAACGGTCCTGTCGCAACTCACTTCCGCTGCCCTCGGAAATGGTGTGGGCTACTACGTCGTCCAATTCTCCACCGTGATTCTGTTGGCGTTGGCCGCGAATACCTCGTACGGCGGACTTCCGAACCTGATGCGAATCCTCGCCGACGACAACGTGCTCCCGCATCGCTTCAGCCGGAAGTCGACGCGCGACGTCTTCACTTACGGCGTCTTGTCGCTCGGTTGCGTCGGTGCTCTCCTGCTCATCGGATCCGGCGGGAACATGAACACCTTGGTGCCGCTGTTCGCCATCGGTGTGTTCATCGGATTCACGCTCGCGCAGTTCGGCATGGTGCGCCACTGGCTCGCCGAACAGACGCCGGGCTGGAAGTGGCGCCTAGCGCTCAACGGTTTCGGGGCTGCGTTAACTTCGATCGCAGCAGTGGTGACTACCGCCATGAAGTTCACCGAGGGCGCCTGGTTGATCGCTCTCGCGCTCCCTGCGCTCGTCCTCGGCATGGAACGCATCCGCGGTGCGTACACACATATCGGTACTCGGTTAACCGTTCAGGGTGAGAACGATTCTCTGTCTATCGGATACAAACCAGCGGTCCTAGTACCCGTGTCCGAAATTACGTCGCTCTCCACCCGCGCGATGGCCGCGGCAACGGCGATGTCGTCACAGCCCATCGCAATTCGAGTCTGCCTGGCCCACGAATCGACGACGGACTTCACACGCCGATGGCAAGCCCGACACCCGAATTCGCGTTTGATCGTCATCGAGGACACCGAGAATTCCGTGGGGAACACCCTCGCCCGATACATCCGCACACACTTCCCCCACCGAGAGACCTTTGTTGTCGTCGCCACCATCGACCCGGCGACCAGATGGCACCGGTTCCTCCCGAGCCAACGGACCGATGAGATCGCTCATGCACTGCGCAAACACACCGAGGCCGTGGTGTGCCAGATTCCGGTTCGGATCGATCCGGCTCACCGCGATCCCGCCCTACGCGCGTAAGCCGACGCTCAGAGCGAAGTCCCGAACAACATGCCGAGCAGATACGTCGCGCCGGCAGCGCCGTAGCCGATCGCAAGTTGGCGTAGCGCCCGCTTGAATGGCGGCCCGCCCGAGAGCAACCCGACCACAACGCCCGTCGTCAGCAACGCGATCCCCACGAGAACAGATGCGACGATCAGAGCCGTCATGCCTTCCAGGCCGAACAGATACGGCAGCACCGGAATGATTGCGCCCGAGGCGAAGAAGCAGAAACTTGCCGCCGCTGCGCCCAACCCGGTTCCGACGGCTTCATGGTCGTCGACAACGTCCGCGGCGCCGAAGGTGCTGTTCGCGAGGACCTCGGCGGCGCGCTGGTCCGCTTCCTCGGCGGACATACCGCGGGCCCGGTAGACCAGGGCCAATTCGTTCGCGTCGACGTCGAGCAGGCCGACAGCTTCGCTGGCCGCGGGACCAGGATTGGACGCTTCCAACAACTCTCGCTGAGAGCGGACTGAAACGTACTCGCCGGCACCCATCGACAGGGCGCCGGCCAGAAGCCCGGCCATGCCGGTGATCAGAACGATCTGGTTGGAGACGCCGCTACCGCTGATGCCGAGTACAAGAGCGAGATTGCTGACGAGGCCGTCGTTGGCTCCGAAGACGGCGGCACGAAACGTCCCCGAAAGTCTGTTCCGACCCCGAGTGGCCAAGGCCCGCACCACTTCTTCGTGGATCTTCTCGTCCGCGCCCATCGATGCAGTCGCGTCGGCGTCGTTGGGATACGGGGATCGCGTCTCCGCGCGCTGCGCAAGAGCGAGCACGAAGACGGAGCCGAAGCGCCTGGCCAGAAAGCCCAGTATCCGAGTGCGGATATCGCCGCGAAGTGGTTTGCCGACGTGATCGCCGAGTAGCGCTCGCCAGTGCGCCTCGTGTCGCCCCTCCGCGTCGGCCAGTGCGAGAAGGATTTCGCGCTCCTCGCCGCTGCGCCTACTCGCGAGGTCTCGGTAGACGGCGGCCTCGGCTTGTTCGTCGGCGAGGTATCGTCTCCAGCGCTTGACATCTCGCGGGTCTGGATCGGGTCGTGCGGCCGGAACTGTGGACATCGTGTTCCCCTTTCCGGTGAGGCGGTCATGCTTCGAGTACGCGGTCCATCCACGTCGTCAGATCGTTGATGACGTCGTCGCGGTTGGTCTCGTTGAAGATCTCGTGTCTGGCACCCGGATAGGTGTAGTAGGTGACGTCTTCGATCCCCGCCGAGTTGTACCGTTCGACTGCGACGTCGGTACGGCTCAGTGCGGCGTTGAGAGGATCCGAGGTGCCGACGAAGACCAGGATCGGAAGGTCTTGTCGCACGCCCTCGACGTCGACGAACCTCGGTCCCGCTGCGATAAGTCCACCCATGCCGGCGTCGTCCAGGCTGAAACCGCACAGCGGATCGTTGATGTACAAATCCACCTGCGCTTCGTCACGGCTGAGCCAGTCGTGCGGAGTACGGGCCGGTTCGAATTCCGCATTGAACTGGGCGAGGACGTCCGGGCCGTCGTTGACGAGGCTCTCGATCAGTTGATCGACCGCGGTGGTCCCCGACAGTGCGACGGCGTCGATCAGGTGCGAATGATCGAGGATGTACTGCTGCGAAGCGAACGAACCGAGGCTGTGGCTGAGCAGTACGACGGGCAGGCCGGGGTGTTTGTCGCGGATGATGCCCGTGAGGGTCACCATGTCTGCAACCAAGCGGTTCCAGCCGTCGTCGCCGATGTTGCCTGGGCCGGCGTGCATGCTCTCACCGTGGCCGCGGTGGTCCGCCGCGTAGACGTGGAAACCGCGAGCATTCAGGGCTTCGGCAACGTGTGCGTAGCGTTTTGCGTGCTCACCCATACCGTGCGCGAGTTGAACAACCCCTCGAGGTTCCTGCTCGGTGGGCCATTCGTGGACATGAATGACCACTCCGTCGTCGCTGGTGAAGGTGAACATGCGCTACTCCCGGTGGTCGCGATCCGGACAGGTCATTTCTCATGCTAGATCCGCAACGGCAATCCATCCGGGAAGTAGGTCCTGATCACCGGCGAGCCTGATTCGTTTCTGCACATCCGGCTTCAAACTCGGATATACCGGACACGGATGTTCGGAAACAGTTGTCGACCAGCCTGAGGAGTACAGAGCGATGAATTCGAACCGCATGCGCAACGTCGGCTTGTTGGCGGCTCCACTTGCTGCTCTCGCCCTTCTCAGCGGTTGCGGCTCGGATGAAACGGGAACGGCCGAGAGTCCCCCGCCCCCCGCCTCAACGACGACCGCCTCTGCGCCGACGACCCAGACCGGCACCGCTTCACCTTCGACGACCCATACCGATCACACCCAAACCACAACCTCGACGGCACCCAATCCCGAAGGCTGCGCGATCGGGGAACTGAACGTCACCCTCGGCGAGTCGAGTGGCGCCGCCGGTTCTGTGGAGCTTCCGGTGGTCTTCACCAACACGGGCGGCCGCACGTGCACGCTCGACGGTTTCCCCGGCGTCTCGTATGTCACGGGAGCGTCCGGAAGCGAAGTGGGTGCTGCAGCCGGCCGCTCCGGATCCGGTTCACTCGTCTCCCTTGCCCCTGGCTCTGCCGCAACGTCTTTGGTGCGCGCCACGAACGTCGAGAACTACCCGGCAGATCAGTGCGGCGTGACCGACGTTGCGGGACTGAGGGTTTACCCGCCCAACAGCTACGACTCGGTCTTCCTTGCCTATCCCACCAAGGGTTGCTCGATGACCGGCGCGAACATCAACCAGCTGACGGTCGCGCCGGTCGCCCGCTGAGTCACGGCTTGAGGCGTCGTAGACCCCAGAGCGCAGGCAGGAGGAGCAATCCCGAAAGGATCAGGACGAGTGCAGCTTCCGTGAATTGGAATCGTCTGACCTGGTCGACCGAGTGGTACCAGGTTTCGTAGTGGTCCACTCCCTGCGCGAGCACACACGCACGATATTCGGCGTCGAGTTGGGCCAAGAAGGCTTTCTGGCGAACATAGAAATCCACGTCACTCTCGTCGGATCGCTGATCGTATTCATTGCCGGCTGTATCGGTAGTGCACGCCTGATAGTCGATCTCGACCGGCTTCCCGTTGGCGTCGGTGTATCCACTCCGTATCACCCACGCCATCGAGGAGTCCATGACGTAAGTTGCGTAGAAGGTGTCGTGGTCGATACCTTGCGTCAGCACAGTCGGCTCGGCATAGTGCGGCCGTGCCAGATTCTGAAATCCCACCATCAAACCTGCGACGGCGACCAAGGTGACGGCCACCGCGGCGATGGGTGATCGCACCAGCAGTGATACCGCAGCTCCGGCGACCAACGCCATGAAAGTGTATGCACCCAAGACGATTCCGCTGGAATTGAACAGAGGGAAGAGCATCGAACTCATTCCGTACGACTGAACGGGTCCGACGTTGACCACATAACTCCAACTCTCGAATCCAACCCGAGCGGCTTCGAGAATGAAACCGAGGATCGCGGCTGCGGCAGTGAGCGGAAGAAAGACAACAACGACTCGCATCCAGAACCATCGTGCTCGACTCACCGACTGCGTCAGACCGAGAACATGTGTTTGCTGATCGATGTCGCGGGAGAATACCGTCGCGCCCACCAGCGCCCCGAGTAGTACCGGTAAGGCGGCGGCGATCGTGTTCACGCCGGTAACGGCGGTATCCGCCCAGCAGTCCCATCCGACCCCGACACACCCGAAGTACGTTCCTCGGCCCTCTGTACCCAAGCTACTTCGAGTTCCGATCCCGCCGACTATCGCTGCCATAGCCAAAGCTGCGATGAATCCAAGCGACACAACGAGCGATGTCCGGTGGTGCCGCCACGTAACCCAGATCATGCCGCCACCATCGTTTCTGCGCTCAGGTGCCCGAGCACCACGTCGTCGAGAGTTGCGTCGTCGATCACCCAGCCGGCCCGAGGGCTCGGACGGATTCCCTCCACCACGTGAGAATTCGACCGCATCCCCTTGTCGGTATGAATGACCGCACCGGCGCCGACCACGTCCGAAGGATCGCCGTCCCCGATCAATACGTAATGGGCAGAGATCAATTCATCCAACGGACCGGACAATCTCGCGTTTCCGCCGCCCAGCAGAAGAAGTCGATCCGATACGTCTGCCAATTCGGAGACGATGTGTGAAGACAACAGAACCGTGGTGCCGTACTCGGCAACGTCTTCGAGCAGAGTGGTCGCGACAGACCGCCGTGCCACCGGATCGAGATCTGCCAGAGGCTCGTCGAGTAGAAGCAACTGCGGCCTGCGCCCGAGTGCCAAAGCCAGTGCAACCCTGGTTCGTTGACCTGGCGACAGGGCTTTCGCCTTCGCATCTAGAGCAATTCCAGCGCGCTCCACCAGATCCAGAGCGTACTTCGCATCCCACTCGTCGTTGGTATATGCGCCGAATCGAAGAAGTTCTGCAACAGTGAATTTGGGATACAGCGGCTTGTGCTGAGCGAGGTACGACAGGCCTGGACAGATGCCGTCCTGATCCGGCGTGCTGCCCAGGACGGAGATCGAACCATGGTCAGGCATCGTCAACCCGACCGCCAAGGACATCAGTGTGGACTTGCCCGCTCCGTTCACCCCGACCAGGGCAGTGATGCTTCCTGTTGCGACCTCGAAGGTGCAGGCGTCGAGCACCTTCTTCTTACCGAAGCGCTTGTCCACGTCCTGCATCGTGAGCGCCGATTCTTGCTCAGTCATGATGTCTCCCCCTGCTTTCCGGACGGATCTGTTTCGATGAACGTCTTCTCGAGTTCCAAACTCACCAGTGCTTCGATGTCCGTGCGCTCGAGTCCAGCAGCCACGGCATCTGCCACCCAGCGGGCCAACTCGCGCCGCAGCGCAGAGCTTTCCGCCATACCGGGCTTGGCCAGGGACTTCACGACGAACGTGCCCAATCCGGGCCTCGGGGCAACAAGCCCGTCGCGCTCGAGTTCCTTGTAGGCCTTCAGGACTGTGTTCGGGTTGATCGCGAGCGCTCCCACGACGTCCTTGGCTGTGGGCAGCCGATCCCCGACTTGGAGATCACCGAGCCTGAGCGCCTGCTTCACCTGAAGGACCAATTGCACGTAAGTGGGAATGCCGGATCGGCGGTCGATACGGAAGTCGATCATCCGAACCCTTTCACTAGTTCATTAGTGGAATAGATATTTACCCTGCCTTGACCTCCCGGGTCAAGCCAGACGACCCCTGTAAAGTGCAGATGCCCCGGTTCACCGGGGTGCCACGCTGCTCGTGTGAAGTTCGGTGAAACCCCGGCACTGTCGACGCAACTGTGAATTCGCCCGTCACTACTCGAGGCGAACGAGTCAGGTCACCGGCCTCGTGGCGACACGATGGTTCTCGGACGAAGGACCGCTCGTGGCGCTTCGCCTCGCGGCCGCGCTGCTCGCGACCCTTCACCACTAGCGGAGGGGTGGCTGTGAGTACTCGGCCGACACGTAGATTCAGATCTGTACTTGCAGCACTGACGGTGAGCACCGCACTGCTTGCCGGTGCCTGCAGTAGCTCGACGTCCGATGCACCCGCAACCACAGCCGCCTCGGACGGCTCGTTCCCGGTGACTGTTGTTTCCGGTCCCACGGATTCCGGCACGGACATCACCATCGAGTCACGTCCGCAGTCGATCGTGTCACTCAGTCCCAGCGCCACCGAGACCCTGTGGGCCGTCGGCGCGGGCGATCAGGTGAAGGCCGTCGACAATCAGTCCGACTACCCGGCCGGTATCCCGGTCACCGATCTCTCGGGCTTTCAACCGAACGTCGAAGCCATCCTCGGCTACGCACCGGATCTGGTGATCGCATCGGATGACATGAACGATCTTGTCTCCGGACTGCAAAAGGCGAAGGTGCCGACCCTCCTACTACCGGCAGCGACGAGCATCGACGACGTCTACGCCCAAATCGAGCGCGTCGCGAAGGCCACCGGCCACGAGGACAAGGGCACCGAAGTTGTCGACACCATGCGCTCGGACATCGACGCCGCTGTCGCCAGTGTTCCTGCGCGCCAACAGCCGCTGACGTACTTCCACGAACTCGACTCCTCGCTCTACACCGTCACGAGTTCGAGCTTCGTCGGGCAGATCTACTCGCTGTTCGGAATGAAGAGCATCGCCGACGCCGCGGGGCAGGGTGACTATCCGCAGTTGTCCGCCGAATTCGTGGTACAGGCCAATCCCGATCTCATCTTTCTCGCAGACTCCCAATGCTGTGGAGTGACAGCAGAATCCGTCGCCGCTCGACCCGGGTGGAGCGGCATGAAAGCGGTTACCGGCAACCAGATCCATGTGCTCGACGAAGACCTCTCCAGCCGCTGGGGACCTCGTGTCGCCGACCAGGTGAAGGCCGTCGCGGCCATCGTTGCCCAAGTTCCCGCGGCCTGAGCACTCGATGATCAAAGCCGGTATCTCCCAACATCGGACCGCCGTTCTGCTCGGCGCCGCGCTGATTCTGTGCGCCGCCTTGCTGATCGGTGTTCTGGTGGGGCCGGCCGGTTTGACGCCTGATCGGACCATTCTCGAACTTCTGGACGGAATACCCGGCATCCACCTCGATTCCGGCCTCACCGCAACACAGCAGGCCATTCTCTGGCAGATCCGGCTTCCGCGAGTAGTCCTGGGCGCGTTGGTCGGAGCAATGTTGGCCGTAGCCGGCGCCGCCTACCAGGGCGTGTTCCGAAATCCCTTGGCAGATCCGTATCTCCTCGGAGTTTCCAGCGGAGCCGGACTGGGCGCAACCCTCGCCATCGTTTCGGGTGGAGCGCTGGGCATGTTCGGAATTCCCATGGCCGCCTTCGTCGGTGGTGTGCTGGCAGTGTTCGCAACTTATTCGCTCGGCCGAAGCATTGGCGGGCCGCAGAACGCGGTAGTCATCATCCTCGCCGGTGTCGCAGTCGCAGCGTTCACGAATGCAGCGCAGACTTTTGTTCAGCAGCGGTTCGACGATTCACTGCGCGAGGTCTATTCCTGGCTACTCGGCGGACTGTCCACCGACGGTTGGTCGGAAGTTCTCGTTGTCCTGCCGTACGTTGCGCTGGCCTCAGCCGTCATCCTGGTACACCGGCGCGTACTCGACGTGATGGCCGTCGGTGACGTCGAAGCCGCCAGCCTCGGCGTCGACCCGGCCAGATCACGCCTGGTGCTGGTGCTCGCCGCAACTCTGGGAACGGCCGCGGTCGTGAGTGCAAGTGGACTCATCGGCTTTGTCGGAATCGTTGTTCCCCATGCGGTTCGACTGGTCGTCGGCCCGTCTCATCGACTGCTTCTCCCCCTGTCACTCATGCTCGGAGCGGCGTTTCTCGTCCTCACCGACGTTGCCGCCCGCACGGTCATGGCACCGGCCGAACTCCCCATCGGAGTTGTAACCGCGATGATCGGCGCTCCGTTCTTCCTTCTGGTTCTGCGCCGCAGTCGAGTTTCCGCATGACCGACACCGCAGTGCGATGCCGCGACCTCCGAATCAACCTCGGCGGCAAAGACGTCGTCGACGGCATCGATCTCGATGTGACACCCGGCGATTGGGTTGCCGTGGTCGGGCCGAACGGCGCCGGCAAGACGACCTTGATGCATGCCCTCGCTGGATTGATTCCGTCCACCGGTGAACTCACCGTCGGGGGACTCAACCCACGCAGTTCGAGCCGCAAGGCCATGTCCGCCGTCGTCGCGCTGATGCCTCAGCGCCCGGTGGTACCCGAGGGCGCGACGGTTGCCGAACTGGTTGCGCTCGGCCGTACACCGTATCTACGACGCTTCGGAACCGAAACCGCCACAGATCGTTCGGTGATCTCTTCGGTGATCGAGAGGCTCGACCTCACCGAGTTCGCAGATCGACGAGCCACCGAACTTTCCGGTGGCGAATTGCAGCGCGTGGTCCTGGCTCGGGCATTGGCTCAAGAACCGCAGGTACTGCTCCTGGACGAACCCACCAGTGCCCTCGACATCGGCCACCAGCAGCAGGTTCTCGACTTGGTGGAGGAACTGCGTGAAGCCGACAACATCACGGTCATCGCCGCGATGCACGACCTCACTCTCGCGGGTCAGTACGGTCGACGAATCGTGCTGCTGGACAAGGGCAGCGTCGTTGCCGACGGCACTCCCTCAGCGGTGCTGGAGGCAGACCTCCTCGGCCGCGTGTACGGCGCTCGGGTCGAAATCCTGGACCGGCCCAGCGGTCCCATAGTTGTTCCGATTCGGCAGGAAGGCACCCGCTGATGGAATTGGTGATGCTCGGCACCGGTGCTGCCGACGGTTGGCCGAACCCGTTCTGTACCTGCCCTTCCTGCCTGGCCGCCCTGTCGAGTGAAACCATCCGCGGGCACACTGCCGCCCTGGTGGACAACAGAATCCTGTTGGACTGTGGACCCGAAGTACCGCGTGCCGCGTCGCGATTCGGTCGCACGCTGGCACACGTCGAACACATCCTGTTGACGCATTCTCATCCCGATCACCTCGGCCCGATGGCATTGCTGTTCCGGTCCTGGGCCTCGCGCACCGAACCACTACAGGTTCTCGGACCACCCGACGCGCTCGATCTCTGCCGAGACTGGGTAGGCCCGGACGACCCGGTGACCTTCACACCGCTCGAGACCGACCAGTCGATCATGTTGGGCACCTATCGTGTTCGCGCACTCGAGGCCGCGCACGAAGTACCCACCCTTCTCTACGACATCACCGACGCATCCGGAACCCGAATCTTCTGGGCCACCGACACCGGGCCTTTGCCCGAATCAACTGTCGACGCACTTGCCGACGCGCGTTTCGACGCCGTGTTTCTCGAAGAGACCTTCGGCTACAAAACTGACCACGGCACCGGGCACCATGATCTGCCGAGTTTCGCGGAGACGGTGAGCCGACTACGCAACTGCGACGCGATCACCGATCGAACCGATGTGGTCGCCGTACACCTCGGGCACCACAACCCGGTCGAAAACGAACTCGCGGAGGAACTTCGAACGTCCGGGGCGCGAGCGGTTCCGGATGGAACTGTGCTCGAGATCGGGGTAGGACAGAGCCATCGAACTCTGGTCACCGGTGGCGCCCGCTCGGGCAAGTCCACTTACGCGGAGGGCCTGCTTGCCGGCTACCGGAACGTCACGTACATCGCCACCGGGGATCCGCAGGACGACGATCCCGACTGGATCGAACGAATTGCGTCGCATCGCGCGCGGAGGCCGTCGACGTGGACGACGGTAGAGACCTCCGAAGTGACCGAGATTCTCGCAGCCGCAACAACACCGGTCCTGCTCGATTGCCTAGGCACGTGGTTGACCGCACGTCTGGATCGACACCAGGCGTGGGCGACAAAAGATCTCAGCGCCGTCCACGCAGATATCGACCGGTTGGCCGACGCCTGGACCGCCTGTCCGGTTCCGATTGTCGCCGTCACGAACGAAGTGGGAAGCGGCGTCGTCCCGGACACGAAGTCCGGGAGGCTGTTCCGCGATCTACTCGGTCTGGTGAACAGCCGAATCGCCAGTGAATCGGAGTCCGTGGTCCTGATGACCGCCGGGCTCCCCCTGAGCCTGCGCGTGTGACGTCAGAGCAATCCGGTGAGCTGACGCGCACAATCGAGTAGGAAACCGACCAACTCTCGATCCTCGTCCGTCACTCGCCCGCTCGCTCCCTGAACACACAACCCGCCTGCCACCTGGTCTGCGTGATCTCGAACCGGTACTGCCACCGCGGATCGACCCAGGCGGCATTCCTGGTTCTCGAATGCAAAACCCTGCAGGCGAACAGACCTCAACTGCTCATACAACGCATCGAAATCACCGAGGGTGAACTCCGTGACCCGGCGAAGTTCTAAACCCGAAAGCAACCGCTCGTCGTGCGCCAACAGAACCTTCCCCAGCGCATTCGCGTGAAGGTTCTTGGCCAGTGCCGCTATTCCAATGATCTCGTGGTCCGGATCCTTGTCGACGAACCGCAAGCGCCCACCGGCGAATGACGCGACGTGCAATCCGAACCTCGTGTGTGTCCGCATGTCCTCGACGCGCTCGTGCAGCGTCGGCGCCGGACCACTCGACGACGCCGCATGCGAGAGCTCGGCAGTCCGACGTCCCAACGCGAACCCTGACAGATCCGGCACCCGCACGAGAAAGCCCTCCGCCACCAGCAGATTCAGCATCCGGTACGCCGTGGCCGATGGAACGCCTGCAAAAGTGGCGATCTCCTTCGCGGTTGTTCCCGGTCCCAGATGAGCCACCGCCTCGAGCATCCCCAGCGCCTTCTGAACCGCACGCGGTTGTTGTCCACTGAAGTGGGTCTCTTCGCCGATCTGTTTGCCTGATCGTGGACCAGCGGTTGCACGGTCCGCGGTCACCGCCCATGCTCCGGCGAGTCACCCTCGGCGGTCCCACGATCCGGAACGAGTCGCCTTCGCCCGTCACCGTCGATCAGCAGAGTGCCAGCACCGGGCAACAGGTCCGCCGTCTCGACGCTGTCGAAAGCGCCAACCATCAGAAGGCTTTCAGGTCTGGCTCTACGGAGCAATGCACTCCACACTGTCCCCGACACCGCAACAGCAAGAGCAGCGATCGGCAGTGCCCACATCCCGTGAACCGCACCGTCGAGAACGATGTAGACCAGTAGACCAGCACCGGCGGTACTCACGGACAGGGTGCATATCCGGGTCAGCGACGTATGTTCCCCGATTCGGCGCAAGAACTTCCACGAAGCAAAGGCCACCAGCGTGTAAGCGCAGACCAACGCGGTCTCCACCACGCCGTCGAAGGATCCCGAATCGTCGCGAACCGTATCCGAATAGATGAATACGCCCGCCGCACTTACCGCGACGAACGCAAGTACCGCAACGTACGGGGTGCGGAACCGTCTGTGTACGCGAGCGAGCGGCGCAGGCAGTACCCGTTCGATCCCCATCGAGTACAACAACCGCGAACCCGCCTGCGCACAACCGAGAGTGGATGCGAACCAGGAACACGTCATTCCGATCTTGACTGCCAGAACCACTTCCGCGCTGGCTCCGGATGCCGTTCCTTCGAAGTACGCTCCGACGATCGTTGCGCCGTGGCCGGTCATCGCCGCCCAGGCCGCAAAAACGAAGAGGACCCCGCAGATGATCGGCGAAATGAGAACCGTGCGTGTGACGCTGATGAGTGGTCGTTTCGCTTCCGGGCCGAAGAAGGCCGAGCTTTCGAAGCCCGCCATGCTGAGCACCGTCAGCATCGCGAGAAACGGAACTGCACTCAGCGACGGATTCGGCAGGGCAACAGCAGTTGTCGTGTCACTGTGCGTCGCCAGCATGACCACGACGATGAGAATCAACGAGCACGCTTCGACGACCAGGATCGCTCGGGTGGCGAACCGGACGCCTCGCACTGCAATCCACGCGACGGCCAGGGCAATCGCCACCGTCGTGATCACCGTCGCGGCAGGCCCTCGCACGTCGGGGCCGACAATGGCGATGGTATCGAGCAGACTCGGAACTGCCTGCGAGAAAACCGAAACCGAGATTCCGAGATACCCGAGTACCAGTGCGGCACCCGCCGTCAGTGTCGCCCGGATACCGGAGCCTTGGAAGACGAAGCTGTACAACGATCCTGCTGCTGCCAGTCTCCGCGTGAACTGAGTGATGCAGAACGCAACGAGAAACACCGCCGAAGTTGTCGCAGCAATCGCAGCCAACCCGACGTAGCCGGGACTGTAGGTGATCATCCACAGGGCGATGAACACCATTCCCGTTGCCGGAGCGATCGTGGAAAGTGATTGCCCCAACAGGTCGATCGGGGTCAGACGTCCTCGTCCGAGACCACGGAGCGGGGAGAACACGGGCTCACTGTGTTGATCCGCATTCTGCGCTCGCGTGATCGCCGCACGCAGTGCCGCACTCACGGCCATGTGTCACCGTCCGTCGCGTCCAGGCCCGAACCTACGAGCGAATTGTCAGAATTCGGTCAAGTTAGTCCGCTTATGTTTCCGCGCAGTTTCCACGATGGCGCGCACAGAACTTTCAAGTGAGAATCCGACTCTGTTTCCCACCCAGCGTCATGCCGGATCAAGGGCGGCCGACGGTATCCGGCCCCTCCGGGAGCACCTTGACCTGCGAGTTCTCCGATTCTCACACGACAACTGCTCTCTCAGTTGCACCTCGTCCAGGCGTAGCGCGGTCGACGCGGGTTCGCAGCATCGCCCGTACAGGATGTGTCCCACACACCACCGGCACTACCCGAGAAGAACGGAGGAAGCATGCACTTGGTCAGCGCCACCACTTCGGCGATCATCGGATTTGTTCTCCTGCTCGCCGGCATTCCCAAGCTGAACGACCACGACGGGGTCCTTCGTTCGGTGCGCGGATACAAAGTGTTGCCGGTGCGACTCGAAGTACCGATCGCTCGCATCCTTCCCGTCGCGGAAACCGTCGTTGGCATCCTCCTGGTTCTCGGCGTGGCCCATCGCCTCGCCGCCTTGGTTGCTGCCGTCATGTTCGCGTCGTTCTTCACGGGCCTCACGATCAACCTCCTGCGTGGGCGACGCGATCTGGACTGCGGATGTTTTGCATTCGGAGTCGGCGAGATTCCGCGTATCGGATGGTTCCACGCCGTTCGCGCCGGAACACTCGCGGTGCTCGCTGTGGCACTGTCGGTCACCGCCGGACAGGCTGAGATCGGCGTCCAGGTCGTGGCGGCGACCTTCGGATTCCTCCTCGTCCTGGCTGGAGTTGCTCTCGCACAGATTCGTTCGGTGGTCCACCTCGGACGACGCCCAGTCGACGACTATCTGTCGAGCGCCTCCATCCGCCTCCGAACCGCCGAAACCGCGTCCCGGTACGGCTCGTGAACTTACATCCCCACCACTGAAAACTCGAAGGCAGGACTACCACGATGACCACTTTCCTCCTTGTCGCGACAGTGATCCTGGTGATCGCCGTAGCCGTACTGTTCTTGATGGTTCTTGCTCTGGCTCGTGAAATCGGCCGCGTACAAGTACGTCTCGGACCTCTCGGTGCCCGGATGATGGATACCGGGCCCAAGGTCGAACAGGCCGGCCCATCGTTTGCCGGTCTCATCGATCAGGAAGGACGGACCGTCGGAGTCGGTGGTCACCGCGACAAACCGCAACTCCTGCTGTTCACAGCACCGAGTTGCTCGACGTGCAAGAGCCTTCTTCCCGGCGTAAGGGCAATGGCCCGAGCCGAATCGGATCTCGACGTGATCATCATCTCGGACGGAACACCCGAAGAGCATCGCGAGTTCCTGGCCGGCAGCGGGATCGGTTCCGAGCTCAGTTACATCGACGCTCGAGACGTCGGTATCGCGTACCAAGTGGGCACCACTCCGTACGGCGTGATTCTCGACGAGCACGGCAAGATCCGAGGAAAGGGCCTGTGCAATCACATGGCTCAGGTGGAAAGCCTGCTCAATGCGCTCGAATCCGGCACCCCCTCACTCCAGCACCTTCATGCCCAGGCGAAATCCGGCAGCGCGGCCTGATCTTCCTGCACAGTTCGATCCTCTTCACGAATCAGGAGAAAATCGTTGGACGACAATGAATTCCCGCAGCACAACATGACGGAGAACCGATATCCCGTCGACGAGGCGACAGTTCAGGCCCAGGCCGAATGGATGGCGGGCCAAGGCGGTTCGCTCACCAGTCGAACCGGTCGTAAACTCTCCGAACGAGTTTCGCGGCGATCCATGATCAGTCGGATCGGCAAGTGGACCATGGGCGTGTCAGGAGTGGCACTGATCAGCACACTTCCCGTGACACGTAGTGCCTTCGCCCAAGAGCCCGAGGTTCCTGCGCCGGCACCTGGCCCCGAACCTCTTGTCCCTGTCTACGACGGTAAAGATCCGGCCGAGTGCGAGTACTGGCGCTGGTGCAACATGGACGGAACGTCCTGTGCCGCATGCAACGGCGGCGGTGTCACCACCTGCGCCCCCGGCAGCAAGCCCGGCGCAGAGTTCTGGGTCGGATGCTGCACCAACCCTGACACCGGCAAGACCTATCTGATCGCTTACTACGACTGCTGCGGTGCACCTTCGTGTTCCAACGCATTCTGCGGCGAACCGGACATGCAGGCCGTGATGTACAACCCGGTCTCCGGAAGCTACGACCAGGAAATCATCTGGTGTGTCTCCGACGAGTCTCAGGCATACACCTGCACGATGGCGCCCATCATCGGTGAGGACTGCCAGACTCGACCGGCCGAGCGCCCCAAGGTCGGTGCCGGATCATGAGCAGTCCGCGAACCCGAAAACTGGCGCGACCCGCCGTTGCCGTCATCCCACTCACCGTCGTACTCGCGCTGGCCGGCTGCAGTTCGTCCGACAACGACGAACCCTCCAGCGCAGGTGATGTCACCTATCCGACAGTTCCGTTCACTGCTCCAGGTGAAGGAATCTCCCTCGGTCACGACGACCAGGAAATCGGCGACACCATTCCCGAGCCGTTGCACGTCGGTTCGATCACCCCGATCGCAGCTGACCGCTTGCTGGGCGTCGAAGGTGGATTCGGCCAACTCGAGCTCAGCGTCAACGTCATCGATCCGAAAACCGGTGTGGCCGAGAGCCGGATCACCGTCGGCCCGGGTATCTGGGATCCGGTCATTCACGGATTCGTCGGGGATTCCGCCGAGGATCCTGCGGTGCTCGCTGCCGAGGTGTGGCGGCCCCGAGGTTCCCGCGGCGCGGCAGATTTCACGGTCAGCACCTACTCCGGGAACCTACTGGAACCAGCCGAGGTCATGCTTCCGGACGTCGCACGCGTACATTCCCGTCCCGGCTCGAACGCCGTGACGTCCGACGGCAAGTTCTTCGTCACGTGGGACGACGGTTTGTACGGCATCAGAGTGGTCGACCTCGAGAAGAAGGAAGCGACCGGTGCACTCCAGATAGTCGGCTGCGGTCCGTTCACGTGGATGGTCGATCACGAGCTGTACAGCGTCTGCGAGGACACCCGGGAACTGCTGCACGTCACGATCGGTGACGACGGTGTTCCGAAGGAAACCGCCCGAAGCAAGGTCCTACCCGAGGATTTTGTCTCCACCCGTAAGGTCACGTGGGCCTCGGAAGCGAATAAAGCCTTGCTGGTCAGTGAGAACGGCGATGTGTACGTCTTCGACTTCTCCAACGGACTACCTCAGGAAGGTGTCAAGCCGATCGGAAACGCCGGGCAGGACTCCGGTCGATTCTCGGAGAACGTCATCAACGCCGACGCAACCCGGCTCGCAATCGCGTACACGGACACGGCGATTCATCCGGACTCTGCTCGGGGAGGCTCACTGGTCAAGATCGACTTGTCCGATGCAACGACCTTCGCCCCGGTGAAGAGCTTGACGCTTGCAGACCTCGGCTTGACAGACATCAAGAGCATGACCTTTTCCGTCGACGGCGCCACGTTCTACGTGCTCGGTTCGGGACCTGAGGTCGAAGGCTCCGCTCCGCAGAAGATCGTGGGTTACAACGCGAGCACCGGCGAGCAGGTCAGTTCCGTCGATGTCTCGGGCAACGTCGGGGATGTCAGCGGGTTGATCACACCAGAAGTACTCCGATGAGTCGTCCCGGATCAGGTGTGGTGATGGGCCGGCGCCGCTTCCTGAGTTTGGGAGCACTCGGCGCCGGAGCACTCGGGCTCGGCGCAATGGGGACGATTGCCGGATGCAGTTCCACTGCAGCATCTCCGACGCCGACGACCGATCTCGACTACATCCTGCCCACCGACCCGGAAGTTGCCGCCGCAGAATCGGCGCGAGCCTGGAACGGGACCACCGCTGCGTTTGCCCTTGCCGCCGGATTCTCGACGGTAGATCTTGGCGGACGCCTCGTGGACACGTGGACGTACGGAGGCGCTGCGGTGGCTCCGGAACTTCGCCTGAAGTCCGGTGACCGGGTGAACGTCAGCGTCCAGAACGGCCTCGACGCCGAAACAACACTGCATTGGCACGGAATTCGAATCCGCAACGACATGGATGGCGCGGCACCCACCACGCAGGCTCCCATCGGCGCCGGTTCGAGTTTCGAGTACAACTTCATCGCACCGGATCCGGGAACGTACTGGTACCACTCGCACAGCGGATTACAAGCCGATCGGGGGCTGTTCGGCGCCTTGATCGTCGAGAACCCGAACGACATCACCGGGGCCGACATCGATGCCGTTCTGGTGCTCGACGACTGGCTCGACGGATTGGGTACCACACCGGATTCCGTCCTGATGGCCCTGAACCCGGCAATTTCGGGCGGGCACGGCGGACACGGCGGTGGGGCAACAACTCCGGCGGAACACTCGGAAGCCGACATGTCCGTCGCGCAACAGTTGGTGAGCGGCGGACACGGTTCTTCCGAACCACTCGGCGGGATGACTCAACACATCGCGTATCCACTGCACTTGATCAACGGGCGGCCACCCAACGATCCTGCTGTCGTCACTGCAGCGCCCGGTTCGACCCTGCGACTGCGAATCATCAACGCAGCGGCCGAAACTCCGTACCGGTTTGCTGTGGCCGGTCACGAGATGACAATCGTCGCTACCGATGGCTACGACGTGGAACCAACTCCCGCTGACACCATCATCGTCGGAATGGCCCAACGCTACGACGTACTGGTGACGGTGAAGTCGGGAACATGGCCGGTGGTGGCGAAGGTCGAGGGCCGAGATGGTTATGCGTCGACCGTCCTACGCAGCACCGACGCGTTGGCGCTGGCGAACCCGGATGTCGGCGGAAACCTCTCGGAACTGGCCGGCCGACTGGTCACCGAAAGCGAACTCCGGCCCACGGAATCCGCACGGCTCGAGACGAAATCGCCTGATCGCGACTACCGCATCGAGTTGATCCAGGCCGGCGATCGGTACGTCTGGGGAATGGCGGGGGCCGATGCAGGCAAGCTCGTCATGAAACAGGGCGAACGGGTCCGGATCACGATGAAGAACGCGTCCACGATGTGGCACCCCATGCACACCCACGGCCACACGTTTGCGGTACCGGATTACGGCGGACTTCGCCGCGACACCGTCAACGTCCTACCCGGCACCGAGCTTGCCATCGAGTTCGACGCCGACAATCCCGGCGAGTGGATGTTCCACTGCCACAACGCCTACCACTTCGAGGCCGGCATGACGGCAAATCTGCGTTACGTCCGCTGACAAGTCGAAGAATGGAGAGAACACCTCATGAAGAAACTCGTTCCCGCTTTCCTGGCCGCGTGCGCTGCCCTGAGCCTCACCGCCTGCAGTAGTGATGCCGGTGCGTCGTCGGACGAACCTGCAGTCGTGATCGAGGTGAAGAACATGGCGTACACACCGGCATCGGTCACCATCGAGAAGGGACAGACCGTCGAATGGAAGTTCGACGACAGCGGACTCCCCCACGACGTGGTCGGCAACGGTGATCTCGACGGGAAACTGAAGAGCGAGTTGCTCACCGAGGGAACCTTCTCGTACACGTTCGACGACGCCGGAACCTTCACCTACCACTGCACGCCCCACCCGATGATGGTGGGCACCGTGATCGTTCAATAGTGAGGAGGTGGATCGCCGGCTTCGGCCTCGCCGTCGCGGCGACGTGTGTCCCAGCTTGCGGCACAGAAGATCCCGTCCCCGACGTGGTGGTCGAGATCAGCAATGTTCAGTTCAGTCCGATGGATGTCACCGTGGAGCACGGCGGCACCGTCGAGTGGCGCTTCGACGACGGCGGACTCCTGCATCACGTGGAATCACCCGGCCTGTTCGACAGCGGTATCACCGGAGACGGAACGTTCCGGCACACGTTCGAGAGCGTCGGCGTCTACGAATATTCGTGCTCCGTCCACCCGTACATGATCGGAGTCATCACAGTGCTGTGAACTCTGGCTCATCACTTTTCGCTGCGACTTCGGCTCGACACTTTTCCTGAACCACAAACACTTCGGAGGATCTGATGACTACTGTTCTCTCACACGGCCCACTGCAGACCGACGTCCCTGACATCCGGCCGACCCTTCAAGGATCGGTCGGCACCGCGACCCGTGTCAGCCTCGTCGCGGCGGGCGCCGCTGCGGGTGCCGGCCTCGCACTCGTG
>NZ_BCWH01000002.1:0-495546 GCF_001653035.1 Rhodococcus sp. YH3-3 | reverse complement strand
GATCGGCGCTCTCGGTGCGGCGATGTCCGGGTACGTGCCGGTCGGCTGGGCGCTGGGCGTCTGGGCCGTCGTCGCGGTTGCATACGGGCTGCACGAGTTGGGTGCGGTGAGCATGCCGACTCCGATGCGGCGCCAACAGCTTCCGCGCCATCTGCGCCGCACGATGGCGCCCTGGAAGGTCTCGCTGATCTTCGGCGCGATCATCGGTCCGGGATTTCTGATCTTCATCCGCTCGAGTGCGTACTACCTCTTGGCACTCGGCGTCATGGCTTCGGGTTCACCGGCTCTCGGGGCGGCGCTGTTCACGGTCGTATCCCTTGGCCGCTGCATGCCCAGCCTCGCGGCAATCGTGCACACCAAGCGTGGTGGCTCGATGCCGGGATTCCTCTCGATCATGTGCGTCGTGGACCGTCGCGTGCAGAGCGTCACCGGCGCGGCATTGATCGCACTGGGAGCATTCGCCGCCGCAGCACTGATCTGACTCTCGACCGAGCACCCTTCACCTCGAGTGAACACACGCTCCGACTCTCCGGAGCGTGTGTTCGCTCGACAGAAACCGTGCGCACTCACCCCGCGTCAGGGAATCGACAGCGCCACCTGGACCGAGTCCTCCGACGGCGACGTCACCTTTGCGTCCCGACTCCACAGCATGTCCAGCGCTGCCTTGGGCTTGGCAAGAACCCACTCCCGGGCGGCGTTCTTGATCAGCGTCGGAGTTGCGCACCCGCAATCGCTGTTCACCCCGTCTGCGTCGATGCCGACGTCTCGGCACAGCGCCACAGCGCGGGGCACGTGATACCCCTGAGTGACGATCAACGCCTTGGTCACCCCATACGTATGTATGGCCCGGAAGCAGGTGTCATAGGTGTCGAGGCCGTACGGATCCCCCACGATGCGACGCTCATCTATTCCCTGCTCCACCAGGTAGTTCGTCATCGCCGCGATCTCGTCACCCGAGCCGCCGTTCGCGTCGCCGGAGACGAGGACCGCTTTAGCCTTTCCCGCTGCCACCAGTTCGACTGCTGCGTCCAGCCGCCCTTTCAGGAAAGCCATCGGCTTACCGTCCTTGATCTGCGCGCCCAGCACGATCACTACCGGAGCATCGGGAGCATCGACGGCGTCCGACGTATGGCCGGCCGACGCCACGGAAATCCACACGATCGAGCCCGCATAGACAACTGCTCCGAGCACCGCAATGCCTGCGACCCAACGAGGCCACCGGCGCTTGCGCGGCGGTTTCACTGGATCTGCAGCAGCTTCGTCCATTCGTCGATCAAACCACACGGTTTGCTCATGGCTCGAGCGCTCGGTCGATCCTCCATCCCTCCGCACCACTGCGCTCGGCCCACAGATCCGAGTACTTTCCACCTCGCGCGATCAGGTCTTCGTGGGAACCGACCTCCTCCACCCCACCGTCTTCGAGGTAGACGATGCGATCTGCTCCCTCAATAGTCGACAGGCGATGAGCGATGATCACCACCGTTCGACCACGGGCCAATCGGTGAATTGCCTCGGTGATGGCGACTTCGTTCTCTCCGTCGAGGGCTGAAGTCGCTTCATCGAGAAGAACAATCGGAGTGTCCTTAAGGAATGCCCGCGCAATCGAGACCCGCTGACGTTCACCGCCGGACAGCAGTGATCCGCCTTCACCTACCCTGGTCTCCTCACCGCTCGGCAAACGGTCGATCACTTCGCCTAGCCTGGAATCCACCACTGCTTGACGGACCTCCGACTCGGTGGTATCCGGTCTCGCCAACCGAACGTTCTCCAGGATGGTTCCGTCGAACAGGTAAACCTGCTGTGAGACAGTCGATATCCGAGACATCAATGCTCTCGTTCCGATCTCGCGAACATCGGCTCCCCCGATGGTTACCGCACCTTCGTCTACGTCCCAGAATCTGGAGATCAGCCGAACCAGAGTTGTCTTTCCGGAACCGGAAGGACCGACCAGAGCGGTGACCGAGCAGTCCGGGAACTCGAGGCTCACGTTACGAATCACGCGATCCGGGCCGTAGCCGAAGGAAACCGAATCGAACCGAATATCATACGAAGTAGGCTCTTTCGGCACCTCAGGCTCCGCCAGCACCGGTACATCGATCATCTCGCGGACAGATCCGAGCGACACCCGGGCCAGTGAGATACCTTCACCGAATCCTGCGAGCATTTGCATCGGCTCCACGAACCTCACGGCCAACACGAGAACAACGATCACGCTTGCTGTGTCGATGGACCCGGTGGTGACCAGCAGTGCCGCCAGAACCAGGACGGTGAGAAAGGCAATCTGAACGACGATCATGAAGCGCAGCAGATACTTGTCGACCGATCCGATTTCCTGCAGGTGTGCGTCCCGGTTGGACACAAGAGCTTCGTCCAACCGAGTCCAGCCTTCGCCGCTCTTACCGGCCGAACGTAGAACTTGCTGCGCCTGTGCATATTCGACGACGCGCGATGCCAACTCGGATTCGCTCTTGCCGATCGCCTCGTATTCGGGAACAACCGCCCGCTGCACGTTGAGGTAAGCCCGAATCCCCAGTGGAACGAAGACGACCATCGCGAGAGACAGTCGCCAGTCCACAAACAAGACAGCGATCGCCACTGTCGCTGGAGTCACCGTGACGGTGACGAGTTGCGCGATGATCATTCCCGGGATGCTCATCAAGATAGCCGTGCCCTCGGTAACCAGGCGAGTGAACGCTCCACGGTTTGCCTTGCTGAACCACCCGAGCGGAACCTGCACCAAGTGCTCACCGAGGCGATGCATGATTCCACCGGCAAAACCCTCGATTCCGATGCGGTACGCCCGATTCTCGGCGATCCACCGTACGGCGCCACAGGCCACCGCCACGAGAGCAGCAGTGACAACCCACGGAACTGCGGCGTCGTAATCGCCGCGAACCACCGCTTTCAGGATCGGAATCATCAGTGCAAAGACGACACCCTCGAGTATCCCGGCGAGCGTGAAACCTGCTATCTGACCTCGCATCCCATTGTCGCGCCCGAGGATTTCGTCCAGGTCTCGAATCATTGCGGCGCCTTTCGCGGAGAGATGTCTTCGACGAGGGGGTTCTGGAGCGCCCACATCCGCGCGTAGGTTCCGCCGAGCGCCGACAACTGTTCGTGCGTACCTTTTTCCACGATCCGTCCGGCGTCGAGAACGAGTATCTGATCTGCGTATCGGACGGTGTGCAGTCGATGAGCGATCACCATCAGGGTGCCGCCGTCTGCACTGATCTCGCCCAGTGCGCGTTGAACGGCCGATTCACTGTGGGGATCGGCCTGCGAAGTCGCCTCGTCCAGGATGACGATCGGCGGGTTCTGAAGGATGGCGCGGGCGATCGTCAGGCGTTGCTTCTCCCCACCCGACAGCTCACCGCCCGAACCACCACCGATCTCGGTGTCATACCCGTCCGGCAGTCGCATGATCACGTCGTGAATCTGCGCCCGCCTCGCCGCTGTCTCCACTTCCAGATCCGTTGCATCCGGTCGACCGAGCCGAATATTCTCGCGCACGCTGTCCCGCAGGAGCACAACATCTTGGAAGACGATGGCCATTGATCTCAAGAGTTCGCGACTGGACTGATCTCGTAAATCACTTCCGCCCAGTCGAATAGACCCGTCCGTGACGTCCCAGAACCGCGGAAGTAGACGCGCCAAAGTGGTCTTTCCGGAGCCGGAGGGGCCAACGATCGCGGTCACGGTGCCCGGTTGCATCTCGAAGGAGATGTTCTCGAGGACGCGCTGCCCAATGGTGTATTCGAAGCCGACGCTGTCGAATTCGACCAAAGTGCTGCGAGCAGGCACTGCATCCTGAGGTTCGGCCAGCTCTGGTTCGCCGAGGATGCTCTCGACGTGAGTCGCTCCCAGTTGGCCTTCGCGGTAGAGGTTGGCCATCGTTCCCATGTGCAGAACCGACGACGGAACACCGATTCCGACGACCAGAAAGGCAACAAGAGCTACCGGGGTAATCCAACCCCCGGACAACATTGCAGTTCCCGTCGCCGTGATGACCACGATGAGTACCGCCGGTGAGAGGAGGATCGACATCGCGACCACCGGCCTTCCCATCCCCGACATCCATCGCACGCACACCGCAACCATCGAATCGACAGCGCTCGAGTAGCGCGCGAATGCGCGACTCCCACTCCCGTACGTCTTGACAACCTCGATACCGTCGCCCAGTTCTACTGTCGCAGAAGTCAATGTCGACATTGCAAGATTCCAGGAGTCGACGTTCGTTCGATAGGCTCTGCGCATCGACGGCGCGGCGAGAGCGAGACACACTCCGATGTAGCCGACCAGGACCAGGCTGAACTTCCAGTCCATCGCCACCAGATAGATCAGGGCCACTATCGGCGACAGGATCGCTGGTACCACGTCGGCGGGAAGGTGAGCGACGAGAAGATGCATCCGCTTCACGTCGTCCGTCATCGCCTGCTTCACTTCACCGGTGCCACCATTTGCAAACCACCCCAGAGGAACTCGGGACAGATGCCGAGCGATACGCGAGCGGATCGAGTATTTGAAATGCGCGTCGGCGGTGTGACAGACGGTCAGTGCTGCGTTGTAGACGACAAAACCGAGAATTGTGCCCGCTGCACCGATTGCGGCCCACATCCAGACCAGGTTCAACGACGAGCCGGTCAGGAGCACCCGCGCGATCTCGACCACCGCAACGTAGGGCAGGAATCGCAACGGCACCGACAGTGCCGACAGACCCGCCCCTAGGAGGAGTTGATTTCTCACCGGCGCGATCATCCTGCCCAAAGCGTCTCGGTCGACGAGTCCAGGCGAGTCTTCCGGGGCTGCGGACTCGTTCACTTTCATTGCCGCACTCACTCTTCGACGATGATCGTGCCGGTCATGTTCGGATGTGGTGTGCACGTGTAGGTGAACGTTCCGGCTTTGTCGAAGGTCTGACTGTAGGTTCCGCTTCCTTGGAGATCGCTCTTGATCCCCAACTCGGCGAACACGACATCGTGCGGCATTCCCTGGTCCTCGAAAATCCACGTGACGGTCTGTCCTGTGTGCACGGTGACGGAGTTCGGTGTGTACGCAAGGTTTTTCACCGAGATCTCGACCGGCGCTTGCTCGGTAGATCCCGTCGAATCGTTGCCGCACGACGTCAGTGTGAATACCGCTGCAACAGCGATCAATGTGGTCAATCCGGTGCGAACTGACATTCTGCTCTCCTCATCGAACGTAGTGGAGGTCGGCAGTCATCCCGGCCTCGAAGTGGTACGCGTTGTGACAGTGAAACATCCACCGTCCTGGATTGTCGGCGTCGAAGTCGATCGCCATTTGTGTACGCGGAAGTACGATCAGGGTGTCTCGGCGAAGCCCGCCGTAGGAGGGAACCGAGAAGGTGTGCCCATGGGTGTGCATCGGGTGCCACATGTCGGTGTCGTTGTTCATGACGATTCGTATTCGCTCGCCCTGCTTCATTCTCAACCGACCTGCATCGGCGCCCGCCATTCCCCAGAGGTATCGATCGCCGGCCTGAATGAGATCCACCGAATACGCACGATCCGGTGCCCTCTGCTCCAGCGCTCCTGACGGGCGAAGCTCCGATTCCAGAACGAGCCGACCGCCGGAACCTGACAGCACTGCAGGCGAAGTCAGGTCGACGACCGCTACCGAATCCGGCGTCCGAAGCAGGCACGCGACGCCACCTGACTTCCCTTCCACCTTCGCGGCGATGGGCCACGAGCCGGACTGCACCGTCACCAATACGTCGTATCGCTGCGCGGGTGCGATCAGAATCTCGTCTCCGGCTGTGTAGGCAACGTCCTGCCCGTCAGCACTGACAACGGTCATCTCGTGCCCGGCGACCGAGAAACGGTACGGAGTCTCCGCCCCGGCATTGATCACCCGCAATCGAAGCCGAGTTCCGGCCGTCGCACTGACGACGAAGGGATCTTCCACAGGCCGTCCGTTGATCAGGTGCAGTGGATACGTGATGTGCGTTGCCATTCCACCGAGCGCCTCGGAATTTCCGTGACCACTGCCGAGAAGTTCTGCGGCAGAATCAATCTCTGCACCATCGACTTCCGGTGGAGTGCCGCCGTGCCCGTGGTGTCCTCCCTGCACGTCCGGTGACAATGCGCGAAGCACTGCATCCGGGGTTGTTCCCAGCCCGTCGAGCCAGTCGTCGATCACGATGACGACGTCCTCGTCGGCTCCGGTCCGGTCGTTCGGGTCCTCGACCACGAGTGCACCGAATAACCCTCGATCGGCCTGCAAGCCTGAATGGGAGTGGTACCAATATGTTCCGTGATCCGGGGCCACGAAGTCGTAGGTGAACTCGGCACCTGGTTGGATTCGTTCCTGGGTGACCGGCGGGACGCCGTCCATGTCGTTGCGGATCGCAATGCCGTGCCAGTGCACCGAGGTCTCCGTCGGAAGGTCGTTCTGCAAAAGAACGTTGAGCTGGTCTCCCTTGGAGATTCGAAGCTCCGGGCCAACTGCTTCCGCACCGTACGACCATGTGTCGACCTCTCTGGCGCCCAGACTCACCCGAGCCGGTGCAGCTGTCAGATTCCGTTCGACTGTGCGCCCGCTATGAAATCTCGCCTGTTCGGCAGCACGAACTTCGTCGTCGAACGGTGAAATCTCAGAACCGGTTTCGTTCGCCGAACCACGGCTGCACGCACTCAATGCCACAGAACCCAAAGCCGCAGAACCCACAGCCGCAGAGCCGAGCGTCACCGCTCCCCATCGCAGAGCCAGGCGCCGACTCAACGCACTCGAACTCATGCCGTCAGCGCCGTGAATTCCTGATAGCGCTTCGCGGCAACAGCTTCGGTTCCGGTGCCGGTCAGATTGCCGGCAGCCATGGCATCCATGTCCTCGATCATCCAGAAGGTGGCGAAGGGATGAGTGGCAAGCCACATGTCTCCGTTGACCTTGGCCACTCGGTTCTCCTGCACCGCTGAAAGACTCGAGAACCCGGGAACACCGGCAACCTTGCCGAACTCGTACACGCCCTCGTCGAACACGGCTATGATCCGAGCATCCTGCGCCGGGATCGCCTCGTCGGACAGGGGCGCATACGGCAGTCCTCCAGCGGCATTCGCTCGCTGGGATTCCGGACGCCCGAAGCCGCTCTCCGCCAACAGCAACGACGGCGGCGCCTGCTCGGTGGTGGTGGCAAGGATTCCAGAACTGCTCATCAGCACCGACACGGTGTTCACTTCACCACCGGACCGAGCAGAGACGTCAGCGATCTTGCCCTCCAAAGCGACAGTCAGCTTGTCGGCAACCGACTGACGATCAAAAGCGCGTCCGAAGAAGGCAAGATTCTCACGCCACGGAGTGGTGACGGCCGGGACCGGCACTGTGGGTACGGTCGACGCAAGGGAGTCGTAGTAGCTCCGATCGCCCATCGACGTGAAGATGACCAGTCCGGGATCCTGGGCGAGGACCTGCTCGATCGGGGGTGCACCGAGCGGCGGCACCGTGACCACCTCGGTACCCGCTGACGCCAAGATATCCTGGCCGATCTCCGATCCCCACGACGTGAAGACCACGTCAGGGGTGATGCCGACGGCAAGGAGACCGAGTGCGGCGTATTCGTCGAGGGAAACAATTCGCCCGAGGTCGCCCGGAACCGACGTCTCACCGAATTCGTGGGACACAACACGCGTTCCCTCGGCAGGTTCCGTCGTCGGTCCCGCCTCACTCGAGCTACAGGCGGCCGCAGTCAGGGCAACGACACTGACCAGCAGCGAAGCACCCAGCCTCGATAGGTAACCGGGTCGCGTTTTCAACTTCATGGTGTCCTTCAGCTTCGAAAAATCGGGGGGTTCGCATAAATCCGAGCACTGCTCGGATTTGGCAAGTAAACCTCACCTAAGTACATCCGTCAATCGCTTGCGTCGACTACGCACACCGATCCGACGCCACTAAGCTCGGTCGGACCATGACTGCGCCATCACCTGACAAGAAGTCCGCCGCGAAATCACAGCGCCGCCGGAGTTACAACACCGGGATCACTGCGGACGCGGTGCTGACCGTGGCGTTCGGGCTCAGTCGCGAGCACGGAGTCGAGGGCTGGTCGCTGCGGCAGCTGCTCGGCGAACTCGATACGTCGTTCTCCGTCGTCTATCGACTCGTCGGAGATCGGGACGCACTCTCGGCTGCGGTGGTCGACAGTGCGGTGTCGGCCGTGAACGTGCCATCTGCACAAGAAGATTGGCGTCAATGGCTGACGCATCTGCTCTTGCAGATGCGAGAGGCCTTGATCGAGTGTCCAGGCGCGGCACAGTGGCTGCTGATGAACGGAGTTGCCACCCAGCGCAGCCGGGAACTCATGGAGGCCGGATTGGCATCGCTGATCGACGCCGGGTTCGGGGAAGAAGCCGCTCAGGCTTACACCGTCGCCTTCACCTCGACAATCACTCTGATCGCCATGAACGACGCCAGGCGCATTCCCAGCGGACAGCCTTCACCCGATCACAGCGCGATGCTGGAACGACTGAGTAACGACGGACCCTCAGATCCTCGTTCATCGATGGAGACACTGATCGGGAAGTTCGCCGGTCCACCGGATGCTGCGGAAGCAACACGGGCAGAACACTATCGCTACACACTCGACCGTGTCCTCGACGGCCTCGAGGCGCGGCTGAACGCAATCAAGGAGTCACAGAAATGACCGAGGGTCGCTGTCGCAGTTGTGCGACAGCAACCCTCGGATGAGTTGGATTCTCGATATGTCTAACGGAACAGGTTCGCGACGAACGGAATCGTGTCAGCCTGTGATTCGACCAAAGCGCCGCTGTGGTCGGTGTTGTATGTCTTGAACGTGACCGGTTCACCGTTGGCCACCAACGCTGCAACCAGCGAAAGCGCAGACGGTGCAGGGACATCCACGTCGAGCAAGCCCTGGCCGATGAAGATGGGGCGATCGTATCCACTGGTCGGTACACCCATGTAATCGTTCAGCAGACCCTGGAAGTTCGGGATCTGACTGAGCGGGCGGGAGAAGATGTCACCGAGGACCAGATCCTTGGATGCCTCGTCCAGGTCTGCGGCGCAGAGCTTTTCGGCCGAGTCGACCTTTTCCCTTCCCAAGTCGTTCAGGTAGGAATTCAAGTCGATCTCGGGGTGCGCTTCCCGCAAGCCCGCGAGGATGTAGAGCGCGTACGACGTCAACCCGCCGCCGAGGGCGATGGGAGGGAAGCCCGGACCGGCAGGCAGGAGGGTCAACTCGATGTTGGCCGGCACTCCGGTACCCACGCCACCGCGGTAGTCGAGCGAATCCCCTCCATACTCGGTTGCGTAGCGGGCCGTCGTGATGGCCGCACCGCCGCCCTGCGACTGCCCGACCACTGCCCACCGATTCGAGATCGAGGAGTCGATGACCCGTGCCGCCTTGACCGAGTCGACTACGCTGTGCGCCTCCACCTTTCCGTCGAGGTACGGCATCAGCCCTGGTGTACCCAGACCGACGTAGTCGGTGGCGACGACGGCGTAGCCCTCGGAGAGCCAACGCCCCAGGTAGGGGTAGTCACGCTCGGGCAGGCCAGGACCGACCAGCGAAGGGGCACAGGAATCGTCGAGTCCCGTGGTGCCGTGCGCCCAGGCGATGACGGGCCACCCGCCTTCCGGTGCCGGACCGGCCGGGACGTAGTACGCGCCACTGCTCAGCGCAGGCCCGCCGTTGGAACCGATGGTCCAGTACGTGAATCGCTTGGCGTCGGCGGTACCCGGAATCCACAGATCTTTCGGTAGCGGCTCACTCGACACCACAGTGCCGGTGGCTTGCGACGCGCTCGGTGCCTGTGCGGACGCGATGGGCGCAGCAACGGCGGAGCCGATCGTTGCAGCACAGAGGGCTGCGGTGGATATGCGGGCAAACGACTTCGACTGGAATTTCACGTCTGACGACTCCGGTTCGTGCGGTGGGCGACCTCGTTGGACGTTATCGTAGATTTTGTTTAACCGATCGGTCAAGCAAAATCTTGCAGCTTCGTGAAACGTATATGTCGAGATTCCGGCCCCAACTCCGACCTAGCATCGAACCGCACGAAAAAACAGTAGGAGGATGTGTCCATGGCACACGTACAGCGTTTCGACCACATCGGCATCACCGTCGCGGACCTCGAATCAGCGACGGCATTCTTCGTCGGTCTGGGTCTCGAGGTGGAGGGCACCGGATCCGTGGAGGGTGAGTTCGTGGAAACCGTCTGCGGTATCCCTGGAGCCAAGTGCGAAATCGCCATGCTGCGCCCGCCGGGCGAAGGATCACGGCTCGAGCTCTCGTCCTTCGTCACGCCCGAGCACGTACCCGGATCGCCTGCTCCGATGGCCAACGAGATCGGGATACGCAACGTGTCTTTCGAGGTGGGCGATCTCCAGGTTGCGGTCGACGCGGTGGCTGCGGACGGTTACGGACTCATCGGCGGGATCGGCGAGTACGAGAACAGCGTGCGCATGGCCTACGTCCGGGGGCCTGAAGGGATCATCGTGTCCCTGTTCGAGCAGATCGCCTGAAGCGTCACGGCATTCGGAGCGTCAGATCGCCTTCCAGGAGCTGGCCAGAGCGCCCATCGCAGCCGCGAATTCGGCGAACGCCGCGTCGATTCTGACGCGGTCACCGGTGGTCACCAGATCGAGCGTCAACCCGCGAATCTGCGCCAACACGATCGTCGCGTAGCGATCAGCGCGATCGGGTGGACATCCGTGCGCGAGCGCAGCTTCCGCCAAACCACCCAACCAGTCCCCCACCACATGGTCGAGAAACTCGCGATACCGCTCCGGATGCAACAACGCCTGTCCGTAGATCTCGAACATCAAGCGAAAGTTCGGCAACGATTCCGCTGATGTGCGCCCATTCCAGTAACTCGTCAACATCTCGACGATGTCGGTCCCGGAAGAGATGTCGAGAGAAGAGCTGTCTCGCAGGGTGGCAACCACTTCAGTGAGCAGTTGTTCCTTCGAACCGAAATGATGGATGAGTGTCGCATGACTGATCCCCAGATCCTTGGCCAATGGCCGCATGGACAGTTCACCGACGCCGTTCGCCGTGACGTACGCGGTTACCTGCTCGAGCAATTCGGCACGGCGATGCTGGTAACGCAGTTTCCGGCCGTCGACCGGCGTGCTGTCCTCCACCTGCAGGAGCCTACGCAGTACCGGAAACACAGCAGTACCGGAAACACGGCAGTACCGGAAACACGGCAGAACCGGTTACACGGTGACGTGGTGGCGATCCGATCGACTGATCGTCACAGCGGCGACGACAACACCGATCACCACGCCGATGAGAGTGTCCGCGACGCGAGCCACTGCCGCTTCGGTCCCGATCGGAGCACTGAAACCGATGAGGAGCAGTGCCATCGGGGTGACGGCCAGTGATGTCAGTGCATAGTTCTTGATCACGAGCAGCTCAGCAGCAGTCTGCAGAATCACGACCACGGCAACCGCTTGCCAGTAGCCGAGCGTCAATGCGATGAGAGCAGCAGCGACGACGGCGCCACCGACATTTCCCACCAACCGCTGAATCCCACGCTGGACGGTCTGCTTGTAGTTCAGCCCCTGCATCGCTGCGATGGCACCCATCGACGCCCAGAGCGGATGCTCCAACCCGGCTCCCGCCGCGAGCCAACCGGCCAGAGCCGACGCTGCCACCATGCGGAGAGCATTCATCCGCACCGGGCGCGAATACAGCCGATTCAATCCTTCGAGAAAATAGCCTTCGGGCGCGGCCAGGTTCTTTGCCGGTGCGAGATCGTGTTCGATCATGCTGGAACGCTTGAGCTTCCGAAGCTCCTTCTCGTGCCGAGCAATGCTGCGAATCAGGGTGGCGTCGCCGTGCAACTGCCACTCCTGAACTGCCGCTTCCGCTTCGTCGAGCACCGCCACCAGTTCGCGTCCGTGATCGACGGTCGACTTGATCCGGCCACTCGACGCAACAACCAAGCGGGCGTTGGCAATCGATCCGAGCGCCGGTTCCACTCCGTCTGCGCCGGACTGTTCGAGACGCCCCACCGCAGAGACTGCACGGGCAACTGCCAGGCGGGCAGGTCCCATCGGCAGTACGAGCGCTGGGAGCATCGCGGCCGCCCAACCGACCAGAACTCCGAGCGCACCGGCAGTGACCAACCGCGCCAAATCATCAACGCTGGAGGCATATCCGGCTGCACCGGTCGCCGCGAAGACGAGGATGACGGGCCCTGGTCCGGTGATCCGGAAGCCCGACATGAAGCAGTACGACGCACCCGCAAGCAAAGAGAGGATGCCGATCTGCAACCACATCGGAACGCCCGCGACACCCATGGCGCCGCCGAAGGCAATCGAAACCACCAGTGCAGCACCCACCATTGCCAGCTTGCCGGCCAACCGTGGATACGGCTCGTACCTGCCGAACGCGGCGCACAGCGCGCCCAAGGCCGCGAAGCCGGCCAATTCCCGATGCCCGAGCAGTCCGCCGACCACGAGGACTACGGCGGTGGCGAGCCCGACCCTGATCGCGGGGGCGATGGTCGCGTCGGCAGATCCGACGCGAAAAGCCGCTCGCCACGTCGCCCCGGAGACGGTATGTGCAATGGCTTCACTCGAATGAGTGAGACGGCTGGGCGTCCTGGCTGCGGTTTCGGTTCGGCTCACCCAATCAGCATACATTTATTTCACTAGTAAATTACTTGTGAAGTAATGTGAATTCTGTCGCTAAGATAGGGACATGGGCGCGGCGAACAGATCCGAAGACGACTTCATCGACAAAGTCCGTCGCGAATGGAAGCGCGCCTACCCCGAGTTCGACACTGCTCCCGTCGAGGTGATGGGCCGGATCGCCCGCATCAACGCGCAGTCTCTTCACCAGCTCGACCGCGCACTGGCGTCCAGCGGGGTCTCTCGCGCCGAATTCGACGTGATGAGTGCACTTGCTCGCAGTGACCGTCCCCTGCGGGCGAGCGAAGTCACCGCCGTCACGATGGTCAGCGGCGCCGCCACCACAAAACACGCAGACCGCCTGGCTAAGCTGGGCTTTGTCGAGCGTCAGCGCTTCGAACACGACGGACGAGTGGTTCTGCTTCAACTCACCGATGCCGGTCGCGCATTGGTCGAGGCAGAGTTTCCCCGACGCGTCGAGCGAGACCGTCAAGTACTCACCGGACTCGACGAGGACGAACGTGCCCAACTGACGGCACTGCTCAAACGCATCTCACTCAACATCGACTCGGGGATCTGGGACTGACCTACTTCGGCAGCGGCACGTTCTGCAAACGCACCTGACCGCGCGCCACCTCTTTGCCCGATTCCGGATCGGTGATGACCACCGACCACAACTGCTGAACCCGGCCCTGCTGTATCGGCACAGCCACGACGTCCACGCGCCCACCCGTACGCGCCCGCAGGAAATCCGTTCCGTTGTGCACTCCGACGGCAAATTCGCCACGGTCCGCCACTGCAGTGCTGGCCCCGATGCTCGCGGCGGACTCGACGGCGGTCGTGTAGACACCGCCGTGGACTACGCCCCACGGCGTGTGATGCTCCTCGGACAGATCGATGTGCCCGACAACCTTCGTGCCGGACACCTCGTCCAGTTGCAATCCGGCAGCGCTGACAAATCCGCTTGCTGCCTCGAGATTCAATTCCGTCATGACGACCCCTCATCTGCTCCGTTGGATTTCTCGACCTACCTTCCGCCCTCGAATACATGCCGTCAAGTGCTAAGTTGGAATTCCCAACTAACATTTCCAACTAACAGGGGCCCAGAGATGACGGCGACAAAAGGACGCAACTGCTCCATCGCCAACGCCTTGGAGGTCGTCGGCGAGAAGTGGTCACTGTTGGTGCTCCGAGAAATCGTCCTCGGGCAACGACGGTTCGACGAGATCGCCGCGGGCACGGGTGCGAGCCGCGACATCCTCGCCGCGCGTCTACGCACCCTTGTCGACGCCGACGTCCTCGCGAAGCGACGCTACGAAGACCATCCACCGCGCTACGAATACGTCGCCACCGAATCAGGGAAGGCGCTCTATCCCATTCTGATGGCGCTCATGGAATGGGGGGACGCCTTTGCGACGACGGGTCCACCGCCAACCGTCGTCGAACACCGTTGCGGTGAGATCCTGCACGCCCAAGTTGTGTGCGCGCACTGCAAAGAGCCGCTGGCCGCCAAAGACGCGCATGTAGTCGAACTCTCGCCGCCTACTCGATAGCGTCAGCGTCCGGGCGGAAACCCGCCTGTTGCGATCGGACCCCAGGAGTCGACGGTGACGCGGATCAGGCTCTTACCCTGCTTGCGCATGGCTTCGCGGTACTCGTCCCAGTCCGGATGATCACCGGCGATGGATCGGTAGTAGTCGACCAACGGTTCCACCGAGTCCGGGAGGTCGATCAACTCCGCGGTTCCGTTCACCTGGACGTACGGGCCGTTCCACTCGTCGGAGTGGATACACAGAGACACCGCCGGGGTGCGGCGGACATTCGCGGCCTTGGCCCGTTCCGGGTACGTGGAGATGACGATCCGACCCTCGTCGTCGACCCCGCACGTCACCGGAGAGATCTGCAACTCGCCGGATTTCTTCACCGTGACGAACGTGGCCCGATGGCGCGGCCTGACGAATTCGAGGAGCTCGGCAAACGACACACGATCTGCGCTGGCGATCTTGGACATGACCTCAGCCTAATTCGATTTACGAACTGACGCTCAGGGCATCTCGATGGTCTGAGCACGTGCGATTTCGCCGATTGCACGAATGATGTACGCGCTCTGAGCTTTCTTCACTCCGGTCGACAAACTCCCGATGACCAGAACCGCCGAACGCAGGTACGCGCCGTGCCCGATACGGAACGAATCGTCTTCCAGATCCGAGATCCCGAGCGCCCCGGTGTAGACCGCAGCGAGCGCCTGCACGTCCAGATCCGGCAGCCACACAATCGTGGACTTGGCGCAGGCGGTGAGCGCATCCTGCACGTCCTCGCTGGACAAGCCGTCCGGATGCGTGTCCTCGAGCAATTCGCGCACGATCGCCGCGTGAACCGAGCTGACCTGCTCGAAAGAGAGCCCGCGCAGTTCCTCGACAGCCACGAGTAGTCCGTCACGATTTGCCGCCCGCACCGCGGCGAGTGCGTCGGCCGTGGCATCGGCGATGTCACGGGCGACCTTCGGCCAATGCGTCGGCCAGCTCTGTTCTGGCGTCCGCTGTTCTGGCGTCATCGTGGTATCTCCTCGGTCCTCGTGTTCATGCGGAAGCCTTCCACATCCCACCGACAGGCCAGGCGATCCGTCAGCGCAGCCGCTCCAACAAGGACATTGCGTTGTGCGGCGCAAAGCCTTTCATGTCGTTGTCGAAGTAGACGTACACGTCGAGGCCCTCGTCCATCCAGTCCCGAAAGCGCTTGGACCACTTGTCCAGAGCTTCGTCGGTGTACCCACTCGCATACAGTTCCTTGTCCCCGTGCATCCGCACATAGACAAAATCGGTAGTAGGAGTGGTGATGCGGGGATACCTGCCGGCTGTGTCTGCGACGACAAAACCGATGGAGTGCTCGCGCATCAGGTCCACGGCTTCGTCGGTCTCGAAGCTGGCGTGCCGCGCTTCCACCGCGTAGCGAATCGGCACGTCCCTCTCGGTCTGGGCGAACACTCGGTCTTCGGTGAGTTTGTCGTCGTGCTGTGCTGCCAGATCGGCTGCAGCCTGCGTGGTACGGGGAAGACCGTCGAAGAAGTCGGCCAATCGCTGCGATTCGAACTGCAGCGTCGGAGGTAGTTGCCACAGAATCGGCCCGAGCTTGGGGCCGAGGGCGAGCGTTCCGGCGGCAAAGAAGTTGGCGAGTCCGTCACGGGCGTCGAGCAGCCGTTTCATGTGTGTGATGTACCGGCCGCCCTTGATCGCGAACACAAAATCTTCGGGAGTTTCGCTGCGCCATTTGGTGTAGCTTTCCGGCTTCTGCAGCGCGTAGAACGAGCCGTTGATCTCAATCGACGTCAATCTCTCTGCGGCATAAGACAATTCTTTGCGGTGAGCAAGACCTTTCGGATAGAAATCTCCGCGCCACGCGGGATACGTCCACCCGGAGATACCTACCCGAATATCTGCCATCGATTCAGACTAAGCGGCACTCGAGCGTTTTGGCACTCCGTGTTTCAAACTCCGGCGCTGAGCGCGACGGATACCGGTACGACGGTCAGGCACACCACCGCACCGATGAACAACGCGATCACGAGGCGACGGTCCCACTTTCCGCGTGCACCACTGGCAGCGAGCATGAAGATCACAAAACCTACACACACGGACACGATAGTCACGATCACCGGAGTTCCAACCATGCCGTGATTGTCCCCTACCCATTGCCACCGAGCGCCCTACGGGTACACGATCGAAGTACCCATCCCGAGCTAGGAGTGGAAATGCCGAAATACCTCTGGCAAGTGACGTACTCACCCTCCGGCGCCGCCGGTCTGCAGCAGGAGGGAGGCACTGCGCGGCGCGACGCGATAACGCGAATGGTCGAAAGCATCGGTGGCACTGTCGAATCCTGCCACTTCGCACTGGGCGGTCACGACATGTTCGTGATCGGCAACCTGCCGGACGACGTCGCGGCAGCCGCATTGAGCATTCGCACGGCTGCGGCAGGTGCAGCACGCTCGGAGTCGATCACACTGCTCACGCCGGAGCAGATCGACGAGGCAGTCAAGCGACCGACCGACTACCGCGCGCCGGGCAAATGACGACGGAAGGAATAGATCCCGGCAGCAGCCGAGTTGCACCCGCTGTGACGGAGACTACGAAAACACCTGACCTGGGAACCTACGGAATCTGGCGAGGAGCGGCTGGTTTGCCGCCCGAGCTGGGAACTGCGATCGAGAAACTCGGTTTCGGCACCATCTGGATCGGCGGCTCCCCACGCGCCGATCTACGGATCGCCGAGAAACTTCTCGACGCGACCGAGCACATCACCGTGGCAACCGGAATCGTCAACATCTGGTCCTCACCTGCGGCTGAGGTGGCGGAGTCCTATCACCGACTCGAAGCCGTGCACCCGGGTCGATTCCTGCTCGGCGTAGGCGTCGGACATCCGGAGGCTACCGGCGACTACACCAAGCCGTACGCCTCGCTCGTGTCGTACCTCGACGAACTCGACGCGGCCCAGGTCCCGGAAGCGCGGCGCGTCCTCGCCGCACTGGGGCCGAAGGTGTTGAAACTGTCCGCCGCTCGCGCCGCCGGCGCGCATCCGTACCTGACCACCCCCGAACACACGGCCGAAGCTCGCGAAATCCTCGGCCCTTCGAAGATCCTGGCCCCCGAGCACAAGGTTGTCCTGGAAACCGATCCGGAGAAGGCCAGAGCAATCGGTCGCCCCGCCGTCGCCAACCCGTATCTGTATCTGCGCAACTACACGAGCAATCTCGAGCGCCTCGGTTTTTGCGCCCGAAGAGTTGGCCAACGAGGGGAACGATCGCGTCATCGACGCCCTGGTTGCGCGGGGTACCGCGAAGTCCATCGCGGATCGACTTCGGGAGCATGTCGCGGCGGGTGCCGATCACGTTGCGATCCAAGCACTTCCCGCCGAAGGTGATCCGATCGCGACCTACGAAGCACTGGCCGCCGAACTCTTCGACTGACCGGGCAACCCTTGACTCGGATAAGTAGTGTCCGAGTATACTTGGACACTACTTATCCGAGTAAAGGAGAAAAACATGAAGATCGTCATTTTCGGAAGCGGACTCATCGGAAGCCAGGTCGCCGCCAAGCTCGCTGACGCCGGGCACGACGTGAAGGCGCTCGGTCGCGGCGACGGGATCGACATCACCACCGGCGCAGGTATCGCCGAGGCAGTCGAGGGTGCCGACGTCGTCGTGGATCTGACCAATTCCCCGTCATGGTCGGACGACGACGTCTTGGCCTTCTTCCGCGACGGAACCGGCCACATCCTCGCCGCGGAGGAGAAGGCAGGCGTCGGGCACCACGTCATCCTGTCCATCGTGGGTGCCGATCGACTGCCCGATTCCGGGTACATGCGAGCCAAGGTCGCCCAGGAAGACCTGGTCAAAGCGGGCCCGACCCCCTACACGATCGTCCGATCGACCCAATTCTTCGAGTTCGTCGCCGGAATCGCCGACGCGGGAACCACCGACGGCGCCGTCCACGCAACGCCGGGACATCTGCAACCCATCGCGTCTCGAGACGTCGTGTCCCACGTCGCCGAGGTAGTGACCGGCGCGCCGCAAAACGGCACGGTCGAGATTGCCGGACCCGAACCGCTGGGCATCGACGAACTGGTCCGGCGCTTGTTCCTCGTCACCGGCGACAAGCGTTCGGTTATCTCCGATCCCGAAGCCGGCTACTTCGGCGCGAAACTCGACAACTCGGCACTGACCCCGACACCCGGTGCAGATGCATGGATCGCGCCGACAACATACGACGCGTGGCTTGCCGAGAAGGCCTGACGTCGACAACTCGAGCGACGTCCGGCCCGCACCGCTTTCCGCGGCGTCGATAGAGTCCAATCATGAAGCTTTCCGGAGGCGTGGAGTGGTCACTCCACTGCTGCGTGGTTCTGAGCCAGTCCGAAGGGCCGGTACCCACAGCCAGACTCGCCGAACTTCACGGGGTGTCGAAGACATACCTGGCGAAGCATCTGCGAGCGCTCGCGCACGCCGGTCTGGTCAATCCGACCGAGGGCCGAGACGGCGGGTACGTTCTCACCCGGGCTCCCGAGAAGATCACCGTTCTCGACGTCGTACAGGCCGTTGACGGCACCGAACCTGCGTTCCGGTGCACGGAGATTCGACAGCAAGGAATCCTCGCCGCCCCACCGGAACAGTGCCGTTCCGCCTGCGGAATCGCCAAGGTCATGGCCGACGCCGAAAAAGCCTGGCGCGCATCACTGTCGGGGGTCACTATTGCAGATCTTGCTGCAACCCTGGACCTTCCGGCACTCAGAAAGATCCTGACCACACCGATCACACCCTAGAGCAGCCCACACCCCACGAGACGGCAATCCATCGTTCAACTATCGGGTACCTTGTTCGGGGATCAAATCTTGACGAAGAATCTTCCGGGAATTTTCGCAAGATCTCGGAGGGGGTTTCATGGGAGTCAGTGGCGCTGCGGGGTTGGGGCAGAACATTCGTCAAACAACGGGACTGTTGAGTCGCTGGTGGTCTCTTGCGTACGACGGCGAATGGTTCCCGAGGTTCCTGGCTGCTCGATCGATGTTGGGGACAGCCAGGGTGGTCGTCACCTTTTGGTGTGCTGTGTTCGTGGCACTCGCCGTACTGGCTCAATTCGTGAAGGGTGGCGCAACCGAGCTCCCTGAACGGCTCGCGGCGGGCGCAGCATGCATGATCGCGCTCTACTGCATGATTCGCTGGTCACTCGGACGGTCTTGGCCGAGTCACCATCAATCCGTTCGTTTCGTTTCGCTCACCAATATCTGCTTGTCCTTGATACTTCTCGCCGGAATCCATTCGAGCTTCCTGGCATTGACCGGCACCGTCCTGTTCGTGGTCGTCGCGAACTATTCGTCGGTATTCCACAGCCCTCGAATAGTCACCGCACAGATCACCGGCGCGCTGTTCGTCGTTGCGCTACTGACAATTCGAGCTGTAACCGATCCGGATACCGACTCTTCGCTGTCGGTGTCCACTGGATTCGTCATCGGGTGTGTTATCGCTTCAGCTTCGATGACCGTGCATTTCCTCGTCCTGTATTTGACCGACGACGCACGACACTCTTGGCGTGATCCACTCACCGCTGCCCTGAATCGACGTGGGCTGCACAATGTCTGGCAACAGTTGTTCGGTGTCGGCGAACTCCAAGGACACGTAGTCCTTGCGGTGGTGATCGATGTCGATTCGTTCAAGAGCGTCAACGACAAACTGGGTCACGCGGAAGGCGATCGGATGCTGGTGACAGTCGGCCGGCGCCTGAACTCGGTGGTCGGAGAGGTCGGACTGGTTGCGCGGACTGGCGGCGACGAGTTCGTGATTCTCATGCCCGTGGAGCCACGTCGCATCGAACAAACCGTGGTGGACATTCACAATTCGATATCGCGGCCCGCCGGCCGGCAGTCGATTTCCGTGAGCGTCGGAGCCAGCGTGTGGCTGTCCTCGACAATCCCGGACGCTTCGGGAACCATCGATCGGATTCTTGCCGACGCCGACAACGCGATGTATCGGGCGAAACGACGAGGTGGAGACCAGGTAGCTTGGGCAGTAACGCATCTGAGCTGAATCGACACGATTACCTGTCGATCGAATTCAGAGCGCCGCTTCGCTGTCGTTCGCCGGATCCAGCTGATCCTGGGTTGCCGCCCAACTCGCCAAGAGTTTGAGTGCGTCAGCCGTGGGCGTCCCCGGCGCCGCGGTGTAGACCAGCAGTGTCAGCCCGGGATTGGACGGCAGTTCCATCGCCTCGAAGTTCAGCTCCAGGTCGCCGACGACGGGGTGACGAACCTTCTTGAATCCCGTCCGATGAAAGCGCACATTGTGTTTCGCCCACCGGGTGCGGAATACCTCACTGCGAGTGGCAAGTTCACCGATGAGCTCGGTCAGCGCCCTGTCATGGGGATTGCGCCCCGCTTCCGAGCGGAGCATCGCGGCGATGTCGTCTGCCGCGCGCTCCCAATCCACGAAGAAGTCCTGCGATGCCGGGTCCAGGTACACGAACCGGGCGTTGTTCGCCGGCCTACGTGGATCGGCCAACACCGGCGAATACAACGCGCGCGCCATACGATTGGCCGCCAGCATGTCGTGCCTGGCATTACGTACCCACGCCGGCGCGTCGGTGATGGCGTCGAGTATCTGCTGAATCGCCGGGCTCACGCCCTTGGGGGCGGGCCGCTTTCTACTCGGTGCGCCTGCACTGGCGGCCTTCGCGAGGTCGTACAAATGGGCAGTTTCGGCTTCGTCGAGTTGCAGTGCTCGGGAAAGGCTTTCGAGCACCGAGTCCGACGCTCCCGCCAGATTTCCGCGTTCCATGCGCACGTAGTAGTCGATGCTCACACCGGCGAGCAGAGCGACTTCCTCACGGCGCAACCCCTTGACGCGACGGTTCCCGCCGTAGGCCGGCAGCCCTGCCTGCTCGGGTGTGATGCGAGCACGACGGGAGCTGAGGAATTCGCGGATCTCGGCTCGGTTGTCCATGCAGTTCACGTTACTCGAGCGGAGAAGACCGAGGGAGGTACTGCCGTTACCTGGAACAACAGACACTCCCGCGCCCGCGAGGCGCGGCGTTGACTGATTGCAGTCGACCGGTCCACGCCGAAACGTCGACTTCGAAGCACGCGACACCAGAAGCAAGAGGGGACACCATGCGAGCAACCATCATGTACGGCGCCGGAGACGTTCGAGTCGAGACCGTGCCCGATCCGGCACTGCAGCAGCCGACGGACGCGATCGTGCGGGTCGTCAGGGCGTGCGTTTGCGGCTCTGACCTGCACCCTTACCACAACATGCCGGCCACGCCCGGTGGTTCCCCGATGGGCCACGAATTTGTCGGAGTGGTCGAAGAGACCGGTCGCGAGGTGTCCACGTTGAAGAAGGGCGACTTCGTCATCGCCCCCTTCGCCTGGTCCGACGGGACGTGCGACTTCTGCCGCGAAGGCTTGCAGACGTCTTGCCGACACGGTGGATTCTGGGCCGGAAACGGGATCGGAGGCGGTCAGGCAGAGGCCATCCGAGTGCCGTTGGCAGACGGCACCCTGGTCAAGGCGCCGGTCGGTGAGGATTCCGAACTCCTACCGTCACTGCTCACACTCTCCGACGTCTTCGGCACCGGCTATCACGCGGCGGTCAAGGGTGGCGTCAACCAACGCACGACGGTCACGGTCATCGGCGATGGAGCCGTGGGGCTGATGGCAGTGCTCTCCGCCAAACGCCTCGGCGCCGAGCGCATCATCCTCATGGGGCGCCACAAGACCCGCACGGATCTCGGTCTCGAGTTCGGAGCCACCGACGTGGTTGCCGAACGTGGAGATGAGGGCATCGAGAAAGTCCGCGAACTGACCGGAGGCGACGGCACTCATGTCGTCCTCGAAGCGGTAGGTCACATGCCTGCCTACGAGCAGTCGCTCGGAGTTGTCCGACCGGGCGGCGTCATCAGCCGAGTCGGGGTACCCCAATACGAAGAAGCTCCAATCGGATTCGGGACACTCTTCGGACCCAACATCACACTCACCGGTGGACCGGCCCCGGTGCGCGCGTACATCGAAGAGCTGATGCCGGATGTGCTCGATGGAAAGATCGAGCCGGGCAAGGTCTTCGACCACACCGTCGGACTCGACGACGTAGCGGAAGGCTACCGAGCCATGGACTCCCGTGAATCGTTGAAGGTCCTCGTCCGCCCGTAGTCCACCACTTGCGAAAGTCCACCACTTGCGAAGAAGATGCGCGTGACCCACATTGCCACCCGTCCTGTTGCCGGTCGCATCAATCCCACCGCGATCCTGGCGATCATTCTGATCAGCTATTTCATGATCCTGCTCGACAATTCGATCATCTTCACCGGGCTACCCAGCATCCAAAGCAGCATGGGTTACTCGGCAACCGGGCTGTCCTGGGTCCAGGACGCCTACACCCTGGTGTTCGGCGGGCTTCTCCTGCTGGGTGCTCGTCTCGGGGACATCTTCGGCCGTCGTCGCGTATTCGTGGCCGGTCTCGCGATTTTCGCGATTGCGTCGTTTCTCGTCGGGGTCGCGCCGAACGGTTGGTGGCTCATCGCAGCGCGCGCTCTCCAAGGCGTCGGAGCAGCAGTGGTCGCCCCGGCGTCGCTGTCACTGCTGACCGCCAGTTTCCCGCCCGGCCCGGAGCGAACGCGCGCTGTTGCCTGGTACGGCGCTGCTGCGGGAATAGGCGCCAGCCTCGGACTCGTGATCGGCGGCGCCCTTGCCGACTGGGTGTCTTGGCGCGCAGGCTTTTTCATCAACGTTCCGATCGGTATCGCGATGATCGCTCTCGCTCCCCGGTTCATTCCGGAAACCGAGCCCAACTCCGGACGTTTCGATGTGGCCGGCGCTGTTCTCGCCACACTCGGGATGACCGCGCTCGTCTTCGGCACCGTCAACTCGGCCGAAGCGGGGTGGACCTCACCGATCACCGTTGCGACACTGGCGGCCGGGGCGATACTACTGACCTTGCTCTTCCTCAACGAAGCGAGAGCGGAGCAGCCGATCATGCCACTGAGGTTGTTCCGTAGCCGGGAGCGATCCGGGACGTACGCCGCCCGAATGCTCTATCTGGGTGCCATGATCGGATTCTTCTACTTCACGACTCAGCTACTCCAAGGCGTCATGGGCTTCAGCGCGTTCCAAGCAGGCATCGCCTTCTTCCCGATGACGATCGTCAATTTTGCTGTGGCGATGCTTATTCCGCGACTGACACCGCGATTCGGAAATTCCGCAATTCTGTCGGTTGGCATTGCCGTCACCCTAGCCGGGATGGCGTGGCTCAGTCTGGTCCATCCCGGCAGCACGTACCTCACTGCGATAGCACTTCCGATGATCTTGATCGGCGCCGGACAGGGGTTGGCTTTCGCCCCACTGACTTCTGCTGGCATCTCCGGGGTACAGGCCGAAGATGCCGGTGCCGCATCAGGATTGGTCAACACTGCACATCAACTGGGCAGTGCTCTCGGATTCGGCATCCTCGTCGCAGTCTCCGCGGGCGCCGGATCCTCTGCCGACGACGCTACAACGGCACTCACCGATCACGTATCAACGGCTCTCACCGCAGGCACCGCCCTGCTCGCCGCTTGTCTCGTCATCGTCCTCGCACTGATCGTCCCGGCTACGAGAACGCGAAGTACCGCAAAGCAATTCGACCAGGAGAAAGGAAGCCGAGATGTCGCACTCGTGGACCGAGGCTGAACTGACCAAGATCGGCGACGCCGAGGAGTTGCAGGTCTCCTCGTACCGCCGAGACGGAACCGCAAGGCCGTACGTCACGATTTGGGTTGTCCGTACCGACAACCAACTGTACGTTCGCTCGGCCTACGGAACCGACAACCCGTGGTTCGTCCGAGCAACGGCAAGTGGAACGGGCCGAATCCGAGCAGGAGGAATCGAGCGGGACGTGGCGTTCGAGTCCGCCGCACCGGATGCCCACTCGTCGATCGACTCCGCCTATCACACCAAGTACGACCGCTACGGCCCGCAGATCGTCGGCTCCGTCACCGGCCGCGCCGCCGCACCCAACACCATTCGACTTGTTCCGCTGACGCAGAACTGAACCGCCCCTTTCGATTCCGAGGAGACCTCATGGAAATCTTGAAGCCCCAGCCCACCAGCAAAGCACCCAGCGACTGGTTCACCGGCGACGTCTGGTGGGACGTCATCTACGCCGGCCAGGAGCCGTCGAGGATGCGCGCCAACATGGTTCGCTTTGCACCGTGCGCGCGAACCGACTGGCATTCTCACGCCCTCGGACAGACCCTCCACATCGTCTCCGGGACCGCGCTGGTTCAAGCTCGCGGCGGCGAGATCGTCGAAGTCCACCCGGGTGAGACCGTCTACACCCCAGCGGGAGAGGAACACTGGCACGGCGCGGCACCCGACCGTTTCATGAGCCACCTCGCACTGTGGGAAGGACCCGGCGACGGAGGCACCGAAACTACATGGGGCGACAAAGTCACCGATGAGGAATACGGCGGTCCCCGCGCCAGACGTCGTTGAGACCGGACACCTCTCAGATACGTCGCATCACGGAAACAACTTTGCCCAGGATGACCGCGCGATCGCCGTCGATGACGCTGTATGCGGGATTGCGAGGCTCGAGGTACACGTGACCGTCGCGACGCCGGAGCACCTTCACCGTGGCCTCGCCGTCGATCATCGCGGCGACGATCTCACCGGAATGAGCTTCGTCCTGGCGGCGCACCACGACGACGTCACCGTCACAGATCGCTGCGTCGACCATCGACTCACCACGCACCCGAAGTCCGAACACCGTGCCAGAGCCGACGAGCTCGCGAGGAAGCGCAAGCACCTCGTCGGCGTGCTCCTCCGCGAGGATCGGCGCGCCGGCCGCGATGTCACCGACGACCGGAACCGTCACCGTATTCGACGACGACTGTTCCTTCGCGCCTACGAGGAACGGCCGCACGTCCAACTGCCGAGCCATGGCCGCTCCCCTACGGAGGAAGCCCTTCTCTTCGAGACTCTTGAGGTGCTTGGACACCGTCGACGTCGAGCGCAGACCAACCGCGTCTCCGATCTGCCGTGTGCTCGGCGTGCACCCGTTGGCAGCCACGAGATCCCGGATGGTCATCAGAATCTGCTGCTGGCGGAGCGGCAGGGAGGAGGCGTCGAGGCCACCGAACATGTCGAGATCGTCGTAATCGGTCACGATGAGAATCGTAGTGAGGGGTCCCGACATCCAGGCCAGGCAGTCGGAGTCTGCCAGAAACGGCACAGGCAGTTTGTTTCCCGAGCGGCGCATGGCACGCTGAGCTGATGGAGCCTCTCGAACCGATGCGCCCGGTCAGTGTTCCCGCCGACACCCATAAGTCGACGCCGATCTGGAAGTCGGCACCGGTCACTTTGGGAACGGTGGGTGTGTTTGCCTACGCATTGATGTCCGCGAGAACCGGCGTCGTCGAAGTTGCACTTGGCGCGGCGATCGCGATCGCCGGCGCCGCCCTCTACTGCATGTCAGTGATGCGCACGATCAGAGAAAACTCGTGCAGCCGCGTACCTCTGCTCGGAACCCCACCCGTCTCGCCCCGTGACGTCGACCTGCTCGCCGGGGCCGGGATGCCCTTGATCATGGGCGGATCGTTGCTGGCCATACGAGCAGCGGGATGGACCTGGCCATATCTCTATCTCGGACTGCCCGCCGTGATCATGGTCGCTACCTATGTTCTTCCCGTGGTGGTGCACAACCGACGATTACGGAAGCGAACTCACCGATCGCAAACCCCGTGACGCGGGTACGTCGACGCAACATCTCCAGCACATTCTCCGACGTCCCCACTGGTACGACCGGTCCATCCCCCGGTGGAGCCGACTATGCGCTGGCGGCCTTGTCTGCAGTTTCGACAAGGGTCTCGACCTTGCTGAACTGCAGCACACCGTCTTCGATCTCGGCGTCGTGCATCAGCTTGCGGTCGCGGTAGTAATTGTTGACCACTTTCCACGCACCGCGGGCACCCTGACGCGGCATCTCTCCGTCGCCGCGCTGGATGTAGCCCGAGGTCAGGGCTCCGCCCATGAGAGATTCTTCGGCGAAGTCCTCAGGTTCGGCGTGAACCTCGAAAGTCGTGTAGTCGCGCTTACGCATGATCTTGAGTACGCGACACAGATAGGACGCGGCCAGGTCAGCCTTGAGCGTCCACGACGCGTTGGTGTAGCCGAGGATCATCAGGAAGTTCGGGATGTCGGAGTAGAGCACGCTCTTGTAGGCCACAGTCTCGTTGAGCTTGACCGGCTCGCCGTCGATGCTCATGGTCGCCCCGCCCAGGATCTGTACGTTCAAGCCGGTCGCCGTGACGATGACGTCGGCCTCGATTTCGCGGCCCGACTCGGTCACGATGCCCTTCTCGGTGAACGTGGCGATACGGTCGGTGACGATGTCGGCCTTGCCGCTCTTGAGCACCTTGAACAGGTCCCCGTTGGGAACCACGCACAGGCGCTGATCCCACGGGTTGTAGTTGGGGGTGAAGTGACGCAGGTCCACGTTCTTGCCGAGTTGCAAGCGGATCTGGGTGAGGAACAGCTTCTTCGCCAGCTTCGGATTGGTGCGTGAGAGCTGAAAGCTGGCGCGTTGCAGTGCGATATTGCGGGCTCGACCGATCTTGTAAGCGATCTGGTCGGGAACGCGCGCAAGCTTGAGACCCTTGGCAACAGGGTCCTCGGACGGCAGCGCCTGGATCCACGTGGGCGAGCGCTGCAGCATGGTGACGTGACCGGCGGTGGGGGCCATCGACGGGATCAGGGTGATCGCGGTGGCACCGGAACCGATGACCACTACCTTCTTTCCGGTGTAATCGAGATCCTCCGGCCAGTGCTGCGGGTGCACGATCTGACCGCGGAAGTCGTCCTCACCGGGGAAGGCGGGGCGGTATCCCTTGTCGTAGTTGTAGTAACCACAGGCGCCGACGAGGACGTTCGCGGTCCACGTCTCGGTCTCCCCCGTCGCCTCGACCAAGACGGTCACGGACCACTGTGCAGTCGCGCGATCGAAGTCCATTGCCACGACCTTGCGGCCGAAGTTGATGTGGTCGGTGACGCCGTATTCCTTGGCGGTTTCCTCGACGTAGTCACGGATACTGGCGCCGTCTGCGAGCACTTTGGTTCCGATCCACGGACGGAAACCGAATCCGAAGGTGAGCATGTCGGAATCCGAACGGATGCCGGGATACTTGAACAGGTCCCAGGTGCCACCGATGTTCTCGCGGCGTTCGAGGATCGCGTAAGTGCTTCCGGTCTGCTCACGAATGAGGTGGCAAGCCGCGCCGATTCCGGACAAGCCAGCGCCGATGATCAGTACGTCGACATGCTGTGTCATGAGGAAACTCGTTTCGTCGGTCGTCGCGAAGCTACTTCTGGCGTCGGCAGTGACCGAGAACGATCGGCCGGTTCAGGCCGGGTTCCCTAAGGTCAGCGCCAATGAACAGGGTATGTGCAACTGACGGTAACAGTCAATATCTCGACCCGGCCGCGTACGGAACATTGAGGTGCGACGCACCGGCCTCGCGGAACTCGATCGAGACGCCTGAATGCCTCGAGACACCGGAGAGTTGTTCACGTCGTCGACGGAACGCCCAATGACTCGTCTACACGGGATACTCATCGCCCAAATATTCAGCGCCCCAGCATAATTCGAAGGTCCACGATCAGGTGTCGAACGCGCGAGTTTCCATGGGAAGACGGGCAACTGCGATATCGCCGTAACCTTCGTGCGCATCAGCGGAAAGGTCACTGCGATAGCTAACCTGCTGACGAAACCACGCTGAAAGCAACGGTTTTGGTTTCGCAGCGAAGAGAGCGGGCGGAGCGGACCTCCACCGGAGATGTAGTCGCTATGACACTCTCCAGCACAGTCACCGTGTACACCACTCATAGCAATCGAGGGTTCGCCAATGCAATCGCTGCCGGAATCAGCGCCAGGGCTTATTCCGAGCCACAAACCGCAGACATGAGCCTGTTAAGGCATCACACCAGCGATCACGGTAGAGCGCTCGTTCTCCTACCACTCGGGGGCGTCGATTGGCAGGTGAAGGAGCTCTCCGCGCTCAAGGGATCGGTCCTGGTCGGCGATCTCAGTAGCGGCAACTCCATGATTCGGGGGCTCGCAGCGGGCGCCCACGCCGTGCTCAACTCTCAACTGCCATTCACATCCCTGCTCGATGAGCTGCAGGCCGCGATCAACCCCAACTCCGCTCGGTCTGCACACGACAAGTCCTCGCTCGTACAACGCATCCGGTTGCGCACCGAAGAATTCGCACGAATCAGCAGTCTCACCGATCGCGAGTTCGAGATCGTGGGCCTTCTCTACGGAGGCTCGAATGTCGACTCGATTGCTCGAACCGCCCACATCGCACCGACCACGGTTCGCGCCCACATCCGAAGCATCCTGCAAAAACTGGGGGTGCATTCCCAGCTGGAGGCATGCGCGATGCTCCGCCGCTCTGGTCACGACGCACGCAGACACCCACTGGAACTTCGGATCGGACGCTTCTAGCAGGAAGTGTCCCAGACACACTCGCCGAGATGGGGTGCCGCCCCTGATCGAACTCGACCTTCGAAAAGATCGTCAATTTTGACGATTCGATGACGCGCCCGGACGTCGAATATTAGGTCCTACACGACACCGAAGACACGAGTGAACATCGAAAGGTGCATTCAATCAATGGAATACACACGCACAGTGCCGCGGCATCTTGTCCACAGACATGCTGTTGCCGAGGTTTTCTTGACGGACTACCGGATCGAATCGGACTCGGCGTACCAGGTTGCTGTGCAACTCCCGGTCTCGCACCGGATATTCGACGTATCGAGCGAGCAACACGATCCGCTCGGGGTGGCAGAAGCATTTCGACAGGCAGTGGTGCTTCTGTGCCACACCCGATACGAGATTCCACTGCACTACAAGTTCCTCATGGAAACGTTCAGCTTCGAGATGCTGGACGCGCTCGACGTGCAATCAGTCGCGGAGCCGTTGAGTTTCTCGATGACAGTGGACAACCTCACTCATCGCGACGGAGCGGTTTCGGGGGTCGAAGTGTCGGGGATCCTCAGCGAGGGCAACCGGCACGTCGCCAGATGCAACGCTGTTGCGCGAGGAGTCAGCCCCGAGGGATACCGTCGAATTCGGCAAGGACGAGAAGACCACCGCCCGAGCCGGCGCATCCTTCCTTCCGGAGCCGCGGTGGTCGGATCGGAGCGAGTCGGACGCCTAACCGATGGAGATGTGCTCATCAGCACTGATCCTGCTCGGCACGCGATGTTCTGCGCTCCCGATCCACGCAACCACTCCCTTTTCGACCACCCCGTCGACCACATCCCAGGAATGATACTTTTCGAGGCCGCCCGACAAGCGCTCCGATTTCACATCGGCAACCCAGCAACAAAGATCGCCTCACTCTCGGCGGTCTTTCCGAGGTTCACTGAATGGGAAACGCCGTGCGAGGTGTCAACGATCCCCCTTGACGCGTCGGGCCATGTGCACCGAGTTCGGTTCACTCAAGAACTGGAAACCACCGCGGAACTCGAAATTGCAGTTGCGGACCAATCATGAGAGGGAACGAACACGTTCTTCTCGTCGCGTCTACCACGTCAAGCGCTCGGTGCTTCCCACTCTCTCGGTGCAAGCGCCGCCAGTTGCATGACGTGCGCCAACTTGTCCTCGCGGACGATCGTTGGCAGCACCAGGTTCCACATCTGACTCAACCGCTCGTACAGATCGGTTCTGCCCGTCAGCATTTCCGAGAGAATCTGCACTCCGGTGAACGACCCCACCACAAATCGAGCCAACGCGTCTATATCGGTGCCCGGGACGATATCGCCGGCTTCGGCCGCTTGGGTTGCCACCTGCTTGATAGCCTCGATCCAATCGAGGTACGGCTGTTCGATGGGGCCTTGAATACTGCCGATCTCCATCGTCAACCGCATGCCACCTCGCGCGATGGGCTCGGTCACAAGCTGCCGAGCCATCTCCTGCGAAACGAGCACCAGGGTTTCGACCGCGATGTCGGAGTGCGCAGCAACCCGCCGGGTACCCTCCATCGCCATACCGTGCTGCGCTGCGATGACCGCGTGCGCAAGCTCCTCCTTGGACGCGAAATGAAAATACATCGCCCCCTTCGACACACCCCCGTGCTGCAAGATCGTGCCCAAACTGGCGGAGTACCCGAACTTCTCGAAGCTCTTCGCAGCACCCAAAATGACGGCCTGGCGCGTCAGGACAGCACGCTCCTGCATGATCTACCCAGCTCTCGTTGCCGACGGAATGAATCTCAACGATACGTCGAAAGAGCTCGCAGCAACGCTCTCGACACGGACACACCGTGACGACTCTGGTACTCGGGGCCACTGGTTTCATCGGCTCCGCAGTGATGAAACAGCTGGTTTCCCGCGACGGAAACGCTGCAATCGGTTTCGTTCGCACGGCCACCGCAGCCAAACAGTTCGGCCGTGAAGGAATCGCCACCGTGATCGGCGACATCAACGAAAGTGCTTCTCTACGACTTGCAATGAGTCAGGCGTCGACCGTCATCTGTTGCGTGTCGTACGTGGGCGACGACGAACAACAGTGCGTTCACGTCAACCAACACGGCGTACAGAACGTTGCGTCGATGGCCGCCGACGTCGGCGTCGAACGCTTGCTCTACGTCAGTACCGCGGCCGTGTACGGGCCGGGACCGTTTCGAGACTTGCCGGTCAACGGCGCACCTCTCAGCCCCTTCTCACCTGCCAGTCGCACGCGCGCTCTCGCCGAGAAGTTCGTGCGCGACGCCGGAGGCCTGGTCGTCCGGCCACATCTTGTGTACGGACCCGGCGACAGATGGTTTCTTCCGACACTGACGCGAATTGTCTCTCGCCTCGACTCGATCATCGACGGCGGTAGCGCTGTCCTGTCGGTAGTCGACGTAGACCTACTCGCCCGATCCATCTACGAGTTGTCGATAGAACAGCAATTTCGCTACGGCTCAACACTTCACGTCAACGAGCCTGTCCCGCGGACAGTCATCGACCTTCTCGAGCAACATGCACGGGAGACCAACTGGACTCTGCCCCAGAACTCTATCCCCCGCGCCGACGCGGTGAAAGCTGCTGCCCAGCTGAGTCTCGACATGCACCAGATCGACATGATCAGCCTCGATCACTGGTTCCGGTCGAGACTGTACTGATGGCACACGGATCACTCTCGCCAAAACACCTGTCTCCCAGCCTTTTCAGCCCTCTCCATTGTTCAGCCTCAGCAATCAATACGACCTATTTCGCAGTCACTACAGGCAAACAGAGAGCTCTGATCGACGAAAACCACGGCTACACAAAGACGGCAGTGATCGCGCACACCAAAGAAGCGGCGTTCACGCGACTGGCAGCAGCCTGGGGCTCCCTTCCGTCCGCCTTCGCCGCCGAATGCAGTGTGTGGCGATCATGTCGTGCGCGACGGGACCGTCGGGATTTCCGACATCAAAGGAGAAAGTTCTCCGTCTCAACGACCTCGGCTACCGTCATCTGAACCAGAAAACGGGAGAACAGATGCTCACTGCGGATATTTTGCTGTCGGGCCCGCGCGGACGCCGGATGCTGCTCGCGTATGCGATCGACGCCGAACGCGCCCTGCGTCCCGAGCCAGGCGACGACATGTTCCGCATCAACGCTCACCGGGCGGCGTATCACCTCGACATCGGACAAGGAACCTCCCAAGTGTTGTTCGGCCCGGGCGCCGAAGAGGCCCGGCAGACCATAGTCACCGCGGAGGGCGTGGCGCGCAGCCTCACGGAAATATCGCTCCCCGACGTCACCGCCGTCGATCTACGCTCCGCCCTCGCAGAAGCGGTCGATGCGGCGCGTTACTGGCAGGATCCCGACGGAGAAGACGTCCTCGTCGCCACCGAAGTTATGCGAGATGAGCTTCGACGCGTCGCCGAGCACATCGCCGGCTCCGAATGCGCGCGGTGGTGGTCAACCTCGCTCGCCTCATCCGACCAATGGTCGATTCTGAGCAGAGGTGAGGAATCTCCGGACACAGACGAAGTGCCTGCTGCGCAACAACTCCTCAGCGAGTGGCGCACGAGCACCCTGGAATCGGAAGCGAGAGCTGAACGTGACCGCCCGGTGGACCCCGCGGCGAACTGGTCAGGTTATTGGTGGTCGAATCCACCCACTCAGGGTTCGACGAGGGCGCTGTTCGACGGGACTCCGGCGGGCTTGTGGTTCGTCGAAGACAGCATGGGATGGGAACGGGTCGTCGTCCGAGCATTGCGGCCACCGACTGGCGCACGCATCTACGAGATCGACAGCGCGCAAGCCTGGTCGGAGCTGTGCAGACGGTTCCCGCTCGAGGTCACCGCAGAAACGCGGCAGGTTTGGTATCGGACTACCGGCCGATCAGGCAGGTGGGTCATCCCCGACTGGGTGCAGGTCGCGGAAAGATTTGAGGGAGTGCACCTTACCGTGACGGGATACCTCGCGGCAGCAGGAACCGCGATCGAGGTCGATACCGAGACGGCGAGCGTCATCGCGGGCTGGGCACCCGACGAAACATACTGGTTCACCGATGCTGCCACCTACATTTCCGAGCCGTGTGCTTGGGTGCTGCACGACGGCCCGGAAGTGACCGACCAGCCCGCATGGACGCTGGAATCGCAGCAATGACCCGCACGTGAGGGTCTGTTAGGCATGAGGTTCCGTGAGGAATCGATCGCAGTTGCCCTTCGAGTCGAGTCAACTGCCCCGTGCGCGGTCGGCAGGAGCACTCACGTGCACGCAGACATGCGGAAGGGCGGTACCCCGCCCAGGCCGATCCGAACCCGAGTGCCCTAGATCACAAAGGTAAACCTATTCACAAATCGCCAAATGTCCTACATTTGACTCATGCCGGATTCCCGTATCGCACCCACCGCACGCAACATCCCACTTTCAGTGCAGATCGCGGAACAACTGCGGTCCCAGATCACTTCTGGCAACTGGGAATTAGGGGAGAAGATCCCCGGCGAGCATCAACTTGTCGAAATGACCGGCGCGAGCCGCAATACGGTCCGGGAGGCCATTCGCGGCCTCGTCCATGCCGGCCTCCTCGAAGCACGCCCGGGAGACGGAACCTACGTCTGCGCGAGCTCAGAACTCGAAATTGCACTTCAAAGACGTGCAGCGGCGGAGAACGTGCTCGAAATCTTCGAAGCCCGTGAAGCTTTGGAGCTCTACGCCGCCCGACTCGCAGCCGAACGAGCCCTGCCCGAAGACATCGACCGAATGACTCGGGCTTTGGATGGCCGAGACGCTGAGCCCGACGTCGCCAAATCCGTCGAGTACGACCTCGACTTCCACCTGGAGATGTTCGCAGCGAGCGGGAACCAACTGATCACGGACATCTACCGCAGTCTCGATCGCTCTGACACCATGAGCATCCCACAAGGTAAGTCCGACAAGGAGACTCGACAGCTGTTCATCGGACCTTGGACCGACGACGACCCACACCGGCAGCTGCTTGCGGCCATCCGTGACCGCGATCCGGACGGCGCAGCCGCCGCAGTGGTCCGACTGATGGACCACAGCCGATCCCTCTTTCTGCAAAACATGCCGAAGTAGCTGACACACAAGAGGTTCAGCGCACAGACAATCTCAGAAGGGCACACCTATGGCTAACGTCATCTCCGACACCGAAAACGTGGCGTCTGCCCCGAGCGCGATACCGATAATGCGCCGAGGACTCGTTATCGCTGGCATTCTTCTCATCGCAGCCAATCTTCGAGCCTCAATCACAGTCGTCGGCCCGCTACTCGGTGAGGTACGCACCGATCTCGATATCTCGTCGACAACAGCATCAGCGCTGATCAGCCTTCCACTGCTGTGCTTCGCAGTGTTCTCCCCCGTTGCCCCGGTCATCGCAGCTCGGTGGGGAATGGAACGGACACTCGCAGCAGCACTCGGCATGCTCGCCTTAGCGATCGTGATCCGCTCTGTTCCGTGGATGCCTGCGCTGTGGATCGGTACCGTATCGCTCGGCATGTCCATCGCAACAATGAACGTTCTACTGCCGGCGCTCCTCAAACGAGACTTCCCGACCGAAGCCGGCCGTTTGACCGGCATCTTCTCGGCGGTCTCTGCAGCCGTCGCCGCAACCGCATCCGGACTTGCCGTGCCGATCGCCGGTCTCACCGATCACGGTTGGCGGATCGCATTCGGAATCTGGGCTGCTATGGCTCTCATAGGATTTGGGGTGTTCCTTCCCCAACTTCGCCGACGCACGCTTCCGAAACACGATCATGCTGCGGCTTTGGATTCCCATCCAGGCGGCCATCGCTCCCCCTGGCGCTCAGCACTCGGGTGGCAGATCACAATATTCATGGGCGTCCAATCTCTCTTCTTCTACACCGTTCTGACATGGTGGCCCACCATTGAAGAATCACACGGCACTACCGCGGCTACCGCCGGACTGCATCAAGGCATCATGCAAATATTCTCGATCGTCGGCAGCCTCCTCACAGCAGTGCTCCTGCACAAACTGCCCAAGGATCAGAGAGGAGCCGTCCTCGGGCTGGTGTCGGTCGCCGCAGTGGCAGTTCTCGGCCAACTCCTCCTCCCCTCCTGGGCCCTGCTGTGGAATGCATTCCTCGGCATCGGCATCGGCGGATCGATTGTCATTGCCTTGTCCTTCTTCGCAATACGCACTGTCAATCACGGTCAAGCAGCGGCACTCTCGGGTATGGCACAGTCCGTCGGATACCTTCTGGCCGCCACCGGTCCTCTCGTTTTCGGTGCACTGCACGACGCCGTCGATTCCTGGACGACTCCGCTGATCGCGTTGCTGGTGCTGCTGGCCGTGCAACTCGTCTTCGGCTCCCTCGCCGGCCGCAACAAGACACTGGGATAAGCGAACCACGGTCGCCTCGAATCCACCCACCAACCTCCCCAGACCCGTGCCGCGACCCGAACTGTCGTCGACGTGCTGAGGTCCGAGGATGTCGACGAGACAGCGGGGCGCTCAACGGCCTACCGAATTGCACCCGGCCCATCCCCGACTGGTGGATCGGAGCCGGAAGTCGATAATGAGGGCATGAACGAGACACAACCCCACAACCTCGAACGAGAGCGCTGGCGCACGCTGCCAACTCCACCGTCGACCGAGTTGATCGAGATGGTCGGGGACGGACCTTCGAGCGCAGACTTCGACCCTGCTGCACCAGTGGCACAGCAGGGGTGAGACAGTCACGACATTCCGGTATCCCGCAGGGTGATGTTCAGCCGCCCGGACGGCAGACCGATGTCGGGGCTTGCACTTCCGGCGATAACTTTCGGCACTCCGTGATACGCGAACCGAGACTCTCCACCGAACACGAACAGATCACCCGAATGAAGTTCGACGTCGGTGTACGGCTTGTTCCGGTTCTCGGAATTCCCGAATCGAAAGACACAACTCTGCCCGACGCTCAGTGAGACGACGGGAGCGTCGCAGCGCTCGTCCTTGTCCTGGTGCATGCCCATCCGAGCGCCCTCGTCGTAGAAATTGATCAGCGCGGTGTCCGGCGTGTACCGCTCCCCCGCAGTCGGATCATCATAGGCAGCGGCAACTGCGGCCCGGCCGAGGTCGACGAGCCAGTCAGGCACCGCTGCGACAGGCGCACCGTTCACGTCGTCGGCGGTGCGCGTGTACTTGTACGGCTGCCAATGCCAACCGAGACAGACTGTTTGCACCGACATCTTGTGCCCACCAGGGACAACAGCGGAGCGCATCGGTACGGGTGCGGTCGCCCACCGTCGGCACTCGGCCACCAAGAAGCGTTGCTGTTCGACGCTGAGCCAATCCGGAACGAGGATCGCCCCCGGCGCCACTTCCAATCGTGGCCGAGGAATCAGAGCGTTCATGGTTTCCACGCTAATCGGTTTCGAAGCATTGACACCCTCGGCATGGGCTCGTACCGTAATCAACAGGTTGGTTGATAAAGGAGATGGTTGACAAGTGATCGTGGATCCAGGGGCCGACGAGCGTCTCGACAAAGCGTTCATGGCGCTTGCCGACCCGGTACGACGGCGGATCATCGCCCGCCTGAGCACCGGCCCCCAAACGGTCAACGAGTTGGCCGAGCCGTTCGAGATCACGAAACAGGCCATCTCCAAACATATTCAGGTACTCGAAGCCGCGGGTTTGGTCACTCGCAGCCGCGAAGCCCAGAGGCGGCCGGTACATCTCAACGCCGCAACTCTCGAGGCTTTGACCGCCTGGATCGACCGCTATCGACTGATCCACGAACAACAGTTCCGCAAGCTCGATCACCTACTCAGCACCACACAGAAGGAGACTTAGCCATGGCTACCACCAATCCCGTCACCATCACGGCTCCTGAGGGCGTGCCGTACATCGACATCACCCGCGAATTCGACGCACCCGTCAGTGCCGTCTTCGCAGCTCATTCGAATCCCGATCTGGTCAAGCAGTGGCTCGGCCCCAACGGATACGAGATGGAGATCGACGAATACGAGTTCGTGAGCGGCGGTCGATACAAGTACGTCCATCGCAACCCCGAGGGCGAAGAGTTCCGGTTCAACGGTGTATTTCACGTCGTTCGCGAGAACGACTTTGCCATCCAGACCTTCGAATACGAGGGATTTCCCGACGTCGTCAGCATCGAATCGATCACGTTCGAGGATCTGGGCAACGGACGCACCCGCCTCTCCGGCCATTCCGTATATCCGAGCCTCGAAGCGCGAGACGGAATGATCGAGAGCAATATGGAGCTCGGCGTCACCGAAGGTTACGAACGCCTGGACAAGATCGTCGCGCAACTCTGACCACCTGTTTGCCCGAACCTCCTCAGCGAAAGGCAGTTTCATGGACTGGACCCTCGAAGTAGTCATCGTTCCCGTCAGTGACCTCGACCGCTCCATCGAGTTCTACCGTGACAAGGTCGGTTTCGATCTCGACCACCACACCGTCAACGAACACATGACGGTCGCCCAGCTCACTCCGCGTGGTTCGGGCTGCTCGATCGTCATCGGGAACCTGCCGTCGCAGACCGAGATGACCCCTGGTTCGTTGAAGGGATTGCAGTTGGTCGTGGCCGACGCTGCAGCGGCTCGCCAAGAGCTCATCGGCCGCGGCGTCGATGCCAGTGAGGTCACCGTCTTCGACGAGCGTGACGGGGGCACCTTCTTCGGATTCGCCGACCCGGACGGCAATACCTGGGCTGTCCAGCAGCTGAAGGTCCGCGGCGACAAGCCGCTCATTCCGAAGGAGTACCGCGACCGCTTCGGCGCGTAGCAACTACCTTCCAGGCTGCGTAACCTTCGGGCATGCAGACGGCACAGGGGCGATAGCCGGCCGCAATCGCGGTCGGCTCGTCCGCGAAGAACACCCGACTGGCGACATACCCGCCACGCGCGATTGCCTGCGCGGCCCCTCGACAGTCGAGTCGCCCGTAGATCTTCGTTTTCCGGTGCCCGCCAAGCACACCGGGCGTCGAACTCTCGTAGGGTTTGTTGCGAGCGTCGCGGAGAATGTACGTCTTACTCGGCATCGTGAAGCACCAATCCCAATGTTCGACGCGTACCCGAGTGCACCACGCTGACACCATGTCGCACAGGTGCTCTCGACCACCCACGCGAACTCTGAACCGGCCGATCCCGCGTGGTGAAGATCAACGCGTGCCCCTGTTCGAGCACCGTCACCGTCGCTTTCGACTGCGCGCGCGGCCGCTGTTCCACGAGCAAGAACTCGCCGCCGGAGTGGTCGATGCGAGGTCTGTCGAGTCCGATCACGATTTGCAGGGGAAATACCAACTCTCCGTACAGGTCCCGATGCAGAGCATTCCAGTCGCCGGGTCCGTAGGACAGAAGAATCGGGGTCGGCCGATTCTGGCCGGCGTCGTGGCACTGATCGATCCATTCTTCGAAAGTGTCCGGCCACGGCGCACTGTCCCCCAGTTCGAACGCCCACTCCCGCGCCACGGGCAGCAGGTGCCGGTAGAAGGCCGCTCGCATAGCCGTGATCGGCTCCGGTACGGGATCAAGGAAGTACCGGTACTCCCCCTGGCCGAAGCGGTATCGAGCCATGTCGACGGTGCTCCGAAGGCGGTCGACCTCCGAGTACCAGGAAGCGATTTCGCGACACTCCGACTCGTCGAGTATCGGCGCCGCCTGTGCACACCCACTGGCGTTGATTCCCTCGATCAGCGCAGGCCAATCGAGGGAATCAACTCGAGCAGGCAGATCGGTGAAGAGGTCCATACGTCGTAGACGACGCGGCGGTCAGGAATGTGAGAATGCCAGCAGTTGGTCAGCCAGAGAGTTGTACGTACGGGCGATCCCGGCATAACTGAGCACGGGTTCCGGATTCCAGGTGCCGACCTTCCCTGCCTTCACCGCGGGCAAGTTGGACCACGCAGGATTGGTGCCGAGCGAATCCAGTTGCAAACTGGACGGGCGATCGTCGAGGAAGATCATGTCGGCCGGATAGTGGTCCGCCATCTCCCAGGCCAGTTTCTCGACGTAGACCGACGAGCCCTCGGCCGGATCGACGACGGCAAGGCCCAGACCCGTCAGATCAGCGAGGATCGGGAACCCCGAACGACTGACACGAATCGTGTCCGGATCTGCGGACACAAACAAAACCGGTGATTTCTTCAGGGAGGAAGCAACTTCGGAGATTCGCTCACGCGCAGCGCGGTAGTCCTCTCTCTGCGCCTCCAGATCCTGGTCCGCTCCGAGTTCCACGGCCAGTTGCACAATGTCCTGCACGATGGAATCGATGTTTCCTGTTGCTGTTTCCACGAAAAGTACTGACGACAAGCCTTTCACTGCATCCAAGTTCGCCTCGTCGAGTAATGCCGACCCGCGCAACTGAGGGACGATGACGACGTCCGGCTCCAGCGCAGCGATCTTCTCGAGTTCCACTTGTCCCCAGAGCTGCCCGACCATCTCGGTCTTCGAGAAATCCAAATTGCCGGAGATGCTGGTGTCCGTTGATCCCGGCGATCGTGTAAGTGCCCCGAAAACTCCGACAGGCACCAGTCCGTAATCCCACAGAGCACCCGCGATACCGGTGTAGGTGACAAATCTCCTTGGTGGTGAATCCAATTCGATCAGATTGCCGCGATCATCGGTGAAGGACCAGCCTGCATCGCCTTCGCCCCCGGCGTCTGCGTCCGAACGCGAGCAACCGGCCGCTGCCAGCGCAGCAGCCAATCCTGCTGCAGCGCCGAGGAACCTGCGGCGATTCCAGTCCATCTCGATACGCCGGTGCGGTCGTGGAGTGAACAGCGTGGTCATGTATGTGCCCTTTCGGCGATTGGTTGAACTGTTGCAGGAGTTGACGAACGAGAAAAGAGAAGGATCGACACCAAACCCGTGAGCATTCCGACGCCGGCACAGAAGACCAACGGCCACAGCAAGGCGAACTCGTCCGGACCGACGAAGAGCGAGCCGCACAACGCAATTCCGACGGCAAGCCCGAATTGACGCGACGAGTTGGCTGTTGCCGAAGCCGTCCCGGCGCGCTCTGCCGGGGCGTCCGACATCGCGGCACCCGGCAGCACCGGCGACACCATCGCCGAACCGACACCGGTCAGAATCAGCCCGGCGATCAGTGCGGGCCAGACCGGCTCGGCGAGAACGTACAGCATGGCCACGCAACCGATTCCGCAAAGGATCGTCCCGAATCCGAGCGACAGTCGAAGGTCGACGCGCTGAAGCCGTGATCCACACAAGGCCGATACGAAGACAAAAGCGAGCGGTTGAATCGAGAGCACGAGTGCGGCCGCCGATGCCGACAGTTCCAGCCCGTTCTGCAGCCACAGTGAAAGGACTACGAGCGGGCCGTAGGCCGCGAGGTAGTACCCGAAAGCAGCGACGAGGACGCCGTCGAATTTCAGGGATCGGAACAATGCCGGATCGAGCATCGGACTGCTGCCTCGACGCTGCCAGAACACAAACGCCGTCAGCGCACCGATTGCGATCAGGAAGGCAAGAGCTGTCGACGACGAAGCCCACCCGATGTCGCCGCCCCACGTCACGCCGAGAACCGCGGCAACGGCAGCGAGGGTGAACAAAACGATTCCGGCCCAGTCGATGTTGTCGTCGCCGCGCTCACTGTCGGCGAAACAGAACACAGCCATTGCGAGCGCCACTGCGGCCACGGGGATTCCGGAATAGAAGACCGCACGCCAGTCGAAGAACTGCGTCAGCAGCCCTCCTGCAACATTGCCGATTCCCGCCGCCAATCCAGCGACGGCACCCCACGCGGCAAAAGCCACGTGCCGATCGCGGCCCGAATATGCGTCGCCGAGCAGAGGCAGGAGTGTCGCGAACATCGCCGCACCGGCAATTCCTTGCGCGCCGCGAGCAACGACCAGAACCGTGACGTCCGGAGCAATCGCGCACACGGCCGTTGCAACCAGGAACACGACCAGTCCGCAGATGTAGAGGCGTTTGCGTCCCCACGCATCGCCGAGTGCGCCCATGCCCACAAGAAGCGCGGCAAGAGCCAGCGTGTAGGCGTCGACGACCCATGACATCGCGCCCGTACTGCCGTCCAAACCGACTGCGATGGCCGGCACCGCGATCGTTGTGATCGTGGCGTACGTCAGTAACAGGAAAGTTCCGATGCATGCGGCGATGAGCGGCAGCCATCGTCGTGCCGACATGGTCAACCTCCGGATAAGGCGGTAAGTGCGCCCTAACTATGAAGGTTCAAGTCAACTTGAAGTCAAGCGCCGCTTCGACACGAATGTCGAGCTGCTCGAGCAACCACGGGCACTGCATCGGACGCTCTTGCCGACACGTCAGGTGATGCTCGAGTATCAGTTTCGCTCGGTTGGCTGCGGAGATCTGTGCCTCGAGCGTCGACACTTGATCTGCGAGAACTGTGAAGAACTGCTCGGACGTGGTGTCGGTTTCGATGAAGGACCGCACCTGCTCCAAGGACATTCCCGTCTCGGTGTACATCCGGATCAATGCCAGCCGTCGCAGCTCACGCTGCCCGTACCAGCGTTTGCCGCCAGTTCGCGACCGCGCGGACAGCAGTCCTTCGCCCTCGTAATACCGCAAGGTCGACGCCGCGATTCCGAACGATTTTGCAACCTCGCCGATCGGGATCAAGTGCTCACGCATTCACCGATCGTAGGCTGAACGCGTAGGCGATTCCGGCAGTTATGTGTGACTTGGCATACTGACTAACGGAAGGGGTCGCGTAAGTGATCTCACGGCAAAATGCTGGATGCGCTCGTTGAACGAGGGAGAGCTGTGCTGGATCCAACGCGACCTGTCGGGCCGTACTCGTCAGGAGTGCCCGCCACTGCCCTCGAAGTCCGCATGCCGGACCTCGAACGCTTCGGCCTCGCCCAGTTGTGGCGTTCCGCGATCATCGCCGTCGTGTTGTCCACGTCGATCATGCTGGCACTGATCGTGTGGCCTTTCCGCAAGCGTGGACGCACCTGGGCGGACGCTGCTTCCGACGGGATGGTCGACGGCTTCATCGCGCTGGGGCCCACCTTCGTCAAGCTCGGCCAACTGGTCGCGTCGTCGTCCGGCCTGTTCCCGGCCCCCGTCGCCAATGCATGCCTACGCTGCCTCGACGATGTTCCGTCTTTCCCGGCCGAGCAGGCCAGAAGCGTCGTGCAGAAGGACCTCGGTTACTCCGTGGACGACCTGTTCGCGAAATTCGACGACGTCCCTCTCGCGGCCGCATCGGTAGCGCAGGTACACGCGTGCGTTCTGCACGACGGCCGAGAGGCGGTCATCAAGATCCAGCGTCCGGACATCTATGCGCGGATGCTGATCGACCTGCGGGCAGCGTACTGGGGCGCGAACATCCTCGAGAAATTTGTCGAGTTCCTTCGAATTGCCAATGCCACCGCCATCATTCGCGATCTGCACAACGCCACGATGACGGAATTGAACAGCGCGGTCGAGGCCGACCGGCAAACCACTTTCCGGAACAACATCAGTGCGTTCGGCGACAACAAGGGAGTCACGACACCAGAGGTGTACTGGGACTACTGCGGCCCCCGAGTCATCTGTATGGAACGCATGCGAGGCGTTCCGCTCGATCGGTTCGTCGCCGGTCCGGACGGTATCGACGAAGCCCGCATGCTGATCCGACGCGGAGTGAAGGTCTGGCTCGAATCAGTCATCGTTCACGGTCCGTTTCACGGCGACGTACATGCCGGGAATCTGTGGGTCCTCGACGACGGCCGGATAGCGATGCTCGACTTCGGCATCGTCGGCGTCCTTCCCGAGACCTGGAGATCCATCCTTTCCGACATGTTCCGAGCCACCCTCATCGACGGTGATTTCGCCCGTGTCGCCCGCGGAATTCGATCCTTGGGATATGCAACCGACTACGAGGTCGACGACGATCAGCTCGGTATGCAGGTCGCAACGGCCCTGGCCCCGATTCTCGGCCGTGACCTGGGTGAACTCAAGCTCAGTGAATTGATCATGGCACTGATTCAGTTGGGCAAGCAGTGGGGCGTTGCGAGTCCCGAGGAATTGGTTCTTTTCGGTAAACAACTCGGATACTTCGAGCGATATGCGACGGCTTTGGCACCTGGTTGGGTGATCGGACAAGACCTTTATCTGTTCAAGAACGTTTTTCCAGAGGCAGTCGCCGAAAAGGTGCAGGAACTCGGCATCACCATGCCTGACGAATAAATTTGTCCCCTATTTCCTTATTCTGCATTTCGTCTGTCGGGGTTAGCCTGTAATGACCCACTGGCCGAGGAGCAAATGTGCAGCCACTTTCTGTAGCCCTCCCGCAAGCGTCGACAGGTCCGAGGAGTAACGGGCCGAGTGTCGGCACCACCCTCGGCGCCCTCATGCATTCCACGGACAAGTCCGTGATCGAGCTTCTGGAAAGCCCGGACGGACTCGATGTCGAAATCCGTTCGATCGCCCTCGTCGAGTCCTCCGATATCGACGGCACCGACAGCCGTGGTGCGATCTCCGACATTTACCTTCCCGTGGGAGTTCCCGAATCGACGTTGACGCAGTGGTTGCGAAAGTTCGAAGGCAGGCCGGCGAGGCGTCGTCCGAAGCTCTTGCTCGTCAAGAATGCGCGCGCGGCGACAACGCTTCTCACCGCCGCACGCAACATCGGAATCGCAGTGGCCGCGGTACATCCGCAGGCTAGTTCCGGACACGTCTATTCACTCGTACAACGACTTCTGACACAGAGCATGTACCGTTCGCGGGCCGTCTCAGGAGCTGTGGCCGGTGGCGATTCGGATCTGTTCGCGCTCTCGGAGACGATCGCCGAATTGACCGGCGGACTCGTGACGATCGACGACACGGCACTCCATGTCATCGCATATTCAGCTGCTCACGAAGGTGAAGACGAACTCCGTCAGCTCTCCATACTGGGCCGGGAGTGGCCGATCGAATACACCGAATGGATAGAGCGCAGAGGCGTGTTCGAGCATCTCAGGCGATCGGACGAGGTCATCAGTCTGCCCTCCGAGCCGAGCATCGGAGCCGCGCACAGGTTGGCTGTGAGCATCACCCGCCCGGACCTGTCAGCGCCGATGGGTTCTGTTGCACACCAACACAATCTCGGCAGCATCTGGGTGCAGCGCGCCTCTGAACCTCTTTCCGACGACGCCCAAGCGGTATTGCGGGGTGCAGCGGCAGTCGCCGCACGCATTCTCATGCGAACCTTGGACGCCTCCAGCCGCGAGAATGCCCAATTGCAAAGGCTGTTCGGCGTTCGCTCCGGCGGAGTCGACATGCACTCGCTGGCCGGCTCCTTCGGCATCAACACCGACGGACCGTCTGCGGTCATCGGATTTGCGACATCACTCGCGCCCGGATCGAATCTCGATCGAATCACCAACGCCTTGCGCCTGCGCGCCAGCGCATTCCGCAGCGACGCGGTCACAACGATCATCGACAACCGGATCTACGTGCTGTTTCCTCAGGCCGAACACGAGGTCGCGATCAGCGACTGGGCTTACGACACCGTGCGAGTAGTCGAGGCCCGTGCGGGCATCAGCGTGCGCGCCGCCGTCGCGGTCCCGATCGCGCGATTGCACGGCGTACCCGAGGCGCGTCGAGAAGTGGACCGCGTGCTCGATACCACTGATGATCACGAAACCTCGAAGGTCACCACACTCGCGGCGTCACGCACCGCGGTGTTGCTGGGCGAGATACTCGACCTCGTTGCTGATCACGAGCGATTGCGGGACCCTCGTATCGACAGACTCGTCTCCTACGACGACAAGAACACCTCTGACATGCAGTTCACGCTCACGGCCTACCTGACAGCTTTCGGGGATGTGAAGAAGGCCGCCTCGTCTCTGAAAGTACATCCGAACACGCTGCGCTACCGCATTCGGCGCGCTGAACAGATCATGGGCATTTCGTTGGACGAGCCGGATACGCGACTGCTCACCGAACTACAACTCGCCATCTTGGGACGCACCCCGGACGAGTCTGAAAGATACGAAACGTCCGATCAGTGAGATAGACCTCGAGCCCGTCCTGAACTCTCGAGTAGACAACTGAGGAAGCCGAAGAACAACTCTTACCTCAGGAGATACCTTGCGCACTCGTGGAGCCGTCATTCGCCAAGCACCAGGCACATACGAGGTGGTCGATCTCGAACTCGATTCACCCCGCAGCGGCGAACTCACTGTCAAAATGGTCGCCTCAGGCCTGTGCCACTCGGACGATCACATCGCCAGCGGCGACCACGGAGTCGGCCGCTACCCCATCTGCGGCGGACACGAAGGCGCCGGAATCGTCGTCGAGGTCGGGCCGAACACGGAAGGATGGTCCGAGGGCGATCATGTCGTGTTCTCGTTCCTCGCCGCCTGCGGCCGTTGCCGTTGGTGTGCAAGCGGAATCCAGAACCTCTGCGACAACGGCGCCGCCATCATGACCGGCAGCAGACCCGGCGAAACCTCGAGTTACAGAATGTCTCTCGACGGTCAGCCCGTCGCACAAACCTGCGGCCTGTCCACCTTCAGTGAATACACCACGGTCAGCACTCTCTCGGCTGTGAAAGTCGACAAGCACCTGCCACTCGACGCTTTGTGTCTGCTCGGCTGCGGCGTCGGAACCGGTTGGGGCGCCGCGGTCAACTCCGCTCAGGTGTATCCCGGGCAGACTGTCATCGTCATGGGCGTCGGCGGAATCGGAATCAACGCGGTGCAGGGCGCCTCGCATGCCGGCGCCGCCCACGTGATCGCTGTGGACCCGGTTGCGTTCAAGCGCGACAGTGCATTGAAGTTGGGCGCCACCCATGCCGTGGCCACCATGGAGGAAGCCACCGACATAGCGCGCTCGTTCACCAACGGCCAGGGCGCGGATTCGGCCATCGTCACCGTCGGTGTCACCACCGGAGAACATGTCGCGCAGGCATTCTCGTCGATCCGCAAGGCAGGAACCTGCGTGGTCACCGGCCTCGGGAAGATGACGGACGTCGGAATTCCCGTGAGCCTGATGGAACTCACGCTGTACCAGAAGAGAATTCAGGGATCCCTGTTCGGTGCATCCAATCCCACCGCCGACATTCCCTGGATGATCGATCTCTACACCAGCGGCAAGCTCGAACTTGACGGACTGATCACCAACCGATACACCCTCGACCAGATCAACGACGGTTTCGCCGACATGCATGCCGGTCGCAACCTCCGTGGCATCATCACCTTCTGAGCGAGTTCTCTCCGGACTTTCGATCGAGAGCAAGTCCGGAGAGATCCTCACTACAGCTTCACCAGGCATTCATGGTGTCGAGGATTTGTCCTCTGGCCATCCACAATTCAGCAGACCAATACGGCCACGAGTGAATTCCGGCGGGCGGAAAGCTGTACGTCGCTGGGATTCCCAAGGATTTCAGGCGAATTTCGAATGCACGCGCGTGCACCCACGAGAGCGCCTCGAGCCCCATACCCGTCGCCGTGTGGAAGTAATCGATCGGCGCAGAGGGATGATCGTACGGTCCCGGGATGCCGTTGGACGACGAAATGTACATCGACAGTCCGCGAAGCGATTCCGCGTTGACGAACGGGTCGTTGCGAAGCCATCCGGATGACCACGGCGGGCCCCACATCGAATCGACGTTGTACCTGCCGGCGTCGAACATGGCTACGCGGATCGCTTCACGCATACCCGGACCCGAGATATTGATGTAGCCGGACAGCGAGCCGGCGAACTTGAACTGATCCCGATGATGCCCCGCCAGGTTCAACGCGGCACTGCCGCCCATCGACAACCCGATGATCGCATTGTTGGTTGGTGAAACGCCATGCCCTGCAAGGAAGTCCGGAAGCTCGCGGGTGAGGAACGTTTCCCACCTGTACGTTATCGGCTGAGCGTTGAAATTGGACGGCGCGTACCAATCCGTGTAGAAACTCGACTCACCGCCGACCGGCATCACCAGCGTAATGTTGTCATTGCGGTACTGATCGAGTGCGTTCGTTTCGAAACTCCAAGCATTTCTGTCGTTTTGCGCGCGAAGACCGTCGAGCAGGTACAACGCGGCGTTGCCACCGCGCGCGGCCCACTGCACCTGAACCTTGATGTTTCCCATCGAAGACGGGACCCACAACTCGTCGTACCCACCCCATGGCGCCGAGCGCGCCGGAGTAGCACTCGCGGCGGTCGGACCGAACATACCGCCGAGCAGGATTATCGACAACAACGCCGCTACGAGCCCCCGCACCCGCCGTGTATTGCGTTCGGGCAACGTGAATCTGATTCTCTGCAAGGTTGTGTCTTTCCCCGAAACTGCGCATCAAGAAACTCGCTTCGGTAAGTGCATCGTCGGTTCCACTGTCGACGTGTTTGTCCCTTTCCGGGGGCTCCGGTGTTACAAAGTCGAGGTCATCGCAACAATCGGACACTTGTCGTGCCGAGCGAATCCAGGTGGCGAAAAGCACAATTCACGAAGCACGCTGAATGCGCTCACTCAGCCGAGTGACGAAGCGATCGCATCACGACCTGCGGCAGCACACGCTTGGTCCTGCATTCCGTCTGGAGCGCCACCGACACCGATACCGGCGATCGACCCGGCTCCAGCCTTCAATGTGACTCCACCTGCAAGGAAGAGAGTGCCGGGAAGGTCAGCGATGGTTGATCCTTCGCCTTTGGTACGCTGCGAGAGGTCACTGGTGTCGGCTCCGAAAGCTGCAGAGGTGTATGCCTTCTCGCGTGAGGCTTCCACCGTGTGCTGGGCTGCGTTGTCGCCGCGCACCATGGCGATGACATTTCCCGCACGGTCTACGACGGAGACGGTGACGAAGCCGAGACCGTCGGCGCGGCATTTCGCCAGGGCCGCACCAGCAGCCTTCACTGCTGCGTCGGCACTGAGTCGATTCTGAGTGACAATCGCCGAATCACCGGTCGTGGCAGGCTGCTGCGTGGCAGTAATCGACGTCGTGCTCGATGCGTTCGCCACCGGTGTTTCGGTGGTCGAGCATGCGGCGCTGGCAAGGATTGCGACAACCGGAACGGCGACAGCGAGCGTACGGGGAAGTCGTGTGTAAATGCGGTGGTTCATGTCGGGCACACTTTCAATCGAATGGTTCGAAACCGTCCACTACAGCGTCGCGTCCGAGGGCGGGTGCGCACATCGGGCGCTCGGGTGACGAACCGTGCCCCCTACGGCTACCCGGATATCATCCGAATGGTTGATACGACGGCCTGGCGCCCTCCGTAACATTCGAGGGATGAGTAACGGAGCCATGAACGCCGACGCCGAACGCGGCCTACGCGGCCCGTTGGCGTATGCGATCCACGCGTCGTTCTTCGTACTGCTGTCTACATCGGGAGTTCGGTACGTCACAGTCCACGGGACCAGCGGTCGGTTCGGGGTGGTACTCGTCCTGGCCGTGGTCCTCGCCCTGCTCTACGCCGTCATGGCCACGGTGTCCTCGCGAGATGTGGTTCGCCAACGGCTGTGGATGTGGCCGGTACTGAGCGCATGGGCAGCGCTGGTCTGGCTTGCCCCGAGTTTCGCGTGGTGTGCGTTTCCCGTTCTCTTCCTCTGCATTCGTCTGTATCCGAGCAAGATCGCCTACCCCCTCGTCGGGATCCTGGGCGTCCTCGCCGGTATCGCGTTCTACCGGGTCACCGGTCGTGCCGAATTGGTGACACTTCTCGGGCCGCTGTGCACCGCGGCACTGGTCGCGGCCGCGTACGGGCAGATGGAACGAGATGCCCGAGAACGCCTTCGGCTTCTGCGTCAGGTAGCAGAAGCGCAATCTGCATTGGCAGATACCGAACGCGCTGCCGGCGTTGCCGCTGAGCGAGAGCGCCTCGCGCGCGAAATCCACGACACCGTTACCCAGGGACTGGCGAGCGCCCTTCTACGGCTCGAGGCAGCCGAACAAACGTGGAATACAACGGGTTCGCCGTCTCGAGCCGATGTCGATGCCGCAGCAGAGAACATCCGAACGAGCTTGATGCAGAGTCGCGACCTCGTCCACGATCTGGCGCCGACCAAGGGCGGTACGGGCGACTTCGACGCCTTGGTCGTGGCCGCCGCCCGCCAGTTCGTCCCGGCCGTTCGGATCCGCACCGTCGGTGAAGCCGTCATCTTGCCCTCGGACGTAGCTCATGCCGTCGTGCGAGTGGTCTCGAGCGCGTCCTCCAACATCGCCCGCCACGCTCGCGCCGAAACGGCGGGCGTGACGATCACGTATCTCGACCACTCCGTCTCCGTAGACATCTTCGACGACGGCGTCGGCTTCGATCCGGGAAAGCTCGCCGACCATTCTCGGTACGGTGGATACGGCCTGCGTGCGATGCGAAGCCGCGTCGCACAGCTCGGCGGATCGTTCACCGTGGAAAGTGCACCGGGAGACGGCACCGTCGTCGCGGCCCAGTTCCCGCTCGAACGGAGGATCAGGTGACCACCACCATTCGCGTGTTCCTCGTCGACGATCATCTGGTCGTGCGAGCTGGGCTGAGAGCGCTGCTGAACACTCAGGCGGACGTCGAAGTAGTAGGCGAAGCATCGTCCGGCGAGGAGGCGGCCACGGCGATACCGTCGGCCTCACCGGATCTGGTGATGATGGATCTGGACATGGGCACCGGCATGCACGGTGCAGAAGCGATCAAACGCCTGCGAAGCGACGGTGTCGATGTTTCCGTACTGGTTTTCACGACGTATGACACCGACGCCGACGTCGTGCGGGCCGTGGACGCCGGTGCCATCGGTTACCTACTCAAGGACTCGACTCCTGACGAGATCTTCGGCGCGGTGCGGGGCGCGGTCGCCGGGCGCAGCGTCCTCTCCCCCGCCGTGGCCTCTCGTCTCGTCCAGCAGATGCAGCGCCCGCAGGAAGCGCTCACCGCCCGTGAGTCCGAACTGCTCAGCCTGCTCGCCGAGGGGATGACCAACCGCGAGCTGGGTAAAGCACTCTTCATCAGCGAAGCGACGGTGAAAACACACCTCGGGCACATCTACGCCAAACTCGGTGTCGATACCCGCTCTGCCGCAGTGTCCGTCGCACTACGTCGCGACGGAATACGCTGACCTCGGTGGCGGCCGAACAGCTCAGCCGCCCATCGCCTTACGCACTCCGTCGATCAGTTCGAGGAATTCGGCCTTGGGAGCAAAGTCGACATACTCCGAGTCGTCGATCGCTCCGGGAACGTGACCGGGTGCCCAGTAGAACACGTCGCCGGCATCGTAGGTTTGCCGACCTGCTTCGGAATCTGTGTAGATCCTTCCTTTCAAGACGTATCCGTAGTGCGGACATTGACAGCGCCCGCCTTCCAATTGTGCGAACGGTTCGGCGAAGTCTGCACCAGCAGGCATTTTGACGAAGTTGACGATCATGTCGCCTTCTTCTCGCATCCGCAATTCGAATTCGCCGTCCTGCAACACGATGGGAAGATCGTGAGCCGAAATAGTGTGCATTCGGAGTACCTTTCGACTTCAGAAGGGGAAGGTCTGCGCTGCTGGCCGGCTGGTTCGCCACTGCCAGGTGGTGAATTCGTCCCAACTGCTTTGAGTTCCGAATCTCGCGCCGTTTCCGGAGGCACCCGTGCCACCGAATGGTGCATAGGCATCGTTGTTCAAAGTCTGATCGTTGATGTGCACGATGCCGGTACGCAGTCGGTCCGCGATCCGCTCGCCGCGTTCAACCGATCCTGTTTGAATGGCAGCAACCAGACCGTATTCGCTGTCATTGGCCGACCTGACTGCCTCGTCTTCGTCCTTGACGATCACGACGGGCGCCACGGGCCCGAAGATTTCTTCACGGAACGCGGGCATGTCCGAGGTGACTCCGGCCAGGACGGTCGGCTGATAGAAGAGCCCTTCGTATGTTCCACCGGCGCGGATTTCGGCGCCGGCCGCCTTGGTGCCCTGGACGATTCGATCGACGTTCGCAATCTGCCGCGCGTTGATGAGCGGTCCGAGAGCGACGTCGCCTGTATTGGGATCCCCGACCGGCAGGACCGCTGCGCGCTTGGCCAGCAGGTCCAGGTACTGATCGGCGACCGATTCCAACACGATGTGGCGGCCTGCGGTCATGCAGACCTGCCCCTGATGCAGGAACGAACCCCACGCGCCCGCCGAGCTCGCGGCATCCAGGTCTGCGTCGTCGAGGACAATCAGCGCATTGTTCCCACCCAGTTCCAGCGAGACACGCTTGAGCGTGCGACCGGCAGTTGCCCCGACCTGACGGCCGACGGCGGTCGAACCCGTGAAGGACACCATCGCGATGCTCGGGCTCTCGCACAATGCCTGACCAGGTTCCGCGTCACCGGCGAGCACATGCAGGAGGCCTTCGGGAAGACCTGCGGACGTGAACAATTCCGCGATGACCGCACCCCCGCTGATCGCGGTTTGAACATCCGGCTTGAGAACGACGCCATTTCCGAGCGCCAAGGCGGGGGCGACAGCGCGCATGGCGAGGAGAAGCGGGAAATTCCACGGGCTGATCACGCCGACCACACCCAGGGGCACCCGGCGACCGATGCTCGTGCGCCCCTCCTGGCTGGCGGGCAGAAGGTGCCCGAACGGCTGTGTCGGCAGTGCCGAGGCTTCCCACAGTTCGGAGATGACAAGATCAACTTCGAATGCGGCTTTCCCTGGTACGGAACCACCTTCACGGATCAACCAGCGCTCCACGTCGGCTCGCTCGGCTTCCAAAATCTGCGCTGCCTTACGGATCACCGAAGCGCGAGCCTGCCCGATCGTCGCCGCCCACACCGGCTGCGCGGCTGACGCGATGTGTGCCGCTCGATCGATATCCGCAGCAGTCGCCGTGCCGATCACACCGAGCACCTCGCCGGTAGCCGGTTCGAGCGACTCGACGGTGTCACCGCCTCCGTCGATCCATTGGCCGTCGAAAATCTTTCCGTGCCATTGCTGATGAGCGAGCAGATTCGTCATGCGTTCCTCGATTCGTAGCTTTCGCTGCGGTCCTCGCTGTTCGTGGACCTGAGCTCTTCGCGAGCCTGAAAAAGCGATCTGAAACACACTCTGCCCCGGTATTCGGGCTCCCAGTTGTCGTGATCGGACACGTTTGTTGTTCGGATGCGACAGATCAGTGACGTTCGCGGGCGTTCGGATCAGGCGAGTTACGTACTTCCGACGGCGCCGCACCGAATTCCGCTTTGAACGCACGCGAAAACGCTGGTGCGTCATGGAAACACCATCGTGCGGCCAGGATGGAGATCGAATGACCCCGCAGTGAGACGTCGGTGAGATCGCGGCGTACGCGGATCAACCGTTCGCGGCGAATCAGCGCACTGAGGGTCAGATCCCCGTCACCGAAGTGACGCTGAACGGTTCGCGGCGACAGGTGCAACGCACCGGCGATCGACGCGACCGAGAGGTCTGGTGAGTCGAGATTCCGAAGCGCATATCGCAAGATCTCCTCTCGCGTCGAACGTCCGGGTGTCGCGGGCGCAGATCCTTGCATCAGAACTGCCGAAGCGAGATTGACTCCAGCATCTCCGAGAAGCCCGGCTGCGCTGCCGTCGACCTGGGATGCAACAGCGCCCGAGATGAAATTTTCCAGCAATGCACCGGACCCACGCCGACCGTCGTGGGTGCGCTCGAGCGCGCAATTCAGTTCTCGCTCGGTCAGACTCACCGCACTGCGCGGTAGGGTCATGACGGTGCACGACCAGTGACCGTCGAAACGCAGCGCGTACGAATGCTCGACGTCGTAGAGAATCATCGCGCCGGGCGGGGCCGTCAACTCGCGGTCCGATTGGCGCAGTATCGCGCTCCCGGTTCGGACCGTGCAGATCTTGAGCAGATCACTACCGTGTCGCTTCGCTGCGCGTGCGCTCCGCCGCAGTATCTGCGGCGAACCGGAGATGTCGAAAGCGCCTACGTCCCCGAGACTTACGCCGCTGACCGTACCGACAGGCGCGGCATCGACGGAACTCTCGGGGCACAGGCCACCGAAGGTCTCCTCCATCTCGCAGTGCCACTGCTGCACAGATTCCGGCAGGCTCGCAGGCGTGGCAGACACGGCAGACATGGCGGGCTACTTGATCGAAGATCCGTGCTGCGTCAACGGCATGACCTCGATGGTCATGTACGGGAACAGGGGCAGGTTCCAGAGAATCTCATGGAGTTCGTCAGCCGACTCGACATCGAAGATGCTGATGTTGCTGAACTGTCCCACAATTCGCCACAGATGTACCCACTTTCCCTGTCGCTGAAGGTCTTGCGAGTACGCCTTCTCCGTTGCGACGGTATCGGCGCGTATTTCCGGATCCAGGTCGCGCGGAATATCGACGTCCATCCGAACGTGAAAGAGTGCCATGTTCTTCTATCCTCTAGTTCCTGGTCCAGGTCTTGACGGCGTCCATGTTCAGTTCGACTCCCAGGCCAGGTCCGGCGGGGAGGTGCAACTGACCCTCGGAATACTTCAGGGGTTCCTGAAGCAACTCTTCGCTGAAGAGCAGTGGGCCGAAAAGCTCTGTTCCGAAGTTGATTCCGGGCTCGGCGCACGCGAAGTGCAACGAAGCGGCGGTGCCGATCGGGCCTTCGATGGACGTCGCACCGTGGCACGCGATACCTGCTGCCTTGGCAATCGCGACGATGTCGCGGCTGCGCTGGAGACCACCACATTTGGTGGTCTTGAGGGCGATGACATCGGCGGCGCTCCGGCGGGCGATTTCCAGAGCGTCGTGTGGGGTCTGCACACTCTCGTCGGCCATGATCGGAATCGGTAGAAGCCTACTGAGTTCGGCGAGGACCTCGATTTGGTCTGCCGGAGTGGGTTGTTCGATCAGTTCGACTCCACCCTCGGCGAGTTGTGGCAAGTACCGCAGGGCAGTGAAGCGATCCCACCGTGCGTTGACGTCGACACGGACTCCGGCGTGGCCGTCCAGCGCCTGCGCGATGTTGACGATGCGCGCGACGTCGACTGCTGGATCGAGTGCCCCCATCTTGAGTTTGAAGCTGAAATTGAGCCGGGATTCGAGCTTTTCGTGAGCTTCTTCGATGATCTCGTCCGCCGGCGCAGCACCCAGTGCCCACGTGACGTCGACACTCTCGCGGAAAGCCCCGCCGAGGAGCGTGTGCACGGGGACTCCCAGGCTACGCGCCCAGGCGTCGTGCAACGCCACGTCGACGGCGGCCTTCGCGAATCGTGCATTGGCAACAACTTTTTCGATGTCGGCCATGATCGCGGTGATGTGATCCACGCACCTGCCGACCACCACGGGAGCGATGTACTTCTCGATGATGACCTGCATCGTCTCCACCGATTCGCCACCCCACCACGGCCCGCCCGGAACGACTCCTTCGCCGTATCCGATCACCCCGTCGGAGGTGCGAATCGCGACCAGCAACAACGGCTGCGCCGTCATCGACGTGGTGGCGAACTTGTGGGGGCGAACCAGCGGAACGTCGAGGATGGTCGTCTCGATGGAGACGATCGACAGGTCTGTCATCAAATCACTTTCTTCAGAGCAGTTGTGGATCAGGCCGGATCGAGCACGAAGTCGTATGTGACCCGGTTGGTTCCGTCGGCACCTGGCTTCGGATCGAGAATCAGTTCGGGCTTCGTCGCCGTTGCCACGTCGTTCTCGATCCACTCTCCATCCTTGAAATAGAGCTGGGTGGTGATGGTGCGCTTACCGGGAGCCTTCACCATGAGGTGCAGGTGAGCCGGACGCCACGGGTGCCAGCCGGCCTTCTCGATGAACCAGCCGGTGGGGCCGTCGGTCGGGATCTGGTACGGCGCAGGCTGAATCGTGGTGATCTCGAAGCGTCCCTCGTCGTCGGCGACGATCGTTCCGCGGAGGTTGCCGTCGGGGATGTGCGGCGCGAAATGGGAGTAGTAGCCCTCGTCGTCCGCGTGCCAGAGTTCGACGGTTGCACCGCCCAACCCCTTGCCGTCGAGATCGCGAACCTGGCCCTCGAAGACCAGCTTCGATCCAACCTCGTTGTCACGCATCGGAAGTTCACACTTGGCAGGCAACGTCTTGGCGTCGGCGACGTAGTACGGGCCCTCGATGCTTCCCTTGGTGCCGTGCTGGCCGCGGTACGCAACCTCCTCGACGTTGTGCTCGAGGAAGACGTCCAGCCACAGAGGCCACTCGCCGAACTGACCGATGTCGATGAGCCACTGCTTGAGGACGCGGTACTCGGGGTAGGTGATGCCGTGCTTGTCGATGACGCCGGCGAGTGCCTCGAGAACGTCCTTGGCGATGGCCGAGACGCGCTCGGGCGGGGTGTCCGCGCTGACTCGTTCCTGGAGGAACTTGTCGGTGGCGGCAGTGCCCGAACCTACTGCGGTGGGGCTCTCGGAAGTGGTCATGTGGTCCTCCTCGGGGCCGTATGTGGCTGTTACCGGGTGGGTGCCGTACTGCTGGGCTGAGTCGGCTCCCCAAGTTTGGGTTGTACGCTGTGCGTACGTATGTTACGCTGTGCGTACGCTTGTACTGTGCGCCCAGTCACAAGGTTTGTCAACCTTCGAAGGCGTCGATCGGGCATACCCGCAGATGAAAGGCCATTCCGTGAGCCAGAACGATCGCGATTACATCCAGAGCATCGAGCGTGGATTTGCTGTGCTGACGGCCTTCGACGAGAAGAACCCCAACCCGTCGCTCGCCGATCTTGCCGCCGAAACAGGTCTCTCCCGCCCAGCGGTCCGGCGCATCCTCCTCACGCTGCAGAAGCTCGGATACGTCACCGGCAACAACAGTCGGTGGTCGCTCACCCCGCGCGTTCTGAGCATCGGGCAGCACTTCTCGGCATCACATGCCTTGACGGAGGCAGCGCTCCCTCGTCTGCTGGAGATCGCAGAACACACCCACGAGTCGGCGTCGCTCGGGGTGCTCGACGGCGTCGACGTGGTCTACGCCGCGCGCGTACCCGTCCGGCGGATCATGAGCATCAACGTCAGCGTCGGCACCAGAGTGCCTGCATATGCCACCTCCATGGGTCGAGCCCTGCTAGCTTGGGCGCCAACCGAAATCGTCGACAACGTCATCGCGAACTCCACGTTCGACGCCCTCACACCCACCACGATCACCGACGAAGGCGCATTCCATACCGCCCTCCGGGTGGTGCGCGAGCAGGGATACGCGCTCACATCGGAGGAACTGGAAGACGGCCTGATTTCCCTCGCTGCTCCCGTCCGCGACGCCGGTGGAAGCGTCGTCGGAGTGACAGCGTGTTCGACCTCGGCCGGACGAACATCCCCGGAAGCTTTCCGCGCCGACGTCGCGCCGTTCCTTGTCGAGAAGGCGAATCAGCTCAGCGCGGACATGGGGTACCGGAGCTAGCGCCTCAACACCTCGGAAGGCAGCAATCCGTACTTACGCCGAAAGGACGACGCGAACCGTCCGGTGTGCGTGAAACCCCATCTCACAGCGACATCGGTGACCGTCGTCGAGTCGTCGGCATCCACCAGATCTGCATGGACCCGCTCGAGACGGATGTCGAGCAGGCATTCCGACGGACTCCGGCCCACGTACTGCCGAAATCCCTCCTGCAATCTCCGTACGCTGACGCCCGCCACCTCCGCCATCTCGGCTGCGGTCCACACGCGGGCCGGGTCGTCGTGCATCTCGTCGAGCACCCGCTTGACGATGCGTGGCCTGGCGTGTCGCACCGCGTCCTCGCTTTCGGGCATTGCGGCAAGGACGAATGCCGTGACCACGGCGCCGGAGAGCTGACCTGCCACCAGTTCGTTGTGCAGCACGCCGACCGGGCCGAGTATCTGATCCGACAGTGAGCGAACAAATTTCAGCCATCTGGCTCCGTCGTCGCCCCGAAGATCCACCTGATCAGGCAAGTGCATTCCGGGTCGACCGAGAACCTTTTCCATCTCACGGTCGAGGTACTGACGGTCCATCCGGACTCCGACGATCTCGCAGTCCGCACTCCACCGCGTAATTCTCGTCGTGATGTCGGGTGGACATACCGTCGCAACACCCTGCGTCGAGAGCACGTGCGAGCCCGCGAACACCGACTCGAGCTCGCCCGAGAGCGGGATGTTCACCCCATAGGCACCGGGATGATCGGATTCGACGGCGACGTCAGCTCCCCACCGAATATGAGCGATCCTCAGCGGTCCCAACTCGGTGGTGCACACCCCGACTCCACTGGCCGCATGCCGAGACAACGGCGTCAGCGTGTGCGGAAAATAGGCGTCCGAAACCGCATGACACGCCTCGTCCCAGTCGCGGGGAGCTGTACCGATCATGGAGTCGACCATCGTCCTTCTTCACCTTCCAAACCCGTGACCAGCCACATTGCTGAGCAAGGGCGCTGAACATCATTGAACACTGTGTCCCCGGTCACTTCCAAGAGAAAACGGGTACGGGCCGCGATCGGGTGCGCAATCCGGATAGCCACCGCGCTGTACGGATCGACCGAAGCCTGCGCCCGCCGTACGTTCGTCTTCACTCCCGGCGCGAGTCGCCCACTACTTCCCTCCCGCACTTCGCGGCACTCTCACTCAACCGCCATCCGACAAGGAGGTCCGGTCATGGAACAAAATCAGCTTCGAGGAATCTTCGGTCAATTCGCGAGCGGCGTCACCGTCATCACCTGTACCAATGCCGACGGTCAACCACACGGAGCCACGGTCACCGCATTCACGGCCATTTCCCTGGAACCACGGCTGTGCCAGATCACGATGACTCGCAAGTCCAAGGCGTGCGGCTACCTCGGCAACGCGCCGTTTGCGGTCAACATCCTTGCCTCCGACCAAGTGGACACGGCCATGCATTTTGCCGGCCGACCGCAGCGCACCGAACCGAGGTGGATCGACGGACCGACCGCTCCCCTGCTCGACGGCGCCGCAGCAACCATCTCGTGCGTCCCGTGGAGGGAGTACGACGGCGGTGACCACATCATCTTCATCGGCGAGATCGTCGACGCTCAGTCGAGTGGCAAGGATCCGCTTCTGTTCTACCGAAGCACTTTTCACGATCTAGGCGCTACCTCGTCGACCACAGTCTGGAACGGAAGTCAGGACGACCCCCACAGCGGCTGGTTCGACGCCACCACTTCGTTCACCCCGATTCATCTTCAGCCCGCACCCCAAACGATCTGAAAGGCTTTGCCATGACGACCACCGAAATTCCTCCCACCGGCGTCGATCCCGCAGATTCCGGAGCGCCACAGGTCAATCCGGCCGCCGATTGCGAAGCCAACCGCACGAAGAACTTCGCCACCCGACCGATGACCGGTGACGAGTACATCTCGAGCCTGCAGGACGGCCGCGAGATCTGGCTTCACGGTGATCGCGTCAAGGACGTCACGACGCACCCCGCGTTCCGGAATCCGATCCGCATGACCGCAAGGCTGTACGACGCTCTGCATACGGGCGAGCACGTGGACGCCTTGACCGTTCCGACGGACACGGGCAACGGCGGTGTCACCATGCCGTTCTTCCGCACTCCGACGTCCTCGGCCGATCTGCTCAAGGAACGCGATGCCATAGCGACGTGGGCTCGTATGACCTACGGCTGGATGGGCCGTTCCCCCGACTACAAGGCGAGTTTCCTGGGCACCCTCCACGCCAACAAGGAGTTGTACGCACCGTTCCAGGACAACGCCGAACGCTGGTACCGCGAATCGCAGGAGAAGGTTCTGTACTGGAACCACGCGATCATCAATCCCCCGGTGGATCGCCAACTTCCACCGGACGAGGTCGGTGACGTCTTCATGAAGGTGGAGAAGGAAACCGACGCAGGTTTGATCGTCAGCGGCGCCAAAGTGGTCGCCACCGGATCGGCGATCACGAACTACAACTTCATCGCTCACTACGGTCTGCCGATCAAGAAGAAGCAGTTCGCCCTGATCTGCACGGTACCGATGGACGCGCCGGGTGTGAAGCTGATCTGCCGCACCTCGTACACCGAACATGCTGCGGTGATGGGCAGTCCGTTCGATTATCCGCTGTCGAGTCGCATGGACGAGAACGACACCATCTTCGTCTTCGACAAGGTGTTGGTTCCGTGGGAAAACGTCTTCATGTACGGCGACGTCGACCGGATCAACGCATTCTTCCCTCAATCGGGCTTCCTGCCGCGCTTCACCTTTCAGGGCTGCACTCGCCTGGCCGTCAAGCTCGACTTCATCGCCGGACTGTTGATGAAGGCACTCGAAGCCACCGGCGCCGGCGGCTTCCGCGGAGTCCAGACCCGTGTCGGTGAGGTGATCGGGTGGCGAAACCTCTTCTGGTCGTTGACCGAATCGATGGCACGCGATCCCGAACAGTGGGTCGGCGATTCGGTGATCCCGAAGCTCGAGTACGGCCTCACCTATCGAATGTTCATGATTCAGGGGTACCCGCGGATCAAGGAGATCATCGAACAGGACGTCGCGTCGGGCTTGATCTACCTGCCTTCGAGTTCACTCGACTTCAAGAGCCCGGACGTGCGTCCGTACCTCGACAAGTACGTTCGCGGTTCCGACGGCATCACCGCCGTCGACCGCGTGAAAGTCATGAAGGCGCTGTGGGATTCGATCGGGACCGAGTTCGGCGGCCGACACGAACTCTACGAGCGCAACTACTCCGGCAATCACGAGAACGTCAAAGCCGAACTGCTGTTCGCAGCCCAGAATCGTGGACACGCAAGTTCCATGAAGGGACTGGCCGAGCAGTGCTTGAGTGAATACGACCTCGACGGCTGGACGGTCCCTGACCTCATCGGCAACGACGACGTCTCGTTCTTCAAGAACCGGTAATCCCCTCGGCAGGTAGGGCGGACTCGCGATGTCGAGTCCGCCCTGCTCGTCGTCTTCAGCAGGCATGGCCCATCAGCAGAATTCGACGAACACTGCACCCTTGGTCAGGACTAGGCAATTGCCTAGTGTGACCCGAGACACACGATGTCAAGGTGAATTCAGTACCGGACGCAGCCCCGTCCGGAAAGCGGGTCCCACCGATTTGGTCCGACAGCCCTCGGCTTTCTCGGTAGGCGCCCACTCTTATCTGGAGGACACCCATGACGGATATGTTGGATGCTGCCCGCGGCACCGACCAGTTCGCGAACATCCGCGCCGTCCTCGACGACGCGCTCGTCGAGGAGCCGGAGACCGGCCGCTACCAGGTGCGGCGCAGCGTCTTCACGGACGAGCAACTGTTCGAACTCGAGATGACGCACATCTTCGAAGGCAATTGGATCTACCTCGCGCACGAGAGCCAGATCCCGAACGTCGGCGACTACTTCACCACCTACATGGGCCGTCAGCCCATTGTGATCACCCGCAACAAGGACGGCGAATTGGGTGCGCTGATCAACGCATGCAGCCACCGCGGTGCGATGCTCTGTCGCCGTAAGACCGACAACCGAACCACCTTCACCTGCCCGTTCCACGGCTGGACCTTCAACAACAGCGGAAAACTCCTCAAGGCCAAGGACGCTCGCACCGGTGGCTATCCGGAGCAGTTCAACAAAGACGGCTCACACGACCTGACCAGGGTGGCGCGGTTCGAGAACTATCGCGGCTTCCTCTTCGGCAGCCTCAACCCCGACGTGCTGCCACTCGAAGAGCACCTCGGTGACACCACGAAGGTCATCGACATGATCGTCGATCAGTCACCTGACGGAGTCGAAGTTCTGCGCGGTGCATCCACCTACACCTACGACGGCAACTGGAAGTTGCAGACCGAGAACGGTGCCGACGGCTACCACGTGTCTTCGACGCACTGGAACTACGCCGCTACCACCGCTCGCCGCACCGCCGGTGAATCGTCCAACGAGACCAAAGCCATGGACGCCGGCACCTGGGGGAAGCAGGGCGGTGGATACTTCTCCTACGACTACGGCCACCTCCTGCTCTGGATGTGGTGGGGCAATCCCGAGGACCGACCCCTGTTCGAACGCAAAGCAGAACTGGAGGCTCAGTTCGGTTCCAAGAAGGCCGAATTCATGGTCGGTGCGTCGAGGAACCTCTGCCTGTACCCGAACGTCTACCTCATGGATCAATTCAGCAGCCAGATCCGGCACTTCCGTCCGATCTCCGTGGACCAGACCGAAGTCACCATCTACTGCATCGCGCCCAAGGGAGAGAGCGCCGAAGCGCGCAGCAACCGCATCCGTCAGTACGAGGACTTCTTCAATGCCAGCGGTATGGCCACCCCGGACGATCTCGAAGAGTTCCGTTCCTGCCAGAAGACCTACCAGGCAGCCGGCGCCCCGTGGAACGACCTCAGCCGTGGCGTCACACACCAGATTCCCGGTCCGAACGACGTCGCGAAGGATCTCGGCATGAATCGCGTGCTCTCGAGCGGAGCCAAGACCGAGGACGAAGGCTTGTATCCCATTCAGCACGGGTACTGGCGCGACGCCATGCTTGCGGCCGTAGATGCCGAGCAAGCCGCTTCCAACCGGACCATCTGAGGACGATCACCATGACTGTCACCACCACCAATGCCGTCGCCCTCGAAACAGTGCAGCAGTTTCTCTACCGTGAGGCTCGCTATCTGGACGATCGCGAGTTCGAGAAGTGGATCGAGTGCTACCACCCCGATTCCGAGTACTGGATGCCCGCATGGGCGGACGACGGCGAGCTGACCACGGACCCGGCCGCAGAGATCTCCCTGATCTACTACCCGAATCGCGGCGGTATCGAGGACCGCGTGTTCCGAATCAGGACTGACCGTTCCAGCGCGACAAGCCTTCCCGAGCCCCGCACCGGTCACAACATCACCAACGTGGAAGTGATCGAAGAACGCGGCTTCGTCGTCGACGTCCGCTTCAATTGGTTCACGCTGTACTTCCGCTACAACACAGTCGACACCTACTTCGGCACCTCGCACTACACGATCGACTTCTCGGGCGAGCAGCCGTTGATCATGAAGAAGAAGGTAGTCCTCAAGAACGACTACATCCATCACGTGGTCGACATCTACCACTTCTGACACGACTTCCCTTCGAATCGAGCTGTTTCCCATGAGCATTCAAGCTGCGCCGACCTTTCAAGTAGCCCTGAGTTTCGAAGACGGCATCACCCGCTTCGTCGAATGCAACACCGACGAGACCGTCGCGGACGCGTCGTACCGCGCACGAATCAACATTCCGCTCGACTGCCGCGACGGAGCATGTGGCACCTGCAAATCACTCTGTGAGTCAGGTACTTTCGATGCCGGCGACTACATCGAGGAGGCCCTGACGGACGACGAGGCCGAGCAGGGATACTGCCTTCCGTGCCAGATGGTGCCGGAATCTGATCTCGTGCTGCAGATTCCCACCACGTCGGCGGTCGCCAAGACCACTGCCGGTTCGTACACGTCCACCATCACCGAGATCATTCGCCATTCGGATTCCACGGTGGGTTTCACCGTCGCAGTCGACAACCGCGCAGATCTGGTCTTCCTCCCCGGTCAGTACGTGAACATCCTCGTTCCCGGAACCGAAGCGACGCGGTCGTACTCGTTCAGCTCCGGCCCTGAGGTCGAGTCGGCGTCGTTCCTGGTCAAGATCACCCCGGGTGGTCTGATGTCCGAGTATCTCAGTCAGCGCGCGCAGGTAGGCGACACTCTCGAATTGACCGGACCGATGGGTAGCTTCTTCCTCCGGTCAGGTCAACGGAGAGCCCTACTGCTTGCCGGCGGAACCGGCTTGGCCCCGCTGCTCTCCATACTGGAGAAGATGCGTACCGAAAGCTCCACTCGGCCCGTCCATCTGGTCTACGGCGTCAGCTCCGACACCGATCTCGTCGAACTCGACAAACTGCACGACTACGCGGAGTCTCTACCCCAGTTCACCTTCGACTACTGCGTATCCGATCCCGACAGCACAGCACCGAACAAGGGCTATGTCACGGGCTTGATCGAGCCCGATCACCTCGACGACGGCAACGTAGACGTCTACCTGTGCGGCCCGCCGCCGATGGTCGAAGCCGTACGTCTGCACTTCAAGGACGTATCGATCACACCCACGAACTTCTACTTCGAAAAGTTCAACAATGCGGCAGCACCGGCTGATTCACCGGCAGCCTCGGCCGAAGAATCAGCTGCCGGCACGTACGAGATCGGTGAAGAACATCTGCCGGTCGCGGAGTCGGACGCACAGTTCGACGCTCGGATGGCACTCGAACTCGGAGCAATGGAACTCACGATCGGCCGCCTCACTCCAGCACAGTTGACGGAGTACCGCATTCTGGCGGAGAACTCGGCTGCTTCCATCGACCGCGATCACTTCACGGACGCAGCGGCATTCACCGAAACCAATGCCCTGTTCCACGACTTCCTCTTCCGCTGCACCGGAAACGAAGTGCTCCTGCAGGCATACCACCGTCTCGAGGTCACACAACTGATGAACCGAGTGCTCCGCACCGCCGATTGGGTGGACGAACATGTCGCGGAGGATCACTCACGTATCGTGAGTGCATTCGAGCAGAATGATCGCGCCGCGGCCCGTGATCTGATCGTCCAGCACAGCGAACACGCCAAGTCGACGATGCACCGCGCCATCACTGACGCTCGGGAAAGTGTGGCGTCGTGAGCACGAGATTCTTCGCCGGCCGGTTCGACGACCGGGTCGTGGTCGTCACCGGAGCGGCTCAGGGGATCGGGCGCAGCGTTGCCGAAAGAGTTTCCGCAGAAGGCGGTTCCGTCGCGCTTGTGGATCGAGCTGAATTGGTTCACGACATTGCGACACCGCTGGAGCGTTCCCATTCGGTGACCGCGGATCTCGAGACGTTCGAAGGCGCCCAGAATGCAATAGATTCCGCATTGGAGCGCTTCGGACGCATCGACGTCCTGGTCAACAACGTCGGTGGGACCATCTGGGCCAAACCCTACGAGCACTACACGCCGCAGCAGATACAAGCCGAGGTCGCACGATCACTGTTCCCCACGCTCTGGACGTGTCGCGCCGTACTGCCCCATCTGATCGAGCAGGCGAGCGGCACCATCGTCAACGTCTCCTCGGTCGCCACCCGCGGTGTCAACCGTGTTCCTTACGCGGCGGCCAAGGGCGGGGTCAGCGCGATCACCGCTGCACTGGCGATGGAAGTCGCGCAGTACGGAATACGCGTCGTGGCAACCGCTCCCGGCGGAACCGAGGCGCCACCACGCGTCGTGGCACGCGGACCGGGTGCCGAGACCGACGAGGAGAAGGCCTGGTACCAGCAGATCGTCGACCAGACCGTCGACTCGTCGCTACTCAAGCGTTACGGCACCCTGGACGAACAGGCTGCTGCTATCACTTTCCTTGCCTCCGAAGAGGCTTCGTATGTCACCGGAACGGTTCTGCCCGTCGCCGGTGGCGACCTCGGCTGAATCCAGCCTCCCCCGATTCCTGATCTCTCGAACGGAGATTCGCCATGTCCTCGATCGAACGTGGTTCCTGGGCCAGTGCCCGCCATCGCTCGTCAGTGTTGTGGGTGGTCACCATCGCCGCCATTGCCATTCTGTTCGACGGATACGACCTGGTCGTGTACGGCACGATCCTGCCCGTACTCATGGACGACCCCAGCCATATCGGCACCTTGACCGCATCTCAGGCCGGCGCGTTGGGTTCGTATGCACTCGTCGGAGTGATGGTCGGCGCACTGACGTGTGGAGCGATCGGCGATCACTTCGGTCGCCGAAAGATGATGCTGGTCAACATCATCTGGTTCTCGGTCGGAATGGCACTGGCAGCGTTCGCCACCAGCATCACCACTTTCGGTCTGCTGCGGTTCTTCACCGGCATCGGTGTCGGTGGGCTTGTCGCCACCGCCGGAGCCATGATTGCCGAGTTCGCGCCGCCGGGACGCCGCAATCTGTTCAACGCCATCGTCTACAGCGGTGTCCCGGCCGGTGGCGTCATGGCTTCCGTCCTGGCGATCGTTCTCCGTGATTCCATCGGATGGCGCGGACTGTTCCTCATCGGCGCCCTGCCATTGGTGTTCCTGTTCCCACTCGCCTGGTTCAAACTGCCCGAGTCTCCCGCGTGGCTGATTGCTCGCGGACGTGTCGAGGAAGCTCGCGCCATTTCCTCGAAAACCGGAATTCCATTGCCTGTCGGTACAGATCGACCCAACGACGCCGTAGCCGAGAAGGTCGGCTTCCGAGCGTTGGCGAGCAGACAATATGTCTGGGGCACCGCGCTTCTCGGCCTCATGAGCTTCGCCGGCCTCCTCCTGACCTACGGACTGAACACCTGGCTGCCCAAGATCATGGAAAACGCGGGATACAACGCGAAGGGTTCGCTCTCGTTCCTGTTGGTACTCAACGGCGGTGCCATCATCGGTGGACTTCTCGCCTCCAAGATCGCAGACGTAACCGGTCCACAGCGGGTTGTCGCAACCACCTTCGGCCTGGCCGCACTCGCCCTGCTCCTGTTCACATTCGGGTTCCCGCTTCCCGTACTCCTCGCCTCCGTTGCCATCGCGGGTGTCGGAACCATCGGTACTCAGGTTCTGATCTACGGATTCGTGTCCAACTACTATTCGACGGCCGCTCGGGCCGCAGGTGTCGCGTGGTGCGCCGGATTCGGACGTCTGGGCGGGATATTCGGGCCACTGATCGGCGGAAGTTTGATCAGCGCCGGAATCAGTTCCGAATCGGCGTTCTACGTCTTCGCCGGCATCGCGGTGATTGGCGCCATCGTCACCTTCTTCGTGCCGAAGCAAGCACCCGACCTGGGTGCCACTGCACTTCGATCCGATGGAGACCGTGCCGAAAAGGAAACCCGTGGTGAGCCCGGCGTTACGGTAGTCGGGTGACACTTCGTGACCTGTTGCTCGGCCGAGAACGCGAGCTCGCCGTTCTCGGCCGAGCCTTGGCCGCGGCAGAGACAGGAGTGCCGACTCTCGTGCTGGTCGAGGGCGATGCCGGTAGCGGTAAGTCCACTCTCGTCGACCGGTTCGCCGAAATCTCTTCCGCTCATACGCTCCGCCGCGCTCGTGGGCTGGAGTGGGAATCGAACACTGCCTTCGGAGTAATCGAACAACTACTCGAACGTCCGGTTTCCAACTCGGACCCGGTCGCCGTTGCACACGAGATCGTCGACGCAGCGGAGCAACTGACCCTGATCGTCGTCGACGATGCCCATCACAGCGATGTCAGCTCGCTTCAGGCAATCACCTCCGCCCTCCATCGAGGCCGAACGGCACCACTGCTGTTCGTCCTCGTCGCCGAGGAAACGCCGTTCCTGCGCGAGGATGTCAGGCAGATTCTCGACCTGCACTGGTCGACGCGTTTGCACATCAGCCCGATCGACGCACCCGTCATCATCGACATCGCGCGCATGCGAAGCGGAATCGACCTCAGCTCCGGCGTCGCGCTTGCCCTTCAGGACTTCACCGCGGGCAACACACTCGACATCGTCTCGCTTCTCGACGAGCTGCCACCTACCTATTGGACCCAGTGGCACCGAACTTTGCCCGTCCCTCGCCATCGTGCAGTGTCGATCGCCGCCGCCCTCGCTACGTGTTCGGCGGGAGCACGAACGTTGATCGAAGCCGCAGCAGTTGTCGGGCGCAGCACGACGTTGTCGCATCTTGCTCAGCTAGCCGAAATCGACGACGTGGTCGGCGCCTTGGACAGCGCCTTTGCCAGCGGCCTCCTTTCTGTCCACGAGCAGCGCGGCAGCACCGAGGTGTCACTGAGCAGCACGATGGTCACGGCCGCAGTGCGCGGGGCGTTGGGACCCGCGCACTTGCATCTGCTGCACACACGCGCAGCCGAGATCGCTTGGGGAGAAGGTGAACGGCTTTTCCACCTTGCCGCTGCCAGCACCACCCATGACGAGGACCTCGCCGCCGAACTCGTTGCGTACGCATCACTACGAGCATCCGACGGCGCGTGGTCGGAAGTCGCCGACGCCATGGTCACGGCAAGCCGTCTCACGACGGCCCGAACCGAACACGAGGACCGACTGCTCCGCGGAGTCGACGCGCTGACCGGATCGGGTGACATCCCCCGCGCCATGGTCTTCGTGCCGGAGATCGAGAGTATTTCGCGCGGGCCTCTCCGCGACGCCGTCCTCGGCTACCTCGCCATCCATAGAGGGCGACCGACCGAGGCCGCCGATCTTCTGACCAGAGCGTGGGACAGCTGCAGCGTGGATCGTGAGCCAGGCATCGCTGCGATGATCGCCCAACGAATGGTCCTGCATTCTCTGGCTCGGCTCGATGGCACGGCGCTCGTCGAGTGGGTTGACCGCGCAGTCGAATTGGTGGGCCCTTCTGATCCCGCAGCAGTGGAGTCCGAAGCGATCAAGGGTCTCGGGCTCGGCGCTACCGGAAGAACCGAGAATGCGCTCGCGGCATACGCCGAACTCTCCGATCGTGTCCGCCCCGGAGCCCAAGCACAGCGCTTCCAGATGGGACGCGGATGGCTCGAGCTTGCGTTGGACCACCCGGAGTCCGCTAGACGCGACCTCGAAAGCGCGGTGTCCACAGAGTTTTCCAGTGGTTCGGCAAGAATCTCACTGTGGGCACAGGCCTGGCTCGCCCGCACTCAATTCGCTCTCGGCGCCTGGGACGAAGCGCTCTCGACCGTCGAGGGCGCCGGTGCCGAGGTGGATCGGTTCGAGATCGAGATCATCCGGCCGTTGGTCCACTGGTCGGGAGCACAGATTCACGCTCTGCGCGGCAACTGGGAACTGGCCCGTGACCATGTGCGACGTGCGTACGCCGGCATTCACGCCTACGAAATCATGTATGTTCCTGCACTTCTCGCCAGGGCCCAGGTTGCCGAGGCCGCCGCCGACTACGCCGAAGTTCTGGTGGCGCTGGCTCCGCTCACCTCGAGCAAGGCGCAACAATGGCTCGACGAGCCGGGCTTCTGGCCGTGGGTCGATCTCTACGCCAATGCATTGGTCATGGTCGGGCGAGCTGATGATGCCGACGCCTTTCTGCAACCACACGAGCAGACCGCACGACGTCGGGAGCACCGCTCAGCTGCGGCACGTCTCGGCTACGTTCGCGGCCGGATCCACGGCGCACGGGGCGAACTCGACTTGGCAAGAGAAAGTTTCGATGCTGCACTACTCGGCATCGAGACGCTGCCGCTCCCCTACGACCGAGCCCGAATCAATTTTGCCTACGGCCAAACTCTCCGCCGGGCCGGGAAACGCGCGGAGGCCGACGTCGTCCTCCGCGCCGCCCGCGAGCTGTATCACTCGTTGGGCGCCGCTACTTACGTCGAGCGCTGCGAGCGCGAACTCCGCGCGGGCGGGTTGAACCTCTCGCGGACGGAGAAGGGAATCACCGACCTGACCCCGCAAGAACGAGCCGTCGCCGACCTTGTCGCAGCGGGCAAGTCCAACAAGGAAGCTGCCGGCGAATTGTTCCTCTCCGTCAAGACCATTCAATATCATCTCACGCGCGCGTACGCGAAACTCGGACTGCGATCACGGAGCGAACTCGCGGCTTTGTTCCGCGACCGAGGGCTTTCGGATCCGCATCAGGAGAACTGAGAACATGCCGGACACTACGACGACCGCGCCCGTTCGCGTCGTCACCGAGCCACTCCCCCAACCGCTCTACGGCCCGAAGCGGGTCTTGCGCGACTTCGGCGGAACGTCCATTGCCAACGGAATCATCGGCATCGTCTTCTCGGCCACCGGGCCGGTGGCGGTCATTCTCGCTGCGGGGTTGGCGGGTGGACTGAGTCAAGCCCAATTGGCCTCTTGGCTTTTCGGTGCCTTCTTCGTCAACGGCATTCTCACCATCACGGCTTCCTGGCTGTACCGGCAGCCGCTGGCCTTCTTCTGGACGATTCCCGGAACCGTTGTCGTCGGAGCGTCGTTGGAGCATCTGCCGTGGGAGCAAGTGCTCGGAGCGTTCTTCGCGACCGGCGCCCTGATCTTGCTGTTGGGATTGACAGGGTGGGTCACACCGATCATGGCCGCATTACCCTTGCCCATCGTAATGGCAATGGTGGCAGGCGTTTTCCTTCATTTCGGAACGGATTTGGTCGAAGCGCCCGCCCACGACGCGGTGATCGCCCTGCCGATGATCGCCACCTTTGTCGCTCTGAGCGTGTTCGCCAAGCTGGGAAGATTCGTTCCGCCCGTTCTCGGCGCGTTGATCGTCGGCGTGGTCGTGATACTCGCGGCCGGAAGATTCAACTCCGCCGGCGACGCGCACGAGTGGCTGGCGCATCCGATGCTGACCACGCCAACCTGGTCTTGGCAGGCGATGATCGAACTGGTTGTACCGCTGGCGATCACAGTCGTCGTCGTGCAGAACGGCCAAGGAATCGCAGTCCTCCGCGCAGCGGGTCATCAACCGCCGATCGGGGCAGCAACGGTTGCCTGCGGTGTGTTCTCTCTCGTGAACGCGGCGGTGGGTTGTGTCTCGACGTGCCTTACCGGGCCGACGAACGCATTGCTCACGGCGTCGGGAGAGCGGACACGCCAATACACCGCCGGAATCTTCTGCGGCTTACTCGCCGTCGTCTTCGGACTGTTCGCCCCGACTTTCGTCGCGATGATGTTGGGAACTCCGACGGCATTCATCGTCACTCTGGGTGGTCTGGCCATGCTCAAGGCCTTACAGGGAGCCTTCGTGACCGCATTCGGCGGGAAATTCACCTTCGGCGCTTTGATCGCGTTCCTCGTGACGATCTCCGACATCGAACTACTCAATATCGGAGCCGCTTTCTGGGGACTCGTCTTCGGGGTCATCGCCTCGCGCATGCTCGAACGAGCCGACTACACCTGACATGCGAATATTCGCATACTCGACTTTGACAATCATTTACATTAAGCAGTAGATCTATACCCATGCACCTCAATACCCGCATGTCGCGGCGCCTCACCCTTGCCACATCAGTGGGCCTCTCACTCGCCCTCGTTACGGGTTGCTCGTCCGACAACAAGGACTCCGCCCAGTCCGAAACCACGACCACGACGTCGGCCGCACCAACCGAACAGGCCTCGGCAACACCACGTCTCGCCGTGTCGTACGACGGCGGCGTCCTGGTGCTGGATGCAACTTCCCTCGACGTGGTCGGCGAGACCGAGATCGACGGCTTCACCCGACTCAACCCGGCCGGCGACGGTCGCCACGTCATGATCTCGTCGGGTGAGGCGTTCAAGGTGCTCGACACCGGCACGTGGTCTTCGGCTCACGGTGATCATTCTCATTACTACACAGCCGATCCCGCGATGTCCGAGGTCGAGTTTGCAGCCAACGAACCCGGACACGTTGTACGCCATGCCGGAAAAACCGTTCTCTTCAACGACGGCTCGGGACTCGTCGAGATCTTCGATCCGGCGCAGTTGGCAAAACGCCAACCCCGCGTCGAGACGTACACCACGCCAGAACCCCATCACGGCGTTGCGGTCGCACTTGCCGACGGCAGCCTGTTGACGACCATCGGAAATTCGGAGTCCCGCAACGGCATTGCCATCCTCGATGCCGACCGCAAGGAAATCCTGCGCAACGAACAGTGCCCCGGTGTCCACGGCGAAGCAGTCGCTGCCGGCGAAGCCATCGTGCTGGGCTGCCAGGACGGGTTGCTCGTGTACAAGAACGGAGCGATCACCAAGGTCCAGAGTCCGGATGCATACGGCCGCATCGGAAATCAGGCAGGCTCGGAGGAGTCGGACATCGTGCTGGGTGATTACAAGACCGACAAGGACGCCGAACTCGAACGTCCGCAACGGGTCTCGCTGACCAACACGACGACGTCCGAACTCAAGCTCGTCGACCTCGGCACCAGCTACACCTTCCGCTCACTCGGCCGCGGACCACACGGAGAGGCACTGGTGCTCGGCACCGACGGCGCCATCCACGTCATCGACCCGAACACCGGCGTCGTCACCAAGAAGATCGCCGTCATAGACGCATGGACCGAGCCCACCAAGTGGCAAGAGCCCAGGCCCGCGCTCTTCGTAGAAGACCACACCGCTTACGTCACCGACCCCGCGTCGAAGAAGCTGATCGCAGTCGACCTCGAGGACGGCAGCATCCTGACCGAGACCACTCTCGATCACGCCCCGAACGAATTGACCGGTGTCACCGGCTGATTCAGATCCTCACCTCAGGCCCCCATCTCACACCGAGATGAGGGCCTGAGCCGTTCTCGTGCTTCGCCTACTGACCAGGGAATCTCATACCCAGGCAATCCTCGAGGTGCTACGACGCGCGCCTCAGAGAATCGAAGCCGTTGTCGCCAGCTCTGCTGGAGCTGAGCGATGAGCAGGATCACGATTGACCGCGGCACAAGTCAGCATGGAATAACTCCGTGTGGAGGTTCGTTGGAGATGGTGTCGGTGTTCGGTTCTTTGCCCCGGGTACCACCCCAGAATTGCCACTTCGAGTGGCCACTTGCCGAGAGGCGCAAGACGGGCACCGACGCGCTGGAGCCGCTGGACACCTTTCGGTGCCAGCGGCTTTGTCGTCTGAATGATCAGGCCGGGTTTTCGCCGGCAGCGACGTCGAGGATCCACGTCACCCCGAACGCATCGGTGAGCATGCCGAAACCGGGGCTCCACGCCGCGGCGGCAAGACCCTCGATGATCGATGCACCAGCAGAGAGTTTGGCCCAGTAGTTCTGCACCTCTTCGAGGGTTTCACCGCGAACCGAGACGAAGAACGGTTGGTCGGTGATCGTGGTGCCGTTCTCGCGGTGTGTCGAGCCTGCGTTGCCGGCCGAGCCGCCCGACTGTCCAGGGATGTCGTATGCCATCACACAGAAGCCGTCCTCTGTCTCCACCTGGCCGAACACGACGTTCTCAGCGCCGGGCACCTCCTTGGGCATCCCGAAGTCGCCGTAGGTTGCGATCGTGACCTGGCCACCGAAGACGGACTGGTAGAACTCCAGAGCCGCGCGGGCGTCTCCGCGGAAGTTGAGGTGGGTCGTTGTCTTGATGCTCATGTCTGCTCCTGGTGCGAACGTCGCTCGGGTTTTCCCTGACGACGTCGACTCTCACAGCCGTATAGGACTGTTTTCGTCCTAGACTCGTCGTAGTCTCACCGCATGGCGACCACCACTCGACTCTTGAATCTGCTGTCCCTCTTGCAGACGAGACGCGACTGGCCGGGCGCTCTACTCGCCGAGCGGCTCGACATCAGCCATCGCACGGTCCGCCGCGATATCGACCGGCTCAGGGAGATGGGTTACCGCATTGCGGCGACCATGGGCCCGGACGGCGGATACCGACTCGACGCCGGCAGCGAGCTGCCACCCCTGCTGTTCGACGACGATCAGGTCATCGCACTGGCAGTTGCGCTGCAGGCGGCGACGCTGACCGGCGTCGGTATCGAAGAGGATGCGGTTCGAGCGTTGACCACTGTGCGGCAAGTGATGCCGTCGCGTCTGCGCCATCGCCTCGACGCGCTCACGTTCACCACGATTTCGGCCGGTTCCGGCGACGCAGACTCCGTGTCCCCAGAGGTGCTCGTAGCGATTTCCGCTGCAGTCCGCGGTCGCGAGGTGTTCCGCTTCGATTACTCGAACGACCACTCAAACAACAGCGAAATAACACCCCCGCGCCGAGTGGAGCCGCATCATCTGGTGACCTCCAAGCGTCGCTGGTATCTCGTCGCGTGGGATCTCGCGCGAGACGACTGGCGAATCTTCCGCGCCGATCGCATCACCCCACGCACCCCGAACGGTCCCCGGTTCACGCCGAAGGAAATCCCCGGCGGCGACGTCAGCGAATACGTGTCCGCGCGCTTCAAAGGATCGGAACATATCAACAATTGGCCGTGCCATGGCAAGGTCGTTCTCCATCGACCAGCCAGTTATGTTCTTCCCTTTGTCGGGGAAGGCATCGTCGAAGATCTTGGCCCCGAGCAGTGCAGTCTCGAAGCCGGATCATGGTCTTGGACGGCGCTGGCAGCCTCCTTCAACCGATTCGACACCGACATCGATGTCGTCGGCCCGGCAGAACTTACCCACGCTTTCGCGCAACTCGCCGCCCGCAACGCCGCGACTGCTGAGAGTTAGTCAGTCGTCTCGAATGAGATCCAGGTCTCCAACGCAACCGTGCGCCCGCGGGTTCGTGATAGCTTTCAAGTCCTCAGAGGACCTGAGGACTTGAAAGCTGAACGAAGGGATGCCCAAGGAGATGAAGAAGGGGCAAGTTGCATTTCTCACCGGCACACACGTCGTGAACGATCTGTACCAGGGGGCTGTGCCTGCGCTGTTGCCGTTCATGATGCTCGAACGCGGATATTCCTATTCCGCGGTCGCCGGAATCACGCTCGCCGCGACCGGACTATCCAGTGTCGTGCAACCTGCATTCGGCATGCTGGTCGATCGAAAGAGCCGAAACTGGCTGGTACCCACAGGTTTTGTGACGGCCGCAGCAGGCATTGTCGTGGCAGCGATGAGCACCACCTACATCGTCACTTGGCTGGCAATTGCCGTGGCCGGCATCGGCATCGCCGCATACCATCCTCCCGCCACAAATTTGGCACGCGCGGCTGGAGGTCATTCACAGAAAGCCATGAGCGTGTTCTCCGTGGGCGGTACGTTGGGCGCCTCGCTGGCGCCACCGTTTGTCACGCTCGTGGTTGGCTCACTCGGTTTGTCCGGCGGCTATCTACTCGCAGTTCCTGCAGTGGTGGCGGCTATTTGGTGGATGGTCGCCCAGTCGCGATCGGCCAACACGGGTGCGGCCGAGTCAGCCCAGTCGTTGAGTGCGCAACTGGCAGCGAACGGTCCCGTGTCAGACGATTGGCGCTCGTTCACACGACTCGTGCTGGTAACGGTCTGTTGGTCAATTCCGTACGTGACCACTCTGTCGTTGGTCTCACCGTTCGTGCTCAACGCACTGAACGGATCGTCCTCGAGCGCTGCAATCGTGTTGTCCTCCTTCACATTGGCAGGAGCGGCCGGAACGCTACTGGGAGGAGTCCTCGCGGACCGTCGTGGTCGACGCGCATCCATCCGACTCGGCTACCTGCTTGCGGTACCTTCACTGGCACTGCTCGCTGCCGCCCCGCACGTCGCAGTTGCCGAATTGGGAATCGTCTGTCTCGGATTTGCTATGTTCCTGCCCTTCGCGCCACAGGTGACATTGGCGCAGGACTACCTACCGAATCGCCCCGGCACAGCAAGTGGGGTGACGCTCGGACTCGCGATGTCCGTGGGGGGCATCGCATCTCCGCTGTTCGGCTACCTGGCAGATCACTTCGGACCGCGCATGGCGATCGGGGCGACAACTGCAGTGCTGTTCGTCGGCGCCGTCATCGCATTCACCTTGCGCGATCGACGACTCGACCCGGAAGACGAGACGGAGCGCGAACTGGACGTCATCGCCCTTCGATAAACCGAAAGACGGCCCCGTAGTCTGAAGATTCATCGGAGGACATGAAGTATTACTCGGTGAGCCGCTCCATTGCGGTTCACCGAGTCAGTCAGGAGCAGTCACATGGCAGTGCGCCAGATCAAGCAGCAGTCGCTGGTACAGAAAGCCGCGGACGAACTTGCGCGCCTCATCGGCGACGGCGAGTGGCCGGTCGGGACCAAAATCCCGAACGAACAGGATCTGAGCACACTCCTCGGAGTCGGGCGTTCGACCGGCAGAGAGGCCGTTCGCGCACTGATTGCGTCAGGCCAGCTCTACTCGCATCAAGGGTCCGGCACCTACGTCATGTCCTCGACACCGGTCACAGAACTCGAGCGAGAACTCAAACGCTCGGACCGCCGCGAAGTCTACGAAGTACGCAGACTCCTGGAAGTGGAAGCGGGCCGCCTGGCTGCCATGCGCCGAACTTCGGCCGACGTCGATCTGTTACACGCAGCACTCGAAGCCCGTGAAAATGCCTCGACACCAACAGAATTTGTCGACGCTGACATGGAACTACATCGCGCCGTGGTGAATGCTGCGCACAACAGCGTGTTGTCGATGGTGTTCGATTCATTCATCGAAACGCTCCGCAACTCGGCCCTGGACGTGATCACCGACGTCGCGGCGCGAGACCCCGAATCGATCGACGACGAAGCCGCTGCCCACCGAGATCTAGTAGAAGCCATCGTCGCGGGTGATGCCGACGCTGCCAGCGCGGCAACGCGCAGGAACATGGACGGGCTCGACTGACCCTCTCTATCGTTGTCAGGCATGACGTCCACATCGCTCCCTCCACGGGGTCTCCGGATCGGTCTGTCCGCCATCGCGTGGCTAAACCTGCTCTCTGCGCTCGTAGGAATGGCGGGCCTGACGATCGGCGGCGGGATGGGCCTGCCTCCTGAGTGGATCGAGGGAACCGTCTTCCCTTCGTATTTCTGGCCCGGAATCCTCCTCGGCGTTGTCGTCGGAGGCATCCAGGCCGCCGCGCTCTTCGCTCAGCACAACAGGTTCCGTCTGACGTGGGGCCTGCACGCGGCCGCCGGCCTGACCATGATGATCTGGATCTTCGTCGAGATCGCCATCGTTCTCGCCTGGTCGCCGCTGCAGGGCATCTTCTTCACCACCGGACTAGTCCAGACGATCCTCGCCGTTCTCGCACTCGGCGCCTGGCCTCACCCCTTCCTCCAACGAGTCGAGTAATGACGGAACCTGTTCTCGAACAACAGAATCACGACGGCCGGGCCCACCTCACCTTCTCGAAAAAGCCCTTGACTCGAAAGTATGTTCGAGTATGATGGGAGGTGAAACGGGGGGGTTCTCATGACGATCAACATCACCGACGATGCCGTCACCGACGTGGTCAACAACTCCGCCGTGGGTGTGCGCGGACGATTGTGGCGGCTTCACCCCAGCGACGTCCGCGAGATCGCCATCACCGCGTCAGCGGAAATCCTTCGCCTGGAAGCCATTCGAGTGGCCGCTGTCGACACCCTGACGTTGAACCCGGACGAACAAGTACTCTGCTACCGCGGCACCGGACAATGGCTCGCGAACCACACCATGCTGCAGATCTCCGCCGGCAGAAGAATCGCAGCCCTGGGCAAAGCGCTACGCTCATTTCCCGAGATCGAAGACCAATTCGATGCCGGTGACCTCACTTTCGAGCACGCAGCACTGATCGTGGCGTTCTGCGAATCCCCACCCAAGGCAATGCCCGACGCCGCACTACCGTACTGCCGCGACACACTCCTCGCCGCAGCATCGGGAACCGAAGCAACCACCGTCAAACTGCGCTACGCCATCAGCGTCCTCGAGCACATGTTCGAATCCGACGACCCACCACCAAGCGAAGACACCGACCGCAACGAACTGCGCATCTCCCCCACCCTCAACGGAAGAGTCGCCGTCCGAGGCGATTTCGACGGAGTGACCGGCGAAATGCTTCTCTCCGCCCTCTCCAACCTCTCCATGCCCACCCCCGCCGAAGACGGCACACCCGACAAACGACCCGCCGCCACACGCAACGCAGACGCCATGGCAGAACTCATCCGACGCTACCTCGACAACGCTGCCACCGGCATCGACGGCGGCCAACGCCCACACCTGAACGTGCACATCAACGCCAAAGACCTGGCCTACCACCGTGAATGCGCCACAACGAGTGATGGCTCAACACCTGTCCCCTCCGAGGACGACGATCCCGGCATGCTCGATCTCGACTTTCACGATCTCGACAAACAAGATCTCGATGTCGGCCACATGCCCTGGATGGGACCACTGAGCGTCGGCCGCACCCGCATGATCGCCTGTGACTGCATGCTCTCCAGCGTCCTCCTCGACGGAAACGGTGCCCCACTCGACGTCACCCCACTCAAAAGGCTTGTCACCGCAGCACAACGAACCGCACTGATCGCCCGCGACAAAGGCTGCGCCTTCCCCGGCTGCGACTGCGTCCCCGCCTGGACCGACGCCCACCACATCAAACACTGGGCCAAAGGAGGACCAACCGTCATGGACAACCTGGTCCTACTCTGCCGAACCCACCACACCCTGATGCACCGAAAACCCGGATTCACCGGCAAATGGGAAATCCGAATGGGCACCGATCACCTGCCCTGGTTCATCCCACCACCGGGCATCGACCCCGACCGGAAACCCCGCCGCTCCACCACACGACTCTGAACCCGGAGGTCACCGAGCAAACGCCTCGGTGACCCATTCCGGCGTGCTTCGATAGCCGGAAAGGGCGGCACGGTATCCCCTATTGCTAGCGTTGAGGGTGTGTTTGCACAGGGAACCAACGCGCTGACGGTAGACGGCCGACCGACGCTCGAGCATATCGATTTTGCCCTTATGGATTCCTATCGATTTCCCGACCGGCAGGGCTTCCCCGATTCATATCGCGCATTCATCAGGCACGCAGGTTGGGCGCGGACCTTCGGACTCTGGCTCATCTATCCGCCCGTCCTTCCCGGATTTGCCGACGGCTGGCAAGGGCGCGCCCGCAACCTCACCGCCCATCTTCATTCGGTCTACAGAGAAGGACAGGATGACGAGTTCGATTGGATGATCGAACCCGACGGCGATTGGTCACTCCCCGACTCGCTGCAGGTTTTCGGATGGAGCGAAAACGGTGACGCCCTCCTGTGGGACACAGCATCACGCGACACCGACGGAGAGTTTCCGGTTTGGGAATCACGCTCGTTCAACTCTCTCCACCGCCTCGGCGGGAGCATCCACGAAGCACTACCGTCCATTCGCACCCGGGCTATGGGCCTGTTCGGACCTCGCACCTCCGACATCGAGCCACTCCAGCCCACCCAACTCTGACGCGCGACCCAAATTATCGATAGGCCGCGGACACAGCCACGAATACGACACCTACGACGACGACCAGCGACAGATAACCGAGAACGAGTCCGGCCACTGCCAATCCTCGCCCACTTTCGCCGGAACGGCGAATCTGGTTCAACGACACATGGCCCACTGGAATAGCAAGAACTCCACCGAAGATTCCAAGTACAAGTGCGACGATGGCCAAGGCATTCGTGCCGACCGCTGGTCGCGCTGGATAACGCGCTTCAAGTTGATCTGCGAGTACCGGAATCCCGTCCGATGTGAAGCCCACTTGTGCAAAAACGGGTCGGCCATCGGCGGTGTAGCCGACCACCCCAGGGAGCGGTGCCGCCACCTGCCTGACAGGCCCGAACGTCGAACGAAGGCTCCTCCCTAACAGCAGCGCCGCGGCCATATACAGCAACAGCCCCGCCACAGATCCGGCTATCCAGGCTCCACGAAACGCCGGCCCGTCGACGTCGAGGATCCTCCCCGCCGCCCTCACACCGGATCCTGCTGCACCGACCGCGATACTCAAATTCACTGCGCCAGGAATAACGGCAAGCATGGCAATGGCACCGACACCAAGCGACAATGCCGGGCCACCGCGACGCCGCCACGCCAACGAACTCATCAGCGCTGCAAACAAAGTCACAGCGGCGCCTAGAAGCCCAGTCACAAATCCGACAACGACTCCCGTCTCGAAGTCCCCACCTAGATGACGAGCAACCCACTGTGCCCAGGCCCGCGCGAATGGCGGCCCGAGCGTCAGCGAGACAACGACCGTTGCAACCGCAACGCACGCCACGACACTGATGACCCGCAGAATCCACCCCAGATAACCGAAATGCGAATTATTTTGCGCAACAGTAGTTTCCGAGTCGATCACCAGGATTCCTTCGTTCAGAGTGTGAGAACAGAACGGCTCTAGCCGTCACTCCACACAGAACCGTGGCCGGACCGGCTCACTCATCTGATCAAGTTCTGGCGCCTGTGTCTGTAGTTCGTTCGCACGACCAAACCGGCGATAGCAACGATTACATAGTTGTGTTAGCGTTGTTTTTATGAGCTCGAGAGCAAAGATTCTGGCCGCGGCAACCGAGCTGCTCAACACCTCCCCCAACGGCGACATATCCACCCGCGCCGTGTGCGAGATGGCCGGCGTCGGCGCCCCCGCGCTCTACCGTCAGTTCGGCGACAAGGACGGTCTGCTCGCAGCCGTCGTCGAGGCGGGCTTCTTCGGATACCTCGAAGGTAAACGCGCTGCGACACCTTCCGATGACCCCGTTGCCGATCTACGGGCCGGCTGGGATGCGCACACCGCCTTCGCGCTCGCGCATCCCGCTCACTACCGCTTGATGCACTCACCTTCCGCCCAGAGCGCCGACACCGCCCTGCAGGCTCAGGCGCTACTTCGATCCGTTCTCCAACGATGCGCTGCGGCAGGTGTTCTGACCGTATCGGTCGACGTGGCTACGCAGATGGTGATGTCCGCCAATGCGGGCGTCGCTCTGATGCTCGTCGTCAGGCCGGAACAGTACCCCGATCCGACGCTGTCACAGCGAGTTCGCGACGGAATCTTCGCGTCCATCATCGACGAATCCGGCGCCCACCCGGAAACCTCACTCAACAGAGTTGCATCTACTCTCGACGCCCAACTGGCCGCCGCAGATTCAACTTCTCTCTCCGCCAACGAAGTCGGCCTACTACGAGAGTGGCTTCGCAAGCTGTCCGATGCAACCGAAACCAGTTCAGGAGTTACATCATGACTGACACCACCACCCGCATCGCCATCGTCACTGGCGCTTCCGGCGGCATCGGGCGAGCGAGTGCCGAGAAGCTCGCCGCCGACGGAATGGCTGTCGCCGTGCACTATTCAGGAAACATTCAACGCGCCCAGGAAACAGCTGACGCCATCGTCGCTGCGGGCGGTCGCGCCATAGCGGTGCATGCGGACGTCGCCGACGAAGGTGAAGTCGCGGCCCTGTTCGATACGGTCGAGGAGGAGTTCGGGGGCATCGACGTCGTCGTCCATGCGGCCGGAATCATGATTCTCTCCACCGTCGCAGAACTGAACTTCGACGATTTCGATCGGATGCATCGGACCAACGTCCGAGGGACCTTCGTGGTCGACCAGCAGGCAGCCAGACGTGTCCGGCGCGGTGGTGCGATCATCAATTTCTCCACCTCCGTGAAGAAGCTGGCATTTCCGACTTATGCCGCGTACGCCGCCACCAAAGGTGCTGTCGACGCGATCACTCTGGTTCTCGCGAAAGAGCTACGGGGACGCGATATCACGGTCAACGCCGTAGCCCCAGGCCCCACGGCCACCGATCTGTTCCTTGACGGGAAAGACGAAGCTACAGTGGAGAACCTGTCCAAGCTGGCTCCCCTGGAACGCCTCGGCACACCGATGGACATCGCGGAGGCTGTCGCATTTCTCGCCGGCCCAGCTCGTTGGGTCAATGGCCAGGTCATCTACGTCAACGGCGGCGTGATTTAGCGAAACCATCGCCTAAGGACCACACCTTGGCAATTCCGACAAAACAGTCAAACCAGTCGACTTTGGTTGTAATGTGCAAACAATGGATAACCAGGATCGAGGGTCCGCCCGGACGTCACGACGACAGTTCATCAGCGTTGCAGGGCTGGCGGCAACCGCGGTCATAACCCTCGCGACCTCCTCGACCGCCGGCGCCGCCGGCCCCACGGCACCCAATCCAGGTTCGCGGGTCGGCGATCCTGCTGAAGCCCAAGCGGTGCAACGCGTCGCAGAGACACTGCTGAACAGCGGCGTTCCCGGCCTTGCCTTCGCTATCGTCAAACCGGATGAGAAGAACCGCAAGGCGAGTGTCACCACTACGTACCACTACGGCCAGGCCGACGTCGAAAACGGCGTGAGAGTCACTCCACGAACGCAATTCGAGATCGCCTCGGAGACCAAGACCTTCACCGCTGCACTACTGGCGAAACTGATCGCTCGGGGAGAAGTCGGATTGGACGACCTGGCGAGCAAGTATTCGGATGGCAACCCGCTGCCGAAAGGCATCGGCGGCGAGGAGATCACGCTTCGCCAACTGGTCACCCACCGTTCCGGCCTGAGCGACGACCCGCCCAATCTTTCGGCGGGGTGTGCCGATCCCACACGATCGTGCACGGACGAGAAGGCGAAGTACACCAGAAATATGCTCTGGAAAGGACTCCAAGACGCCGGCGCCTTGGAGTTCGCCCCCGGTAGCCACTGGCTGTACTCGGACTTCGGGTTCGGACTGCTCGGCACACTGATGGCCGACAAAATCATTCCGGGACAAGAGAAGCCACCATTCGCGGCGGCAGTCGCCCGCGAAATCACCGACCCGCTCGGGATGATGGGTACCGTGATCGAGACCAAAGCAACCGACCTTGCCGTTCCGTACCACCTCGACGGCACACGAGCGCCTCTGTGGAACAACACGGGTGCGATCGCAGGCGGGGGTGGGCTGGTCAGCACCGCCGAGGACATGTCGATCTGGGCTGCAACAACTCTCGGCTACGGAAACAACCCGCTCAAACCAGTCCTGACCTCGATGCTCGAGCAGATCGACACGCAAGCTCCGGAGAATCCTGCATTCGGAATGGGAATGGCGTGGCAGCTCCAACCCCCGACGCCGAACTTCCCACAACGGTTCGCCAAGAAAAACGGAGACAGCTCGGGATCCAACTGCATCACCCTGCTGGTTCCCGACAGCGGCTGGTCGATCACGATTCTGGCGAACGGTGGAAATGCGGCGATGATCGACCCTGCAGCCGTGAACCTGATGCATGATCTGGTTCCGAGACGACCGATATTCGGTAGCTCGACGGGAAGTTCGTCGGGCAGCGACGTCGGCTTCCAGACCGGGTCATTCGGATAGACCCACTTACCTACGGGCGCTACATCTTCGTCGAGCGTGCCATCACGAAGCAGTAGAGCCCGTAGGTGATGATGCCCAATCCGGCAAGGATCAGCAGCGCCACTCCGTACGGCTGCGCGCCCAGCGTCTTGAACGCTCCGTCGAGTCCGGAGGACTTGCCGGGTTCGGAACTGTTGACCGCAAGAAGAACCAGAATGCCGACTGCAGCGATGGCCAAGCCCTTGGCGACGTACCCGACGGTTCCGAGTCGGCGCACGAAGTTGCTGGGTGTGCCTTTCAGATCATCGAGGAAGTTCTGGCTCGCGCCCTTGTACACGTGGTACACACCAACGGCAATGATCGCGATCCCGCCGATCACCAATGCGATAGTTCCAAGCGTGTTCTCCATCAAACGCGCCGTGATCCCCGCACTCTGACCGCTGCTGGACTTCCCGCTACCGCGGGCGAATCCGAATGCAGTGAACGCAAAACCGAAATAGACGAGCGAAATGCCCAGAGCCTTTGCGCGGTTGAAGAACTCTTTCTTCTTGTCGTCAGAGGACGGCGACGACGAGCTTCCCAACGCAGCTTCGGCCAATCTCCACAACGCCATGGCAAGGAAGGCCACGACGCCGACCCACAGAGCGAAGACACCCCCTGGCTTTCCTGCCAACTCGGCCATCGCACCCGATTGGTCCGCAGACCCGGATCCACCGAGAGCAAGGCGGATCGCGATATATCCGATCAGCAGATGAACCACACCGCTGACGACGAATCCGGCACGGGCAAAGCGCTCGAAGACATTGTTCTGTGTGACGTCAGCCGCCGTGGACGCGACGCTCTTCTGGTCGTGCGGTGACGATTCTTTATTCATCATGATCGTCGAACCATATACGGGCAGACGCTTCCCTCGAACGCCTGCATCAAGTGTTTCGAGATCAAGGGTTTCGAGGGTTCTGATCCGGCGTCGACCGCGGTTCTTCGGGGTTGGGAACCTTGGGGTCGATCGCGTCTGCATGATCTCGTTGCTGGTTCAGTTCGTCGCGAGAACTCGTCGCCTCTTTCCGATGCTGCGCTGCATGATGTTGCAGCGCAGACGCTTCCGCCGCTTTGGCGTCGGCCTCAGCCTGCACCATGCGCGCTTTGGCTGCTGTCTCTTCTGCCCGCGCCTCGCGCTCGCCTACTTGCAGTGACTTGTCTGCGACGTCTTCGCGGATCTGTTCTGCCTCGATGTGACGACGCTCGTCACGCCTGTTTCGCGCCACCCACAGGAGTGCGGCCACGATCGCTATCACCACGACCACGGCAACAATTATCCAGATAATGCTGCTGGTACTCATACTGCGAGAGGTACCCACCTGCGACTTTCTCACACGCAGGCAAACAAATACGCTGAAATTACAGGTCGGTCGGATGTGTGTTGGCTCCGCATAGAACCACGCACAGTTCACCGTCGGACGGCGGCGACACCGTTCCGTTCAGAACCGGAGCCAATGCTGCTGCGGTTCCCAACTCCACCAGAATCCGGAACTCCTGCCACAGGAATGCCCGCGCTTGCCGGATCGAATCATCTTCGACCACAACACTGTCTACCGAACTCTCATGCAGTGTCTCCCAGGCGATGGCACCAATTCGTGTAGCCCCCAACGAGTCTCCGGCGATACTGTTTACTTCGATATCCACCGGACGCCCCGCATCGAGCGAGGTGCGCAAGGTGGCAGCCCCGGTCGGCTCGACGGCTACCACGTGATCTTCGGGACGAGCCGCCGCGACGATTCCAGAGACCAATCCGCCGCCGCCGACTGCAACGCAATACGTAATCGGTCCGGATGCGTCGTCTTCGAGCTCGAGAGCGATGGTGCCGGCCCCACTGACGATGTCGGGCAGGTCGTAGGCATGCAGTTCGAGCGCACCGCTGGTGCGTGCGATGTCCGCCGCAGCGGCAGCAGCGAGTGCATACCGGTCGCCTACCTTGTGAACGGTTGCACCCAACTCTCCGAGAGCCTTCACCTTGGCATCAGGCGCTGTCTCCGGCACCACCACTGTGCAGGTGAGTCCTCGTCGCCGCGCTGCCCACGCGGCCCCGATTGCAGCGTTGCCGCCAGACGCGATCACCACGCCGGCATCGGGCATGGTGCCGTCGGCGACCGCTCGTTCCACTGCATTGAGACTGCCGCGCACTTTGAAGGAACCGCCGTGCTGGAGGTACTCGAGCTTGAACAGAACCGGTACCTCACCCTGTGGCGTCGGTAGCGCAGTGCGAAAGATCGGAGTACGCCGCGCCAGTCCCGCGATACGAGTCCGCGCAGCTTCGACGTCCGAGCGCTCGATTGCCACTGGACCTGCATTGTTGTCGGCGGTGAGAGTCATGTACCAACCCTACGGTTCGCAACGTCGACCCGAAGCAGTCGGCCCATCGTCATCATGATGTCTGTTTTTCACCAAGGAATGCCCGCATCTGACCGAGACAATGCACCTCGGGGTGAATAAATTTACTACTACAAGCACAACGACGACATCAAGGAAAGGCACACCCCATGTCGAAGATCGCAGTATTCGGTGGAAACGGTTTTGCAGGAAGCGCAATCGCGAAAGAAGCCGCTTCACGCGGCCACGAGGTAACCGTCGTCGCTCGCAGCGCGCAGTCCGGAACCGACACGAATGTCGTGCAGGGTTCTGTTCACGACAACACGATCGTGGAGCAGATCACGGCAGACAACGACGTCGTTGTCGTTGCCATCCCCGCTCGCGAGATCGACGGCAAGCGCCTGCTCGACGCCGTCACTCCCCTCGCAGATGCCGCCGCACGCAACGGTGCTCGCATTGCCGTAGTCGGTGGCGCCGGCAGCCTGTTGGTCTCCGAGGGTGGGCCACGCGTCGTCGACACCCCCGACTTCCCGGACGCATACAAGGGTGAGGCACTCGCTCACGCCGACGTCCTCGATGCGCTCCGCGCGACCGACAGCAATGTCGACTGGTTCTACGTGAGCCCGGCCGCTGCGTTCGGTGCCCATGCCGGCGTCGCCCCGAAGGGATCGTTCCAGTTGGGTGGCGACATTCTCCTGACGGACGCCGAGGGCAACTCCGCCATCGCGGGCGAAGACTACGCACACGCTTTTGTCGACGAGATCGAGACTCCGGCCCACCGTCGCCAGCGTTTCACCGTCGCACACTGAATATGAGCAACCTTCGTAGGCGCGCAGCCTGGATGACTGTTCCCGCTGCCGCCGCACTCCTGCTCACCGCGTGCTCCAACGACGCGGAATCCGCAACGCCCAGCAGTTCTACGACGTCCACGAGCGTTGTTGCCGAACAGGGCGATCAACTCGAATCCAACAAGACCGTCGTCACGGACTTCTACGAACTGGCGTTCAACGGCCGTCAGGTTCAGCAAGCCGCCGACCGGTACCTTGGCGACGTCTACATCCAGCACAACCCCACCGCCGCCGATGGGGCAGCCGGATTTGTCAGCGGCATAGGCGGTTACGTCGAGGCCACACCCGGATTGCATGCCGAGATCACTCGCGTTTTCGCCGAGGGCGATCTGGTTGCCCTCCAGTCCCACACCACGTCTGCACCCGGCGACCGCGGCCAGGCGGTATTCGACATCTTCCGCGTCGACAACGGCAAGATCGTCGAACACTGGGATGCCATTCAAGACGTGCCGGAAACGTCCGCGAATCCGAACACGATGTTCGACGGACCCACCTCGTCGCCGTCCAAGTCGTCAGAAGTCTTGGAGCGCAACACGGCCAACGCGTTGACGTTCCTGCAGCTCGCCTTCAACGAAGGCAAAGCCGCCGAGGCTGCCGACCAGCTGGTCGGTCCGACCTACACGCAGCACAACCCCTCGTTCGCTGACGGCAAGGACGCATTTGTCACCGCACTGGCCGGGATCGAACCCGTTACCGAAGACAAGGCCACCAAGTTTCCACGGACGGTAGCCGAGGGCGACTTCGTCTTTGTTCAGACCTTCGCTTCGTCCGGTGAGGGAACGGCCGGCAGCGGCTCGATGGACATCTTCCGATTCGACGAGAACGGCAAAATCGTCGAGCATTGGGACGCCGTCCAGGACTACCCGTCGACGACTGCAAGCGGCAACACCGTGTGGGACGACGGTCGCTGAGACGGCAACTCCGAACAGTTCAGAGAGGGATGCGGATCAGCCGACGTTGATTCGTTCTGTGTCGCCGTCGTAGTAGTCCAACAATCTCTGATCCATCACCCGGCGCCACAGCGGTGGAATCCACGCGATCACGATCATCACTGCGTAGCCGGCCGGAAGTTGCGGCGCTTCGGCCGCGCTACGCAGACTTTGGTACCGCAGCTTCGGGTTGGCGTGGTGATCGCTGTGCCGCTGCAGTTGGTAGAGAAACAGATTGCTCACGACGTGATCGCTGTTCCAACTGTCAGCGGGGCTGCAGCGAACGTACGAGCCGTCGGCACGCTTGCCACGCAGCAGGCCGTAATGCTCGAGGTAGTTCGCGGCTTCGAGGAAGGTGAATCCGGCAACTGCCTGCAGCAGGAGCCAGGGCGCGACCTCCCAACCGAAGATACCGATCAGCGTCGCGAAGAGGACAACACTCATCGCCCAAGCGTTGAGAATATTGTTCTCGAAGCTCCAGGTTCGTTTGCCTTTCCTCTGGAGTCGAGCGCTCTCGATGCGCCATGCCGAACGCAGCCCGCCGAACACACTTCGTGGCAAGAACCTCCAGAAGCTCTCACCGAACCGTGAGCTGGCCGGGTCCTGCGGAGTAGCTACACGCACATGGTGGCCGAAATTGTGTTCCACGTAGAAGTGCCCGTAGAGAGATTGCGCAAGCGCCACTTTCGCGAGCCACTGTTCGATCTTCTCGCTCTTGTGGCCGAGCTCGTGGGCCGCGTTGATACCGACGCCGGCGACGACGCCCACCGTGAACGACATCGCGATCTTCTCCGCGATTCCCATCGGAGCGTTGATCCAGCACCAGCAGGCGAAGACCAGACCGGCGTATTGCAAGGGGAGGAACGCGTAAGTGCACCAGCGGTAGTAGCGGTCCTTCTGCAGTCGTGGGATCGCATCGTCCGGCGGACTTTCGCCGTCTTCACCGGCCAGCATGTCGATGATCGGGATGACGATGACCAGTAGCCACGCGCCGGTCGCCCAGAACAATCCGAGACGAAGGTTGTCGACGAGAAACCAGGAGATGAACGGGCTGAGTGGAATCAGCAATCCGAGCGGCCACAGGTACCTCTTGCGGTCGCGCCAGCGCGGATTTTCGCCGGACGGCGAGTCGGTGTTCTGGACAGCGTTCGATTCGGTACGCCGTGCGTCGGAAGTCGCTGTCATTCGCCGATCTCGCCTTTCGTCCCCTCGAACGATTCGCCCCACGCACCGTTCACGCTCAGCAAACCAGAACTAATGCCCGGACGGGTATGGTCCCGAAATCCAGAGCGCCCTGCTCGAAAGACGGCACGAGCGCTTGTACTCACCAGAAACTCCCCCGCACATCACTGCTCACCCCGACAGTAGATACGGACAAAATACCCCACGGATCTGCGGGGATGGCGACCACCTCCGCACGTCGCCGAGGATCGATGATCCCTGCCAAGGCAAGGTCGAACCGCGTCGCCCTCGTCGAAGTAACGGTAACCGGCAGTGACAGAAATCATAAGCAGAGGACAGGATTTCCGCTCGTAGTGGCGACCAAAAAGACTGCGCGCCCTCAACTGGTCAGTTGCGGGCACGCAGTGAAAAGGTGAGCAAGCGTCAGAGCGTTGCAAACACCTTCGTTTTCACTTCGTTCAGCCAACCGTTCGCAGTCACGAAGTCTGTGACGCTCGACTGCAATCCGAAGACGTGCCCGGCCTGCGCCGCCGGCAGCCTCGTGAAGAGGTTGTCGTCGAGGACCGCCTGAACCGCCGCACTGGTCGACCCGTCCGCGTTCAGCGGATACAGCACGACCGTCACGCCGTTCAGGATGTCGGCCAACTGCTCCATCGGATAGGACGCGTATCCGGCATCGGTGTAATTGGTCGGAACACCGGGCCCGTACGCCAATCCGAGTTCGTTGACCACCAAATTGCCGATCGCACCGGTGGGCTGCTGAACCGAGAAAGCGCCGGGCGCGTCTCCGAGTGAAATGTGAATCCACTTGTTGGTCGCGATCACGTCGGCGTACTCGCCACGGACACGTTCGAGATTCTCTTCGTAAGCAGTCCGCGTCGACTCGAGCACGTCGGTCTTGCCAATTGCCTCAGCAAGCTCGGTGGTGATCTTCTTCCAGTCGCCTCGGCTCTCTCCCTTGACGATGACGGTGGGTGCAATGCCGGACAGACGGTCGAACGCCGCTTGGTCCACCTCGTCGGCGTCGCCGACAATGATGTCGGGATCCGCCGCAGCGATCGCTTCGAAGTTCATTTCCCCGAAAGGCCCGATGGTCGGGAGCCCGTCGACGAAGGCCTGCTGCTCCGGCGTGAATTCACTGATCCACTTGCCGTAGTCCTGCACAGCAGCCGGTTTCACTCCGAGGGACATGAGCTGCCAAGGAGTGTCGTACGACGCGGCGACGACGCGCTCAGGTGAAACCGGAACCTCGATGTCCCCGTACGCCGACGCGACGGTCCGGACGTCCGTCTGCTCGGAGTCGGCCGACGACGAGGAACAGCCGGTCACCACCATCGCACCTACGACGGCAACCGCCGCCGCTGCAATGACTCTGGAACCGAAAGAAAATGATCGAATTGCGCGCACGCAGAACTCCTACAGGGTGATTGTTTAGCCAACCCTAAGTTCATTCTGCGGCACGGCACAAGTCCGATCGAGATGCTTTGAGTCGCTGTTCGGACTAGTCCTGTAGCCAATCGGTCATTGGCGCGCGCGGATGATCGATCAGGCTTGCAAACTCCCCCGGTGTCACGCCCATCGTTCGACGAAAAGCCGCACCGAACGCGCTTTCGGAACGAAAACCCGTCTTCCGCGCCACAAACGAGATGCTTCGACCGAGTGCCAGAAGTTGCATCGCGTGATGAGCCCGCAATCGCATACGCCATTCCGAGAAGGTCAATCCGGTCTCGGCCGGAAACCGTCGTGTGAGAGTCCTCGTACTGACTTTTGCGTCGGTGGCCCACTCCTCGACCGATCGGGTGTCGGCCGGGCTGGCAACCAACTGGTCTGCGATCTGCCGAAGCCACGGCGTCGTCGGCAGCGGTACATCGAAAATCAGTCGTGGAACGGGTTCGACGAGATCGATGGCAAACGCCTCGGCTCGCCGACGCGCCGCGTCCGTCAAGTCGTCTCGGGTGAGGTGATCGAGTACTTGTTCGAGCAGTGGAGGGGTGGACAAGGCCACCACACGATCCAACCCGGTCACATCGGATGCCACCAACCACGTGCACGACAATTCTGTGCCGCTACGCGCCGTCACCTCGTGGGGAACATAGGACGGGATCCACAGACTGACCCCGCTCGGCACCGTGTACACAGTCTCCGGAGTACGGACCTCGAGAACACCGTCGATCGCCCACAGCAATTCGTGATCGCTGTGGCGGTGCATCTCCCAGGTGTAGTCGGAGTCGACTGACAGCCGATTGGTCGCCAAACGCAGATACCCGTCGGCACTGACGCGCAGCGGTCGCACTACGCGTTGCCACTCGGACAGTTCGTCGAGCGGACTGCTGAGCGGGTAGTCGATCTGCTCGCTCACCGCAGCGTCGACAGTTCGGGATGTCCGAACAGGCCAGGCAACCCACCGGTGTGCAGGAAGACCGTTTTTGATCCCGCCGTGATGGCTTTGTCCTTCACGAGTTGGATCAATCCCGCAAAGGCTCGGCCGGTGTACGTCGGGTCGAGGAAGATGCCCTCAGTACGAGCCAAACATCGGATCGCGCCGGCTGATGCTTCCGTGAGCGTCGAATATCCTTGTCCAACTTGGTTTCGCAGGATCTGAAGATCTGCGGCTCGCACGGTCGGACCAGGCATCTCGTCCAACAACCCAGAGACAGTCGACACCGGGTCGGCAACAGCCCCGACGTCGACGCCCACAACTCTGTCGACGCCCAGATGCGCGACAAGGCCTGCCATCGTTCCACCCGATCCGAGTGCAACCACGACGCGATCGACGCCGGAGAGTTGCTGTTCGATCTCGCGTGCGCAGTCCACGTATCCCTGCGCAGCCACCGCGCTGGTACCACCGAAGGGAATGACAAAAGGTACACCGCCCGAGTCCGCGACGGCCTGCACCGCGGCGTGGAGCGCGGATGCCGTGTCCCCACCGGCCCAGACGATCTCAGCGCCCGCGAGTGCATCCAGAACGAGATTTCCCTGCGCGGATTCCGGCTCGGCACCACCGAGCACCAGCACACAACGCAATCCCAAACGGGCTGCTGCCGACGCAGTCAAGCGAGCGTGATTGCTTTGCGGTGCACCGGTAGTGATCAGTGTCGTCGCGCCGACGGCCAAAGCCTGAGCGCAGGTGTACTGCAGCTTTCGGATCTTGTTGCCGCCACCGCCCAGGCCGGTGACGTCGTCACGTTTGATCCACAGGTCTTCCGGCCCCAATCCGAGTGCCTGCGCGCAACGCGCCAGAGGTTCGACGGGCGTCGGCCAACTGCCCAAGATGATCGGCTGTACGGCGGAACTCAACATTTGACGAGTCTAATTCGACGGTCCGTCTACAGTCTGGGCTCGCCTACAGTCTGGATATGGGAACTTTCACGACGACCACACACGACGTGCCGCTGACCGTCAGCCGACCGGATTCGCCAGGAGAACCGAAGCATGCGGTTGTGGTTCTCCAAGAAGCGTGGGGCGTGAACAAGCACATCGAGAGCATCCTCGAGCGTCTCGCCGATGGCGGCTACCTTGCCGTCGCCCCGCATCTCTACCATCGCGGCGCACAGACCTCCTTCACCGACTTCCCGTCCGCGAAGGATGCGCTCATGGCACTCGACGGCACAAGCATCGGCCACGACGTACGTGCCGCCGTCGACTACAGCCGATCCGAGGGAGCAGACAAAGTCGGCTCCCTCGGATTCTGCATGGGCGGCACCGCATCCCTGTGGTGTGCCGCCGTACCCCTCGTCGATTCCGCTGTCACGTACTACGGTGGCGGCGTTGCAGAAGCCCGATGGGATGGGATTGCCGCAGGCACCGAACTTGCAGCGCAACTGCAGGTCCCGTGGCTCGGTCACTACGGCGACCTCGATCCGAGTATCCCGCCGGAGAGCGTCGAGCAATTGCGCGCAACCGCGTCCGATCTCGCCCGGGTGTACCGCTATGCCGACGCCGGCCACGCGTTCAACAACGACACTTCGGCCAGCCACTACGCCCCGGATTCTGCTGCCCTCGCCTGGACCCGCACTATGGAGTTTTTCGCCGAAACCCTGTGATTGCCAATGTAAGTCAGGGAACCCGCTTGACCACCGTGCCGGTGATCTCGTCCTGAACCTGTTCAGCCGTTACCGCTCGACTCTGCGCCCGACGTGATCGGGTGAAGCAGTAGATGCCGATCACGGCAAGAACAAACGGCACCCCGAACACCAAGGTCATCTTGAAATCCTCGACCCACAATGTCGTGACGAGGATCGCGACCATGAGGACACCACCCAGTATCGTCCCCACCGGGAAGAACGGAATCGTGAACGAGAGGGTTCGTCCTTCGCTTGCCATCCGCTTGCGAAAGAACCAGTGCGTCACGAAGATCAGCAGCCACGTCGCCATCGCCCCGAACATCGACAGCGAGATCATCAAGGTGAATGCCTGCTCGGGAAAGAGCACGTAGACGATGGTTGCGACGGCGATACCCGACGTCGACAGCAGCAAGGCATTGACCGGTGAGCCGTTGGCCCTGACCTTGCCGAGAATGGCCGGCGCGTCACCAGCACGGGAGAGCGAGAACATCATTCGCGAAGACACGTACAGCTGACTGTTCATCGCGGACAGCGCGGCAATGATCACCACGAAGTTCAGCACACTGTCTGCGCCCGGAATCTTCACAACCTGCATCACCGTAACGAAAGGGCTTCCGCCACTCAATATCTTGTCCATCGGAGCGATTGCCAGAATCAAAGCAAGGGTTGCGATGTAGAAGACGAACAGTCGGACGATCGTCACACGGAATGCCTTCTTCACCGCCACCGCGGGGTTTTCCGCCTCACCGGCCGCAATGGCGATCATCTCGATGCTCAAGTAGCTGAAGATCGATACAATCACGGCAAACCACATGCCGGACAAACCATTCGGAAAGAATCCGCCACCGGCCGTGTAATTGTGAAATCCGTAGTCCGGGTTTCCGCTACCGAACACGACGTACGCTGCCATCACGATGAACGCCACGATCGCGAAGACCTTGATCGTCGAGAACCAGTACTCCATCGTTCCGAAGGCCTTGACGTTGAACATGTTCACGCCGATCAGCACTCCGGAGAACAACACGATCCACAGCCACGACGGTACGTCGGCGAACCAGAACTGCATGTATTCACCGATCGCGGTGACCTCGGTCCCGACCGCGAGGACGATGCATGACCAGTAGAGATAGCGAACGAGGAAGCCGATCAACGGTCCGACGTAGAATTCTGCGTACGCACCGAACGAACCTGATGTCGCATGTGCAACAGTCATTTCGGCAAGGGCACCCATCAGCAGGAGGGCGATCAACCCGCCGATCGCGTAACTGATGATGACGCTCGGGCCGGCAAATCCGATGGCGAACTTACTGCCGAGGAAGAGTCCGGTGCCGATTGCACCGCCGAGCGCGATCATGCTCATCTGCTTGGGGCCGAGTTCGCGTTTGAGACCTGATTCTCGCTGCTGAATGTTTTTGAAATCACTCATGAAAGCTCCTTGCGAAAGGCGGTACCTCCCGGTCCGCGGAAACTTGGAAGAATCAGGTGACTGCGTCGCGCTCGCGGAATTCGGGGCGATCCCAGGACTTGTTCTCGAGGATGTCTCGCAACACGTCGACGGCGTTCCACACGTCGGCGTATCCGAGATAGAGCGGAGTGATGCCGAACCTCAGCACTCCGGGTTCGCGGTAGTCGCCGATGACGCCCCGCGCGATGAGAGCCTTCATGATCGAATAGCCCTCGGGATGAACAAAACTCACGTGCGATCCACGACGCTCGTGTTCGCGCGGCGTGATCAACTGCAAACCGTAATCAGCGCAACGCTCCTCGACGAGGTCTATGAAGAGATCGGCCAGCGCGAGCGACTTGCTGCGGATGTCGGCCATGTCAGCTTTGAGCGCGACGTCAAGACCACACTCGACGAGAGACAACGACGTGATGGGCTGAGTACCACTCAGAAAGCGCCGTATTCCTGCGCCGGGTTCGTAGGCCGACTCCATCGCGAACGGTCGCGCGTGCCCCCACCACCCGGACAACGGCTGGATTCCGGTGTTCTGATGGCGACGGTTGACCCAGATGAATGCAGGCGAACCCGGACCACCGTTGAGGTACTTGTACGTACACCCGACCGCGAAGTCGGCGTCGGCACCGCTCAGATCGACAGTGACGGCGCCGGCCGAGTGTGCGAGATCCCAGATCATGAGGGCGCCACGTTCCTGCACTGCTGCAGTGACTTCCGTCATCGCATACAGGTTTCCGGTGCGGTAGTTGACGTGCGACAACATCACTACGGCGGTGTCCGGTCCTACTGCTTCGGTGAGGTCGCCCGGTTGGTCGATCAGGCGTAGTTCGTATCCCTGATCGAGCAGCGAGATGATGCCCTCCGCAATGTAGAGGTCAGTGGGGAAATTGTCGCGCTCGGAGACGATCACCTTCCGGCTGGGATCCTGAGCAGCCGCGATGGACAGCGCAGAGGCCAATGCCTTGAACAGGTTGATCGACGTCGAATCCGTCACTACCACTTCGCCTTCACCTGCTCCCAGCAACGGGGCAAGTTTGTCACCGAGGCGGACCGGGAGGTCGAACCATCCAGCCTCGTTCCAACTGCGAACCAAGCCGTTGCCCCACTCGTCGCCGATCACTCTCGCGGCGCATTCCTGCGCGGCAATGGGACGCGCGCCGAGCGAGTTTCCGTCGAAGTAGAGAACGCCCTCCGGAATCGCGAACTCGCGGCGGAACTCCCTCAGGGGATCCACTGCGTCGGCCTTGACGCAGTCTTCCAACGAAAGTGTGGCTGTCGATGTCATGACGATTCTTCTCCTGCATGTGTCGGCGTTGAGGGTGATGAAGGCAGAGTCCGGAGCACGGCCCGTACCGGGCTGGCATCGAGGTCGAGGAACTTCAGCGGCAGTGCGATCAACTCGTAGTAGCCTTCGTCGACGTCGTCGAGGCAAAGTCCTTCGAGGATCGCGACGCTACGATCGCTTGCCGCGTGGTGCCCGTCCATGGTCTTGCTGTCCATCGGATCGAACGAGGCGCCGTCGATTCCGATCAGAACTCCACCGCGGTCGGCGAACCAGTGGGTCAGCTCCGGAGAAACACCGGCGAAGTCGTTGTCCCACTCGCGTGGGTACTTCGGGTACGTCCTCAGAATCAGCCGTTGCGGCAGATGGCCGCCGAGTCGCTCCACCGTCTCTTCGACGGGCCTGATGCAGGCGGCACCGTCGACCCCCGTCATGTCGACCACCAGTGCTTCGCCGAGATAGGGCTCGAGGGGAACGGAACCAATGGTCGCGCCGTCGATGCGAGTGTGCGCCGGTGCATCGGCGTGAGCACCGATATGCGGAGTGGTGGTGATTCGGTTGATGGTGACGGCGTCACTGCCGCCGAGGTCGGACGTGACATCGCGGGTGAAGGCGGTATCGCCTGGCCACACGGGCGTCGATTCGGAGATCGGCGGGCTGATGTCGATCAACCGCGCCCTCCAGTCGCCCGTGTGTCCGTCGCCCGCGTGTCGGCCGATCCTCGGAAGCATCCAGACCCCTTCGTCGCAACAGTCGACTGTGTAGATCTCGACCGTTTGATAATTCGATGTGTTTGGCAAAAGCTAGGATCATCGACGGGCGCGGTCAATAGATGCTGAATATTTTCGCGACGGCAGGGAGAAATCGGATGATAAATGCGATCGAACGGGCAGCTGCCGCAGCTCGGCCGAATCATGTTCGGCTCGACGACGTCGATACGGCGATTCTCCGCGAACTCGTCCGGGATGCACGCATCCCCAACAACGCACTCGCCGAGAAGGTCGGGATAGCGCCGTCGACCGCTCTGGCGCGGATGCGCGCTCTACGCGAATCGGGCGTCATCAAGGGGTTTCACGCAGACATAGACCTCGAGCTACTCGGCCTCGAGATCTCGGCGATGGTGTCGATTCTGATTCACTCCCACGCCAGAAGTCGGATGACGGAAATTGCCGAGCACCTGAGCGGATTGGATTCCGTTCAGCGAGTGTTCCTGATGAGTGGGGACCGTGATCTCCTGGTGCACGTGTCGTGTGAATCCCCCACTCGGCTTCGCGATTTCGTCAGCGCGCACCTCAACGATCCGGCCATCGCCAATACCCAGACCAACCTGATCTTCAGCGAACTGAGTCAAGGCGGCTGAACTGCAGCTGTCGCCAAGGCGTCTTCGGGTGCTTCCGAGATCGACACCTCGATTCGAACTTCCCCCACTAGAGTCGAACGGCATGTTGCCACTCGGGTTGTCCATGCTCTGGGAGTCGGTGGAGCCGGAAGCCGCTCTGAAGCAGCGATTCGGATTCAACAGCTTCGGCGCAGCCACCCATTGGGTCTCGGCGGTACTCGAGCAGACTTGGGGATTGACGGCCCTCGAGTGCTCGCGAATGGCGATCAGTCACCAGAACGCGATTGTGTGGGTTGCGAGCGACCGAGGTGGGCTGGTGGTGAAGTGGTCGCGCGACACAGAGCGCTTCGCGAACCTGGAGGCGTCGACGCGCCTGCTGAGCGCACTCGCCGCGCAGGGCGTGCCCGTTCCGTCACCAATCACGTCCCTGAACGGATTGGACCGGGAAACACTGTTGGACCGGGAAACACTGGAAGGGCCTTCGTGCGCAGTGTCATTCACCGTACTGCCGGAGTTGGCGGGAGATTGGTTGGACGTGCAGGACCGCGTGGCGGTCCGTTCGGCAGGAGCATGTCTGGCAGAAATACACCGAACGCTCGGCGCCACCCATGTCGACGGATCGGTTTTCTCGTCGCGCAGCACCGGGTTGAAGGAGCGCATCGGTGGTTGGCTCGAGAATTTCGACCGCGGGTTCGCGCCTGAGGCAACGCGTAGGCTCGTGGGCCTCCTGGCGCGTGCGTCCGAGCTCGATGACCAAACTCAACTGGTACACAACGACTTCCGTGCAGCCAACATCTTGACTCGAAACTCTCGGACCACCGGAGTACTCGACTTCGACGACGTGGTGATCGACCACCGGGTGAGCGACCTGGCCAAGGCAAGCGTCTATCTGGGCACCCTGTTCACCGATTGGCGACCGACACCGATCGCGGTACGGCAGAGCCTGCGCGCCGGCTACGAATCCGTCCGTCCCCTCAGCCGATCCGAGACAGAATGGTTCGAGATCCTCGAACTGTGGCACGGCCTGATGGCAATCCCGGGTGAGAACGACACCGCCGGTTGGGCATCAGCGTTGTGACAAAAGTGGGGACGCCGGTACCGGCGTCCCCACTTCGCTTCTGACCACATCAGGATCCGGCGCGGATCCATTCTTCGAGATGCGGCGCCTCGGTACCGATCGTCGTGCCGTCGCCGTGACCGGTGTGAACCTTGGTCTCGGCGGGGAGCGCGAACAGCTTGTCGCGAATGGACCCGATGATGGTCGGGAAGTCTGAGTACGACCGCCCCGTTGCGCCGGGTCCACCGGAGAACAAGGTGTCGCCGCTGAACAGTTCCCCCGCCTCGGGCAGGTAGAGGCAGGTCGACCCCGGGGAATGGCCCGGTGTGTGGATGGCCAGAATGTCCGTACCCGCCACAGCAATACGCTGATCATCTTCCAAGCTCAGATGCTTCACCCCGGGGTGAGTCATCTCCCAGAGGACATCGTCGGCCGGGTTCAGGTAGATCGGAGCGTCGAGTTTCTCGGCCAGCTCCGGCGCAACGGTGACGTGGTCGTTGTGGCCGTGGGTGCAGACGATTCCGATCACCTTGCGTCCACCGACAGCGTCGATGATCGGCTGCGCGGTGTGAGCTGCGTCGACGATCACCACTTCGTTGTCGTCACCGATCAGCCAGATGTTGTTGTCGACGTCCCATGTTCCGCCGTCGAGGCTGAACGTGCCCGAGGTGACGACGCGATCGACTCGCAATGTCACAGGACCACCACCGAACGGAGAACCTCGCCGCGGTGCATCGTCTCGAATGCCTTCTCGACCTCGTCGAGCTTGATGCGCTCGCTGACGAACTTCTCGAGCGGCAGACGCCCCTGCTGGTACAGGTCGACCAGAACGGGGAAGTCACGCTCGGGCAGGCAATCGCCGTACCACGACGACTTGAGGGCTCCGCCGCGCGAGAAGAAGTCCACCAGCGGCATTTCCAGCTTCATGTCCGGCGTCGGAACTCCCACCAGCACTACGGTTCCCGCGAGGTCGCGGGCGTAGAACGCCTGCTTCCAGGTCTCGGGACGGCCGACTGCGTCGACAACCACGTCGGCGCCGAAACCTCCGGTCAGCTCCTGAACTGCTTCGACGACGTCGTCGACCTCGGTCGCATTGATCGTGTGCGTGGCACCAAGTTCCGTGGCCCACTCCAGCTTTCGTGGATCCCGGTCGATGGCGATGATGGTATTGGCACCGGCCAGGCGTGAACCCATGATCGCTGCGTCGCCAACGCCGCCACACCCGATCACAGCCACCGAATCACCGCGTCCGACGTTGCCGGTGTTCATCGCGGCACCCATGCCGGCCATGACGCCGCAACCGAGCAGTCCGACGACAGCCGGATCGGCCGAGGCGTCGACCTTGGTGCACTGGCCTTCGTGAACCAGCGTCTTGTCTGCGAATGCGCCGATGCCGAGTGCCGGCGTCAGTTCGGTGCCGTCTTCGAGCGTCATCTTCTGCTCGGCGTTGAACGTGTCGAAGCAGTACTGCGGGCGGCCACGCTTACACGCACGACACTGCCCGCATACTGCACGCCAGTTGAGCACGACGAAGTCGCCCACCTCGACGTGAGTGACACCGGGGCCGACGCTCTCGACGATGCCCGACGCCTCGTGCCCGAGCAGGAACGGGTACTCGTCGTTGATTCCGCCGTCGCGGTAGGTCAGGTCGGTGTGGCACACACCGCACGCTGCAATGGCGACCACTACCTCGTTGGCGCCGGGATCGGGAATCGTGATGGGGACGATTTCGACGGGGGCACCCTTGGATCGGGCGATGACGCCGCGTACCTGCTGTGGCATGGCTTTGCTCCTGGCTTCGTGCGATTGAGGACGTGTCGTCACATGGCGCCGTGTTTTCACATTGCGATATGTGCACTCGTTGAAAGGTTAGCCCGAAGCAGGTGCCCGCAACCCTGGTCGAACTGACTGACCGACCTGGCCGAAAGGACTAGGGTGCAGGCTTCACGCCGGCCTCCGCGCCCGCGGCGGCCGCCGCACCCCGACTCTCGACGCCCAATTTTCGCAGGACCCCGGCAACATGAAACTTGACTGTGCTCTCACTGACGCCGAGTCGCTCCGAGATTGCCTTGTTGCGCCGTCCGGCCACCAGATGCTCGAGTACCTCGAACTCCCGCGGAGCCAGTTCCGTCAGGACGTCGCGGTTCGGTAGGGCGACGGGCGCGTCGAGCGGGATGGTTGCGCTGATCCGGTTCCCCCACCCGGGCGTCGACTCGGATTCGACGGTTCCACCCAAAGTCTCTACCCTCGAACGTAATTGGCGTTCCACGTCGATCACGTCGGCTTCACCACCACCGTCGTCGCGGATGTCGATCGAGAGCGAAGCCGCGTCGAGGGTCCAGGCCACCCGGATTCGCGAGAGCGTCTGCTGATCCGACAAGGCCAAGACCGCGCCGCGGACGACCGCGCGGGCGCCGTGCGCCACTTCACCGGGTAACCCACGCCCGTCGACGGGTGGCTCCACCAACTCCAACGCGATTTCCCGATGCTTGAGCAGCGAACGCAATTCCCCACGCATCCGCGCAAAAGCGGTGGTGGTCGACTCTTCGGCCAACTCGCGGTGCACGTCGACGGCCGAACGCAGGCCGATCAGAGCCGAGGCCGCAGTCTCCCTGGCCGAGGTTCGCGCACGTGTGTCGTCGAGATCCGCCGAGCGCAGCGTCGCCAGCATCGTCTCGAGGGTGGCCGCATGCACCTCCGTCATCTCTGCCACGGTGCGTGCACGCTCGGACGACGCTGCCCGCGACTCGGCGAGATATGCCGGACTCGCGTTCCGCACCTGGAGCTGAATTCCGGTTGCAGTCACCGCGAACAGTGCCTGGATCAATTCGAGGGATGCCGCCTTCACCGGTCCGGGGTGTGGCGTCAGCACGAGGAGGGTGTCTGTTCGATCGAGCATCGCGAGCACTTCACGGTCTCGGCCGGCGATAGCGCACTTTCCCCGAAATATCTGTCCGACAGTGAGATCCGTACGGATACGGTCGAGTTCGGCGATGGTCACACGATCGACGACAGCTGGATCCCCGGCAACCTTGCGCGGCCTACCGGTGCACTCACGGGTGAAGATCACCAGAGAGGTGTGCGGCGCCATGTCCGCGATCAACGTCGAAAATCGTCGGCCGATTTCGGGTAGTGGTCCCACCAACACGTCTCGAAGGGCGGTGATCAGTAGCGCATTGTCGGTGGTGCTCACCGTTCAACGATAACCATCCGGTTCACTGGTGCAGCGTGGTCTTCATGAGCATCACGTTGTAGTCGGACCAAGTGGTGGCGAGAAAGTAGAGGTCCTGCCCCTGTGACCAGGGGTGCATGTACGCGCCGTAGAGGCCCGGAACCTCGTCGGTGCCGATCACTACGTCGGGTGCACTCCACGGACCGGTCAGGTCCGACGCCGTCCGCAGCACCAGCGCTCCCCACTCGTTGGAGTACATCGCGACGAACTTGCCGAGATAGTTGTTGTACTGCACCGACAGTTCGCTGACATCCCCGTCGAGAACTACCGCCGCGGCAGCGGGATTGTTGGGGACCCATGCCTTTCCGTCCCAGTATTCGTACGCCGCGACGTCCGCGATGGAGGCTTCCTTGACTCGCGAGAGACGCCCCTCGCCAAAGCGTCCGGCGGGGGTGCCGAAGTTGTAGACGTAACCACCGTCTTTGACGAAGGACCCCATCTGGAAGTTGTCGTTACCTGTCAACGGCAGATTGGGCCGGGACGAGGCCGGTTCGATCTGCCAGGTCTCACCGTTGTCGTGCGAGGACGCGATCTGCGAGAAGTTGGTGACCCACTCGCCCGACCCTCCCCACGAACGTATCGACATGTAGTTGACGTACTGAACGCCGCCCACGGAGATACCCGTCGTCGGAATGCTGCTGGTTTCGACGCCGGTGACTTTCAGACTTCCGATGATCTCGCGCGAGTGATTCGGTCGGTCGGTCGGCGAGGAGTCGATGTTCATGCCGTCGGACAGATTTCCGTCCGAGCTACGGAACAGGACGTTGCTGCGCCAGTCGCCGACCACCCCGGAGCACAGAGGGTCAGATCCGATACCGACGGTGTCACCGAAAGCTGTCAGGACCTGACCTGCGCCGTTGTCCCACATGATGCCCAGATCCGTGCCGAGAACGTTGAACCGCTCGACGGTTTGGTTGGGGCTCAGCGCGCCCGTGATGTACTCGACCGCCGAGGTGCGGCCTTGCAATTCCGGCAGTTTGCCATCCGTGCCGTTGAGCCAGGGAATCGGATTGGTCGGCCCACCTGATTGATCCAAGCTCCCGGTGACATTGCAATCCCACGGGGATGCATTGGCCTGGGTCGCCCCCAAGACCGCGGTCGACGCGAGTACACACGTCACTGCTGCTGTCGATATCTTCCGCATCCGGCGCATCGCTCCCCTTTCGCGGGGGAGATCCGGACTCTACGAGGTGTGTTGCTCGACCGGATCGGTTCATCCACCCACGAGAACACAAGGTAACAGGTAAATCGGTCAATCAGGACGAAACGGGCTTATTCGGTGGAGATGGATTTCAACCATTTCTCCATCACGGCTGCGGCAATCTCGAGCCCCTGCGACTCGGCTGCACTCAACTGCTGCATGAAGATGCGCGGACCGTCCGCTCCCAGCGAAGCATGCAGCGAATCGCGGTACTCGGCCAGTTCCATCCATTCGCGCGCCACCGCGGAGGACGCTTCGAGGTGAAACTGAACGGCGTAACTCTGCTTGTATCGGAAGAGTTGATTCGGATACTTGGCTGAACCAGCGAGCCGCACCGCGCCGTTCGGAATGTCGAAGGTATCCGAATGCCATTGCATTGCAGGAAATGTGGAGGGCAGATCTCCCCACACGGGATCTTGCCGGCCCTCGACAGTCAAGGTGATCTCCTCAACTCCGACTTCAGGCACAGCGCCCGTGTAGACGCGAGCACCCAGCGCCGCGGCGAGCAACTGCGAACCCAGACACACTCCCCACACCGGGACGTCGCTCTCGACCAGATCGCGAATGTATTCGATCTCGGATGCCAACCACTCGACCTCGCCCTGATCGCCGACGCCCATCGGCCCGCCCATCACGATCACGGCGTCGAACCGTCGATGTGCCGGAAGCGGGTCGGTGCCCAGAAGAACAGTCTGCACGTCTCCGTAGCTCTCCAGGACAGGCGAATACGCCGCTGGGGGTTCACACTGCGCGTGTCGTAGTTCCAGAAAATGCATGTAGGCAATTCCTCTCGAATCCGGTGCCGAAAGCCTATGGTTCTATTCGACATAAGGCACATCGACGGCGTCGGATGTGCTCTGCGCTCGAATCTCCGCTTTCATCGCCCCTTTACCGACAAGGAACGTCTGTGCGCGCACCACACCTCTTTTCGACATCGATTCGCCCGCCCTCAACTGCCGTTCGCATCGGACTCAGCGCATTCGCCTTGGCGTCACTTGCCGCGTGCTCAGGAACAAGCACCGACAGCGAGGCCGAATCAACATCCACCGCGACCACCACTGCAACCTCGACAACTCAACCCACGACGACTCAGGCTCCATTGACCACCTCGGTGATCGGTACGACGAATTCTCCACTGGCCACGACCCCAGTCGCCGCGGAAGTGACGCCCGCTGCAGCTCCCGCGGTCATGCCCAACGTCGTGTGCATGAATCTTCAAGACGCACAGGACACCATTCAGTCGGCCGGAGTCTTCTTCTCCAGAAGTGCTGACGCAACCGGCGCGGGTCGACGCCAACTGGTCGATTCCAACTGGATTGTCGTCGATCAGACACCCTCTGCCGGAAGTCCTTTCGGGGAAATCGAAGCCGTGCTCTCGGCCGTGAAGATCGGCGAACCGAACCCCTGCTGATCGGCTGAGTTCTCGAACTTCGCAATTCCGGGAACACTGCGCCTTACTTGACAACTACCTCCGACCTCCTTCACTGTAGTCAACATTACGAGTATCCAATATATTGGATGCGAAAGGTTGGATTGCAACATGAAGGTGCCACGAATACGGCAGAGCGCCAGCTCTCCGGCGTCCATGAGCGACCCCGTCATCGGAATACTCGGAGGCATGGGGCCCGCCGCTACTGCCGACTTCTACTCCAAACTCGTTGCGCTGACACCAGGTTCGACGGATCAGGAGCACCCCAAAGTTGTCATCTGGGCCGATCCCACCGTTCCCGACCGGACATTGGCACTCACCGAGAACGGCCCTGACCCCACTCCGTGGCTGATCCGCGGTGCGCGCGTTCTCCGAGAGTCGGGCGCGACGACGCTCGCCATCCCATGCAATACCGCCCACGCCTTCCTGCCCGCCATCTCGTCCCAACTGGGACTTCCCGTCGTCCACATGATCGACGAAGTCGCTCGGCACATCCGGACGCTCTCACCCGCCGTCACATCCGTCGGACTATTGGCCACCACGGGGACGGTCCGCACCGGGTTGTATCAACAATGGCTGTCGGAATACTCGATCGACGTCCTGGTGCCCGGACCTGCGATCCAGGACGAACTGGTGATGCCGGCGATCCGAGCAATCAAGAGCGGCAACGTCGGAGACGAGACCACCGACAAGCTCGTCAGGGCCGCTGATCTTCTCGTCGAATCGGGCGCGCAGGTCGTCGTGGCCGGGTGCACCGAGATTCCGCTCGGACTGCCCGCCGACGCCACAACCTGTCAGATCATCGATCCGGCAACAATTCTCGCCCGCGCTCTGCTCCGGCGGGTTGCGGATGCCCGGAGACACCCTTCGATGGTCGTTTCGGGCTGACCTGCAGCAGGGAGGCTGCAGAGTACGATATCCAGTATGTTGCGTGGCGGTAAACCGGTTGAGCGAGCACGAATGAGCGACATCGCTCTCGAACGCATTCGCGAAGCGATCGTCACCGGTGAACTGGCGCCGGGCTCGAAGATCAAGGACAGCGAACTCGCCGAGTATCTGGGACTGAGCAGAACTCCAGTCCGCGAAGCGCTCGCAAGGCTGGTCGACACCGGACTCGTGGAAGCGAAACCTGGTGCGTACACGCGCATCACCACCCTCGACCGCGGCGACGTCGAGGCAACACTCGCAGTCATCGAAGCTCTCGACCAACTGGCCGTCGTCACCGCTGTACCGAATCTCACCGACGAGATGATCGGGGCGATGCGTTCGGCCAACAAGGACTTCGCTGCCGCCGTCAAACGAAACGACATAGGCCGAGCCCTGACCGCAGACGATCGCCTACACAGCGTCATCATCGACGCTGCGGCAAATCCGCTGTTGAAGAAGCTGATTCACCAGGTTCACCCACAAATTCACCGCATCTACTACCGCAAGTTCTCGAGCCTTCTCGGCAGCCAGGACTCCGTCGACCATCACAACAAGCTGATCGAGCTGTGCGCAGACCACGATGCCGAGGCGGCAGCGACACTGTCGGCCGAACATCGACGCCATCTCGGCGGGCTGATCGGTGAACTCTTCGACGCCGACGAGTTCGCGCTCTCGGACTGACCGACGCCCGAATACAAGTTTCGGCGCTTGCCTATATTGGCCATTGCCGATATAAATGACTGGTGCATGCGTTCGACGTTCTCGGAGACCCAGTTCGGCGAAGAATCATGGAACTCCTGTCCAGCGGCGAGCGCTCGGCGGGTCAGATCGCCGAAGTCGTGGCAGCGGAGTTCGGAATCTCGCAACCGACCGCGTCCGGGCACCTGCGAGTGCTCCGAGAAAACGGATTCGCCACCGTCCGCAGCGAAGGCACCAGGCGTCTCTATGCCGTCGAGCCCGCGCCATTGCAAGAAGTGGACCAATGGCTCGACGGATTCCGGCAGTTCTGGAGCGGTCCTCTCGACGCATTGGCCACAGAACTCGCACGCGGGAAACGACGCGGCTCGAAGCGGAGCAGATCTTCACAACCGAATTCTTCCGACGAAGGAGACTCACAATGACCGAGATCGCGAACCAGGACACCAGCCTCACCGCGGTAGAGCGGAGCATGGGCAACCGCGAGATCGCCGAAGGTTCGGCTCGAACAGCCGTACTCAAGCGCCGCTACAACGCGTCGGTCGACGACGTCTGGGACGCCATCACGACCCCTGACCGCATCAACCGCTTCTTCCTCCCGGTGAGCGGAAACTTCCAGGTGGGCGGCTCTTACGCCTTCGAAGGCCAGGCAAGTGGCGAGATCCTGGCCTGCGACGCCCCACACCTGCTGCGACTGCAGTGGACACCGCCCGGCGATCGTGGATACAGCGATCAGGTCGAGATCCGGCTGACTGCCGACGGCCCCGACGCCACCTGGCTCGAGTTGGAGCACGCCTCCGTCGCCGATGTCTTCCGTAACGACCCGGACACCGGCTGCTACGGCGTCGGAACCGGCTGGGAAGGCCCACTTCACTACCTGGGCGAATACTTGCGCGGCACTCTCCCTGATGCGCCGAGCACCGAGTGGTACACCTTCGACGAAGCAGAGGAGCTTCGTCTGGCCAACTTCCGAGGGTGGGAGTGGGCAAAGATCGAGGCAGAGCACGGCGGCCGATAACGCCCAATTCTTCGAAAACGGTCACAGGATGGCCGTTTGCTTTGTATCGTGACCGAGCTGGACGTATGTCCAGCAGTTTTGGTGGCTCCCTTTCGTGCCACACCTGCTTCGGTCCACGAGAAGAGAGCTCCACATGGCGCCACAACCCGTAGTCGACAACGCGGCCACGACGCGACGCACGCACATCATCCGGACAGTTCTCGCTGTCCTCGTCATCGCACCGCTGTCGATTGCGGCGTTCTACATGTGGGCACTGTGGGATCCGGGCGACACGGTCAACCGCTTGCCCGTCGCCATCGTCAACGCCGATGCGGGCACAGAACTCGACGGAACACGTCTGCAAGCCGGCGATGAAGTTGTTGCCGCGCTCGTCGAGAGCGGAGACGTTGCATGGAAGGTCGTCTCGGAACAGGAAGCCGCCGACGGCGTCAACGACGGCACCTATTACTTCTCGGTCGTCATTCCGAAAACTTTCAGCGCGGATGTGGCCAGTGCCGCATCGGGTTCGGGCCGCAAGGCCGAACTCGACGTCTTGTACAACGACTACAACAGTCTGGTCGCCGGCCCGGTCGGTGAAAGCATCATCGCTCAGGTGCGCTCGGCGGTCTCCGAGTCGATCGGCGAGCAGTCCATCGACCAGGTGCTGGTCGGGTTGGGTGAACTCGGAACAGGATTCGGTGAAGCAGCAGCAGGAGCGCAACAGCTGTCCGATGGATCCTCCGAAGCGCTTGCCGGAACCAACGAGCTCTACGCTGGAAGCAAGGAACTCGCCACCGGCATGGGCGAAGCAAATCAGGGCGGCAAGGAGCTGGCCGCCGGAGCCGGCGAGCTGGCTGCCGGAGCTCGCGAAGCTGCTGCAGGCTCGGGCGAGCTGAGCAGCGGACTCAACCAGTTGGTCGGGGGCACCGACGAACTCGGCGCAGGCGCCCGACAGATCAGCGAAGTGGTCGACATGGTCACCACCCCGGTACTCGACCTCGCGGGGTCCTCGGACGCCGTCGTCGGTCAGATCGACGCCCTCACGTCGATGCTTCGAAACTCGGCCGATCCGGTCTCCGCCGGACTCGTCGAAGCCCTGGGTGGACTGCGGGCTTCCCTGACTGCACAACCGTCGGACGACGACGTGATCGGTCAGCTCGGTCAGCTTCGCGACGGCGCGCGGGAAATCTCGCGGCAGCTCACTGATCCGAGCAGCGACTACCGTGGTGGGCTCCTTGCCGCCGCGGCCGGTGCAGGTGAACTCAACACCGGCCTGGGCCAACTGTCCGACGGTGCAGGCCAACTCGCTACCGGTGCACAGGAACTCTCCACCGGGCTGGGGCAGTTGGACACTGGAAGTATTGCGCTCCGTGACGGTCTCGGGCAGCTATCGGCCGGCGTCGGCGAGCTCGACGCGGGCAGCGCGGAACTCGCCACCGGTTTGTCCGACGGTGCCGCCCAGGTGCCGCAGTTCACGGACGACGAGCGCGCCACCACGGCCAATCTTCTCTCGTCCCCGGTTGCCGTCGACGCGCGGAACAACTATCCCGCAGCCGGTTTCGGACCGGGAGCCGTCCCTGCCGTGATCTCGGTGGCACTGTTCCTGTGCGGAATTCTCACGTGGTTCGTCGTCCGCCCACGACGCGGACGTTCACTGAACTCGCACACCAGCGTGGTACGTGAGGGGCTGCGCCGCTACCGCATTCCCGCCCTGGTCACCTTGATCGCGGCGCTCGTGTTGTCGGTGGTGTCACTGACCGTGGCAAACGTCGAACCACCTAGTGTCCTGGCGATGATCGCAGTGATGATCCTGGTGGGTGCCGCCGCGGTCAGCTCGGGCAGGCTCTTCACCGTTGTGTTCGGAGCCGTCAACGGAACCTTCATCGCTTTGGGCGCCTTGATGATTCAGATCTTCGCCTTCGGCGCGGTGTACCCCATCGAACAGATGCCGACGGTTCTGCAGTGGCTGCACGCTCTGATGCCACTCACGTGGGCGCGCAACGCCATGCGCATGGTCCTTGTCGGATACTACGGCCCGAAATTCTGGGTGGCGGTAATCGCTCTGGCTGCCTTGGTGATCGGAGCCGTCCTGTTCACCATCTGGTGGCGCCGCCGACAAGAACCGCCGACCGACGACGACGCGCCGATCACCGAGGAGATCGTGTATCTCCAGCAAACGCAAGCGTGAGCCGGATCAGCGAAGGAGCGTCGTACGCATCAACATGACGTTGTAGTCGGCCCACGTGGTGGCAAGGAAGTACAGATCCGAACCACTGGACCACGGGTGGATGTATGCGGCGTAGATACCGGGAACCTCGACCAGATTGACCAGTGTCTCCGGTGCCGTCCACGGACCGACCGGACTGGGAGCGGTTCGCATCACGATCGAACTGAACGCGTCGGCGTACATCGCCACGAACTTGCCGAGGAACTCGTTGTACTGAACGGCGACCTCACCGATGCGGCCGTCCATGACGGGTACGGCCGCAGCGGGATCGGCAAGGATCCAGCCGTTTCCGTTCCAGTACTCGTAGGCGGAAAGATCGAGGATCGCCCCCTCGGGCACGCGAGAAAGTCGAACCTCGCCGGATCGTCCCGCGGGGGTTCCGTAGTTGTAGACGAACCCGCCGTCCTTCACCATCGAGCTCATCTGGAAGTTCTCGCTACCGGCGACGGGGGCGACACCCGGGGGAAGAACCCCACCGATGTTGGGGCGCAGAGTTTCCGGACGAGTGGTCCACGTCTCGCCGTTGTCCGAGGAGGTAGCAATCTGTGAGTAGTTTGTACTCCACTGCCCGGCCTCGCCCCAGTTGCGCACCGACATGTAGCTCAGATACTGCACACCGTTCACTGCGATGCCGCTCGTGGGGATGCTGGAGGCCTCGACGCCCGGAATCTTCAGACCGGAGATGATCTCACGCGCCTGACCGGTACCGTCCTTCGGCGCGCTGTCGATGCGCATCCCGTCGGCGAGTACCCGATCCGAGCTGCGGAAGAGCACATTACTTCGCCACTCGCCCACCAAACCGTCGCAGGTGGGGTTACGACTTAGCCCGGTGGTATCGCCGAAAGCCGTCAGAATCTGCCCCGCACCGTTGTCCCACATGATGCCGAGGTCGGTACCCAGGACATTGAAGCGATCAACTGTCTTGTTGGGACTGTATGTGCCGGTGACTTTTTCGATCGCGATAGTACGACCGGACAGACCTGGCAACCCTCCGGTGTTGCCGTTGAGCCACGGCGCCGCATTGGCCGGACCACCGCTACTACCGACGCCACTGACTCCGACGCATCCCGGCGCAGCCATCGCCGGCGAAGCCACCACCGTGACGGCAGCAGCTGCCAGAGCAGCAACTACCCCGAACACCCCCAACGATCTCCCCGCGCGAAACATGACTCCCCCAAGGCCGGGATTGTTGGTGTTGTCGTCGTCGTTCCCCCCGAACCTCGGATAATCTAGCAACTGCAGTCACAGACAACCCAATCAGACAAAGGGACGAAAAGGCCTGAACGTCATAGTAGTTCAGACTTTCAGGCCTTTTGGGACAGAGGAGATCGGTCAGTAGGTCAGCGCGCTCCGCTCGCACCGCCGTCGAGTGGAATCACCGCGCCGGTCAGATAAGCCCCGGCACGTGAAGCCAGGAAGATGGCAAGACCTGCGGCATCCTGGGGAGTTCCGACCCGGCCCAACGGGACCGAGTCCGCCACAGCCTTTGCACTCTGTTCGTCCTCGAGGAGGAATGCCATCATCTTCGACGGGAACGGGCCCGGCGCAATGGCATTGACCGTGATCTGTTCCCCCGCAAGCGTTGCCGCGAGCTTGCGCGTCAACATGTGCACCGCAGCCTTACTGGCTCCGTACGAGAAGTTCTCCGAACCCGACACCACGAGTCCGTCGATCGATCCGATATTGATCACGCGCGCGGGATCTTCCGCCGTGGCTGCAGACCGCAACTGCGGCAACAGCTTCTGCGTCAGGAGGAAGATTGCCTTGACATTGATGTCGAAAATCTTGTCGAAGCCTGCGGCCGGAAAATCGTCGACGGGAGCTCCCCACGTGGCACCGGCGTTGTTGACCAGTACGTCGAGCGTCGGCGAAATCTCGGCGACCTTCGCAGCGAGGCTCTCGACCCCCTCGTCCGTGGACAGATCGGCCGGATGCGAAATGCAGGTGCCGAACTCCGAAAGCTCTCGCGCGGCTTCGTCACAGGCTTCGGCTTTTCGGGCCGAAATGACGACCGTCGCTCCGCCTTCGACAAACCCGCGAGCGATCATGTATCCGATGCCGCGTGATCCACCGGTGACCACAACGGTCTTGCCACTGACGTCGAACAGTCCCTCGATCAAGCTCATGCGACCTCGAAAAGCCCGGCAGCACCCATACCGCCGCCGATGCACATGGTCACCACCACGAGCTTGGCTCCGCGCCGTTTTCCTTCAAGAAGAGCATGGCCGACCAGACGAGCCCCCGTCATTCCGTACGGATGGCCGACGGAGATACCGCCGCCGTCGACGTTGTACTTCTCGGGATCGATCCCGAGCTTGTCGCGGCAGTACAGGGCCTGAGAGGCGAAGGCCTCGTTGAGTTCCCAGAGATCGATGTCGTCGACCTTCAGGCCGTGAAGATCCAGCAGACGCGGAATCGCGAACACCGGTCCGATGCCCATCTCGTCGGGAGCGCAACCCGCGACAGCCATGCCACGGTAGATACCGAGAGGCGCCAACCCGCGGCGTTCCGCCTCGCCTGCCTCCATCAGCACCGACGCCGAAGCGCCGTCGGAGAGCTGAGACGAGTTGCCCGCAGTGATGGACGAATGAGCACTGACAGTCCCGTCGGCCAGAACCGGTCGCAGACTCGACAGCCCTTCCAACGTGGTGGAAGCGCGGTTGCCTTCGTCGCGGGTCAGCGTCACGGACTCGCTGCGGATCTCACCCGTCTCCTTGTCCTGCACCTGCTTGATCGAGGGCAGCGGGACGATCTCGAGATCGAACCGACCTGCGTCCTGGGCCGCTGCGGTCCGCTGCTGGGAGACGAGCGCGAACTCGTCCTGCTGCTCGCGGGTGACTCCGTAGCGCTCGGCGACGATCTCGGCCGTGTGCAGCATCGGCATGTAGATCGACGGCTTGTTTTCCTTCAGCCACGGATCAGCCGCGCGGAAGTTGTTCATGTGATCGTTCTGGACCAACGAGATCGATTCGACTCCGCCGCCGACCGCGATCTGCATTCCGTCGTCCACGATCTGCTTTGCTGCGGTCGCGATGGCCATGAGCCCGGACGAGCACTGACGGTCGATCGTCATTCCGGAAACCGAGTCCGGAAGCCCGGCCCGCAGTACCGCTTGCCGCGCGACGTTGCCGCCGGAAGAGCCCTGCTGCAGCGCGGCGCCGAGGATGACGTCCTCGACCTCGCCGCCCTCGAGGCCCGCGCGCTGAACTGCATTCGAAATGGCATGTGCAGCAAGCTCTTGAGCCTGAGTGTTGTTGAACGCGCCGCGGTACGCCTTACCGATCGGGGTACGGGCGGTGGAAACGATGACAGCTTGCCTCATCGGGGAATCCTTTCGTCGAACACGAAGTGCTGTGCGCCTTTATTAACCGCCGGGGGTTAATAAAGGCGCACAGCAAAGAATCAGGGCTGGAACACGACGCGACCGACCGTGGTGCCGTCGCCGAGGCGACCGATACCGTCGGCAACGTCCGTCAACGACAGCCGCTCACTGATCAGTGGTTTGACCAAGCCGGCATCGGCGAGCCTGGTGAGCTCGACGTGGCAGTCGTCGATGGCCTGCTGGTTGTAGGCCTTGTACAGCCCCCAGTGCAGTCCGATGATCGAATAGTTCTTGATGAGAGCGTGATTGAGTGCCGGCTGCGGGATCGTGCCACCGGCGAAGCCGATGATGACGATCCGTCCCTCGAAGGCGATGCACTTGGTGGACTTCGCGTATGCGTCGCCGCCGACCGGATCGAAGACCACGTCGGCGCCCTTGCCGCCGGTGAACTCCTTGACCGCTGCCACGAAGTCCTCACTGTGACGGTCTACGACGAGGTCGGCGCCGAGCTTGCGCGCGTACTCGGCCTTGTCCGGGCCGCCGACGACACCGATCACCTTGGCGCCTGCCGCCTTGCCGAGTTGCACTGCCGCACTACCGACACCACCCGCAGCAGCGTGGACCAACAACGTCTCACCCTCGAGCAGTTGGGTGCGGCGATGCAGAGCGAACCACGCTGTCTGATAGCCGATGCTCAGAGCGGATGCTTCCGCGTCGTCGAGAGCCGACGGCGCCGGGAACGTGTTGTTCTGATCCAGTACCGAGTACTCGGCGAATCCGCCGGACGGCAGACTCGGATTACCGATCACCCGGTCCCCCACTGCGAATTTGGTCACCGATTCACCGACCGAGACCACTTCACCACACAGTTCGACACCGGGTGTGAAGGGCAGCGGCGGCTTGATCTGGTACTCACCGCGGCACATGAGGACGTCGGGGAAGTTGGCCGGAGCCGCCAGCACCTTGACCAACATCTCCGTCGCATTCGGGGTGGGATCCGCGGTCTCCTCCAACGCGAGCACATCGCGGGGTTGACCGAGTTCGTTGACGCGCCAAGCCTTCACAGCAATTCTCCAGACAGATAGTGGGTGAGTTTCAGGACGAGATCGGGAGGTCGACCAACTCGGCGAGGCGTGCCCGATGCTGATACGCGGTTCCCAGCGACAGCTGATCGCTCTTCGCCCGTTTGAGGTACAGGTGCGCCGGATACTCCCACGTCATTCCGATACCACCATGAAGTTGGACGCACTCCTCGGCAGCATGAACCGCGACGCCGCTGCAGAATGCCTGGGCCACCGTCGCTGCGATCGCCGCATCTTCGTCGCCGCGTGCATAGGTGTCCGCCGCATAGCGTGCTGCCGCGCCCGAAGAGCTGACTTCGAGCCAGAGATCGGCGAGGCGGTGCTTGATCGCCTGGTACGAACCGATCGCCCGGCCGAACTGCTTGCGCTCCTTCACATACGCGAGAGTCGTTTCGAGGCACCACTGAGCTACAGCGAACTGTTCGGACGCCAGAAGTGCGCTCCCGCAGAGCAACGCTTCCTCAACCGCTTGCGCCGCATTGCCGCTGTCGACACGGACCGACGACGAACCCGAGAACTCGACGTCCGCCAATCGGCGCGTCATGTCCAGGGACAGAACCGGCGTGACGGTGGCGTCGGCGATCCGAACGGTATGCAGCTCCAGGCCGCTCTCACCGGCAACCGGAACAACAAGAACATCGGACTCGGCGACGCCGGCAACCGTCGTGACGCTGCCGACGAGTCCACTCGCCGTTGCCTTGACAGTAGGTGTGAAAGTTCCTGGTGCAGTGGACAGCGGGATGACCAGAGCAGCCGTCGAATCCCCCGCTGCCAATTGACCGAGCACCTCGGTCTCGTCGGCCTTCAGCAACGCCGTCGTCGCCAGCACCGCGCTGGTGAAGAACGGAACGGGAGCGACCGCACGTCCGATCTCCTCCATCACGACCGCCGCCTCACGCGTCGACGCACCTGCCCCGCCCAGTTCCTCGGGTACCAGCAGTCCCGCCAAACCGAGTTCCGACGCCAGCGACTTCCACAGCCCGGTGAAGTCGGCGGACACGTCGTCGTACGCCGTGACCACGGTGTCGGCGCCGGCCCGCTCGCTCAGCAGTCGTCTGACGCTGGCTCGCAGATCTTGTTCGGTCTCGGAGTACAGCAGATCGGCGCTCATCGGGGTAGGTCCTTCCAGGCGATGTCCTTGTCGACGCGATGCTCGGGCGGCAACCCGAGTACACGTTCTGCGATGACGTTGCGCAGGATCTCCGACGTTCCGCCCTCGATCGAATTGCCCTTGGCTCGCAGGTACCGGTATCCGGGTTCACGCCCGGTGAAGTCGACGGAATCCGGTCGACGCAGTGTCCAGTCGTCGTAGCGCAGACCGGCTTCGCCGTGCAGTTCGAGGTCGAATCCAGAAATCTGCTGGGCCAAACCGGCAAACGCGAGCTTCATTCCCGAGCCTTCGGGGCCGGGCTGGCCGGCGGCGAGCTGCTGGCGCAGTCGCTCCCCGGTCAGACGCGCAACTTCGGATTCGGTCCAGAGTCGCATCAACTCGTCGTGCATCGCCGGGTTACGCAGCTCGGGCTCGTCACGCCAGGCCTGAGCGACCTTTCCGATCATGCCGCCCTCACGCGGTGCGCCCGAACCGATGGCAACACGCTCGTTGTTCAGGGTGGTGGTCGCAACCTTCCACCCCTGGCCTTCGGCTCCGAGGCGATTGGCGTCCGGAATCCTGACGTCCGTGAGGAATACCTCGTTGAATTCGGCCTCGCCGGTGATCTGACGCAGCGGCCGGACATCGACGCCCGGATCGGTCATGTCGCAGATGAAGTAGCTCAGACCCGCATGCTTGGAACGTGACGGATCGGTCCTGGCCACGAGAATCGCCAGCTGCGCATTCTGCGCGCCCGACGTCCATACCTTCTGCCCGTTGACTATCCAGTCGTCGCCGTCGCGGACGGCGCGGGTAGCGACGGCCGCGAGGTCCGAACCTGCGCCCGGTTCACTGAACAGCTGGCAGTAGACCGTCTCCGCAGTCCACAACGGGCGCAGGAACTTCTGCTTCTGCTCCTCGGTGCCGAAGGCAGCGATGGTCGGTGCCGCCATGCCCAGTCCGATCCCGTTCTTGCCGGTGGCCGGGCCCGGTGCACCGGCGGCCTCCAGCTGAGCGTTCACCTGACGCTGAAAGCTCTGCGGTACACCGAGTCCCCCATGACCTTCGGGGAAATGAACCCACGCCAGTCCGGCGTCGAATCGTGCGCCGAGGAAGTCCGATACCGACACGCTGTTCGGATCGTTCTCCGCGAGAAGCGTGTTCACCTTCTCGGTGAGATCACGCGATACTGCCTCTTCGTCGAAAGCCATGCCCATTCCTTCGGTTCGAGCGGTGAGCGGACGGTCAGTCCTTCGGTCCACCGGCGACGTAGACGACCTGACCGGAAACGAAGCCTGCGCCTTCGCTGACGAAGAACGACGCGGTGTGCGCGATGTCCTCGGGCTGTCCGACGCGATTGACCGGAATCTGCGAAGCGGCAGCGGTCTTGAAGTCCTCGAAGCCGACGCCCATGCGCTCGGCCGTTGCGGCGGTCATCTCGGTTTCGATGAATCCGGGGGCAATAGCGTTCGCGGTCACGCCGAACTTGCCCAGCTCGAAGGCCAATGTCTTGGTGAAGCCCTGCATTCCGGCCTTCGCAGCGGAGTAGTTGACCTGTCCACGATTACCGAGAGCCGACGTGCTCGAGAGGTTCACGATGCGGCCGAACTTCGCTTCCACCATGTACTTCTGCACCGCACGCGACATGAGGAACGCTCCGCGCAGGTGGACGTTCATCACCGAATCCCACTCGGCAACACTCATCTTGAACAGAAGGTTGTCGCGAGTGATACCGGCATTGTTGATCAGCACGGTAGGTGCACCCAGTTCTGCGGCCACACGATCCACTGCTGCAGCAACCGAAGCCTCGTCGGAGACGTCAGCGCCGACGGCCAGCGCCTGTCCGCCTGCGGCCTTGATCGCGTCGACGGTTCCCGCACACGCCGCTTCGTCGAGGTCGAGCACGGCGACGGCAAAACCGTCTTCCGACAGTCGCTTCGCTACTGCCGCACCGATTCCGCGTGCTGCACCCGTGACAATTGCGGTTCTACGTTCCTGGCTCACTGGCCCTCCATACTTTCGTGATTCGACGGACACCGGACGATCTCGTCAGATCCCGGCCTGATCTGCAATTTCCCTGGCTTTGGCGACCAAGGCGTCAATACGTTCCACGGTGGGAGTTCCGCTCTCGGCGGCATTCTGCGGTTCGTCGCGGGCGCGACGCATCACGCCCTCGGCGATCACGGCAATCTTCCACAGTCCCAACGTGTGCCAGAACTTCAGCGCAGCAGGATCCCGTCCGGTGGCCTCGAGATAGATCCGGGAGATCTCCTCTCGCGAGGGGAATCCCGGGAGTGCCGATGCCGGGAAATCGCCGCCGGTATTCTCACCAGCCGCCGGCCAGTACGCCAACAAGCTTCCGACGTCCGCCAACGGATCACCGAGTGTGCACAGTTCCCAGTCGAGGGCCGCGACAACTTCGCCGTTGCTCGCCGAGGTGATCACATTGCGTAGGTGAAAGTCGCCGTGCACCAACGTGGTTTCCGTGTGATCCGGCTGGGCTGCAATCAGGCGTCGGGTGAGATCGTCGAGATCAGGGCATTCCCGCGTCTTCGACTGTTCCCACTGACCACCCCACCGCTTCAACTGCCGTGCAGCGTAGGGCTTGTGGCTTGCCAGGTCGTCGAGACCGGCCTGCTCGAGGTCGACGGCGTGTATCTTCGCCAGCGTCTGAGCGAGCGAGATTCCGATTGCCCGGCGACGATCTTCCGACAACGCCTCCGCAAGAGGCATTCGGTCCACCACTTCGCCGTCCACGAATTCCATGAGGAGCAGCGGAACTTCGGTGACGGCAGGATCCTCGGTCAACCCGAATACTCGCGGCGAAGGCACGTCGGTGGATTCGAGAGCGCTCAGGATTCGAGCCTCACGCGCCACGTCGTGAGCCGAGGCCAGCAGATGCCCCAGCGGTGGGCGTCGTAGCACCCAGCGATTGCCGTCCTGATCGCGAACCAGGTACGTGAGATTCGACTGCCCCAAGCCGATTCGATCGAAGGACAACGGCCCGGAAAAGTCGATCCCCAGGCCTGCGATCCACCCGGTGACCGCTTCGGTATCGAGTCCCACTACTCCGACGCTAGCCACCGACGGACGCTCCCTGCCGGAACGGGAGTGCGTCACCCAACAACTGGCCACCGTCGATGGTCATGATCTCGCCGGTGATCCACTGGGCTGCATCCGAAACCAGGAAGGCAATGGCAGCGGCCACGTCCTCGGGTTCACCGATGCGTCCGAGAGCAGTCGACGCGGACACCGCTTCTTCGTGTTCTTTCCACAGAGCTTCGGCGAGTTTGGTTCTCACCACTCCCGGCGCAACGGCGTTGACACGAATCTTCGGTGACAACTCGAGCGCCAATTGCTTGGTGATGTGGATCAGAGCAGCCTTCGACGCGTTGTACGTACCGATTCCCGCCTCGAACGCCATGCCGCCGATCGAAGCGGTGTTGACCACGGAACCACCGTGCTCGCCCATCCAGGCCCGCGCTGCGAGGCCGGTCCACAGGACTGGAGCCCACACGTTGACGTCGAAAGTCTTGGCGAAGCGCGAGTGATCCTGGTTGATGATCGGCCCGAACGACGGGTTGGTGCCCGCGTTGTTCACCAAGATGTCGAGACTGCCGAAACGCTCGATCGTCTGCTCGACGCACTTGCGTGCAGCATCCTCGTCCGTCGCGTGAGCGCCGACGCCGATCGCGTTGCCGTTCACCTGCGCGGCAGCCGCATCTGCGGATTCCTGTGAGCGCGAAGTCAGTACGACGTTTCCGCCCGCCGCCGCAATCGCCTGCGCGGTCGCGAGGCCGATGCCCCGCGATGCGCCTGTGACGATTGCCGTCTTACCGGTGAGATCCAGTCCTGCCATGTCAGTTCGCCTTGACTTCGCGGTACTTGCGCAGTTCCTGCTTGGCGATGGCGCGCTTGTGCACCTCGTCCGGGCCGTCGGCCAGGCGAAGGGTGCGCATGTGGGCGTAAGCCATCGCGAGCGGGAAGTCGTCGGTGACGCCGCCACCGCCGTGAACCTGGATGGCGCGGTCGATGATCTTGAGCGCGATGTTCGGTGCCGCAACCTTGATGGCTGCGATCTCGGTGCGCGCTTCCTTGTTGCCCACCGTGTCCATCATGTGTGCGGCCTTGAGCGTGAGGAGTCGAACCATCTCGATGTCGATACGAGCCTCGGCGATCCAGTCCTGGATATTCGCGTTGTCACTGACGGGCTTCCCGAAGGTGATGCGGGTGGATGCGCGCTTGCACATCAGTTCCAGTGCGCGCTCGGCCATTCCGATTGCACGCATGCAGTGGTGGATGCGGCCGGGGCCGAGGCGGGCCTGGCTGATCGCGAATCCTTCACCCTCACCGGCGAGAATGTCCTTGGCCGGGACGCGCACGTCCTCGAAAGTGATCTCGCCGTGTCCTTCGCGGTCCTGGTAGCCGAAAACCGGCAGGTTGCGCAGGATCGTGACGCCGGGAGCATCGATCGGCACGACCATCATCGACTGCTGACGGTGGGTGGCGGCATTGAAGTCGGTCTTACCCATGACGATCAGAACCTTGCAGTTCTGGTGCAAGGCGTTGGAAGCGAACCACTTACGGCCGTTCAGCACGTACTCGTCGCCGTCACGGTCCATACGGAGCTGGATGTTGGTGGCGTCGGAGCTGGCAACCTCGGGCTCGGTCATCGCGAAAGCGGAACGAATTTCGCCTTCGAGAAGCGGCTTGAGGTACTTCTCCTTGTGCTCGTCGGTGCCGAAGAGCGTGAGCACCTCCATGTTTCCCGTGTCCGGAGCGGCGCAGTTGGTGGCCTCGGAGGCCAGGTGGCTGCGGCCCATGATCTCCGCGAGCGGTGCGTATTCCAGGTTGGTCAGGCCGGGGCCCCATTCGGGATGGGGATGGAAGAGGTTCCACAGCCCGCGGGCCTTGGCTTCCTTCTTCAAGTCGTCGATGATCGGCGGCTGAAAGTGCGGGTTACCGGACTCACGCATCTGCTCTTCGTAGACCGCTTCGGCCGGGTAAACGTGCTTGTCCATGAAATCGAGCAGTTCGGCCTGGTACTTCTTGGTGCGATCCGAGAACTCAAACACTGACATGTGAACTCCTGACAGAGAGGGAAGGAAAATTGGGGGCTCGATGTTCGAGATGGCTGTTGACGCCCTCGACGACATCCGGGCCGTGAAATGCGTTCAGCATCAGCGATTCCGCACGCCTGGCGGAATCGGTGAAGGTCGAGTGCGCATCGGCACTCATCTGCGACTTGATGACGGAGAGGGACGTCGGCGAGCAGTTGGCCGCGATGTCCTCGGCGTAAGCAATCGCCGCATCCAGAACGTCACCGCCGGTGACCAGGTGGTCGACCAGACCGATGCGGTACGCCTCGTCGGCATCCACCATCCGGCTGGAAAGCAGAAGATCGACTGCTCGACTGTGCCCGACCAAGCGGGGCAACATCCAGGAGATGCCGTACTCCGCAATCAGGCCTCGACGCGCGAACGCGGTAGTGAATCGTGTTGCGCTCGAACCGAAACGAACGTCGCAGTACAAAGCCTCGACCATTCCGAGCCCGGCGGCGACGCCGTTGACGGCAGCGATCAGCGGCTTGCGGATGGTGGTCGGGAAATGACGGTCTCGCGGCCGGACAAGATCACTTTCGGAGACTTCGCCGACGTTCTTCAAATTGCCGAGGTCAGCCCCCGAGCAGAATCCTCGGCCGGAGCCGGTGACAACAATTGCTCGGACACTGGGATCTTCGTCTGCCACGGCCAGAAAGTCGTAGTACTGATCTTCGAGCTCGTTGGTCCACGCGTTGAGAACGCGGGGCCGATTGAATGTCAGAACCAGCACCGCTCCTCTCTGCTCGGAGAGGACGAGTTCCTCGGTCATCGTGTTCCCGCGAGGAGCGACGCCTGGTACCGGCGCATCCCGCGCAACCAACGGTCGTAGTCGGCGCCCTTCTGCCGGTACATGTCCAGCACGTTCTTGTGCGGAAGGATGAGAAATTCTTCGGCATCCACTGCCGCAAGAACGATTTCGGCGCATTCGGCAGGCTCGAGAACATTGCCTGCCGCAAGCACGGCTCCGGTTGCGGCCTTGCCGACCGGATCGCCGGAGTTCTCACCTTCGTAGAGAAGCTTGGTGTTGACGCCCATCGGGCACAAGCAACTGACGCGAACACCCTGATCTCCGTAGGTGATCGAGAGCCACTCGGCAAACGCGACCGCGGCATGTTTGGTCACCGAGTACGCGGCGGACCCGACCTGACTGAGCAAGCCGGCCGCAGAGGCCGTGCTGATGAAGTAGCCCTCCCCGCGCTCCGTCCAGCCGGGGACGAGGAGCCTGGCAGCGCGAATGTGGGCGCGAACGTTGACGTCGATCGTCGTGTCCCAGACGTCTTCACTGATGTCGAGGCCCATGCCACCGGTAACGCCGGCATTGGCGAAGTAGAGGTCGACCGGGCCGAATTCCTTTTCCGCCTGCGCGATCAGGCCCGCAATGACCGTCTCGTCGGAGACGTCGCCACCGGCAGACACGGCCGCTCCGGGACGCTCCGCGTTGATCGCCTCTGCTACTGCCGAAGCTGCTGCCCCGTCCAGGTCAGCCACTACGACGCGAGCACCCTCGGCAGCCAGTCGCTCGGCCAGTGCACCGCCGATTCCCCCGCCGCCACCGGTGACAATTGCTACCTTCTGGGCAACCTTCATGAGCGATTCCTCTCGCTTGCGTCATACCTACGCGCTGACAGTGATCCACGTCTCCCCTCATGTATAGTTGAATCCGGCGTCAGTTTCAACCGTCGAATCGCGACGGTCACCCGAACGGCCCGTTCCGTCCTCCTGAACTGCGAGTAAAGGGATAACGATGACTGAAAACCAATTGCCCGTCCGCCCGTCCACCTTCGCCGAGCTCGAGAAGCTCATCGGCCAGGAACTTGGCCCGACGGAGTGGTACGACATCACCCAGGAGCGCATCAACGCGTTCGCCGAAGCCACAAACGATCATCAGTGGATTCATGTCGACCCGGAACGAGCCGCATCGAGCCCGCTCGGCAGCACGATCGCGCACGGACTCTTCAGCCTCTCGCTGGGCCCCCAGTTCTCCTACCAACTCATCCACTTCGACGGCTTCGCCCACAGCCTCAATTACGGCTACGACAAGGTTCGCTTCCCCGCTCCCGTTCCCGTGGGATCCCGGGTCCGCATGCGCGCAACCGTCGTGTCCGCGGAGCAGTTGCCCGGCGGAATCCAAGTGAAGATGAGCCAGGTGGTCGAGCGCGAGGGTTCCGACAAGCCCGTCGTGGTCGCCGAATCCGTCGCTCGCGTCGTCGAAAAGAGCTGAACCGAAAAGAGCTGAACCGAGACTGGGACGCCCGGCCGCTCGAACATCGATGCAGCCGGGGCGGCCCACCTCGTCAGAGACGGTCGGGGAACTTCAGAGCGTTCGCCCACAGATCGGTCACAGTGGCGACAATCTGATCGAACTCCGGTGAACGCCCGTCCACCTCACCCTCACGAAGGGTGAACAGACTGTAGGCGAGTCGACTCACCATGCCGGACAGAGCAATCGACGCCGTCATCGGATCCAGCGTCGTGTCCGCGATGCCGCGGGACTGCAGATCTGCAATCCCGCGGGCATTACGGCGTATGAACGCATTGGCACGCTCGCTGCGGAACTTCCGGAACTCCGGGTCGATGTGAGCAACCTGCTCCATGAGCCCCATCAACTTCGCATTGCGTTGATACGCGGCCAGATACGCTCGATTACTTGCCTCGAGCACGGCGTACGGATCGTCCGCGCTCGCAACGCGTCCCATGCCCGGGTGCATCATGTCGTCTCGCGCAACCTCGAGGACGGCGGCGAACACCTCTTCCTTGTTCGCGAAGTACGTGTAGAACGATCCCGTCGCGCAACCGGCTTCTTTTGCGATGTCGATCAAACGTGCATCGAGATAGCCACTGCGCTCGAAAACCTTACGGGCAGCAGCAATCAATGCCGCACGCGTGCGTGTCCCCCGCTCGGTGGTCGGTCGATCCCGGAGCAGCGCGGGCGGAGCCACCGGTAAGGCGGCAATTCGCGATTCGTCGTCGAGCACGGTGCGCTCCTCATCCTTCCGATCAACATCATTTTCGGGACAATCCCAGCAGACTCGATGTTGACGCCGGATTCAAGTGTACGCTCTGGTGAGACCCAGGACACACAATCGGTCGATTCCTCCCGAAAGGCAGAACCATGGTTAGCGTTCTCGACCCGGTGACCCGTCACGCGGAAGCCACTCCGGAAAATATTGCAATTCGCGGCACGGATAATCATTGGACATACCGACAGCTCCACGACGCGTCTCTGGCGTTTGCCGGCCGCATTCGCGACGAAGGGTTGAGCATCGGCGACCGGGTTCTGCTCGCGGCGCCGTCGGTGCCTGAATTCATCGTGGCGTACATGGGGATTCAGGCTGCAGGTTGTGTCGTGGTGCCCATCAACACGATGTCGGCGCAACCCGAAGTCGAGTACGTACTGGACGACGCCGAGATTTCGCTGGCGATCGCCTGGCACCAGCTCGGTCCCGCAGTTCAGGATGCAGGGAGTGCGCGCGGCGTCCCGGTGTGGACGCTCACCGAAGAATCGGCGAAAGCCGACCATCCACCGGCAACGGTGGTCGACCGCGCAACACCGGACACCACGGCGATTCTCTACACCTCCGGTACCACCGGACGTCCGAAGGGCGCTCAGCTGACAGTCGGGAATCTGTTGTCTGCCGGTGAGATCGGCGCCGAGAGCAGCCGCGGAAATCCCTCGGACCGCACCGGTACCGGGCTGCCTCTCTTTCACATCTTCGGCCAGGGTTCGGTCATGATGGCAACCTTCACCGGCGGCGGATCGCTGTCCCTGCTCGCCCGGTTCGACCCGGCCGCCATGCTCGATCTGGTGCGTCGGGACAAGCTCACCATCATGGCCGGCGTCCCCACCATGTGGAATGCCATGCTGCACGCCGCAGCCGACGTGGACAGCTCCGACTTCGAACAACTGCGGATCGCAATCTCCGGTGGCGCATCACTTCCCGGTGAAGTCGCTCGCGCCTTCGAAGCACGGTTCAACTGCACAATCCTCGAGGGCTACGGCCTGACCGAGACGAGCGCATTCGGAACTTTCAACAGCATCGACCGCGTCGCAAAGATCGGATACACCGGCCGCGCCGTACCGCGCACCGAGGTCGAGGTCCGTGATCACGACGGAAATGTCTGCCAGGCAGGCACAGTGGGCGAGGTATTCATCAAAGGACCGACGGTCATGAAGGGCTACTGGAAGCGCCCGGCCGACACGGCCGCCGTCCTGTCCGACGACGGATGGTTCCGCACCGGAGACCTCGGCGAGACCGACGCCGACGGTGACCTTCGCATCGTCGACCGCGTCAAGGACCTCATCATCCGCGGTGGATACAACGTCTATCCAGGCGAGGTCGAAGAGGTGCTCTACCAGCACCCCGACATCATCGAGGCCGCGGTGATCGGTATACCCGACGACTACTACGGCGAGGAGGTTGCGGCGGTGGTGGCCGTGCGCCCAGGCTCCGACCTCGAAGCAGATGACGTCACCTCGTGGGCTCGGGAACGTCTGTCCGCCTACAAGATTCCGCGGGTGGTCCAGTTCATCGACGCGCTCCCGAAGGGTTCGACGGGAAAGATCCTCAAGCGATCGATCGACCGCACCGAACTCCTCGCCCAGAAGCAGAACTGAAAACACAGGTGAACCCCGGCGAGATTTCGCCGGGGTTCACCTGTCCATGCGCTCAGAGTGCCCTGTCCATGCGCTCAGAGTGCGTCGAAGTACTCGATCTGCGGGGCGCCTGCGAGGAAGGGCGCCATCGCCTTTCCCGCGGCCTGGAAATGCTCGGACGATCCATGGGCCTTGATCGCAGCACTGTCTTGATACAGCTCCATGAACTTGTAGGAATTCGTATCCGTCTTCGAGCGGATCAGTTGATACAGAACCGTTCCGGGCTCTTCCGTGCGCACCTTCTCGGCAAGTTCGGCGACTACGGCTTCGAACTGTTCGCCGCTTCCGTCTTTGACGGTGATATCCGCGATGACAGCAATCATTCATTCCTCCAAAAGTGTTCCAGCAGTATTCGAGTGTTACCGAGAACCTACAGTTTCACTGCATGGGCAGTAGTCCGAACGTCGATTCCAACTGACTGCGAGTGCTTTCCGCATCGGTGTGGAGAATGCCGGCGATCCCCAATCGTGCCGCGCCGTCGAGGTTCTGTTGCAGGTCGTCGATCATCACGGCGCCTTCGGGCGCAACACCCAGCCGCTCGCACGCGATGGTGTATATCTGACGAGAGGGCTTACGAATCCCGACTTCCGAGGAGATCACCACTTCGTCGGCGAGGTCCTCGAGCACAAAACCCGCGTAGCAATCACGCCCGAAAGCATTGGACACGAGCGCAACAGGGTGACCCGCCGCCCGCACGTCCGCGAGCAGACGCACCATCTCCTCGTCTCGAATCAGCCCGGCTTGCATACGGTCGACCAATCCAACGCTGTCGACGACTGCGCCGTGCGCTCGTAGCCGTTCCCCGAATCCTGCTTCGAAGGCCTCCTGGTCGATCTTTCCGGATTCGTGATCGGAGAGCAGTCTCTTCGAGACGTCGTCGCGGGAGAGCAGGGTCAACGGAAGTCGTGGGTCGCCCCCAAGCGAGGCCCCGAAATCTTCGAAGGCCCGCAGCACACTGGAGGTGAGAACTCCACCGAAATCGACGAGCACTGCCGTACGCGTAGGTGTCATTGCTCCATCAGACACCAAACATGAACCCGGCGTCAACATCAATTTTGGCGTAGCGAGAATTGCAAAGTGTTGATCCACAACCGGTTGACGGTATCGAGCAGACCGTCGAAGGTCACTCCGGCGGCGCCGTCCTCGCCGCCGCGGGATACGAAGTACCCGAACGCAAGTCGACTGATCATCCCGGAGAGTGCCCGAGACGTCAGTAGCGGATCCAGATTCGCGTCCGCCAGTCCGGCTTTCTGCAGCTTCTCGATACTGCGCGCGTTGCGTCGAACAAACGCGTCAGCACGCTCGAGGCGGAGAACCCGGAACTCCGGATCGATGCTTGCTACCTGCTCGAGCAGTCCCATCAGCTTCGCGTTCCGTCGGTACGCCTCTAGGTACGCGCGGTTACTCGCCGCGATGACCTCAGCAGGATCCGCGCCTTTCGGAGTGTGCGGCATACCCGGATGCATCATGTCTTCGCGCGCCAACTCCATCACTGCCGCGAAGATCTCTTCCTTGCTCGCGAAGTAGGTGTAGAAGGTACCGGCCGAGCACTGCGCCTCCACAGTGATGTCGATCAGCCGCGAGTCCAGATAGCCGGACCGTTCGAAAACGGTGCGGGCCGCATCGATCAACGCTCGACGCGTACGCAAACCACGCTGAGTGGAGGGGAGTTCCCGTGACGCTGTCGACGAAGCATCTTCGGAGCCTGTGCGTGCTGCAGCCATGCTCCAGTTATACGTCAGACGCCCGCTACCGGTGACCGATAGCGGGCGTCTGCTCGAAACCGAAAGAGTTACTTGGCGTACAGGTGCGCGCCCGGAATTGCGTTCGGATCATCCCGAACTTCCTTCGGGTTGGTCTCTTTCAGCACCCAGGCACTGAAGAAGGTCACCAGACCCATGAGGGCTACGAACACGGCAACCCATGTAGTGGTCCCGGTCTTCGCGATGAGTGCCGTCATGATGAACGGAGTACCACCGCTGACCGTGATCGCCGCCAGCTGGTACGCCAACGATGCTGCCGAGTAACGCACGTTGGGCGCGAACAGCTCACCCATGTACGCAGCGATCGGCCCGTAGGTCATCGACTGGAACACGCTGCCGACTGTCACCGCGATGAAGAACAGCGGCAGGGACTTGGTGTTGATCAACCAGAAGTACGGGAATGCCCAGACCACGATCGCCGCGGCGCCGATCAGGATCATCGGACGACGACCGATCTTGTCGGACATCTTCCCGGACCACAGCACCACGCCGACTGTCAGCAACGCGCTCAGGAGCGAGATGATGAGCAGTGAGTTCCGCTTCAACCCCAGTTCGGTTGTGCCGTAGCTGAGCACGCCGGCGATGCTGATGTAGAACAGTGCATTGGTGGCGGCCAGAAGTCCGCAACCGAGCAGAATCTTGCGCCAGTGATCCTTGAGCGCCTGCGCCAGTGGAGCCTGAACGACGACGTCCTTTTGGTTCTTCTTGGCGTCTTCCTGCAACTCGAGGAATTCCGGCGTGTCCTCGACCTTCGTCTGGATGTACAGAACCACGGGGAAGAGCAGCGCGCTGGCGAAGAACGGAACTCGCCAACCCCAGCTCAGGAATGCATCATTGGAAATGGTCGCGGTCGCGACGAGGAAGACCAGGTTGCCCAGCACTACACCGAACGAGACACCCATCTGACCGAAAGTGCCTGAGAATCCGCGCTTCTTGGGACTCGCGGATTCGGTGAGGAGAAGGACGATTCCGCCCCACTGGCCACCGCAGGCGAGACCTTGGATGAATCGCAGTGTCACCAGAAGAATCGGAGCGACGACGCCGATTGCCGACGCACTCGGGATCGCGCCGATCAGGAACGTCGCGACGGCCATCAGCAACAGGCAGGTGACGACAGCGGGCTTACGCCCATACTTGTCGCCGAAGTGTCCGGCGACCAAACCGCCGATGGGGCGGGCAACGAAGCCGGCCCAGAACGTACTGAACGAGAGCAATGTGCCCATCAGTGCGGATGAATCGGGGAAGAACACATGCGGAAAGACCAGTGCCGCAGCCGTTCCGTACAAGAAGAAGTCGTACCACTCGATGGAACTGCCGAGCAGTCCCGCGCCGAGAAGTTTGCGGTGCGCTTTCTTCTTCTTCCGTTCCTGATCGGACAGGCCCCCTGCCTGCGTGTTCGAATCCACTGCCGATCTCGTCATGGGTTACTCCTCGATGGGTCGGACGCTCGTCGCGCCGGGAGTTGAGAAGCGGAACCGGGCCAGAAGTAGAAACTGACACCAACTTCAACTCTGTGGCGTTGCGATCAGTCTGCGATACAAAAAGAGTGATGTCAATCACTGAAATGCATTGCCGCATAGGGGACTAAATCCCCTACCGATGCTCGTCAGCCACCACGACGAATGGCCGGCTCACCTTGTCGGCGGCCGGCAATTCGTTTGTCAGGTAGATCTAGTTCGGTACCCGCAGTTCACGACGAAGAATCTTGCCGCTCACAGTTTTCGGCAGGTCATTCATGACCTCGACGATGCGTGGATACTTGTATGCTGCAAGCCTTTCCTTGCAGAACTCGACCAGATCCTCGGTGGTCGCCTCGGCACCGTCCTTGAAGGACACGAAGGCCTTCACGGTTTCGCCGCGATACGGATCCATGACACCGACGACAGCAGCCTCTCGTACGGCAGGGTGTTCGTAGAGAACATCTTCCACTTCGCGTGGCCACACTTTGAAGCCCGAGGCATTTATCTGATCCTTCATCCGGTCGACGATGTAAAACCAACCGTCGCCGTCCATGAATCCGATGTCGCCGGTGTGAAAACGCCCGTCCGGCATGGCATGTGCGGTCTCGTCCGGCTTGTTCCAGTATCCGAGTGCAACCTGGGGACCGGAGACCACGATCTCGCCGTACTCCCCGACCTGTACCGGCTTGTCGTTCTCGTCCACCACCTCGGCGTACGTATTCGATACCGGTACGCCGACAGCAACGGCCCCCGACGCCGGATCTACCGGCGCTTCACGCGAATTCGGCACCACGATTGCCGGGCTGTTCGTCTCGGTCAGCCCGTAGCCGTTGTGAATGTAGTGACCGAACTTCGCCCGGAACGCTTCCAACGCCGCGTGCGGGATCGGCGCGCCACCTGAATACACCGACTCGAGAGAGCTCAAAGATTCCTTCGAGACTGCGGCGCTGTCCGTCCACGCGATGAATACCGTGATCGCTCCGATGATCGCGGTAGCCCGATGCTCCGAAATTGACTCCGCTGCAACGATGGGATGGAATCGGCAGGTCAGAATCGTGAGCGCGCCGGCCAGGAGTGGAGCCGCGACGTGCCCGATCAACCCGGTGATATGGAACAGTGGCGCCACCGCGAACATCGCGCCGCCGGGGCGCAACCCCAGCCAGTCCCGATAGATCTGCGCTGCGAACACGACATTTGCGTGCGTGTTCATCGACCCCTTCGGCGGGCCGGTTGTCCCTGACGTATAGGGAAGGTAGGCAAGGTCTTCCGGAGACAGATCGACCTTCTCGGGCTTCTGCCCTCGATGAGCCTCGATCAATTCCAGTAGATCCGGAAATCCCTCGTGCCGAATCCTGGACGCCGAACCGAAGATCCGTTCATCGTCGCGCGACTGAAAATCCAGTTCCGACGTGGTGATCACCCGTCTCACTGCGGTGCCCTCGGACGCAGTCGCCACGGTCTCGGCCGAGGACTCGAGGCAGATGACTGCCGCCGCTCCGCTGTCGGCCAGTACGGTGGACAGCTCACGGTCGCGGTACATCGGATTGACCGGAACGACGACGGCACCGAGCTTCCAGACCGCGACTGTCGCGATCACGAACTGCGGAACATTCTGCAGGACAAAGGAAACTCTGTCTGCGAACCCGATTCCATCCTTGGCGAGGGCTACGGCAAGCGCATCCGACATCTCGTCGAGCTCGGCAAAGCTGACGGTCCTGTCGAAGTACCTGATGATCGGGGCAGTGCGATCGCGCTCCAGCGAAGCACGGAACATCGCGAGGGCGTCGACGTGCTCGATGTCTACGTTCGGCGGAGTGTCGGCGTCGTAATTGGCGAGCCAGGGCTTGCTCTCGTACACGTTGGTCATATCTCAGCTCTCGAAGTACCGACGTGGGTTGTCCACCAGCATCGCCTTGACCTGGTCTTCGGTGACACCACGTTCGAGCAGCGCCGGAATGACATCATCACTGATGTGGGTGTAGTTCCAGTTCGGAAGTGCCGCTTCTCTTGCAGCACTGGGGAAGTAGTCGATGAAACACGACGCGTCATGTGCCAGAACCATCTTCTCCGCGTAACCGCGACGGGCCATCTCCACCACCGTGTTGACACGATCCTCGAACGACAGGAACGGTTCGAGACCGAAACGGTCCATCCCCAGTAGCGAACCGGCATCGGCCAGCGCACACAGATAGTCGAGATCGGTGGTGTCGCCGGAGTGACCGATGACCACCTTGGTCAGATCCGCACCCTCTTCGGCCAGAACCTTCTGCGCGACCAGCCCGGATTCAGTGTGCGGATTGGTGTGCACGGTGATCGGCACTCCCGTTTCCACCTGCGACTGTCCGACCGCGCGCATGACCCGCTCGACGCCGGGGGTAAGGCCCGGCTCCTCGATGGCGCACTTCAGGAAGGAGGCTCGGACACCGGTTCCGGCGATTCCTTCCCTGATGTCCTTGACGAACAGTTCGACCATCGGCTCGGGGCCGTCGAACAGCAATCCCGGTCCGGTGTAATGGAATTGGAAGGGAATGTCGTTGTAGGTGTAGATGCCGGTAGCAACGATGATGTTGAGATCGACCTGCTCGTTGATCCGGACGATTCGCGGAATGTACCGGCCGAGGCCGATCACTGTGGGATCGACGATCGTGCTGATTCCGCGGGACTTCACCTCGGTCAGCTTTGCCACCGCGTCCGCTACCCGCACTTCCTCGTCCCAGGGTTCGGGGTAGTCGGGGTAGTTCTGGCGCAACTCCTCACCCAGAACGAAGACATGCTCGTGCATCAACACCTTTCCCAGATCGGCTGTATCCACCGGCCCACGAACGGTTTGTACTGAACTCATCGATCGAACCCCTGACTGTGATCGCCATCACTAACATGAGACAATGAGCTAGTGTGTCTCACGTGGCCAGGTTCGTCAATAGGCTCGATCCCCCGAGGCTCACCATTTTTCAACGGCCGAAATTGTGCAGTACCGGACAACCGGAGAGAATGTCCCGATGCCTACCGACCTCGAACGCCGACGCGCGATCGACACCGCCGCGAGCATGTACCTCGCGGAGGAACCACTCGACATGTCACTGCTCGCCGAACGTCTCGGCGTAGGCCGCGCGACGCTGTACCGCTGGGTCGGTAACCGCGACGAGCTGCTCGGAACAGTGCTGGCCGAGGCCACCGAACGGACATACCGAAAGGCGATGTCACAGGCGTCGGGGCAAGGTCCGGAGTACATTCTCGACGTCTTCGGCCGCGTTATGCGATCGGTGGAATCGTCGACAGAACTGCGCGCGCTGACCAAACGCGAACCGATGGTGTTCATCAAACTCGCGATGATGCCCGGCTCCATCGAATCGATCTCCGCCTCCATTACCGCCGAAATCCTGCAATCCCAGGTCGACGCCGGCCAGCTGACGATCACGCTCTCGCCGCAAGTACTGGGCGAAGCCCTCGTCCGCATCTGCGACGTACACCTCTACGCCCCCCTGCTCGGCCGAGAAAAGGCCGAGATCGAGACGGCCCTCGACCTGATCGCACTGCTCCTCGGCGTCACCCGCAACTAGCAGGAAGACACGAGCCCATCCGCAAGACGGGCCGACGTCTACGAAGGACTTCGGCGGGGTGAAGACCTCCGATCCATCGTCATGATGTGAGTTCCCGCCGACCTGCTCGCCCCACGAAGCGAACAAGTCGGCGGTACTTCCCACTCGAATCAGTGCCGCCTCGACTGGATAGGCGAATACGGTGAAGGATCCAGATCCGGAATGAGCCCATCCACGATGTCACACAACATCTGCGCAGAACCGCATGCCATCGTCCAACCTACGTGCCCGTGCCCGGTGTTGAAGTAGAGGTTGTCCAGTCTTCCTCGGCCGATCAACGGAGGCCCATCCGGAGTCATCGGACGAAGACCCGTTCGATACTCGGCCGTGTCCCAATCTAGAGCATCTGGGAACAATTCGTTGCCGGCTGCGATGATCCCATTGAAGTCCTTCGGCGACTGACTCCGGTCGTATCCGACGAATTCTGCAGTTGCTGACATTCTCACCTTGTCCCCGAATCGCGACCAGGCGACCAGAGTTCTTTCGTCAATGCCCCCGACTGTTGGTGCACGTTCGAGATTTTTCACCCGCGCGGTGAGGGTATACCCCTTCGCCGGATACACGGGAAGCCGAAATCCGCTGTTTCGCGCTAGAAGTGGACTCGATGCACCAGCAGCCAGCACATATCCTTCCGCGCGGACACGACGAGAGCCCACGACGAGCGAGTCGACAGACGCACCGTCAGTTTCGACTCGATCGACAGCCTCACCGAGGTGAAAAGTCACCCCCATGCGTTCGCAGGATGCTGCCAAACCCAGCGAAAAGCGGTGTGGATCACCAGTTCCGTCTGAGCGGTCGTGAATTGCTCCCGCGAACTCGGCTCGGCTGGAAGCTAGAGCCGGTTCCACAAGCGGAATCTCAGCGCTACTCAAGACCTCCTGGACTCGTCCGTGATCTGCCAGAAGCCTGGAGTTTCCGACCGCCTTTCCCAGCTCCTTCTCGTCGCGATACAGATAGAGGACACCACCGTCAGTTTTCCAATACTGAAGGTCCTCTCGAACGGCGATCTGTTCCATGAGTTGCTGGCTGTACTTCGCGAGCGCGAGCTTGGCGAGCGTATTCGAACGAGACCGCGACGGAGTACATTCACGCAGGAAACGCGCACCCCACCGCAACAACGGGATGTCCGCGCGGGGAACAACTCGGATCGATGTTTGTGCGCCTGCCATAGATCGAACGAGCATGAGCGGAGCGGATGGCGACGCCCATGCGTACGAGTGACCCGGTGCAATCAAACCTGCTGTGCTGGAGGATGTATCGGATGCCACCCCACTCCGTCGATCATAGACGTGCACCTCATGTCCACGCTGCGCCAACGAGTAGGCTGACGCGACCCCGACCACCCCCGCGCCGATAATTGCGATCTTCATCGGACACCGCCACTTCCGCGAACTGCGGTGGCCGAAATCTCGACCAGCAGTCGCGGATCCAGCAATGGCGCGACAACTGTGGCACGCGCCGGCCTGATGCCGGCAAACCAATGGGACCACTCTCGATTGAAGTCGTCCGCATAGGCTGCGTCTGCCAGATAGACCGTCGCCTGCACTACGTCTGCAAGCACCGACCCGACCCCGACCAGCACGTCCGCCAACCGCGAAATGCATTGCGCTGTCTGCGCTGTCACGTCGCCTCCATGAATGACGCCGCCGTCGTCGTCGAACGAAACCTGGCCGGAAACAAAGATGAGTTCGCCAACCGCAACTGCAGACGGATACACCGACGACACAGTCGTAATTCCTGCAACATCGAAAGTCTCACGCATTCTCGTTCTCCTCGTCATGCAGAACCTCTTGAACATAGAACTTCCATCCGAGGAATCCCACCCAGAGAGTCACCACGATGACTGCCACCGGGACACCATAGAGCAGTAGTTCGAGAATCATGCCGGATCTCCTTGCAGGACAGGCGCTGCCGGATGTGGGCGGCGCGGATACTTGGCATTGGTCGACACCGCGACAACAACAAATACGAGCAGGTTGGCAATGACGCCAGGGATCAGCCCGTCCAAGCCGAAGGGTGATTCGAGCACCCACTGCCACAATGCGGTGACAACACCGCCGGCTCCGATCGCCGAAAGCGCAGCGGGTGTCGATCGGACTCCGAAGAGAACCGCACCGAACAACGGGACGATCACTGTGGGAGCCCACAGTGTGTAGCTGTAGAGCAAGGCATCCACGATCGATGGGACGCTGAGTGCGAAGATCGTGGCTCCTGCCCCGACGACGACACTGGTAATACGCTCGATGGTCAATCGCTTCTTGGCAGGTAGCTCGGTCTCGGTCAACGGCTGATAGATATCTTTGGTCAACACCACTGCCGTCGAATTGAGATACGAACTAGCCGTGGACATCACAACCGCCAGCAGCGCTGCGACGACCAATCCGAGCACGCCAACGGGCATCAAGTTCATGACCACGGTGGGCAGCGCCTGATCCGACTCGATATCGGGATACAGCACCATGGCGATCAACCCGATGGACGCCGCAGTGAAGAAGAAAAAGAAGGAAAAGAAGCCGGCCAGCGCGTAGCCCTTTCTTGCGTGACGGGAATCTGGAGTCGAGAAGGTTCGTTGCGCGTACGGGGGTACGAGGGTCTCCCCCAACAGGAGCGCAGCAAACAAGGTGAGGAACTGAACTGGGGTGTAGTCGCCCATGAAGGTCAGATGATCGCTTGGCACCAACTCGATGAGGGCAGAAGGGCCACCGACAGCGTCAAGACCGATCAGGAGCGCTACCGGGAGCAGCACACCGAGGAAGACGAACTGCAACATGTCCGTCTGAATGACTGCCCACGCGCCACCGAAAGACGAATACAGCACCACGACACCCATACCGATGATCACGGATGGAACGACCGGCACGTCCAAGGTTGCGTTGACCACCGTGCCGATCGCCAATGCCTGTGCACCGAGGATGCCTGCGCACAGGACGACCGAAAGTACTCCGGTGACCAAGCGTGCGGGCTTGCCGTAGTGGGTTTCCATGACGTCGCCGAGGGTGTGGGCGCCGACGTAGTTCTTGAGTTTCGGTGCAACGAAGTAGCCGACCAGTACGGTCTGAACGCCGAAGGCACAGAAGGCGAACATGTAGACGTACCCGTCGCGCATAGCAGCGCCTGCCATGCCGAGCGAAGCGCCGCCGCCCAGAAAGGCAGCAGCGAGGCTTCCGAAGAAGACGGGCCAGACGATCCGATTGCCGGCAACTGCAAAATCGTCTGGTGATTTGACTCGACGCATCGTCTGCACTCCGATGAGGACAAGCAGCCCGAAATACACGCCGAGGAGGATCCAATCGAGGATGGCCATGTGAACTCCTAGTTGAGGATTGGCCAATCTTATGAACGAGATATGACGCAAGTCACTGGCAATCAGCCCGAAGATCGCCGTCGAATTGCACACTTTTTCAGGCAAATTGCACAGACGATTCTCTTCCGGGCAGATCAGCTTCGAGAGAGACTCATGTCATGTTAAGCAACGCCCTCGCCCAGCAGATCGCAAACGATATCACCGACGTAATCGGCCACAACGTCCTGATCACGGACGGAGCGGGGGTCGTTCTCGGCAGCGGTGATCAACAACGCGTTGGTCAGTTCCACGAAGCGTCAGTCGAAGTGATCCGCAGCCGTAAGTCGATTACACACACAGCTGAGGATGTTCGCGATCTCGTGGGCAGCCTCCCCGGGGTCACAATCCCCTTGGTGATCGACGGCGATGTCGTCGGCACTGTCGGCCTCTCGGGTTCACCAGACAAGGTTGAGCAATTCGGGTTGGTCGTCAAGCGCCAGACAGAGATCCTCATGCAAGAAGCAGAACGAATCGGATCACGCCGAACGCGGGAACGGTCGATCGAGGAATTGCTGCGTGACATCGTCGAGTGGCACCGCTCGACGCTTGGCGTCCAACCAATCGAACGTCGCGCGCGAACATTGGGGTTCGACATCCAGCGGCCACGCGCCGTGATTCTCGTCAGCTACGTTCCGTCCGAAATCGACTCTCTACCTTCGAATGTCGGACCGGACAAGGTAGTGAATGCTTTGGCCTCTACCTTCAGTTCGCCTGCCGACATGATCGCTCCGCTGGCTCGATCGATGATTGCTGTCGCCACGGAAGTCGAAGCCGAATCAACTACGCGGGATTCAACCGTCGTCTCTCGATGCCGCACTTTCACAGCCGACTCCAGAACGAAGGCATGGAATATCAGAATCGGCCTGGGATCGCGGGCCTCTGGCGTCGAAGGGCTCAACTGTTCCGCACGCGATGCATATGACGCCATTCAACTGGGCACCCATCTCGACCCCAGAGGTCAGTTGTACGACATCGAGAATTTCCGTGTGCACCAGGCACTTTCAGTGATACCGGATGATAGTAGGCAGCGTCTCACCCAGGCTGTTCTCGGCAAGTTGCCCAAGCAATCGGACTGGCCCGCGCTTCGGGACACGATGATCGCGTGGGGCGATTCGGGTTTCAACTCGAGCACGGCGGCTGCAAGTCTGCACATTCACCGGAACACACTGAATTATCGACTCGACAAGATTGCTCGCGCGGTGGGGCGTCCTCTCAACGAATCCGGCACGGCAATTTCCCTCTACTTGGCATGTTTGATGAGAAGATGAGCGCCGAATCCTAGGTGTCGTGACCGTCAGTTGGTTCGCCGAGTTTGCGATCGTCACCCGCACCCGGCAGGCAGGCTGAACAACATCGAACGCAGAACCCGCCTGCGAGAACGATCAGGGCGTGGGTGGGCTTGCCGACAAGACGAACTCCACCAACGCGTCGGAGTTTTGCTGTACATGTGGGGCTGATTCGAATCGAGTGTGATCGCTTCGCCGCTGAGTACGTCATACGTTCCGACACCGACGATGAGAGTAAGTGTGCCCGTGAGGACGTAGGCACATTCGACTGCCGGATGTGACCTCGGCCCATCGCCGGAATGCTCTCCAGGGTTGAGCTCGGCCTTCAGCATTTCGAGTTGCCCGACCCCTGCCGGAAATTGTTCACTCGTCCGACAAGGAATGCGCGACACCTGCACGCATGCAATCGGGTGGTCCATTTTCCGACACACCGGCCACCCGAGTCCTCAGACGTCTGATGAGTTGTTACTCTTTCGGTACCCACCCGAGAGGCAAGCCGTGTCCGACGACCACACAGGATTCACACTTCGCAGTGGTCCGCTGGTACCGCAACTCGAACAGTTGCTGCGCGGGCGAATCATGCATGGAACGTGGGCGCCGTCCGAGCGCATACCGAGCGAGGCGGCCCTCGCCGTCGAACTCGGCGTCGGGCGTTCCTCGATTCGCGAGGCAATCCGCCTCCTCGCTCGCGACGGACTACTCGAAGTCCGACACGGCGTCGGAACCTTCGTGGCTGCCGCGTCCGAACTCGAGCACGTCGACGAATTCACCAAACTTCTTCGACGCTCGAGGATCCTCGAGGTCTTCGAAGTCCGTCGCGCACTCGAGATCGAGGCCGCCAGACTGGCCGCGGAGCGGGTACAACCCGAGGACCTCGACGGCCTGCGGCGTCGGCTGACCATGCGACACAGTCATTTCGAGGGTGATGTCGAGAAGTTCGTCGACGTCGACCTCGACTTCCACACCGAAGTCGTTCGACTGTCCGGAAATGCAGTTCTGCTCTCGCTTTTCACGTCGGTGCGTCCACTCCTTCGTGAATCCCTCGTCGAGATGATGGCCCACGAGGCCGGCGTCCCCGACACCTCACATGCCCATGATCAGTTGGTCGAGGCCCTTCAAGACGCCGACCCAGAAGCCGCGGTAGCGGCAACTCGAGCAAACATCGACACCGTCCTACGACGACTGCGTGTGCTCGACGCCTAAGAGAGGTTAGTTCTCGTGCAACACCCCACCGGCACAGTTCTGTCTACCGAACACGTGGATCTCGTCCGCGACGGCCGATACTTGTTGAAAGACATCAACATTTCGATCGAACCCGGACAACACTGGGTCCTCCTCGGCGCGAACGGCGCGGGCAAGAGCACGCTTCTGAGCCTGCTCGGAGCAACCGCCCACCCGACTCGCGGTTCCGTTTACGTCCTCGGCCACAAGTTGGGCCGCGTCGACATGAGGGAACTGCGGATGGACATCGGGCACGTGAACCCTCGTCACACGATCGGAATTCCGATCACCGTCCGCAACGTCGTGATCACCGGCCTCACCAACACCACCGAGGTGATGCCGCGCTGGTCACCGACGCCGGAGCAAGAGGCTCACGCCGACGCACTGATCGATCTACTCGGAATGAGTCCGCGTTCGGACGCGCTGTGGCCCAACTTGTCCCAAGGCGAACGGGGACGAGCCCTGATCGCCCGCGCACTCATGGTCGAACCGCGCCTGCTTCTGCTCGACGAACCGGCGACCGGGCTCGATCTTGCTGCACGCGAACAACTCTTGACGGCACTGGACGACCTCCGCAATCAGAACCCGTCACTTGCCAGCATCCTCGTGACGCACCACATCGAGGAGATCCCCAGCACCACCACACATGCTCTTCTGATCAAGGACGGCGTCGTGACCGCCAGCGGCCTCGCCGAGGATGTGATCACCACCCAGAACATCAGCGAGTGCTTCTCGCATCCCATCGAGATCGAGCGTCGTGGTGGTCGGTGGAATGCTCAGTCGCGGCCACGCGAAAGAGTGTGACCGACAGTAGTTTCAGAGACGTCTGGCGCCGGGTCCCTCCCGGCCCAGTTCGTCTCCAGGGTTGAGCAGGTTGCATGTTTTCAGTGACAGACACCCGCAGCCGATACAGCCCGTCAGTTCGTCCTGCATCCGGTTGATGGCCTGCTTGCGATCCTCGAGGCGCTGATTCCACTCCGTGGAAATCTTGCGCCAGTCCTTCTTCGTCGGAGTTCGCCCCTGCGGCAACGATCCGAATACTTCGGCAACTTCGGCCAGGGGTATCCCGAATCTGACTGCCAACTGGATCAGCGACACCCGCCGGATCGAATGCCGCGGGAACTTCCTCATATTTCCTGCCGTCCGCTCCGCAGGAACCAGACCGAGTGTTTCGTAGTAGCGCACAGCCGACACGGCGACGCCAGTGCGCTCCGATACCTCACCGATCGAGAGAAGTTCGTCACTCTTACGGATCATTCTGCCTCCCAATGGCTGCGCGACATTGACCTGAAGCGCACTCGAGATTCTACCTTCGACAACATGCACTCCCCCACCGATGCTCCCGCCGGAACCTGGCGGCAACTCCTGAGCGGTCGATACCTCGGCACCGCTACCGTCCTCGCAGGCGGCGTTGCGCTGTACGCGACCAACGTCTACCTGACGACCAGCCTGCTTCCGACTGCCATCGACGACATCGGCGGTCAGCAGTACTACGCCTGGACCGCGACGGTCTTTCTCATTGCTTCCGTCATCTCTTCGATGTTGGTCACCAACGTCCTCGCTGCCAGGGGACCGCGCGGGGCCTACCTGATCGGCCTCGCGATCTTCGCGCTCGGCACCGTTGTCTGTGCGGTCAGCCCGACGATGGAATTGCTGTTGGTCGGCCGCACGATCCAGGGTTCGGGCGGTGGCCTGCTGGCCGGTCTCGGTTACGCCGTCATCAATGCCGCGCTCCCCAGACATCTGTGGACTCGCGGGGCCGCGCTGGTTTCGGCGATGTGGGGAGTCGGCACCTTCGCCGGCCCTGCAATCGGCGGTGTCTTTGCTCAGTTCGGAGCCTGGCGATGGGCTTTCGGCGTCCTGGTCATCGCGACGATCGCAGTCGCCGCTCTCGTCCCCAGCGCGCTACCGGCACATGAACCGGGCAGCACCACCAGTAGCCCGGTGCCGGTCCTCTCGCTGGCATTGCTGACTGCGGCAGCTTTGCTGGTCAGCGTTGCCGGAATTCTGTCCAACCTCGCCGTGACCGCCGCAATGGTTCTCGCCGCTGTGCTGCTACTGATCGCTTTTGTCGCCGCTGACCGTCGCTCGCGCCACGGCGTACTACCGCCGTCGACGTTCAACTCGTCATCTCTCAAATGGGTGTACCTGACCATCGTCGTCCTCGCCGTCGCGTCGACCGTCGAGACGTTCATTCCACTCTTCGGGCAACGACTTGCCGGCCTGGCGCCTCTCGCGGCCGGATTCCTCGGGGCCGCACTCGCTCTCGGCTGGACTCTCGGCGAAATCCCGAGCGCCTCGGCCACGACCCCTCGTATCGTGCGACGAATCGTTGTCAGCGGTCCGATCCTCGTCGCGATCGGGTTGGGCATCATGGCAGCATTTCTCACCGAACACGCCGGCGCCGGTGCGATGGTCGCGTGGGTGATCGGACTGCTGTTCGCCGGCGTCGGAATCGGCATCGCCTGGCCTCATCTTGCAGTCGGGGCGATGACCTCGGTCACCGATCCCGGAGAAGGTGCGCGTGCCTCGGCTGCCATCAACACCGTTCAGCTGATCGCCAATGCCTTCGGTGCAGCCCTGGCCGGAGTGCTGGTCAACATCGGCGAACCGTCGACGCTTCGTTCTGCGCAATTGCTTCTCTTCACCTTCGCCGCTGTCTCGATCGTCGGCATTGCCGTGGCAGCTCGCGCACTTCCGCGAACGCCCGACAAAATCGGCAGCCCCGAAATCGTTCACGACGCTCGCTAAACTGTGAGAAACCCACACGGAGGAGTTGGCCAGTGACAGAACCGGATCCGGGCACAGTGGAAACCGACTTCCCGAAGACGGGAGCTCCCGCACAGCGCGCGCTGATCGCAGCGGGTTACACCCATCTCGCGCAGCTGACGTCCGTGTCCGAGAAGGAACTCGGCGCTTTGCACGGGATGGGACCGAAGGCCTTGAGGATTCTGCGCGAAGCACTCGCCGAACGTGGTCTGAGCTTCGCCGACTGAGCTCTCACATCAGACCAGGCTCGCCCGCACCTGGTTGCCACCTTCGCGCTTCGCTTCGTACATCACCGAGTCCGCGACGCGGAAGAGTTCGGCAAAAGCAGCGTCGACTGACTCACCCGGATTCCGGGGCGCGGTGCGGACCGCCATTCCGATGCTCGCGCTCGTCGGAGGGTCATCGTTCGCTCCGTCCATCGCGGAGCGGATCTGTCCTTCCAGCCTGGAGATCACGCTGACCGGTACCCGTTCGACCACGACGAACTCGTCACCGCCCATACGAGCAGTCAAGGCGGACTGGGTTGTCCACAAACGGATGCGCAGTGCAGTTCGCATGATCGTGCTGTCTCCTACGTCATGGCCGTGAACGTCGTTGATCGTCTTGAAGCGATCGAGGTCGATCACCACTACGAGCAGTGCATCCGCTTCGGTGACCGGAGCGCCCATCAAGTCGTTCACCCGACGCGCCAATCCGCGACGGTTGAGCAGTCCGGTCAACGGGTCGATGTCGGAGGTAGTGGCATCCGAACCCAGGACCGCCAGAACAATCTGTGACACAACAGGAATCACGATGATCGTAGCCAGCACAACCGAGATCTTCGCCAGCCCCAAGCCGACGTCCGCTGCTGGCCCGAACAACAAAGTCCACCCCGAAAGCACCGTGACGGTCGAGGCGAAGACCAAGTGACCGACTTGGAGTTTCGGATTGTGGAAGAACGCGATGTAGCCGCCGATCGACGCGAAAACGACGCACGCGATGAGTCGTCCCAGCGGTTCCGAGTCGGTTGCGGCCGCCGCCGCAATCGCGACGTCGGAACCCACGACAAAGGTGTACGACCACAGCGGCGTAGGCGGAAACAGCCACCAGATCAGGGCCGCACCGAGGCACAGCGCGATGACCGCCAGATTGACCGCTCGCCAGAACGTACCTTGCGGACCGACGTCACTGAATCGCGCCGACAGCAACACCAGCCCCATCCAGAATGCTGTTCCGCCGACCAGCGCCCGGCAGGAAGTCAAGAACCCGCGGTCCTGGAGGTACCTGCTGAAACTGTGGAACTGGTCCGGCAACTGCCACCAGCGCATGACGACGTCGACCAAACCGTTCATCGCCGATCAGCCGATGCAGCTCCGCAACTTTTGGGCGTACTTCGACGAAACGGACTCGCTGATTTCCCCCCGGAGCACACTGGCATATCCGGCAGCATAGTCAGCGGCGACAGACAAAAACCGTTCTGCCGGATTTGAATCGGTCGATCAACTCAAAGCGTCGTAGGCCGCCGATACGTACTGCGCCGATCTCTCGGAACCGAGCAGACCCGGCCCCATCTTGTTCATCACGTACGAGAACGTCATGCGCTTCTCGGTGTCGATGATGATCTGCGAGCCACCCCAACCTCCCCAGAAGCAGATTCGCCCCTCCGGAATGAACGGGACGGACTCGGGCGTCGGCAATCCGAATCCGACGCCGAAGCGGACCGGCACGCCGAGGACGAGGTCGACCCCGTACGACTGCTCCTCGAAGATCTTGTCGATCGTTTCCTCCGACAGCAAGCGAACGTCACCGACCTTGCCACCGCACGCGATCACCGATTGGATCCTTGCGAGTGCCCTCGCATTCGAATGACCGTTGGCCGCACCGATCTCGGCGGCGCGCCACCCGTCGGTCCACGAACCTGTAGCGTCAGCGGGCGGCGCGGTGAATGTCTTCACCATGATGTTGTCCATCCCGAGTGCCGCGATGTCGATCGGCAACGGCGGTGGCGCAATCACATTCGAGACTCGCCCGTATTCCGACTTCGGCAAGCCCAGGCGGAAATCAGCATCGAGTGGGCCGGCGATTTCCTCGTCGATGAAGCGGCCGAGGGTTCGTCCGTCGATGCGCCTGACGACCTCGCCGATCAGGTGGCCGTAGTTGAGGGCGTGGTATCCGGATGCCGTACCCGGTTCCCACCACGGAGCCTGTGTCGCCAACCGGGCGGTGGCATATTCGTCGTCGCAAATGTTCTCGAGGGTGAACGGTTGATCCCACCCCGACACACCCGAGGTGTGCGACAACAGTTGCCGGACCCGAATTCGGTCCTTGCCCGCTGCTGCGAATTCCGGCCAGTACTGCGCGACCGGGGCGTCGAGATCAAGCAACCCGCGGTCGACGAGCATGAGCGCGGCCAGTGCGGTCACGGTCTTGCTGCAGGACCAGACATTGGTAACGGTGTCGCGAGACCAAGGAGCAGTGTGCTCGACGTCGACCCAACCGCCCCACATGTCGACGACGGATTCGCCGTCGATCGTCAGTGCGATCGCTGCCCCGACGTCCTCGCCGGAATCGAGATTGCGTGCCAGCGCCTCCTTCAAGCCAGAGAATCGCTGGTCACATACGCCTTCGGTGTTCGCCACTGACAGCCTCCACAGGAATGATGAAACTTGACGTCAACTTCAACTATGTCGAGTATGTGTCCGATTCACCTGTGGTGTCAATCACTTCAAGTGCCAGAGTCGGCTCAGACCAACGGGATTCCCTTGGCGATGCGCCGACGCAGATCCCAGAGATAGAAGTTGTAGGGAAACATCCGCAGAATCTTCGGACTGAACCGATTGACCAGCGCGGCGACGCGCATGGATCGGTCGAAGTTACGCTGCTGACGCACTGACCACGGGAGCCGCATTTCGTCACGAAAGGCTTGGGGCAGGAACCCGGTGGTGACAAATCGGTTGAGCGGACCGACCACGGGATGCAACAACTTCGGTGTGAAGGTCGCCGACGCGATCCCGTAGAGATGCTCACGAATCGTCTCGTCGATCGCCACCTTGTCGAGGTTCTCGTTCCAGTAGACCTCGAACGCATCCCGGTCCGCCGGCCACATGTCGCGTCGCATCTGAAGGGTTGTACCGAACGTGGCGCTGCGCTGATAGAACGCATCCCGGGTGACCGGATCGAGATCCCCGTACAAGATTTTGTAGACGTCCTCGAAGCCTCGGTACAGGCAGGCGGCTACCCACAACTGCAGTTCGGGATCGAACGCGTTGTATTCGACCGCGCTGTTCTCATCGGAGCGAACGTGCTTGTGAGAGCCGTTGACTGCGCGTCGGTACAGCTTCTTTTCTTCGTCCGTCGCCAGGCTTGCGACGGCGAGATACGTCAGCGTCGTCCGGGTTCGCTTCACCGGATGCCGATCCAACCGACCCGTCTCGACCTTGCTCTCATACACGCCGTAACCCACCGCCGGGCGCGCCAACTGCATGATGACGTTGGCGCCGGCTGCCAACAGTCCGAGCCCGGACATCGCCTTTTCAACCTCGGCGTCGATGTCGACCGCCTGGACGCCGACCGCTCCGATGCCGCCTGCCACCGCTTCCTCGCGCCCGCCCGTCGAATCCCTACTCACCGTCATGGCAGAACCCCTTCGAAGTCATATCTGCGAACGCATGTTCTCAGATGAGTGAAACGCTGAAATGCCGAGATGTCAAGCAATCTCAGGATGCAAAGATGGTCTTCATGAATGACCAACCGCGTTCGTACGGTGGCGTCGACGGCGCGCTCCGCGTAGCCCAACGACGGGGTGCGCTGATCGAGGCCGGTCTGGAACTCATGGGCTCCGCCGAGCCCGAACTGACGGTCCGCGGAGTGTGCAAGAAGGCCGGTGTCGCGGCGCGGTACTTCTACGAGAGCTTCACCGATCGTGATGCTCTGATGTCGGCCGTCTACGACACCGTCATCACGGACATCGCCGTTTCAACCCAGGCTGCAGTGGACGCCGCCGAGACCGAACGCGGCAAGGCGCTCGCTGGAATCGCGAATATCGTCCGCACTATCGCGAACGATCCCCGTCGCGGACGTCTACTGTTCTCCAGCGCCCTGACGAGCCCTGTCCTGGCCGAGAAGCGCCAAGCGTCGACGACGATATTCATCGGTCTCCTGGCCGCCAACGCGAAGACCTTCTACCGATTGAACGACAGCGGTCATCTGACCCTGACGGCCACGTTCCTGGTCGGCGGCCTGGCGCAGACCCTCAGTGCATGGCTCGACGGGTACATCGACGTGACGGAAGAAGAACTGGTCGCCGAATGTGCGGCGATCCTGCTCGCACCCGCCCTGCCGCCGTCTTGAGCTCCTGCATTCAGTCCCAGATCCCGATGTTGTCGAGGTGAGCGAGAAGTCGAGCAGCGCCGTCGGAGAACTGCAGACTCATCTGCGCGTCCACCTGTTCTCGATCGTGCTTCTCGAACGCCGCGATCAAAGCATCGTGGCTCGATACCGCAAGCTCACCCCAGCCTGGATCCGTCGCGTAGAGACGAGCAGGGGTGTACCGAATCGCGCCGAACAGGAACCATGCCAACTTCGCACCACCCGCAGCGCGATTGATCAGGCGATGGAACTCGAATTCGCACTGCTCGATCGCAGCTGCATCCGAAGCGTCGACCGCCGCTCGCAAATCGGCATTGAGTTCCGCGAGTTCCGCGAGTTGATCAGCGGTGATGTTGTCCATCGCCCGCAACGCCAGCTTGACCGCGATCTGCCCCTGCAACCAGAAGATGTCTTCGATGTCCTGGCGACTGAGGGGCGAGACGAGATAGCCGCGATGCGGAACCAACTCGACCATCCCCTCGCCGCGTAATGCGACGAGGGCTTCTCGCACCGGCGTGACGCTGACCCCGAGGTCGGCCGCGGTTTCGTCCAGCCTGACGAACTCGCCCGGACGGACCGAGCCGGACATGATCAGGTTGCGAACGTGGTTGGCCACGTCCTCCGACAACTGTGGCCGTCTCCTCAGCTCAGATGTCGCTCTCCGAGTGCGTGCAGACGTTGCCACAACCGATCCTCACAGTCCGTACGTTTTGCCGATGATGTCTCGCTGAATCTCGTTGGTACCACCATAAATGGAGGACACAAGAGTCTTTCGCACATGGTGCTCCATGTCGAACTCAGTCGCGTAACCGTACCCACCCATCATCTGCATCCCCTCGAGCGCGACCTTCTTGGCGGTCTCGGTCAGCTTGAGCTTGGCCATCGACGCTTCCCGCGGGAACATCTTGGTCGGGTTGGCGTCGACCATCCTGGCCACGCTGTAGACCAGCAGACGGCCGCATTCGATCTCCGTGGCGAGATCCGCGATCCGATGGCGAAGCGCCTGAAACGATCCGACCGGACGGCCGAACTGCTTACGCGTGGTTACGAATTCGAGGGTGTCGTCGAAAGCGCGCTGCGCGGTCCCGAGCATCATCGCCGCGAGGATGAGGCGTTCTATGTTGAGTCCGGCCATGAGTTGACGCCAGCCGTTGCCTACTTCCCCAACCACCGCGTCCTCGGGCAGAAATGTGTCGGTGAAGTAGAGATCGTTGACCTCCTTGCCGCCCATGGTGTCGATTCCACTGATCTTCAATCCGGAGATGTCGGCCGGGACATGGAACATCGTCAGGCCCTCATGCTTGCCTTCACCTCGGGATGTGCGAGCCACCAGAAGGACGTTCTCGGCGAAGTGCGCGTTGGAACACCACGTCTTCTGGCCGTTGATCAGCCACCCACCGTCGACCTTCTCGGCGCGGCAACTCAGATTTCCCACGTCGGAGCCCGCTTCGGGTTCGGACATCGAGATCGACTGAGACGCGCCACGGACGATCCCGCCGAGCACTGCCTCCTTCTGGGCCGGACTGCCGAACTTCTCGTATGCAGCCCCGGTGATGACGGTCGGGCCGAGTCCACCGATCGGCGCCATGCCCTTGGCGGCTTCCTCCAGAAAGATGCACAGGTCGACCGTGCTTCCGGCGGATCCGCCGTATTCCTCCGGGACAGTCAGCCCGAGCCATCCCAATTCCGCCATCTTCTCGTAGAACGCCTGGTTGTGGTTATGGGCGCCATGATCGGTCAGCAGGTCTCGCTGCTCACGGGTACCACTTTCCTTCTTGCAGAACGACGCTACCGACTTGGCGAAATCAGACTGCTCCTGCGTGAAATCCATGTACATCGAAAACTCCCGAGTGAGATGAGGCTGGAGGCTTGTCGGAGCTCGGTCCGACGCATACTGTGACTACCAGCACAGTAAATCACATCACATATATGTGATGCACCGACATGTGGAGGATCTGAAGAACATGACAGAACAGCTCGGCCGCCAGAGCACGTCCACGTCGACAGATCCGAGATCGGACGATCACACTTTCGCGAGCCTCGACCCTCGCAATGATTCCGTGGTCGCGCAGCACCCCATTGCAGACCAGCAGGAGATCGAGAAAGCGGTCGCCGCAGCACGCACGGCGTCGAAGTGGTGGGATCAACTCGGATTCCAAGGCCGCCGGAAGGTGCTCGGCAATTTCCGCGCCGCGATCGCCACTCACGCCGAATCGATGGCGGCGATCATTTCCGCCGAGACCGGAAAACCCAGCGACGACGCACTACTCGAAGTCATGCTGGCCGTCGAACATCTCGACTGGGCGGCACGCAACGCACAGAAAGTGTTACGCCGCAGACGCGTCGGTGCAGGACTGATCAGCGCCAACCAGTCTGCATCCGTTGGCTACCGGCCGATGGGCGTCGTCGGCGTGATCGGCCCCTGGAACTATCCGCTGTACACACCGATGGGGTCGATCGGCTACGCACTGGCCGCCGGTAACGCCGTCGTGTTCAAACCGAGCGAACTCTCACCAGGCGTCGGCGTCGAATTGGCCCGGCTGTGGGACATCGCGACACCCGGACACCCTGTCCTGCAGACCATTACCGGCGACGGCAAAACCGGAGCACTTCTGTGTTCGTCCGGCGTCGACAAGATCGCATTCACCGGTTCGACCGCTACCGCAAAGCGCGTAATGGCCGCCTGCGCGGACACCCTCACTCCCCTGGTCGCCGAATGCGGTGGCAAGGACGCCATGCTGGTGGACTCCGATGCCAACCTCGATGCGGCCGTGAGCTTCGCGGCATTCGGGGCAGTGGGCAACGGCGGACAAACCTGTGCCGGCGTCGAACGAATCTACGTCGCAGCGCCCGTGTACGACGCCTTCCTGTCCAAGCTCACCGCCGCGCTACGAGACGCCCACGCCGGCGCCACCGACAGCTCGACCTACGGGCCGATGACGCTGGGAAAGCAGACTGGGATAGTCCGGGGCCAGATCGAAGACGCTCTCAGTCGCGGCGCGAAAGCTGTACTCGGCGGACTTGATTCGTTCAACGGTCCGTTCATCGATCCGATCATCCTGACGGATGTTCCGGAGGATTCCACGGCGATCACCGAGGAGACGTTCGGGCCGAGCGTCGTGGTGAACAAGGTCTCCGACATGAACGAGGGGATCGAACGCGCCAATGCGTCGAAGTACGGCTTGGGCGCCTCGGTGTTCACCAAGAGTTCGTCGAAGGGCCGAGCGATTGCCGAAAAGCTCGAATGCGGTGTCGTCACGGTTAATTCGGTTCTCGGTTTCGCCGGAATCGCCGCCCTGCCGTTCGGCGGGGTCGGCGATTCCGGATTCGGCCGTATCCACGGAGCCGATGGGCTGCGTGAGTTCAGCAGTGTGAAATCACTGGCCGTTCAGAAGTTCAGCGCTCCACTGGACCTGCTGACCATCGAGCGAAAAGCCAGGGACATGAAGATCTCACGTTGGATGCTGGCGAAACGCCACGCGAAGTCCTGAGAGATCAGGCGATCAGCCGGCGGTGACGAGCACCTGCTCGTCGCTGTCGGCTGCTTCGAGTTCACGAACCAGCGGAAGCACCTTGGCCCCGAAGTATTCGATCTCCTCCTGGAAATGCAGGAATCCGCCGAGAATCAGATCGACACCGCGACGGCGATATTCGACGATCCGATGCGCGATTTGTTCCGGCGTGCCGATCAGTTGCGAGCGGAAACCGTCGTTGTACTGAACCAAGTCCTCGAACGTCGAATCCGCCCACATCCCGTCCTTGGACGCGGTCGATGCGCCGGCCTGTTGGACTGCATTCTTGAATCCCTCGACCGCAGGGCGGTTGGCCTTGGCGATGATCTCGCGCAGTGTGTCCTTTGCTTCCGCCTCGGTGTCGCGGGCGATGATGAATCCGTTGAGCCCGAACTTGACCTCCCGATCGTTCTCACGAGCAACACGGCGAACGTCGACCAACTGTTCGGTGACGCCGTCGTAGTCCTTGCCGTTACTGAAGTACCAATCCGAATACCGGCCCGCGTTCTCACGGGCTGCCGCCGAGTTACCACCTTGGAACAGTTCGGGATTGGGGCGCTCCGGAGTGTTGAGAGGCTTCGGCTTCAACGTGAAGTCGTGGATGCGGTAGAAGTCGCCGCGGAAATCGACGTCGTCCTCCGTCCAGATCTTCCGAAGAACCTGAAGGAACTCGGCGCTACGCCGATAACGCTCGTCGTGCTCGAGCCACGGCTCGCCTAGATGTGTGAACTCGTCCTTGAACCAACCACTGACGACGTTGACGGCAAAACGACCGTTCGACAAGTGATCGGCGGTAGCGCCCAGTTTCGCCAACACGGCCGGCTGCCAGAGTCCCGGATGCACCGCGGCGATCACCTTGAGCTTCTCAGTGGCCAGGAGAAGCGCAAGGCTGAAGCTCGTGGATTCGTGCTGGAATTCGGCCCCGTAGCTCGCCTCGTAACGTACCTGACTCAGGGCGTACTCGAAGCCGTTGTTCTCGGCGGTCTGCGCCAGCTTCTTGTTGTACTCGTAGTCCCAGCTGGTCCGCTGCTCGATGTCGGAGGTGACCAGACCACCACTGACATTGGGCACCCAGTAGGCGAACTTGATCTCGTCGGCGATACGTTCAGTAGACATGAAACCCAGCAAACATGCAGTTCCCAGTGGTTTCCAGGGTAGCGATCACACAGGTTGTAAGTGTTGGGTGGGTGCTGCGACTGTGAAACGGTGGCAGCATGACTGCTGTGGACATTCAGGAGATCGCGCACCGCATCACCAGCGAGGACGAGGCGCTCTCGGTGGCGTCACAGCTGTCCGACGAGTTCGCGGCAGGTGCCGGAGTCCGCGATGCGCAGCGCCACCTTCCCCACGACGAGGTTCGCACCCTGGCGCGGTCCGGCTTGCTCGGACTCTCGGTGCCGAAGGAGTTCGGTGGCATCGACGCAAGCACCGAGACGTTGGCCGAGGTCTTCCGCCTACTCGCCGAGGGCGATCCCAGCATCGCGCAGATTCCGCACAGCCACTTCACTTTCCTGGAAGCGCTCCGGTACCAGGGGTCTAACGAGCAGAAGCAGTTCTTCTACGCCGAAGCATTGTCGGGCAAGCAGTTCGCCAACGCCCAGAGCGAGCGCGGCAACCAGACCATCGACATCGACGGCACCACTCTCACCCCCGACGGGGAAGACTTTGTGCTCGAAGGTCGAAAATTCTATTGCACCGGAGCGCTTTTCGCAGATTGGATCGTGGTGCGTGCCGCCAATGCGGATCAATTCACCGAGACCGGCGCACAGGTGAAGTCCGCGGTCTACCTACCCCGGAATACTCCCGGACTGTCGATCGTCGACGACTGGGACGGCATGGGACAGAAGACAACTGCAAGCGGAACCGTGACCCTGGAATCCGTTTCGGTACCGCAGTTCAATGTCGTACCCTTCACGTCGCTCTTCACTCACCCGACCACCTACGGAGCACAGGCCCAGATCCTGCACGCCGCGATCGACACCGGCATCGCGTCGGCTGCACTGCGTGAATCCGTGAAACTCGCGGCAAAGGCGCGTCCCTTCTTCGAGGCGAAAGTCGATACAGCGGTGGAGGATCCACTGCTCGTTCAACTCGCCGGCGAAGCGGCAATCGAGGTTCGCGCTGCCAGATCCCTCTTGGCGGAAGCAGCGCGATCGATCGACGTGGCGCGTCGTGATCCCACCGAGGACTCCACGGCCCGAGCATCCATCGACGCTGCAACTGCCAAAGTGGTCGGCGCCAGGGCGTCATTGGCGGCCACGAGCACGCTGTTCGAGATCGGTGGCACCAGAAGCGCAGGCGAATCGGCGAACCTCTCGCGGTTCTGGCGTGACGCGCGCACGCACACCCTGCACGATCCGACGAGGTGGAAGGTCCAGCACATCGGCCGGTGGACACTGTCCGGGACAATCCCACCGCGGCACGGGCTGCTGTGAACACACTCAGTCGGAGTTCATATATCCGCTGATCAAGACTTCCAGTCCTTCCAAGTAGCTCTCAGTCGTCGTCCCTCCAGGCCAGTCCTCGAGCACCTCACTGAGCACCGGCAGTTTCTCGGGCCCGATTTCTCGGATCTTGACCGCGAGAGGTGACACGCTGCCTTCCGGTCGCGTAGTGGTGTCGTAGATGTTGAGCAATGCGCCGAGTGTGTAGTTCCACAGCGCTCGATAGACCAACAGTGCGCGACGAGGTGACGTACCGAGTTCGACACACGCAGCCATCGCCCGATCGACCAAGACCACAGCGCCGCTCCCACCACGGCCACCGCGCTGAAGCAACTCAATGATCCAGCGCTCCGACGCCAGCTTTTCGAAGATCGCGGTGAAGATCGTGCGAAGCCGTTCGACCTGATCCTGCGGCAGGACCAGCGCGCCGAGATCTTGTGAGTACACATCGAGCACCGCGCTGATCAGCTGTTCCTTGTCGCCCACGTGCCGGTACAGCGCCATCGGCGTGGTGCCGAGCGACTTCGCCAACGCTCGCATGCTCAACGCGTCGGCGCCGCCGGTCTGTAGCTGCCGTTTCGCCTCGTCGACTATCTGCTCCGACGTGATCGTCGGGGGACGTCCGAGCCGCGGTGATCTCGGTTCCATCTTTTCGGCCATCCGTCGATTGTGCGCGCCCCTGCTACGACGCTCTCGCCCGGGGAACCCCTTGCATCTCAGTCGCCAGCAAGGTAAACCTAACTACTTATGAGAACGCGTATACAAATTAGGTACCTGCAATGACAACAACAACTCGAGCGGTAGCCGCACCGGCTCTGGTCCTCACAGCCGCCGCGGCAGCGCAGTTCCTGGTGGCCTTCGACATGTCGGTCATCAACGTCGCACTGCCCGACATTCAGGAATCGCTGAACTTTTCCGACGCCGGGTTGTCCTGGGTCGTCAACGCGTACGCCCTCGCCTTCGGCGGACTGCTGCTTCTCGGCGGTCGTCTGTGCGACGTGATGGGCACTCGTCGAGTTCTGGTTTCCGGGCTTCTGCTGTTCGCCCTCGTCAGCATCGTCGGCACCTTCTCCGTGTCCGCCGAAATGCTTGTCGGAGCTCGGGCGCTTCAAGGCGTCGGCGCTGCACTGATCGCGCCGGCCGGGCTCGCCGCACTCAGTCAGGCCTTTCCCACCGGACGCGCCAGGGCCAAGGCATTCGGCATCGGCGCAATGTCGTCAGCACTGGGCGGCGCACTCGGTGTCGTCCTGAGCGGCATTTTGACCGAAGGGCTCAGTTGGCGATGGGTGATGTTCGCCGGCGCACCAGTGGCCCTGATCGCCGCAGTTGCCGGTGCCCGTGGCCTGCCGGCCGGCCAAGCCGCCAGAGGCGGCTCCCTCGATCTCCCCGGAGCCATCTTGGCGACGGCCGGAATCACCGCCCTTGTCGGCACAGTGATCGCCACGGAATCACATTCCTGGACTTCAGGTTACGTGCTGGGTGGATTCGCGCTCACGATCGCGCTGCTCACTGCTTTCGTTGTGGTCGAAAGCCGCTGCGCCACACCACTGGTACGACTGTCCACCCTGCTTCGACCCCGAATCGGACTGGCCAACGCCATCATGTGCCTGGTGTGCGCGGCACAGTTCAGCGCGTTCTTCTTCGTCTCACTCTTCCTGCAACGCGGGCTGGGCTATTCACCGACCACCACCGGTCTGGCTTTCCTGCCCTTCTGCTTCGGCCTGGTGATCGGCATCCTCGCGTCCACCAAACTCCTTCCGCGCTACGGAGTTCGACCGCTGCTCGTAGTCGGGACAGCAGTCGCCGCAATCGGAACTTTCATGTTTTCGACCATGAACCTCGACAGTCCCTTCTGGGCCGTCATCCTGGTGCCTTCGCTTCTGGCGAGCATCGGCATCGGTCTGTCGTTCATGCCGCTCAGTAACGTCGCCACCGCCGACGCTCCCCCCGAAGAAGTCGGCATGGCATCCGGGCTACTGAGTACATCGCGTCAGATCGGCGGTTCACTCGGACTAGCCGTTCTCGTGAGCGTCGCCGCTTCCTCGACGGCACGTTCGGACAGCGCGCCGACCGAAGCACTGGTTTCCGGATACTCCCAGGCCCTCTTCGTCTGCTCCGGCCTACTGCTGGCCGGTACCCTCCTGTCCTTCTTCTTCCCACGAATGGATCGTTGACCTCAGATGTTCACCACCCGAACCGCATTCGGCATCGTCTCGGCGCTTCTCCTGACCGTCGCCGGCGCAAGCGCGTGCAGCAGCTCCGCCGAGTCCGACACCGCCTCTGCAACTCGCTCCGTCACCCACGAACTCGGCACCGTCGAAGTTCCGGCCTCACCGCAGCGCATTCTCGCGCTCGACGAGTACGCGGGGTTGAGTGCACTCGCACTCGGCGTGAAGCCCACCGTCGTCTACAGCACCCTGCGATCGGACGTCGCCAAGTCGATTCTGCGCGAGCAGGGCGTCGAAGTTCTCGACAAGCCGACTTTCTTCGCCAACCCCGCCGTCGAGGAGATCGCGTCCGTCGAACCCGACGAGATCTTGATGAGCAATGCCGGTCCACTACCGAGCCTGTTCGCGCAGATCAATTCCGTGGCGCCAACCTTGGTCCTCCCGTACTCGGCGCCGTGGCGTGATGTGCTCGAACACGCTGGGGCACAGCTCGATCGAGGCAGCGAAGCTACCGCCATGATCGGAAAGCTGGAATCCGGCCTCGAAGGCGTCAAGTCCGCGGCTGCCGGCCAGAGCCTTGCGATCCTTCTCGGCTACAGCGGAAACCTGTTCACCGTGCCACCGACCACTCCCATCTCCACACTGGTCACCGAGGCCGGATTCACCAGGCCGGCATCGGAAGTCAACGCGACCAACAATCAAGACACCGGCACGATTTCCCCCGTCTCGCCGGAACTCCTACCCGAGCATGCGGCGCAGACCGTCGCCGTACTTTCCGGGCAGCAGTACGACGCATCCATCGTGCGAAACACTCCACTGTTCGACAACCTGACACCCGATCCGGCGCACGCTCTGGACGTCAGCGGTGATCTCTGGTTCGGCAGCCATCCTTTTGCCATCTACTGGATCATCCAGGATCTGGACGGCATCGCACATGGCAAGGGGCAGAACAGTATCGGAACCCTCGACAGCGCCGACGCGCGATGGGCGGCATTCAGCGCGCTCTGACGTCCTGACGGAAGGTCAGCGGAGAAACACCCACCCGGGTGGCGAAGAACTTCGTGAAGTTCGCAGAATCGTCGAACCCCAACTTCGACGCCACCTGGGTGACCGTGTCCGTGCCGAAAGACAGCAGACGTTTCGCTTCGAGAACCACACGCTGATCGATGTACTGCTTTGCCGTCATCCCGGCAGCGGCTCGGGTGGCCCGCAGCACAGTCTTCTCGGAGTACCCGATCTTGTTGGCGTACTCCGAAACCGAACGGACCGTGGCGAAGTCACGTTCGACAACGGCATGAAACCTTTCGAACACGTCATTGTGCGCCAGCACGGAACTCTGTTCCTGTCCACCGAGATGGGTCAGTTTCAACAGAATTGCTGTCAGCGTGTGCCGCAGAATGGCCGCGCGAACGACCGGCGCGGAAGTATCCGGGCAGCCGTAGTTCAGGTTCAGGTGTTTCATACCCGTGCTGATGGTCTCGAGGTTCTCGCCGGACAACTGCCACGCTGCCTGCCGACTGCGGGCGTTCCCGTCCAACAACTGCTGGCTGACGGCATCGAGCGACGAGGGCGTGAACAGAACAACCGTCGCCTCGAAGTCCTGGATTCGCCCCCACTGTTGCACCTGCCCCGGTCTGACCCAGAACACGGTCCCCGGGCTCACCGCGTAGTTCACGAAGTCGATGGTGTGTAGCGCCGAGCCCTCGGTCACCAGCGCGAGCAAGTGAAATTGCGGACGTTGGGGGCCGACGAACTCTGCGCTTCCCCCGTTGATGCGAATGGTGTCCAGGCTGAGTACTTCGATCTCGGTCGCGTCAGCCACCGACGATGCGTACCCGACGTCCCGGACGGGTACTTGTCTGTTTTTCACTAGTTCGGGACTCATCTTCACCGTGACCGAATACCCGAATGCGACATATCGTCAGGGTATCAATCAGTTCACGCTCGGATAGGAATCTTCCAGTGCAGACATCACGCTCGGAAACAGCAGGCAAGACGCAACTCACCTACGTCTTCGACGCCTATTGCGGGTGGTGTTTCGGCTTCGGCCCTGCGTTGACGGAGTTCGTCCGTCAAAATGCCGATTCCATCGACTTGTCCGTGGTCAGCGGCGGACTGTTCACCGGTGAGCGCGTCGCGCCCATGTCTTCGGCTCCGTACCTGAAATCAGCCAACGCGACCATCGCCGCCCAGACCGGCGCTGTCTTCGGTGACGGATATTCACAACTGGTGACTGATGGGCGGTTCGTCATGGATTCGACGGATGCAGCGATCGGACTCGCCGCACTGCGCGCGCAAGATCCGACACGCGCCCTCGACATCGCGGAGGCCATGCAGATCGCGTTCTACCGAGACGGTCGCAGCCTTTCCGATCCCGAGACGTACCGATCCATCGCGGAATCCCTCCAACTCGACCCATCTGCCGCGGTGTCTTCCCTGTTCACCGCCGCCTCGAAGGATGCCGCCCGCGCTGATTTCGTCCGAGCACGCAGGCTCGGCGCCACTTCGTTTCCGACGCTGTTGTTCCACGGGAGCGACGGGTCCGTCGTGAAATTCGGTTCTCCGACCAGTACCGCGGCCGATCTCACCCGCGACCTGAACACGTGCGTGCGGGCGTATGCGGTGGCTTGACCCACCCACCTTGCGAGCGAAAGGTACGCCCGGCGCCTTCAGTACGCCGAACGTACCTTTCGCTCAGCGTGACTTCACCCAAATCACTTCGGCCCCCCTTCTGGTTTGATGAACACCGAACGAATCGCACCAAAGGGGAAACGACAGTGGTTTCAGATCCGATCACGGGCCTGGAGATGGAACTTGCCGACATGTGGCAACGAGGACGCGCCCAGGCGCGCACCTATGCGCGCGCAATTCATCCCAAACTCGATCCGGCGCTCTACCCGGTTCTGGTCATCCTGAACCGTTCGGATGCGGTGCGGATGTCCGACCTGATCTGCACCCTCGATATCGAGAAGTCCACCTTGACCCGGCAAATCGACGCCGCAGCTCGACTCGGTCTGGTGGAACGAATCCCCGATCCCGACGACGCTCGCGCCAAGTTGGTAGCTCTGACCCCTGAGGCGCGAACGAAGCTCACGACCATCCGCAATCACCAGATAGATCGCTGGCGCGCCCGACTCGCGAAATGGGATACGGACGACATCACCACGCTGACAGCGCTGCTTCACCGACTGGGCAGTTCCGAGGACTGACGACAAAGTAATCGTGATGGGCAGCCCACTCGAACAGCCGGACGATTTACGCCGTCACGACAATTCTGCAGCAGCACGCAGAATCAACTGGGTGACCTCGTGCGGGTGGGACGCCAAGGATGCATGGCCTGCGTCGAGTTCCTCGATCTCGCGGGCACCGATACGCTCTGCCATCCATCGCTCGGTTTCCGGCGGAATCATTCGGTCCTGCCCTGAAACCTGATACCAACTGGGCTTCCCACGCCATGCCGGCGGCCCTGACGGGTCCGAGAAGCACTGACCCGCAATGGGTTTCTGCGTCAGCGCCATGACCAATGCTTCGGTGTCGTCGAGATCCTGACTGAAACTCTCCTGAAACTTGTCCGGGGCGATCCACAAGAAGCCCTCGGCGTCCGGCGCGATGTTCGCCGCGCCCGCCGGCTGATCCGTGCGGGCGAAGATACTTCCCAGGCTGTCACCCTCGTCCGGCGCAAAGGCAGCGATATATACCAGTCCCACAACGTTTTCCGCATGACCCGCGCCTGTGATCACCGCGCCGCCGTACGAGTGTCCGACCAGCAGGGTCGGGCCGTCCATCGATTCGGCCAACTTCCTGGTCCGGTCCACGTCGTCGGCGAGCGAAGTAAGTGGATTCTGGACCGCAACCACTCGATGCCCGGCGTTGTGCAGGGTGGGTATGACGTGACGCCAATGAGAACCGTCTCCCCAGGCTCCATGCACCAGAACGATGTTTACCTTCTCTGCCATGACCAACTCCTCCAGATACGCAGTGCGACGAATACTCCGACGATCGGCAAGCCTTCGAAACCCAGACCTTGCCTGTTACCCACGTTAAGGGGATCCTGGATCAATAACCATGACCAGATTGCCAAGTTTTTGTGCAGAAACGCCGAATGCTCGAGACCATCGGAGTGATCGATCCATGAGGACAACATCATCACAGCGGTACGTACCCACCACCGACGAGACTCGAACCCGGGACACCCTCTCGCACGTTCTCGAAGTCGTCCACCTTCGCGGTGATCAGATTCATCGCTGCGTCCACGGCGAGAACTTCACCGTGGAGGTACCCACTGGGGTGCGAGCACTTCACATTGCCGAGCACGGTGACATCGTGATCAGAACGCAGGGCAAAGCCCCGATCGAACTCGGCCCCGGGGAACTCGTACTGTTACCCCATGGGCATGCTCATACGATCGAGAATGCGATGCCGATGCACCCGAAAAACGAAACATGTTGGCTTTTCGGTACTTTCACACTCGACGACGTCGCAGCGCAGCGACTGCTGTCCGTTCTGCCGGACTTCGTCGAACTGCGCGCGACACAAGGGACCCCGGTCGAGTGGCTCGATGTGAGCAGCCGACTGTTGGGCGCCGAGGTGGACGATCCGAAACCTGGTTCCTCCGTGATGGTTTCCCGGATTCTCGACCTTCTCTTCGTCCAGATCCTCAGAGCGTGGGCTCGAGCGGACGGATCGAACGGCGGATGGTTGACCGCAGCAATGGATCCACGAATCGGGCAGGCCCTCGAGGCCGTCCACAACGACCCGTCACGCAACTGGACCATCGACGAACTGGCGACGCTGTCCACCCTGTCGAGATCGTCTTTTGCGGAGCGCTTCTCGCGACTGGTCGGCCAGACGCCCGGCGCTTACATCACCGAGCGCCGACTCGACCGTGCCGCCGAACTACTCGTGCAAACCACCGAGCCGGTCGGAACCATTGCGATAACTGTCGGCTACGAATCCGATGCCGCGTTCAGCCGCGCCTTCCGTCGACGATTCGACGCCTCGCCGTTGAACTGGCGAAAGTCCAACTCCCACAATCACTGACGTCAGGTCGCAGCGATTACACCTGCGACCGGGATCCGGCCGAGAACTGCAACGCGGAAGTCCACCATCGCGCGCTCCACGTGATTGGCGCTCGAGACCACAACCACGCCGGTCGCGCCTCGATCGGCGAGAATCCGCGCAGAGTTGATCGCATTCTCGACTGTCGACCACGAAGTTCCCTCTTCGGTGATCCGGCCCGGGTTGACGCCGTTGGCAACGAGCCATTCGCGCATCGCCCTGGCTTCCGTTACTCCGGCCTTCGGAGCCCCACCGCTTGTGATGATCGGAGACTGCGGGTACTGACGGGCCAGCTGGAGCGCCGCCTGAAGCCGGTCGACCAACATCGGACGCATCGTGCCGTCGTCGAAGAGGCCGGCACCCAAGACGACGATGTTCGTGCCCACGGGGTTGAGGTCGAGCAGCACGGGCGACTGGCGTGTCAGCGTCTCAGCACTCGTGCACGCAAGAATGAGAGACCGCACCGGTGTTTGGCAGCCGCCCACCGTCGACAGGATGCCGTTGACGACCGTCGTCGGAGTGATGTCGGCACTCGCTGTCGCCGGCGACAATCCCACTCCGGCTGCGGCGATTACCGAAGCAGCAATCAATCCCTTCGTCAGAGACCTACGAACATTTGCCATGTAGCCGAACCCCCAGATTGTCGATTGTCCAGCCCACGGTAACGAACATTTCGTCGCGATTGCATCATTTGACTCAAATTTACTGTTCACTGACCGTCACACAGATTAAACATAAATATTGGGCAACAATTCGGGTTCGAAACCGTCATCTACCAGCATCTCGAATCGACGCGCCTGCCGCGTTACCGATCTGAGCTGCAGCATCCCCGAGCAGGCCGGCGACACTGAACGGCAACAATTCGTTGTTGCAGATCACGATGTTGCATCCGGGTGTTCCTGCTCGCCCCGTCCCGACCATCGTGTCGAAGATCAATTCGGGGTTCGCGAAGCCGACGAGCTGTGACGGATCGTCGATGAGCGGACCACCCGACCCATGCACGGGAGGCTCGACGTACGGCGGCGGTGGAACGTCCACGATCGAAGCGACGACAAGCCGCAAGAACTCCTGGAGATAGAGATCCCGAGGCGCGTTCTGCCACACCGGATGCGAAACATACTTGCTCACCGGCGCATTCACGGAGTAGAAGTCCTCGCCCGCGTTCACCCAGGTCAAGAAGCCGTACCCCCCATTGGACGGAGAGGGCGCGGACAACTCGTCGAGGTAGGCGGAGCCGATCAACGTCTGATCACGCCACGCGCCTCGTTGCACCATCAGCTGACCCAGTCTGGCCATGTCTCCCGGCCGGATTGCCAATCCGAGAATCAGACACGTTCACAGAGAACCACAGACGCATCACGTTTGGGAAGAGTCCGCCTCCATTCCGAGCGCGCGACGCGCTCCCAGCGCCATGGTGACCTGTACAAGATCTTTCGGTGACGACAGGTCAAGTCCCGTCAGGGAACTCGCTTTACGCAGGCGGTACACGACCGTGTTCGGGTGTACGTGCAACTGCCGAGCGGTGGTAGCTCGATCGAATCCGGAGTCGATGAAAGATTCGAGCGTCTCGAGCACGGCAGGATCGGACTCCAACCGCGACAACACATCTGCGAGGATCGGCAGCGCAGCGCTCGGGCGGGTCAGTTGATACTCGACTGCAAGATCCTCGAGACGCACGACCCCACTTGTACGGCCGTACTTTCGGGCAACGTTCAGCACCTCGCGCGCCTGCGACACCGCTGCGGGAATTGCCGGCGGTGCCGCGACATGTACGGCGGCAACCGTCGATGCACCGATGACCTTCTCGAGATCACCCAATCGTCGACACAATGAAAGATACTGCGGACTCGACGCCCAGTTCCCCTCAGCGGGTTCCGATTCCACAATAGGAATCAGTACGGCTCCGCCACTGCTCCCGAGCACCCCGAGCGCTTTGTCACGCCCCACCTGATCAAGCTCTCGTTGCAGGTGGCGCACCTTTCTCCGCTCGGCGACGGCAGTGTCCACCTCGGTCGAGGACTCGTCGTCATTCCGTTCGACGTGCAGCGCCACCACCCAGTACAGGCGCGCCAACCTGATGCCCACATCGTCGGAGACCCGATCAACATCGACACCCGTCGAAAGTGCTACGAACAATGACCTTCGCGCAGAATCCTCGTCCGTCTGGGTGACATGGTCGGAACCGTAGCCGGCAAGAACCGCCGACGCGGAAGCCGCGGTGTATGCATTCAAGAGTCGTCCGGTGCGGGCAAGTGCGACACCGTCTTCCGGGACCGCCCATTCGCTGATGGTCTCCCACCACAGCCCGGCAGCCAAGTGATATGCCCGCAGCACCTCACCGAGCGGAACCAATTCCTGAGCCCGTTGGCGAGCCGATTCGCTGATGTCGGCGAGCAACTCGGGCGCCAGATCGGCGCCGGTCCGCAGCATCGAAATGAACAGTTCCAGATTGCGCCTCACGATGGTGGTGACGTCGTTACGCAATGCCTCGTCAGGGAGCAACCGGTAGAAGGTGACGTCGCGGTGGACCAGATCGACTGTCTCAATGACCAGTGGATGGGTGCGTTGCGCCAGTCGGTCGGCCAGAGATCTGCCACCAACCAGGATCGGCTCGAACGGCAGATCTTTGTTTCCTGACACAAAACCCTCCACAGAATTGAATTGCCACCACAAGGCCGACCTGCCTTTTTCCTATCACTATGTAACCCACGCCACTCACGAATTCACAATCAGCGGCGTAACTGGAAGTCCCACCTTCGACCAAGAGGAGCCTCGAGTGACGTGGAAAACGCGCAGCGCAGCCATTCTGGCAGGCGTCGTGGCTGCCGGTTCGATCGCGGCTCTCGGGACCGGTGTGTCGAGTGCCGAGACAGCGGTCAGCACTATCCAGTACGTCGCGCTCGGCGATTCCGCGGCGGCCGGCCCACTGGTCACCGCGCAGGACTCGTCGTCACCGGGCTGTCTACGATCACTCGACAACTACCCGTCCGTGGTGGCGCGAGAACTCGGCGCTCAACTCACGGATATGACCTGCTCGTCGGCGCGATCCGCCAACGTCACGGACACCGCACAATCGACGTTCTCCGGTCAAGTATCACCGCAGGCAACAGCATTGGGGCCTGATACCGACCTCGTCACCATCACCATCGGTGCCAACGACATCTCGTTGTTCCCGACAGTTCTGAGCTGCGTCAATCCACTCCCCGAACCCACCGGAACGTCCTGCCGTGACAAGTTCACCTCCGGTGGCGTCGATCAACAGCGACAGATGATCGAAAATGCGTCCACAGGTTGGAGTTCCATGATCGAAGTCGCGCAGGATCGAGCACCGTCGGCGCGCATCGTCGTGGTCGGATACGGAACATACATCCGTGGTGGCGGCTGCCCCGGCACTCAGCCGTTCTGGCCGCGCGACGCCGACTATCTCCAGAGTGTGATCGACTACGGCAACACGGTCATGGCAGCAACTGCGGCCCGTCACGGCGTCGAGTACATCGACATCACCGAAACCACTGCCGGGCATGACATCTGCACGGACCCCGCCACTGCTTACTACACGGGAATCGTCCCTACCCAGCCGGCGGTTCCACTGCATCCCACTGCGGCCGGGATGCAGGCGATCGGGAAAACGGTCGCCGACGCTCTGTCCTGAGCTTCTCCCCCAGCACAATTCATTCAGCACTCGCGAAAAGGGTGGAACAATCATGTCAATTCAACGAGACGCTCCGCCGCTGCCGTCCGTCGACGGCGCCCCTGTCGGAACACGTGACAAACTTCTCGGCGGCACACTCGTCGCCCTGTTTCTCGCGAACATGCTCAACTTCTTCGACCGGGCGATCCCCTCGGTCGTTGCCGAGCCGATCAAGAACGAGTTTTCGCTCAGTGACTTGCAATTGGGATTGATCACCTCTGCATTCACCCTCGTCTACGCAGTCGCAGGACTGCCTCTGGGCCGGTTGGCCGACACGAAGAACCGTCCCAAGATCATCGGGATCGGACTCCTGGTGTGGAGCGGACTGACGGCAGCAACCGGTGCCGCCGGCAGCTACGTGCTGTTCATCCTCGCGCGTCTCGGCGTCGGTGTGGGCGAAGCGACCTTCACACCCGCAGCAAACTCGATGATCGGCGATATCTACCCGGCGGAACGACGCTCACGCGCACTTGGTGTCTTCATGCTCGGTTTGCCGATTGGCCTCATGCTCGCCTACTTCACCGTCGGCAAGATCGCCGAGGCATTCGACAGCTGGCGTGCACCGTTCTTCCTCGCGGCGATTCCCGGTGTCCTGCTGGCAGTCGTGCTCTACCGCATGGCAGATCCGGTTCGTGGTGGTTCCGAAAGTCCGGAGGCCCGCGCAGCCGCTGTTTCACAGGCACCGATCACCCGCCCGATCCGTCGTCTGCTCGCAATTCCCACGCTTCGTTGGCTCATCCTTGCCGGGCTGACGTTCAACTTCGCCGCCTACGCAGTGAATTCGTTTGTCGTCCCGCTGCTCATGCGCCAGTACCACCTGAAACTGACTGCGGCGGCATCGGTCACGGGCATCATCGTCGGAATCACGGGCCTGATCGGATTGCTTCTCGGCGCTCGCTACGCTGACAAGGCCAGCGCACGCTCACCGCGCGCACGGTTGATGATCGGTGTCGGAACCTCGGCATTGGCGGCACCTTTGACGGCGCTGGCACTGTTGCAACACGGCGGAAACGTCGTGATGTTCACGCTCTTGTTCTCGGCCGGGTGGCTTCTGGCCTACGGCTTCTACATCAGCGTCTACCCTGCCATTCACGACGTCGTGGTTCCCAGGCTCCGCGGCACTGCGACGGCGCTGTTCTTCGCTGCCATGTACCTTCTCGGCGGATTCTCCGGACCGGTTGCCGTTGGAGCGATCTCGGACTGGTTCGCCAAGCGTGCACTTGCAGATGCCGGTACCGGGAAGTTGGCTCAGTACGCCGGCGACGGGTTGAACTCGGCCATGTATCTCGTGCCGATCATGTTGGCACTCACCGCGGTATTCATCTACCTGGCTACCCGCACTGTCGGCAAGGACTCCGCGCGCATGCAAGCGGAGCTGAGCCAGGCCTGACCGACAAGTTCACGGGCGGTGGCGGGACCCTGAGGCCCCGCCACCGCCGAGTTCAGTTGACCGTAATCGCCAGAGTCGACAACATGGACCGCAACATGTCCGGCAAGCGAGCGATCATTCGCTGCTCGGTTATCCGAACGGAGACGGGCGCGGCCAGCGTCGCTCGCCACAGTTCCGGTTGATTCTTCATCAGGTTGTTGTAGTCCGGGAGCAACTGATCGTTGATGTAGGTCCAACGACCATCCCGGTCCGCCCAGTTGAAGTCCGGAAGCGGCGTTTGCACAACATCATTTCCCACCGCGAACGAGAGCGGGTTCGACTCGCGTGGCGGCACGACGCCAGGCATCGACGGTGATGCGGCGAAGGTGGTCAGGTAAGTCAACGAGCGACCAACGCTACCGCGGTAGGCCTTCGCCTCGTCCCACTGATCACCCACCGACTGGTACTGCTCCCTTCGCAGCAGACGCACATTGCCGTCGAAGACCGATTCCGGTGTCCCCGAAGCAATGTTGTTCCACGCGATACGGGCGTTCTCGTCGAGCAGCCCTGCGCGATCGAGTTCGGCGATGCCGTCGACACCGTCGTGAACCCACGCCATGTGCATGGGAATCAGGTCCGAGAAGATGTGTTTGCTCATTGCAATCACTTTCCCCTGGAACCACATCACGTCCTCGGGGCGAATCTCGTGGCCGACCTGGACAAGTGCCGCAATGTCCTCGGGCGCTCCCATCGACGATGCAACCGGCGCCCCGATGCGGTCGATCTCTCGCCACACCAGTGCCATCGCCTCGCTGATCGCTTGGACTTCCAGCACAACCCGCCCGTAGTCCAAGTCGAGGAGTCCACCGGCGAAAGCGGGCCCGACCATTCCTCCCATACCTGCCCACTGCAGCTCTCGATGCTCGAGCTGGAGTCGCTCGTAGAATTGGAAAGTGTTGGTGAGGTTTCCGAGATTCGCGTGCACACCGTCGAACGGAGTCCACGAAGCGAGATCGATACCTGCCGACTCCGTCCCGACCGCGAGCCAGTACTGCTTGAGCAGTGTCTGATAGCGATGCGGATCCACTCCCGAGGCTCGGGCGGTATCCACCAAAGACCGCAGCGTCGCGGAATCCGATGGCAGAGAAGGATGCAGACCGCCCGTGGCTTCGGCGTTTGCGTTCACTGCTTCCAGGTCGAGGTACCTGTCGAGCTCACCAGTACCCGCGGACGCCCTGCCTCCCAGTACGACGGCACCGCCGATACCTGCCGAAGCAACGAGAACCGTGCGCGCAAAATCCCTGCGCGTCAGAGACTTCCGCAAGCTCATCGCCCCTCGGCTTCGTCGAACGTCTTTGCCAGCCAGGCGATGTCCTGCATACCCAGCTGATCGGTCACCGTCTTGTACAGGTTGGTCACGTAATCGAGCGGCCCGCACTGCGACGGGAGCAGGTCCACGTTGCCGCCGTCTGCTCGATATGTCTGCGCCAAGTGCTCTGCCTCACTGAAGGGAATGAGAAAGTCGTCCTCACAGGAAGAAATCAGAAGCTTGGAAGCCGGCGCCTGCTTTCCCAACGTGTTGTCCGCGTACGCCGCGGCCAGCGCAGGGATCGTTCGGGGCGAAGGGTTGGTGAGTAGGACGTCGAATGGAACGAATGGGAGTCCGAGGTAGAGCGCCTGGCAGGACGCGCGGAAGGCTGCGGCGACGTTGTGACCGATCGGAGTCAGATGATCGTCGAGCCGAACGTCGGGGTAGCCCGCGTCGAATCCGAGAATGCTCGAGAAGACGAATCCGGAACCGATCCCACCGGCCGCTGTTTCCTCGAACGTTGCGGGGTCGATCATCATCGCCTGAATGGCACTGGCCTGGACGTTCAGTTCCGGCGCATAATCATGGGCTTGTTCCGCGGCAAAGCCCGCTGCGACACCGCCTCCGGCGACACCGTAGATGCCGACAGGGGTGTCTGATTCGAGGCCACCTTCCGGAAGCGCGAGTGCTGCCCGAACGCCGTCGAGCGTTGCCTTCCCTGAGAACTGTCCGATCGAGAACGGATGGGGAGCAGTGTCGCCGTCGTTGCCGACGTCGCTCATCATCACTGCCCAGCCGTGGCCGAACATCTGAGCCACCGGGCCGAGCGCCGAGAACATCGCCGGGTCGCTCTGATTGCCGCCGGTCCACTGGTGACTTGGTGCGCAGTTCGCGCCGAGGCTGTCGTTCGCCTCGGCGTATCCGATGATCTTGCGATCACCTGGCGCAGTTCCGTCCTCGGGAATCATCAGAATTCCGGTGCTGATCACCTGCCGACCGAAGTGATCAGTGGTGGTGTACATGAGTTGGTGAGCCGAGACCACGTCGGGACGGACCTGGTAGACCTGCACGCTGACCGGACGCGCTTTGAGAAGTGTGCCGGGGGCGGTACCCGGCTCGATTTCAGGTTCGTCGAACCACGGATCACCGGACGAGAGCCCGAGTGGAGTCAATTCGGTGGAAATGTCAGCGCCTTGGAGTGCCTTCACGACCAACGGGTTGAACACGTCGGCCAGGTCGACGGTCTCCTGCGCGCCAGCCGGCGACCCCACCGCAAACAAGGCCACTGCCAGGGCCGATGCCGTTCCGGCGCGCCATGACCACCGTCGCCACGTCGAGTCAAACATCGTTCACGAGTTCCTTACTTTCGGGTAATGAGCACCCCTACACTCCCATTCACCTGCATTAACAGACAAGTCGGGCACCCATCCGTTGGCCGAAAACCTCGATCGGGCTTAGGCTGACGGCACCTGTCCGGCAAGTCTGGCGTGGGAGGTTTGTCTGTGAGTGCTCCGACCCGTGTATCGCGAGCTACCGGCGATTCACTCCAAGCTCGAGCGCGGCCGTCCAACATCACGTGCAAGATTCTGATGGCCGTGACAGGACTGATCTTCGCCGCTTTCGTTCTCGTTCACATGATCGGAAACCTGAAGGTCTACACCGGTGCCGATCACTTCGACGACTACGCACACTGGCTACGAACGGTGTTCGAACCCTTCCTGCCCTACGAGGGACTTCTGTGGATTCTTCGCATCGTCTTGCTCGCGTCATTGGTCGCACACGTCTGGTGTGCCTGGCTGCTCACCGTCCGCGGACGCCGAGCTCGAGGAAAATTTCGACGTAAAGGTCTGGGAATCAAGTCCTTTACAGCGCGCACGATGCCCGTCACCGGAGCTGTGCTGCTGCTATTCGTCATTTTCCACATACTCGACCTCACGACCGGAACCCGACCCATCGGCAGCAGCGAGTACGAAGCGGCCACGCGCACACAGAGTTACGCATACGACAATCTGATTGCCAGCTTCGAGCGTCCGCTGGTGGCAGCGTTCTACATCGTCGCGATGGCTCTGCTGGCAATGCACCTCGCGCACGGACTCTGGAGCGCGGTCAACGATCTCGGCGTGACCGGCCAACGACTGCGCCAGATTGGCGTTGCACTCTCCGGAATCTTTGCGCTCGTCGTGATGGTCGGAAACATGTCGATCCCCATCGCGGTCATGACCGGCGCCATCTCGAAGACAGGAGCGTCATAAGTGAACAGCTTCGAACTCGATGATCTGCGCAGCATCGGGACACCGGTGGACGGTAAGGTCCCGGCCGGCGATCCGGCGACGGCCTGGCCCACTCGCAAACTCGACTACAAGCTCGTCAGCCCACTCAACCGGCGCAAGTTCACGGTCATCGTCGTCGGTACCGGCCTCGCCGGCGCGGCCTGCGCCGCCTCCCTCGGTGAACTGGGCTACCACGTCGAGTCCTTCACCTTCCACGATGCACCCCGCCGTGCACACAGCGTCGCCGCGCAAGGAGGCATCAACGCCGCTCGCGCTCGAAAAGTGGACAACGACAGTCTCGCCCGCTTCGTGAAGGACACGGTGAAGGGCGGTGATTTCCGGGGCCGTGAGGCCGACTGTTTCCGTCTCGCCGAAGAATCCGTACGCGTCATCGATCACATGAATGCCATCGGGGCACCGTTTGCTCGCGAGTACGGCGGCACTCTGGCCACCCGATCCTTCGGCGGCGTTCAGGTGTCGCGCACGTACTACACGCGCGGGCAGACAGGCCAGCAGTTGCAGATAGCGTCGTCGCAGGCACTGCAACGTCAGATCGCAGCCGGAACGGTCAACCTCCACACCCGAACCGAGATGCTCGATCTCATCGTTTCGGACGGGCGAGCACAAGGGATAGTCACACGCGATCTCGTGACCGGTGAGATCGGCGCCACCACAGGCCATGCCGTCGTACTGGCATCCGGCGGCTACGGAACCGTATTCCACAAGTCCACACTTGCGAAGAATTCCAACGCCACGGCCGCCTGGCGAGCGCACCGACGCGGTGCGTTGATGGCTTCACCCTCGTTCATCCAATTCCATCCAACGGCACTTCCCGTCAACTCCGAGTGGCAGTCGAAAACCATTCTGATGAGCGAATCCCTGCGCAACGACGGCCGGATCTGGGTACCGGCCAAGCCCGGAGACGATCGTGAGCCCGGCGACATTCCCGAAAACGAACGCGACTACTACCTCGAGCGCAAATATCCGGCGTTCGGGAACCTCTCTCCCCGCGACGTCTCTTCACGGGCCGCCCGCGAGCAAATCGACTCCGGTCACGGCGTCGGCCCTCTGAAAAACAGTGTGTACCTGGATTTCCGCGACGCATTGGCACGGCTCGGCCGCAAGACCATCGAGGAGCGATACGGAAATCTGTTCTCGATGTATCGCGACGCCACCAGCGAAGACCCCTATACGGTGCCGATGCGCATCGCCCCCGGAGCCCACTTCACCATGGGCGGACTGTGGAACGACTACGACCAGATGACCTCCATCCCCGGCTTGTTCGTCGGTGGTGAGGCAGGCTGGGGATACCACGGGGCCAACCGCCTCGGCGCCAATTCGTTGCTCTCGGCATGCGTCGACGGCTGGTTCACCCTCCCGTACGCGATTCCGAATTATCTTGCGCCGCTACTCGGATCCACTCCACTCGAACTGTCCGATCCCGCTGTGACGTCGACGCTCACTGACGTGAGGGGTCGGGTGGACCTGCTGCTCTCGGTCGGCGGAACACACGGCCCCGACAGGTTCCATCGACAACTGGGAGAGATCCTCTATGCGGGTTGCGGTGTCACCCGAACGGCCGAGGGCTTGACCAAGGCGATCGCCGAAATCCGCGCACTGCGAACCGATTTCTGGTCGAACCTGCGAGTTGCCGGCAGCGGAAACCAGTTCAACCAGGAGTTGGAAAGGGCCGGCAGGGTAGCCGATTTCCTCGAGCTCGCCGAACTGATGTGCGTCGATGCTCTCGATCGTGACGAGTCCTGTGGAGCGCACTTTCGTGCCGAACATCAGACTCCCGACGGCGAAGCGCAGCGAAACGATCAGGACTGGTGCTTCGTCTCCGCGTGGGAAACCGCCCAGGACGGCAGACACGTTCGACACGACGAGCCGTTGTCCTTCACCGCTGTTCCACTGCAGACGAGGAACTACGTATGAAAATCACCGTGGACGTGTGGCGCCAATCCGGACCTGAGTCGTCCGGCGCATTCGACACCTACCAAATAGACGACGCGACGGTGGAGATGTCGCTGCTGGAGCTCCTCGACCGACTCAACGACCAACTCGTGGAGAGCGGCAACGAACCCATCGCCTTCGATTCCGACTGCCGAGAAGGGATCTGCGGGTCCTGTGGCATCACCGTCGACGACGTTCCCCATGGGCCGGTTGCGAACACTCCCACGTGCCGTCAGCACCTGCGCAGCTTCTCCGACGGTGACCGAATCAAACTGGAGCCGTTCCGCTCCGCGGCCTTTCCCGTGGTCCGAGACCTCGTCGTCGATCGCTCTGCGCTCGACCGGGTGCTCGAAGCCGGTGGATACGTTTCGGTCAATGCAGGAACCGCGCCGGACGCAGACAGTCAGCCGCTCTCGCATCAAAGTGCCGAAGCTGCACTGGACTTCGCCGCGTGCATCGGCTGTGGCGCTTGCGTGGCAGCCTGCCCGAACGGTGCCGCGCACCTCTTCACCGGGTCCAAACTGACCCACCTGTCTCTCGTCACGCAGGGCCGCAACGAACGTGGCAAGCGGGCCCGAGCGATGTCGCACCAGATGGAGGCCGATTTCGGGCCGTGCTCGACCTACGGTGAATGTGCGCAGGTGTGTCCCGCGGAGATACCGCTGACCGCGATTGCCGCTGTCAACAAGGAATCGATGCGATTCGGATTGCGGCGCAAGGACAACTGATCGTCACCAGGCGCCGATCAGCTTCATCCACGCGCCGCCGATGATCGTCCAGATCAGGATGATCACGACGCTCATCACGAAACCGATTCGGAACCACTCCGAGGTCTTGATGTATCCGGAACCGTAGATCACTCCGGCCGGACCGGACGCGTAGTGCGAGATACCGCCGAACAGGCTGCCGATGAAGCCGAATACCAGGGCCGAGAACAGCGGCGGCGCACCGGTTGCCACCGCCGCGCCGAGAAACACCGCGTACATGGCGACGATCTGCGCGGTGTTCGACGCAAACAGATAGTGCGCGTAGAAGTACACCAAGGTCAGGATCGCAAAAGCCCAGATCCACGGCAAACCGTCGACGCTCGAGGAGACCTGGGTTCCGATCCACGAGATCACGCCGAGTTCTTCGAGATGGCTTGCCATACCGACCAGAACGGCAAAGAACACGAGCGTCTGCCACGCCCCGGTGTCGTGGACCAGGTTGTTCCACGTCAGCACCTTGGTCACCAACAGGATGCCGATTCCGACGAATGCTGTTGTAGTGGCATTGACGTTGAGCTGCGAACCCAGGCACCAGAGCACCAGCAGCAGAACGAAGGTGGCGGCCATGATCTTCTCGTTGCGGCTGATCGGACCTGCCTTGCGCAGTTCCTCCCTGGCTTGCTCGGGTGCTTTCGGAGTCTTCAACATCGTGGGCGGGAAGATCTTCGACATCACCCACGGGATCGCGATCAGACTCGCAATTCCCGGAACCGATGCTGCCAGCGCCCATTTGCCCCACGAGATGTCGATGCCGATCTTGGCAGCCGCATCGACGGCCACAGGGTTACCCGCCATGGCGGTGATGAACATCGCGGAGGTCACGACGTTGACTTGCAGCGACGTGAGCAGCAGATATGCTCCGAGCTTCTTGCGAGAGTCCTCGGGCTCGGGATTGGAGTCCTCCAACTTGCTCAGCGAGACGATGATCGGATAGACGACGCCACCCGCACGGGCGGTGTTCGAGGGCGTCGCCGGAGCAAGTATCAAGTCCGTCAACGCCATTCCGTAGGACAATCCGAGACTCGACTTGCCGAGTTTGGTCACGAACATGAGCGCAACCCGTTTGCCGAGTCCAGTGACCAGAAAGCCCTCCGCAATGAAGAACGATGCGACAATCAGCCAGATCGTGGTGTTACTGAAGCCGGACAACGCTTCCGTCGGCGTCTCGGTCTGGGTGATCATGGCGATCGACAGGCCTACCAGCGCCACAGAACCCGTCGGCAGAGGCTGCAAGATCAACGCCACGATGGTGCCGACGAAGATTCCGAGCATGTGCATGCCCTTGGGATCCACACCGTCCGGAACAGGCATGAAATAGATGATCAAGCCGAGGACGACGGGCACCGCAGCCGGGTAGTACCGCCTGAGCACCGATTGTTTCGACGGCTCCGCCGGCGGTGTCGTCTCAGAAAAAGACTCAGTGCTTTCGGATTTGGCCTCGGACATTTGCATCTCCTCGACTTGTCGCCCCAGGTGATCGCCCCAGATGATTGTCCCCCAAACATCAGGTTTTCGTGCGGTCAATCCAAGTTCGAGAGAAAATGCCCGGAAGTACAGTCGTCCTTACGAGGCGCTGTCTCGCACCGACGCTTCAGTGGGAGAATGCCCATCTCGCAAAAGATTGTGCCAATCGATCAACAGAGGCGCGGGCGTGCTGCACGCTTGAATCTCCGAGAGTTGTTCAACCTGCTTCTGCGAAAGGTATTCGTCGGCAAGATGTTTGGGTCAGGACTGCGCGGATTGCCGACCTCGACCGGATCTTCGCGCGTGATGTGATCCAATTCCGAAGCATGTCAGCCGACAGACAGACCCACGAACCGAGAAGACTCGTATCGGGCCGACGAGTGGTTGCGCCATCTATTGTCGGGAATGTGACGGAATCCGACGCCCACGAGGACTCGACCGACTCCACTGAATCGGAAGTGGCCGGTCACCCGAGGAAACGTCCACTGTGGCGTGAGATTCTGATCCTCTTTGTCGTCGCACTCGTCCTGAGTGTTGTCATTCAGAACTTCGTCGGACGCATTTTTCTGATCCCGTCGGAGTCCATGGAACCGACACTTCACGGATGCACCGGCTGCACGGGAGACAAAATTTTCGTCGACAGAATCAGCTATCGATTCGGGGATCCACAGCCTGGGGATGTGGTCGTGTTCAAGGGACCCGAGTCCTGGAACGACGAGTACAAATCCATTCGATCCGACAATTCGATTGTTCGCGCATTTCAGGGACTCGGGTCCATCGTCGGCTTGGTCCCGCCGGACGAAAACGACCTGGTGAAGCGGGTAGTCGCGGTCGGTGGCCAAACCGTACAGTGCCTGTCCGAGGAAGAGGGGCTTCGGGTGAACGGCAAGCCGCTGACCGAACCGTACCTCGACAAGCGCATTCCGGGCAACGATACCTCTTGTCAAGGAAGGTATTTCGGGCCGGTCACGGTTCCCGACGGGAACCTGTGGGTGATGGGCGACAACCGCGCCCATTCGAAGGATTCACGTTTCCATCTCGATGACGAACACAGTGGAACGGTGCCGATCGACAATGTCATCGGCAAGGTTCAATTGATCGTCCTTCCCTTCTCACGGTGGGGAACTGTGAGCTCGTTCGATCCGCAGTGACAGATCGAATCAACCAGGCGACCCGCATCTTCGGACGGCACAGTCGACATGGCTCCGCTTTCGGACGATCATCGAGCGCATCTGTTACCGAGGGTAGGAGAACCACATGCGCGCTCGACGCATCACCGCCAATCTCAAAGTCGCCGATGTCGGAACCGCCAAGAGCTTCTACTCCGACTTTCTCGGCCTGAGCACCGAAGAGTTCAACATGGGGTGGGTCGCTCGCTACACCTCTCCCGACACCGGCGCGAACGTACAGCTCGTCACGCACGACGCCACTGCGACCGAGGACTCGGTCATCTCAGTCCACACGGACGACGTCGACGGCGCCTACGAAGAGGCCCGCAGGCTCGGCTACGAAATCGTGCACCCCATAACGACCGAAGAGTGGGGTGTTCGCCGATTCCTCGTCCGGGCACCCGATGGCAACGTCGTCAACATCGTGCGACACCGGGACTGAGCAGCGGAAAGAACCCCATTCGACGTTTTAGGTCATTTGACCTAGAGTTAGGTGCATGACCGATTCATTGCAGTATTCAGCCGACGGCCCGATCCTCGTGGCCGGCGGATACGGAACCGTGGGCAGCGCCCTGACAGCGTTGCTCGCCCCCGACTTCCCACTACTCCTCACCGGACGCACCCCCGAGCGAGGCGACGAACTGGCCGGCCGTCACGGCGCTTCCGTCCGCCGCTGGGACCTCCTCGACCCGACACCCTTCGACGCGTCCGTACGCGCGGTCGTGTCGACGGTCAACGATCCCCACGATCGTGTCCTGTCCGCCGCCGTCGAGGCCGGCATTCCGTACGTGGACATCACCCGCTGGACAACCCGCGTCGCTCGCGCCGCCACTCTGGCGGGTCAGAAGTCGCCGAGCGCACCGGTGTACCTGTCGTCCGGATGGATGGGCGGAGTCACCAATATCGTCGCCGCAGCGCTGGCCGAGGAACTGGGTGGCGCGAGCACGATCGACGTCTCGATTCGCTACGACGTCAACGACATTGCCGGGCTGGACTCCGTCGACTTCATCGATCGGCTCGGGCAGGATTTCGAGGTGATGCAGCAAGGAAACCCGATCACCGTCAGCCCGTTGACGGATACACGCTGGGTCGACTTCCCCGGATCGCGCACCAAGGTCGGAAGAATCGACACTCCGGAACAATTCACGTTCCCCATGACCTTGGGCGCCGAAACTGCCAGCACTCGAATAGGTTTCAGTTCGAATGCATCCACAACTGCGCTGCTCGCCGCCAAGAAGGTGGGACTGTTCCGTTGGGGTCGCGGCGACCGCTTCACACCGCTACGACGCGGACTCCTGTACTCGCCGGGCAAGGGCGGGAGCGCGCAAGTACGCATCGATGTCACCGGCCCGAGCGGCACGACAAGCGCGACAATCGTCGACCGGCAGGGCCAGGCTCACCTCACCGCGGTGGGCGGCGCGTTGGCCGTCAGACGAGCCTTGGCCGACGATGCCCGGCCTGGAGTCACTTTCCCCGAATCGCTTCCGAACCCTCGCCGCACCGTCTCCGAGTTGGAGAGCTTCGGGGTGGCAGTATTGCGACCATGACCCTCTCCAAGGGCGCCGCCCGTGCGGCAGCACTTCTCGACGCAGCAGAACAGGTCCTCACTACTCAGGGCAATGCCAACTCGGCAATGCGCGATTTCGCAGCCGCGGCCGGAGTGCGGGTAGGACATCTGCAGCACTACTACCCCACCCGTGCAGATCTGATACGCGCAGTGATGTCACGTGCATTGACCCGCTCACTGGATCGCCTTGCCGTCGTCCCCGATACGGATCAGAGCCTTTCCCGCGAGGAATCCGAACACTTCATCGGAGTCCTGCTCGGAGAACAGGACGACCAGGCCACGGTGCGTCTGTACGTCGAAGTATGGGCCATTGCAGCGGCGGACCAAGAAGTCGCGGTCGTGCTTCGAGACTTCTACGCCCAGTACATCGCACACGTAGAGCGCGCAGTCGCGTGTGCACAACCGGAGCTGGATGCGACTGAACTTGGCGCGACAGCGCAGACCATCGTGAGCCTGCTCGAGGGTTCCGCAATTCTCCGATCGGGAATCACCGGCCGAAAGTCCGAGGCTTCGGACCGAAAGCTCGTGGACACACTGCAGTACCTGATTCACGGGTCCTGACTCGGACGTATCGTAAAGCCCATGAGCGTTGCAAACGAATGGAGCCGAATCGAAGCGTGGTGCCGTACACACGCACCGGTGACGGCTGCAGCGTTTCAACCAGGACTCGGTGACGCCGTTATCGAGGAATTCGAAGCCTCGACCGGCGTCACGTGGCCCCAGGAACTTCGCGACCTGTATCGGGTCCACAACGGCAGCCTGACCCACGACGACCGGACCGGCCTCTTTCTCGGCAGCGTGCTCCCGGACAAATTCTTCTACCCCATCGACGTCGCAACAGAAGTTCGTCTCACTCTGCTCGAAACGTGGGATGAGACGATCTACGAGAATCCAGACCTCTACGCCGAGGACGAGATGGATCGACACGATCAACGCGACGCAGGCACTGCCGCAACCATGTTCATCCCCTCGTTCGTTCCCTTCGCCGGACTGGACGAGTACCACTACTTCGTGGACACCCGCAGCGGCGCACTCCACCATTGTGTGACCGAGTATGCGTCGGACGCCACTGACAACGGCGGTCCGATCTGGGCGTCCATCTCGGTAATGCTGGCCGCCCATGCCGTAGCGCTGGAAACAGGATCAACGATCGGAGTGTGGAAACCCGTTGTCAGCAAGGGTGTTCTGGAATGGGAAGTCGACGCATGACACCCAAGCAGGATCCGACCCGTCGCACCCTCGCCGACGGGCGTCAGATCTTCTACTTCGACGATGCCGGCAGTACCCGCACCCACTCTGCGCGAGATTCCCGCGAATTGCCGGCTCTCGACCACTCGTCTCGGATGAGATTCGACGTTCTCACCGGGGAGTGGATCACCATGGCTTCGCATCGCATGACACGGACACATCTCCCCTCCGCCGCCGAATGTCCATTGTGCCCGACCGACGAAACACGCACGCCCACAGAGATACCCGACGGAGACTACGACGTCGCGGTGTTCGAGAATCGGTTTCCGAGCTTTGCCGCGGCGCCCGAGGAAGCCATTGACAGTCCCGGAGACGGTGCGGGCGATCGCCCAGCGGCCGGTCACTGCGAAGTGATGTGCTTCTCGAGCGATCACACGGCGTCCGTCGCCGAGCTTCCACTCGAACGCATGCGCACGATTGTGGGTGCCTGGATTTCTCGGACCGAAGAGTTGTCGGCGGATCCGCTTGTGGAACAAGTGTTCTGCTTCGAGAACCGCGGCGAAGAAATCGGGGTGACACTCACCCATCCACACGGACAGATCTACGCATACCCGTATGTCACGCCACGCACCCGATCGATGCTGACGCAGGCGCACAAACACTTCGAGCGCACCGGTCGCTCACTACTCGCCGATGTTCTGGCGTTCGAGCGCGAGGACAAGGCCCGGTTGATCTACGACGGCGATCACTGGAGCGCCTACGTCCCGACCGCCGCACGATGGCCCATCGAGATTCACCTGGCACCGCACCGAGACGTCCCGGACCTCCCCTCGCTGAACGACCAAGAGCGCGAAGAGCTTGCGGTCGTCTACCAAGATCTCCTACGCCGTATCGATCGCTTCTATCCGGGCGTCGACCGGGTACCGTACATCGCGGCTTGGCACCAAGCTCCCGTCCGCATCAACCGACCTCTGGGCCGACTGCATCTTCAGCTGTTCTCGATCTTGCGCGCACCGGGCAAACTCAAATACCTCGCCGGGTCCGAGTCCGCCATGGGCGCCTGGGTGAACGACACCGTTCCCGAGGCAGTCGCGGCCCGCCTACGGGAGTTGAAATAGTGGATACGGTCTCGAACAATTCTGTGCTCCAACAGTTTCACGCCACCTACGGCTATCCGGCAACCGGAGTGTGGGCGGCACCCGGTCGAGTCAACCTGATCGGTGAACACACGGACTACAACGGTGGATTGTGCCTACCGGTCGCTCTCGAGCAGCGAACACTGGTTGCCGTCGCACTGCGCAGCGACGGGGTCGTCCGCGTGCACAGTCGGCAATCCGCCGAGACGTACACCGGGCCCCTCGGCGACATCGCCACAGGGTGGGCCGCCTACCCCACAGCCGTTCTGTGGTCTCTTGCGCGCAGAGGCCTCCCGATCGGAGGAATCGATCTTGCCGTCGACTCGTCGGTACCGGTCGGGGCCGGACTGTCGAGTTCCGCTGCCCTCACCTGTTCGGTTGCGTTGGCCGTCAATGAACTTCATGATTCACCTTTCGCCCGCGATGAGCTGGTACAGGTGTGCATCCAGGCCGAGAACGACGGCGTCGGCGCACCGACCGGAGGGATGGATCAAACCATTGCCCTCTTTGCTCAGCCCTCGACCGCGCTCCTGCTGGACTGCCAGGACGGATCCACCGAACCCATACCTTTCGAACTCCACGGTGCAGGGTACGAACTGATCGCCATCGACACCCGGGTCAAACACTCGCTCGCAGACGGACAGTACGGAATGCGGCGCTCTCAATGCGTCGCTGCAGCAGCAGCTCTCGGCGTCGGCAGCTTGCGAGAGGCTACAGCAGACCAGGCCGAGACAGTGCGAGACCCGATCCTCCGGGCGCGGGCACGGCACGTCGTGACCGAGATCGAGAGGACGCGGAAGACCGCAGAACTTCTGCGCAGCAGCAGATTCAGTGACGTCGGCGAACTGTTCGACAACTCGCACGCCTCGTTGCGCAACGACTTCGAGGTCTCGTGCGATGAACTCGACGTCGCCGTTGCCGCAGCACGACGCGGCGGCGCGATCGGTGCGCGGATGACCGGCGGCGGATTCGGAGGCTCAGCCATCGCGCTGGTTCCGGAAGGAAGCGGAGCGGAGGTCATCGCGTCGGTGAGCCGCGACTTTGCGGCGCGAGGTTGGCGAGCACCACACTTTCTCGGCGTCGTTGCCGGGGGTTCGGCCGCCCGTCTCTGAGCGAACGGCACGTTCAGCGCACTGGAGGTGCCGAACGTACCGTTCGCCCTGGTTGGGGCACCTCGAGATCCCCCTCACATAAATAGTCATCTCAGATGCGAATTATGTAGGTTCAGATCATGCAACTGACGCAGTTCACCGATCTGGGATTGCGCGTCGTCATGCGGTTGGCCGTACTCGACGCGGATGCCTCCCCCAGCACTCGGGATGTTGCGCAGCAGCTCAACGTGTCGTATTCCCATGCCACCAAGGTGGTTACACGGCTCGGTGAGCTCGGCATCGTGACAACCAGGCGCGGCCGCGGCGGTGGGCTTTCCATCACCGAACTCGGCCGCACCGCCACCATCGGCTGGCTGGCCAGACGCCTCGAAGGCCCGGGTGAAGTCGTCGACTGCGAAGGCGACAAACCGTGCCCACTGCGCGGAGGTTGCCTCCTTCGGAGCGCTTTGCGCGAAGCACAGGAAGCGTTCTTCGTTTCACTCGACGCGGTCACGATCGAAGACGTCATCCGGCAGCCGTCCAAAACTGTCCTGCTACGCCTCACCACCCGGAGCGACGAAGCAGGCTGATCAATCGAATTTCGACCGAACGGAGCAGCTCATGCTTTCCCCACAGTCAACCGAGGTCATTCGCGCCACCCTTCCCGTGGTCGGCGCTGCCATCGGCGATATCACAACCCTGTTCTACCGCAGGATGTTCGACGCGCATCCTGAACTCGAACGCGATTTGTTCAATCGCGGCAATCAGAAGCAGGGCGAACAGCAGAAGGCTCTCGCCGGCGCCATCGCGGCATTCGCGACGCTTCAGCTCGAGCCGGACAGCGCCAAGGTCGATCTCATACTTTCACGTATCGCCCACAAGCATGCGTCGCTGGGAATCACGCCCGACCAGTACGCAATCGTGCACGAACACCTCTTTGCCGCGATCGTCGAAATACTCGGCGATGCAGTCACTCCCGACGTCGCAGCAGCCTGGGACGAGGTCTACTGGCTGATGGCGGAAACCCTCATCACGATGGAGCGTGGCCTCTACCAACTCGCCGGCGTGGACGCCGGTGACGTCTGGCGCACAGTCAGGATCAGTGAACGAGTTCTTCAGTCCGCCGACACCGTCTCACTGACACTCACGTCGCTCGACGGTAGCGCACTCCCCACCTTCGCTCCCGGACAGTACCTTTCGGTCGGGGTTACACTGCCCGACGGCGCCCGCCAGATCCGCCAATACAGCCTGTGTTCGATACCGAGCAGCGCAGACTGGCGGATCAGCGTCAAGCGAATCTCCGGAACTCCCGATGGCGAAGTGTCGAACTTCCTCTACAACAACGTATTCGAAGGTCAAGAACTCTCCGTCACCACACCTTTCGGCGATCTCACCATGCCGGACGACAACTCACCGCTCCTGCTCGCGTCGGCCGGAATCGGTTGCACACCGATGATCGGGATGCTCAATCATCTCGTGGACACCGGCGCTGACCGTTCGGTATCTGTCATCCATGCGGATCGATCCATTGCGGATCACGCGCACCGCGCAGAACTCAGCACACTCGTCGACCAGATTCCCGCCGCAACCCTGCACCGTTGGTACGAGGATCTCGGCACGCACGTTGCGTTCGGATCGGTTCACGAAGGACGGGCGGATTTGCAAGGTATTGCAGTGGAGCCCGATACCCAAGCTTTCCTTTGCGGGCCGATGCCGTTCATGTTGGCGATGCGCGCATCGTTGCTCGAAAGGGACGTCCCGGCACAGAATATCCACTACGAGGTCTTCGGGCCCGACAGCTGGGCCAACACCTGAGCGGACCACTGCCTGCGAACTGGACCTTGGCGCGCGACTGCAAACCCTTGTGTACTCGACGAAACATACGCATCGAGTAGTGGGAGACCGACATGATCACGTCAGCGTCGATGACGGGAGTCGCGCTGATCGCCCTGGCGATGGTTCTGACACCGGGCCCCAACATGATCTATCTGGTGTCCCGCAGCATCAGCCAGGGCCGCCGGGCGGGTTTGATCTCGCTCGGCGGAGTCGCAACCGGTTTCCTGGTCTACCTCACCGCCACGTGTGCAGGGCTGACGGCGGTTCTCTTCGCCGTACCAACGGTGTTCACCGCGGTGAAAATCGGTGGTGCCCTGTACCTGGCCTATCTCGCCTGGTCGACACTCCGACCAGGTGGGAAGTCCGCCTTCGAGGTGGGCGAGGTCGACCGCCACGGTAGCGGCCGTCTGTTCGGGATGGGGTTGACCACCAATCTGCTCAATCCCAAGATTGCGCTGATGTACGCGGCCCTGATCCCCCAGTTCGTCGATCCCACTGCGGGTCCGGTCTGGCAACAGGCACTCGTACTCGGCGGCGTGCAGATCCTGGTCGCAGTCACCGTCAACGCGTTGATCGTGTGCTGTGCGGCAGCCGTGTCGACCTTCCTCATGGCGCGTCCGGTGTGGATGCGGGCTCAGAAATGGCTAGCTGGTGGCATTCTCGGAATCTTCGCCACCCGCATGGCCCTGGAGTAGTTTCAGTCCTTCGGACGTTGGTCGATCAGACGACGCGCTTTGCCGATCGAGCGTTCGAGTCCGCCGGGTTCGAGAACGCTCACCTCGACCGTGACACCGATCTTGTTCTTCACCAGCTTCTGCAACGCCGAAGACGCTGCCGCATGATCGGAAATTGCCGCGTCAGGGCGAGCCTCGACGCGCACTGTCAGAGTATCCATCCGGTCCGGACGCTCCAGCACACACTGGAATTGGGGTGCCAGGGCGGGGACGGTCAAGATCAGCTCTTCGATCTGTGTGGGGAACAGATTGACCCCACGCAGGATGATCATGTCGTCGGTCCGGCCGGTGACCTTCTGCATCCGACGCATCGAGCGCGCCGTACCCGGCAACAGTCGGGTCAGGTCCCTGGTTCGGTAGCGAATGATGGGCAGCGCTTCCTTGGTGAGAGAGGTGAAAACCAGCTCACCTTCTTCACCGTCCGGCAGCACTTCGCCCGTGACCGGATCGATGATCTCCGGGTAGAAGTGGTCTTCCCAGATATGCAGCCCGTCTTTGGTTTCCACACATTCCATTGCCACACCCGGGCCCATGATCTCGGAGAGTCCGTAGATGTCGACCGCATGCATGTCGAGTTGCTGTTCCAGCTCGGTACGCATCTGTTCGGTCCACGGCTCCGCTCCGAAAACTCCCACCCTCAGTGAGGTCTTCGCGGGATCGATGCCTTTCTTGATCATCGCATCCACGATGGTCAACATGTACGACGGAGTCACCATGATGGCGTCGGGCTCGAAGTCCTCGATCAGTTGAATCTGCCGCTCGGTCATGCCACCGGACATGGGAATGACCGTGCAGCCCAAGCGCTCCGCACCGTAGTGTGCTCCCAACCCACCGGTGAACAGACCGTACCCGTAAGCCACGTGAACCTTGTCCGAAGACCGCACGCCGCCGGCCGAGAGACTGCGCGCGATGAGATCGGCCCAGTTGTTCAGGTCGTTGCTCGTGTACCCCACCACCGTCGGGCGACCGGTGGTCCCCGAAGACGCGTGAATTCGCGAGACCCGGTCCTGGGGCACCGCAAACATCTTGAACGGATAGTTCTCACGTAGATCCGCTTTGGTGGTGAAGGGAAACTTCGCGAGATCGCTCAGATCCTTCAAGTCGCTCGGGTGGACGCCGGCGTCGTCGAAAGCTTTGCGGTAGTGCGGAACATTGGTGTACGCGTGCATCAGGGACCATTGCATCCGCTCGAGTTGGAGCGTCGAAATGCGGTCCCGACTGGCAAATTCGATTTCTTGCGAAGTAGCAGTGACGAGTTCGGTCATGATTGTCTCCGGTGGGCTCAGTGAGGGCGCTGTGCGGGCGGTCAGGCGTCGAAATCGACTGTTATCTGTTCACCGACAGGGAAGGTCTGGCAGGTCAGTACAAAACCCGCGTCGACTTCGTAGTCTTCGAGTGCGTAGTTCCTGCGCATCTCGACGTCACCGCAGGTGACCTTGGCGCGACACGTTCCACAGACCCCGCCCTTGCACGCGAAGGGCAGATCCGATCGGTACTGTTCCGCTGCATCGAGAATCGACTGGTCTCGCGGAAGTGTCGCGGTGGTCGATCGACCGTCGAGCGTGATGGTGACCTCGCTGCCTGGTCCCACAATTCCGGGCTCACGATGCACTGCAACCGGCGGAGCGACGTCGTCGACGTAGAACAGCTCGTGATGGATGCGATCCTTGGCAATTCCCAAGCCGGCCAGTACTTCCTGGGCGTCGTTGACCATCCCGAACGGACCACACAACCAGAAGCCGTCGACCTGGTCGCACGGAACGAGAGAGGTGAAGATCTCACGCAACCGGTCGGCGTCGAGACGGCCCGAGAACAACTCGACCTCGCGCGGCTCGCGAGAGAGGACATGAATAACGTCCAGGCGCGCACCGTACCGGTCCTTTAGGTCGGCGATCTCTTCGGCGAACATGACCGAACGGGTGCGCCTGTTCCCGTACAGCAGGGTGACATCGGCCTCGGGGTTCACCAGCAGTGTTGCAGCGATGGACAACATGGGCGTGATTCCGGAGCCCGCCGCGATCAGAACATGCCGTCCACCCAATGCCGGATCGGCGACAAAATTGCCAGATGGGCCCTGGGCGTCGATTCGATCCCCGGCCTTGACGTCTCGCACCAACCAGGAGGAGAAGAGTCCGTCTGCCACCTCGCGAACCCCCACCCGTGGAGACGCCCCTACCGGTGCACAGATCGAGTAGGAGCGACGGTGTTCGACGCCGTCGATCATCCGCCGCAGTGTCAGTGACTGCCCGGCGCCGAAGTCGAATTGATCGGCAATATCGGCAGGCACGTCGAAGGTGACGGCAACTGCGTCGTCGCACAGTGATTCGACACCGGCGACCGTCAACGGGTGAAATGGTTTGTTCCGGTTCGTCGTTGCGGTACTCATCTGTTCAGATCTCCTTCACGTGATCGAACGGCTCGAGGCAGTCGAGGCAGCGATAGAGCGCTTTGCACAGGGTCGCACCGAATTCCGAACTCAGTCTGGTGTTTGCCGAACCGCACTGGGGGCACAGGATGTCGCGCGGCTTGGCCGTCAAGGTCAAGGCGATCGGGCCGGAGGTGCGACGCGGCGCGGCCCCCGGCACCGAGTACCCGGCCGTCCGAAGTTTCGCGAGCCCCTCTTCGCTGATCCAATCCGAACTCCAAGGCGGCGACAGTTGAGTCTTGATCTGGACGCTGCCGTACCCCGCGTCGGTCAGCTTGTGCTCGATGTCGTCTCGCATCGTCGCCATCGCCGGACACCCGGAATAGGTGGGAGTGATTGTCACATAGACCAAGTTCGCTTCGACGTCGACCGATCGGATGACGCCGAGATCGGCCAAGGTCAACAGTGGCATCTCCGGATCCATCACCGAGGCGACGATCTCCTGCGCCGAAGAGACAGTAGCGGAAGAGACGGTAGCGGCAGTCACGGTCACCACACCCCTTCCGGATGCTCCCGAGCGACGCTCTGCATTTCGGCGAGAAGTAGCCCCAGTGCCCCGGTGTGCAGTCCGGCACGCCCGCCGCGGCCGCCGACGAAACCGGAGAAACGCGAAGGGGGCTCTTCCATTTCGGCTGCATGGAGGACCTGGGCAAGAACAGCGTCGAACTCCGGCCGAACAGTACGCGGATCCACTCCGACGCCAACTTCTGCCAAAACGAGTTCGTCCTGGGTGGGAACAAAGAGTTCGTCCACGAACGGGAAGATCTCGAGCAGGGCCGCGGCAGTCCGACGCTTGGATTCTGCCGTGCCGGCGCCCAACGTGACGACCCATCTTGCCGCGTAGTCGCGGTGGTAGGTCAGTTCTTTGACGCCTTTGTTCGCCACGGCCGCGAGGACCGGGTCCCGCGATGTGCGGAGCCGATCGAACAGCGCCAGCCGCCAGGTCGAGAACACGAGTAGCCGAACGACCGTGTGCGCGAAGTCGCCGTTGGCGAGCTCCACCAGTCTCACGTTGCGGAAACCGAACTGATCACGAAAGAAGGCAAGCGCATCTTCAGCCGGCACCGGCGACGTGTCCGAGATGAACGGAACGACAGTGGAATCGGCTGCTGCCGCGCGAGCCAGCAGCAGCCTGGCCTGTCCGATCAGATCCAGACCGACATTCGCGAGAGCTACCTCTTCTTCGAGTTCCGGTGCCCGCGTCGACCATTCGGCGAGGCGCTGCGAACTGACGAGCGCGTCGTCGCCGAGCATGAGGCAGTAGCGCGCCAGCGCACCGAGATCGACGTCATCCGGCACCGTGGTGTCGACTCCGGCGAGGGGGTCGTCGAAGCTGGTTCCGAACGCCCACTGACCGTGGCCGTCGCCGTCGACCAGGCCGTCGTAGGCACTGTCGTGATCGTTCATCTGTTGGTCCTCGAAGTCGAAGTGATTCTCACATGTGCGGAACGGAGTCCGGGATGTCGTAGAAAGTCGGGTGCCGGTAGACCTTGTCGCCGCTCGGCGCGAAGAACGGATCCTTTTCTGCCGGACTCGAAGCCACGATGTTCGCTGACGGCACGACCCAGATGCTCACGCCTTCGTTACGTCTGGTGTAGACGTCGCGCGCGTGGCGTAGGGCCATCTGATCGTCTGCCGCGCGCAGGGATCCGACATGCACGTGGTTCAGTCCGCGCTTTCCCCTCAGAAATACCTCGTACAAAGGCCATTCGCCCCGCACCTGATCGCGCTGTACCTGATCGTTCTCGCTCATGATGTTTCCCCAGTCGTGCGATCGTGCGCGAGTCTCTCGCGCTGTGCAAAGGCGTACGCGGCCTCGCGAACCCAGGCCCCGTTGTCGTGTGCGGCTTTCCGATTGGTGATCCGCTCGACGCTCGCCGCTCCGTTGCCGCGGACCACGTCCATGAATTCGCTCCAGTCCGGCTCGCCGAAATCGTGTGCGCCACGCTCGGGGTTCCAGCGCAGGTCGGGATCAGGGAAGGTCACACCGAGTATCTCGGCCTGCGGTATCGACATGTCCACGAATCGTTGCCGCAGTTCGTCGTTCGTGTGCCGCTTGATGCGCCACTTCATCGACTGCTCGGTGTTCGGCGATTCGTCGTCCGGCGGTCCGAACATCATCAGAGCGGGCCACCACCATCGGTCGACGGCTTCCTGCACCATTGCCCGTTGAGCTTCCGTGCCGCGCATCATCGTCGCCAACAGCTCGAAGCCTTGCCGCTGATGGAACGATTCCTCCTTGCACACACGGATCATCGCGCGCGCATACGGCCCGAAGGAGCTGCGGCACAGCGGAACCTGATTGCAGATAGCAGCTCCGTCGACCAGCCAGCCGATCACACCCACGTCGGCGTATGTCAGCGTCGGATAGTTGAAGATCGAGGAGTACTTCTGCTTTCCCTCGATCAGTTTGGTGGTCAGATCGCCACGATCGGCACCGAGCGTCTCGGCCGCGGAGTAGAGATACAGACCGTGCCCGGCTTCGTCCTGGACCTTCGCCATCAAGATCGCCTTGCGTCGCAACGAAGGCGCACGGGTGAGCCAGTTTCCCTCGGGCTGCATTCCGATGATTTCGGAGTGCGCATGCTGGGCAACCTGACGGATCAGAGTCTTGCGGTAGCCGTCCGGCATCCAGTCGCGAGGCTCGATGCGCTGGTCTGCCGCGATCGTCTCGTCGAACAGGTTCTGCAGATCTTGTGGAGCTTCCACGTTGGTCATCGTACCTACCTTTTATTACCGAATGATCGGTTGGTAACTAGTATGCACCGAGGTGTCCCAGCACACAAGAGAATCTTTCGCCGCACCAGAAATCAGCGGCCCTCGAAAACCGGCTTCTGCTTCGACAGGAAAGCCGTGACTGCGCCTCGATGATCTGCCGTGGAACCCAGCTCCACCTGTGCGTTCGCCTCGGCCGCCAGCGTCTGGGAAAGCCCAGGAGCAACGGCACGGATCAGCGATTTCACGTGGGCGAAGGCCGCGGTGGGTCCGTCGGCAAGCCGACGCGCGAGTACCCGAGCCTCAGCGGCGACGTCCTCGTCGGCCACCACGCGATGAACCAAGCCCCACTCCAGCGCACTCTGCGCGTCGAACTTGTCGCCGAGCAACATCAGGCCACTGGCGCGGCTAGGTCCGAGCGCGTGCACGAGCGCATGACTGAGCCCGGAGTCACTGGCCAGACCGATGCCGGTGAATGCCGTCGCAAAGCTCGCGCGAGCCCCCACGACACGGATGTCTCCGGCCAACGCGATTCCCAACCCGGCCCCGACGCAGGCTCCGCCGATACCCACCACCACCGGGACAGAGAGCGTCGACAGCGCCGTGACGATGGGGTTGTAGTGCGCCTCGACGGTATCCATCGCGTGCGCCGGATCAGCATCCAACGCTGCGGCGTGCTCGCCCAGATCCTGACCGACGCAGAAGTTCTTGCCTTCGGCGAGAATCAACACCGCTCGAACCTCTGCGTCCGCGTGGACCTGCAGCAACGCTTCGAGCATCTGAGACTTCATTTCGCCGTTGACGGCATTGGCGGCCTTGGGTCGGTCGAGAGTGATTGTCGCCAAACCTCGCTCGATCTCCAAGCGAATCACGTCAGTCATCGATGTTCCTTTCGCAGGAAGTTCGGTTCAGCTCCATGTGTGAAAACCCTGTCCCGTCTTGCGCCCCAACTCGCCGCGAGCCACCTTCTCTCGCAGCAGTGCTGGAGGTGCAAATCGATCACCGAGCGTGCTCGCGAGGTGTTCGGCGATCGCCAGGCGCACATCCAACCCGACCAGATCTGTCGAACGCAGCGGGCCCATCGGATGCCGATACCCCAATTCCATTGCTCGGTCGATCGATTCCGCGTCCGCCACACCCTCTTCGAGCATGCGGATGGCTTCGAGCCCGAGACCGACACCAAGCCGGCTGGTTGCAAAACCAGGTGAGTCGTTGACGAGCACCTCGGCTTTGCCGAGCATCGACACCCATGCTCGTACCGAGTCGACAACCTCGGGGCGGGTCTGAGGCGCCCGGACGATCTCGACCAACAGCGACGCCGGGACTGGATTGAAGAAGTGCATACCGATGAACCGGCCCGGATCCGTCAGCGCTGCGCCGAGTTCGGCGATCGACATGGAACTGGTGTTGCTGGCGATCACGGTGCTTTCTCCGGCAACGGTTTCCGCAGCGGCGAGCACCTCGACCTTGAGGGCCGCAATTTCCGGGACCGCCTCGACGATCAGGTCGAGCGACGGTGGCAACGAGGTCACTGCGTCCACGGTGCTCACGCGCGCCAGCACCGTCGCGGGGTCCTGGTCGTCGAGTTTCCCTCGCTCGTGAGCTCTGTCGAGGCCGGCGGAAACACGCTGCAACGCGGCCGCGGTGTCGCCACTCTCCGCGATGGTGACCGCCCCGCCGAGACTGGCGAACACCTGGGCGATACCCGCACCCATGCGTCCACCGCCGATGACTCCGACGGTCTTCGGTGCAACTGCTTCAGTCATGATTTCTTCTCCAGGAAGGCCGTCATGCGATCGCGCTTGTCCGAACTCTCGAACAGGACGGCCTGGGCGATGTCGTCGGCAAACGGATGCGATCCCGGCGCATCGACGATGATCTTGGTCAATCGCAGTGCCAGCGGGGACAGTCGGGAAATGCGGTCGAGCAGCCGATGCGCTGCGTCGACGTGGCAGTTCGGTTCGGTTACCTCGACAACCAGGCCCGCTCGTAGCGCCAACTCGGCGTCGAGGTTCCTGGCACCGAGGAGCACCTGCTTCGCGATCGAGACGCCGACGAGCTTCGGCAATCGATAGCTGGCGCCGGCGGCTGCCATTATGCCGAGATTGGGCTCCGGATTCCCGAAGACCGCCGTCGTTGTCGCGATGCGAATGTCGCAGGCGTAGGTCAACTCTGCCCCACCGCCGAGCGCGTAGCCGCTCACGGCGGCCACGGTGGGAAGCGGGAGCTTTCCGAATCGGTCGAACAGCGTGCGGTTGATACCCGCGAACGCTTCCTCTCGTCCGCGCTCTCGGAGCTCCGCGATGTCAGCGCCGCCTGCGAAGTGGTCGCCGCGCCCCGCAAGCAGGAGCAGCTTCGGATCCCGTTCGAGGCGTCCACAAACCTGATGCAGTTCGTCGATCATTTCCGCGTTGATCGCATTGCGTTGCGCGGGCCTGTCGAGGGTGACCACGACGCGATCCTCGCGCTCGTCCACGTGCAGGGTGTTCACATTCGCTCCTTCTCGCTCTTCTCCATTAGTAACCGAACATTCGGTCGTTTGGCAAGGGTGAGAACGAGGATGGTGCGCAGCTTTGCCCGAACTGAGAAGATGGGGACATGACTACGGCACGCCCCACTCGACGCACCGGCCTCCCCGGACGTCCCGGCTACGACCTCGATTCGCTCCTGGCCGTGGCCGTGAAGGTGTTCAACGACAAGGGCTACGACGGCGCCAGCATGGAGGTGCTCGCCAAGAAACTCGGCATCACGAAGTCCTCGATCTACCACCATGTGTCCGGAAAGTCAGAACTTCTCGAACTCGCCCTTTCGCGTGCACTCAACGCCCTGTTTGCGGTCACGACCGAAGAGGGCGCCACCACCGGTCCGTACATCGACCGGCTCGAATACCTGGTCCGGCGCAGCGTAGAGGTGCTGGTCGCAGAGCTTCCATACGTCACCCTGCTCCTGCGCGTCCGCGGCAACACGACGGTCGAGCGCGCCGCGCTAGCTCGTCGACGCGAATTCGACAACTTCGTCGGAGGTCTCGTCGCGTCCGCCGCAGCGGAGGGAGACTTGCGCCCGGACATCGAACCAGCCCTCGCCAGCAAGCTGATGTTCGGCACCGTCAACTCACTGATCGAGTGGTACAAACCCCGAGCGGGTGAGTCCGTCTCCGACATCGCCGACGCGGTCGTCGCCGTCACTTTCGACGGACTTCGCAAGGCCTGACTCCAGGCAGTTCTGCCGAATCCTTGACAACGCGGCGTTACCGGGCGATCGTAATTACCGACCGAACGTACGGTGAGATGGAGTTGTCGTGAGCAGACTGTTGGAAAGCTATGTGGCCGGTCAGTGGTACGCCGCACCGGACGCAGGTACCCCGTTGCCGAGCGCAGTGGACGGATCGGAGGTGGCCCGGATCTCCGCAACCGGCATCGACCTCGCCGAGATGGTTACGTACGCACGCGAGGTCGGCGGGCCTGCACTGTCCGCGATGACCTTCCACGAACGTGCCGGCGCGCTCAAGGCTCTCGCCCTCACGTTGATGGCAGGAAAAGCCGAGTTCTACACACTCTCCACTGCCACCGGTGCGACGACGCGAGATTCCGGGGTGGACATCGACGGCGGATTCGGGACCCTGCTGAGCTACGCGAGCAAGGCTCGGCGCGAATTGCCCGACAGCACAGTCTTTCTGGACGGAAACGTCGAGCCTCTCGGCAAGGGCGGAACCTTCCTCGGGCAACACATCTATACATCACGTCGCGGCGTCGCCGTGCAGATCAACGCCTTCAATTTCCCGGTGTGGGGGTTCCTGGAGAAGCTGGCACCGGCATTCATCGCGGGGGTGCCGTCCATCGTCAAACCTGCCAGTTCCACGGCATATCTCACCGAACTCGTCTTCCGGCGCATCATCGAGTCAGGCTTGCTCCCAGAGGGTTCCGTCCAACTGCTCTCCGGTAGTGCACGCGGCCTCCTCGATCACCTCGGCGGGCAGGACTCAGTGGCATTCACCGGATCCGCCGACACCGCGGCAACGCTGCGTGCTCACCCGAACGTCGTCGGCAAGGGCGTCCATTTCAATGCCGAAGCCGATTCACTCAACGCGTCGATCCTCGGCGAGGACGCCGTACCAGGAACGCCCGAATTCGATTTGTACGTCAAACAACTCGTCACCGAGATGACGGTCAAGGCGGGCCAGAAGTGCACGGCGATCCGGCGCGCCCTGGTCCCGCTCTCGCTGGTCGACGCCGTTGTCGATGCCGCATCCGAGCGACTGAACAAAGTGGTCGTGGGACACCCCGATGCTGATGGCGTCACTATGGGAGCTCTCGCCAGCATCGAACAGCGTGACGAGGTCTTGAAATCCATTCGCGGTCTGACGAAGTCGGCAACTATCGTATTCGGAGACCCGGACAACGTCGACGTGGTCGGTGCCGACGGCCAGTCAGGAGCCTTCCTTTCCCCAGTCCTTCTCCGGGCGGAAGAGAATGCGCACGAGGTACACGAACTGGAGGCCTTCGGACCCGTCAGCACCGTCATCGGATACGACGGCATCGATCATGCGATCGAACTCGCGGCCCGTGGCGAGGGAAGCCTCGTCGCCTCGGTGGTCACTGCCGACACCGACATCGCACGTCGACTGGTGCTGGGTCTCGCAGCTTTTCACGGCAGAGTGCTCGTGCTGAACCGCGACGACGCCAAGGAATCCACCGGCCACGGCTCTCCCCTTCCAGTCCTCGTACACGGCGGTCCCGGCCGTGCCGGCGGCGGTGAGGAGCTGGGTGGCATCCGCGGAGTTCTGCACCACATGCAGCGGACCGCCGTACAGGGCACACCCGACGCCCTCACCGCAGTCGGCGAGCGCTGGTTCACCGGATCGCAGCGCACGACCGGATCCGAACATCCATTCCGAAAGAGTCTCGCCGAGTTGAAGATCGGTGACACTGTTGTCGGCGGTCCGCGCCAGGTCACACTCGCAGACATCGATCATTTTGCAGAGTTCACCGGTGACACCTTCTACGCTCACACCGATCCGGTGGCCGCTGCGGCGAATCCACTCTTCGGCGGCATCGTCGCGCACGGCTATCTTGTTGTCTCACTCGCTGCGGGCCTGTTCGTCGACCCGGCTCCCGGCCCGGTTCTCGCGAACTTCGGCGTGGACAGCCTCAGGTTCCTGACTCCGGTCAAAGCCGAAGACAGCCTGACGGTCACCCTCACAGCCAAGACCATCACACCTCGCAGCAGCGCAGACTACGGTGAGGTTCGTTGGGACGCCGTGGTGACGAACCAGGACAACGATCCGGTCGCGACATACGACGTCCTGACTCTGGTAGCCAAGACTCGCCCCGAAGGGAATTGAAAGCACATGACCTATCGAGTAGCAGTGTGTTACGGACGCCCCACCGATCCGGAGGCTTTCGACAAGTACTACAACGAGATCCACGTCCCGCTCGCCAGCGCAGTGCCAGGGCTCTCGGACTTCACGTTCAGCAAGTGCTCGACGCTGGACGGCTCCGATCCAGTCTTCTATGCCGTCGCCAACCTCGTGTTTCCCGATCTCGAGACGATGCAGAGCGGCCTGAAGTCCCCGGAGATGGGCGCCGCTGGAAAAGATGTCGCAAACTTTGCCACCGGCACGGTCGACATGTATGTCCAGGAAGTTGTCTCGGTCCTCTAGACCCCTGCAATTTCCCGATCACACAGGAGTTGTCTCGTGAGTACAGGAAGCATCACCGCCAGAGAGATGTTCGACGCGGACCAGGCATCGCAGGCACTCGGTATCGAGATTTCCGAGCTGGCGCCCGGTAGCGCAACCGTGACCGTCACCGTGGGCGAAACCATGGTGAACGGTCACGGAATCACACACGGCGGTTATGTTTTCCTGCTCGCGGACACCGCGTTTGCGCTCGCCTGCAACGGCTACGAGGATTCAGCCGTTGCAGTGCGCGCGGACATCAGATTTCTGCGTCCGACCCGTCTGGGCGACACCTTGACCGCGGTCGCCACCGAGAAGGCTCGAGGCGGCCGAAGTGGGATCTACGACGTGACCGTTCGCAATGGCGACGCCGTCGTGGCCGAGTTCCGCGGCGACAGTCGAACCATCACCCGCTGAAATTCAGCCCACGGTGTATCAGCCCACGACGGGAAGTTCGAGGGGGCCGGAACCGTCGGCAAAGATCGTCACCGGCATACCTTGCAGTCCCCCACGGAAACTGATGTCGCCACCGGTGATCGCGAGACGCACGGAATGCCCTGGCTCGAATCGGTGCACTATCGCCGGCATCGTCACCGGCACCGGCTGCGACGGATCACTGATGCGTATGGGCGCGATGAGTCCATTGATCAGCGAGGAAGTTCCGTCCGGAGCCACGTCGTAGAGTTTCGCGAACACCACCGGCTGTCCGGGCGCCGCAACACGCAGCGTCACAGTGGGGGCTCCCACCACGTCCATAGCCTCGGTCATCGGCGCAGTGGTCCAGAGCGCCTCGGTTCCCGGAATCTGTGCATTCGGAATGTTTCCGGCCGGATTGATATTGAGTGGCTCTACGCCCGTCGGCAGCCCAGCCGGTGCGGTGACGATCGTCTTCGAACCCGGTATCACCGGCGTGCCGTCCGGTAGCAGTCCCCCGTCAGCGGACAGATGGAAGGCGCGAGCGGTCCCGACATCGACGGTGTCGGACGTCGCGTAGGCCGGTGCCGCGTTTCCCTCGTAGTCGATCCAGTTGCGGAAATACGCGAATTCCGGGCCGGTCTCGGTGTTCTCGTCCTTGAGGTAGTGATCGAACCAGTCCATGAAGCGACCGGTCTCGTACTGGGTATCCTCGTCGGGTGCGGAGAAGCTGAACTCGCCCGGCGCAGCGGCCAAGTGGCTGTGCCCCCCACGAATGCCAGATCATCTTGGCATCGACGCCACGATCCTTCAGCGCGTCGTAAGTCGCGGTTGCCTCGTTCAGATCGAACAGGGTGTCCTGTTGCCCCTGAGCAAGCAGTACCGGGATATTGATCCGGTCGACGAACGACGAGACCGATGACGCTCGTAGCTCACTCACTACTTGCGGTCCGATGTCGCCGGTCACCACTGCCTCGGCGATCGCGTTGCACATGTAAGGGACGTAGTTCGGGCAGCCGGGTAGCCGTGCGGGATCTGCGATGTAACCGTCCACACCGGGATTCGCGATGCCCGCGCCGAAGAGCAGCGATGCAAAGAGCACCTTCGCTGCTCCCGGCTCCGCAGTCGACACACCGGAGATGATTCCCGTGCTGTTGGGCGCCAGAGAATACGAGAGATCGTTCCAGGTGATCATGGGGATGATGGTGTCGATGCGGGGATCGACACTCGCGGCGGCGAATTGAATGCCGCCGCCGTAAGAGCCACCCGTCATTCCGACTCGCGGGTCGTTCGTCGACGGTGCACCGGTGTGATCGACGGAGTCCTGAACCACCGTGGTGAGCGCCGGATAGGGCTGCGTCAGAGCCTGATCCGTGAAGGCAATCCCTTCTTGGCCGCCGAGGAAGCTGACCAACTGGGAAGCGGCGACACCGTCGTATGCGGGAGAGTCGAGTGTGATCTTGCAACTCGTGCCGCCGAAACCCAATCCCGAATACGTCAGTCCGACATACCCGTTCTCGGCGAAGTTCTGCAGGGCAGGAATCTGGTCCTTGTACGAACCGCCGAACCCGTTGGTGGTCAGGATCGCGGGAGCTGGGTTGTCAGAGTCGACACCATCGGGAACAAAGAGTTCACCGACGACGGTGCACGGCGTCGAGAGTTCAGGCCCGACATCGACCGAGAAGTACAGCAGCTGTGACGAATACGAGCCGTTCGGTGAATCCGCGAGCGCCGGCGGCGAAAAGCCGAGGGCGCAAACCACGAGCGTGACGACACTGATCGCTGTTCTCCGGCGCACCTGAAAACCGTACACCCGGATCTGTTCTCCACCAGCTCAATCCGGCGCGTGCCGCCAACGTTTTCTCGCGAAAGTCACGCCAGACCGAGCCGACCTCTACTTGACCGTCAAGGTGCCGTGCATGCTCGGGTGGTAGGTGCAGTGGAACGTGTACGTTCCAGGCTCGTTCGGCACCGTGATGGTTTCCGTCTCACCCGCTTCGATGTCCTCGTTGAACAACCCCGCGGTATCGGACGTGACCGAGTGCTCGACGGTGTCGTTGTTCTGAATGGTCAGTACCTGTCCGGGCATCACCGACTCCGGCGTCGAATATTCGAAACCGCTGATCACGATTCCCATCGACGACGCTCCCGGCGTCGACATACCCAGAGGCATGCTCGGCATCGACATACTGGTCGGCATGCTGGTCATCGGCATACTGGTCATCCCCATGCCGTCGTGATCGGCCGAATCGTTGTCCGACGAATCGTTGTTGTCACTGCACGCGGTCAGTGCGAACACCGCCAGGATCAGCGCTGCGAGCACTGCGAGAATCCGCTTCATTGCTTCGCCTCCTGCTCGTTCCCCCGCAGTCTGCTGATTACCCGCCGCCTAGGGGGCCAAACAGCTCCGATGTGGTGCCTGCGGCGCTGATAGTGCACGATTTCTGCACCAGCTCCACTCGCGGACCGACACTGAAGGAAACAGCACAGATGGCCAAGAGCAAAACGTCGAAGGCAGCCCAGCCGAAGGCGTCGAAGGCAGCGCAGCCCAAGGCTCCCAAGACAGCAGAGCCGAAGGTAGCCGAGAAGGCTCCCGCCGTTCTCTGGAAGGACCTGCCGGACGAGCACGACTACCCGGCAGCCCGCGATTACCTCCAGTTGGGCGCGACGCCGGTTCAGGTCCAAGCTCTCGTGTACGCCCTCAAGACGGCGACGCTGGTCTCGAAGAAGGCCAAAGACATCCTGCGGGCTGCTGGGCTCCCTCTGCTTCCGGTCGACAACCCACACGTTGCTGCCGACCTGTTGAAGATCCGCAAGGGGATCGCGCTGTCGCCGATCCTGCTGGTGCAGGGAGACTTCCGCGCCGGAGTACCGGCGCAGATCGCCGACGGCTACCACCGTGTCTGTGCGAGCTACCACGTGGACGAGAACACCGCCATCCCCGCGAAGATCGCACCCTCGACAGTTAACTCGTAGGTCGTCGATGACCTTCGGCATCCTTGCCCTCGTCGCGCTGGCCGGCATTCTCGGCCCGCTGCTCGGCGCTCGCGTCAGCTGGCATGTCCCCGTGGTGGTCGGCGAACTTGCCGCGGGCGTCGTCTTCGGTGTCACCGGTTTCGGGCTGCTCGACTCTTCGGACCAGACTTTCACGTTCCTGGCCGATATCGGATTCGCGCTCACGATGATGGTGGCCGGCTCACACGTCCCGGTCCGCGATCCGGCAGTCCGTGCGGCAATCGGCAAGGGTGCCGTTCGCTCGGTTGTCGTCGGACTTCTGTCGGTTGTTGCCGGCTACGGTGCGGCGACGGCATTCGGCACCGGTCACGCCGCGCTGTACGCGGTCCTGATCGCGTCGTCGTCCGCGGCGTTGATTCTCCCCATCGTCGATTCGCTGGGGCTCGGTGGAACCTCGGTTCTGCAGATGACTGCCCAGGTCGCGATCGCGGACACCGTCTGCATTGTTGCGCTGCCTTTGGTGATCGATCCGGACAATGCCCCTCGTGCCGGTGTCGGCGCACTGGCTGTGGCGGCGTGTGCGGTTGCCTTGTTCTTCGTACTGCGAGCCTTCCACCGGTCCGGCCATTGGCGAAGGCTCCACAAATTCTCGGAGAAACGAAAGTTTGCACTCGAACTCCGGATCAATCTGGTGATCCTCTTTTCTCTGGCAGCGCTGGCGTCGAGCACTCACGTGTCGATCATGCTCGCGGGCTTCGCCTTCGGGCTCGTTCTTGCCGCGATCGGTGAACCCCGCCGCCTCGCCAAACAGCTCTTCGCCATCACCGACGGCTTCTTCGCTCCCCTCTTCTTCGTCTGGTTGGGAGCGGCGATCAATCTGCGCGACCTCGTCACCCATCCGTCCGCCATCTGGCTCGGATTGGTCTTGGGCGGAGCAACTCTCGTGGTTCACGCCGCGATACGCGCCCTCGGTCTCCCGCTCCCTCTCGGCGTGCTGTCCGCCGCACAACTGGGAGTACCGGTTGCCGCAGTTACGGTGGGCACTCAATTGGGGGTGATGGGCGACGGTGAACCCGCAGCCATCCTCCTCGCCGCCATGATCACGATCGGTGCAGCAACGCTGGCGGGTGCTGCCGCGTCGAAAGCTGGTCTCACGAAGCCTGCTTGACCGCGGCCCTCTCCACCGTCAGCAAGCTCTCCTCCGAATGTTCGGCGTGATACGCCGCGCCGCCGCCGCGGACACCGAAGAGTCGCTTGCTCCAGATCAGCCATACGACGGCAGCGATGTTCACCAGCAGCAACCCGGCCCTCAACCACGTGATCTTCTCGGTCAATTCGTAGATTTCGAGGGGCAGGAACAAGCTGGTCGCCACCACCGCGAAGTACTCGCCCCAGCGTTCGACCATCCATAGGCCGACTGCCTCGATCACTTGAAGGCCGGCGTAGACCAACAGCCCGACTGCGATCCAGGTGAGCGTCGTAGCGGACAACGAAAACGCCTGCTCGATGTGATGGACCAGTTTGGAATCGTCGATGTTCCAGCCCAATTGACGGGCAAGTGGCCTGATCAACGGCAATTCGTTCTCGAAGGCGTCCTCGGCGCGACCCTTCGACGATCTCAGTTCGAACACACCGATCGCCAGAAGAACCAAACCCAGAGCGCGGAACATTCTCTCGGTGGCGAGAAGTCGCATGATCAACCGGTCGCGAAGCAGCCTCCCCCGCGGAACCTCGGGGGCGGCGTCCGCCGGTCCCGATGCTCGGGGCGCTCCCGGGACGAAGTTGCCGCAACGTAGGCACCGCCACGCCTGACCCACCGCAGTATCCACATGTAGTCGATCCCGCAGCTCAGGTTCGTCCGGAGCGTAGGTCTCGTGACCGTGCCAACTGCACGAGCGCAATGCGAAGTCCACGGGTGAACTCTATGCCGCATATGCCCGGTAGCGTGGATACCCGCTGACCGTGCACTTCGAACGATGAGGATTCCGATGACAACCACCAAGATCAAAACCCGGCATGGCGTCATGGCAGTCGACGACAGTGCCACCGACGGTTTTCCGGTTGTCTTCATCCACGGGAACTCGGCCAGCCGCTCCATCTTCCGTCATCAGGTCGACGCCGACTGGGCCGGCGACTACCGCATGATCACTCTGGACCTACTCGGCCACGGCGACTCCGAGGACGCGAGCGATCCCGAAGCCGCATACACGCAGAACGGTTACGCCGACGCCATCGTCGATGTTCTGACCGAACTCGGCGTCGAAAGAGCCGTTGTCGTCGGCTGGTCGCTCGGCGGACACATCGCTCTCGAGTTGATCGCGAAATTCCCCGGGCTTACCGGAATCGTCATCACCGGTACGCCGCCGGCAAATCCCGAGACGCTCGGCGACGCCTTCAATGCCGGCGACGGATTGTCCATCGGCGGCACCGAGGTCATCACCGCGCAAGAAGCCGAACTCTACGCACGAATGACCGCCGTTCCCTTCGAGCAGGCTGCCCTCGACGCCGCGATACGCACGGACGGACGCGCTCGCAAGATCATGTTCGACGCATTCGGCGCCGGCCGCGAATCGGATCAGAAGGCTCTGGTTGCAACGGCGTCTGTGCCTCTCGCGGTGATCGACGGCGCCGAGGACCCGTTCGTGAACACGTCGTATGTCGCGTCGTTGACCTTCGCGAATCTCTGGGAGGGCACGTATCACGTAATTCCCGGTGTGGGGCATGCAGCGTTCTGGGAAGCCCCTGAGGTGTACAACCCACTGTTGCAACGATTCCTCGGCAGTTTCGCACAGTAACCTGCTGGACAACCTGCTGGACGCGGCGTCCTATGAGATAGAAGCCACTCGACAATCCGGCCATGTCCGGATCATTCATCGCCGTCCTACAGTTCGGAAAACGACTGGAGGCACTGCGATGACCATTCTCGAGCACGGCACGGAAACGTGCATCGGTGGACCGACCCTTCCCCAGATACGACGCCTCGTCACCGAAGTGCCCGGCCCCAACTCGCGCGCTTTGGCAAAGCGCCGGAGCGCCGCACTGCCGGCCGGGCTGACCAGCGGATCCAGCATTTACGTTGCCGCAGCGGGCGGAGGAGTTGTCGTCGACGTCGACGACAACTCGTTCATCGACTTCGGCAGCGGCATCGCCGTGACCACCGTCGGAAACAGTGCGCCGCGCGTGGTCGAACGCACCACGCGCCAGCTCGGTCAGTTCACCCATACGTGTTTCCTCGCAAACCCCTACGAGGGGTACCTCGAGGTCTGCGAAGCGCTCAACCGCCTGACCCCGGGAGATCACGAGAAGCGAACAGCGCTGTTCAACACCGGCAGCGAGGCGCTCGAGAACGCCGTGAAATACGCACGTGCCGCCACCGGTCGCCCGGCAGTTGTCGTCTTCGACCACGCATTCCACGGTCGCACGTTGATGACCATGACGATGACAGCCAAGAACCAGCCGTACAAGGCCACATTCGGCCCGTTCGCACCAGAGGTCTACCGGGTTCCGATGGCATACCCCTACCGTTGGCCGAGCGGCCCCGAAAACGCGGCCGACGAAGCATTCGCCCAGTTCCGTCTTGCGATCGACACTCAGATCGGCGCCGAATCGGTAGCCGCTGTGGTCGTGGAACCGATTCAGGGTGAGGGCGGTTTCATCGTTCCCGCTCCGGGATTCCTGAAGCGAATCTCGGAATTCTGCCGTGAGCGCGGCATTCTCGTCGTCGCGGACGAGGTCCAGACCGGTATCGCACGAACCGGAGCCTGGTTCGCCAGCGAGAGTGAGGACTTCGTCCCCGACATCATCACAACCGCAAAAGGTCTCGCCGGCGGAATGCCACTCGCCGCCGTGACCGGCCGTGCCGACGTCATGGACGCCGCGCATCCCGGTGGTATCGGCGGTACGTACAGCGGCAATCCCGTTGCCTGCGAGGCCGCCCTGGCAGTTTTCGAGACGATCGAGATGGAAGGGCTCCTCGACCGCGCCAAGGACATCGGCGACATTCTGACCACAGGTTTGTCCGAAATCGCTTCGGACACAGACATAATCGGCGACATTCGTGGACGCGGCGCCATGATTGCAATCGAACTCGTCCACGACGAGGACAAGGCTCCGAATCGCGAGGCCGTCGCCCAGATCGTCAGCTACGCCCACACGCACGGTCTCCTTCTGCTCACCGCCGGCACCTATGGAAACGTCGTCCGTTTCCTCCCGCCGCTGAGCATCTCCGACGAGTTGCTGACCGAAGGACTCGGTATTCTTCGCGACGCTGTGGCCGCAGTCCGATGAGCGTCGCAGTGCGCAGCTTGATCGGCGGAGCTTGGGTCACGGGCAGCGACGGCACACTGACGGACACCAACCCGGCCCGTCCCGACGAGGTTGTCGCCACCGGAGGCCGCGCCGGTGCCTCCGAAATGGCGACCGGTGTTCGCGTCGCCCGCATCGCCGCGAACGACTGGGCCCGCCTGCCGATGTCCGCACGCGGCGCATACCTCACTCGCGCAGCGGAAATCATCGAATCCAACGCTGAGGCCTGGGGCGAAGAACTCACCCGCGAAGAAGGGAAAACGCTGGCCGAGGGTATCGGAGAGGTGCGCCGCGCAGCGCAGATTCTGCGTTACCACGGCAACGCCGCCGACCGCGAGACCGGAACGGTGTATTCCTCCCCACGTAGCAGCGAGCAGATTCTCGTCACTCGCAAACCTCTCGGCGTGGTAGGCGTCGTCACGCCGTTCAACTTCCCGATCGCGATCCCGGCATGGAAGATTGCGCCTGCCTTGGTGTACGGAAACACCGTCGTCTGGAAACCGGCTGCCGCGGTGCCCCTTCTGGCCTTCCGTCTCGCGCAGGCACTGACCGAAGCGGGCCTACCCGACGGAGTCCTGAACATGATCCTCGCCGACAGCGCGGCCGGTGAAGCGCTGGTCGATCACCCGGACCTCGACGCCGTCACCTTCACCGGTTCCACCGGCGTCGGCCGAAAGATCGCGGGATCTGCTGCGGCGCGCGGAGTTCCGGTACAGGCGGAAATGGGTGGAAAGAACGCAGCCGTCGTACTTGCCGACGCAGATCTCGAGCTTGCGGTCGAGCAGGTGATGCTGGGCGCATTTCGGTCAACCGGCCAGAAATGCACGGCCACTTCACGTCTGGTGCTCCATGAATCCATCGCCGAGGAATTCCTGGCCAGGCTGACCGTTGAAGTCAAGCAACTGAGAGTCGGAGATCCACTCGATCCCGACGTCACGACAGGTCCCGTGGTCAGCGCATACGCGCAGCAGTCGATCATCGAGGGGATCAATCGAGCCGTCGACGGCGGCGCCAGGGTTGTGGCCACCGCCGAAGCGCCGCAGTCGGGCTACTACGTCCAACCGACAGTGCTGGAACTACCGTCGAGCACCGAACTGTGGTTCGAGGAACTCTTCGGCCCGGTACTGGCGGTGCAGCGGGCAGCAACAACCGCAGACGCATTCCGCTTGGCGAACGAGGGCGAATTCGGTTTGTCCGCAGCATTGTTCACGCAAGACCTGACCAGTGCACTGGCCGGTATCGACGATCTGGACGTGGGGATCCTGCACGTGAATTCGGAATCGGCGGGCGCTGATCCCCACGTACCTTTCGGTGGCGCGAAGAGGAGTGGATACGGACCCAAGGAACAAGGCGACGCGGCGCGAGAGTTCTTCACTCACACCACCACCGTCTATCTCAGGGGCGGCCGAGCGTGATCTGAATTCGATTCCGCCTGCAGCAGTTCACGAGCTTTGAGTGCGATCCACAACTCGGACCGGGTGTGGGCGGAATCGAGATCTCTCCCGATCAACTCGGCAGCCTTGTCCATGCGGTTACGCAGCGTGTGCCGGTGAACACCCAATTGCGCTGCAGCGGATTCCCATTGACCATTGTGGTGCAGGAACGCTTCGATCGAGTCCACCAGACGGGAACCGTTCTCGGCGTCGTAGCCTTCCAGCACACCGAGACCGCTGGCCGCGATCGACTGCAGAACATCGCTCGACTGCACACTCAACAAGAGACTGAAAGTCCCGAGTTCCGAGAACGGAACGAGTGTGTGTCCTTCGACCTGCCCCACTTTGGCAGCAGAGACGGCCTCGCGCAGACTGGCCGCAACACCGCTCATCGGCCGGACGCCACCGATTCCACCGTTGATACTCCGGCGTGAATTCTCCCGTACTCTCGCATACACACTGCGCGTGACCTTCTCCGCAACTTCACTTTTCACGACGAACCACACACCGGTTCCGTCAGTCAGCGGGGCCAACAGGTACGGCACCGACTCTTCTTCCAGGGCCGCTGAAGTGATGTCGGTGGCCGCAAGCAAAGGTCCGACATCGGTCAAGGCAGTTGCCACCACCGTGGTTTCGGATTCGAATCCGAAGTACCGCAACAGACTTTCGTCGACGTCACCGCCGGCCTGGCGCACCATCGTCGTAACGGCCAACCTCAGCCGCTGTTCGGCATCGACAACCCGCAACGGCTTGGCAAGCTCGATGGTCAACAGCGACACCGTGTGGCCCACCAACAATCGCTCGGACTGATCCAAGGCGGCCTCGGACGCCACGGCCAGCGTGCCGCTCACAGCAAGGCGGTGAATGGCCAGGTGGCCGTCGTCGTCCACCACGATCCGGCTGCGCTCCTTACCTGATCGCTCCCTGATGCGTTCGGGCAGAGACGAACTCGCACCTTCCGTCAGAGCCAGCACCGCGCCGTCCCGATCGAGAACACAGACTGCTGCGTGAACGGCTCGACCCAGGGCAGTGATCAGAGTCGGCACCCCGTCGAGCAGGGCACGCGCCAACTTCTCCTGCGCGTCGACCACTGCCTGCACCGTTCGTATCTGGTCGGCGGTCAGTTCGTCGATCACGGCCCGCGAAATGGCGATGAACGGCGTCTCCTTGGCGACGGAAAGCACGGCAAAACCCAGTTCGTCGCCGGCCCTGATGATCGCGTCCGGCACCCTCTCGTGCACGGTGCCGGTGTCGAACGCCAGTGCCACCGCACCGGTCTGCGCGATGCGCTCGACGTACTCGTATTGCTTTGTCGCCGAACGCGGTAGATGCAGCCCCGTCGTCATGACAAGCTCTCCACCGGCGAGCCAACGGGTCGGATCCTGCAATTCGATTGCGTGCGCCCAGCTGATCGACAGATCCACGTCGTCGTGACCGGCAACGATCGTGAGGCCGAGCGAGGTGGTGGCAGCCAGGCGCCGGACAGTCATCGGCATTACCGGAACCTCCGAAGGCAGTGAATAGAAAGGCAGTGGACAGAACTGACAGTTTCCAGTTCAGATTTGTACATCAAGTCCATGTTCTGGATCACACGATGAGCTTAGCGTCTCTCCGAAAGAACTGATCGCGTCATGCAATAGGAGCTGAGCCCAGATGCCCGACAGCAGCACCGAAACAGCCGAAGCCGCCAGCGTTCATTCGACACTCAAAACAGGCTTGAAGAAGCGTCACCTGACCATGCTTTCCATGGGCGGCGTCATCGGCGCCGGTTTCTTCGTCGGGCTGAGCGGAATCATCAACCAGGCGGGCCCCGGCGCAGTCATCACGTGCGCGATCTGCGGCATCATCGTGTTCCTGGTGATGCGCATGCTCGGCGAAATGGCCGTGGCCAAGCCGTGTACGGGATCGTTCACCGAATACGCGCGCATGGCGTTGGGCGACTGGGCGGGTTTCACCACTGGCTGGCTCTACTGGTATTTCTGGGTGATCGTCGTCGGCATCGAATCCGTCGTCGGAGCAACCTTGCTCTCCCGGTGGATCCATGGTGTCCCGCTCTGGCTCATGTCAGCGGTACTCCTGTTGGTGATGACCGGGGTCAATCTTCTCTCCGTCAGCAACTTCGGCGAGGCTGAATACTGGTTTGCGGGTATCAAGGTCGCCGTCATCATCGGCTTCATCGTGCTCGGCAGTCTGTTCGTCTTCGGCATCTGGCCCGGCAGTGAAGTCGATTTCAGCAATCTGACCGGCCACGGAGGATTTCTGCCGAACGGCTTCACCCCCGTACTGGTGGGCGTTGTCGCCGTGATCTTCTCCATGACCGGAGCCGAGCTGGTCACGATCGCCGCAGCGGAATCCGCCGAACCCGCCGGAGCGATCAGGCGGGCCACGAACACGGTCGTCTTCCGCATTCTCGCCTTCTTCGTTGTCGCCACCTTCCTCCTCGTGACGATGCTGCCGTGGGATTCGTTCGTCGTCGGCGATTCTCCGTTCATCTCCGCACTCGACCTGCTCGGAATTCCCGGCGCCGCCGACATTCTCAATCTCGTGGTTCTGGTCGCGGTGCTGTCCTGCCTCAATTCCGGCCTGTACACGGCGTCACGGATGCTCTTCGCACTCTCCGTCTACAACGACGCGCCGGCCTGGATGACACGGACCAACAGCCGCGGCGTGCCGGTGAAGGGCGTACTCGCCTGCACCGTGGCCGGGTACTTCTGTATCGCGGCCGGCTACATCTGGCCGGATACGATTTTCTTGTTCCTCGTGAATTCGTCGGGCGCGATCTGCTTGTTCGTTTACATCCTGATCTGTGTATCCGAACTACGCCTCCGACGCCGATGGGAACGCGAAAGCCCCGAGATTCTGAAATTCCGTGTCTGGTTGTATCCCGGCCTGCCGATAGTGGTCACTGGTCTGATTCTCGTGATCCTGGTGGGAATGGGGCTCAACGAACCCACGCGCGCGGAATTCGTCCAAAGCCTGGTCGCGCTGGGGGTCATCCTCGCCGCTTACGGCGTGAGAAAGTCTCGTACGCGAAAAGTCGTATCGTTCGCGACCGGCTCGAACAACGCACACAGCAGTTCGAAGAAGGCTTGAAACAAGCATCGAGTAAGCACTCGACTCGATAATTGAACCTCTTCCCCGAAAAGAGTCGATCCGATGGAAGCTGTCGAACATAGATTTTCTCTTTACCTAAATTCAAGGCAAAATGGACAGCATGCCGAGCCCTGTCATCGCCTCCGAGGGGCACAGTTCTTGGCGAACACTTCACGAATGGTTCAACGAACCACACGACTACGAGTGGATAAAGCACCAGAGATCCGGCCGGGCAATCATTCCGATCTTCCGAACCTTGCTCGGAATGATGACGATCATCTTCGGACTGTCCGCTTTCTACAAATTGATCGGTCCGGATACGCCGCCGACCACACCCGGCAAAGCTCTTTCGATTTTCATGATCTGTACGTGTGTGGGAATCGCCGCATGCTGGTTCACACAACCGTTTCCCGGACGCCGGGGGTTGCTTGCATTCGGAATATTCGCAGATCTCGGGATCGCGGCTGCCGTCCTCCTGGTGCCGGATCGCTCGTCCGGGACGTTCGGTTGCATCGTCTTTGCGGTCACCGGAACCTTTGCGACGCTTTTTGTCAGCGCAAAGTGGCTTGTCGCTCATGTCGTTTGGTCGACGACCGTCACGACTACCGTTTTCGTTCTTGCATATATGGAAGGCGACGTCGATATCACGACGCTTCTGGCCCGCGGCACCGTTCTTTTCGGAGCTGTCACACTCGTTCCCATTTTTGCGCACCTGACTTGGCGCACTCTCTACCGCGATGCCCAGTATTCGGACCGGGATCCCCTCACTGGACTGTTCAACCGTCGGGGACTGGAAGGGGCAGTCGGCGATCTCTTCGAGAGCGCCCGAGACGATTCTTCATCTCTCGCCTTCATCGTCGTCGATATCGACAAATTCAAAACGGTGAATGATCTTCACGGTCATGCCGAAGGCGATCATGTCATCAGGAGAACCGCGAACCGATTGAGCACACATCTCGGCGAACGCGGAGTCATCGCTCGAACCGGCGGGGAAGAATACCTGGCCGTCATCGCCGGCGATCCCGAATCGACAACCCTGTTGATCGAAGGGATAAACGCGGCGCTGTCGGATTGTTCCGACGCGATCCCCACAACGGTGAGCGTCGGAGCGGTGATGATGACCGCCGAATCGAAGGCGTGGAGCGGCGGTGCTTCCGCAATCCTGGCGGCGACAAATGTCGCGGATTCGATGATGTATCAAGCGAAGGCGGCAGGCGGTAATACGATCCGCTCGGCTCAGATCTGATTCACAGCCACGTAAGTGGGTGGACGCTGCGCCCGGTTTCCGTGTCCGTCGCGGCAAGATACACATCGACGCGCTCAGCGGTCAGAGCCTTGCTGATGTGGTAACCCTGGACCAGGTCACACCCGACCCACTGGACGCGGCGGAACTGCTCGATGGTCTCCACGCCCTCGGCCAACGATTTCATACCGAGGGCCGCGGCCAATTCGACGATGGACTTCACCACGGACATCTTCGGATCGTCCGAGTCGGTGACCAGCATTCGATCGATCTTGAGAACGTCGATTGGAAGTCTCTGGAGCGTGGCGAAGGACGAATAGCCGGTGCCGAAATCGTCGAGTGCGACGGTAACCCCGAGCTCACGCAGCTTGTAGAGATCCCGGATCGCGCGATCGTCCACAACACCTGTCTCGGTGATTTCGAGCTGCAGCAGTTGCGGAGGCAAGCCCGAATCCGTCAGCGCTTTCTTCACCATCGCACCGAACTCTCGCGACACCAACTGCACTGGTGAAACGTTGACCGAGACGCCAATTCCGGTCGGCCACCCCGCAGCAGCGGCGGTCGCCATCGCCATTGCCTGCGCGCCGAGGGGAATGATCATTCCGGTTTCCTCCGCCACCGAGATGAACTGGCTGGGCCCGATGAGGCCGCGGCTGGGATGGTTCCACCGAAGAAGAGCCTCGAAGGCCACCACTTCACCGGTCTGAGTGTCGACCTGAGGCTGGTAGTGGAGATCGAACTGCCCTTCCTCGATCCCTCTGTCCAGCTCGTGCAACGCCGTTGCCCGCGCCGATGCCCTCGCCCGCAGCAGCGGTGAGAACTTGCCCACTCGATTGCGTCCCGTCGACTTCGCCTCGTACAGAGCCAGATCTGCCAGCATCACCAATCCGTCGGCGTCCGTCGAATCCTCGGGCGCGCTCGAGTAACCGATCGTGGCCCGCACTTCGATCCGATTGCCTTCGACGAAGAATGGTTCGTGCAGCACTTCCAGGTACCGATCGAAGATCACACCGGGATCGTCGCGCGAAGACGTACAGACGATCAGCCCGAATTCGTCACCGCCCATCCGCGAGCACATGTCCGAACCGATCACGTCGCGAAGGCGTTTCGTGACTTCGAGAAGTAATTGGTCCCCGATCGGATGGCCAAGGGTGTCGTTCACCGATTTGAAGTTGTCGAGGTCGAGAATCCCGACGAGAACCTGCTTCTCCGGCACGCGGGAATCGATCGCTTCCTCGAGCGCCACTCCGAACGCACGACGGTTCGGTAACCCGGTCAACGAGTCGGTGGCCGCAAGGCGAAGGATCTCCTGCTCGTGGACATACCTCTCCGTGATGTCGGAACCGACACCGCGCCAACCCAGAATCACGCCGGATTCGAGGACCCGTGGATTGCCGGAAAGAGACCACCAGCGTCGCCTACCGTCGACATGCACCGGCACGACAGTGTCCCGGAAGGGAGCACTCGATTCGAGTTTGTCGATCATCTGGGCCGCGGCCGCACGCCCCTCCGGACTCGATGCGATCTGGAGTCTGGTGAGGAGCTGTCCGAAGGTGAGTTGCTGCAACTCGTCCACCGTCATACCTGCGACCTCGGCGAGACGTGCCGAGGTGTGGGAGAACCGGCCGTTGGTGTCGCACTCCCACAGCCAGTCGCGGGAACCGCCCTCGAAACCGTCGAGCAACAACGCCACAGTCTGACGCTCGGATTCCGCCTGAAACTCTGCGAGACAACGTCTCTGGAAAGAGGCCGACAGATAGACCGCCCCTACGGTGAGCGCAAACATGTAGATGCACAACTGAATCGCAAGTATGCGAAAGTGGGGTTCGGCGTGGACGACGAGAACAGTGAAGACGCCGAGGCCGTGAATGTAGATCCAGGTCAGGCTCACCGATCTCAGACTCGAGAACGTCACGGTCCCGGCGCCCATGATCCCGGCCATCGTCGCGATCAGAACCAAGTCGCGGAAGACGTCCATGTCGTGAAAGAGCAGAGCGAAAAGTGTGACGTCGAGGGTCGCGACCACGATCACTTCGACGAGCAGACCCACGTAGTCGTAGCGCGGGGTGTGCTTCGACGGCCGCCAGCGAAGGGGAATCCATACTCGGATCGAATTCGCGAGGACGAGAAAGATGAGGGCGCCACCCAACCACCTGAGCGTCTGACGTCCGGGCGGGACGGTGTAGGTCAGAATCACGACCAAACTCGCCATGTACGCAAGATTGGCGAACGGCGCGACGGCTGCAGCTTCGTCTATCTGACGGCGAAACAGGCTGTTGCAGTCGGCCTCCGAAGCAGGATCTTGCCTGCCCAATCGACTCGGACGGCTCATCAGCGAGGCATCCCGACATCTGCGCAGGCGCCATCAGCGGGCGTCGAATCCGCTCGCCTGGCCATCCGAACCTCCCCTGGCTCCCCACCGAACCCTTATCCGGTGAAACGTCAGTGTTTCAGACTCGCTGCTTGTTTCCTTCACAACGGTAGCCATCTGACGAATCGATTGTGCGCAGATCACTATATCCAGAGGTCGTTCCGTCGATCGTCCAGGTCGATCCGCGATTGCTGATTCTTAGCTCGAACCACGTTTGTCGCCGACCGCGACGCGGGGGATTCGAGCGGTCGGGAACAACGCGGCGATTGCGAGCAGCGCTGCCACGGCAAAAGCGACACGCAACGCGTCCAGCCTGGCTTCTTCGTTCACGTCCACGATCGCATCCGCCGTGGACTCGGCGACGCCGGCGTCATCGAGAGCGGATCGGAGTTGCGTCGTCGACAGGAACGGCACGCCCGAGGCCATGTCGGTGCTCGCTTGCTGCTGCACCGATGTCGGAACCGCCGGATTGTCTTCGATTCCGGCGATCGCCGACGTCGTGAGAGTGGCAATGAGAACCGATCCGATCAGGGCAGTTCCCAAGGAAGCGCCGAGGTTGGTGGCGGTGTTCTGCAACCCGCCGACCTCGGTGCTGCGCTCGTCCGGGACCGAGGACACCGTGACGGCTCCGAGCTGCGAAGACAGGCACCCCAAGCCGAAACCCATGAACAGCATGGGAATCATCACGATCGCCGCATTGGCGCCGGGGTCCATGCCTGCAACGAGCATCAGAATGCCGACGACCATGACCAACAATCCGACTCGGACCACGCGTCGCGGGTTCGCGGTAGGCCGTAGCTTCGGAATACCGATCGCCGCCACGACGAGCGCCGCCGACAACGGCAGGATGCGAACTCCCGTCTCCAGGGCACTGAGCTCCAGAACTACGGACAAGAACAACGGGACCGCGAAGAACACGCCCGCCTGGACCAGAAACTGCGCGAAGAACATGGAAAGTCCGCCACTGAGCTCGCGGTTTCGCAGCATCGCCGGATCAAGCAACGGCTCCTTCCCCGCAGCGGCCAGGCGTCCCTCCCAGCGCAGGAATCCGTACACGACCAGGAGCCCGGCGATCAGCAGCCACACCACCGGGGAAAGCCCGACCAGCTGCGGTCCGTCGGGTTTGGCCTGCACCCAACCCCACTCGCTCGAGCGCAGTACGCCGAAGACGATCATGCCCAGCCCGACCACGGACAAGATCGATCCGACGTAGTCGAGGCGCGACTTCGACGGTGGGACGTCGACCACCTTGCTGAGCACCAGCAAGATCAGGACAACGATCACGACTTCGCCGACGAACACGTAACGCCATGACGCAAATGTCGTCGCGGCGCCGCCGATCAGCGGCCCGACCGCCACGGCCATCGCGCCGGCGGCAGCGACCAGACCGTAGGCAGCCGGGCGCTTCTGCGCCGGAAAGTTGGTGGCGACGAGCGCGACGATCGCGGGCATGATGAGTGCCGCACCGACGCCTTCGAGGAACGACCATCCGATCAGCAGGACCGCAAGATTGGGAGCGAGCGCCGTTGTCAGAGAACCTGCGCCGTAGATGATCAAGCCGAGCGCGAAGGCCCGGCGACGACCCATCATCGACCCCAGCTTGCTGCCCGTGATCATCAGCGTCGCCATGACCAGGGTGTACAGCGTGATCGCGGTTTGAATGCCGGTGATGCTCGTGCCGACGTCCTCGGCGACGGTTGCCATCGAAACGTTCATGACCGAACTGTCCAAGGTCATCAGGAATTGGCTCGATGCCAACACCGTGAGAACCAGTCCTGAACCCGCCTGCGTCGTCGAACCAGCAACCTGTCCGTCACCCATCGTGCGGGTGTACCCGGTGTTCAGGTTCTCGAAGCAGACCGGTCAGTGCTGTTCGAGGCTGAGCTGATCCGCCCAAGCCGACACGTCCCCGCGTTCCAGAGCCACCGCCAGCAGTTCCGGAAACTTGTCCGGCGTGCACGCAAACGCGGGAATCCCGAGGGCACTCAGCGACGCTGCATTGTCGTGATCGAACGACGGTGCCCCGTCGTCCGAGAGTGCCAGTAGAACCACGACTTGAACGCCGGAGTTCTTCATGGCGGCCATGCGGCGCAACATCTCGTTGCGAATACCGCCCTCGTAGAGGTCCGAGATCAGAACGAACATCGACTCGGCAGGACGCGAGATCAGTGACTGGCTGTACGCGATTGCGCGGTTGATGTCCGTGCCCCCACCAAGTTGGGTCCCGAAAAGGACGTCGACTGGGTCGGACAGTTTGTCCGTCAGGTCGACGACGGCAGTGTCGAAAACCACGAGCGAAGTCTTCAGCGCCTGCATCGACGCCAACACCGCGCCGAACACGGATGCGTAGACGACGCTGGACGCCATCGAACCCGATTGGTCGATCGCCAGGACTACGTCGCGCTGCACGGATTTCGACTTGCGGCCGTATCCGACGAGCCGCTCGGGGACGACGGTTCGATACTCCGGAAGGTAGTGCGACAGATTTGCTCGGATGGTTCGGTCCCAGTCGATGTCACGCAACTTCGGATTCGACGTTCTGGCCGAACGATTGAGTGCCCCGGTCACCGCGGCCTTCGTTTTCTGCGCGATTCGCTCTTCGACTTCCCGAACCACCTTGCCGACGACCATTCGAGCAGTTGCCTTGCTGGCCTCCGGCATGACCTGGTTGAGGCTCAGCAGCGTCCCGACCAGATGCACATCGGGCTCGACGGCATCGAGCAGTTCCGGTTCGAGCAGCAACTGCGCCAAACCCAGTCGGTCGATCGCGTCCTTCTGCATCACCTGCACCACCGTGCTGGGAAAGTACGTCCGGATATCGCCGAGCCATCTGGCGACGGACGGAGCCGACGCCCCCAATCCGGCTGAGCGGCGTCGCCCCTTGGTCGGGCCGGACGAATCGTAGAGTGCGGCAAGAGCTGCATCCATTCGACGCTCGCCCGGCTGGCCCAGCCCACCCGTCGATTCTTCGGCGGATTCCCCGAGCATCAGTCTCCAGCGTCGAAGGCGCTGATCGTCGTCGCTCATGCGCCCACCCCCAAGATGTCCGCAACGACCGCCATTGCCGCTCTGCCGCGTCGAGCATCGGTCTCCACTGTCGTTTCGACGCGTCGTCCACCTCTGACCGCCTGACCGATCGCTCGACGCTCCCCCGCCTCGAACGCTCCGAACGTACGTCGAAGCAGTGGAAGCGTGTCGATGAAGTCCTGCTCACGAAGTTGGCGAACCCACGTGTCGATCAGCGTGAGCAACGCTCGATCGTGAACGAGCACAAGCCCTCCTCCACCGAGAAACCCGTCGACCCACCCGGCTTTGCCGGTCGGCGTGCTTCCCACGGACAGGGCCCGAGACAAGCGCTGGGCTGCAGCGGTTTCCGTGATCGAACCGCTGTCGCGCAGTAGCCGCACCAACCGTCCGACGAGTAATCCGTTGACGTCGTCACGGTCGATCACGCCGGCCATGGCCTGCAGCCACCGTGCGCTCGCATCGCGATCGTCACGAACCATGACTGCCGAGTGAACCTTGTCGAGGTGTTCGCGAAACTCCTCGGCACTGGGATCGTCCAGGCCCGTGACGGCGACTGCGAGGCCGGTGCAAATGCGGATCAACAGGCTGTCGGCGACGTCGACCAAGGCAGACACGTCGGTTCCGCGCACATCGCCGTACCGCAGCGTTCGCGTCAGCGTGGGCAGCGCCGCCATCAGGTGCGACACGTCATGATCCAGTGCCGCAACCGTTTTCACACTTTCCAGCACAGCGGACAACGCTGCCGGCAGGTTCGCCAGGAGCGAGTTCTCCAGTAGTCCGATCAGTGACGCGAGGGAGATGTCCGGCTCGTTGATCTTCGAGACGACACGTGATGTTGCCGCTGCAGCCACCGTCGTGCCCCACAGCGACGCCTCGATCACCGAGACCGAGAATTCGGGCTTCCATTGCAGCGCCCAAGTCTCCCGGAACGTTCCGGTGGAACGGACCTCACTGTCGGCCGGGGTTCCCCAATCGATCTCGAGGATCCCCAGTCGGTGCAGGAACTGGGAACGCTCGACGTCGATATCGCGTCGCAGGTCCAGATCGAGAGTCTTTGCTCCCGCTTGTTGTCTGAGCCGCAAGGTCTTCGAGCGTGCGCGCAGGTCTGCTTCGAGTGGGACTGTCGGCGTTTCCTCGGGCACCGCGCCCAGCGCTTCGCCCACAACCAATCTTCGCGTGATCAGATCCAGAAGAACGTCGTTCCCGTCGCACATCACCGACCTCGTTGCCTCGGTGACCTCCGACAATCCCGCCAAGGGTCGAGAACGCAGTGCCGCCAACGTATCTGCCAACCGGACAGCTTCGATGACGTGAGCACTCGAGATCGGAAGGTCCTCGTCCCTGAGCACCCGCGCAACTTTGGTGAGCCACCGCGTGATCGTCTTGTCGTTCGCGGTGAACAGGTGGTGATACCAGCCCGGCGAGGTGATTCCGGCGCCGTAACCCGATGCCGATGCCAGACGTGAGTGAGTCCAGGGAACCCATGTCAGCGAGGTCTTGACCTTGGACATTCCTTTGAGGATGCGAGCATCGGGTGCCGCCGGCCCCAAGGCTCCGACCAACGCCGGCGCGTGCCAGGCTCCGCAGACGACCGCTACCCGCTCAGCGCCATCTTTCAACGTCTTTCGCAGCACCTGACGCATATACGCTTCGCGATGCGCTGTCTCCTCGTCGATCGGCACTGTCTCACGCAGCGCCTCCATCGCCTCGGTGATCGCATCGAAAGAATCTGCGCCCGAGCTAGATTCGATCACCGAATCCCACCAGCGTTCGGTATCGTCGAAACCCGCGGCCGCGGCCAGTTCCGACAGAGGATCGCCCTCGCGGACAGTACGAATCCCCTGATCCGCCAACACGTTGAAGGCGGGCAGATCGCAGAACCGTGGCTGCACACCGTTCTTCGCAGCCCACTGCAGCGCTTGCCATTCGGGTGAGAACACCGCAAACGGCCAGAATGCCGCCTTCGACGGTTCGCCAGTGGCGTACGCGAGCAACGCAATCGGTGGTTCCATCGATTCCGACGCCGCCAGCATCACCAACGGGTCTGCGTCCGAAGGCCCTTCGATCAGGACGACGTCAGGCGAGAACTCTTCCAGGCCCTGCCGAACCGAACGAGCAGATCCCGGGCCGTGGTGACGGATACCGAAGACCCGGACACGCAGGTCCGGAATCACGATGGTCACCCGGTGACCTCGCGGCACGCCCGGTAGAAGTCGGACCACTCGCCGCGTTCACGCACTACTGCCTCGAGGTACTCGTTCCACACCACCTTGTCTGCGACCGGATCCTTGATCACCGAGCCCAGGATTCCGGCAGCGACGTCGGATGCCCGCAGTACGCCGTCCCCGAAATGCGCAGACAACGCCAAACCGTTGGTGACCACCGAGATCGCCTCCGCCGTCGACAGAGTTCCGGACGGGGACTTCAACTTGGTGCGGCCGTCGGTGGTCGTGCCTGATCGCAGTTCCCGGAACACGGTGACGACCCGGCGAATTTCCTCGGCTGCTGCGGGGGTTGTCGGCAATTCCAGTGCTGCGCCCAGCTGTTCGACTCGACGTGCCACGATGGCCACCTCGTCTTCCTCGCTGGCCGGCAAAGGGAGGACTACGGTATTGAACCGTCGACGCAGTGCGGACGACAGGTCGTTGACACCGCGATCGCGATCGTTGGCGGTAGCGATCAGGTTGAAGCCCTTGGCTGCCTGCACCTCGATGCCCAGCTCCGGCACCGGCAACGTCTTCTCGGAGAGAATGGTGATGAGGGCGTCCTGCACGTCGGCCGGAATACGCGTCAACTCTTCGACGCGGGCGATCTTCCCGGTTTCCATCGCCGTCATCACGGGAGAAGGCACCAGCGCACCGGCGGTCGGCCCCTCGGAGAGAAGACGTGCGTAGTTCCAGCCGTAGCGGATAGCTTCCTCGGGCGTACCCGACGTGCCTTGAACCAGGAGCGTCGACGCACCCGAGATTGCGGCCGAAAGGTGTTCGGAGACCCAGGTCTTGGCCGTACCGGGAACCCCCAACAGCAGTAGCGCCCGGTCGGTGGCAAGAGTTGCGACGGCCACTTCCATCAACCGCCGTGGACCGACGTACTTCGGCGAAATGACGGTTCCGTCGTCGAGAGTGCCACCCAACAGATACGTCACCACGGCCCAGGGCGACAAGTTCCACGACGGTGGACGCGGACGGGTGTCCTGCGCGGCCAGTGCTTCGAGTTCGAGCGCGTACTCCTGCTCTGCGTGGGGCCGCATCAGCTTTGCCGGTTGTGCGAGCTTTGCCGGTTGCGCGAGCTTTTCCGGTTCCGTGGTGGGCACGGTTACGCTGTCAGTCATGTGAGCTCCTCGAGCAGGGTCTTGCGGTGGGTGATGGCGCTGGCAGTTCTGGCGAAGGTCTGCCGCCAGTCGGGGTCACGAGCACGCTCCGCCGCACGCTCCAGCAAAGTTACTGCGCTGTAAGGAAATCGAGTCTCGGCCAGGCGCAGCGATGCGACGTACTTGTAGCGTGAGAATTCGCCGGCCTTGGCGCCTCCGTCGGCACGTCTGGCCGCAACTCGTTCCCACTGGGCCACCACTGCCCGGGTGATGTCCTCGGGCCATGGACCTCGCAGAGCGTCGTAGATCGCTGCCCGGCCCGGGTGCAGAACGTTGGCGTCGCCGTTTCCGGACCTCAACAGATCAGCCAGCGCCTTGGCCGGCACCAACGGGAGCACGCGTCGATCGGTGGCGGTGCCGCGCATACGAAAGAGTTCCAGCGCCCATTCCGTATTGTTCTGCGCGACTGCGGCGGTGGACCACGCGTCGTGAAGGATCGGCTCCCAGCTTTCGTCAACGCTCATCCCCAAGACCTTGCCTGGTCCACCGATCATGTTGTTCCACAGAGACAACGGCGCAGAACCGATCACCTGACGCACATACTCGGCACGATAGTCGGTGTGTGGATTCGGCCGGTCTTCGATGCCGTCTCGCCTCGCCGCTGAATCGACTTCCTCAGGCGGGACGATGACGAGCGTGGACCGAACGAGTTTCCTTTCCACCCGCACCCATTTCCGAACCCGAGCAGCCATTCTCTCCCCGAACTCCGATTCGGGGAGTTGTCCGAGTACTTCCACTGCCGCGCGTCGCACGTCCTTGCGACGGTCGTCGAGGGCTTCCTCCAACAATGGTTGATCATCCGCGCTCAGTCCGTTTGCCAGCGCCGCGACGAAGGCAGCCTTCTGTTCGCCCCGCTCGGTGGCCCAGGACTTTCGGAGTTCGGCCAGCGCCAGCGCGGGATCTGTTCGACGAGTGTCCATCAGCCACTGTGTGCGCTGCGACGAACTTCCGTGACGCCACACGTCCGGGTTGGCATCCCTGGTTCGGACGAGTTTGCTCCACTCGGGGTTTTGCGCGGCAAGCCATCGACCACGCTCGCCGACCATCTGCAGGATGCTCTCCCGGTGAGCTTCACTTGCACGTGCAAAGGAAAGCAACTCGGCGACCAGATGATCAGGCGCACGGTAATTGTGCTCCAACGCAACTGCGAACCATTCGTCGAGCAAGGTCGCCTTGGCCGCGAGCATCGACAGCAGATGCGTCGATGAGGATTCCGGCAGCGTGAATCGAACATCGTCTGGCGCAGGTGTCGGCACCGCCGCCGTGGTGGAGCCCGCACCGCCACGGCGGTACGCCCTCTCCAACGCTGCTCCTGCGAGAAGCATCTCGGCAGGATCGCCGTCGAGTTCGCGAGCGTAGCCACGCACTTCAGCCGGCAGCTCCTCGAATGTTGTTGCTGTTCTGGCTGTCCCAAGGAGCGCCGCTGAGATCAATGTACTCACAGCACGATCACCTGCCCTCCCGTGAAAACCGAGATCGGAGTAAGAGCCAGCGCGTTCCACGTTCCGCAGACTGTGACCGGGTAACCGCCGGAAATGCCGAGCAACTTCCACAGAAGATCCGAATCACCCTCTGCCCGAAGCGCTGTGCCCGATTCGTCGACGACAAACCATGATCCGTCGACGAACGACGGGACCACCGAACTGATCACTGCCGGCCACGAGCGCAACCATGGATCCGCGGCGAGGGCATCGGTAAACTGCTGCAACGCAGTGTCGATGCTTCCGAACGGCATGGTTGTGAAGGGCTCCGGTTCTCCGTGCGTGACCCCTATCCGCGCCCGCAATGCCGCGGCACCAGGATAGAAATGAACATCGGCGTTGAGCAGAAACCCGACTGGCGGCGTTTCGGTGGCAAAATTGGCCGACCCGTGGGAGAAGTCGAGCAGCATGGCCCACCGCTTCGAATTCCTGCCGAGCATCCACACCGTTCGGGTGAACAGTCGCTTCTCCTCGGTGATCCCGGAACCGAGAATCATCCAGTTCTCTTTCACCGGAATCGATTCCATCACACTCTCGGTTGACACCGGATAGCCGACGTGTGCTTTCACCGAATAGGCAAGATCTTCCGGCAACTCGGACAGCTTCTGATGCGCAGCAACCAGCAGGTGCAACCGAGCCAACTCGTCGAGGACTTTCTCGGGCCAGTTCTCGGTAGACGCAACGGTGCCCGCCAAGGCTCGAAGTGTGCCTGCGACACCAGGCGCCTGAGCATCCACCATTCGAGCAGCTACTGCGTCGAAGCCCGCCCAGGATGTGTCCATCGCTGCCAGACCACTGCGAATCTGATCGGTGATCCACAGGTCCAATTCGACGAGACCGCTCGCAACGCGGTCGGCGCGCTTCTGCGCTGTCGCCGGGTCGGGAGCCCTCTTGGGAGCCTCGTCGCCGGTCTCAGCCCTTTCGCCGCGGGTCTCGGCCTTCTCCTCGCGGCGCAACAACCACTCTGCCGCGAAGTCGGCGGGCTCGTCCGCCGACGGCACACGCCCTTCCGACCATTCCACCAACAGCCCCAGAGCATGTTTGCACGGAAACTTTCGACTGGGGCACGAGCACTTGTATGCAGGGCCCCGCAGGTCGACCACTGCTTGATACGGCTTCGAGCCGCTGCCCTGACACAGCCCCCAGAGCGCGAGACCCCTGTTGCCGGCATGGCTCCACGTACCAGCCAACTTGCGCGCAGCGGCCAGCGATGCGGCGTCCGGAGCTACCGACGCCACCTGCCCAGCTGTCCACGGCGAAGTCACTCGACCACAGTATGACAACCCGCTGACATCACAGAGCCAGGCCGATTCGTTGGTGAATTACCCCTTGACTCGAACACATATTCGAATATGATTTGGGGAGGGGATCGGGGGATTCAATGAGTGTCTTGTTGTCGGACGTGGTGTCTGGTTCTGCGGTGGGGTTACGCGGACGTCTGTGGCAGTTACCTGCTTCTGAGTTACGTGCGGCTGCGGTGTCGGCGAGCGCGGAGATTCTGCGCCTGGAAGCCGTTCGAGTGGCGGTGGTGGACGAGCTCTCGATGCGTCCGGATGATCAGGTGATTGCCAGCCGCGGTGTGGGTGCGTGGCTGGCGGCGAACACGATGCTGCAGGTTCGGGACGGGAAGAAGATCGCCGCGTTGGGTGCAGCTTTGCGGCCGTTTCCGGCGGTGGCGGCTCGGTTCGATGGCGGGGATTGCTCGTTCGAGCATGCGGTGTTGATCGTGGCGTTCTGTGAATCACCCCCGAAAGGCATGCCGGAGGAGGCGCTACCGAAGTGCATCGATTTGTTGTTGGCGGCTGCGTCGGGGGTGGAGGCGACGACCACGAAGGTGCGGAACGTGATCGCGACGTTGGAGAGGTTGTTCGAATCGGATGAGATCCCGCCCGCCGAGGATGTCGATCTCAATGAGTTGCGGATCGCGTCGACATTGAACGGTCGGGTGGTGGTGCGCGGCGATTTCGACGCCCTGACCGGGGAAATGCTGCTGTCGGCGTTGTCGAATCTGACGATGCCCACCCCGGCACCCGATGGAACCCCGGATGCTCGGTCGACGGCGAAGCGCACGGCGGACGGGTTCACCGAACTGATCCGCCGTTACCTGGACTGCGCGAAAACCGGTACCGATGGTGGTCAGCGTCCGCATGTGAACGTGCACATCAATGCTCGTGATTTGGCGGAGCATCGGGATTGTGCCGCACAGTCTTCGGATTCGGGTGATGACGACTCTCTGGACCTGGCCGATCTTGATGTCGGGCACATGCCCTGGCTCGGACCACTGTCCGTATCACAGACCAGACTCCTCGGCTGCGACTGCTTCCTCTCCACCGTCCTGCTCGACGATCACGGCGTACCGCTCGATGCGAAACCCGGAAAACGATTGGTCACCCCCGAACAGCGAGTGGCGTTGATCGCCCGAGACAGGGGTTGCGCGTTCCCGGGGTGTTCATGTGTGCCTGCCTGGACGGATGCGCACCATATCCGGCACTGGGCCAACGGTGGCCCGACGGTGATGAACAACCTGGTGCTGCTGTGCCGTTCACATCATCGATTGATGCACCGAAAATCCGGGTTCGTCGGGAAATGGGAAATCCGCATCGGTGTCGACAACAAACCCTGGTTCGTCCCGCCGCCCTCGATCGACCCCGGGCAGCAACCGCGGCCCGCGAACACCACCTTCAAAACCTGAGGGGTCAAACCTCTTTGGCGACAACAGAACACGGCCAGGCTCCGCATCGGACATCAAAACCCGATACGGAGCCCACAGGCCGTGGCGCGTCCACAACTTTCCACAACTCACGACGTTCGCGCGGGGCGCAAGACCGATCTGCCCAACAACTCACAAACCTGCAGGGCCAGAGCAAGATCCAACTTGTCTCGGCCGGCAGCAACTGGATCGCCGAGCGCCTTGTTGATGCGATACTTCACCGTATTCCGGTGCAGATTCATGTGATTGGCAGTGTGCAGATGACTTTCACCATGTGCAAAGTACACACTCAACGTCGTCCGCAAGGATGCCGCAGAGGGCGTATCTTCCGCCAACGGGCCAAGCACCTCCCAGACCCATGACTTCGTCGAATCGATGTTCTCGGACAGAAGTGAAACCACAGCGACGCCGCGGTCTCCGAAGCTCACCACAGGTCGCTGCGGTGTATCCGGGACGGCAGCAACCGAATAGGCGGCGGTTGCCTGTTCGTGGGACCGTTTGAAACCGTCGACCCCTGACCCCGGCAGTCCGATTGCCACCCGCGCCCCGCCGTCCAACGGCACTGCCGCCGCGAGAACCTCCGGATCCGGCGCAGGCACCCGGCGACCGAACGGCAGCCACGCCCACACCGTGCGCCGATCGATGGCGGTGATGATCGGCGGCTTGTCCGCTCCCGCCGCTGCGCCGAGATCACGTACGAGTCGGTCCAGCGTATTGATGCCCATGACGTCGGCATCCCACGTCGACCAGACCACCAGGGCGACGTGGTTCTGACCGAGGCGGTACCCGGTCTCCGCTTCGAAAGCAGCGGTATCTGCGTTGGCGCCGGACAGGAGGGCGTGGATTGCGGCCGAATGGAGGTTTCCCTGCGCTGCCATCCATCGACTGCGTTCCCGCTCGTACGCGTCGAAGACGTAGAGCGTGATCCAGTCGATGTAGCTGTAGACCACGTCCGAAGTGTGTTTCAGGACAGCCAAAGTGAGTCGCGCCGGAATATCCAGTGTGCTGATCTCGTCGTGGCAGATCCGCATCAGATCGCCTTGGCCCATGTGATAGGCCCGGACAAGGGAGTTGGACGGGACATCCCGCTGCGCCAGACGCAGAGCGTATTCCACTGCAGCAGTGGTGGGTTGGAGATGATCGATCGGAATGTCGTTGGCCAATACGTGGATGATCGTCGTGATGTTTCCCTGCACGCTGGCCTCGAGCATTTCGAGCAATTTGGCGTCTGCATCCAATTGGTCGATTTCGTGAGCCATCATGAAGGCCATCTCACGCGCGATGTCGGCGCTGCGCTCGTCGAGTCGTCGTGCCAACTCGGCAACCACCGCAAGCACTTCCGGCTCCGCGGCTGCAGGCACTCGGGCGAGGCGCCGCATCGCACCGGCGCCTCGCTCCTTGTGCGATGGACTACTCACAGAACTTCCGCACCCTTTCGTCGCAGGTACTTCAGAGCCGATTCGGCTGCGTTGTACCCGCACATTCCATGTGCTCCGGCACCCGGCGGGGTCGAGGCCGAGCACAGGTAAGTGCCCGCGATCCCCGTGCTGTACGGATCGACTGCGACGCGCGGACGCAAGACAACCTGCAGTTCGGTGTTGGCACCTCCGATGATGTCGCCGCCTACCTGATTCGGATTGTCCTCTGCCAGGTCAGCTGTACCACTGCTCGACGTCGCGACAATCTGCTCCCGGAATCCTGGCGCAAACCTCTCGATCTGACGGATGATCGCCTCCGTAGCGTCGCCGGCGTAACCGTGAGGCACGTGCGCATAGGCATACAGCGGATGAACGTTCCCGGCAGATCGGGTGGGATCAGCCAGGTATTGCTGACCTAGGAGCACGAACGGCCGGTCCGGCATACGGCCTGAATTCGTCTCACGCTCAGCGGCCACGATTTCGTCGAAACCACCTGCCAGATGCACAGTTCCGGCCCGACCACAGTCCGGATTGGTCCACGGCACATGACCTTCGATCGCAAAATCGACCTTGAATGCTCCGGGAGCCTGCTTGAACTTTCGATAGGCCCTCGCCACTCGACCAGGGAGTCGATCGCCCAGAATTTCGAGCGCACCCCCCGGATTGACATCCAGCAGAACAACATCGGCGTCCGGAATCTCGGAGACCGTACGAACCCGAACGCTGGTGTCGATCTTGCCGCCGTGATCGAGGAGCATCGCAGCCATCGCGTCGGTGATCGACCGCGAACCTCCCTCGGCAACCGGCCAACCGTAGCGGTGACCAGCAGCAGTGATCATCAATCCCACCGCCGAGGTGGCCGGACGGTTGAGTGGATAGAAGGCGTGTGCGGCAACCCCGCCGAACAGCGCCTTCCCCTTGTCCGTCTTCCACAACTTCGCGGTCACCGTTGCCGGAAGCAGCGCTCGCGGACCGAAAGCTGCGAGCCGCAGCGGATGGTGCGGAACATTGACGATCGGGCGCATCAGATCGGACGCCAGCGCATCGAACCCAGTCGACAAGTCACCGAACATGCGTTGCCATCGCGGCCCGTCAGCGCCGAGCCCCGCAGCCGTCTGCTCCAGCGAGCGGTACAGGACCCCGGCGTCCCCGTTGTCGAGCGGATGCGCGCAGTCCACCTCTGCCCATCTCCAGATCAGCCCGTATCGCTCGAGGTCCAGCTTGGACAGGTACGGCGAGCCGATACCCATCGGGTGAAACGCCGAGCAGTGATCATGGATCAACCCCGGCACGTCGATCGGACCGGAGCGGGTGCCTCCGCCGATCTGGTCGGCAGCCTCGAGCACCTGCACGTCCACACCGCTACGTGCGAGGTGTACCGCGGCAGCGAGCCCATTGGGCCCGCTGCCGACGACTACGGCCTTTGTCACTTACTCACCTCTTGCTCGCTACCGCTGACCCTCGTACGCATCTTCGGTTCGGAGACAACCTGCGGATCCGTTGCCGCGCGGTCGGCCCGTACGTCCAGTGTCCACTGAACGTCGAACGGAATGGGCCCGTTCGGCAACCACGGCTGTTCGGCGACTGCGTCGGCGACCTTGAAAGTACCTCGTTCGATGACACCGAGAGCGGCATCGATCACCTGGTACTCCTGCGTTCCCTTGTGGATGGGCTGCGATTCGATCCAGGTCACCAGGAACTCACCGGGTGCGAAATTGCAGCGACGCTGAATGGCTGCGATCAACTTCGCGTCGTGCAGGTGCCCGTCACCGAAGTTGAAGGCGACGATGGAGTTGCACATGAACTCTGCTTCCCGCAGTGAGTACGTGTTGATGTCGTCGCCGAGGTGCCTGATCATCAGAGAGAACAGCGCACGCCCCTGGCTGTGCATGGAACGCCAGCCCAACAGCTGATGCAGAACGACATCGGACACATCTTCGGGGTACATCGTCATCAACTGATTGCGCGTATCCGGCGACGGACGCTTGATGAACTGGTCGATCTTGGCTTCAGCGCCCGGCGCGAATGCCCACGTCGCGGATGCCCAGTTGCCGGCGTACTGGCGCATCGACGGCAGGAAGGACACCAGATCGGGTCGAAGGTTTCCGAGAATGGGGAAGAAGGCTAGGGCTGCAACAATTCCCGCGGTAATCCACGGTGAGGACATGGCGCCGAGTCCGTAGCCGTCCCATGCCGGGAATCCCAGGAACAGAAAGACCGAGGCGTAGGCGAACAGAAGATTCCATTCGAGTGGGACGGCAAGCGGGAAGGTCGACGCGATGAACAGATGGAATCCGACCATGAGGATCACGGCGAGGATCGTGAGGGTTTTGTTCGTCGAGAACAGCAGTATCAACGGGGTGACGATTTCGACCATCGTTCCGGCCACGTGTGCGACGCCGCCGCCCAGGTGTGAAGGCCGCAGATCCTCCGGGAAATTCCGGTAGTGGGCGCGCTTGATCTTCTTCGACGGGATCCACGGGGTATTGCTGAGCATCGGAGGAACCACCAGCGAGAAATGGCGACCGAACTTCGAGACACCGGCACCGATCCACACCATGACGATCAGCAGTTTGAGCGCCAGGATCATGTCGACGAACGGCAGGAATGTGAAGAAGAAGATCGCCGGCAGGTACTGCTCACTACGGGCAGCGATGAAGGGCACCTTGTCCCGCAACCCGAGAATCACCATGAGTACCAGGAAGGAGTACAAGACCGTCGGGCGCACCAGTCCGGCATTGTCAGCGATTGCCGAGTCGATTCCTGTGGTGTGAACACCGGGGAGAACAGCGGCAACAAGGAGATTGGCGACTGCGGCGACATAGATGAAGACGTCGAACACCGTGCGGGTGTCACCCGAGGTGAGCGGCACCTTGCCCGGCCACGGTGGCAGACGAATGGTGCCGGGGCGGAGCCAGTAGAGAACTCCACCGGTCATCGGCTTGAAGTGGCCGGCGAGCGGCCCCCAGGATCCTGCCAAGCCCAGCATCTCGAGCATCATCGTCCAGATGATGAGTTTCTGGTAGACGATCGGCTGGTTCCACCACGATCCGATGTCGAACCACGAGAGGCCGGAAGTCAAAGTGGCAACGGCTGTTCCAGCTGCCAGGTAAAGGAACAACAGTTTCATGATGTAGACGGTGTGGACCATCTTCGGCGTACCGAAGCCGTAATCCACCCAGTGCGTGGACATGTCACGCAGACGCTCGAGAAACGGCTTGTCCATGAACGTTGCCGGATCGACGGGAGGGAAGTTTCCTTCTTTGAATCCCATGATGTGCTCCTGAAATACGGAATGTGGGCATGACGGATCGACTCGACGGACGTCGTCGAGTTGTGCTGGTACTACGGGGAAGTGACTAGTGAGCGGGAGTTGCGCTCAGAGCTCGTCTCATTCCAGGTTTGTCGATCTTGCCCACCGGGTTTCGGGGAAGCGCATCGACGACGTAGATCGCCACTGGCACCTTTACTCGGGTGAGCAAGGCCGTGACATGTTCGAGCAGTTCGTCTTCGGTGACGGGCGCATCGGGGTAGGCGACAACATAGGCAACTGGCACCTCTCCGTAGACCTGGTGCGGAGCGCCGATGACGGCTGCCTCGAGCACGGAAGGGTGCGTAGCGAGCGAGTTTTCGATCTCCTTGGGGTAGATGTTCTCTCCCCCACGGATGATCATGTCCTTGATGCGATCGACCAGGGTCAGGTAGCCGTCCTCGTCGAGGACTCCGACGTCACCGGTATGCAACCAACCATCCTTGACGGTCTTCGCAGTTTCCTCCGGCTTACCCAGATAGCCACGCATCACGTTGCCACCCTTGATGACCACCTCTCCGGCAGTCCCGGCGGGCGCAAAGGTTCCGTCCTCGGCAAGAATGGAAATCTGCTGGCCGGGCAACGCCGGGCCGACCGTACCGAGTTTGCGCACGCCGTCCACAGGATTGCAGGCCGACGCACAGGTCCCCTCGGTGAGTCCGTAACCTTCCACGATCACGAAACCGAAACGCTGCTCAGCGCGTTCGAGGAGTTCCTTGCTGATCGGCGCCGCACCGCACACGGCAAACCTCAAGGACGACGTGTCGATCGAAGGGTCTTCCGGCTGTGAGGTCAGCATCGCGTAGATTGCCGGCACCGCCGAGAAATACGTGGGGCGAAGCCGCGCGACGTCGTCGAAGAATCTCGAAACCGAGAACTTCCCGGTGACACTCACCTGTCCGCCGACAAGCAAGGGCGTCAAGACGCTGACGCAGATCGCGTTGACATGGAACAGCGGCAGAATCAGCAGGCAGTGATCCGCGCCGGTGACACCGATGTTCTTGCCCATCGACGAAGCCATGAACTGCAGGTTGGCATGAGTCAGCATCACTCCCTTGGGCCGTCCGGTGGAGCCGCTGGTGTAGATGAGCAACGCCAGATCGTCTGCTGCAACATCGATTCCGGGTCGGGGATCGGTCGGCGGCACTGTCGCCAGATCCTCGACGGCCAACACTGCGCGGCCGCCCGAGGGTGCGTCGGCAGTGGCGGTGATGACCAACTCGGCCCCGGAGTCCGCGATCTGGTAGTCCGCTTCGTTCGCGGTGAACATCGGATTGATGGGTGTAGCGGCAGCACCGATGCGCCAGGCGGCCATGATCGCGATCAGCAACTCGACGCGATTGGGCAGCATGATCGCCACCACGTCACCGAGGCCGATTCCGAGTCCGGCCAATTGCGCGGCAACAGCTTCCGTGCGATCTGCGAACTCTTCATACGTGAGTTCGACGTGGTCGTCCCGCAAGCACGGCTTCTGCCCGTACTTCTCTGCAAGATCCCAAGCCAGATATCCGATGTTCGCCACGAGAGTCAGCACCTTTCATTCGTGTGTGACTCAAAACACTATCGGCGTCCTGCGGCCGAAGAAACGGTCCCAGGGGATCAACTTGTCCAGGTTCTTTGTTCCCTGAGCACAACAGCGCCTGAGCACAACACCGCCCGTGCGGTGCACATCAGCTCGACGGCTGATGCAACACCTCGTGGGCGCGTCTGGTCACCACCTCGGAGATCCGGCGCAAGACAGGTGACGACAGTTTCCACTGCTGCCAGTACAGCGGAACGTCGTCCACGAAGTCCGGATCGAATCCGATCAGCACGCCGGAGCGATCGTCGTCGCCGCGCTGCAGGTCCGGTATCAATCCCCAGCCGTATCCCCGCCTGACGGCGTCCGCGAAGTCTGCCGATGAAGGAACAAGATGACGGGGCGGATCGGCGGGGTGGCCGACCTTTTGATCGAGGTAGCGATCCTGCAGTAGATCCTTGCGATTGAACACAACCAGCGGTGCCTCCGAAAGGGATTCGGCCGTGACACCGTCTGCGAACCAACGACGGCAGAACTCCGCACTCGCCATCGGCCGATACCGCATGATGCCCAACCGACTGGAGGTACACCCTTGAATCGGTGACGCAACAGACGTGACGGCAGCCATGACCGAACCGTCGCGCAGCAGTTCGGTGGTGTGGTCTTGATCGTCGAGATGAAAATCGAAACTGACTTCTTGCGTGAACTCCGCGAGGGCCCCGAGAACCCAGGTGGACAGCGAATCGGCATTGACCGCGATCGAGACACGCGCAAACATCCCTGAACCATTTTCAAGGCCGAGCTCTCGCACGGTGTCACGCGACAAAGCGTCTATCTGACGTGCAAGACGCAGGACTTCTCTCCCGGAATCGGTGACCTGGACGGGTTTGGTGCGCTGCACCAGGATCCGGCCAACCGAGGTCTCGAGACCTTTGATTCGTTGGCTGACCGCCGAAGGCGTGATGTGTAGTTTCCGCGCCGCCGCCTCGAAGGTTCCCTCGTCGACCGCGGCGTGCAATGCCCTCAGTTGCTCGAAATCCAACATAATCTGAAGCTACTCTGATGTGCCCTTAGAATCATTAGCTGGACTGAATGATATCTGCGCGGCAGGCTCGACAACATGCTCAGCACCAACGACCCTGCGTCGGCCCTCGTCGGTTTCGGGGTCGGACTGTCTTTGATCGTCGCAATCGGCGCCCAGAATGCGTTTGTTCTTCGTCAAGGCCTGACGCGATCGCACGTACTCCCGATCGTCGCAGTGTGCGCGTTGTCAGACGCAATTCTGATCCTCGCGGGCGTCGGCGGAATCGGGACCCTCCTCGAACACGCACCGTCGATGATCACGTTCGTTCGTATCGCCGGCGCCGTTTTCCTCCTCAGCTATTCGCTCTTCGCCGCCAAGCGGGCACTTCACCCCCAGACGTTGGCACCGGATCGACATGGCAACGGGTCGAGGCTTGCCGCCGTCACGATGGCATTGGCTCTCACCTGGCTCAATCCACACGTGTACCTCGACACCGTGGTGCTCATGGGTTCTATCGCCAACGGTCGCGGCGAGATCGGACGTTGGTGGTTTGCCGTCGGTGCCATCACGGCAAGTGTGGTCTGGTTCGGCGCCCTCGGTTACGGCGCACGTCTGCTGACGCCGCTTTTTGCGAAACCCAACGCCTGGCGGGTTCTCGATGCTCTGATCGCCGTGATGATGGCGGTTCTCGGAATCAGCCTGCTTGTCGAATTGTGACCAGGCTGCACAACCTCGATCCGACCCTGCGGGTAGCGGGATGGGTTACCGTCCAAGATGAGGAAGCTCAATTCACCTGTCGCGAGTTGTGACCATCAGGTAGGGCTGATCACGATGACCGAGGACGATGGCGGCACCGAACCGCGTGACTCCAACCGCGGACTGGGTTTGCTGTGTCTACTCGCTGCGGTCGCCGGCGTCGGGGTCGGATTTGTCGGCGGCGCGTTCCGTTGGTGTCTGATCAGGGCCGACGAACTTCGTCAGGCGATCGTGAACTGGGCGCATCACGTTCCGTACGTCGGGTGGCTCGTGCCGGTCCTCCTGGTGGCCCTGTGCACCGTACTTGCCGTACTGATCGTCAGACGAGTGCCCCTCGCAAAGGGAAGCGGCATCCAGCACGTCGAGGCGGTGTCCCGCGGTGAAGCGAAACCGCCGGGAATCAATCTCGTGCCCGCCAGATTCATCGGCGGCCTCTTGGCGATCGGCTCCGGTCTGGTTCTCGGCCGTGAAGGCCCCACCGTACACATGGGTGCGGCGATCGGAGCAGAAGCGGGACGGCGAGCCCGCCTCACCGAACCCGACGTCGCCATGCTGCAAACATCCGCGGCCGGAGCAGGTCTCGCTGTCGCATTCAACGCGCCGATCGCGGGGGCACTGTTCGTCTGCGAGGAGGTGACGCACTCGTTCCGGCTGCGCACCGTGCTGCCAACGCTTTTCGGTGTTTCAGTGGCGGTGGGCTGTGCACGGATCGTCATCGGTGATCAACCCGATTTCGAGGTCGGCACCGTCCCGACACCGCAACTCGCATTCTTGCCACTGTTCGTCGTCTTCGGAATCCTCACGGGGCTACTGGGTATTGCGTACAACCGCCTGATTCTAGGACTACTCGACATCGTGGCACGGCTCGACAAGATCCCACCGACTGTCATCGGCGCAACGATCGGCGCCGTCATCGGCCTGACGCTGTTCCTCGACCCGTTGGCCAGTGGGGGCGGCGACGTTCTTGCACAGATGATCGTCGGCGGAAGGACCTTCGTACTGCCGATCCTGCTGCTGTACTTGGTGGTTCGGTTCTTCACCGGCCCGCTCTCGTATGCCGCTGGAACTCCCGGCGGACTGTTCGCTCCCTTACTCGCTCTCGGCGCGCTCTGGGGGTCGATCTTCACCGGACTGTCGAGCTTCGTGCCCGGAGTGGACGCCGGGCTCACGGTCACCATGGCCACCGTCGGTATGGCGGCCTTCTTCGGCGCCGTAGTACGCGCACCGTTCACCGGCATCGTGATCGTGGTCGAAATGACCGCGGTGACGTCGACGCTGGTCCCGATGCTCGCTGCCACTGCGGCAGCGGTATTCGTCACCACGTCGGCAGGGTCGGCACCTATCTACGACAGTCTGCGCGAACGGATGTTGGAGCCGCAACGCCCGCATACGGATTGATCCCCGCACACGGGTCATTGCAGCACGGGTGCGCTACGTGAATTCAGAATTTGCAGATGACTTCCTCGGAGAACCTGCGTACCGTATCTTTCTTCGCTTCCAGGTCGCAGTCGAACCCGAGGCCGTACATGGCCCAAGGAATGACGATCGATTCCGTCACTCCGCTATCGGCCAGTTCCAGGGAGCCGTCGAGACCGAAGCGATCGGCGCAGACGGCCTGAATTTCGAACGGGGACTCGGCGCGCCCGTACTCGACCCGCAGGACGCCGATCCTCGCGATGAGAGCTTGCAGATCAGCGAAAGAGACTGTAGCCGAGGTCCAACCGTCACCCACTCGCGCTGCACGGCGCAATGCGGCCGCGGAATGTCCTCCGATGTAGATGGGGACGGGATCGATCGGCGCCGGGCTCATCTGCAGCCTGTCGAAGTCGAAGAACTTGCCGTGATGTTCGACCATACCGCCGCCTAGAACCAGTCGCAGTACCTCGAGCATCTCGTCGACTCGCGGGCCTCGATCCTTGGGGGAAGCGCCGCACCACTCGAATTCCTCTGGCGCCCAGCCCACACCGACCCCGAGACCGAAGCGGCCTCCTGTCAGATTCGCGACCGACCCCACCTGGCTTGCCAGCAGCAGAGGATTGCGTGAGCTGAGCTCGAGCACCTGCGGATAAAAGCGAATCTTCGACGTTCCGGGTCCCATGAAGGCCGCGGCAATCATGGGGTCTACAAATGGTGTCTTCGCGTCCCACATCCGCACACCGTCAGCGGTATACGGATACCCGGTAGCGCCCCGCTCGGGAAAGAACAGTGAGTCGGGCATCGTGATCGAAGAAAAGCCGCATTCTTCGGCCACTTTCGCAAGTGCAACGAGTTGAGAGAGGGGAATCATCGCCACGGCGAGGCTGAACTTCATCGGAAGATCCCTCTGTTCAGTTGACCGGAGCGACTGAAGTGCCTCGATGAGCTCGAAGTCGGTTCGCACCGATCGGCTTGGGAGACAGTGGATCCTGAACAGTCACTTCTTGCAACGCTCAGTCATACGACAACTCCCCCGCAGTGCGGTCGAAGCATCAGCCACCCTCGGTTGGACAAGGACGTGTTCGAGGTTACAAAGCTCCCGCTACTTCGGCTCGGCGGCTTCCCGCCAGGCGGACACATACCAAGAACTTCGGGGTCCTGGTGACACCTGGCACCCCACTCCCCCTGATTTCGCACCGTGCAACCTGCGAATCGGCCTACTGATGCAAGGGAGTTCCGACGTAGTTCTCGGCGATCAGCGTTCGTCCCGCCACGGAACGCGTGACCATGTCCAACTCGGCCAACTGTCGGCGATGCCCGAAACCGCTGTCGTCTGGCAAGCGATGGAGCATCGACGACATCCACCACGAGAAGTGCTGCGTCCGCCACACACGCGGCAACACCGTTTCGGTGTACCCGTCCAGCATCTTTCGGTCGGACGAGGTGAAGAAACCGTCCATTGCCTTCGCCAGTGCGTAGACGTCGGCGATCGCGAGATTCATTCCCTTCGCGCCGGTCGGCGGCACGGTGTGCGCCGCATCCCCTGCAAGAAACAGGTTGCCGTGCTGCATCGGCTCACACACGAAGCTGCGGAACTGGAGGATCGACTTCTGAAAGATCCTGCCGTCCTTGATCTCCGCCCCCTCACCGTCGACGCGCATGTGCAGCTCGTCCCAGATTCGATCGTCGGACCAGTTGTCCACGGAGTCGTCCGGATCGACCTGAAGGTAATGACGCTGTACCTCGGGCGTCCGTGTGCTGATCAGTGCAAACCCGCGCTCATGGTTGGCATAGATCAGTTCTTCGGACGACGGCGGCGCCTCGGCCAGGATGCCGAACCACGCGAAGGGATACTGGCGGAAATGATCCGTTCGGATCGACGGTTCGGGAATCAGCTTTCGCGTTCCGGTGCGTGAACCGTCGCAACCGGCCACCAGGGCGCACTCGAGCTTCTGATCATTTCCGTCCGAGTCGACAAAAGTGATACTCGGGCGATCCGATTCGTGATCGTGTACTTGCGCGTCGGACACTCCGAATCGAATGTCCCCGCCGTCAGCGAGACGCCGCGCGATCAGATCCTTGAGCACCTCGTGTTGCGGATACACCGTGACTGCTCGCCCGTCGGTCAGTTCGTCGAACGCGATTCGGTGCCCTCGTCCACCGAATCGCAACTCGATTCCGTGATGTTCGAGGCCCTCCCGCTTCAGTCGATCACCGAGTCCGGTCTCGACCATGAGATCAACCGTGTTCTGTTCGAGCACGCCGGCACGAATGGTGCCTTCTACCTCTTCGCGGGTGCGGCATTCCAGGACAACCGAATCGATTCCCTTCAGATGCAACAGATGCGAGAGCATCAACCCGGCGGGACCACCACCGACGATTCCGACCTGGGTGCGTGAAGAAGACATACAGAGAGCTCCTGAGGTGAGTGACGATTGAGACCACCCTCGACCACGATCACTCCTCTGAACAGCTGCAATTTCACTCAGTGAAAGACCGAAACGAGCTATCGAAACCCACCGCTACCAAGCCCGCGTGATATTCCACGGGCGGCCGCGACCAACGCCGGCAGTAAAGGAGCCGGATCCTGCTCCACCGGAACAACTGTCGAGACCGCTGCCACGACACTGCCCCCGGCTTCGCGGACAGGAGCGGCGACGGCAAGGGTTCCGACGTTCAGATACTCGCGACAGACCACGAATCCGGCGCGCCTGATCTCGTCGAGAGTTGCTCGCAAAATCCGCTCGAAAGTAATGGTTTTGGGAGTGAACGACTCGAGGCCGGCGCGAAGGACGTCGTCGAGAAGCTCGGTTCCGCCGTGCGCGAGGAGAATCAATCCACCGCTGGACGCGTGCAACGGCAATCTTCCGCCGGCACGGCCGACCACGGTGACGGCGCTACGCGAGGACAAGCGCTCGAGGTACAGAGCCTCGGTGCCCTCACGAACGACCAACTGCACGTTCTCTCGGGTGACCTCGTACAGGTCTTCGAGGAACGGCAACGCCACCTGCCGTAGGCCGTGAGCGCCGGGAGCGAGAGCGCCGATCTCCCACAACCGGACTCCGACCTGGTACTTGCCGTCACTCCGACGCTCGAGTGCGCCCTCAGCCACCAACTGCCCACACAGTCTATGGACGGTGGGCAGAGGCAAACCGCTGCGACGACTGATCTCCGACTGCGTCAACCGCGGCGATTTCGCGTCGAAGGCACCGAGCACGATAAATGCCCGGCCGATCAACGAACGCTCGCCTGATGCCATTCACACAGTGTGACTGACATCAGGCGAAACGTGTTCAGGCGGTGCGGAGCTACGCGGAGTGCGCCAATTCCGGTTCGCGTTCGGTCACCGGCGGCGTGGCCTCGATCTTCATCGGCTCCTGCGCGTAGTGGAAGTGCGGACGACGGTGACCGATGAACGAACCGAACCACGACATCACAGCGACATACCGGTTGCGGAAGCCCACCAGATACATCACGTGCACGGCCAGCCACATGAACCAGGCGATCGTGCCCTTGAACTCGACCTTGCGGACGCGACACACAGCGCTGAATCGGCTGATGATCGACATGCTGCCCTTGTCGAAGTATTTGAAAGGCGTTCCGGCCTTGACCTTTCCGTTCACAGTCTTCGCTGCGTGACGTCCACCCTGCATTGCAACGGGCGACTGACCAGGCAGACCGTTCAGCGAAGTCATGTCGCCGATGGCAAAGACGTTGGCAAACCCGCCGACGGTCAAGTCCGGATTGATGAGCAGACGACCTGCACGGTCACTCTCACAACCGGTCGCCTCGCCGAGCACTGCTGCGAAGTCGTTGGCGCGAACACCGGCCGACCAGATGACGGTCTCGGCGTCGATGCGCTTCTCTTCCTTGGTCTTTGTCGAAGAGACGGTGACACCGTGCTCGTCGATGGCGGTGACCATAGTGTTGAGAACAACCTCGACACCCGACTTCTCGAGCGAGGCCTGTGTGTACTCACTGAGCTTGCCGCCGAAGGCCGGAAGCGCAACGCCCGCGCCCTCGACCATGGTGACCGTGACCTCGTCGGCGCTGATGTTGTTGATGGACTTGGCGAAGTAGCGACGCGCCAGTTCCTTGATCTGTCCGGCGAGCTCGACGCCGGTCGCGCCTGCACCGACGACAACGAAGCTGAGCAGGTTGCGGCGAACCAGCGCGTCGTTGGTGGTGTGAGCCTCTTCGAAGCAACGCAGGATCTGCTTACGCAGGACCTCGGCATCCTCGACGGTCTTGAGCTTGTAGGTGACCTTTTCGAACTCGTCATGACCGAAGTACGCCTGGGTGGCACCGGTGGCTGCGATGAGCGAGCGGTATCCGAGAGTGTGGCGGGTGCCCGAAGCCTCGTAGACGACGGTGTTCTCTTCGGCGTTGACCTCGACGACGCGACCGAGACGCACGTCGGCGTTGGGGTACTTCTGCAGGATCGTGCGGATGGGCGGAGCAACTTCGCCTGCCGACAGAACGCCCGTCGCCACCTGGTAGAGCAGCGGCTGGAAGAGGTGCTCGGTGGTGGCGGAGATGAGGACGAACGGCGTCTTGGACTTCGCGAGGGTCTTGGCCGCGGCGAGGGCTCCGAATCCCGAACCGACGATGACTACCTGAGTCTGCTCGTGTCCAGTCGCGTCGATGTCAGCGCGACCCGCAGCTGTTCTATCCACAACAAATCTCCTCAACCAAATTGAAAGTATGACTATTACGGTATGGACTGATCATGGGTCGGGTCCAGCTAGCTGGAGTATTCGCAAGACTGTTATCTCGATTGCTCATAAGTAAGCTGTCCTCATGGACTTCCGCCAACTCAAGTACTTCCTCGTCGTGAGCGAGGAACTGAGCTTCAGTCGCGCTGCCGAGCGCTGCTTCATCTCGCAGTCGGCGATCAGCCATCAGGTCGCCCGACTGGAGAAGGAGCTTGGCGCGACACTCTTCGAACGCTCGACCCGAGCCGTTCGCCTTGCCCCGGCAGGATCGCGACTCGTGCCCATCGCGCAGCAAGTCCTCAGCCTCGAAACGATGGCCTACTCCGTCGCACGGGACCCACGAGCCCGGATCCGGATCACCGGAAACATGAGCTTCGCCGCTCAGACGCTGGACGCCATCGCACACGTGCGCGAACTTCATCCGGACCTGGACGTCGAGTTCGTCATCAAGAGTTTTGCCCACCGCATGGACGCCGTGGCCTCCGGTGACGCCGACATCGCGCTGATTCGCGGCGGCGTCGACCGCCCCGGACTCGAACCCTTGGACCTCGGCGTCGAAGATCTCCTGGTCGTCATGTCGAGCCGGCACCCCCTGGCCGGCCAGCAAAGCGTCGACCTCAATGATCTGGCCGCATACCCCCTGCTCCTGCCGCCGCGCCAAAGCCAGGTGCTCATTCACAAGGTGGTCGAGGACGCGTTCCGCGAGATAGATCGACGCGTCCAACTGGGCCCTGCAATTCCGAGCGATCACACAGCCACGCTGGACGTGATCACCAACCCGCGCGCCTGGACCCTGCTGTATTCGATCACCGCAGGCGAATCTCCACGCGCCGGCATCAGCTTCATGCGAGAATCGAACGGCCGCTTGCGAATTCCCGTCTCGGGAGTGACCCGCAGCGGCGCCACCCACTCGACCGAGTTCGCCGATCTGATCCAAGCGCTCAAGGACGCCATGAATCCGTCTTTCACTGAGTGAAAGTGCGATGGCGATCGACTCCCCTCACGGAGCAACGTGGTCCACAACCATGTGATGCGGCGCGCGGTTGCATCCCTTTACCGAGGAGCGGCCATGACGCGTTTGCTGAGCGAACCTGTGTGGGAATCGAAGATCTTCGACGGCGAATGGGTTCGCGGTAGCGCCGACGATCGTATTGTCGTCGAGCCGGCCACCGGCAAGCAGTTGACGACGGTCGGCATGGCAACACCAGACGACGTGGCAGCCGCTGCAACAAAAGCTACTGCCGCTCAGAAGGATTGGGCAGCAAGGCCGTACACCGAACGAGCCGCCGTTCTACGCCGCGCCGGTCAACTGTTCGAGCGGTACGCCGACGAAATCGGCGAATGGGTAATCCGCGAGGCCGGCAGCATTCCCGCCAAAGCCGGACTGGAAACCCACACCGCTGCCGAAGAGTGCTACAACGCAGCAGCTTTGGCCGCACACCCCGTCGGCGAGGTGCTGCGCTCGGAGCAACCGCGGCTGAGCTTCTCTCGTCGCGTCCCCGTCGGCACCGTCGGCGTCATCGCACCGTTCAACTTCCCGATCATTCTGTCGATCCGTGCAGTCGCTCCCGCACTGGCACTGGGCAATTCGGTGATCCTCAAGCCTGATCCGCGCACGGCGATCTGTGGCGGTGTGGTTCTTGCCCGCATCTTCGAAGAAGCCGGTCTGCCTGCCGGAGTGTTCGGCATGCTGCCGGGTGGCGCTGACGCCGGTGAGGCAATCGTGGTTCATCCGAGCGTTCGCGTCATCGCATTCACCGGGTCGACCCGGGCAGGACGCGCTGTCGGTGAACTGGCGGGCCGCCATCTCAAACGAGCACACCTCGAACTCGGGGGAAACAACGCACTGATCGTCATGGACGACGTCGACCTCGAAAAGGCCGCATCTGTAGGCGCTTTCGGATCCTTCATGCACCAGGGGCAGATCTGCATGACCACCGGCCGCCAGCTCGTCCACGAAAGCATCGCCGCCGACTACACCGCACTCCTTGCCGAACGCGCCGACAAGCTTCCGGTAGGCGACCCGTTCACCGGTCAGGTCGCACTCGGACCCATCATCGACTCCGGACAACGCGACCACATCCACTCCCTGGTCACCGGAAGCATCGCGGCCGGAGCAAAACTGGCAGCCGGTGGCACCTACGAGGATCTCTTCTACCGGCCCACCGTGCTGGCCGACACCCCACTGACCGCCCCGGCCTTCGCCGACGAAGTCTTCGGGCCAGTCGCACCGGTCACCTCCTTCGCCACCGTCGAACAGGCCGTCGCCATAGCCAACGATTCCGAGTACGGACTGTCACTGGGCATTCTGACCTCCGACGCCATGCGCGGACTCGAACTCGCTCAACAGATCCCCACCGGCCTCGTACACATCAACGATCAGACCGTCGGCGACGAAGCAGTCATCCCGTTCGGCGGCATGGCGTCTTCGGGTAACGGTGGCCGTGTCGGCGGTATCGGCGCAAACCTCGACGCCTTCACCGAAACGCAGTGGGTGACTGCGCAGAGCGCACTCCCGGTCTACCCCTTCTAGTCCGAAACACGCCGAGTTGGTCCTGAATACACCGAGCTGGCCCCAGGGGCTCACTGACCAGCATTGACGGGATCGATCTCGCGGACTTACCATCCAGAGAAAATTACTTCGCCACATTAAGCATTTTCTCTTGTAATTCCCGAGAAGGACCCACTTGACGAATTCAGTGACGACCGACAGCGCTGCGCAGCCAACGGTCCACGACACCCCGGATGTATCCGTCGTAACATCGCCGCGCCGCGAGGCCGTCATCATCGGAGCGCTCAGCCTGGCCGCGATGATCGTCTCGATGATGCAGACACTGCCCGTCCCGATTTTGGGGCGTATTCAGTCCGATCTGGGCGCATCCGCGGCCGGCATCAGTTGGGTGACGACGGCGACGTTGCTGTCGGCCGCCGTTTTCACTCCCCTGTTGGGCCGCTACGGCGATCAGCACGGCAAGAAGCGCACGCTGGTCGGCGTTCTGGTCGTCATGGTCATCGGTTCGATCGTCGCCGCACTGGCACACAATCTGCCACTTCTCATCCTCGGACGCGTCCTCCAGGGGACCGCCACCGCCATCTTCCCGCTGGCTCTGTCGGTCCTGCGCGAAGAGGTCCGCCCACACAAGCTTCCCGGCGCGATGGCATTGGTCAGCGGAACTCTCGCATTCGGCAGCGGGCTCGCCCTCGTAGCCACCGGACTTCTCACATCGGCTCCGGATGCCGACTACCGCAACGCCTTCTGGATGGCCACCGGGTTCGCGTTGCTTGCCCTCGTCGCCGTCATCACGCTGGTTCCGGCAACCAAGCACAAGAGCGGCGGGCGCGTCGACGTCATCGGCGCGCTGAGCCTGGGCGCTGCACTCCTTCTGCTCCTGTTGTCGATTTCGCAAGGCCACCAATGGGGTTGGTTCTCACCCGTGACCATCGGTGTTTTCCTGGGCTCGATCGTGATGTTCGCAGTCTGGGTCTGGATCGAGAAGATCGTCGACGAACCACTGGTCGACATGCGAATGTTCGTCCACCGGCCCGTGATGATGGCGAATCTGGCGGGGGTCATGCTGGGCTTCGGAATGTTCGCCAACTTCCTGGGCATCTCCTATCTCGTGCAGCTTCCCCACGCCCTCACGGGATACGGATTCGACGCCAGCATTCTGCGTGCGTCGGTGGAATTCCTGCTGCCGGGTGCGATTGCCTCGCTGATCGCAGCACCGATCGGTGGGCGGCTCATCAGAGTGCGTGGGCCACGCTTCGTCCTGGGACTCACCGCCATCTGTGGTGCGGTGCCGTTCGCCTGGCTCGCGTACGACCACACGCACACCGCGTCGGTCATCGGGGCCGGCATCGTGATCGGCGCCGCCGTGAGCCTGGGCTACGCGGCCATGCCCGCGATCATCATGTCGAGCGTTCCGCGACACCAGAGTGGAATAGCCAACGGCATCAACTCGATCTCCCGTTCCACCGGCAGCGCCATGGGCAGTGCAGTGGTGACTACGATTCTCGCCTCGATGACCATCGCGAACCTGCCAGAGGGCGTATCCGCTCTGCCCAGCGAATCCGCCTTCACCGTCACCTTCGTCACTGCCGCCGTAGCTTTCGCTCTGGTCGGCCTGGTGGGTTGGTCAGGCCTCCCCAAGAGTGCGTCGACGTCTGTCAACGGCAGCGCGTGAACAGGCCTGCTCCGAACAGCTCCGCATTCACGAGATGCCCATGCGTGTGAGCATTGTGCGAGGATCGGCGGGAGGTAGCAGGTCTCGAAGCTGAGCGGCTCGGCGGTCGGTGAACTGCCGACACGCGTCGTCGTCGGAGAACACCCAGAAGTCCCCACGCGCTATTGCTTCGGTCATGTGCTCGGCGGCATCGAGCGGGTCGAGTCCGGATTCGACGTTCGCCTGTTGCATTGCATCGAAGACAGCGTTTGCCGTGACGTTCGTAGTCGGCGCGTCACGCTGGGCCGCACGAAAGATCTCACTCCGGATCGAGTGTGGAACAACAGCACTGACCTGAATCGGAGAGTCGACCAACGACAGATCTTGGTGCAAGCTCTCGGTCATCGCCAGCACCGCGAACTTACTGACGATGTACGGTCCTTGCACCGCGGCGCTGTTGATCCCGCCGACAGAAGACAGATTGGCCACACACGCCGGCCTACCCACCTTCAACATCAATGGCACGAAAGCACGAAGGCAATAGAAGACGCCGTCGACGTTGATCTCCATCAACCGTCTCCACCGCGCACCACTGACTTCCCACAGCAACCCGGCCGTCTCCACTCCGGCATTGTTGACAAGCAACTCGACGCTGCCGTGACGATCGAACACATTGTCCGCCATCCTCTTCACGGCATCGGCATCCGCTACGTCCACTCCATGGACGTCAGCTCTCCCACCGGCCGCGCGAATGTCCTCGGCGACGAGCGACGCACGCTCCTCGTCGATGTCGGCAACGACCACCGTCATTCCCAGCCGCGCAAGGTGACGGGCGAACCCTGCACCGATACCGGCCCCCGCACCGGTCACGACGGCCGTACCGGTACCGAACCGGCGTTCAGCGTGGGACATCTCCACTCCTCGGGTTGTGTCGCCGAAACTATTGCTCGACAAAGACTTCAGATTCCTTCGGGCAGAATGTTGGGATTGCACCACGTCGGTGGCTCACGTCTGGGCATCAGCCCTTGCCCGTCGAGCGCCTTCACGACCAGATCCTGATACCAGGGAAAATGAAGACTGAAGGCTACAAGGCCGGTCCGCTCGGCCGCGGGAAGAGAACACATGGCCAGTACCGTCTCGGCAAGATACTCGACGGGCTCGGTTTCGTATCCATCCGGAATGAGTGCGTCGGCGCCGGGAGTCGAGATCGCAGTGGAAGGCCCCACCGAGTTGACCGCGATATTGTCGTCCAGCACCTCCGCGGCGAGGCCCTGTGTGAACCTGTGCAGTGCTGCCTTCATCGACGCGTAAATCACGTCACCCGACGTCTTGTTGTAGTCGCGGAAGGGCCTGATCGGATTCAGTCCCGTCGAGGAACCGATGTTCACGATCCAGCCTGCGCCGCGCTCTCGCATGTAGGGGATGGCTGCCTTCGACAGGGCGAACGGCGCGCGAATGTAGTGGTCGAGGGTCCGTTCGAACGTCGCCAGCGACATCTTCTCGATCGGCGCGTAGTCGGCAAACCCGGCATTGTTCACGAGGATGTCGATACCTCCGGTCCGCGAGACGACCTTCTCGATCAATCCGTCGCGAGCCTCGGAATCCTCGAGATCGGCCGGAATGGCAAGTGCACGACCGTGTTGCGACTCGATCATCTCGACGGTCTCGGACAACGTACCGCCGATGACGACATTACTGTCGGCACGGACTGCCGCGGTAGGCCGAGTCGACCGTGCGGTGACGACCACGGTTGCCCCCTCTGCCGCCAGTCGCCTGGCGATCGCCCTGCCGATGCCTCGACTGCTCCCGGTCACCAGCGCGGTCTTCCCTACCAGCGAGTGATTCAACTGCTCCTCCAAGGCTCTTCCACTTCACGACATCGAACACATGACGTATGTGTTCGACCTGAGTTCGACTGCATTTCACGCAATCGTTGTCCGCCATGTTGCATCATCCGATTCTGTTGCACAGCAACGATTCCCGCCTGACGGGAGGTGTCGAAATGCCGGGCACATGACCAAATTCGCTATCTCCCGCTGTGTGAGATCGAAAGCATCACAACGGGTTAGGGGAAAGTAATCTTCACCAATGGCAGATGAAACGCTCTACGTGATCGATCGGATAGTCACGAAACCGGGATGCGGTCGACAGTTCGTCGACGCGCTACTCGACCAGTATTTGCCGAGTGCACAGCGTCGCGGCATGACACTCGCCGACGTACTCGTCAGCCCTCCGTTGTGGTGCGATCAAGACCCGAACACCTTGACCGTCACCTGGACGGTCGACGGCACGGCCGGCTGGTGGTCGATGACGCGCCAGGGCCGCAGAGACTCCACCCTCAGACAGTGGTGGGATGCAATGGCTCCGCTCATAATCGAACGGAGTCGCTCCATGGCCGCCGCAGCAAAGGACATCGAAGGACTGAGCAATGTATAACGTGACAAGAGTCGTGCACGCCGCCAACGGGGCGGGCGCCGACGAGTGGGCCGCTGCAGTGAAGAACATTGCCGCAGTTGCCGAATCGTCGAACGCGCTACGTCGTCACGTCTGTACGACACTTCCCGGCGTCATCAACGGCGGAGATCTGATCGTCCATCTTCAGTTCGAAGACGAGATGGCTTGGCAGACAGCCCGAGATGCGGTCGACGACAGCCTGCGCTGCGCCACCGTCGACCACTTCCACGGCGCCGAGTACTCGTCCGGGACCACGGGACGTTCCGGCGCCGAAGCCGCCGGTCAGGTGTACCGAGCGCTGTTCATCCGGGTATCCCCCAGCACACCCCAGGACGTACTCGAAGAATTCGAACGGGATCTGCTCAGGATGCCTACCCATATCTCGTCGATCTGCGCCTGGCGTCTCAGCCGAGTCGACGCAGCGACCGGGCACACACCATGGACTCATGTCTGGGAGCAGGAGTTCACCGACCTCGGCTCACTGCAGACCCAGTACCTCGATCATCCGATTCACTGGGCAGTGGTGGACCGGTGGTTCGACCCCGAATGTCCCGAGGCAGTGGTCCACGACAGAATCTGTCACACGTTCGGCAATCTCACCGAGAGACTCCTGACAGTGAAGTGATCTGCCTACTCGCTACCGAGCGCCTCGCGCGTCATCGCCCAAAGCTTCTGTCGCGCAGGCTCGGTCAGTGACAAAGACGGGATAGTGAGGAAGCCGTGGAACAATCCTTCGAAGCGATGATGGCGCACCGAAACGCCAGCCGTCGCGAGCATCTGCGCATACGCGTCACCTGACGAACACGGCGGATCGAGTTCGGCTGTCACGACGACAGCCGACGGAAGACCGGCGAGCGTCTCCGCACGCGTAGGAATCACACGGGCGTCGTCGCGACCTTCAGGCGCGTACTGCTGCCAGTACCATTCCATCGCTGCGGTGGTGTTGTAGTGACCCGTGCCGTAGAGCCGATACGACTCGGTTTCGAAGTCGTCGTCGATCACGGGGTAGATGAGAACCTGAAGGGCAATTTCCGGACCACCCCGATCCCGAGCGGCAATAGCCACGGTCGCCGCGAGGTTCCCTCCCGCACTGTCGCCCACAAGTGCGATTTTACCTGCGTCGGAACCGTATTCGGCAGCATGCTCGCTGGCCCACGCCACCGCGGCGTAGACGTCGTCGTGGGCTGCCGGTGCCGGATGCTCCGGCGCCAACCGATAGTCGACGGCAACCACTACTGCGCCGACTCCCTGCGCCATCGATCGACAGAATTCGTCGTGACTGTCCAGATCGCAGAACACGAAACCGCCCCCGTGAGCGAAGACCACGAGAGGAACGTCGTTCGAGGTTCCATGCGGACGAAAGACGCGAATTGCCAGATCTCCACCGGGACCGTCGATTACGTGATTCTCGACTGAAAGCATGTCGGGAAGACCCGTCAGCGGCGCACGTCGGTTCCGAATCAGAGTTCGTAGCTCCGACGGCGGGACACTGGTGACATCCGGGAATCCAGCGTTGAGGGTTGCAAGCATCGTGGTGACTTCCGCTTGAATCGTCATATAGTCTCCTGGTCTCTCAGCCCGGCGGGTGGCGCTACGTCTGCGCCGGCATCCGCGTTTGTCCACTTGGCGTGTGATCACGTCAACGTAGATCGCCCACCACCAAGCAAGGAACCCGCTCTCCCGATCAGTGGTCCGTTTCCGCCGACGAGCACCGGAGGCGTCCGATCCACAGGGTGGCCTTCTTCACAAAGCAGAAAAAACATGTCATCATTCCTAATCGAAATAGCCTTGTCCAGGGCAGTTGTCCAACTTGACTACGGGATAGCAGAGGGAACACATGTCGCTCCAGCTCGAGGTCGATCCCGCAACGCCGAACGCCTTCCTCGACCGAGTCTCTCTGCTACTGGATGCGTTCGGCGGTCGAGATCGTCTCACCCTCGCCGAGATTGTCCGACGAACCGGGCTTCCAAGGTCTTCAGCCCACCGCATACTCGACCATCTGGTCCAACTTCGGTGGCTGCACCGCAGCGGCCGCGATTACACGCTCGGGTTGCGGCTCGTGGAACTCGGCTCGTTGGCCGTGTACCAGGACAGACTTCACTCAGCTGCGCATCCGCACCTGTACGAATTGCACCGGCGTACCGGACTGATCGTCGAGATGACGATTCTCGACGGCTCAAATGTGGTGTGCCGCGCCCACATGGCAGGTCGTTTCGCCAGCATGATTCCGAATCGGATCGGTTTCAGCACGCGCGCAGACGGAACTCTCGTCGGCAGGGTCCTCCACACCTTCAACAACGAGCGAGGAGAGGCGGCCGACGAGGTCCGAAAAACCGGCGTGGGATACGGCCGTGACACGCCGATCGACGGATTCGGCACGATCGCCACTCCGATCGGCCCGATCGGCGTCGCGACCTCCGCGCTGTCGATCTGCGGACCGCTCCGACAAATGCCGCTCGACGAGCGGAACTCGCCTCTCACCGGGCTTCTTCGGGAAACAGCCGCTTCCCTGTGGCGAAATGCGGGCGTCCGGACCACCGAAAGCATGCGAGCTCAGTAGGCACGAAGACTAGGCACGAAGACTAAGCACGAAGACTAAGCACGAAGACTGGGCACGAAAACCTCGACAGCACAATTCTATTGGCGTGGGGCAGAATCTGGAGAGTTGTACCTCCGCACGCTCAGATCAACTTCCAACTACCGGCATTGACGGGCTGCGGCAAGCCGAGAGCGTTGGCGTCGCCTTGCGCGAATCGAGCGGCGGCCTCATCGATGTCATCGAGCAACTGAGCGGCGAGGTCGATCTCCATCTGAAAATGGCGGCCTATCCATCGCAGACTCATCTCGGTAAATGCCCAGGCGGGTTCATTCTCCGAGTTATCGGCGTGTTCGATTGCCTTGAGCTTCTTTGCCTCGAGGTTGTCGATGTGATCGAGCACTATCGACTTGAGCTGATCGGGGTCGTTGAGGTGGCCGACCCACAGTCTCAACATCACTCCATGTTTGAGAACGGGGGTTTCGATCTCCGATCGGCGTGACCATGATCTGAGAGCCTCGATACCGGATTCGGTTATCGTGAACACTCGTCGACGACGCCCACCCGATTCCGAAACCTCCCGCGAACTGACGAATCCCAGCGTTTCCAGCTTTTTGAGCTCGGTATAGACCTGGCTCACCGACGGGCTCCAGTAATAGAACCCGATGCTCCAGTCGGCCCAGCTTTTCAGATCGCTGCCACTGAGTTCTTCTCCGAATGTGAGCATTCCCAGCACTGCCCAACTTGTCGCGGGCAATGCCGGGTAACACGCAGTTGCGGGATCAGGCACCGGCCCAGACTAACAAGACGTCGACCACCTGACACCGACTTGCCCACCGAGTGGTCTGTTCACGAATTCGTGCAATCAGAAAAGGTTCAATCGCAGTTCGGAGACACCGCGGATAAAGGCCGTGCCACCCCACGTCACTCCACCGTCGACGAGCTCGGTATTCGGCGCTTTGTCGATCAACGCATTCAGGATGGTCTTGATCTCCAGCCGGGCCAACCACGCACCGAGGCAAGCGTGCGCACCGTGACCGAACGTGATGTGGTCCCGGACATTTGACCTCGACCAGTCCAATCTGTCCGCGTTCGGACCGAATCGAGTTTCATCGCGGTTTGCCGACGCCAGCCACGTCACAATGTGATTTCCGGCCGGAATCACCGCATCTCCCACCGCGTAATCCTCGGGAGCAATGCGAATCATCAACTGCGCCGTCGGCTCATAGCGCAGGACTTCTTCTACCGCGTGATCGAGCAGTGCCCTGTCGTCGACGAGTCGTTCCCACTGATCACGATGGCCCATAAGTGCATTCATGGTGAGACCGACCTGATTGACTGTGGTGTCCAGTCCGGCGATGACCAAAGTCTGCACGGTAGCGGCAACTTGATCCGGCCCGATTATCTCGCCTTCGTCGCCGGCGGAGATGAAGTCCGACAGGATGTCGTCGCCAAGATTGTTGCGCTTCCAAGCGATAACGTCCTGAAGGTGTGCCGAGAAATCACGCTGAGCGGAAATGTAGTCGCTGGTCTGCTCGGCAGTCAGAAACGGATCGAGTAGGTTGAGTCCCTTACGGGTCCACTCGAACATCGTATCGGTGTCGGCAGGTACGGGGATACCGAAAATTTCGCAGACAAGGCGAATCGGTAGCGGATGAGCAACTTCCGTCACCAGCTCGATCTCGGAGCCCCGTCCATGATCGGCAAGCAACTCGTCGACGATTTCCTTCGCCCGCGCGTCGTAACGCTTGATTGCCCTGGGCGTGAACGGGCGCGCCAGTAGCTTGCGCAATGCCAGATGGTCCGGTGGATCCAGCTTCGACAACGATGGGCGCAACAAGTAGGCGTCGCTGCCACCGGCCGCCTTGATCCGCATATTGCGCGGTGCCTCGAGTGCATACTGTTCCGACGAACTCAGCGACTTGTCCGCCAGTGCGCGTTTCACGTCGTCGTAGGCGAAAAGCATGTATACGCCATTCGAATGCTGTTGTACCGGAGCAACTTCTCGCGCAATCGCGTACCGCGCGTACGGATCGGACAGGAAGCCTGGCTCCGTTGGATCGACCAATCCCGTTCTGAGCCAATCCGTTGTGTCATGAACCGCACGCTCCGAACCCACCGGCGAAGTCATAGTCAACCTCTCGTCCTCGACAAAATCACTCACACAAGATCTGGCAGATCATTGACGCCCTCGTAAAAATCCACAGCCGAATACCACTGGTGACGAGCGTCAGCGCTGCGCTGAACTGAACTGCGCAGAGCTTCACAGTCGGACTACGAGGCAACCAACAAACCGCCCGCTGTATGGGAAATGAAGTCGCGCTCCGGACGTCGGGTTGCCACATTCTCACTGAGCGGGCGGGAAGGTGCGCTCCTTGCTGCTCGAGGACAGAATTCCCAGACGTCTTCGCCGTGAATCAGTAAGGCGGCGAGATCAATTCCGGGCAATCGTCCCGAGAAGTGATGCGAACCGGTGTCGAAGCAGATTGGAAATTGCGCATGACCGAATATGTGAACCGCGCTGTGCGAGTCGTTCGAGCTCCCCGCGGCTTGCCTGTCGTAGAAGATTTTCGGATCGACGAGGTCCCGATCCGGCCGCCCGCGGACGGCGAAGTTCTGTTCCGCGCCCACTATCTTTCGATCGATCCGGCGATACGAAGACGCCTACCGTCCACCAGCTCTGCCCCCGGGCCGTTGGGAGCTGTTGCCGGTATCGGCGACGTCGTCTTGGCTGGAGTAGTGCCTGCGCACTCCGGTTTGGACGGCATCGCAGTCGGCGAAGTGATTTCTTCGCGGCATCCTGACTTTGCGGCAGGTGATTTGGTTCGAGGCGGCACGCACTGGCAGGTTTATCACACAATCAAAGGCGCTGCCCTGGACCGCATACCGAGGGAGAATCGAGCTTCCCTAGGAGATGAACTCGGAATTCTAGGACAGCCAGGATTTGTCGCACACTGCGGAATGCGGTTGGTCGCCGACGTCCGAGAGCGAGACACAGTCGTGGTTTCGGCGGCCGGCGGAGCAGTCGGCATGGTTGCAGGCCAAATCGCGAAGCTGGCGGGCGCCCGGGTGATCGGAATCGCCGGGGGTGAGAAGACCGAATACGTTGTGGAGGAATTGGGGTTCGACGCCTGCATAGATAGGAAGACGGCGAACATCGGCGAGCAGTTGGACGAATTGTGTCCGAAGGGCGTCGACGTCTATTTCGACAACGTCGGAGGCTCGATCACGCGAGCGGTTTTCGATCGCATGGCCGATTTCGGAAGGGTCGTCGTGTGCGGAATGATCAGCGAATACAACCAGGATGAAAGCGAAGTCGGGCCTCCCCTACGCCCTGTACTACGCAAACGTCTACGCATCGAAGGGTTCATCTGCTACGACCACTACGACCGGTACCCGGAGTACCGGGCGTGGGCGTCCGCTCGAATCGCCGAAGGTGGACTGCGCTACCGCAACGATGTCACCGAGGGCATCGAAAATGCCCCAGCGGCCTTGATCGGGCAGCTTTCGGGGCACAACCGGGGGAAGCAGTTGGTGATGATTTGACAAAGGGAGACCACACGTCGTTGTGTGGTCTCCCTTTTCGATTCGTTCAGCCGATCAGGCGTCAGCCTCTGGGCCGAGCATCTACCTTGTCGTCATCGTCGTCGCGCTCGCCGGTTGCGAGCTGGACGCCGGATTTCTCGATGCTGCCGTCAGCACCTGACTTCTCGAGGTCGATCGGTGCATCACCGGTCGCAACCTCTTCGGCCTCAGGCTCTTCCGGTAGCGGCTTCTTGAGACTCAGGATGATCGAGCCTGCCAACACCACGATGATCACCGCGAGGCTGACCAGTGAGGGAATCTCGGGGATCGACGTGCTGATCACCTTGTGGCTGGCCTGCATGATCAGCTTCACGCCGATGAAGGCGAGGATGATCGACAGACCCTTGGACAGGTAGTGGAACTTCTCGAGCAGGCCCGAGAGCAGGAAGTACAGGGCACGCAGACCCAAGATCGCAAACGCGTTGCTGGAGTACACGATGAATGGATCGTCACTCACTGCCAGCACTGCCGGGACACTGTCGACTGCGAACACGAGGTCGGCAGCTTCGATGGCGACGACGACGGCGAACAGTGGTGTTGCGACGCGCTTTCCGGCTTCCTTGACGAAGAACTTGGTTCCTGCGTATTCCTCACGGACCGGCATGATCTTGCGCAGCAAGCGAACCGCCAGCGAGGTTCCCGGATCGAAGTTCTCGTCGTCGTCCTTGAGCAGCTTGTAGGCGCTGTAGAGCAGGATGGCGGCGAAGACGAACAGAACGGCCGTGAACTTGCTGACCACGGCAACGCCGGCGGCGAGGAAGATACCGCGGAAGATCAGGGCGCCGATGACACCGAAGAACAACACGCGGTGCTGGTATTCACGGGGCACCTTGAAGTAACCGAAGATCAGGGCGAACACGAAGAGGTTGTCGACGGAGAGGCTCTTCTCCAACAGCCAGGCCGTGGTGAATTCGACGCCCGAGTTCACCCCCAAGGTCAGGGTGACGACCACCGCGAATACGAGAGACAAACCGACCCAGAGTGCACTCCACCAGGCCGCTTCCTTGAAGCCGATGACGTGCGCGCCGCGGTGGGCGAGCAGGTCGATGAGCAACATGACGACGATGACTGCGGCGAACGCGGCCCACGCCCACATGGGAACGTTCATCGCTGACCACCTACCCGAATGGCACTGATGACTGCGGTCACGGGGAGCTCCTTCACTGGGTTCGGACGGCCGTCTCGCCGTCTTCTCCAGTGTTCCTTGCCGACTTCTATCCATCCCGGTCGAAATATCGACGACTTTCACACCTGAAGTTGCCGAAACCATGCAATCTGAGGGTGTTGCGTCCGAAACCGCCGCTGGACGGCATCTTGTTCTAGCCTGGCAAGCATGAGCACCTCGTTGTACTACTCCGCCGTCCGCACCACACCGCTGACCGACGACGAGAAGGCCGAAGTCGACCGACTCATCGCCGTCCACAACGACGAATTTCCGTTCGACTACGAGGTCCTGGACCTCTATCCGTCGGATATCCCCAACACTCTGCTCAACGGTTCGACAAAGATCTCGAGCGACCCGACCGAGGTATTCCCTTCGCTCGTCTACTGGTTCAACGCTCTGACCGAACTCCGGCGAGCGGTGCCCGACGCAGACTGGGACGTTTCACTCGACGACACCCCCGCCGATTGGGATGACAGCTCCGGCTATTCGCTCCCCGGGCTCGACGACATGCAGTAGCGAGTCACGGGTTCGCCAGGAGGGCGGCTCCGTAGCTCTCCAGCGCGATGAGCGCCAACTCTGTTGGCAGCCGACGCTGGTCCACGCTGCGGTCTAACAGCTTTTCGGCCTGATCGAGTCGATACCGCACGGTGTTCTTGTGCAGACCGAGCGCCACGGCGGTAGCGGCTGCAGTGCAATTGTTCTCGTAATAGACCCGAACGGTGTCACGGATACGCGTCGTGACACCGTCCGCGCCGGCGAGTCCTTTCAATTCCCGGGCCACCAACGCACGCAGTTCGTCCAGATCTTCGGTGAGCAGACAGGGAACCTGAACATCTTCGTAGACGGTGACCCCCGGCGAACCCGTCGAACGGACCGCGATGCGCTGCGCGGCGAGAGCCTCGCGGTGACTGCGCGCGAATCCTTCCATTCCGTAACCGCTGGCCCCCACCGCGACACGGAGGTCCGAATTCCGAGCACGATCGAGCGCCGCCCACTCATGGTCGTCGAAATGCGCGACCCACGACCACACCTCGCGCGCCCCCGAAGGCAGCGTCAGCACGCGCTCGGCATTCGACTCGTCCACAAAGGAACGCGCATACGAGTCCAATCGGGCCAATACGTCGGCGGCCGGATCGGTGTCGTCCGTCCAGAGAACAAACGCAGTGTGGTGGCGCCGCATCGGGTAGTCGAGAATCTGCGACACCTCATCGGAGTGAAGTGCTTCGCCTGCGACAATCGCGTGCACCGTCTCGGACCGACGCGCAAAAGCGCCGCGCGCCAAGCTCTCACGCTCCTTCGCATACGTTGCCACCAACAATTCGGTGGTCACTTCCAGCCATCTCATCGCCGAACCCCACACTCGGACCAGAAGTGCGCGCTTGAGTTCCGGACCGATCGGAAGTGCTTCTATCGACTCGTCGACGAAGCCCAGCATCGCGAGGCGTCCGGCACCGTAGATCTTGAGCAGGACTCGAAGATCCATACCGCGCCTGGCAACGGTGAGTGCAAGCGCAACCGACTCCGGCGGCGGCGTGACCTCCTGGGAACCGCCCGCGATCGCGGCCACGATGACGCGAAGCTGCGCCGCAGTGCTCGCATCCACATCGCGTCGTAGCTCCCGATCACCCGCCACTTCAGGATTGGCCACCGCAATGGCGTCGTCGATGCGTTGAACGAAACCGTCGATCACATCCGGCTGGAGATAGATGGGCGCGAGATTTGCAATCCAGCCGTCCAACTCCGATGTGTCCATGGCGCCTCCCCGACTTGTCACCCTGATTGTGACTTAGTCACAAATCTATCGTCTCACTTCGGCCAAGAAGCCCTAGCAACCCGGTTTCGACTGGTCCACAATCACATCTCACTGCAGATTCATCTCACTGCAACCAACCCCTATCTTTGGAGACGCTGGAGTAAATGAACAAACCTTTCGACGGTCAGGTAGTGGTCATCACCGGCGGCGCCCGGGGCATCGGATACGCCACCGCGAAGCGGCTGATCAGCCTGGGTGCGACCGTCGCGATCGGCGACATCGACGAAGCCACTCTCGCGCGAGCAGCCAAGGATTTGGGCATCCGCACGTTCGGGCGCCTCGACGTCACCGACCCCGCCTCGTTCTTCGACTTCCTCGACACCGTCGAAGGTGAACTCGGCCCGATCGACGTGCTGGTCAACAATGCGGGCATCATGCCGGTCGGACGGATCGTCGACGAGGACGACTCCGTGACCAGACGCATCATCGAGATCGACGTCCTCGGCGTGATCACGGGAACCAAGCTCGCATTGCGACGGATGCTTCCGCGCGGACGTGGACACGTCATCAACATCGCTTCGCTTGCAGGCGAACTCCCGTGCCCCGGTTTGTCGACGTACTGCGGCGCCAAGCATGCGGTGTTGGGCTTCACCGATTCTGTCCGCAAGGAAGTTCGTGGCACCGGAGTTCACATCTCGTCCGTGCTGCCGACGCTCACCAACACCCAACTCACCTCGGGCACTTCGGGAATGAAGGGATTCCGAGAAGTTCAGCCGGAGGAAATCGCCGAAGCCGTCGTCGGTTTGATCACCAAACCGCGTCCACGCGTACGCATTACGCGGGTGTCCGGGCTGCTCGTGCAGGCACAGGGCTTCTTCCCCCGGCGGCCGTACGAGGCATTGAGCCGACTGTTCGGCGTCGAGACGCAGTTTCTCGGCGACGTCGACACCGCGGCACGTGCTGCCTACGAAGAACGCGCCCGCGCAAGCTGATCAGGTCAGCTCGGTGGCCGGCCAGTCGAGCAGCTTCGCACCCAGTACGGCAGCGTGGAGCGCGAAGCTGTCGTTGGGATCGTTGACGTTCTGACCGGTGAGTTCACGGATGCGGTCCAACCGGTACGTCACGGCGCGGACGGACAAATGCAGGTCTCGGGCGGTCTTAGCCGTATTGCCGCCGGCGGAAAAGTACGCGAGCAGCGTGTCGATCATCGGTCCAGCGCCACCACGCGCCTCGAGCAGCGGTGTGAGAAGGGTGTGGATCAGGTCGGTGACCGCCGGTCTGTCGTTGACCAGAACCCGGTAGACCAGCAGGTCACGAGCATCGATGATCGGTGCGGTCAACGACAGGCGCTGCGCCAGGTCCAGTGCGTCCAGCGCCTCCCGGTACGACGCCACCACGCCCGAAGCGGTGGTTCGAGGGCGCCCGACAGCGATCTGCCACGTGCCGTCCAAAGGACGCCGCTGCAACTGCACTCGCCCGTCGTCATCGGTCCCCGGCCCGAGAGCCGACCGAATCCCTGCCAGCACGTGGTCGACGGCATCGCGATCCGGCGCCGCGAAAACGACCACCAGTTTGCCGCTCTTGCTGGCGACCAACGCATCGGCGTCACCCTTGCTACCCAGAACGGCACGTTCGACGGCGCGCACCAAAGGGTTGTCGTCGGTGAACTCACGGGCGGCGGTCACTACCGCCACGGCATGCGGACCACTGAGGTGGAGACCGAATCCTGAAGCGCGATCCAACAATCCGACGACGTCAGCGCCGCCGGTCAACAAGTCGTCGACGAACTCGCGGCGTGCCGATACCTGCGAGCGGACCAGAGAACGCCTGGCCAACTGAAAACCTTCGGCCAGTTCGGCGACGGCATCGTCGACGGCACGCAGCATCACTTCGCCGGCCGCGACGACGGCGTTCGGATCCGATTGTGCCGCAATAACAGCAGGCAGTTCACGCCACAGACGCCAGGCCGAGGAGAGATACAGATCGAGCAGGGCTCGCAGGGCCACACCTTGCTGCGCTGCTTCTTCCCCGCGAGCGCGGAAGCGGTGCAGCTGACGACGCTGCAGCGGTTTCCCTTCACAGACAGCGTCGCTGAGCACGTCGAGGAAATCACCCAGCAGTTCGACGGGCAGGCCACCGGCGTCATCGGCCCCCGCCGCGGCAACCCGGCGTATGGCGTCGTCAGGTACCCCGGTTCGGCTCACCCTCGCATTCTCTCACTGCCGGCAGCATTGCCTGGCGTCACGAAAGGCGCATCGAACCCGTGTCGATGTACCGCTGATGGAACGAGAATGCCTCGCCCAGGATGTGCGGCGTCTGCCCCGCACCCGGTTGAGCGTCGGCGCGAGCGATGTAATCGTGGAGCAGTGGCCGGAATTCCGGGTGAGCACACTTGTCGACGATCAGGCGCGCGCGTCGCCGCGGCGACAGACCGCGCAGATCCGCCAACCCCTGCTCGGTCACCAACACCTGAGTGTCGTGCTCGGTGTGGTCGACGTGCGGAACCATCGGCACGATCGCCGAGATCTCACCGCCGCGGGCCGTCGACGGGCTCAGGAACATGGACACGTAGCCGTTGCGGGCGAAGTCCCCCGAGCCGCCGATTCCGTTCATGATCTTCGTCCCCATGACGTGCGTCGAGTTCACGTTGCCGTAGATGTCGGCCTCGAGCATGCCGTTCATGGCGATGATTCCGAGCCTGCGCACCACCTCCGGGTGGTTGCTGATCTCCTGCGGACGGAGCGTGATGTGGTGGCGGTAGAAGTCGATGTTCGCGGTCAGTTCTTCGATGCCCTCTTCGGTGAGCGCCAAAGCCGTCGACGACGCATGCGCGACGGTTCCGTCCTTGATCAGCTTCAGCATCCCGTCCTGGATGACCTCGGAGTAGCAGGTCAGGCCGCGATACGGCCCCCGATCGAGCCCTCCGAGCACCGCGTTGGCGACATTGCCGATGCCCGCCTGCAGCGGAAGCAACGTATCGGCCGGCATCCGTCCGGCGCGCACCTCGAAGTCGAAGAATTCCAGGACGTGGCCGGCGATCGCCTCACTGACGGCGTCGGGTGCAGTGAGAGGGCTCGCGCTGTCACGGCAGTTGGTCTCGACAACGGCCACAACCTTCGTGGGATCCACTCGGAACGTGGTCTGGCCGATCCGGTCCTCGACACGAATGATCTCGAGCGGCTTGCGATGCGGCGGCAGCGCGGTGCCGTAATAGACGTCGTGAATACCTTCCATCGCCTCGGGCACCCACGAGTTGACTTCGAGGATGACTCTGTCGGCGACGTCCAGCCAGGTCTTGTTGTTGCCAATCGACGCGGAGGGAATCAATTCCCCTGATTCGGTGATACCGGCGACCTCGACCACCGCGACGTCTACGTTGCCGTAGTAGCCCTCCCACACCTGCTGAGCCACGTGGGAGAGATGGATGTCCACGTAGTCCATACGACCCTCGTTGATCCGGCGACGTGCGGTGGCCTCGGACTGATACGGCATGCGCAGCGCGATTCCGTCGACCTCCGCGAGCAGCCTTTCGGTCTCGGTGGACACAGAAGCGCCGGTCAGGAGATTGATCGTGAAGTTCGATCCGTTGCCGCGGGTCCGGTGAATACGCTCGGCCAGGGCCGGAATGACAACCTTGGGTGTACCGGCGCTCGCGAAACCGCTGATCGCGACGGTGTCGCCCGGGTTGATGAACTTCACGGCGTCGGACGCAGACATCACCTTCGACGCAAACGCTGTGGCGCGAATGCGGTTGGAGGTGGCGTTGTGTCCGGTCTCACCGAAGGTTGAACTCACGGCACCAGGATAAACAGGGCACGTCGAAGCGATTTACGGGGATAACCCAGACAGAATCGCTCCGACGTGCTATGTGCACCGATCAGTTGACGACGCCGTACACGCCTTCGCCGACCAGGCTCGCAATTCGATATTTCTGGATCTTGCCCGACCCTGTCAGTGGGAACGCCTCCGCGCTGAACCACTCCTTGGGCGCCTTGTGGCGCGCCAGTCGCTCGGTGCAGAACTCGACCAGCTCGGCGGCGGTCGGTTGGTCGGACTCGTCCTTCCAGCGGATAACGGCGACAACTCGCTCACCCCACACCTCGTCGGGCACACCCACGACCGCCACGTCGAGAATCTTCGGATGTGTGAAGATCACGGACTCGACCTCACGCGGATAGATGTTCTCACCGCCGCGGATGATCATGTCCTTGAGGCGGCCGGTAACCCGGACGTATCCACGTTCGTCCATCGTCCCCAAATCGCCGGTATGCAACCAACCGTCCTTGTCCACGGTGTCGGCCGAAGCCTCCGGATTACGGAAGTACTCGGTCATGACGAGGTACCCGCGCGCGCAGATCTCGCCTTGTTCGCCGAGCGGCACGCTGTCCCCGGTCACGACGTCGGAGATCTTCACTTCGACCTGCGGCAACGCGAGTCCGACCGTCTCCGACTTGTCCTCGGGGGTGTCGGCCGGGCTGGTCTGTGTGATGACGGGGCTGGCCTCGGTCTGTCCGTAGACGATGCTGAACCCCGCCCCGAAGGCCGACTCCACCGTGCTGACGAGTTCGGGCGGGACCGACGACCCGCCGGATACGACCACCGAACAGGCCGAAAAGTCGCGACTCGCGAAGCTGGCGTCGTTGATCATCGCGATCAGCATCGTCGGCACTCCACTGACCACGTCAGCGTGAAAGCGTTCCGCCGCATCGAGAACCGCAGTCGGATCGAAGTACTGGATCAGGCCGATGGACATTCTTCGCTGCGCGGCGCCGAGAACCAGGATGCCGCACCCGGCGGTGTGGAACAGCGGCATGGCCGACACAACCGAACCCCGCTCAGGGAATCGGCCTCTCCGACTCACAAAATCGGCATTGTTGACCAATCCGCGGTGATGCAACAGAGCACCTTTGGGAACTCCGGTGGTTCCCGACGTGTACTGGATCTGCGCATTGTCGTCAGGCGAGACTTCCGGCAGAGCGCCCCGTTCGCCCGCCCAACCTCGAACCTGGCGATCCCACTCCTCGAAGTTGACTGCGAGAACTTCTTCTCCCGAAATCGAAATCGCCTCGGATGCAACCGCTGCCATATCGCCACCGCGAAACTTTCCGGTGTGGAAGAGCCCCCGAGACTGGGACTGCGACAAGACGTACGCCAGCTCCTCCGCACCCAACGCAGGATTGGCGGTCACCAGAACCATCCCGGCGAGCGCGGCGCCGTATTGCAGAATCATCCATTCCGGAACGTTCGGAGCCCAGACAGTGATCCGATCTCCGCAGTCGAACTGAGACAAGAGGTAGTGCGCACACCCCTCTGCTTCGTCGAGAAGCTCCGCGAAGGTCCACGTGCGATCGGTTTCAGCCGCCCCGGAAAGCGAATGCGATTGCGTCGGAACCACTTCTCTGATTGCAATCAGATTCGGCGAGTCCGCGGCGCACTCTCGCAGCAGCCCACCCACCGTTTGCTCCTCTATCGGGTCAGACACGTCAGCGGGGAAGTACGACGTTTCGAGAACACTGCTCATCTCACATCCACTTTCTATCGAGGAGGGGTGTCGGACGCGGGGAGCGGCCCGCCTCCGTCTGGAATCTTGCGTCCGGAATCGCGGTACTGAACCGCGGCATGGAATCCGTCGCGCTCGGCAAAATCCTTGAACCAGCGCCCCTCCGGGGAGTGACGCGTAATTCCGTCGAACAGGGTTGCCAGTACCTGGGTGCCTTGCAATCCCATGTTGTCGTACGCCTGGTTGATCATCATCTTCTGCATGGCCAACTGATTGAGCGGAACACCGGCGATGCGATCTGCCAACGCTCCCAACGCCGAGTCCAATTCGTCGGCCGGCACCGCTTCGAGCGCCAATCCCCAGTCAGCCGCAGTGACACCGTCAATGGTGTCTCCCGTCAACAGCATTCGCTTGGCACGCTGGGCTCCGAGCCGGTACACCCACATCGCCGTCGTCGGGCAACCCCACACACGCGCAGGCGGGTATCCGATGCGAGCGTCGTCGGCCATGATCAGCATGTCGCAGGACAGCGCGATGTCACTCCCACCGGCAATCGCATATCCCTGAACCTTGCAGATCGTCGGCTTGAGCGATCGCCAGAGCGTGAAGAAGTCGTCGGTGTTCTGCTTCATCCCGCGAAAGTCCTTGATGGGGTCCCAGACCGGGCCCTGGTTCCACTTTCCGTCAAGGTCGCCTTCGGCAAACTTCTTGAGGTCGTACCCGGCACAAAACGCCTTGCCCGCACCTTGCAAGACGATCACACGGACCTCGTCGTCGTCATTGGCTGCTGCCACCGCGTTTCGAATGTCCGACGGCATCCGGTCGTCGATCGCGTTGAGCCGATCGGGACGGTTGAGCGTGATATACGCTTTACCACCGGACGTCTCGTACTTCAGGGTCGCAAAATCCGTCATCATCGGTCCTGTCGACAGAGCGCGCCTCGCTCGGAACGAGTTGCGCTAGTTCTGGGTGAGGAGCAGGCGAACGACGCCTGCCCATTGACTGATCGAACGACGCGCAGACGCGTCGCTCTTCTGCACTGCCCGGGACAGCGCCAAACCACGGAGCATCAGCACCGTCAGATCTGCAATCTGCGAATAGTTCTCGGAAGCAACAATTTCGGGACCGAAAGCGTCGTGGACAACTCGCCGCAGATCCCGCCCGGCGATTCGCTCCGATTCCCGGAGCACCTCGGCCAACACCGGATCCGTCCGCGCTGCGGACCACAGTTCGAGTTCCGCTTGAAATGGCGGCTGAGTCAACGCCGAATACAGAGCGGAGATCGAGTTCTCGATCGTGTCAACCGACGAATCCTGCCGAGACATGGCAGCTCTTACCGCCACCTCGTTCCGTACGACGATGTTCGACACCAACGCCGCAGTGAGCTCCTGCATGTTCGGAAAGTGGTGCAGCAGAGCGCCCCGACTGACTCCGGCAGCGGTTTGCACCGACTGCGCCGTCAGAGATGAATAACCGTCCGCTATCAGTAAATCCGTTGCCGCATCGAGAATCCGGTGGCGCGTCGCTTCGCGCTGCGCATCGCGCAGGGTCACGGTCTCACCTCCAACTTCTCGAGTGGCATGGATCACAGTTTCACAGTCCATTCAGACTGTCAATGGCCGAAAGCCTCCGGCGTACTCTCGATGCACCGGCCCTTCGGACTGATCGGAGCAACACGTGACGACCTCACCGCCGACCGTCTCGCTGACGCTCGACCAACTTGCTTCACGCGCTGCTTCCCTGATCACCGACGACGGTCGGAGAATCCTCGGCATCACGGGCGCACCGGGAGCCGGAAAGTCGACGGTGTCACAGGCAATTGTGCGGAAATTAGGTTCTCGTTGCTCCATCGTCGAGATGGACGGTTTTCATCTTGCCAATCGGGAACTCGACCGACTCGGCAGGCATGAACGCAAAGGCGCACCGGACACCTTCGACGTCGACGGCTACGCGGCTCTACTACGCCGACTCCGAGCCTCGAACTCGACGGTCTATGCTCCGGTCTTCGATCGCGAGTTCGACGAATCAATAGGCAGCACAACGGCTGTCGATCCATGTACACCGCTGATAGTCACCGAGGGGAACTATCTCCTCCTACCCAGTGGTGGATGGCAGGAAGTGCGAGCAGCACTCGACGAGGTCTGGTATCTCGACGTTCCGGAGGAAACTCGGACGAAGCGCTTGGTGAAACGCCACAGCCGCTTCGGAAAGAGTTCCGAAGCGGCTGCAGAGTGGGTGAAACGGGTAGATCAGCCGAACGCCGAGTTGATCAGCGCAGTCAGGCCACGCGCGGATCTGATCGTCAGAATCGAACGGTCCGAGCCTCACTGATGTCAGCTGAAAACCTAAGAACCGCCGCCGGTTCCGAGAAAAGTGGCCAGCCCGGCAACTCCGGCGATTCCGCCGAATATCGCCGCCAATGCACCGGCGACGGTGATAACGCTGTCGAGCGCTTTGAGATCGGTGTCGGATGAACCCATGGCAGTCTCCTGGAGTCAGAATTGAAAGTGGGGTTGAATGTGCGCCGAAGTGCGCAATGTTGCACACGTCACTTTACCGGCATTCGCGACCCGAATCAACGAAAATTCTCTCTAAACATGTTGCACTGCAACATATTCAAACAGCAGCTTGCAGGTCCACCGAGGCACGACGACGGCCACCGTCCCGCAGCGCGGGCAGGTGGCCGTCGTTGGATATTGCCGAGGAGTCAGACGCTCGTCACATGCATGACGTGCTTGGCCCTCGTGTACTCCGCCAGTGCGAGCTCCGACAGATCCTTGCCGTAACCCGACCCGGCGAAGCCACCGTGAGGCATCTCAGCGGCGAGCATTCCGTGGGCTCCCACCCAGACGCAGCCGAAATCCAGTTCGGCCGTCATCCTCATCGCGGTGCCGTGGTCGGACGTCCACACGCTCGACGCGAGAGCGTACTTGGTCCCGTTCGCAAGTTCGATCGCTTCAGCCTCGGTGGAGAACGACTGTACGGTGACAACCGGCCCGAATATCTCTTCCTGGACCAGCTCATCTTCCTGCTGCACCCCGGAAATAACAGTCGGCAGATAGAAAAACCCTGGTCCAGCTGGCTTTCCCCCGCCAATACATACGTTCGTATTTGCTGAGCGTCTCTCTACCAACTCCGCCACTCGATCACGGTGAGCGCGGCTGACCAGGGGGCCGAGACAATCGCCCGATTCCGGTCCGCCCAACCTCAAGTCCGCGGCCGCAGCCGTCAACTTCTCGGTGAACTCCTCCGCAACCTCCTCTTGAACGAGAATCCTCGTCGCAGCGGTGCAATCTTGACCGCTGTTGTAAAAGGCCCCGGCAACAATCCCCGCGACTGCGCCGTCGAGGTCCGCGTCGGCGAAAACAACGGCGGGTGCCTTGCCTCCGAGTTCGAGATGCAACAGCTTGACGTCTTCCGACGCGGCCTTTGCGACCGAAATACCCGCTCTCGTCGATCCCGTCAGCGCAATCATCCGAGGAACCGGATGAGCGACGAGCGCGGCTCCGGTATCGCGATCGCCGCACACTACGTTCAACACCCCGGGCGGATAGATCTGCGCTGCAAGCACTCCCAGCATCACCGCGGTTTCCGGCGTCTCCTCGGCCGGCTTGAGCACGAGGGTGTTTCCCGTCGCGAGTGCCGGCGCGATCTTCCAGACCGCCATCATCAACGGGTAGTTCCAAGGAGCGATCGCACCGATCACGCCAATGGGTTCACGTCTGACATAAGACGTAGCACCCTCCGTGTACTCCATTGCGGCAACGCCCGGCAGAGAGCGGGCAATACCCGCGAAGTACCGCAGAAAGTCAACACACTGCGGGATCTCGTCGTCTCGCACCTGCCTGAGAGGCTTGCCGGTACTGCGGCATTCGACCTCGAGGAAATATTTCGCGTTTGCTTCCAGCGCGTCCGCGAGGGCCAGCAGCAACTCCTGACGGCGCGCAGGGGTGGACCGGCGCCAGGACCGCGCAGCCTTCTCGGACGAACGGCAGGCTCGGTCGACGTCATCGGCGGAACCGACGGCAGCACGGGCGTATACATTGTCGGTCACCGGATCGACCAGCACGGAAAGTCTACCTGCCGGGCTCTCGCACGTTCCGTTGATCACGTGACCAAACGCTGCGACAGTCATCGAAGTTTCCACCGTCATGAGCGCGATCCGGGGAGCGCGACGAAGAACTTCTTCGACGGCTCAACCGTCTCCCAGGTACCGCGAAACGACTGCGGCACGAAAAATGCTTCCCCAGCGGAGAATTCGCGACGGTTTCCATCGAGGTCGATCAGCGCCACCCGGCCGCTGATCATGATGCAGACCTCGTCGTACGGATACGGGTCGCACAAGAGCGTGCCGGGCTCGCCTTCCCAACCACCGCCGAAGTATTCCCCGTTCGGATCTCCGAACGACCTCCATTCGGATTCCGACCAGTTCGGGCTCGCGTCGTCACCCCACTCCGGGATGAACCGCGTCCCCTGCCCTGGCCCGAACATTCGAATGTCGTTGACACTCATGTCATTTTTCCTTCGTGTTGGAGCTGGAAATTCGTGCAGCAAACAGATTCAGTACGTTTGCAGTTATTCGTTCGGTGAACGGATCGTGATGGATCAGCCCGTTCACCCATTCGGTGGAACCTGCGTTGAACACGGAGCCGAGACCTCGCTTGTGACAGGCGACCATTCCCGATCCGTATTCGAGATCACGAAGGTGATCTGGAGGCTCACTGCCATAGAAGCATTCGATGATTCCCTGCACTTCGGCGAAAGGCGCACCGATCGGAACTTTCCCGTTCCATTTGTCCCGCGAACCCGAAACTGCCGGCGCCATCGCGATGATCTCCAGATCCTCGGGAGCGCCGTCGACGCCGGTCGCATACGGCTGGCCCTTCCGGAACGTGAAATCCACGCCGTCCATCTCGAATCCGGCAACACAGATCGGGGCGATCCCGAAGTTGTCTCCGTAGTACAGGTCGGTTCCGTTCAACGCCCAATGATCCGGCCGGTATACCGTGAAACCGCCCGAAGACCTGGGAGTTGTTGCACCGTAACGATTGTAGACACCGGCCATGCCGGTCAATCCCATCGTCCACGCCCCCGGTCGGGCAACCTCGGGCGAATCCCACGCCGTCGTCACCCGGGTCGGGTCGACTTCTCGCATCGGATCGTCGAACGGATTCTTGTAACAGACTTGTGCGTCGTTTTCGAGGCGTACCTGCCACAGGAAGTTCCCGCCGAATCGCGCCAGACCACCACCCTCTTCGACGAAATCATCTATGCGGTCACGCATCTCCCAGGACCAGTACTCGTCGTGACCGACGACAACTGCGCATGAATATCCATGCAGCGCTGACGGATCGTTATGCAGATCGTGTTGTGTCACGTGGTGGACGCGGAACCCCTGCTCTTCCGCCCAGACCGTGAACGGCCTCTCGTAAGTGGCCCAGAAGGCGTCCGCATGGTGACGCGAGTAGCCGTTCACCCACGCCCATTCGTACGGCGGGTGACGGGGTATCCATCCGATTCCCGGTGTGTCGGTGTGGATGTTGCGTGCTGCGCCCTCGGGTTTGCGCAACATCCCCCGCGCGACGGGACGCTGCGTCGAGGAAATCGGTGTCGGCACATCGCCGGAGCCGTCCGGAACACCTCGGTAGTGGTTTGCCCCACCCCAGTCGTTGTAGGCCAACATCGTGCTGGTGGTGTGAATGAGTACGAAGTCGGCATGCTCGGGTTCGCGCGCCTTGACGACGAAGAAGCCCTCCCGCTCAATAGTCACCCCTTCGTGGAGCATCCGGACCAGAACCAAGTACATGCCGGACGTCCACTTCGGATCTATCTCGACGGCAAGGGATTCCGACCAGTCGCAGCCCACTGCGTACGCGTCGGCAGGCGTCTGCTGCTGCTTGCCCGGCAGACCGACGTATTGCGCGACCTGTTGCGGCCGGGCGCCGTCTCGAACAATTTCGAGGTCGTATTCTTCTGCGGTGGTATGCACTCGGATCGAGACGGTGTCACCACCGAAGTACGAGAACCTGTCCGCATAGACCCATATCTCGGGAGCGCCCGGAACAATTCCGGGACGTTCGACCAACCCTCCGGGGACCGACCATGCGTATTCGCTCATGCCGACAACTCCTCGACCGAGTGTTCACGTACGCGCATCCCGCGTCCCACGCCGAATGCGAAAGCCAACAGCAATGGCACTGCCAACAAGAAGTTTTGCGCGGTGGTCAACCCGGTCAGGTCACTCATGTTCATCAAGAGGTATCCGAGCGCGACGATCAACGCCACTGCAGCGAGCGAGGGTGCAATCAACCTCTGCCACAGACCTTCACCGCGAGAATCCTGCGAGAAGAACCTGAGCACGGCGACGGAAGTGAGAACCTGCAACACCAGCACACCGATGATCGTTGGTGTATTCGTCCACACGACTACTTGGGTGTACGGGTCTGCGGGCGTCAGCGCAAAGCCGGCGATTGCCGCGAATACCAGTGCGCCTTGTGTGATTCCGGCGACGCTCGGCGTTCCAGTGGTCGGCGAAACCCGTGCAAGCGCGGCAGGAAAGACTTTCGCGCGCCCCATGGTGAGCAGATAGCGACTGCAAGCATTGTGGAGGGCAAGGCAACCCGCGAAGAAGCTCGTGTCGATCAACAGATGCATCACGTCGGTCATCATGGAGCCGGCAAATTCATTGTTGAGATCGAAGATCAGCTCGGACGGGTCACCGCCGAGTAGGTCGCCCATCCGACTCGGGCCGACGGCCTGCACGATCACCCAAGCACAGAATGCGTAGACCACAGCCAGAACAGTGACTGCTGTGTAGGTCGCACGCGACACTGTGCGTTTGGAATCGACAACTTCCTCGCTGTAGATCGCCGTTTGCTCGAAACCGACGAAGGAGGTGAAGGTCAACACGAAGACGCTCGCCAGTCCGGCTGTCATGAAGGTCGACGGCGAAAAACTGTCGAGCGACAGTCCTTCGTGGCCGCCTTTCAACAGAACCGCCACACAGAAGACTGCGAGGACGCCGAGCTCGAGCGCCATCAAAACGGCCAGCACCTTCGCGCCGATATCGACCCTGCGATATCCCACCACCACGACCAGAACTGCGACCGCCAATGCGCAGGTGTAGACGGAAACGGTTACTCCCAAGAACAACTCGATCGTCGACGAGAGAAAGATGCCGCAAGCGACGACGAATCCGATCTGGCCACCGAGATAGCCGATGTAAGCCAGCACAGAGGCGCCTGCGCCGACTGTTTTTCCGAGCCCTTCGGTGATGTAGGCGTAGAACGCGCCCGCGCCGCGGATATGCCTGCTCATCGCCGTGAAGCCGACGGCGAACAGTAGATAGACGATCCCGGGAACGACGTACCCCACCGGAAGCGCAGCGCCGGAAACCATCAGGCCCAGTGGCGCGAATCCCACCAGGATCGTCAGTGGCGCCGCTGCGGCGATGACGAAGAAGACCAGATGACGGCTGTTGATAGTTCCGGCGCGCAGGCCCGAGGATGACGTGGGAGAACCGGATTCAGAATGCGTTCCTGCACCGGGAGGGTCGGTTTTTTCGGTCATGGGGAGGCTCCGCGAGTTAAGGCAAGTATGCGCCTGCCTGGTCAGGTTTCCCGAGGTTCGCCCGAATTTCTCTCGACGTTCGCCCGGTGTTCCTAAGAGAGTGCCGAATCGTTTCATCAGTGTCAATACCTGCGCTGAAACGATTCGACGTTTTGTTTTGAGGTGCCCCTCACCGGTGCACGCAACATGCCGAAACGATTGATCGATAGGCTGGAGACAAACCGACCAACGAGTAGAAACGATCCGCAGTGGCTACCCCTGTTTCGCCGACGCTTCGTGATGTCGCCAACGCCGCCGGCGTCGCGGTGTCCACGGTCTCCTATGCACTCAACGGCAAGGGCCGGGTCGACGCGGCCACTCGCGCTCGGGTTCGAGAGGTTGCCGACCGCCTTGGATACCGTGCCAATCGGTCGGCCCAGAATCTCAGGTCAGGCCGGACTGCCACCCTCGGGTTGATGCTCCCCGCTCCCGACCAACTGTCATCGGCCGAGTACCTCAATTTCGACTGGTACGGGCGCGTGGCGACCGCCGCGACCCAGGCTGCATTCCACGCCGATCACTCACTCCTCCTACTGCCGTCGATGAAAGATCCGAACGGACTGCGGCGCATCGAGATGGACGGCGTACTGGTCGTCGACCCGATGGTCGACGACCCGCGCGTCGAAGTTCTGCAGAAGATCGGAATCCCCTCTGTCGCAGTGGGTCCTGGACAATCCGGGCAGTTCGGATACTCCACCTCACCGGACCTCGTCTCCACCACGGAGACTCTTCTGAACCACCTCGCCGAACGTGGCGCAAGGGACATTTTCGTCCTCACTCCCGGAATGCATTCGGAGTGGACCCGCGCAACGACTTTCGCTTACTTCGAGTGGTGCCGCGCCCGAGGCGTGGCACCACGCACCAGCGAGGAATTGACGTCGTTTCCGGGCGCCAGCACCGTCGGAGGCCTCATCGGGGCCGCGTATGCGGCCACCCGCGAGGCCCTCGACTCCTCGACTCCGCCTGACGCGATCCTGTCGTTGATTCTCGGTTGCGCCCCGGCAGCGGCGCGAGCGGCCCTCGATCTCGGGCTGTCGATTCCGGGTGACGTCTTGATTGCACAGGACAGTGACGAACCCGCCCTGCTGGTTTCCCAGCCCCCGATCACTGCCTTCGACTTCTTCCCCCAAGAACAGGCGGCAGCGGCCGTAGATGCACTGTTGGCTCTGGTCAACGGTGACGAACCCCCAGTTCAGAGCTATACGCGTAGCGAACTCCGCGTGCGAGCGAGCACGGCCCATTCGCTCACACCATAAATTCACCTGGCACCGATAGACTGATTTCCGAATTATCGTCCGTCGCCTGCCGAGAGGAATCAGGTCATCGCGCACCGCTCCCGCGACCGCTTGGCCGGGTATCTCGCCGTAGTGCTGGTCTGTGCACTCGCCCTCCTCGCATCTGTCAGCAGTGCGACCGGCCTCGACCGCGACGTCGCTCCGGTCCGCATCGCCTACGCCGCGGCCGCAGACACTTTCGGCGATCTGTATCTTCCAGAAGGATCGGACGGTGACCTGCCGGTCGTCGTACTCATTCACGGCGGTGGATGGGCCCAGAAGAGCAATCTCGAATACGCGGGCGCGTGGGCAAAAACCCTGACCCCGTACGGAATTGCGGTCTGGAACATCGAATACAGACGCGTCGGCGGTCAGGGTGGTTGGCCGACCACGCTCTCCGATACCGTTACGGCCACCAACGCTCTGGCCGGCATCGTTCAGGAAAAGGCCTCCGGGCGACTGGATTTGAGCCGTGTACACATCGCCGGCTACTCCGCGGGTGGACAACTTGCCGCCTGGGTCGCATCGCGATCCCAACAGGGTGCAGACGCCCCGGAACCAAACCTCTCGGTGCCGGTTCGCTCGACGACGATCATGGCCGGCGTCTTCGACATGACGCTCGCCGCAACCGCGGGCAAAGATCGATTTGTTCGAAATCTTCTGGGCGGCATGCCTACCGATCATCCCGATCGCTACCGCATCGCATCACCGATCGAGCACCTCCCCACCGGCCTCCCCGTCACGGTGATCCACGGACTCGGAGACAAGGTCGTGTCGGTCGAACAGAGTCGGCGCTATGCCCGTGCCGCCCGAGCAGCAGGCGACGTGGTCGATCTGATCGAACTTCCCGGCGTCGGCCACGGCGAGTTCGGCAACCCGACGACCGACGCCTGGGCTACCACCAAGCAAGCAATAATCGGCCACATAAATGCCTCTTGAGCAGGTAATACGGGCCACAGTGCTCTCAGCCGCTCGAAATAGAATTAGCTGAAACTCAATCGATGACGTACGGTGGGGTTATCAGAGGGCAGCCGTCAGTCAGGCAGCCGGTCGCTTCGCCCGGAACAACAGTTCCAGTATTCGTTCCAGGGGCAGACTTCCAGTTCGGTGCAAATCCGCGCCTTTGATCACTACGCACTTTCATCAGTCCCGCAGATTGTTGACCAGGCCGAAGGCTCCGACGGAGTCCGCCGCCAATCGCGTACCGACTGCACCAGTATCAACATGCGCTACACACCGCACGGGCCCAAAGACCCTGCGGTTTAAAGGAATACCTTGATCAACACCATGATTCACCCCGACGACACGAACAACCAGACGAACAGCAACTCGACGAACGGTCTACGGATCCCGACTACTTCGGGCCGGATCCGCGAGCGCGGTATCGAAATCGTCTGCACCCTCTACCGTTGCAGCACCGACGAAGCCGCCGAGCTGTTGCTCCGACATTCTCAGACCAACAACCTCAAGGTCACCAGCCTGATCAAAGCGCTTGTCGCCCTGATCGACGAAGACACGTCCGGCACTGGTTACGGAAGCAGTAACACGCTGGCGTCTCACTTCTGGCTGCGTGAGATCAGAAATCTCAGCCAGGCCCACCGACGCAGCGATCATTTTCATCGCCATCTCGTCGGCGCGTAACCGGCGCTGAACGACAACTGACCTGAAACGACAGCTGGGGCAGTACACGGAAATCGTGTACTGCCCCAGCTGTCGTGTTTCAGTTGTCAGGCGGAAGCCGACTCTCGGCAATCAGGCGGAAGCCGACTCTCGGCAATCAGGCGGAAGCCGATTCCTTGTTCAGGCCCTGCGGAGCACCGTCGGTATCTGTCGCCTCGTCCACATGCTGCGGAGCGAAGAGCAGGCAGACGATGCTCAGGACGCACATGCCGATCAGCAGTGCGATGACCGGCCAGATGCTGCCGGTTGCCTTGTACATCAGCGTCGACACCAGCGGAGACAACCCACCGAAGATCGCGCCTGCACCCTGGTACGCCAACGAAATGCTTGTGTAGCGGGCCTGCGGCTTGAACATCTGCGACAGGACGGCGGCGATCGGGCCGTACGTGGCCGCCAGCACCAGTCGCATGACAGCGAAGGTCAGGAAGATCAGGAACACGGATCCGGACTTCAGCACCAGGAACTGCGGCGCTGCGAGAATCGCGACTGCCGCAAGGCCCCAGATGACGACGCGGACGCGTCCCACCTTGTCGCCGAGCCACGCCACGCCGAGAGTCGCGATCAATTCGACCACTGCAGCGACACTCAGCGCGTTGAGAATCAACGTCTCCGACAATCCGACATCGGGGTCGGTTGCGTATGCCGTGATGAAGGTCGTCACGAGGTAGTAGCCGCCGACTGCGACGGGCAGAATGCCGATGCCCAGGATGATCGGGCGCCAGTTGGTCACCAGCGCGTACTTGAGCGGGAGCATTTCCGGTACGTCCGCGGACTTCACCTCGGATTCGAAAACCGGGGACTCTTCGACCTTCAGGCGAACGACCAAGCCGACGAGAATCAGCAGCGCCGAGCAGAGGAACGGCAGTCGCCAAGCCCACTCGCGCAGAGCGTCGTCGCCGAAGGTGGAGAGAATGCTGAAGAAACCTGTGGCCAGGAGCGCGCCGGCCGGGTTGCCCAGCTGAGCGAAACCGCCGTAGAAGGTCTTCTTGTCCTCGGGTGCATGCTCGACGGCCATCAGGACCGCGCCGCCCCATTCGCCGCCGACGGCAAAGCCCTGGACGAAGCGGAGCAGTACCAGCAGTAACGGCGCCCAGAACCCGATCGACGCGTAAGTGGGCAACATGCCGATGAGGAACGTGCCTGCACCCATCAGCGTCAAAGTCACAACCAATGCGGTGCGTCGGCCCATCTTGTCACCGACATGGCCGAACACGATTCCGCCGAGCGGGCGAGCGAAGAAACCGACGGCGTATGTCGCGAACGCCGCCGCAACGCCGGTCAGGCGGTCGGTTCCGGGTGGGAAGAAGATGTCACCGAACACCAGGGCGGCTGCCGTGGCATACACGTAGAAGTCGTACCACTCGATAGTTGTACCGACGAAGGCTGCAAATCCCGCCTTGCGGGCCTTCACGATCTGTTGCTCTCGGTTCATTACTTTTCCTCGGTGGTCGAAGTGCTCGACAATAGGTGGTTATGACCTGAATGTGCGAGTTCGCCGTCGATCCAGGTCTCTCGGACCTCGATCTGCGCAATCGCGTCGGCCGGAACCTCGAGGGGATCCGCGCCCAGAATGACGAAGTCGGCCCGCTTGCCGACCGAGATGCTGCCCAGCTCTGCTTCGCGGCCCAGCGCACGCGCACCGTTGAGGGTATGAGCCTGCAATGCCTGGTCGGCGGTGATGCGGAGTGCATCGGAGCCGAGCTGATGGCCCTGACGCGTCACACGAGTAACGGCTGCCTGAATTGCTTCGAGCGGCTTCGGCTCTGCGACGGGGGCGTCGGAGCTGATGGTCACGGGAACTTCGGCAGCGATGAACTCGCCGAGCGGGTTGAACCGCTCGCCCGGAGTGCCGATCGCAGCGGTCACGCCCTCACCCCAGTTGTAGTAGTGCTGTGGCTGGTTCACCGGGTAGACACCGGCCAGGTTCATCCTTGCGATCTGCTCGGCCGTCGGGAGTCCGCAATGCTCGATGCGGTGACGAGCGTCGGCGTCGGGGTGAGCCTTCTGCGCAGCTTCGATGGCATCGAGCACCATGTCGATGGCGGTCGGTGACTGAGCGTGCGTGGCGGTCTGCAGACCCACCGAATGTGCCTTGGCAATCAGCTCCGAGTAGTCCGCCGGCTCGTGGTAGAGCTGCCCGGTGCGGCACGGGTCGCCCACGTAGCCGTCGGGGAAGTATGCGGTCCAGCCTCCGAGTGTGCCGTCGGCGTAGAACTTGATGCCGCCGAACGCGAGCCGCGAATTGCCGAAGGCGCCGTGCATTCCCGTGTCGATGACGTGATCGAGGAGGTGGCTGAGCATGTACATGCTGACGCGGGTCTTGAGCTGATCCTGCTCGGCCAGACGCAGGTACATGTCGAATTCACGCCGGGTCACCTGGCAGTCACCGATGGTGGTGACGCCACCGGCCAGGAACTTGTCCTGAGCGACCGACAGCTGGCGAAGGTGCTCTTCCGGCTCGTCCTCGAGATGGAAGTTGGGGCCGTGATGGCCGACCTTCACTCCGTTGACGCCGGTGAGAATGTTGCACGCGGCGTCGGAGAGCTCACCGGTGAGTTCGCCGTCTTCATCTCGGAAGAACTCGCCACCGGCCGGATTCTCGGTGCTCGCGTCGATACCGTGCTTGTCGAAAGTGAAGGAGTTGACGACGCCGCCGTGACCGCTCGCGTTCATGAGGTAGACCTCGCGATCGGTGGCCACCTGATCGAGCTCTTCCTTGAGCGGGTGACGCCCTTCGATCAGGTTGCGGTGCTCGTAGCCGTATCCGCGAATCGGGACGCCCGCAGGTGCTGTGAGCGCCGCTTCCTGAAGTAGCGCAATGATTCCGGGGATGGAATGTGCCTTCTCCGGCCCACAGTCCACCCAGCTGAGCATCTGCCCGTACATCAACGGGTGTGCATGTGGATCGACGAAGCCGGGGACGACGGTGGCGCCGTCGAGTTCGACCACCGCGGTTGTGCGAGTGCTCAGCCGACGCGCCTCGGTGCGGCATTCCTCGAGCGTTCCCACCGCTGCAAAGCGGTTTCCGAACACCAGGAACGCTTCGGCTCCCACCGTGCTGTCGTCAACGGTGTGGATCTTGGCGCCGGTGAAGATCGTGCCGGTGGCGTCGAGAGGCGAGGCTTCGTGCGTGTGCAACTTGCGCATGGTGGTCCTTCGTCGAGATGGTGGTGCAGGTCACTGCGTGTTGAGCGAAAACTACGCCCTGACCTGGAGCTATGCAATGCATCAAAGTTTCAGACCAGGCGGTATACAACTTTTTTGTATGAGTTCTTGAGCATTTCTGCACTTATCCACATCATCCATGGCCACATGCGACTGTTCTAATAGGAAGCTCATACAGAAAAATCTCTGGAAAAGTTGGGGCAACCATGACGGTCGATCTCGATTCCAAGCTCATTGCCGCACTTCAGCGCAACGGGCGAGCGACGTACCGCGAACTGTCCGTGGCGGTCGACGCCCCACGAGCGGCGGTGTCCACCAGAGTGCAGGCGCTACTCGACTCGGGAACGGTGTCCGTAGTGGCCGTCGCGCACCCCGAACTTCTCGGGCTGAAGGCGCTTGCACACGTCTCGATCGCAGTGTCCGGACCGATGACCCCGGTGCTGGACGCGTTGATCGCATCCGAGGCCGCCGTCTACATCTCGGCAGTCAGCGGGCAGTACAACGTGATTGCGGAACTTCGGGTGCCCAGTCACGACGATCTGTACCGTGCCATCGCCGAACTCCGCTCACAACGTGGCGTTCGATCCGTGAGCACGCTGGTCTACGTCGACGTCATCAAGGGAATCTTCATGCCCGAGACCGCTTTACAAGCCGATATCCGACTCGACTCGACAGATGTCGCGTTGATCGAACTGCTCGAGCGCAACGGGCGAATGCCCTTTCTCGAGCTGGCCGAACACACCGGACTGTCGCCGAGCGCCGTGCGCAACCGGGTCAATCATCTGATCGCGAGCACGGCACTGCGCGTCGGCGCTGTCGTCAAGCGGCGAGGTGGTGGCCGAACGCTGGCGATGGGCATCGGCGTCAATCTGGGCTCACGGGACGACAACGCGGTATCGGAGATCGAGTCGCTGCCCGGAATCGAATTCCTCGCCCGGACCCTCGGACGATACGACGTGATCGCGACGGTCGCCGCCAACTCGTCCAACGACCTCCATGCCCTGTCCGAGCGAATCCGGGGCATCGACGGTGTCAGCGGCTTGGAATCGTGGGCGCATCTCGAGGTCTTCAAGGAGCACTACGCCCGCAGCCTGGACGTACGCGGATAATTCCCAAGTCATTGACCCACTCGTGAGAGCACGCTAACCTCGGGCAAAGTCATTGACTCACTTACCCGAGGTGGCACACATGTCCGACTCCGGACGCAAGGTAGACATCGTCGCTGCGGCGATCGAGGAGGCGATATCGACCGGCCGATGGCCCGTCGGATCAAAACTCCCGCCGGAGACCGCATTGGTCGAGGAATTGGGAGTCGCCCGAAACACCATGCGCGAAGCGGTACGGGCGCTTGCACACGCCGGAGTTCTGTCCGTTCGTCACGGTGGCGGCGTGTACGTCATGGCGGCGTCGCCGGTCGAAGGACTACTCGGGCGCAGGCTCGCCATAGGTGACGTTCTCGACGTACTGAGCCTGCGACGCGGACTCGAGGTCGAAGCCGCGCGACTTGCAGCGCAGCGCCACACCCCCGAAGATCTCGCGCGGATACATGCAGCCTGGAATGCCCACCCCGGTCACGTCGGCGGCTTCACTGTCGAAGCCGGCATGGCCTTGCACCTTTCGATCGTCGAGGCGTCCCACAATTCCGCACTGATCGACGTCTACCGGGGAGTCCTTGCCGCCGTGACGGATTCGCTGTCCGCCGTCAGTGTCGGTCCAGGTTTCCACGTCGACGAGCACCGACCCTTGATCGCTGCCATCGAGGAACGCAACCCCGGCGAAGCAGCGCGTGCGGCAGGCGCAGCGCTCGATACGGTCATCGACGCAGTCGAAAGGAGCTTGTCGTGAATCGGGGAAACTGGAACGGTGCGGCATATTCCCCTCTTGCCGAACAACTCTCACCTGCATCGACAGAGGCGCTGCGCTCGATCGGGCACGTGCGCACGGCGTACGACGTCTGCGCCGGAACGGGGAACTTTACGCTCCCGGCGGCCCAGTCCGGGATCGCGGTCCACGCACTCGACCTCTCCGCCAGCCAGCTGGAGGTCGCGCGCGAACGCTGGATTCCTCGCCCCGGAACTACCGAACCCACTTTCACGATCGGCGATGCACAGTCTCTGCCGTGGTCGGATTCGAGCGCCGACGCCTGTGTCAGCATCTTCGGGATCATCTTCTGCCCCAACCCTGCGATCGCCCTCGCAGAGATGATGCGGGTGACCCGCCCGGGTGGAAGCATTTGTGTCGCAACGTGGTCGGAGAACGGGTGGGCAGCAGCACTCCGAAGGGAGGCCGCCTCTGCGTTGAATGGCATCACACCACTACCGACGACATGGTCGAGCCCGAGCGAATTCGAGAAGGCAGCAGCTGGATTGGAGTCGGTGAGCTCGGCCTCGCACCTGCTCGAGTGGCAACTACCAGCCGGTTCGGATCCCGTCGAGGAACTGTGCGACCAGGCGCCGGCGTTGAAGAACTTTCGCGAGGCGGTTCGAGGCGCAGGGAATTGGGCTTCGATGTCAGCGCACCTCCGCTCGACGCTCGCACCCTGTCTCAGGTCGAGCGCGGCCGGCCCCGTCGCCACCAGCGAATACGTCCTCCACACGGGCACTGTCCCGAACTCTGACACCGCGCTCTTCCGAACGCGCGGGTAACCCTCTTTGCCGGATACGGTCTCTTCACCGTCCACCGAACCGAAGAGGCCCGCTTGATGTCTGAATCGAACTCCCTACCTGAATTGAAGCAAGCATCGCAGCAAGCATCGAAACAAACCTTGTCCATGTCCGTCCTCATGACGCCGGACATGTCAAACTTCTCGGGCAACGTGCACGGCGGAACGATTCTGAAGTTTCTCGACCAGGTTGCCTATGCGTGCGCGAGTCGATATGCCCAGACCTACGTCGTGACTCTGTCGGTGGATCGTGTGGTGTTCCGCGAGCCGGTGCATGTCGGCGAACTCGTCACGTTCAGCGCTTCCGTCAATTACACCGGGCGCACCTCGATGGAAATCGGAATTCGAGTCGAAACCGAAGACTTTCTTCTCGGAAAATCTCGCCACACCAATAGTTGCTATTTCACGATGGTGGCGATGGGAAGCGACGGGAAACCGGCTGAGGTACCCCAACTCCGGCCGACCGGAACAATCGCCAGGCAGCGATTCGAGGCCGGGCGACGGCGTCGTGAACTGCACAGAGAGAACGAGCTTCGTGAACAGTCCATCCGGGCCGCAGTTCGGGACTTAACGCCCGAACACGATGACTGAATCCAGTCATATTTAAGTTATAACCTTATGCATTAAGCTGATCGAGTGACTTCGAAGGCACGGGAAAAGTATGACGTTGTGATTGTCGGCGCGAGCATCGCGGGATGCGCGGCCGCCATCATGTACGCCCAGCAAGGTCTGCGGATAGCGCTTCTCGACGCTCGCTCCGACATCCGGGCGCACAAAGTCCTGTGCACTCACCACCTGCAACCGTGCGGTGCCCCGATCTTGCAACGACTCGGCGCCACGGAAAAACTGCTCGCCCTGGGAATGGTGGAAACCGTTCCGACATTCTGGACCCCTTGGGGAGTGATCACCCCTGACGCGGCAGAGAACTCACCGCCACCTGGGTTCAACGTCCGAAGGGAAACTCTCGACCCCCTACTGCGCCAACTCGCGAACGACTACCCGAACGTCGACCTTCTTCTCGGGTATCGCGTTTCCGGACTGCTGACCGAGAACGGCACTACTGCAGGCGTCTACGGCACCGAACAGGGTTCGGTCTTCACTGTCGAAGCACGATTGACCGTCGGAGCGGACGGCAAGGATTCGACCGTCGCACGATCCGCTCGTTGTGACTCCGTGACTGCATCCAACGGGCGTTTCAGCTATTTCGCCCAACTCTCCGGACTTGAACGACCCGGCGGAGAAACGTCATTGTCGTGGTTCATGGATCCCGACGTCGCCTATCCGCTCCCCAACGACGGCGGAATCAGCGTGCTGGTGGTCTTCCCTGCCCTCGACAAGCTCGGCTCGTTCGCTGACGACCTGTCTACTGCTTTCCTCGAGTACGCCAACGCATTACCCGGCGCTCCGCTTGTTCGGCGAGAGCACATCGTCGGAAAGATCGTTGGTACCAAACACTTCTCCACAACCCTCACCGAACCCGTAGGTAACGGGTTCGCACTCATCGGCGACGCTGCGGCAACCAACGACCCGTTGTGGGGTATCGGATGCTCGTGGGCACTCGAGACCGCTCAGATGCTGGTCGATGCGACCGCGCACATGCTGACGGAGACGCCGGCAGACACACTCGACTCACATCGGAACGTGAACGCTGCATTGACCGAATACCGTAGCGCCAGAGCGAGTATGACGAATCACATCGACTACATGAGTGGTTACGCCGGTGGGCGAAAGTTCACCGCGATCGAACGTCTGCTCATCTCCGCGGCCACCCACGACCACGACGAAGCCCGAAGGTTCTACTTGTTCGGTTCCCGGTTGATACCGGCCGAACAGTATCTCTCGACTCGCTCGGTCGCGCGGGCAGCACAAAAACATCTCAGGCACCGTCTGCGTCGTAGATCTGTGGCCGGGACGTAATCTGACAAGCGTTTTTTCGGCGCCGGCAACGGGGAACCCTCCGATCGCAAACCGAGCCGGAGGAGCGACCATGCGTGCACACATCGCCATTCCGAGTGAATCGACTTGTCACAGGTACGTAGTCGCCGTCGCCAGCTCCACCTTCGCCGAATCGGTCATCTGGTGCGACGGCCCCGCGTTCGACGCAGTACTCGTTCTGGGCAGCGAGATTCCGCAGCACAGTGGCCACCGAGCCGTACTCGCCTGGAATCACTACTTCGGGTGGGCGCTCGGCGTGGAAACCACACCGGATGCGTCGTTCGCCGTTGTCGAATGCCTCGGTATCGGGAGAATGCCGGATCCTGAACTGTGCGCCGACCGCGCTGTCGAGTTGATTGCCCAGGCGGGTAGTTAAGGAACTCGTCGCGCGGCGCACAATCCGGCGGGCATAAGATCGAGCGCGAGTTTCGCACGCCCGACGAAAGAGAGCCCGACATGGACCCGCTGAACAGGCCTGCCGGTCAGCTGGCTCTCGAGAACGAACCGGACGGCAGGGCGACTTTGCGGGCGCGTCAGACGCCCCGCAGTGAGCGTCGCAAGATCGGGAAAGGCCTGCGCAAGCGAGTGGCGCGATCGTCGCTCGGCGACTGGACGCCCCCATCCGATCGACGTGACCCGGTCGATCAGGTCAACACGGCACACGAGGGAAGACTCGACTGGTTGGTTCCGATCCGTGTGGGGCGAATGGTCGCTTCGCCATACGGATTCCTGCGCGGTACCGCCGGATTGATGGCAGAGGACATGGCGCAGCTGCCGTCCACCGGCATCACTCCCGTCATCTGTGGAGATGCGCACGTCGGAAACTTCGGGTTCTACGGATCTCCGGAACGCGAACTTGTCATAGACCTCAACGATTTCGACGAAGCACATCCCGGCCCCTGGGAATGGGATCTACGAAGGCTGGCTGCGAGCATCTGGGTGGCCGGTCGGCAGAACGGTCTCACCGAAGCTCAATGCGAAACAGCAACAACCTCGTGTGTGTCCGCGTATCGCCTCCACTTGGCGAAGCTCTCCGAGCGTCCGCTGTTCGATCGCTCCTTCGACCGGGTCGATCTCGACGGACTCACCGACCACGTCACCGATCCTGGGTTGCTGGCCGAGATCAGGCGCGCCGCGGAGCGCGCCCGGCGGCGTACGAGTGACCATGCGGTGCCGCGGTTCACCGTCGAGGATCACGGACGGCGCCAGTTGGTCGAGAACCCGCCGCTCACAACACGACTCACGCCGCAGGACACCGACTTCCTCCTGGAGGGTCTGGACGAGTATCTCGAAACCCTTGCACCACACTGGCGCCGAGTCGTCTCGGGATACAACGTCATCGACGTCGCGCACCGGGTTGTCGGAGTCGGGAGTGTCGCTCTGCGCGCCTATGTGGCCCTGTGCGAAGGGAGCATCCCGGACGACGTCATCTTCTTGCAGCTCAAGCAGGCTCGCCGATCCGTCGTTGCACCCTTCGTGCACGGTGACTCGGCCTGGCACGACCATCAAGGACGACGCGTCGCGGAATACCAGCAGGCTCTCCAGACAGTCAGCGATCCACTGCTCGGGTGGTGCACCGTGGACGACCGCCAGTACTACGTCCGTCAGTTCCGGAACATGAAAGGTTCTGTGGACCTGAACAATATCGATGCAGCGGCCTTGACCGACTATGTCGCGATCTGCGGTCGCCTACTGGCCAAGGGACACGCACGAACCAGTGGCGCGTCACTGATTTCCGGTTACCTGGGAACCTCGGACGCGGTCGATACCGCCCTCACCCGGTTTGCTCGGCTCTACGCCGATCAAACCGAACGTGACCACGACGCTCTGTGCCGGGCGGTATCGGCCGGTACGATCGCCGCGGAGCCGGGAATCTGATCCCTCACGCCGCGACGATCCTGCCCTGCTCGAACTTCACTCCTCCCCAGATTCCGGTCTGGCCAGTGGCAGAGGCGAATTCGCGACACGATTCCGCAATCGGGCACCTGTTGCACACGTCGGTCGCGTAGTCGTATCCCTCGGACGGAAAGGGAAACCACCGGTCCGGCTCGGGGTCTCCTCGGCATTCCGCCTGCCACCACGTCCGGTCGTCCGAGATCGGCAAAAGCTCAGCCAAATTGGAGATTTCGTCAGCGCACATCACTGGCTCCCTTCGACTGTCACGTCCGACTCAATTCACGCCAGATCTCCTGCTGCACTTTCTCGATGCGCCGAGGTGCCTTCGGCTCCCACAGCAGCCGCATACCGGCCTCGGCCGGAGTGCGATCCGCCTTGCGCTGATTGCAGGAACTGCAGCACGCCACCAGATTTCCCCACGTGTTGGGCCCGTTACGGCTCCGCGGCTGGACATGGTCGATGGTCGTTGCCCGGGCGGCGCAGTACGCACATTGACGACCGTCCCGGTCGAAGACACCGGCAAAAGTGGCCCGACTGGAATCGGTGACCGTCACCCGGTGAGCAACGTACACGTACTCGGCGAGCAGGATCGTCCTCGGAAGTGGGATTTCGACGTGCTTGGAGCGCACCGGAAATATCGGGGTCACGTCTTCGGTGGACTGCGCGGAGCCGGTGGCGATCAGGACGACCGCACGATCGGCGCTCACTTCACCGAGGTACTCGTACGTGGCGTTGAGTACCCGGACGGGGCGGTTCATCCAACTGTGAGCAAGTGCGCGGTTCGGGTTCCGCATGAGAGTTCTCAGTTCGTGTCGAGGAGTGAAACTCCTGGACACGAAGACGGGTCAGGAGCAAATGCAAGAAATGGGGAACGGCATATATCCAGCGCCGCTCTGTTCCCCGAATGCGGGATGGGAAATACCGCGGGGTGAGTGCCCGCGCAGGTGCAACGCTTGCTTCCAGTCGCGCATGCCTGTCCCCTACCACTTCTTGTTCTCGTCACCGGCGATTGCCGGCGCTCATCATCACACGGAAGGCATCCTCAGCGATATCGATTTATCAGGCCGGAAGAGCCGTCCTGGAAATACCGCGGTTTGACGCCGGAACACGCGGCTTGATCGAATGAGCCATGACTTCGTCGTACATCGACCTACGCTCGGACACCGTCACCAAGCCTGATGCGGAGATGCGGAAGGCGATGGCCGACGCCGAGGTCGGTGACGACGTCCTCGATCACGACCCGACCATGGCGGCGCTCGAGGAAGAGGTGGCGCACACTCTGGGTTTACCGGCGGCACTGTGGGTGCCGAGCGGATCGATGGGCAACCTGATTGCGCTGATGCTGCACCTTCACCGCGGCGATCAGTTCCTGGCACCGGAACACTCTCACGTCTTGGGCTCCGAATTGGGCACCGCTGCCTGGCTCGCCCAGGGAATGCCGATGGCGTTGCCGCACGACGGCGGACCCGGACGTCCCACCCCCGAGACTGTCGTGAAGGCGGCGGGCTCCCCCGGCCCGTACTTCGCGTTGAACACCACGCTGCTCTGTCTCGAGAACACTCATAACTTCGCCGGCGGTGCCGTCATGAATCCGACCGAATGGACGAAGCTGGTCGGCGCAGCGCGATCACGCGGCTTGAAGATTCACCTCGACGGCGCCCGTCTCTGGAATGCCGCTGTTGCACTCGATGTTTCGCCCACCGAATTGACTTCCGGCGCCGATACCGTTCAGGTGTGCCTGAGTAAGGGACTCGGTGCGCCGGTCGGCTCGATACTCGCCGCATCACCCGAATTGATCACCGAAGCCCGAAGGATCCGCAAGATGCTCGGCGGCGGCGTTCGTCAGGGCGGAGTGCTGGCCGCAGCCGGCATCGTCGCGTTGCGCTCACAAGCTCGCCTCTCCGACGATCACGACAACGCGCAGCGCCTCGCGTCGGGGCTTCGTGAACGCGGTTGGGCCGTCGACGAACCTGCCACCAACATCGTTCTGGCCGCGACAGCCGATCCGTCGGTCACCGTTGCTCAGCTCGCCGCTGTCGATGTCGGCGCGGTCACCGTTGCCGGGAAGGTTCGGTTCGTGACACATCGCGACGTGAGCACTGCCGACATCGACGCGGTTCTGTCCAGAGTAACCTTCTGAACTACGCCACCAGGGGTTGAACCTCCTGCGCGACAAAGCGAATGAACTCGCGGACATCCGGCTCGTCAACAGTCGGTTGGAGTACCACGGTGGTTGCACCTGCTGCAACCCATCGCCGTGTTGCTGCCGCGACTTCGGCCGCGTTGCCCACGGCAATCGCATCCTCCGGCGACTCGCTACCGGACGCTGCGGGCTCGGCAAGGGCGCGCTCACGACCGCCGGAACCGAAAGCACAGATGACGTAGACGACGACCTCGTGATCCGACGCCCCGATGTGAGCGATCGCCCGACGCACGCCGTCCGGGGTCGTCCCACCCGAGAGCACGGTGCCCTGCGCCAACTCGCCACTGAGCGCCAAAGTCTTTGGCCCCGTAGCGCCGACGAGCAACTGCGGCACCGTCTCCGGTGGCCACGCCAGCGTGACGTCCGTGAGATTCACGTATCGACCGGACACCGTCACCGACTCACCGCCCAGTAGCCGCTCGACTGCTCCGAACTGCTCCCGCAGGAGGGTCAACGGCGATTCGGCTTTGGCCCCGATCTGCCGCATCCAACTCTGAACGCCGTGACCGAAGCCAACCCGTAGTCGATCCGGATGAACTCTGGCCAGCGCTGAAATCTCCATCGCCGTGATCGCGGTGTTGCGCATCGGGGTCGGCAGCACACCGATCGCCACACCCACGCGATCGGTCTCAGCCAATACAGTTGCAGCAGTGGCTATTCCTCCGCCGAAGAAGCAGTCTTCCCACAACCAGACCTCGTCGATACCGACTTCGTCTGCATACCTGGCATGTCGAACCAGATCTTCCGGAGATTGCTCCGGGCGCACGACGACGGCAATCCGTGCGGCGCTCATGCCGTCACCAGAAACGCAGCGATCTCGTCAGCTGTTCGGCGACCCTGTTCGCGGCCGAGTTCGGCTGCGGGGCGCCTGGTTGTCGGTGAAAGCGAGTTCGTTCCGATCGCTTCGACGACGGCGTCGTCGGCGAAGACAGGCAGCACGGGCAAGGGCGTCATCACGTCGATTTCCTCTCGTAGACTGCCGCCCAGAAGATTCGGGGCGGGGTCGGCTGCGGGTGAAAGAACCACGACCACATCGCAGTCGGCAGCCAGATGAACATTCGAGCCACTCGCCATTCCGCCGTCCATGTACCGCTCGCCCTCGATCACGACTACCGGCCACACCCCTGGTACGGCGCAACTTGCTCCGACTGCGTCGATCAGTTCTACGCCGTCAGCGTTGCCGAACACCCTCAACTCACCGGTCTGTGCGTTGATCGCCGGGATGCGCAACTCCCGGTCGGGCCACAACCGATTGGGCAGCCTCGCCTCGATGACCGCGCGACGCACGGCAGGTTCGACGGTATCGGCTCTCATCGCTGCTTCGCCGAGCAAACGGAGCTGCTCGGCCCGGTCCTGCGATCCTGCGATCGCGTCGACGAACATCTGACCGAGTACCTCGACATCGACCTTCGGGTCGATTTCGCCGGTCGCCTCCGCTGTTTGTGCGTCGAAAAGCTCTTGCAGTGTCACGCCGCTCGCTATCTGAGCGCTCACCGTGGAACCTGCGGAAGTGCCGATCAACACGTCCGCCGTCAGCAGCGCAGCGGCAGTGTCCGGTGATTTGTCCTGAAGGCCCAACAGAAAACCTGTTTCCCAGGCGATTCCCGCAACGCCGCCACCGGCAAGTACCAACCCCAATTTCACGCCGTCCACCTCTCGTCGATCGTGATCCGTGCCCGAAGTCGACGTTAGACCTACTCTGAAGTGATGTTCATGCGCAGCGCAAAGACATTTGTTCCCGACGCACTCCGTGGCTTGATCGCATCCACCGACGACATCGCGTGGAATCCCGACCCTGGGTACCTCACACGCGCAAGGCCACTTCCCCGCGGACGGGTCGCGCTCGTCTCCGGCGGCGGTTCAGGCCACGAACCCATGCACGCCGGATTCATCGGCGAAGGAATGCTCACAGCCGTCTGCCCCGGATTGGTCTTCAGCTCACCCAATGCACTTCAGATCCACGAGGGATCCAAGGCTGCCGACGCCGGCGGCGGCGTCCTTCACATCGTGAAGAACTACACCGGCGACGTGATGAACTTCGGTATCGCCCGAGAGTTGCTACGCGAGGACAAGATCGATACGGACGTCGTCCTGGTCGACGACGACGTCGCGACCGAACGCGCAGACGGCAGTGGCCCGGGGCGACGCGGTACTGCGGCAACCATCGTGGTGGAGAAGGTCTGCGGCGCATCCGCCGCCCGCGGCGACGACCTGGCCGAGGTGACCCGGATCGGACAACACGTCGCGCACTCCGCTCGGAGCATGGCCGTCGCCCTTCGCCCATGCACTTTGCCGGGGGCTGACGAGCCGTCGTTCGACTTGCCGGCGGGTCAGATGGAACTCGGTATCGGCATCCACGGCGAACGCGGCACAGAACGCCTGGACGCCCTGCCCGCACCGGAATTGGTGCGGCGGCTGACAGACCCGATCATCAAATCCCTGAGTCTCGCCGAAGGTGACCGCGTCATCGCCGTCGTCAACGGTCTCGGCGCCACCCACCCGCTGGAGTTGCAACTTCTGTTCGCTGAACTCGGAGATTATCTGGACGAACAGGGAATTCACATCGAGCGGACACTGATCGGAACCTTCGTCACTGCATTGAACATGGCAGGCGCGTCCATCACCCTTGTTCGCACAGACAAAGAAATCCTCGAATTATGGGACGCACCAACAAAAGCGCCCGCCTGGCCGAATGTTATAGCGCGTGAGTACACCGGCATGGGCACGCGCGAATCTTTCGGTCCCACATTCACACCCGACACCTCACGCACCGCCGAAAGCAGCTTCGTCGGAAGCTGGATTGCGGACTGGGCCGAGAAGGTACTGGATCAGGAACCGGCACTGACCGATCTCGACCGACGAGCGGGCGACGGCGATTTCGGGACAAACATGGTGGCCGCACTGGATCAACTCGACATCTCGGCGATCCGTGACACGTACTCCACCGCAACGATATTCGATGCAGTCTCACAGGCGTACCTCGGCCACGCCGGTGGCACCTCCGGCGCATTGTTCGGCATCTGGTTCCGGCATTTCTTCCGCGTTGCCGCAGACTCGGCGGACTCCGAACTCGACCTCGGCGCGATCGCGGCTGCAGCGCGAGCGGGACTCGACAACATCACCTCGCTCGGCGGCGCACGCGTCGGCGACAAGACGATGGTCGACGCGATAGTTCCGGCGGTCGAGTCGTTGGAGCAATCCGTGAGCTCGGAAGCCGATCGAGATGCTGCGCTGGCGAGCGCAGCGGAAGCCGCAGCGGCCGGGGCGGAGTCGACCGAAACCATGCTCGCGAACCGCGGACGTGCAAGTTATGTGGGCGAAGCCGCTCGCGGAGTAGTCGATCCGGGAGCGCTACTCATAGCGTGGTTCTTCGCCAGTGCAGTGGGTCACTAGCGAGCACTTCGGGGCTGTGACTAATCTGGCAGCCACAGCACATCGTTTGTGACGACCCGTGGGCAAAAGCACCGGTCTCACACACCACACAGGAGCAGCCCATGCTGAGCACCATGCAAGACGCCCCCCTCTCCATTGCTCAACTTCTCCGCCACGGTGCCTCCGTTCACGGCGCCTCCGAGGTTGTCACGTGGACCGAGTCCGGCCCGCGCCGTGTGTCCTACGCTGACGTCGGCAAGCGCTGTGCTCAGCTTGCGCACGCCCTGCGCGGGCTCGGCGTCGAGGGCGACGAGCGAGTCGCCACGTTCATGTGGAACAACTCCGAGCACCTCGAGGCGTACCTGGCGATCCCCTCGATGGGCGCTGTGCTCCACACCCTGAACATTCGTCTGTTCCCCGAGCAGTTGATCCATGTCGCCAATCACGCCGAGGACCGCGTGATCATCGTCGACCCGTCCCTGATTCCGCTTCTCTCTCCGCAGCTTCCGTCGCTGACCACCGTCAAACACATCGTCGTCACCGGCTCCTCCACTGCAGGACTCGAAGCTCCCGAGGGAGTGCAGGTTCACACCTACGAGGGCTTGATCGCCGATCAGCCCACCGAGTTCGACTGGCCCGAGGTCGACGAACTGAGCGCTGCCGCAATGTGTTACACGTCCGGCACCACGGGTGACCCCAAGGGCGTCGTCTACTCCCACCGTTCGATCTACCTGCACTCCATGCAGGTCTGCATGAGCGACGGCCCCAACCTCGCGCAGGGCGATCGTGCACTCGCCGTGGTGCCTCAGTTCCACGCCATGTCGTGGGGACTTCCCTACGCCGCATTCATGATCGGTGCTTCGCTGATCATGCCCGACCGCTTCCTCCAGCCTGCCCCGTTGGCTGCGATCATCGCCAGCGAGAAGCCGACGTTCGCCGCAGCCGTCCCCACCATCTGGCAGGGCCTGCACCTCTACCTCGAGCAGAACCCGCAGGACATCTCCTCGATGCGCGAGGTTCTGATCGGTGGGTCCGCGGTACCGCCCGCCCTCATGCACGCATTCGAAGCCGATCACAACGTCTCCGTCCTGCACGCCTGGGGCATGACCGAAACCTCCCCGCTCGGATCCGTTGCCCGTCCGCCGGCCGGTGTCACCGGCGACGCGATGTGGAAGTACCGCTACTCGCAGGGTCGATTCCCGGCATCCGTCGAGGCGCGTCTCATCGACGACGACGGCAAAGTTGTTGCACACGACGGAGTTTCCGTCGGCGAACTCGAAGTGCGCGGCCCTTGGATCACCGGGTCGTACTACGGCGTCGACGCGGAAGACAAGTTCAACGACGGCTGGCTCAAGACCGGCGACGTCGGATCCATCACGGCCGACGGCTTCCTGAGCCTGTCCGACCGCTCCAAGGACATCATCAAGTCCGGCGGCGAATGGATCTCCTCGGTCGACCTCGAGAACGCCGTCATGGGTCACCCCGACGTCACCGAAGCTGCCGTCATCGGCGTGCCGGACGAGAAGTGGGACGAGCGCCCGTTGGTTGCGGTTGTCCTTCGCGCCGGTTCCGAAACCACCATGTCCGAACTGCAACAGTACCTTTCGGACAAGGTTGCCAAGTGGCAGCTGCCCGAGAACTGGGCCGTGGTTCAGGAAGTCCCGAAGACGAGCGTCGGCAAGTTCGACAAGAAACGCCTTCGCGCCGACTACCACGAGGGCGGACTCGAAGTTACGCGACTCTGACACGGAGTGAATGTCGAAGTCTGAATACTGAAGGTGAGCAACAGGTTTTCGACCTGTTGCCCACCTTCGTTCACGAGCGAGGCACTTTACGGCCGATAGCCGACCGTGCGAAAAGCGATGTCGACGTACTTCTGCGCCAATTGCGACGGCGACATCGGACCGCCGGTCTGGAACCAACGCGGCAGTGACTGCGCCATACCGAGTATTGCCCGGACGGTCTCTTCGGTATCGGTGACCGCGAAATCTCCCGATGCCACACCGTCGTCGACGATCCTGCGCATCAGCAACTCGAGCCGCTTACGACTGGCGGCGTACCGACTTCGACTTTCCGGTGAGACATGCCGGATCTCGGTGTCCAACGCAGCGTGCCGCGACCGGTGGGTCATATAGAGAACAATCGCCTCCACCACCAAGGCGAAGCGTCGTACCGGATTTTCGCCGGCCTCCGCTTCTGCCGCTTCGGTTCTGGTATTCAGCTCACTCATCGAGATCTCGAACAAAGCGACGAGAACTGCCTCTTTGTTCGCGTGGTGATAGTAGAGCGCGGGAACGGTTACCCCGACACGATTGGCAATCTGGCGCACCGTCGTGCCGTGGTAACCGTTCTCGTCGAACAGCTCGAGCGAAGCCGTCAGGATGTCGGTCATCACCAGCGGCGGGAAGGACCTCCAGTCCACTGCCACCGAGCTCACCGACTCCACCTCGCCAGTCATGTGATAGCCGAAATTACCGCGGTGCCATACGGATTGCACCGTCGAGGCGGATCGTCTCACCATTGAGCATGGGGTTGGAAACGATGTGCGCAGCAAGCGCGCCGTACTCGCTGGGATCACCCAGGCGAGAGGGGTGAGGCACCTGCTGACCCAACGACGCCTGGGCTGCTTCGGGCAGTCCAGCCAGCAACGGGGTCTTGAACAAGCCGGGTGCAATGGTGTTGACGCGGATCAGCAGCGACGCGAGGTCACGGGCGATGGGAAGCGTCATACCGACGACGCCGCCCTTCGACGCGGAGTACGCAGCCTGCCCGATCTGGCCGTCATACGCTGCGACCGAAGCGGTGTTGATGATGACGCCGCGTTCACCGTCGATCGGCTCGGTCTTCGAAATACGTTCCGCAGCAAGACGAAGGACGTTGAAGGTGCCGATCAGATTGACGTCGATGACCTTCTTGAACGCGTCGAGCGGGAAAGCGCCCTTCTTGCTGACCGTCTTGACTGCGTTGCCGATTCCGGCGCAGTTGACTGCCACGCGCAGGGGTCCGAGGGACTCGGCCACGTCGAGTGCCGCGGTGACCGCAGCCTCGTCGGTGACGTCTGCAGCCGCGAAGCGGACCCGGTCGCCAAGTTCCTTGGCGATGGCTTCACCGTTGGACGACGGAAGGTCGATAATGACGACGCTGGCACCGTCGGCAAGAAGGGCTTTGGTCGTAGCCAGGCCGAGGCCGGATGCTCCACCGGTGACGACGGCGACGCTGTCGTTGACGATCATGAGAGTTCCTTTCGAAAGGTTATGTGTTTCAGATGCGTTCGATGATTGTGGCGTTGGCCATGCCGGCGCCCTCGCACATGGTCTGCAATCCGTAGCGTCCGCCGGTGGCCTCGAGGTGGTTGACCATCGTGGTCAGCAGACGAGTACCCGAGGACCCCAGGGCATGGCCGAGTGCAATCGCGCCGCCCCACGGGTTGAGCTTTGCCGGGTCGGCGCCGAACTCGTGAGCCCAGGCGAGTGGAACGGGAGCAAATGCCTCGTTGACCTCGTAGGTGTCGATGTCGTCGATGCTCAGACCCGCGCGAGCGAGCACCTTGTGGGTGGCTGGGATGGGTGCGGTGAGCATGAAGATCGGGTCATCGCCCGCAACGGAGAAGGAATGGAAACGAGCTCGCGGCGTCAGCCCTAGCTTCGACGCCATTTCTTCGCTCATGATCAGTGCTGCGGACGCGCCGTCGGTGAGCGGCGACGAGTTACCGGGAGTGATCGACCACTGCGCCTCGGGGAAGCGCTGCGCGTACTTCTCCGAGTAGAACGACGGCTTCAAACCGGCGAGTCCCTCGGCGGTAGTAGACGCGCGAACCGTCTCGTCGACGATATGCGAGACGGTCTCACCGGCGGCGTTGGTCACCGAGATCGGCAGAATCTCCTTGTCGAAGAGCCCCTTCGCCGCTGCCTCTGCTGCCCGCTGGTGGGACTGCGCGGAGAATGCGTCGAGAGCGTCGCGGTCAAGCTTCCACTTGGCGGCGATCAATTCTGCAGAGATTCCCTGGTTGACCAGGCCTTCGGGGTAGCGAGCCGCGACGCCCGGACCGGAAGCGTCCTTCCCCATCGTCGTGGTACCCATCGGGACACGACTCATGGATTCGACGCCTGCCGCGATCACGATGTCGTAGGCCCCGGCGATCACGCCCTGCGCCGCAAAGTGCGCAGCTTGCTGACTTGATCCGCACTGGCGATCAATCGTGGTGGCGGGTACCGACTCGGGGAACCCTGCCGACAGGACCGCGCTGCGGGTGATGTTGAGCGCCTGCTCACCGGCCTGGCCGACGCAACCGCCGATCACGTCGTCCACCAGGGCGGGGTCGAGGCCGTTTCGCGAGGTGATGGAACGCAGAACGTGGGCCATCAGTTCGACAGGGTGCGTCCCGGACAGTGCTCCGCCCGGCTTTCCCTTGCCGGACGCGATCCGGACTACATCGACGATCACTGCCTTGGTCATCTTCGTTCCCTTCGAGGACGTGCATTGCTGGGGCGGTCCGGCACCCGTGTTTCGTGGCGCCGGGTACCGGACCGAGATCGAGGGAGCACCCTGACTTAGCGCTCGCTAAAGAACTACCACCGACTTGATCCTCTCGTCAAGAGGGGGCCTCCGAACTCGAAACAAATGCGGCCGACTAAAAGCTGGGCGATCAGTGACCTCGCCTGGCCCACGCCATTCATTAGTACTTTCGAATGATAGGTTTTCAATCTTCGCCCGAAATGTCCGGAATCGGATAACCTTCCGCCACAAGCAATCCAAGCCACAGGGGATTCGGGGCGTGGCACCAATCGATGACAACCGCAGGGGGACTGACCGGGAGGTTTGGCGTGGACCTGCGATACGTTGCCTTCACGCGTGCCGACCCGCATTTCTACGACCGAATCAGAACGGTCACCCGACCAGATACATCAACTGACCAGCACTTTATCCCCGCGAAGTCGGTGGATTGGTCGCTCTGGCGGCGCGGTCCCCAAAGTGGACCGTGGAACTACTTCCAACCGCCCGACGGTCTGCTGCCAGAACAAGGATGGAAGATTCACTGCTCCGCTACCCGAGCCAACGCGCAGGAGCTGCTCGATACCGTTTCCGTGTATTGCGGTCACAATCATGTGCCGTTCAAATTTCTTCGGACGGCAGCAGACCTCATGTTGTCCAACAGCAAGCAGGCCAATCGAACTTCCAGCGGAAAATTCATCACGATCTATCCGGCGGATGGTGTTGCCACACAACGTGTCATCACCGAACTGGACAAGCTTGTCGCCGGTGCCGACGGGCCGTACATCCTCAGCGATGTGCGATGGAACCGGGGACCGCTCTACTTACGGTACGGCGCGTATCTGCCCATGCAGACCTACGATTCATTCGGCGATCGCGTCCCCGCAATTCGGCGTCCTGACGGATCGCTCGAACCCGATGTGCGCGGCACTTCCTTCAGAACTCCGGACTGGGTACAAATCCCGGACTTCGTTCGCGCGCAGCAAGACAAGCTGAAATCACATGACGAATTCCCCTATTCGATCAATGAAGCCCTGCACTTCAGCAACAGCGGGGGGATCTACTCCGCATTCGACGACGCCGGCATCGATCTGGTCATCAAAGAAGGCCGTCCCTTTACCGCCCCGGACGCAAACGGCCGGTACGCAATCGACCGCATCCGTAACGAGTACGACAAGTTGACTCACCTTGCCGACAACCCGTACACACCTTCTGCGATCAGCTTGTTCGAGCGCGAGGGACACCACTTCCTTGTCACCGAGCGCGCTGCCGGCACTCCCCTGAATCAGGAAGTTGCGCTCCGCCACCCACTGATACGCGCGGACCAGACACTCAGTTCCCGAACGGAATACAGAACCTGGGCACTCGACATTGCACAACAGTTGACTACCGCAGTCGAGAGCTTCCACAACGCCGGAATCGTTCATGCCGATCTTCACCCTGGCAACGTCATGTGCTCACCGTCCGGTATTCGGATCATCGACTTCGAGATGGCCCACAACATCGACGAGCATCCGCCCCGGTCCACCGGAGCCCCCGGATACACAGCACCTCGACAGTTGACAGGAATCGCGGCGGATCGATACTCGTTGGGCTGCATCGAGCTGGGACTCTTTGTTCCACTTACTACATTGTTCCCTCTCGATCGCAACAAGATTCCCGAACTCATCGACTATGCGGTGTCTCGATTCGATCTTCCCCGCGCCTTCGGTGCCTCGCTCTATTCGATGCTCGACGTACAGGCGCCGGCGCCGAAGAATCGCCCGCATCGTTGGGACACGTCGTCGAACGAAACCTTGCAACGCACGGCCGCTCTATTGCGCTGCGGCATCCTCGCCTCGCTTGATCTCGCCCGCGCTGATCGACTCTTTCCCGGCGACATCGCCCAGTTCGAGGTGAACGGCTACGGCATTGCGCACGGCTCGTGCGGAAACCTGCTCGCCGATGATCTTCCCACCGACACCTTGGAGTCAGTCCTGGAATGGACTGAACATCAGGTTGATTCGGATACGCAACCACAGTTCGGTTTCTTCGACGGGCTCGCGGGTGCGGTGCACACCTTTCGGCATCACGGGCGACATTCGACAGCCGACAGGTGGGTCGAGACTTTGCGTCGAGCCCCACTCGACGACATCGACTCCAGCCTTTTCAGCGGCCTTTCCGGAATCGGTTGCCTCCTACTCGAGGAATCGGTTTCACGACCGACTGTGTCACCCACTCTCGCTGTCGTGACCGAGACTCTGCGCGAACGAATTTCAGCTGCTCGCTTGCATGTCCGCGACGCCGGCGGAACACCTTGGGCAGTGGCCGGCCGAGGTGGGCTGATGCGGGGACCGAGCGGACAAGCACTGTTCTGGACTCGCCACTACGAACTGAGTGGTGATCCTCGATCGCTGGAACACGCACGCCAGCTCGTCGACATCGATCTGTCTGTGATGTCGATGTGCCCTGACGGGTCGATGCAGCTGAGAGAGGAGCGCCGGACGATGCCGTATCTCGGATCCGGGTCTGTCGGTGTGGGCCTGGTACTTCTACAACTTCTGCGCCATGTCGACGAACCGCGTTACGCAGCTGCGGTGCGTGCGATATCCCGCGCCGCCACAGTCGAATTCACTGCCCAAGCCGGACTACTCAACGGGCGAGCCGGGCTGATTCTGTTTCTCAGCGAACTCTCCAAGACTCCATACGCCGGCGCCGATTGTGAACAGACGCTTGCACAGCAGTTTCAGCTTCTGGGCTTGCACAGCCTCAATCACGCAGGAGGCCTGCACTTTCCAGGTGAACAGAACCTGAGACTCTCGACAGACTGGGCAACCGGATCCGCGGGAATACTGGCATTGCTCCGTCATGCCGGATTGCCAACTGTCCGACAGTCGTTTCCACTGATGTGCGTGTCGAACTGCCACATCTCCTAGTTGTTCGGAAAGTTATCACCCCGGAAGATTGGAGCACAGAAGCATCAGGCCAAAAACCTGAAATGGAATCAGCACCGCAAGACAATTCGATCGATCAAATCCATCGGTAAACATGCCGATCAACAAAGGAAATGACAATGGACGCTATTCTCTCCCTTCAAGATCTGTCAGTCGCCGCCGGCAACGTCGGAGACGCAGGCCAACTCGAGCAGAACGCGGCAATCAGTTCGCTCAGTTTCTTCTGCCTCTGACCTCAGGCCGATACCTCGGAGCAGGTCCGGGGTATCGGCTTTCGGAATCCGTGCGGATCATCAGACGAACAATATTGTTTCATCATGAGACGCATCCGCACTTCACCGAGCTGTATTCGCCGATGATGTGTGCGACCTGGCGGCAATGCCGAGGGTAGATCGCATGGTCACTGGCGACGATATTCCTACTGATCCTGACAGCCGCACTTTCGGGCTGGTTCGTTCAGCGTTGGGGCGAGAGTTGGGACTTCGGGGACATCTGCTCGCGCTGGTACGACGGGGGGTGGCGGTTGCCGCGCCGCCACCGCCTTGACCTTCACGACGCTTTTCGTACTCCTACTTCCCTTCGCCTCAGGAATGCTGGTCGGCGTCACCACATTCGCCCGAGACTTCGAGCGGAGGGTCTGGTGGTTTGAGTTTCAATAGCTGTCAACGACAAGATGAGGGAATCGGTACCATCCGCCCCCGATGTCTTCCAGCCGGAGCTGATTGAAGGTCTTGTCGGACACACCATCGGGTGCGTACACCCAGCCGGGATTGTCCAAGATGTCCAATCCATCTCGTGCGTCATAGAAATAGACGTGGCCTTCACTGCTGACGTTGGCATAGGAGATATCGAATCTGCCGATTCGTAGATCACGATGATACCCATCGGAATAGGGATCGTCAGGTTCTTGAAGTAGTTGCTGTGCAACGGTTTCGAAGTCTGCCCGATACTGATCGAAATGTGGCTGCCCCGCGGCCGCGATCCCGAGTGCGATCACCACGAGAACCGGAACAGCGACATCGGACCACAACCATCGGCGTCGCTGCCACCAGCACACTCCGAGCAGCACGATTGCAACACTCGCCGTGAGGACCCAGAGAACGACCGCACCGGCGATCGAGAGTGCACTATCCGCAGGTTCGGGCCAGGCGAGATGGCATTTCGCTGCGACATACATCGCCGACGCCGACGCTGCGATAAGTGCGTTTACCAAAACAACCCAACGAAGAGCACCGGACCTTCTCGTTGCCTGCGAGTTCGACACTGCCTGATCCATTCGATGAGAATAGCGAGCTGTTTGTCGCGGACTAGCAGTAACCACTTCCCCGATCTCACGATCGATTGTTTCTCGGCACGGAGAAAGTGTCCACGGTGCTATCTTTGCTGACTATGGGAGGCAGGGCTGCGAGGATGGTCGATTTGAACTACCGATGTCAGGAGAGCTCGGCGACTCCCAAAGTCGACAGGTCAATTTTGAGCACGGCTGGATTCGGTGGATCGCAGCAACCAATACCATCGTCACCCCATGATGACGTGACTGTTGCGGGCGAGTCGTGAAGATTCGATTATTACGAGCAAGCCAAGCGTCTTTAGCAATATCGCTGATCGCACTAACCTTGGTCTATTTGTTGGACGCATTTTCTTTGCGCCTCCAACATCAGCCCAGCTGGTGCATTGATCACTATGGAATCCCATCACGATTCAATTATCTCCTTCCCGGCCGGGCGGAGAGGGTAGCGGCAGGAATTACAGACTTCTGGGGATGGTTCCCTCCAGGCATAAGCTGTACATTCACTGATGCAGTGACCAAAGAAAGCGAAACGGTGGCACCGGCCGCGGACAGGTCGTACATCGTCGTCGTTCTTGTGGCGCTGATCATGATCTCGGCTGTCGGCGTATTGTTCGGCCGCCGGAAGCGCTGAAGATTGGTTTTGGCTCGGGACTGCAGATGCGCACTCGACACCAGACCGATGAGTAATAAATCGGTGTCCGTCGTGTCCGGCGCTTCCACCACTCGTCGATCTTCGCGAATCCACCAGCCTTGTTCGAGGGCATTTCTTGCGGGTCCTGGTGGTCTTCGTTCCCATCACGCTGGCGATGACACTCCTGGGCCTGGTGCTCGGCTGGACCCATGCGCTTGCCGGGGACAGGCGGCAACATGATCGACGCCGATTACACAATGTGCTGGGGCTCAGACAATTCCGACGTGATGCTGTTGTGCTCCGGGTTGATGGTGGCGCTCGCACTCGTCGGCGCACGTGGACGACGTCGGCGACCCACCTACAACCGAATGTCGGAAATGCCGAAATCGATTCGATAGCAGCAATTTTCGATCCACATCATCTTGTGTTCGAAACTTTGTTCGATTAGACTTTGAGTATGGACAGTCGGGAAGCGTGGCAGCTGGATGGCGAGGGCCTCAAGAGTGAGGTTCTGGATCTGGTGCGTGTCCGGCACGAGTTGCAGTCGCGGATGGTGTTGCTGATCGTGGAGATGTTTTCCCGGGACGTTCTCGGCGGGAAGGGTTTTCGGGCGATCGCGCAGTGGTTGCACGGGTCGACGAATCTGGAGATCGGTGAGTGCAGTCTGCTGGTCGGGTTGGCGCGGTTGTTGATGCTCGAACCCGTTGTGGGCGATGCGTTTCATCGTGGTGACGTGGATGCGTTGAAAGCCCGTCAGGTGGCGTCGTTTTGTCAGCATCCACCGAAGAACATGACCTCGGCGGATGTGGACAAGGCCCGCGGGATCTTGTTGGGGTTGGCGTCGAAGAACATCGCCGATTGTGATGCGGTGCGGGCAGCGATCCGGCGGATCGAGAAGCAGTACGGCAAGCGTGAGGACGGCGTTCCGGTCGGCGAGGATTCCGAACGTAACGAGTTCTACGCCTCGAAAGGCTTGTACGGCAGAGTGACTGTGAAGGGCGAACTGGATGCTGTGAACGGGGCACGGTTGATCACGTTGTTGTCGAGTCTGTCGGCGCCGACGCCGGAGAAGGACGGCGTGAAGGACACGCGTACTCCGGCGCTGCGGCGGGCGGACGGGTTCTGCGAGTTGTTGCGCCGGTACGAGCGGGCGGGGTTGGGACCGATCGAGGGCGGGGTGAAACCACACATCACGGTCACCGCCAGCGCAAAAGACATGACGGACCTGCAAGCGTTGAAGGACCTCCTGCCGTCCACCGAAGAACTCGGATTTGCGTGGGCGGATTGGGTGGGCCCGATCAGTATCGATACCGCGCGGATGTTGGCGTGCGACTGCACGGTCACGCGGATTTTGTTGGACGAGAATGGTGTTCCGCTCGAGTGCGGTAAGGAAGCGCGAACGGCGACGGTGCCGCAGCGGCGGGCGTTGGCGGTTCGTGATGGTGGGTGTGCGTTTCCGGGGTGCGGGACTCCGTCGGGGTGGTGCGATGCTCATCATATTGTTCACTGGGGTGATGGTGGCCCAACAGATCTCGACAACCTGGTTCTGTTGTGCGGTCATCACCATCGGACGCTGCACCACACGGAGTGGCGGGTGGAGATCGGCCCGGATCGAAAGACGGTGTTCTATCCACCGATGTCGATCGATCCGTATCAACAGCCGATCGGCGGGAACAGCCCACCCACAGCGGCGTGAATCGCGACAATCGAATACATCAGCACCGGGGACGAACCATGCCTCGGTGCTGGTGCACGTTTCTGGTCAGATCCCAACCCCTCAAATCCCAACCCCTCAAATCCCAGCCCCTCAGATCCCAGCCCTTCGCACGAGAGCGTCAGTGGCAGAAGGGGATACAACGTCAATCGCTCGTAACAGCCCCGCGTACCGCGGATACAGCTCGACGGGACGCGTATTGATCGCCCTCAAGATCCACGATGCAGCTTGATCGGCCGTCAGCGCCGGCTGGCTCACGTAATCCGCCGTCGGCGCGATCATCGGTGTTCGTATGAGTGGGAATTGCACTGTGGTGACATCGACACCGGTGCCGTGACATTCCGCGCCGAGGCTTCGGCCGAATGCACTGAGAGCAGACTTCGACGCGTGATAGGCGCTGAACCTGGGCATCACGCCCGCAGTGACTCCCCAGGTTCCGACGTTGATGATGTGTCCGGACTTCGCCTCGAGCATCGCGGGCAGTAGCCGCAACGTCAGTCTTGTCGGCCCGAAGTAGTTCAGCGCCATGGTGCGCTCGTAGTCATGGAATCGGTCGACCGAATCCAACGCGGTACGCCGGATCGAGCGACCCGCATTGTTGACGAGGATGTCGACCGACCCGAATCGATCCGCGATCGTCTCCGCGAGTTCGTCAACGGCTTCACCGCGGGAGAGGTCCGCAGGCACGATGTGTGCCCATCCTCCCCTGCGGTGAATCTCGTCCCGTACGTGTTCGAGGTTTTCCTCACCGCGCGCGACCAGGATCATCTCGGCTCCCCGACGAGCCAAAAGATGAGCTGTCGCCTCACCGATCCCCGACGAGGCTCCCGTCAGGACGATGGTCTTGTCGGAAAGCGTGACGCCGCGAGACGGAACAAGGGAGCGCAGACGCGTCGGCGGTCTCAATGCAAGATTGCTGAGAATCGATCTGATCACGTCGGCCTCGGTTCGATCTTCGCGTGCGATTCGGTGCGAACCCGTCCCTGAACAGCCCACTTCGGACGCACCGCGGAAATTACTCAAAAGTAAGTTATGGCGCCGTTTCGGCCGTGTCAAGAATTCGTCGGGATTCAGGAGTATCTGCCACTAGCTTTTCCTGATACCTCGGGTTACATTAAATCCAGACCGAGTGCCAGCGATCACACAACCGGCCCTCGATTCCACCGAACACCGCGAGAAATACCAGCGGTGACCGAAACGAAGAGGAGACGCCATGACGCTCACATCGCCGCTCGACAAGCGCGGAGAAGCATCCGACGACTCGTACAACGAGACGCTTCGACTCCTGTCCGAGGGCTCGGTGCACAAGCACTTCGACCCGTACCTCGACATCGACTGGGACTCCCCCGAGTTTGCCGTCGTCCCGAACGATCGCCGCTGGATCCTCCCGGCCGAGACAGATCCGCTGGGTGCTCACCCGTGGTACCAGTCGCAGTCCGAGGCCAGGCAGATCGAAATCGGCATGTGGCGCCAGGCCAATGTCGCGAAGGTCGGTCTCCAGTTCGAGAACATTCTGATCCGCGGCATGATGCAGTACGTCTTCTCGCTGCCCAACGATTCGGCCGAGGCGCGTTACTGCACGCACGAGTCGGTCGAAGAGTGCAACCACACGATGATGTTCCAGGAGATGGTCAACCGCATCGGTGCCGACGCTCCCGGCATGAGCCGTCCGATGAAGATGCTTGCACCCTTCATCCCCCTCGCTGCGGGTCCGTTCCCCGAACTGTTCTTCGTCGGTGTCCTCGCCGGTGAAGAGCCGATCGACCACATTCAGAAGAGCATCCTGCGCGCCGGCGGCCAGATCCACCCGATCATGCAGTCGGTCATGGCCATCCACGTAGCCGAGGAAGCGCGTCATATCTCGTTCGCGCACAAGCTTCTGAGCCGTCGCATCCCGCTGATGTCACGCCCGAACCGGTTCGTCCTCTCGCTGCTGTTCCCGATCGTCATGCGCATTCTCTGTGACGCCATCGTCATCCCGCCGAAGTCCTTCTGGAAGCAGTTCGACATCCCGAAGTCCGTGAAGAAGGACCTGTTCTGGGATCTGCCCGAGTCGCGCCAGACCCTGCGCAACTACTTCGGTGACGTCCGCATGCTGGCCACCGACACCGGCCTGATGAACCGTGCCTCGCGCCTGGTGTGGAAGGCCTGCAAGATGGACGGCCGCGCATCACGCTTCCGTAGCGAACCTCACCGCAGCTCGCACAACGCCGCCGCGTAGCTCCCGGACAGTCGAGATCGGACTCATAGCGCCATGCCACACGTAGTCACGCAGTCCTGTTGCAGCGACGCCTCGTGCGTCTACGCCTGCCCGGTCAACTGCATCCATCCGACGCCGGACGAGCCGGACTTCCTCACCGCCGAGATGCTGCACATCGATCCGCAGGCCTGCGTCGACTGTGGCGCATGCGTCTCGGCCTGCCCGGTCGACGCCATCGTCCCCGAGTCGAAGCTGACCGACCCGCAGCGAGTCTTCCTGTCCATCAATGCGGACTTCTACAAGGAAGAGCGACCCAGGCCGCTTCTCGCCAAGGTCATCCCGGCAGCCCACGTCGACAAGGGCCGACCGCCGTTGCGCGTTGCGATCGTCGGTTCCGGACCGTCGGCGATGTACGCCGCGGACGAGTTGCTGACTCAGCCTGACGTGCAGGTCAACGTCTTCGATCGCCTTCCTGTGCCTTACGGCTTGGTTCGCGCCGGCGTTGCTCCGGACCATCAGAAGACCAAGCAGGTCACTCGCTTGTTCGACAAGATCGCCGCACAAAAGGGTTTCGAGTTCTACCTCAACGTCGAGATCGGCAAGCACATCTCGCACAGCGAACTGCTCGAAAATCACCATGCGGTGCTCTACGCAGTCGGCGCTTCGTCCGACCGTGGTCTCGGCATTCCGGGCGCTGATCTGCCTGGCACGGCCTCGGCCACCGACTTCGTGGCCTGGTACAACGGCCACCCCGATCACGCCGACGACGTCTTCGATCTCTCGCATCGCCGCGCGGTCATCATCGGAAACGGAAACGTCGCGCTCGACGTCGCTCGCATTCTGACGGCCGATCCCGAGAAGTTGGCGGGCACTGACATCTCCGCTCACGCACTCGCCGCTCTGCGGAAGAGTCGCGTCGAAGAAGTTGTCATCGTGGGTCGACGCGGAATCGCGCAGTCCGCGTTCACAGTCCCCGAGTTCACCGGCCTGATGGCACTGCCGGACATCGAACTCTCTGTCGGACCCGACGACATGGTTCTCGACTCGGCCACCGAAGAACTGGCAAAACGCGGCGAGCTTCCGCATGCCGTCGAGCAGAAGTTGCGTCTCCTCGAAGCACTGAAGAACCGCGATCACGTCGACGTCGGCAACAAGCGCATCACGTTGCGCTACCTGCTCACACCGACCTCGATCACCGGCGACGATCAGGTCAGCGGAATCGAGTTCGCTCGCAACGCTCTTGTCGACGCCAACGGAACCGTGCAGATCGAAGCAACCGGCGATACCGAGACCATTGATACCGGCTTGGTCCTCACCTCGATCGGCTACCGCGGAGTGCCCATCCCCGGCGTCCCGTTCGACGAGCGTGCGTCGGTCATTCCGAACGAGAACGGCCGAGTCCTCGAAACTCCGAACGGTGATCCCGCCACCGGGGTCTACGCGACCGGTTGGATCAAGCGCGGACCGAGTGGGTTCATCGGCACCAACAAGTCCTGCGCGCAGGAAACGATCAGGATGCTCGTCGACGACTTCAACGACGGACGCCTGACCAACCCGGTCGCAGACGACTCCGCAGTCGATCGTCTGGTCCGGGCGCGACAGTCCGACGTCGTCGACCGCGAGGGCTGGCACGCCATCGACAAGGCGGAACTGGAACGCGGCGCTGCGCACGATCGTGCCCGCGAAAAGGTTCTGGATCAGGTCGAGATCACCTCCATCCTCGACGCTGCGGCCCGAGTGAAACCGACGCGTCGATTCGGTCGACCCGTACGCGTTCGCTGATCCACTACAGGTAAACAGCTACTTTCACGCACACCGCCCCGCCTGCAGACTCGTCTGCCCGGCGGGGCCGTCTGCGTTCCGGCAACGTCCCACTCAGCGAAAATTTATGCCCGTCAGCGGCCGAAATCGTGTAATACTGCAACCTGTTCCAGTAAGCGGCACAGCGAGCCACGATCCCCGGATCACGCTCGCCAACCAGATGAGGATTGCATGAGCGAGACTGCAACGCCGGCGCCGAACGGGAGTGTGACACCTGCAGTAGAGGGTTGGTTCACCACCGGCGACGAACCTGCTCTGATCGGCACGAAGTGCCAATCCTGCGGCACCATTTCCTTCCCTCGTGAGGCGACGTTCTGCAAGAACCCGAGCTGCTTCAGCGAGGAGTTCGACGACGTGGAACTCTCCCGCCGCGGCACTGTCTGGTCGTACACCGACGCGCAGTACCAGCCCCCGCCGCCGTACATCCCGCGCTCGGATCCGTACGAGCCTTTTGCTCTCGCAGCAGTCGAACTGCCCGAGGGCATCGTCATCCTCGGCCAGGTGGCCGACGGATTCGGCGTCGACGATCTCAAGGTCGGCAATACCGTCGAATTGGTTGTCGAGCCGCTGTACACCGACGAAACCGGAGTACGTACGACGTGGCGATGGAAGCCTGTCGCCGCAGCTGATCAGGAGTTGCAGTCATGAGCAAGGACGTCGCAGTACTCGGTGTCGGTATGCACCCCTGGGGCAAGTGGGGGCAGTCGTTCGTGAAATACGGCGTTGCGGCCGCTCGCGCCGCGCTCGCCGATTCGGGTGTGAATTGGCAGGATGTCGACTTCATCGTCGGCGGCGAGACCGTCCGCAACGGGTACGGCGGATACGTCGCCGGAGCCACCTTCGCGCAGGCACTCGGCTGGAACGGCGCTCGCGTCGCCACGTCGTACGCCGCGTGTGCGACGGGAGCCCAGGCACTCGACACCGCTCGCGCACGAATCCTGGCCGGCCTCAGCGAAGTTGCCCTGGTCGTCGGCGCCGACACCACGCCGAAGGGCTTCCTCGCTCCCGTCGCCGGTGAGCGTTGGGACGACCCGGACTGGCTGCGCTTCCGCCTCATGGGTATGACCAACCCGGCGTACTTCGCGCTCAACGCGCGTCGTCGCATCGACCTCTACGGCGCCACCGCGGAGGATTTCGCCAACGTGAAGGTCAAGAACGCCAGGCACGGGCTGAGCAATCCGAATGCGCGCTACCGCAAGGAAGTCACCGTCGAGAACGTGTTGGCCTCCCCCGTGGTGTCCAATCCCCTTCACCTGCTCGACATCTGCGCGACGTCCGACGGCGGCGCCGCAATCTTGCTGACGTCGATGGAATACGCCCGCAAGATGGGCATCGCGGAACCTGTTCGCATCAAGGCTATTTCGACAGTCACGCCGACGTTCCCCCAGACGATCATGGACATGCCGAACTTCTCCACCGATTCCAGCTCCGCCGTTCCCGCTCCGGAGCGCACGTTCAAGGAATCCATCGGCTACGCCGCATACGAAGAAGCCGGGATCTCTCCCGAGGACGTCGACGTCGCCGAAGTCTACGACCTCGCTACCTCCGTGGAACTGGACTGGATCGAAGACCTTGCCCTCTGCAAGCGGGGCGAGGCCGAGCACCTCCTGCGTGCGGGTGACACCAGTATCGGAGGCCGCATCCCGGTCAATCCGTCCGGCGGTCTCGCGTGCTTCGGCGAAGCCGTTCCCGCACAGGCACTTGCGCAGGTGTGCGAGCTCACTTGGCAGCTTCGTGGACAGGCCGAAGGCCGTCAGGTCGAAGGCGCCCGCATCGGTATCACCGCCAACCAAGGTCTGTTCGGACACGGCTCCTCGGTAATCGTTTCCGCCTGACCCTGTTCTACTTTCGTGGCGGTCGCACACTCACCCGTGAGCGGCCGCCACGATCACGTCTGCCACTGCCCCTGGCCGGGAAACCAGCGATGCGTGCGAGGTCGGGAGTTCGCTGGTGTTCGCGCCCATCCGATTTGCCATGAACCGCTGCGCCGATGCTGGGATCACGCGATCCTCACCGGCAACCAGATACCAGCTCGGTGTGTTCGCCCACGACGGTGGCCCGCCGAGCTCGAGGTTCGCCCACAAAGCCGCAGACTTCTGATGCGCCAACATCGTTGCCGCTGTCTCGTCGGAAACATCCTGAGCGAAGACGGAATGGAAATACTCGTCCGTGACGTAGCCGTCGGCGTTCTTCCCGCCGATCGCGTGAGGATCGTCGACGATCTTCAATCCCAGAGCCGGAGGAAGCAATTGGCTGCCAGGAAACCTGATGGGATCGATCGTGATCTGCACCGGCTCACCCTGAACCGGAGCAAACGCCGCGATGTACACCAACGACTGCACCTTCGGGTCGTGAACATTGGTGATCACCGCGCCGCCGTACGAGTGTCCGACGAGCACGACAGGTCCGTCGATGTCCGCAACCGTCTTCTCGATCACGGACGCGTCGTAAGCGGGCCCGCGTAGAGGATTGTCCGGCGTCACGACGCGATAGCCACGCGAGCGTAGATCGGCGGCAACGCCGTCCCAACTGGTCGCGTCGGCAAAAGCGCCGTGGACGAGAACGACGGTTGGCTTGGGGCTCGCCACCGCAGCGCCGGAGCCGAAGATCACTCCAGCCGCGACTGTCATGAGTAACGCCAGAACTGCGGTGAATACACGTGAGATCTTCATGCGTTTCCTTCACTCTCGTCGAAAAGCGAGAAACTGCGGTAGGCCGGGACACGCCCGTTTCGATCCTAGAAATACCTGCTGCGACGGACGTGACTGTCCGTGCAGACTTTTGAGCTCACACTGCACAACTTCTGGTTGAGCGTCCGCATCGCGGGGTATCAGGGCTGCATGGCTTTGCTCCTGGATACTTCCGTGTTGGAGCCTGACCAACGCGCGGACGCCTTTGTCGACGCGATGGGTCGTGCCTCGGTCCCGTGTGCAATCCACTTGGAGAACCCGGAACGGGTGAGCGCGAGAATGAACGTGTGGAACCTCGGTGCAGCATCACTGTTCCGCTCCGAGTCGACCGGTATGCGGTTGACCCGAACACCACGTCACGTCCGGTCCGCGTCGATGCCCGTCCTTGCGATTGCCCTGCAGGAGATCGGGATCGGCCATCTAGATCAGCACGACGAACAACGCAGAGTGCCCGCCGGTGAGCTGTTGATGACGGACCTGACGTCGACCTACGATTTCTCCTGGCCGGGAACGGGCGCTTCCCAGTGCCTCTACGTTCCGATGGATCGGCTGGGACTGCCGATCGACACCGTGCGGGACGCAGCTACCCGGCCTCATCACAGCAATCTGTACCCCGTGATGATCGCGCACGTTCGTGAATTGTTCCGCAGCGCCGCTCTGTTGGAGACCGATCCTGCCGCCGAACAATTGGGCGAGGCCTCGATCGAACTCGCACGTGCTTTGGTCGCTTCGATCGCACATGCGAATCCTGACGCATCCGCTCCGAGATCGGCCCTTGCCATGACTTCGATCCGTCGATACATCCGTGAACACCTTCACGATCCGACACTGAATCCCGCACGAATTGCTCAAGCCCACAACATCTCACTGCGACAGCTGTACAAGATCTGCTCGGACAACGGCTTTCGGATCGAACAGTGGATCATCACCCAGCGCCTGCAGAAGGCTCGGGACGAACTGGCTCGACCCGCTACCGTCGATCTGCCGATCGCGACCGTTGCGCACCGGGCGGGGTTTGTCGACGCCGGACACTTCAGCCGACGCTTTCGACAGGCCTACGGGCTGAGCCCGACTCGTTGGCGTCAGCTCCGCGATTGAAGCAGCGCCACAACGTCCGACTGACCACGACTTTCGGCATTGTCCAACGCGGTCTTCCCCGATGCATCGCGGATCGAGGGATCTGCCCCCGCGTCGAGAAGCTGAGTGATCACGTCGATATAGCGCGCCGAACCATCGCCGTACACAACGGCTTCGAGTAGCGCCGTCCACCCGGGATCGTTGATGTGATTGACCGGAACCCCGGCAGCGATCAGCATCCGGACGGTCTCGACATGCGCGTGTTCACTCGCCGGAATCAGCGCCGTACCGCCGTAACGGTTCACGCTGTCGACGTCCGCGCCGTGGGCGAGCGTGAGCGCCAGAATCTCGTTCAAACCCTCGGCTCCGGAATACAGGAAGGCCGAATCCTGCATGGAGTCCTTCGCGTTCACGTCAGCGCCGGCAAAAATCAACGTAGAAGCCGCAGCGACGGCGTTGTTCTTGGTGGCCTCGACGAGTGGAGTCCGTTCGCCCTCGCCGCGCGCTTCGATGTTCGCGCCGGCAGTCAGGGCAGCGGTAACAGCTGCGGGATCATTGCGGTCCACAGCATCGAAGAGCGCGCGTTCGGATTCCGGCGTCGATGGTGGATTTACACCCGTAGGCGGTACAGCTGCCGTTGTTGGTGCTGACGCCGCGGTTGTCGGCGTCAGCGGGGTGTCGGACGAACTGCAGCCAGCCAACGCTCCGGTCACCGATGCCGCGAAGATTGCGCAGGCGAGGACAGACTTGCGCGGCCGCGCCATCACAACGAATCACTTTCTTGGACAAGTGTTTCGAGCGTCATCCTGACGGCGTCCAGGTGTTCGGCCATCGCCCTGGAGGCGTGGTCGTAACTCCCGGATGCAATTCCTTCGACTATTCGTTCGTGTTCCTCGTTCGACTTTTCCTGGCGACCTGCAACAAGATTGAGTGTCTCGGATTGCCTTGTCAGCGCTTCACGGATATCGACGATTACCGACTCGAAGACACGATTCCTACTGGCTTTCGCGATCAGTCCGTGAAATTGGGCGTCGAGTGCAACCCATACGAGCGGATCGTCCTCGTCACGCATCTGCTGTACCAGTCCGCGGAGGGCTGCCAGTTCCTCCGCGGTGTGCCGTTGCGCAGCCCATCCTGCGGCCGGAATTTCGACATGAGGCCGTGCTTCGACCAATTCGTTGGCCGCGTAACTGCCGAAATCGAGGTCTCGCGCTATCGAATCACTGACGACGAAGGTGCCGAGCCCGGATTTTGTCTCGGTGAGCCCGAGGGCATGGCACGAGCGCAGGGCTTCACGGATGACCGATCGACTGACCCCGTGTCTTTCGGCCAGGGACGCCTCGGACGGGAGACGCTCTCCGACTGCCAGTTCGCCGGAGGTTATTGCGGCACGGAGGTCGGCGAGAACCGCCTCGGCAGCACTCACCCGCGAGGCGACGGGTCGCCTGGTGGCCCAGCTGTCTGACAGGTTCATGCCGTCATTGTTGCGACTGCCGAAGACCCGCGTCAAACATCGCACTTGATGAAGGGTTGACGTGCCGGAGTGAGCGAGGTAACAATTACACCTGTCAGACAGCCTGATAGCCCGATAGCTGGGCGGGACTACTACTCGACCGTCAGCGCTGCGATCCCGAAATACACCCACCGCGCAGAGTGATGCTTGCGCGAAGAGACACGAGGAATTGATCAAGTGCTCGAAACGCGAACAGAACACGATCTGCTCGGCGATCGCGAGGTTCCAGCCGATTCGTACTGGGGTATCCACACCTTGCGCGCAATGGAGAACTTCCCGATCACTGGTCGAACAATCGCCACGAACCCGCATCTGATCCGCGGCATCGCTTACGTCAAGTGGGCCGCAGCCAGCGCAAACGAAAAGCTGGGCATCCTCGACCGCCCGCGCGCGGAGGCCATCTCACAGGCATGCAAGGAGATCGTGGACGGGCGGTGGCACGAACAGTTCGTGGTGGACGTCATCCAGGGGGGCGCCGGCACGTCGACGAACATGAATGCGAACGAGGTCATCGCCAATCGCGCGTTGGAAATCCTCGGCCACCAGCGCGGCGACTACGAACGGCTTCACCCCAATGAACACGTGAACCTGAGCCAATCGACCAACGACGTCTACCCCACGGCCGTGAATATCTCGACGATCTTCGCGATCGATGACCTGCTGGATGCACTTCTTACACTCCAGAACGCATTCACGACCAAGTCTCTTCAGTTCGCCGACACAGTGAAGATGGGACGCACCCAACTGCAGGACGCCGTGCCGATGACTCTGGGTCAGGAGTTCGGGACCTACGCGGTCATGATCGAGGAGGATCGGGCGCGTCTGGCTGAGGCCGCTCTTCTCGTTCACGAGATCAACCTCGGCGCGACTGCTATCGGCACTGGCCTCAACGCACCCGCCGGCTACGCCGAGGTGGCCTGTTCCGACCTGGGCGCACTGACCGGACTGCCGCTGGTGTTGGCAACGGATCTGGTCGAAGCGACCCAAGACGTGGGCCAGTTCGTCCACCTCTCCGGCGTCCTCAAGCGGGTCGCTGTGAAGTTGTCCAAGGTGTGCAACGATCTCCGACTGCTCTCTTCGGGCCCGCGAGCCGGATTGAACGAGATCAATCTTCCACCGGTGCAGGCAGGTTCGTCGATCATGCCGGGCAAGGTCAATCCTGTCATTCCCGAAGTCCTCAATCAGGTCGCGTACGAAGTCATCGGCAACGACGTGACGATCACGATGGCTGCGGAATCCGGTCAGCTCCAACTCAACGCTTTCGAGCCGATCATCGTGCACTCACTGTCCGAAGGAATGCGACACCTCGGTGCGGCTTGCCGCATTTTGGCGGACCGGTGCGTACTCGGCATCACGGCTAACACCGAACTGCTGCGCGCCCGAGTCGAAGACTCCATCGGCCTCGTCACCGCGCTCAACCCCTACATCGGATATACCGCGTCCACTCGGATCGCCCAGGAGGCGTTGATTTCCGGGCGTCGCGTCGCCGATCTCGTAATCGAAGCCGGCCTGCTCGACCGCGAGGAACTCGATCGGTTGCTCAGCCCCGAACATCTCGCCAATCTCCGCGTTTCGGGGGAGAAGCCTCATGCCACCGCTGTTGCGGAGGAGGTTTGATGACCGTCGAACGGGAAGAGACAGGCCGCGCCGAAGTTGCCACTGAGGAGGATCTCGGATATCAGAAGGCGCTCGGCCCCAGACAAATTCAGATGATCGCGATCGGTGGCGCGATCGGAACCGGCCTTTTCATGGGGGCGGGAGGGCGACTACAACAGGCGGGCCCGGCCTTGGTTCTCGTGTACGCGCTGTGCGGATTCTTCGCGTTCCTGATCCTGAGGGCGCTCGGCGAACTGGTGATGCACCGACCGACTTCCGGATCCTTCGTTTCCTACGCACGCGAATTCTTCGGCGAAAAGATGGCTTTCGCTGCGGGCTGGTTGTACTGGATGAACTGGGCAATGACTGCCGTGGTCGACGTCACGGCTGTGGCGTTGTACATGAACTTCTTCAAAAAGTACTGGGCGCCACTGGGACACATCGATCAGTGGATGTTCGCTCTGATCGCGGTGTTGCTGGTTCTCGGACTGAATCTCGTGTCCGTGAAAGTCTTCGGAGAGTTGGAGTTCTGGTTCGCGTTGATCAAGGTCGTGGCCTTGACCGCATTCCTCGGGTTCGGTGTCTATTTCGTACTCTTCGGCACGCCCATCGAAGGGCATTCCTCCGGATTCAGCCTGATCGCCGACAACGGTGGGCTGTTCCCCAACGGAATACTCCCGGCAGTCGTGGTGATTCAGGGCGTCGTGTTCGCTTACGCTTCAATTGAACTCGTGGGGACCACGGCTGGAGAGACCGAAAATCCCCGGAAGGTGATACCCAAGGCGATCAACACAGTGATCATTCGGATCCTCGTCTTCTACGTGGGGTCGGTCCTGCTGCTCTCGCTGTTGCTCCCGTACACCGAATACCACGCCGGTGAAAGTCCATTCGTCACATTCTTCGGTTCGATCAACATCCAAGGCGCAGATGCGATCATGAATCTGGTCGTTCTCACGGCGGCGTTGTCTTCCCTCAATGCCGGACTGTATTCGACCGGACGAATACTCCATTCGATGGCGACGGCCGGTTCGGCGCCTGCCTTCGCTGCCAGAATGAACAAAGCCGGAGTGCCGTACGGGGGAATCGCACTCACCGGCGTGGTCATCCTGTTCGGCGTCGGGCTCAATGCTGTTGTCCCAGCGCAAGCCTTCGAAATAGTCCTCAATCTTGCGGCACTGGGCATCATCAGTGCATGGGCGGTAATTGTGCTGTGCCAGTTGAGGCTCTGGCAACTTGCGAAACAAGGCAAAGTCACTCGCCCTTCCTTCCGCATATTCGGCGCACCGTACACCGGGATCGCGACACTGGTCTTTCTTGCGGTCGTTATCGTGTTGATGGCATTCGACAACCCTGTTGGAACGTGGACCGTCGGATCCATCGCGATCATCGCACCGCTCTTGATGATTGGTTGGTACGCCGCCAGGAATCGTATTCGCGAGTTGGCCATCCACCACCCCGCAGCTTGACGTGAAAGGACCACAGTGTCGAAAGTCGCAGTTGTCACTACCGGTGGCACCATCGCCAGCACCCGGGATGCGCATGGAATCAGCCGGCCCGCAATCACCGGTGCAGATCTGGTCGGCAACGAGCAGAACGACATCGAGCTTCGAGTCGTCGACGTGATGTCGAAGGACAGCTCGAGCATGACCTTCGCGGACATGGATCGTGTTCGCGACGCCGTAGCCGATCAATTGAAAGATCCCGGACTCGACTCGGTGGTCGTGCTTCACGGCACCGACACGATGGAGGAAACTGCGTTCTTGTTGGACCTGCACCACGACGACCAACGCCCGGTGGTCTTCACCGGCGCGCAGCGCACTTTCGACCATCCCGAATCCGACGCTCGTTCGAATCTCGCCGCGGCGATCTCAGCCGGACTGGACATCTCGTCACACGGGCGTGGTGTCCTCATCGCCTTCGGCGGTTCGGTCCATCCAGCCGCAGGTACGCGAAAGTCCGATACGACGGCACTCGATGCCTTCCGCCGCGTGCACATCGATCCGCTCCTGCTGCGTAATCCCGAACCATTGCCGTGGCATCCGATTTCGGACACCCGCGTTGACATCATCGCCGTGTATCCCGGGGCAGACCGCGTACAAATCGACGCCTGCGTGCACGCCGGGGCGCAGGGACTTGTTCTCGACGGACTCGGTTCGGGAAATGCCAATCCGACGATAGTCGAGGCCGTACGAGACTGCGTAGGCGCTCACATTCCGGTAGCCGTGACAACTCGGGTGCCCTCGGGGCCAATCTCCCCGGTTTACGGTGGCGGTGGTGGCGGGCACGACTTGATCGCCGCAGGCGCTGTATTTTCCACCGATCTTCGAGCCGGGCAGGCACGTGTACTTCTGGCAGCCTTGTTGTCAGATCCGGATCTCGTGGGCCTGGAAAAGGTATTCGACCGCTATTCGAGGTTTGCTCGCACCCCGCCGTTCGGGCGGTAGAACTGGCGACACCATTCATTGTTCGAAATTCACTCCACTAAATCAGGGACTTTGGTCCGAATTTTCGACTTGGACGCTTATTTGGTGTCCGAATTGGGTAGTTTCACATCATCTAACTCGTTCAAAATTTCGATCCAGCGGTCACGTCCAGTGCAGCCAGTCGAACAGGAGTCGGATGAGCAGCCCATTTCGTGATGCCGCTGCAGTAACGCTCGACGCGGCTCACCGCGTCGGGCAAGCGCACGTGCCAGGCGCCGCACTCAACGGTCGTTTTCACCCGCCAACTGCCGTGAAAGGACTGGTCGCGCGTCCGCGCCTGCACCGCAAACTCACCGCATCCACTGCCACCAAAGGCTCAGGCCCCGGGCCTGTCGGGTTGCTCTCGGCTCCGGCCGGTGCGGGGAAGACCCTACTTCTGGCCGATTGGGCTCGCGAATATTCTCGAGCCTCCCCTGATGTTGCGCTGGCCTGGCTGACGTTGGCCGAGCGCGACAACAACGTGTCGATACTGTGTGAATCCCTCGCCGAGGCGATCGCGACCTCCGTCGATGCGGCCGGCCAGAGGCTCCCCGTGCAGACCGGATCCAGGCCGCCCGTCGAGCAGTGGCTCGCGCACTTTGCGGAAACCCTCGAAACGCACGAGCGCCGAACAACGTTGATCCTCGACGACGTTCACACCCTCCACGATCCGATGTCGATCGGTCTCCTCGATCGGATACTCACACAGACCCCGGGCAACCTGTCGATTATCGTTGCCGCCCGCTACGAACCACCGCTCACGTGGCATCGTCTGGCTCTCGACGGCCGACTCACCCGCTTTGCATCCACCGATCTCGCTTTCGATCGCTCCGAGATCACCGCGATATTCGGCGAGTACGACATCACGCTGCGCGACGACGAACTCGCAATCGTCGAGAACTTCACCAAGGGGTGGGGCGCCGTCGTTCGCCTGACCGCCGCGTTTCTGGCTGGCCGCAGTGACATCGGCGATGCACTGAACGAGTTCACGCACACACCCCGCCCGATCGCCGACTTTCTCGTCGACGAGGTACTGACGTCCTTGCCCGAACATGTCACCTCGTTCATGTTGCGAACATCGGTGGTCGATTCTTTCTCCGCCCAACTGGCGGAAACTCTGACGGACTCGAACGCTCTATCCGAGATCGACTCGCTGATTCAGTTCAACTTCCCCGTGACCCGTACCGATTCCGCCGACCACACAACGTGGTTCAGCTATCACCCTCTCTTGCGCGAGCACCTTCGGGCAGAGTTCCGTCGCGTCGATCACGTCGAGAGAAACCGCGTACACCTGCGAGCAGCAAGCTGGTTCGAAAGCAATCACTTCGAACTCGAGGCGCTCGAACTCGAGGTGTCGATCGGAGACCCACACCGCATTCTCGCGTTTCTCGAACGCTGCGGGCTGGGCCTCGTACTCGACGGGCACTGCGGGGACGTCGTGCGAGTCCTGGAATCGGTGTCGACGCAGGTTTCGGAATCCCCGATCACCCGACTGGTGCTGGCGGCGGCCGCCCTCCACTCCGGTGACGTGACCTCGGCGACCACGTGCCTCGATCTTCTCGAGGCAACTCATCCACCGATTGCAGAAGATCCATTGTTCCTGGCGATGAGCCTGGAAATCTCCTGCGTTACGGCGACTTCCGACAACGAGCCGCTGGCGGCACGTCTGGAGCGGCGTCAGAAAAGCACCCACTCCGACATCGAAGCCTACGCACACATGGAATTGGCGACGGCACACTTACTGCGACGTGAGTTCGACAGGGCGACTGTCGAATACACTCAAGCCGTCGCACTCGGGACAATACGGGGCAGGGCGCGATTCGTCTTGAAGTCGCTGACCGGACTGGGCTACGTAGCTTCTCTCAGCGGAGACATCGGGGCGATGAGGGCTCACTCCGTCTACGCTCTCGACTACGCGGTCGAACATCGCATCACGACGACTGCGGAGTACGAGTTGTCCGCGTCGGTGGCCGCCTTTGCCACATATCTCTGCGCTTCGAGCGAACTCCCGTACCGCATCCCGACAATCGGAAACTACCGGAGCACAGACGTTCTCGGCGCCAGCGCGCCGGTGTTCGGGTGGCACTCCGTCGTAACCTTCGGCCTTCACAGTCTCGACGGCTCGACCGACCGACGCTCGACCGCCGCCGATGTCCGCGACGCGATGCTCAGCGCGATCGAATTACGTACCTTCGCGTTCGCGACCTTGGCTCTTCTACCACCCGTCGTCCACGCATGCCTTTCCGTCGGCGAGGTGGAATGGGCAGCGAGACTCGTGCGTGACGCAGCCGATCAATTCGGAGAAACGTCGGAGATACATCTCGCACGGGGTGCCGTCGCCTTCTCGTCCAACAAGTTCGCGGAAGCACTCGTCGAAGTTTCCGAAGCTCTCGGGTCCTCCGAAATCCCGTTGCTCGCACATCACGTCTACGCCTGGACACTCGAAGCCGGGATCCACGCTGCAACAGGTCACGAGCGCAAGTCGTTTCGCTCCCTCCACAAAGCGCTGCGCGCCGCGGAAGCCGGTAGCCTGCTACGCCCCTTCCTCGACTACGGCGCATCCCTGCGGCCGGTGTTCGACGAGTTCAGTGGACATTTCGGCGATCAGGAAGCATTTGCCGAACAGGTACGTAGCCGCATTCGCCCACAAGAATTGGTGAGTGCACCGATCCTCACGCCAGGCGAATACACCGTGCTCCGTGAACTGGCTTCCGGAGACACCACCGAGTCCATTGCCGACACGCTGTTCCTTTCCGTCAACACCATCAAGACGCATCTTCGCGGGATCTATCGCAAGTTGGAAGTGAGCAACCGACGCGACGCGCTCAAGGCTGCGCGACGCGGCGGACTCATCTGAGCAAGACTGCTTCCATGCCCCCGAAGCTGTATTCCGATACGCGCGATCGATTGACCGTGTGGGCGAGACGTACACCCAGTCGACGGTTGGCGACTGATGCAACCATCGGGGTCTTCGAAGTCGGGCTCGTGGACAGCGCCATGACTTTGGCGGCCCAGGCCTTTACGTCATTGCTCCCGGTCATGATTGCAGCGTCGACCTTGGAGAAGCTGAAGCCGTTGGCTGATGCCGCCAAAGACGACCTCGGCGTCCAACTCCCCGACACCGTATTGACCAGTACCTCTACCGCGGCAGCGTTCGGGATTGTCGGCTTGCTCATGCTGCTGATCAGTTCCACGTCCTACGCTCGCGCTCTCGGCCGGATGTACGGACGGATCTGGAGCGTGCCGACGGCGACACTCCGTCAGGCGTGGCGGTGGTTCGCGGTAGTGTGCGTCGTGGCCGCGTCGGTGGTCGGTGCGGCCCTGTGCCGTGAACTGAATGGTGTTCCGGGAGTAGGCAGAGTCCTGGAGTTCACAGCGGTCTACGTCGTGTGGGCACTCGTGTGGACAGCCGTGCCCATGCTGCTGACGGCCAATCGCATGACCACTCGAATGTGCGTCGGGTCAGGATTGCTCACCGCGACGGGCCTGACCGGACTGCACGTGGCCGGCACTCTTTTCCTCCCCCGAATGACAAAGACGTCGCAGGACGAGTTCGGTCTTCTGGGCGTGATGTTCACCGTCATCGGCTGGCTGTTCATCTTCTCGGCCATCGTGGTTGTCGCGTCGTCGATCGTCGGATCAGTGGCCAAAGATTCCGGTCCCCTGGGAATCTGGCTACGGACATCACGCTGAGGTGTTGTCTCGACCTGCAAGCGCTTTCGAGACGGTCGGATAGACGTCGACCTTCAGCGCGCCCTGGTCGGCACCGGACAGAACGTCGCGGAACTGCCCGATGTCGCGTGCCACTCGGAAGCTCACATTTCTGCGTGCCAACGAATCTCGAAGCTGAGCCAACATCTGCGCAGCGCTGACGTCGATGAACGGTGACGTCTCGGCGTCGAGAACGACCATGGTGGTGCCGGCGGTCACCAGACCGGTGATCTGATCACGCACGTGATCGGCATTGGCGAAGAACATCCCCGCTTCGACCCTGACCACTACGACGCCGTCGAGTGTCTTCAGATCAGGATGCCCACTGATGTCGACCCAGCGCGTGCCGTCCTTGGCCAGAGCGGCCACGTGCGGTTTGGAGACCCGATACAGGAGCAGCAACATCGAGACGGCGATTCCGATGATCAGACCGGGCAACGTGTCGAAGAGGAGAACCCCGAACATCGCCGCGATCGCCGCCGCGAAATCGGCCCGGGCAGCGTGCCCGTAGATACTGCCCAACCTCTTCGTCCACACCCGGTACAGCGCTGCGAGGGAGGAGAAATCGACCAGTTCGATCACTGCTGCGATGACCACAGCCGAGAGCGTCGCCTCTGGCAACTTCTCGAACAGGCCGGTGAGAAACAGCAGTGTCACCAGCGTCAGCGCCGCGACCACCAGTCCGCTGACCTGAGATTTGGCGCCCGCTCCTCCGTTGACGGCGGTCTTCGACAGGCTGCCGTTGACCACCATTCCCGAGCAGAGACCCGATCCGAGATTGGCCGCACCCAGTCCTGCCAGTTCACGATTGGCGTCGATGGTGTAGCCGGCTTTGGCCGCGTATGTCTTTGCAGCGCCAAGACCTTCGGCGAAACCGATGAGCAGAACGCCGACCGCAGGTCCGACCAGGTCGAGGTAGTCCTCGGCTCCCACACCACTCGGCAGACCCATCGACGGCAGGCCCGAGTCGATGTGTCCGACAATGTCGATGCCACGATCGTCGAGGCCGAACAACGCTACTGCGGTAATGCCCAGCAGCACGACGAGGAGCGAACCCGGTACGAGCGGAAGCCATCGCTTGACGCCCAGGACCATTGCCAGGCTGAGCAATCCGATGATCACGGTCGGTAGGTCGACCTCACCCAGTTCCTTCACCACTGTCCACGTCTGGACGAAGAAGTTTCCCTCCCCCTTGTCCACGCCCAGGAGTTTGGGTACTTGACCGATGATGATCGTGAGCGCCAGACCGACGATGAATCCCTTGAGAACCGGCTCGGAGATGAAGGACGCGATGAATCCGAGGCGCATGAATCCTGCGAGCAGTCCGACGAGCCCGGTCACGATCGCCAATGCCGCCGACAGCGCGATGAATCGGCCGTCGTTTCCTGAAGCCAATGGCGCAATCATCGCCGCGGACAACGCTGCGGTCGCCGACATCGGCCCGACGATCAGATGGCGCGAACTGCCGGCTGCTGCATACAGAATCAATGACGGAACCGCAGCATAAAGCCCGACCACCGGCGGAACTCCGGCGATGGTGGCGTACGCGAGCGCTTCCGGAACAAGGACAGCCCACACCGTAAGGCCCGCAATGATGTCGGGGCGAAGCCAAGCGCGTTGATAGTCGGACAACGATCCGAAGACCCACCAGGTCCGCGTGTGCGGAGCACTCATAGTCCTTGCACCCCTTTACTGATCTGCATCGCCGCGATCAGGACGAGGAGCCCGACGTTCAGCAAGTGCGTGTTGGTGGCTATCCAGGTGCGGATCTTCAGCAGCGGTTCGGTTGCCTCGTCCTTCTTGATCAGCAGGAGGGCAACAGGTACCGCGACCGAGGTCACGGACACCAACGAGAAGATCACGGCCGAGACGATCTGCGACGTCGGTGCCACGGTGCTGAGACGAAGGTTCATCGCTGCTGCGATGGCACACGACATGTCGATGGGGTTGAGAACGAACAGCGCGAAACCGAGCACACCGGATCGCATTGGTTGGAAGTGCTCAACCGATTGCAGCATCTTCGGCAGCTGAGGGGCCGCAGCCACAACGTCGCCAGGGGCAACTGCAGCCGCCATCGCCTGAACCCCGCGACGACTGCGTGAGTAGACGAACCAGGCACCCGCCAGCAGAGTTGCCCCGAGAACGAGATGGATGATGGGCACCCACAGCGGAGGGTGTGTGCGCTGATGAACCTGGAGTGCGGTCAAGATGACGTACGAACCGGCCAGCGCGACAACTATTCCGAGATACCACCCGATCAGGTACGCAATGCTGTTGATACGCGCTCGTTCGGAAAACAGTACGGCCACAACGGCGACAACCGCCAGCGGGCTCATGATGATCCCGAGCGCCAGCGGGATCTGTTGCAGTAGCAGCGATCCCATAACTACCTCCAGTTGTCAGAGACCGCCGATGCCCTTGCCGATGAGAACAACACCGATAACCAGGATCAACACACTCATCACCGTGGCGTTGTTTTCCTGCAACCACACCTTCAGCTTGGCCAGCGGACCACGCAGTCGCTCCGCGGCAACGAGGTAGCCGATCACGGGCACGCACACTGTGCAGGCCGCGATGATCGTGAAAACCAGAATGGCGACAACAACTTCTCCGGAGCCCAATGACGCGGATCCGATCGAGATTCCGGCCGCGATACACATCATCAGATTCTTCGGATTGATCGCAGCCAGAGCGAAGCCCAAGCCGAGGCCTTTGACAGCGGTCATGTCATCGATGGCGTGCATCCACTTCGGGGTTTCGTGCTCGCCTCCGCGTCCGCGCCATTGCTTGACTCCGAACGCAAGAAGCAATACACCCAACGCCAGCTTGATCCACGACACTGTCGCTGACGGATCACCTTCGGAGTCACCGAGCTTGCTGGACAGAAGCACGAAGATCACGGTGGCGACGACGATTCCCAGTATCCAGCCCAGCGCGAACCCGACGCTCGTGCTGCCGGCACGCTTGGACAACAACATCAAGATTGCCGCGATGATCGGGATCGGCGATACCGCAACGCCGACCGCGAGGGGTAACAGATCCCCGATGACAGATCCCATGCCGACCTCTTCTCTCTCCCGGTCGACACTAGGGGTGGCGACTCTACGGAGCCTCACACAAAAGGGATGAACGGACCCGCGACGACATTCACCCGTAGGGGATGACGCCCCGAGCGCGTACGGGAGTAAGACTGGATCCCACGGATGCGGAGTCCTGGATCGGGCAGCGACGCCGATTGCACTTGACGACATGCGATTTCGAGGCTCGGAGCGCTGCCTTCTCGAACCTCATGGCCCTACGAAATGGAGCGGATACTGATGAATGCTCCCACTCGGTATCAATTCCTCATCGACGGCGAAGTGTCGGACCGCGTCAAGGCCGCATTTCCTGAACTCAGTGTCGCCAGTGCCGCCGGCGGGTTCACCAGTTTGTACGGACCCGTCGCGGACCACACGGCTATGCGGAGCATCATGGCCCGTCTCGATTCCCTCGGCCTGACCGTCGCCGAAATGCGTCGACTCCCAGACTGATCCGAGCCACACCCTGTCGAAATGTCCCACGCACGAGCGATGGTCCCGACCGAGTCGACTCGGTCGGGACCAACTGCTCTCGGGTTGTTCGGTGCCTAGACTCTGTCCCTGTCCCAGGTCGCGACCGCCCAGATCACAACGACATCGAGCGCGATGACCAGGATCGACCACAGTGGGTAATACGGCATCCACAAGAAGTTGGCGATGATCGAGAGCGACGCAATGACGATTGCCGCCGCCCTGGCCCACACTGCACCGGTGAAGAGGCCGAGGGCCACCACGATCCCGATGATGCCCAAGATGATGTGGATCCAACCCCACGTCGTGATGTCGAACTTGTACGTGTAGTTGATACCCACGACAAACAGATTGTTGTCGGCAACGGCCGCGATGCCCTGAAGCAGAGCGACAATGCCTGCGGTGAGCAGCAGAATTGCTGCTGCAAACGTCGTACCTACCGCGAAACCCTGCCGGACAGGGTGATTCGCGGGTTCCCGCGGTGGAGCAGTCATCAGCGTTCCTTTCGACAGAATGCACTTCCCTTACTCAGTCTCGAGGGGCTGGAAGGCGAAAACATCACCCGTCGCGGATGAACCGCAGGTCACCGACCCGTACCCGTTTGCCGGGATCGCAAACCAGGCCTGACACCCTTTTCCTCGACTGAACACAGGCTGTGGCGTACTTGTGGGGGTGTTCACTCAGCTGAACCTGTGCCCACTCAGCAGTAGTCGCACTCGTCATCGCTCTCCGGCACGTCTTCGACGTTCAGCCGGGTGGGTGGACGCGGATGCATGACCGCTTCACGGTTACGGCCCCCTTCGGGGCGCTCGGACACCTGGCGCTGAGGTTGGCTGTCGGCCCGTATCTGCGGCGCCTTCTCGAGCAACGCGCCGCGCACATCAAGGGCCGCGCAGAAGTCGGCACGCCTTTCATCGAGTGAACACCCGCTCTGACGCACCGCAGCGAGTGCTCACTCGACAAAACCTGTGTTCACTCAGCAGCAGTCGCACTCGTCACCGCTCTCGGGCACAGCCACAACCGGGCAGCACGGATCACCCTTCCACGCGTTGATGCCTTCTTTCACCGCGATGACGGCGATGACCAGTGCCGCAATCGGATCCGCCCACGACCAGCCGAGCAGCGAGTTGAGCAGCAAACCGACCAACAAGACAGCAGAGAGGTAAGTGCAGAGCAGCGTCTGCTTCGAATCCGCGACCGCCGACAGCGAACCCAACTCCCGACCGGCTCGGCGTTGCGCATAGGACAGGGCCGGCATGATCGCCAAACTCACCGCAGCCAAGAGTATTCCGACGCTCGTATGCTGAGCTTCCCCCAGACCGAACAGCGACCGAATCGCGTCGAACGAGACGTACGCAGCGAGCCCGAAGAACGAGAATGCGATCACTCGCAGTGCCGTCTTCTCACGGCTCGTCGGATCCGGCGCCGAGAACTGCCAGGCAACAGCTGCCGCCGAGGACACTTCGATCACCGAATCGAGGCCGAAACCGAACAGTGCTGCGGACGACACCCGTGTGCCCTCCGCCAGCGCGATGATCGCTTCGACGACGTTGTAGCTGATCGTGATCGCCACGAAGATGCGAATTCTTCTCGACAAGAGCGCACGCCGGTCAGTCGAGAGCCCGACACCGTCAACGGGCGCAACCATCAGCAGCACCCCTCTGATTCGCTGTCCGGGCAGTACGACGGATCCACCGCGAGTACGACCCCGAGCAGGTCGTCGAGGGCCCGACCGATATGTACATCGGCGAGTTCGTATCTGGTCCGGCGCCCTTCCGGGACGGCCACCACCAAGCCGCAACCGCGCAGGCACGCCAGATGGTTGGACAGCTTCTGCCTGGTCACAGCCAGCGTTTCAGCGAGGTCGGACGGATACCGCGGTGCGGTCTTCAGTTCGAGCAGTATCCGTGTCCGAGTCTCGTCGGACAGTGCATGCCCGAACCTCGCAAGCACCGCCACGTTGGTCACCACATCTACGCCCTCGATATCCATACGTGCGACAGTACATCGAAAACTGGATTCAGAAAACGATGAACTCCGATGGTTCAAGATCCCACCATCGGGTAACGCAAGCGTGAAGCCACCCAACCAAGCGAACACCGGGAGCCCACATCCGATGAACCGTACAAAAGTCGACGACCACGTAGCGATGGCCGAACTACCGACAACCGGAAGCATCTTCCAGGCCTCGTGGCCGGTGCGTACGGGTGACATCCACACCGACAAACAACTGCGCCTCGACGCGATCGCGCGCTACCTCCAAGACGCGGGCTTCGACAATCTCGTCGACCGCGGCGCCATGGATACACACCCGCTGTGGATGGTACGAAGAACGGTGATCGATGTACTCCAACCGGTCGTCTGGCCGGATCGAGTTCACCTGCAGCGCTGGTGTTCAGGCCTGTCGAACAAGTGGTGTTCGATGCGAGTTCGCATCAGATCCGATGGCGGCGGGTTGATCGAAACCGAGGCGTTCTGGATCAACATCGACCCGAAGACGGGAATGCCGGCATCCATCAGTGAAAAGTTCACCGCTGCCCTGGCATCGACGGCCGTGGACCAGCATCTTCACTGGCGTCGGTGGATCGACCCGACCCCGGACACGACGCCGTCAGCGGATACGCCGTTCCCGTTGCGCTCGAGCGATTTCGACCCCTTCGATCACGTGAACAACGCAATCTACTGGCAGCCCGTGGAAGATGCGCTGCCCGACAGATTACGAAGCGGGCCCTTTCGCGCGATCCTCGAGTACACCCAGCCCATCAAGAGAGGTGAGCAGGTGAGCGTGCGAACCGGCACGAACACGCTGCACATCGACGCAGGCGACGAGGCACGTGCGTCGGCGCGGTGGTTCGCCTTGTCTCCGAAGAGCAACGATCAGGGGTGAAGTTTTCCGAATCCCACGACGGCAGAGTCGGATTGCCAGTCCAGATCATGAACCCGCACCTTGCCGAACTCGTTGCCGCCAACCGTGATCGCAGAGTTGCCGTCCACTGCCACAACGATGTTGGTGTGCTGACCGACCCATCTCGAACTGTCGTAGATCACCACATCACCCACATTCGGGGTGTACCCGCTGCCGTTCTCGGCGTACGCGCCGATCCCTTGGTAATACTCCTGCAAGGTGTACACCCCCGGGATGCGCCAACTTCCGGAGTTCGGGTTGGACAACGGTCGACCCGCTTCCCTCATGATCCAGCTGACGAAGTCGGCGCACCACTCTTCGTCGATGCCGTCGGAATAGAAGGTGCCCGGACGGTCCTGCTCATGCTCGGATTGCAGTAGCTCGAGCACCCGACCTTGATCCGACGTGAGCGCACTCGCGTCCACCGCCGGGAACTCAGCCGTGTCCCAGGGCAGGTACCGCGATGGTGCGACCGCGACGACCACCACCCCAACCACGATCACGACGCCGAGCACCCCGGCAATCCAGAGCACGATGCGGCGTCGGCGGTTCGATTCGGCAGGACTCACCCCTACGAGTGTGCCAGCCTGCCGCGGACCGAATCGCCAACCACCCCGATGACCTGGCAATTCTCACCAAATTCACACGAATGTGCCACCAAACTATTGCGGTGGCACCAAAGTGGTGCCATAGTGATGCCATGGACTTGACACCGTACGTAGACAACCTTCGCCACGAACTCGCGGTGGCGGCCGAAGCAGGCGGAGAAGACGCAAAGGCACTCGCCGATCGTTTGACCGCACCGCTGGAATCAGCAGTGCGACTCACCCTTCTCGACGCATTGTCTGCGGCAGCCGCCGAGATCACGCGTGACCTCGCCCCGGGTTCGGTGGACCTGCGCCTGCGGGGACGCGAACCCGAATTCGTGGTGGCACCAGCCATCAGTGAACCGGTTCCAGCCCCCGTCGAAGAGGACCCGACTCCGGCACCGCGCCCCGTCACGGAGTCCGACGACGCCTCGATGACTCGAATCAACCTGCGGCTGGGGCAAGACCTCAAAGACCGGATCGAGGCGGCGGCCCGGGAAGCCGGGATCTCCGTCAACGCGTGGCTGGTTCGCTCGGCTGCAACGGCTCTGGAAGGCAGCGCGAACAGAAGCACTCCGAGACAGCGCACGTCCCAAGGTTCCGAAAGCTTCAGCGGCTGGGTGCACTGACACCGGCTTCATCTTTCGCACCACCCTCTTTCATCAACCGAGACAACCTCATCGGGAGTATCACCATGCCTACATTCAGCACACCTGACCCCATCACCTTGAACTTCGACGTGGCAGTCGGACACATCCGGATCACGGCGAGCAGCCGCAACGACACTGTCGTGGAAGTGTTGCCCAGCAACTCGTCTCGCGAGGTCGACGTTCGAGTCGCCGAACAAACACGCGTCGAATTCGCGGGTGGCCGGCTGCAGATCAAGACTCCGAGACAGCGCGGCCTCGGCATCTTCGGGAAGACAGGATCTGTGGACATCTCCGTTCAGCTTCCCTCCGGCTCGGAACTCGAAGGCACTGCCGCAGTTGCCAACCTCCGTAGCGAAGGCACTCTCGGACGATCACGGGTGAAGGTTTCCGCGGGCGATTGCACACTGGAAACCACCGGGCCGCTCAACATCAGCACCGGGGCCGGCGCGATCATCGTCGAGCACGTGGCCGGTGACATCGACACGAGCACCGGGTCCGGAAGCATCCGCATCGGCCGCGTCGACGGCAACGCGGAGGTCAAGAACTCCAACGGCGACATCAACATCGGCACGATCACCGGCGCACTGAAGGCGAAGACCGCCAACGGAAGCGTCGCCGTCGAGCATGCCGAATCCGATGCGAGCGCCGCAACCGCCAACGGCGACATCCGCTTCGAGGCCATCGAGAGTGGAGTCGTATCCGCCAAGACGGCCGCCGGACGAATCCATATCGGTGTTCGATCCGGAACCGCCGCGCGATTCGACGCTCATACGTCCTTCGGCCGCGTCGACAACCAGATGAATGCCACGCACGGTCCGGCTTCCACTGAACGCCGGGTAGACGTCCGGGCACACACCAGTTACGGCGACATCGTCATTCGACGTTCGGAGCCTCGAGAAGAATCCAACAAGAAGATCTAGCGAAAGGAACGCTGATGTCCCGTAAACCAGCCATCACCGCGACGGGCCTGAAGAAGGCCTACGACGACAAGACGGTACTGGACGGAATCGACATCTCCGTCGACCGCGGAACCGTCTTTGCACTCCTCGGCCCCAACGGCGCCGGCAAGACCACCATCGTGGAAATCCTCTCGACCCTCGTTCCCGCAGACGGCGGCGACATCCGCATCGCCGGGTACAACCCTTCCGACGATCCCGACGCGGTGCGTTCGCGCATCGGCGTCACCGGGCAGTTCTCAGCAGTCGACGACTATCTGTCCGGTGAGGAAAACCTTCTCCTCATGGCCGACCTGCACCATCTCGGCAAGGACGAACGTCGAACGCGCACTGAAGAACTCCTGAAGAAGTTCGATCTGATCGACTCCGCGGACAAGCTGGCGTCGACCTACTCGGGCGGCATGCGTCGACGGCTCGACCTGGCAATGACGTTGATCGGACGACCGGAGATCATCTTCCTGGACGAGCCCACCACCGGCCTCGACCCCCGGAGCCGACGCACCATGTGGCAGATCATCCGGGAGTTGGTCGAGGGCGGTGTCACCATCTTCCTCACGACCCAGTACCTCGAGGAAGCTGATCAACTGGCCGACCACATCGCCGTCCTCGATCAGGGACGGATCGTCGCCCAAGGTACGGCAGCGGAACTCAAACGGCACATCCCCGGCGGCCACATTCGTCTTCACTTCTTCGACCGAGATCAGCTCGATTCTGCTGCAGCTGTTTTCGACGAATCTTCACGTGACGATGCCGCCTATGTCCTCCAGGTCCCCAGCGACGGGGGTGTCCGCTCGCTGCGCTCTCTTCTCGACCAACTCGACGCTCACTCGATCGACGTCAAGGAACTCTCCGTGCACACACCCGACCTGGACGACGTGTTCCTGACTCTGACCGCCACCGAAAGGACCGACGCGCGATGACCACCATGACGCTTGCCTATCAGGACTCGAAAACCATGCTGCGTCGCAGTATTCGACACATCCTTCGATATCCGTCGATGACGGTGATGCTCGTCGGAATGCCAGTCGTTTTCCTACTGCTGTTCGTCTACGTGCTCGGCGGAACGCTCGGGAACGGCCTCGGCCCCGGCGGTGGCGGTCGAGCCGAGTACGTCAATTACGTTGCACCGGCGATCATTCTGATGACCGTGGCATCAGCGGCACAAGGTACTGCCATCTCCGTCGCAACCGATATGACCGCCGGGATCATTGCACGATTCCGAACGATGGCGATCACGCGCACGTCCGTCCTGACCGGTCACGTTCTCGGCAGCCTCCTTCAGACGATCGTGAGCCTCGTTGTCGTCATCGCCGTAGCGATAGCCGTCGGCTTCCGGCCCACTGCAGGCTTCGTGGAGTGGGCCGCGACGTTTGCACTCCTCGTCCTGGTCTCCATCGCCATGATCTGGTTGTCGGTCGCCTTCGGCCTCGTCAGCAAGAGTGTCGAGACGGCCAGCAACCTTCCAATGGTGTTGATCCTCTTGCCGTTCCTGGGAAGCGGCTTTGTCCCCACCGACTCGATGCCGACCGTGTTGCGATGGTTTGCCGAGTATCAGCCGTTCACTCCGATCATCGAGACTCTTCGAGGACTTCTTCTCGGCGAAGCTATCGGGAACAACGCGATACTCGCGATCGGATGGTGCGTCGCAATCACCTTCCTCTCCTACCTCTGGGCGCGGAGTTTGTTCAACCGACGCCCGGTGCGCTGACCTCGAAACACACGATCTTCGAGAACAGGTACGGTGTCGCTGTCGTCGAGTTCCGAGGCGATGGCGACGTCGTGTGGAAACCCCATGACGATCAACTCGCGCCCTGAGGCGCAGTCCCGTAACCGTTCCTCGTACGAATCCGACACCGCCGTCCAGGCAGTCGCCGCCATCTGCGCCTCGGGCGATGGGGACCCTTCCCAACCACTCGCGGTCAACGCCGTGACAACCGCACCGGCGCCCCACAGATCCTCCACCGCCGGACGCAACTCTCCACCGGGCCACTTTTCACCGGACGCGACTATCGCAACCCTCGATCTCGAACCATGTTCGTGCACAATCCAATCCGCGACGGCGGAAGCGTTCCTCAACGAAGCGCCGACACACACCGCAACCTGAGACGCCAACGCAAACGCGATAGTCGACCCGTTCGGCGACGGCAGCACCAGCCGACTCGACACCTCGGCTTCGCGAATCGTCTTGGGAGACAGACTGATCTGACCCTCCGCGGCTACGCTCCGCCTCACCGCCAGGACCGCATCGGCATCACGCGCGTAATCGACCGCGCGCTCGTCGTTCCAGGAAAAGGGAAGTACGTCGATTCCCGCGTCGGCGGCAACGCTCAGCGTCGTCGTGAACGAGAGAACGTCTACCACCACTGCCACATCGACGCCGGCAGCAATCGCTTCGGCGCCGCGCAACCCCCAGTCGAATCGAAGTCCGTAATCGAGTTGGCGATGCTCCGGATTCATCGCACCAGCATCTCAGAAACGAATCAGCTTGTCCGGCACGCGCAAGTCATCGTGCTCGTACAGTGCTCGCACGGCAACGGGATCGTCGGCGGCGCACACCGCGGCGACATCGTCCAACAGTAGGTCGTAGTCGGCGCCTGTCTTTCCGTCGTAGGCGGCCGTCATACGACCCCACTCGTCCCACGGCAGAGTTTCGACCTTGTTCATCGCGGCAAGATCCTTCACTGCGTTGCCGCGGATCTCGGCAGGCCCCCAGTTCTCGGTGCCGTACACCCCGAACTGGGACCCGTCGATCACGCCGCGTCGATACGCCAGCCACGCCTCACCACCACTGAGGAATTCTCCCGGCTGCAGGTTATGGGCGTGAGGAAGGACGTTTTGTCCGAGGATCTCCGAATCGATGCGGATCCACCGCTTGCCGGCGTCGTCCCAGTACTCGGTGATCCAGTGGTCCACGCCCTGTCCCGGTTGAAAGTAGGTGGCAAAACCACAGCGGACGCGAGCGGCAATTCCGCGAGAGCGCAGAAACGCACAACTCAAAACAGCAAAGTGCCGACAGGTTCCGACGAGCCGCTTGTCGGGTTCTCGGGCGGAGGTCACCGGTGCCGGATCGAGCGCAAGCAGGCGTTGAAGCAGAACGCTTGCCGGCCGGATCTGGTTTTCGTCGAATCGGTCGGTGGGCAGATTCAGCGACCGTGCATCGGTGGGTTGGACCACCAGGTACGGCACTACCCGGCATATTTGCATGGGGTCGGTGGGGAGCGACTCGAGGGCGAGCATGTCCACCCCGTCGATGCGGGTGAACGGTCCTGCTGATGTGTAGTCGAGAACCGCCGTCATGGGCGGAGGTTAACAAACACTGCCGACACAGCAACTCCACTATGGTTAGGGTCCCATAACCATGAAACCCGAGGTTGCCGTGAACCCTATGTTGAGCCGCCGTGCCATGCTGTCCGTCACCTTCGCAACAGCAGCCGGTTTCGCCCTTGCTGCCTGTGGCGACAGCGCGAAGGACGAATCCACTCCCGGCACCGAAGGTGCTCACGCCGAGGCCAACGCCTTCCCTGTGACGATCGACCACAAGTTCGGCTCCACCACCATCGAGCAGGCACCCAGCCGCATCGCAGCGGTCGGTATCGGCGACGCGGACGTTTTGCTTTCCCTCGGGCTGACGCCCGTCCTGGTCCCGGTGTGGAAGGGATCGACCGACGACGGAATCGGCGTCTGGGCCGACTCCGCAGTCCAGGGCGCCGAGCCGACGCCATTGGCCAACGCCACCACCGATTTCGACATCGAAACGATCGTGGCTGCAGCGCCTGACCTGATCATCGCCGTCAACAACGCGATCGACGAGGATCTGTACAAGCAGCTCAGCGCCATCGCGCCGACGGTGCTGCACGCCGCCGATCAGACGGATTGGGTTCTGCCCTGGCAGGAAGTCACGACCCGCATCGGTACGGCTGTGGGCGTTCCCGCGCAGGCAAAGAAGGAGGTCCAGGAAGTCGAAGACCTCATCGTTCGCACCCGCGCGGAGAACCCCCAGTTCGAAGGCAAGACAGCAGCTCTCGTCATTCGCTGGAGCGACGGAAATCTGCGAGCGTTCAGCCCCGAGGCAGCGCGGGCTCAGCTGCTCACGCAATTGGGATTCACGGCGCCTGCCGCACTGAAGGATCGGTTCGCGGGCAAGCTGAACTACGAGATCTCCGCCGAGAACTACGACCTCCTCGAGTGCGACTACCTGCTCTTCGACAACTACGAGAAGGCTCGCGCCGAGATGGAGTCGCAGCCGGCGTTCACCAATCTGAACGTGGTCGAGACCGGAGGCCTGATCAGCTTGGACCCCATCGTCAGTGACGCGGTGTCCATGCCGAACCCACTCACCATTCCGTTTGTGCTGGAAGATTTCGTCGCAAAGATCAATCAGACGATCGCTGGTCGATAACTTTCGTTCGGCCTGACCACACCCACAACACCACAGCCGACACGGCCACGCAGAGCGCAACGATCACCCATGGTGACGCCGGCGCTGCGTGGCCGTTGTCGACGAGGTCGTACACGAATCCGACTCCCACGGTTCCCAGGAGCGCGAGCAGACCGCCGATCGTGTTGAGCATGCCGAAGTGCGCTCCGAGGTTGCTTTCACGACCGAGGATCGCGATGGTGTCTCGCATCGGCGGCACCATCAACATCTGTCCCAGGTGCAGCAGCCCGATCCACACCGCCAGACCGACTATCTGCGTCGACGCCGAAGCTGCGGAGTCGACGCCGGTGACCAGCGGAACCAGGAACGACACCGAAATGAGCACAAGCCCGAAGGTGATCGCGCGCCGATGCCCGATGCGGTGGGCAACCGCGACCGTCGGTCCCTGCCCGACGATCACCAACACCGCCGCGCCCACGTAGAACCATCCCAGCGCCGACTGCGAACCGATTCCGCGCTCGAGCTGTTCCGGAAGCATCAGGTACAGCTGGCTGTACGCAACCAGCTGAAAACTGCAGAGCGTCGCGAAGAGCAGAAAGTTGTTGTTGGTCAGGACACTTCGCCAGACGTCGCGCAGCGTATAGGTCGACACCGGGCCGTCGTGGGCATCGCCCGGTCGGGGGAACCAGATGAAGAACCCGACCCACATGATCGCGAAGAGCAACGCGGCGCTCGACGCCGTCCACGAGAACGGAAACATCAGGAGAGCAGCTCCCAGCGCCGGACCGATCACTGTTCCCAGGCGGCTGCACATCTGTTCCACTGCAAACAAATCGGTACGACGCATAACTCCGGCGGACTCGAGTTCGCGTCCGTACTCCGCGTTGGCCGACTCCACTGCGGGCGCGAAGAGCGCGGCAGCAAAGCCGACCAGGAGCACGCCGACGATCACGGCGCTCATGCTTTCTGCCAGACCGAGCATCAGAAAACCGACTACACGAACGGCTATGCCCAGCAGGATGATCGGACGCTTGCCGAACCTGTCGGCGAGGCTTCCACCGATGAAGAACATGCCCTGCTGACTGAACATCCGCAATCCGAGGACCAGGCCGACAATCCAGGCCGCAAATCCGAGGTCCTCCGAAAGGTGCACCGCCAGAAAGGGGACAACCAGATAGAACCCGATGTTGAACAGCACCATCGAGAGGAGGAGCAGCTTCACCACCGGCGGCAGGACACGAACCTTCGCGAAGGTCTTGTTACCGGGGAAACGCTCACTGAGTACCACGATCAGAAGACTATTGCCCGCACGGCGTTCTGTGGAAATCTGCCATTTTACAATTGGTTAACTGTCCGTTTAGGTAGCGATGGTAATTATCTTCCGGGGGTTCGAGCACACGACAACGAGAGCCGGGATTTGATGAATGGATTGACGCGCCGCCAGATGGTCAAGGCGATGGCGGTAGCCGCGGGCACAGTCACCGCGAGCGCATTTACATTGGGTGCCAATACCTCCGTCGCGGGGGCGAGCCCCGCGCAGGAGATCAAAGTGCTCTCCCTCAACACCTGGCACGGCGGAACCAAGATCAACGGTGGCCTGCAGCTGATCGCCGACATGATCATCTCGACACAGGCGTCGATAGTTCTCCTGTCGGAAGCCGGCACTGCGACAACTGCATTGGCGGACATGCTGACCAAATCAGGAACCACCTTCTACGGAGCAGCGTCCTCCGACGTGGGGATTCTCTCCAAGTTTCCGATCGAGGAAACAGCCGACCTGAACTCGATGATCAAGGCAGTCGTGACGGTCGACGGCAAACAAATCGCCGCCTACTCGGCACATCTGGCCTACACGTCCTACGCGACGTATCTACCGCGCGGATACGGCGCGGGTGTTCCCAAGCCCGGAGAGTTCTCCGAGTTCGGCTGGAACAAGATGCCGTCCGGTCCGGTCACGGACCCCGAGACGGTTCAGCGCGTGAACATCAATTCGGGACGACCCAAGGCAATTTCGACGTTCGTCGACGATGCGGCAAAAGAACGGGCCAAGGGCAGATCCGTCATCCTCGGTGGCGATTTCAACGAACCGTCGGCCCTGGATTGGACCGACGGCACGCGAAATCTGTTCGACCACAACGGTGTAGTCGTTCCTTGGGAATCCACCCGCCTGCTCGACCAAACCGGATTCGTCGACGCTTACCGCAGTAAGTACCCGAACCCGGCCACACACCCGGGCTTCACCTGGCCGTCCGACAATCCCGACGTCGACACCTCACAGCTCACCTGGGCACCCGAGGCAGACGAACGCGATCGGATCGACTACATCTTCGCCGATCGCGCTTCGGACCTGAAGCTGGGATCCGTCGGGATCATCGGCCCGCGAAAGACGATCGTGCACAACCAAAGAGTGGAAGAGAACTCCCAGGACAACTTCATCGCTTCGCCGACGCCGTGGCCGACCGATCACAAAGCCGTTCTTGCGACGTATCGTTTTGCCAGCTTCGGCGGCGGATCATCGACCGGTTCGTGGAGCGGTTCCTGACAGGGCATCTCGTAGCCAGTCGATCATCATCGGCGTCAACTCGGGCAGCTTGGTCACTGCGCAGTGCCCCGCATCCGGGATGACGTGTACCTGCGTGTTCGGGCGCTCCTCGAAGAGAGTGGTGTCCGAGAGCGGAATGTGAACGTCGTCGGCCCCGTTGACCACAAGCATCGGGGTCCGGCCGTCGTCTGCGGTCATCAAGGCACTGCGATCGAAAGCACGGAGACCTTGTACCAGTGCATCTTTGGTTGCCGGCGCATCGAAACCCAGTGCGTTTCCGACGATGTCACCCATGCCGTAGACCAGGCGCTCCGCGTTCGCGGTCTCGAACGCGCCCTTGACCGGGGCGCCGATGTTGATCACCGCATCGACGGCGCCGGTCAACCCCGACCGCACGGCGAAGTTGCCACCGAAGGAAACTCCCAGGTGTGCCACCTGGCCATTGCCGAGGGCGCGAGCCGTCGCCACCAGTCCGTCGATCACCTCGTCACCGAAAGCGTCGAGAGGAACCGGTGATTCACCAGTTCCCGGCTGGTCGAAGGCAACAACAGTCACTCCGGCGTTCTTCGCGAACGCACTGACCAACGGATGCATGTCCATCTTCCAGCCGTCGACGCCGCCGCTGAGCAACAGGACGGGTGCGTCTTCGTACCGTCCGTCCGCCGAGAGGATGTGTACCGGTAGCTCGATCTCGCCGTTTCGGTAGGGCAGGGACAGGATTCGACGCTCGAACTCGAGCCCGAATCCCGGTGCTGCCTTGACGTATTCGTCCACCTGATTCTGCAGGGCCCGGCGCCGCGAATCGTTGGTCAGGACGGGGAACTTGGCGATTCCGTAGATCATCGCCGCGAGTGAATGATTGCCGTCGGCGGAGTACTTTGCTGCCAACGCCGACCACTCGTACGACCAACCACCCGGCGCGTCGGCCCAGGTCGAGTGGATGGACGCGCGCAGTTCCTCGAGATCCGAGACGGGGAGCCCGAAGCTCAGAAACTGTCCTGCGCGCTCTTCGAAGAGACCTCGGTGATTGACAGGAAATTCGTATGACATGGGAAAACACCCCTCAATTCATCTCTAATGCAACGATCAGTTGCATTAGCTCAGTGAACCACGTGCCTCCAGCTAACACAACACCTTGTTGCGATAAGGTTGGCTTATGACTTCGACACCACAACGGCCCGGAGGGCGTAGTGCCAGGGTGCGCGAGGCCGTCCTGGCAGCCACGGCGGCCGAATTGTCCGAACGCGGATTCGCCGCGATGACCATCGAGGACATAGCCACCCGCTCCGGAGTCCACAAGACCACGATCTACCGGCGGTGGAGCACGCTGTCCCAGTTGGTGGCCGACGCGGCGGTCGAGGTATCGGCAACCACCGTCCCCATCCCGGATACCGGTTCCATCGAATCCGACCTGCGCGAGATGGCCAGATCGATAGTCGCACTGGTGACCAGCGAGTCGGGCGGCGCGTTGGTGGCTGCACTGTTCTCCGATGCGGTCCGCACGCCCGAGGTCGCGAGACTCAAGCGCGAGTTCTATTCCGCACGTTACGAACTGGCAGACATCGTCGTCCACCGAGCAGTCGAGCGCGGGGAGATCTCCGAGAAGGTCTCGGCCGCTGATCTTCTGGCGGCCGTCGCCGCACCCATCTACTATCGCCTGCTGGTCGCCGATCTACCCGTCGACCAGTCGGTTGCCGATCGTGCTGCTGCCGGCGCGCTGGCTGCGGCCCGTGCCGGGGCACTCGATCAGGCCGAATGAGCCAGTGAATTCAGCGCTTCCACGATTGCCTCGTTGAATCCGCTGCCGCCATGCCCGGCGTCGTCGAGTACCACCAACTCACTACCCGGCCAACGCCGGTGGATCGCCCAGGCAGTGTCGAGTGGCCCGGAAATGTCATACCGTCCGTGCACGAGAATCGCGGGAATCTCAGCGAGACGGTCCATTCCGTCCAATATCTGATTCGGCGCCAGGAAGCAGTCGTTACCCCAGTAATGCGTAACCAGCCTGGTCATCACCCGGCGGAAGTCCGGATTCTGGTATCGAACACTCGGAGTCCACCCCGGCATCAGCGACACGTGCACGTCTTCCCAACGGCACCACTGCAACGCGGCATTCTCGCGCACAACAGGATCCGGATCGGCAAGCAGTCGCGCGTACGCCGCGGGGAGGTTTCCGTCACGCTCGTCCACCGGCAACGGCGCCACGAACTCTTCCCATTCACGCGGAAATACCCGGCCCATGGCACGGGTGATCCACTCGATTTCGACCCTCGTCCCGCCGGTGATCGCGCCCAGGGCCATCGCTTGCACCCGCGCGGGAAACGCCTGCGCGTACACCAGACCCAAACTCACGCCCCAGGAAAGTCCCGTCACGATCCATCGCTCGATACCGAGATGCTCACGAAGACGCTCGATGTCTTCCACAATGTGCGCCGTGGTGTTCACGGTCAGATCGACGTCCGGACTGCTCGCTAGCGGAAGACTGCGCCCACAGCCTCGCTGATCGAACAGAACTGCGCGAAAGACTTCGGGATCGAAGAAACGCCTGGCGCCGACAGTGCATCCCGAACCAGGACCGCCGTGTAGGTAGAGAACCGGAATGCCCGCCGGATTGCCGACTGTCTCCCAGTAGAGACTCTGACCGTCCGCCACTTCCAACAGCCCCGACTCGTACGGCTCGACGGGCGGGTACAGGACAGCAGTCATAGGCGGTGATTCTTCCATCAAGCTGCCTACTCGAGTAGGCAGCACGCGGCCGAGCAATGGCCTAGCGTGGACAGGACACCACTGCGACGGGAGTACACCAGATGCGTGATGGGTTCAGGTTGCCGGGATACGGCGGCGCCGCAGTCTTCCTTCGCAGTCATGCGGTTCCCGCCACTGTCTTCGAATCCGACGTACCCACACTCGTTTTCGACGTCGGGCTGCTCAGCCCCGACCGCTTCAATCAGTATCTCAGCCGACATACGGACGACGGATTCGTCGAACGGCTGGCGGCGTTCTTCTTTCACGCGGCCGCAGACTTCCATCCCGAGAAATCGCTTCCGGCGTTCACCGACGAACGACTCGGGCTGATGATCTCGGTCTGTTCCAGCACCGATCGAGAGGTGGAACTCGACTTCTCACTCGCCGAAGATCCCGAATCGGAGGACACCGAACGCGACGAGATGACCTTCGAGACAAGCCGAGTCGTCCTCGCGACCTCGGCGCAGACGGTTTCTCGACTGACCGGTGGAGTAACCACCCACTTCGACGGGGAGTTGTAGAGACATGGGTTTTCTCTTCGAGGTTCTCGATTTTCCCGAAGGCAGTCGGATGACCGATCTGTGGAACAACACATGGGCTGAGCCGGCAATGGGCGAGGAAATTGCCTCCGGCCACTTCATTCATCTGGGCGACGATCAACACGTCGACGTGGAGACCGATTTTCTCAGTAGCCACCTACCGTTCAACGTGGCAGGCTTCGGTGGAGTCTTTCCCGACGGCAAACCTTGGATGTTCGTCATGCAGAAGGCGCCGGCGGACCTCGCGACCAGGCTTCGCGGCGAGGACGATCCGCACTCACTTCTGCGCGGATCACTCGACCGCGCCATGTCTTTCAACCCTGATGCACTGGTGGCCGAGGAATTGTCCTGGAGGCACGCCGATCTGGTGAAGGTGTACGAGGAAGAGGGAATCCCTGCGGTATCCGTCGCGGGTTGGTCGGTTGCGGATCTCCTGCGTGGCCTCTTGGCGCAGTGTTGCAACGTCGAACTTGCCGCCGTCGTCGCCGGATACCCAGAGTGCGCCTATCCCGAATCGGCGCATGCGTGCGAAGCGGACGTGTTCTCAGACGTGTTCGCCGGTTGGGTCAGCGGACTGCGGTGATGTGACGGAGGAGACTCCACCCTCCCGATATTTCGGAGTAGACTCATTTATGAGCGTGATCCGAAATGGAACGAGGTGAGCGGGATGACGAAGCCGGACCAAGAGCTGGGCCGTCGCGAACGCAACAAACTCGAGAAGCAGACACGCATCTTCGACGCCGCTGCCGAACTGTTCGCGGAAAAGGGCTACAGCGCAGTCACAACTCAAGAAATTGCCGACCGCGCCGATGTAGCCGGCGGCACTCTCTTTCGTTACGCCGCAAGCAAAGCCGAGTTGCTGCTCATGGTGTACAACGCGGAATACCGCAAGCAGATCGAATTGGGAGAAGAGCGTGAAGCCAAGTCGACCGGCACAGAAGATCGTGTGCTCGAGCTGGTTTCACCCCTGCTGATCGCAAGTCGCCGAAACGACGAGAACACCGGCATCTACCAACGCGAGGTGTTGTTCGGTGAGCCCAGCGAGTGTTTCCGGGCCGAAGGCCTGGAACTCTCGCAGCGCCTGCAAACGCGGATTGCGCAAATCTTGCACGAGGCACACCCCAACCACACCACCCGAACAACCACTGCAGCGCGAACTATTTCCAACGTGCTGCACTTCGAAATAGCCCGCGCGGCATTGGACCGGATCACGGCTGACGAACTCACGAACATCGTTGCCGCACAGGTCCGATTGACGCTTGCCGGACTACCCACCGAATAGGATTGAGGATCGAAAATGACTGAACTGAAGCAGATCACCGTTCTGGGTACCGGAGTTCTCGGCTCACAGATCGCCTATCAGACCGCCTATCACGGCTTCGACGTCGTCGCGTACGACATCAACGTCGAGGTCATCGAAAAGGCCAAGGCTCGGTTCGACTCGTTGGCCGCGGCCTACAAGGCCGAGAACGTCGAGGGCGCCAAGGAAGGCAAGGCTGACGAAGCGCTGCAACGTATTACGTACTCGTACGATCTAGCCGAAGCCGTCGCCAAGGCCGACCTGGTCATCGAGGCAATTCCCGAGGACATCGCCATCAAGCGCGACACCTACGAGAAGCTTGCCACGGTTGCTCCGGAGCACACGGTGTTCGCCACAAACTCCTCGACGCTTCTGCCGAGCGATCTCAAGGAGTTCACCGGCCGCCCCGAGAAGTTCCTCGCACTGCACTTCGCAAATCACGTGTGGGTCAACAACACTGCCGAGGTCATGGGCACCGAGTCCACCGACCCCGCCGTGTACCGCGAGGTCGTCGAGTTCGCGAAGAACATCGGCATGGTGCCGATCGAACTCAAGAAGGAGAAGGCGGGCTACGTACTCAACTCGCTCCTGGTCCCGCTCCTCAACGCGGCCTCCGACCTGCTGATCGACGGCATCGCCGATCCCGACATGGTCGACAAGACGTGGCGTATCGGCACCGGAGCCCCGTTCGGCCCCTTCCAGATCATGGACGTCGTCGGGTTGACCACCGTCTACAACATCTCCTCCCAGGGCGGCGAGAAGCAGCGCGAATTCGCCGACTACATCAAGAAGAACTACATCGACGAGGGCAAGCTCGGCGTTGCTGTCGGCGAGGGCTTCTACAACTACAAGGGCTGATCAACTGCAAGGCTGATCAACCAACCGGCTCACCGCGCGGTGGTTACGACGTGAATTCACGTGGTAGCCACCGCGCGGACGTCTGTTGTCAGTAAGTCCGAAACCACCCTGAGCGATTGTGACGCAAGCTTCTTCACGTGCGAACCCATCATCAGGAGAGATCCCCACATGCGTCGTTCCGCCATCTCGGCACTCACAACACTGGCACTGCTCGGCGCCGGAACATTGGTCAGCACACCCGCTGTCGCCGCTCCCCTCGCGTGTGGCGGAATCTCCACCGGTTCGTTCTCAGGCTCCGCCGGCGGATCGGAGTACCTGTGCGCCAAGGAAGGTGATCTCCTGGACGTGCGCATCGGCGACGTTCACGCGACACAACCGTCACTCGGCTACGACGAGGTGTACTACAAGCTCGGGCGATACACGCTCGGAAAAGACACGATCAACAAGAAGTTCGACGACTGGTGTGAGGCGAACGGCCAGATCCAGGCCGCGACCGCTACTGCGGCGTCGACGCTGAAGGACCCGTCGTCCTTCACCTGCCAGATTCCAGTGGGTCAGGAAACCGCCGAGAGCATCGCGCCCATGAAGACCGTGGTCGTCGGACCCCGCGGCGATCTCTACCTGACCGACGGTCACCACACCCTCACGTCCTTCATCGAGACGGCCGACGGAGGCCCCGACCTGCACGTGCGACTGCGGGTTCTCGGCAACCTCAGTGGCCTGAGTGAAGGCGCCTTCTGGACCGAGATGGAAAAGAACAAGTGGGTCTGGTCGCGTGACGTCGACGGAAACCAGGTACCGGTCCAGGCTCTGCCGAAGAGCGTCGGCCTGGCCAACTTCGCCGACGACAAGTACCGCAGCTTGATGTACTTCTCCCGCGACATCGGATTCGCCGCAGGCACGATTCCGTTCCAGGAGTTCTACTGGGGCGCCTGGGTCCGCGACACCGCGCCCGTCGACCTCACCAACTGGAATCGCGATGATCTCTCCAGCTACCTGGGCACCGTGAAGTCGGTGACCAAAGCACAGACAGCGTTGACGGGCGATGCCGTCGTCGACAGCGGATTCACTGCCACCGATCTTGGCGTCCTGTCGGCCTGGAACGACGGCAAAGCCGAGTCCAAGGGCGAGTTCGCAAAGCTGTCCAAGCCGTACACAGACGACAAGCCGGGCAAGATCGCCTACGCACTTGCCTACAAAGCAACCCTCTGACCTGCTCAGATCCAAGTCACACCAAGCAGACTTGACTAAGGTAAGCCTCTACTCAGTAGTCTGAACCCATTCGGGTGCCGCTTCATCGAAGCAGCGACGCCCTGCCCTGACGGAATACATGCCGTCGTATCTGCCCGGTCGAACAATCTCCGGGCAACCAGGACAGGGAGAAGGTTGCTGCAGTGAGCACGTCCATCGTCGGTTTGTACGACCCCGCAGATGACAAGAGCAGTTGCGGGGTCGGGTTCATCACGCGCAAGGACGGCGTGCAGACCCACGATGTCCTGATCAAGGGCCGCGAAGCGCTCTGCTCGGTTCCGCACCGCGGCGGTATGTCCTCCGAGGGCGTCGGCGACGGCGGCGGCGTCTCGGTGGACCTCTCCCTCCGGTTCTTCCGCAAGGTAACCGGGCGCTCCGACCTTCGCGCCGGACGCTTCTGCGTCGGCAACTTCTTCCTTCCGGACGACGACGCCCAGCACGCTCGCGCTGCCGCCCTGGTCGAACGTGAACTTCTCGATCGCGGTTTCACCACTCTCGCAGTGCGCGACGTCCCGGTCGACAACTCGGCGATTCGGCCGGCCGCGATCGCGCATCAACTTCCGGTCAGGCAGTGGATTTTCGAGGTGCCCACTCCTCGCACCGAGCCTGCGGTAGTCGATCGCCTCGTGCACGAAGCTCTGCTCGCCATCGAAGCCATCGCGTACAACACCCCTGCACTGCGCGGGTTGTACCCACTCTCGCTGAGCGCGCGAACTCAGGTTCTCAAGGGTCGCTTGAACTCCGACGAAGTGATCCCGTACTTCCGCGACCTGGTCGACCCCGATCACGCCGTGCACACGATGTACTTCCATACGCGGTTCTCGACCAACACGGACCCGCATCCCACGATGGCGCAGCCGTTCCGGTTCATGGCTCACAACGGAGAACTGAACACGGACAAGAAGAATCGGCTCTCCGAAGCTGCTGTCGCCAGTGCAAAACGACGTGCGATCGTCCGTCCGCCCGGCCAGTCCGACAGTTGCCGACTCGATCAGACCCTGGAAGCACGCGTCATCGAGGACAGTGTCGACCTGGTGACGGCTGTGGTCTCGATGATGCCGCCGGCCTGGGAAAACGACACCACCCTCTCCCCCGCAGTGCGTGCGATGTTCGAGTACTTCTCGCTGTACGAGGAGAAGAACGACGGACCGGCAGCGCTGGTGTTCGGCGACGGCACCATCATCGGTGCGCGCCTGGATCGCCTCGGTCTGCGTCCACTACGCACGATCGAGACACACGACTACGTGTGCGCATTCTCCGAAGCCGGACAGATCGCGTTCGCACCCGAGACGGTGATTCACCGTGGCCGCGTCGAGGCCGGCGGAATGTTGTACTTCGATCATCGCGATCGCCATACCTACACTGCCCGCGAAGCTCTGGAAAAGATTGCCGCTCAGCGCGACTACCAGTCGTTGCTGGAGCAATCGCGAATCCTGATCGAAGACATTCCCGCCGTGCCAGCGGAGAAGGTCAGCTCCCCGACCCGCTACAACGGCACCTTCGAGGTTCATCAGCGCTACATGGCGTACTCCCTGGATCAGGAAAGTTTCAAATTCCTGATGGATCCGATGCTCACGCACGGAGCCGAAAAGGTCTCCGCCATGGGTTACGGCAACGCCATCAACGCATTCAGCGACCGCGAAGGCGGCGTGGCTCGTTACTTTTCGCAGCGATTCGCCCAGGTCACCAACCCTCCGCTCGACAGCATCCGTGAAGCGGACGGTATGACTCTCCGGGTCGCATTGGGTGCGAAGATGTCTCCCGGACAGGGCAAGCAGATCGTCATCGCCTCGCCGATCCTCGGGCACCTGGACATGCTCAAGATCCGCGAACAGAACCACACTCCGCACCGCCGCTTCGAAATGCTCTACCCCGCCGAGGGTGACGCGCAGGCAATGGTCGACGCGATGACCGCGCTCGGCGACGCTGTTGTAGCCTTCGCGGCCGAACAGGGCGGAATCGCAGTCCTGACCGACCGCCACGTATCTCACGAGCGCGCAACACTTCCCGCGATCATGGTCGTCGGAGCATTGAACCAACGCCTCATCGACGCGGGCCTGCGATTGCGCGTCTCTCTCATCGTGGAGAGCGGCCAGATCGAGTCCTCCCACCACGTTGCGGCCGCACTCGGTTTCGGCGCTTCCGCCGTCTACCCGCTGTCCGTTCAGTTGCGAGCCGAGGAGAAGTTCGCCGCTGACCCGGATGCCGCGTTCCGACGCTTCGCGAAGGCCGCCGAGAAGTCCCTGATGAAGACGATGGGACGCGTCGGTCTGTGCACCGTCGAAAGCTACATCGGCGGAGAATTTTTCGAACCCAACTTCCTCGATACGTCCGACCCTGTTCTGCGCCAGTGGCTCCCCAACATGAAGTCACCGGTGGGTGGCGTCGGTTTCGAGACCGTCGCGGTGACCTCGAAGCAGTGGCACGAGCGTGCGAGCGCAGTCGGGGGCGAGAAGGATCTGCCACTGCTCGGCCTGTTCAAGGAGCGTGCAGACGGCGCAGGGCATTCGTTCGGTACCACCGCGGTCCGTAAGTACGTCGAACTCACCGAAGAGAAGATCGCATTCGACAGTCCCTCCGGAACAGAACAATTCGAGGCTCTACGTCTACTGCCGCTCGGACGGCTCGACGACGCCTTCCGCCTCGACGCCGGGGCATACCGGGCGACGAGCTTCGACCGGTTGACCACCGAGCAGATCGACGACTTCGACATCACCGCCGGGTACCGGGACTTTTCCACTGTCATGGCTGCGGAACGATCGCGTCGTCCCGCCGCGTTGCGCGATGTCATCTCCGTGCCCGGTGATGTCACATTTGCGGTGACGACAGCCGAGTTCACCGACCAGATCAGCCGATTCTCGGTGCGCGGCAATAAGACGATCGTGATGCGTGGAATCCGGTGTGAATCTGCCGCGGACGGCCGGTACACACTTAGCCTGGACGGTCCACTGGCCGACGACACCGCTCGGGTGGTAGCACTCGGCGATGCTCTTTCCGTCGCCTTTGCCGACGACGTCACCATCGAGGCCACCGACCCGGATCTGGTGCTGAATGCAACCGGTATTGCGGCAGAGTTCCTGTCCAAGCTGAGGGTCGCACCGGCAGGTGTACCTCTCTCCGAGGTACAGAGTGCAAGCGACATCACCCCGAAGTTGGCGTCGGGTGCCATGAGCCATGGCGCACTGAACGCTCCGGCGCACGAAGCCGTCGCGCACGGCACGAACATGGTCGGTGCGATGTCCAACAGCGGCGAAGGCGGCGAACACCTTTCGCGCTACAACACGATTCGTGCATCGCGCATCAAGCAGTTTGCATCCGGACGCTTCGGAATCTGGGCGGGCTACCTCGCCGATCCGATGCTCGAAGAGATCGAGATCAAACTCGGCCAAGGCGCAAAACCCGGTGAGGGCGGGCAGCTTCCGGCCGCCAAGGTCACCGTCGACATCGCTGCCGCCCGCGGCGGAACGCCCGGCGTCGAACTGGTTTCGCCGCCGCCTCACCACGACACGTACTCCATCGAGGACCTCGCTCAGCTCATCCACGACTGCAAGGCAGCTCGCATTCGGGTGATCGTGAAGTTGGTGTCCTCGGAAGGAATCGGCACCATCGCCGTCGGTGTCGCCAAGGCCGGCGCCGACGTCATCAACGTCGCCGGAAATACCGGTGGCACCGGCGCAGCTTCGGTGACCAGCCTCAAATACGCGGGTCGTGCGGCCGAGGTCGGTATCGCGGAGGTCCATCAAGCTCTGTGTGCCAACGGACTTCGCCAGAAAGTCGTTCTGCGATGCTCGGGCGCGCATCAGACCGGCAGCGACATCATCACTTCCGCCCTACTCGGCGCAGACAGCTTCGAGTTCGGTACGTCGGCGCTGATGATGATGGGCTGCGTCATGGCCAAGAACTGCAACATCAAGTGCCCCGCCGGTCTGACCACCAACCCGGAACTGTTCGACGGCGATCCCCGCGCGATGGCGCAGTACCTTCTCAACATCGCTCACGAAACTCGGGAACTGCTCGCGAATCTGGGAATGCGGTCCCTTCAGGAAGCGCGGGGTCGAACGGATCTCCTGCATCTGCTCGATCACCCGTCTATTGTCGGCAATCTGAAGCTGGACGCGATGTTCGAGTCCGCCCCGGACATCACCATCGACAATCCTGTGTACCTCGAACGTGAGTACGCGCTCGACGAGAAGATCATGGACGAGGTTCGTACGGTGTTCTTCAACCGTGGCGAGGCCTCGGTCGCCGTGTCCGGACCTGAATTCGCCGAAGGTGCACTGCACCTGGGTAACCGGAACAAGAGCGTCGGTGGTCAGTTGGCGATCGACCTCGAACGCGAACTCAACTACGGAGCGGCCGGCCTTCTCGCTCCGGGAGTACTGACCGACGAGCGTGGGCGACGCTACCTGGCGCCGGGCAGCGTGCGCGTCCTGACGACCGGATCTGCGGGCCTGTCGTTCGGCGCATTCTGCAACGACGGCATGCACCTGGAACACACCGGGACATGTAACGACGGCGTAGGAAAGAGCATGAGCGGCGGCGTGATTGCCGTGCGCAGCCCAGGCGGCGGCTCCAGTGACGCCGGTGGAAACGTGTTGATCGGCAACTTCGCGCTCTTCGGCGCCACCGGTGGACGAGTGTTCGTCGAAGGTGAAGCAGGCGATCGCTTCGCAGTTCGCAACTCCGGCGCCAGTGCTGTCGTCGAAGGTGTCGGAGACTTCGCCGGCGAGTACATGACTAACGGTGCTGTCGTGAATCTCGGCGAGTTCGGCAAGGGTGTCGGCAACGGCATGAGTGGTGGCTTCTTCTACCAGTACGACCCTCGTGGCGAATTGGCACTGCGAGCAAGTACCGATTCCGTACTGCTGGGTTCGATCACCGCTGCGACCGACCCTCTTGCCGCCGTCCACAACCACGCAGTACAACTCCTGCTCGAACTGCATGTGGAGGCAACGGGATCCGCGCTCGGCACCCGACTGCTCGAGAACTGGGAAGTCGAACAGCACTCGTTCGTCTACGCGATGCCCAAGGCACTGATGCTCTACCAGGACAGTGATGCAATCCTGGCTGCGAAGTCGCACAAAGAGCTCCTCGAAGAATTGGCGTCCGCCATCGCAGCACGTCAGGTCCGCACCTTCAAACTCGCAGTGCGCGACGGGCGCCCCGCACTGAACGGAGCAGTCCCTGCCTACGGCGAGACCGATACGGCGACGATGTATGCGCTGCTCAGTGAGTACACCGTGCTTCACTTCGCGCAACAACTCGCCACCGCCCGCACGCCGGGTGCGTCCGGACCCGACGATCCAGCAGTGCAGAAAGCGGCCCGAAACCTGGTGCTGACCGAGGACTTCGCCCTCGTCCAGCACTTGGTCAAGTACTCGAAAGAGATTCTGGCCGACTACGACGACGAACAGTTGGCTGCGCTGATTGCAGCCAAGCGGGTCGACGACTACAAGCAGGCGCTGAGCCTACGCAACGTGTTGGCCATGGACAGCCCGGCGACGTACGGGTGGATTCTGTTTCAAGACAACAAGAATCGGGACAAGCTCGGATCACTGCCGAACTTCGACGAACTGTTCGCTTCGCGCACGATCCCCGACCTGGTGTCCTGACCTCCTCCCCCGAAAGTAGGTGAGCTTCAAATCATGGAAATCCCGTACATCCCCGAATACGCACCGTTCACCGGCGACCAGCGCGCGTGGCTTTCCGGATTCCTGGCCGGTCTACACTCGCGAACTGTCATGTCCGGTCAAACCGGTACTGCAACAGCGACAGTGGAGAGAGCTGCCGGCGCAGCCGTGCACATCCTTTACGGAAGTCAGACCGGCAACGCGGAGTCCGTGGCTGAAGACGTAGCCGCAGCTGCTCGTGCCCACGGTCTCGAACCACTTGTCGCGAGTCTGGACACCGTGGATATCAATGCACTTTCCGCCATGCGCCGGGTGCTCGTCATCACCTCCACCTACGGCGAGGGCGAGATGCCCGACAACGCGCAGCTGTTCTGGGATGCAGTCGAATCCGAGAGTGCGCCCCGGCTGGAGGGTCTCTACTTCGGAGTACTCGCACTCGGTGACACCAGCTACGACGGGTACTGCCAGTCGGGAAAGAACATCGACGCCCGCTTCGAAGCGCTCGGCGGGACCCGGGTTGTCGACCGCACCGATTGCGACGTCGACTACGAGGATCCGGCGGCCGAGTGGATCGTTCGGGCCGTCGCTGCGGTGGCCGGTGTCGACGGTGATGCGGGGGCCGCTGCCTCGCCGGTTGCGCCCGCTCAGACGAAGACCAAGTCCCAGTGGACTCGCAAGAACCCCTATCCTGCAACCGTCCTCGCCAACCGGCTGTTGTCCGGCGAGGACTCAGCCAAGGAAGTCCGCCACTTCACCTTTGCGCTCGGCGAGGACGGTCTGGACTACGAGGCCGGAGATGGATTGGGCATCCGCCCGATCAACGACCCCGCCCTCGTCGAGGCGATCATCCATCAGCTCGGTGTCAGCGGCGATTACGTGGTTACCGCGAAAGACGGCTCGTCCGCACCGTTGGACCAGGTGTTGACCAGCGACTACGAGATCTCCATTCCCTCGCGCGATTTGATCGAAGACATCGCCCGACGCAGCGGCGACGCCGAACTGCAGCATATTCTCGACACGGAAGATCGGGAAGCGCTCGATGCGTGGCTGTGGGGCAAGGACGTTCTCGATCTCCTCCAGTTGGACAACAGCATTCGCCTGAATCCCGAGGATCTGCTTACACTTCTTCGCCCGCTGCAACATCGGGTCTATTCGATCTCCTCCAGCCCGCTGGCCCACGACGGCACCGTCCATCTGACGGTAGCGAGTGTGCGCTACCGCTCGGGCGAGCGGGACCGCGGCGGCGTCTGCTCGACGTACCTGGCGGACCGCGTCGGCGAGGGAGATCGGGTCGGAGTTTTTGTCTCCAAGAACAATTCGTTCCGCCTACCTGCCGATGACACTACTCCCGTCGTGATGATCGGACCCGGCACCGGTATCGCACCCTTCCGCGCTTTCCTGCACGAGCGTCGCGCGCGCAACGCGTCGGGGCAGAATTGGCTCTTCTTCGGCGATCAGCATCAGTCGAGCGACTTCATCTACGAGGACGAGTTGAACGGGCTGACCCGTGACGGTGTCCTGACTCGCCTCGATCTGGCCTTCTCGCGCGATCAGTCCGAGAAGATCTACGTCCAGACTCGTATGCGCGAGCAGGGCCGAGACTTGTTCGACTGGCTCGAAAACGGTGCGCACGTGTACGTCTGCGGCGACGCCACTCGGATGGCAAAGGACGTCGACGACGCATTGCACGAGGTCGTCGCCGAGCACGGCGGATTGGATGCGGACGCCGCCGAGGATTACGTCAACAACCTCAAACGATCGAAGCGGTACCTAAGGGATGTCTACTGAGATGTGCCCGCACCGTGGCGAATGTCGTTGCGCAGCTTTGGCACGCATGTCGGACCTGGACGCACTGCTTGCGCGTCCGGGGTTCCGTGGTGGACTGATCGACACCGCACCTGACGTAGTCGGCGAAATGTTGCCGCTCTTGGACGACACCGTAGCAATCACCGTCGCAGGCCCGGTGGCTGTCAACGACTCGGGCAAGTACTCCGTTCCGACAGTTCCCGGAGATCCGTTGGTCTGCACGCCCGGGCTCGTCTCTCTGCGTTTGAACGTTGCCTCCCTCGGCTCGGTGGTGACCACGGAAGCAGAGCAGCACATACCGCCGACGCTCCGCATGTTCGACATCCACGGATCAAGTTCACACACCACGTATTTGACCCCGGCCTCGGATCGTCTCGCCTTCGAAGCGATGCGAACTGCGCCGAGCACTGCGAGGGAAACAAGCCCTCCCATCCAGACGTCGAATACGCCCGCATTCTGGGCCGAAGCCGATCAGCTGACACAGCTCGACTTCATCCTCGCGGACGGCGGCAGCGAACGTCGTAGCGGCCTGGTCGCTCTGGGCGCCCTCGGTTACCGGCGAGTCGATCCTCACCTCGTGGCTGCCGGGATGGAGCACCTGTCCTACCACCAACTTCCCGTCACGACCGTCGTCGCCGGGAACGGATGCCTGCAGATCCACCGTGGTGACCTCGACGCCGCAGCCATGTTCGGGGGGACGCTGACTTTGGCGTCCGACACCTGCCGGACGATGATCGACCTGAATGGTGTCTCGGAGTGCTGGCTGACTCGCACCCACGGCGTTCACGGCCTGACCAGCTCGATCGAGATGTACGACTTCCGCCGCAAATGCGTGGCAGTCTTCACCCAAACGGGTCCAACCGAACCCGCAGTCATGGGCGTGTGGGAAGACGTCATGAGTTCCATCTCGGCCGCATCCTGACACCGACAGATGCTGTGCGAGTGTAAGAAATCGGCGTACGGCGATAACCATATGGAGCCATCGACCCCTAACCTTAGGTCTCGGTCATTTGTCGTGCCTGCACCCTGGCGCTGATTCAAGGAGTTATCCATGCCCCGCCCTCTCGTCGAACCGTCGCTGGTCCCGGCCTTGCGCCCGGCGCTGCCTGCATTGGCTGCCGGGGTCGTCGCGGCCGCAGCGTCGGGGGTCGCGATGCTCGGGGCGCTCTGGTGCGTCGTGCAACTCATCGGTGAACCGTCGATGAGCTGGGCCGGGTGGGCATGTGCGCTATGGCTCGTGGGCGTCGCGCTCGCTGCCACATCGTCGTGGCTCTCGCACCACGCGGAATCGCTTTTCGAGGCAAGGGCTCGCCGCCAACTCGCAGCCCACCTCGTTCGCCTACCGGCAAGCACGCTGTCCCGCTACAGCGGAGACGCACTGCGGAGGCTCGTTTCGGACGACATCTCGGCGCTGCACCATATGACTGCGCACCTACCGGCAGAGTTCGCCACACTCATCGTGGTCCCCGCGGTCACGATCGCGGCGTTGGTTGCCTCAGCCGGCCCCGTGGCGCTTCTCGCTCTGGCTCCCGGCATCGTGGCAGCTCTGTTCTACCTGGTCGTGATCCCCCGAATGGCCGCTCGGCACAGCGCTGAAAGCGCGGATGTCATGGGCGACATCGTGACTGCCGTGGACGACTATGCCCGCGGCATCCGCGTCTGCCGGATCTACGGTGCGCAGACCGGCGCTGCCGCCGACTATGCAGAATCGACAGCACGGTTCACCCGGGGAATGCAGGAGCGCGTTCGACTCGTGGCTACCCCTGCGGCCGTCGCCGTTGCCCTCATGCAGGCGACGGCGACGTTCGCGATCGCCTATGCCGTCGGATTTCACTGGGATGCAACGACGTTGGCCGCCACCATTCTCTTCAGCCTCGCAATCGTGACACCGGCCCTGCGGCTCGGGCACGGCCTCGACTACGTCGCTGCTGGACGCTCTGCTGCGGGCCGGCTCGCCGCTGCCCTGGACGAACCCACCCTCCCTGCCGGTGAAGCGCCAACCGTTCCGGCCTCGAGTCCCTCCGATCGACTGGAGATCGTCAACCTGACTGTCACGATCGCGGACCGCAGAGTCGTCGACGACGTCACGCATGCATTCCGCCCAGCCACGATCACTGCGATCACGGGACCGAGTGGAGCAGGCAAGACGACGCTCCTGAAAACATTGGCCGGCTTCGAGATCCCGGAACTGGGTACCGTCCGCTACGCAGGTCGTAGCATCACCGCGATCGACGAGAACCTGCGGCCACAGTCCGTTCTGCTCACACCCCAGGGCGCAGACGTGTTACCTGCCACGGTGCGCGAGAACATCGCGCTGGCCGCCCCCGATGCAACGGACGCGGAATACACCGCCGCACTACGCCGGGCACAGATCGACGTCAGCCTCGACGCCCACGCCACTTCACTCTCCGGAGGAGAACGTCAGCGCGTCGGGCTTGCTCGGGTGTTCCTCTCGCCCGCAGCAGTACTGCTGCTCGACGAGCCGACCAGTGCACTCGACGATCGCACGGCCGCCGAACTGCTGAAGGAATTGCGACACCTCGCACATGACGAAGGAAAGACGATTGTGATCGTCACCCACGACCCCGCTCTTGCAGACGATGCCGACGATCGACTCGACCTCGGCGGTCGAAACGTGAACGACGCTGCCTCGCACAGTGCAGCCCTGACTGGAGCCGAATAATGAACAGCGCCAATGTAGCCCGACGACGCTTGATCACCATCGGACTCGGTTGGGTGTCCGTCGCTGTCCTCGAGGCGATCGCGTACACCACCCTCGCGCTCTCGATCGCTGATCACCGGTCGCCGGTTCTCGTCCTGGCCACGGCCACCATTGCTCTCTTCGTGACCGTCCTGGTCTCGCGGGGCGGTTACTTCACCGGGGCTCGACTCGTCGGCGATCTCTACGACGCTCTCGGCGACGCCTTCGCCCGTGCGAAACTGTCCTGGTTCACCGACGACAACCGGGCACTGCTCGCCACCGTCGCCGGGCGCGGTATCCCGTCGCTGATGAGTGTTCCCGCGCACCAACTTCAGACCTTCCTGGTTGCACCGCTGATCCCGCTGCTCCTGCTTCCTGGGATCGCGGTCGTCGCGGGGCCAGGCGTCATGCTGCTCGTCGGTGGACTGCTCGCCGTGTCGCTCGTCGCTCAGACGCTGGCCCAACGTGCGCTCAGCCGAGCGGACGAGCGCCGACACGAAGCCGAGCTCGCAGCAACTCAGTCGACACTCGAGCTCACCGACCACCTCGAATTACTGCGTACGGCAGCCGGTCCCACACGTTCCGTCGAACGAATCGAGCGAAGCTGGCGGAATCAGGAAGCCGCGCTTGCACGGACAAATCTCGCCGCGGCACCAGCGACATTCATCTCGGCGATCGCCACCATTGTGCCGCTGGCAGGTGCGGTGATTTTCCTCGCCGCCACCGGATTCGACGATCCCGCAGCCGCTCTCGCGCTTGTCATCCTCACCGCCCGCGCCGCTGCGCCGCTCGACGAACTCGCCCTGGCCGGAATCGGAGTCAACGAGCTGCGCGCAACGGTTCGCGACTACCGCACAGCGACTTCGGCTCCCGCACTGGCCGAGCCAGCACCCCGGGACGCCGCGCGCCCTGTTGGAACTGACATCGAGGTCGCCGGGGTAGACCACGCTCCGGTTCTGCGCGGCATCACCGCTGAGATCCCCGCGGGTGAGCGAGTTCTCGTCACAGGACGCTCGGGTACGGGGAAAAGCACACTTCTCGGGCTGCTCATGCGCTTCGACGATCCTGACCAAGGCGGCGTCACTCTGGGCGGAGTTTCATTGCGCGACTTGCCCTACGACGCTCTGGCGGCACATATCGGCTACGTGCCGCAGGACCCACTCGTGTTCTCTGGCACCCTCGGGGAGAACATCGGACTTGGAAGACCGGGCGCTACCGAAACCGAGATCGAGGACGCCGCAAGGCGCGCTGCCCTCGGCGCCGTTCTCGACCGCTCGACGCTCGGCATTCATCAGGACATCGGACACCAGGGTGCCGCTCTCTCCGGTGGCGAACGTCAGCGGGTGGCGATCGCTCGCGCCTTCCTCAAAGACGCTCCCGTCCTGGTTCTCGACGAAGCCACCTCGGCCCTCGACGAGGCCACCGAGCGCCGTATCGCCGGCGCCGTGCGGGAATTGGCGGCCACCGTCTTCGTCGTCACCCACCGCGACCCCGCCATCTGGGAGCCCACCCGCACGATCACCCTCTGACATCGCTTGTCTTACACGCGTGGATACATTGCCGGTCCCGTCGTACCCAGGTGATGACCGCAGTCGGCGATTTCAGCTCAGCCGCTCGATGATGGTGACGTTCGCGGTCCCACCACCCTCACACATGGTTTGGAGTCCGTACCGTCCATCAATGCGGTCCAACTCGTGCAACATCGTGGCGAACAACTTGGTGCCAGTGGCCCCAAGAGGGTGGCCCAGTGCGATTCCACCACCGTTGGGATTGACCCGGGAGGGATCTGCACCCGTCTCGATCAACCAGCTCAGAACTACCGAAGCGAATGCCTCGTTCATTTCTACGGTATCCATCTGGCCGATCGCCATGCCGGATTTCGCCAGTGCATACTTCGTCGCGGGTATCGGCGCCGAGAGCTGCAGCATCGGATCGTCGCCGCGCACGCTCATATGATGAATGCGCGCACGTGGCTTCAATCCATGAACCTCGAGCGCCTTCTCGGAGACGATCAGGGCCGCTGATGCGCCGTCACAGATCTGCGAAGCCACAGCAGCCGTCAGCAACGAGCCATCCCTCAATGCGGGCAGTGCAGCCATCTGCTCCATGGATGTCTCTCGTGGGCATTCGTCAACGACGCATTGGCCCAATGACACTGTCTCACGCTCGAATCGGCCGTCTGTGATGGCAGCACGGGCACGCTGATGCGATTGCAGTGCCCACTCCTCCATGTCTTCACGGCTGATACCCCATTTCTTGGCAATCAGGTCGGCGCCGACGAACTGTGAGATTTCGGCCTCGCCGAATCGTGCTGCCCACCCCCGGGACTTGCTGAAGGGCGTGTCGAATCCGTACTCGTTGCCGGCACGCATTGCCGCCGAGATAGGAATCGAGGACATGTTCTGCACACCGCCGACAAGCACCACATCTTGGGTCCCGCTCATGACCGCTTGCGCTGCGAAGTGGACGGCTTGCTGTGAAGATCCGCATTGTCTGTCGACTGTCGTTCCTGGGATGTCCAACGGTAGGCCTGCTGAAAGCCAGGCGGTGCGGGCAATGTTGCCCGATTGCGGCCCGATAGCGTCGACACAACCGAAGATCACATCGTCGACGGCCATCGGGTCCAGTCGAGTGCGGTCGAGAATCGATGTGATCACGTGGGCCCCCATGTCCGCTGGGTGCTCTCCTGCGAGCGAGCCGTGCCGTTTACCCACCGGAGTGCGGAGCGCATCGACGACATAAGCCTGAGGTGCAACCATACGAACTCCTTCGAAATCGAGCTTTGTCGGGCTTTCGATGTCGCACACACTCTAGCGATCAAGCATTTGTTTGGTAGATGAAACGTGATTTCGAGACCCGCAGCCACCACCACAGGATTGGTCTCCGCACTTCTATCCAACGAAATCCACTGCTGTCGCAATCATTCGACAGTTCGAGGCTCGACCCCCAAACGCGGCTTGGCTGCCCACGCCGCAGACCCCTCACGCCAGCGTGAAACCGCGAAAGATGCGAGAACAGCTGCGGGAGTGCATCTTCGAGCGGAACGAGCGCATCATCCATATCCATTGCCTTCCCTGAGAAATCGTTCAGCCCGCCTTGCGAACAACACCAGCTTTGTCGAGCTACACCGCAAGCCGGCTGGCCGATGGCTGGAAAGTTAGTACTTTCGGTGGAGCCCAGCACGATTGGGCTATTCACCGCCCAATACAGGCTTCGTAAACCGATACGCGTTGCAGGACAACGATTCTACAAACGGTCACGCACTCAGCGATTCATGAACCGCCGCTGGCTCGAAAACTGGATCCCCTTGCGGTAATTGCGCTCCGGGTAGAGCATGGGCACCACACCGTCTTCGATTACCGGAGGTTACCGTGACGAATCTCGTACGCCGATTATCTGCCTGCGTATCCATAGTGGCCGTTTCGGTTCTCGCGCCCGCAGCCGTTGCCTCCGCGGCGGTCACCGTTCCGTTCCAAATCAACCCGGCGCCTTTCGGGAACCCAAACGGCAGCTTCGATGCACCCCCTGTCCACTGTGTGGCGGTAGTCGGCGAACAACCTGGCACGGTGACGATCACCGGCGCCAAAGACGAGCGGTGGGGTTGCATGCTTTCGACGGAAGTGCGCTGGATGAACCTCTCGACAGGAGCCTCCGGCTCCGGTCGGCTTTCTGGCGACAACCAAGGAACCCCGGGAGAGGCAACCCTGCAGACTGGAGCCGGGCAAGTTGCCGTCGCCATATTGCCTGCCGCCGGACCTGTCACCCCGGGTTTCGCAACCTTCTTCGTCCCATAGGCAACCCCCAAACCCGGGACACCTGCTGTACGAACGACCCGTCGCCACACAATCGTGTGGCGACGGGTGAGGGCTTTCCGTTCTCCAGTTGTACGCCTACAGCTTCGCGCTGATGAGCGGCACGATATGTTCAGCCGCCCACATCGTTCCGATCGGGCCACCGCTCGTGATTGCCCACAGAACGTCGCCACCGTCGGCGGTGCGAGGAGGCAGAGCGACCCAACGACCGGAGGACACCGCTCCCAGCGCTTGGAAGAGCTTCCCGCCGGTCAGCTTGTCGAAATCCTCCTCGCTGCCGGCGGCACTGCGGCCGATCAGCAGGAAGTCCGCATCGATGTTCTCGAGAAGTTCCTCGCCGACAGTGCTTTGGGTGACGAACTCCTGTGCACGCGGGTTCTCGGCAAAACCGAGCTCGCCCAAGAAAGTTGCCGGAGCCGAATCGGGCGCTGAAAGGTACTGCAGCCCATTGCCGGTTCCGTAGAAGATCGCCCAGGTTGCGGTCAGGCCGGTGAGTTCAGGGTTCTCCTGACGCACCTTCGCAAAATACCGATCATGGTCCGCCACGATCTTTTCGGCTGCCTTCGAGAGGTCGAGTGTCTCGCCGAGTACGCGGATCGATTCCTTCCACGGCACGAGCATCCGCGACTTCGTGTCGGGGCTCGTCACCACCGGTGCGATTGAGGACAAACGTTCGTAGTAATCGCCCATCGACAAACCACCCAGGCCGTCGGCCCAGCCGACGGCGACGATGAGGTCAGGTTCGCTCGCGGCGATCGCTTCGACGGGAAGTGTGCCGCCCATCGCGAACTCGAAGGTGTCGAGATCCTCTGCGCCGTAAGGCAGCAAGTACGACTGGGAAGCCGACTCCTTGACCATCGACGAGGAGAGAACGGGTTTGACGCCGAGCGCGAGGAGCATTTCCGTGTCGACGGCATTGGGGACGATTGCGGCAACCCGCTCCGGGCGCTTCTCGAGAATACCTGTACCATATGGCGATTCCAGGGTCAGCGGGTAAGTAGTCGTTCCTTCCGCAGCGGGAAGGGCGTTCCCCTCCGAACCGGGAGTGGACGCCGTTTTCGAGTTTTCGGCCGAGGCCGAGCACCCGGACACAAGGAGCGCTGCGGCGAGCGCGGCCCCGATCAGTCCGATGATCCGTGATCGTCTGGTGCGCAGGACTGTCATTTCTGCCTTTCGGTGTTATCGAGCGCTTCGGTCTTACCGAGCGATGGAGCCGGGTCAGGAATCTGTGCGCACTGTGTCGCTGCGTTTCCAGTAGCCGGTGAAATCGATGTCGGTCTTCGCAATTCCTCGATCACGAATCAAATGACGCCGAAGCGAGCGAATCGTCGCCTGTTCGCCTGCAAGCCAAGCGAATACGCGTCCGTCAGGCCATTCGACTGCACTGACCGCGTCGAGCAACAAAGAATTAGTGCCGGGCTCCGCCCCCTCGCGTGGCAACCACGTGACACTCACCCCGGGCAACTCGCGCACCGATTGAATGTGAGCCGAGTCCGCAATTTCGACGAACACATGCCCCCTGACATCGGCAGGCAATTCCTCGAGCAGACGTGCGATCGCAGGTAGCGCCGTCTCGTCACCGACGACGAGCAGATACTCGCAATCTTCCGGGAGTCCCTGCGATACAGAGGGACCCGCGATGTGCATTCGGTCGCCCGGGCCGGCGTCGCGCGCCCAGGTGGTAGCAACTCCACCGCCGTGAACGACGAAATCGACGTCGAGTTCCCTTGTTCGCGGATCGTAACGGCGCACGGTGTACGCGCGGGCAAGTGGACGGCGTCCCGCTGCGAAAGTCACAGTGCCGTCGACTATCACCGGCAAGACCGGATCGGTTTCGCCAGGATAGGCGAACAACAATCGGAGGTCGTCGTCGAAGCCGGTGCTGACGAAGGCGGGCTCGGCAAAGCCGTCGGCGTTTGTGAAGGTGTCGAGCTGCGCTCCGGTGAGCGTCACTCTCCGCATGCCCGGCGTCACGTCTGTCACCCGACGTACCTCGAGTTCACGCAAGGTGACTGAGTACGCCGTTGTCGGACGGGTGTTTCGGGGCACGGAAAGACTCCTCGGAAGCGCACAGACGGGGGGTTCGACCCACGCTCGATCACGGCGGGAGGGCCATTGAATAAAGCTAGCCTGCCCTAATCGGTTACGGTTATCCGTGCGTGCCGACTTCTTACACTCATCGGTGGCTGCGTGAGAAAGCATCTGAATCGGGAGGGCATACGTGGGACCACGGTTGGTGTTCTCCGCGGGCGAAGTCCCCGAGATCCCCGCGTCCCGACTCTCCTCGATCGCGAATGCACGTGAGCCACTGCTCTTCTGGGTACACACCGGACACGCGGAACTACAGATCGGCGACCGCACCCGCAGCGTGACCGCTGGGGCGGCAACCTGGGTGCCCGCGGGAATCGCCTACAGCATCCGAGTCGACCCGGGAGCGGTCGCGTTTCCCATTCCGATGCCCGCTGCCGACCTGCCGCCCACGTTGAACCGGATCATCGATTTCGAGATCCCGGCAGCCTGGCAGGACTGGCTCGTCCACCAGTTCGCGCACAACTTGGGATTTCTGCGCGGTGGGGCGACTGTGGGGGCCGGACTACTCGAGCTTGTCGCGGGGGCCCATTCCAACGACGCCGACGCTTCGGTGTCGTACGCCCCACCGAATTTGCCACGCTCGGCCGAGACCCTCGAGATCGCTCGCACGCTTCTACGGACGCCAGCCGACGACACGGAGCTTTCCCAGTTCGCCCGGCAACTCAAGATCGGCGTCCGCACCCTGCAGCGCCGATTCACGGAGGAGACGGGGTTGCCTTTCGCGCGTTGGCGCACCTCGGCCCGGATCGCGGCAGCAATCGCATACCTGAACTCCGGCCGCGAAATCGGATGGACGGGTGGGCAGGTCGGATTCGCGACGCCCGCGGGATTCACCCGTGCCTTCCGTGAACACACCGGTGTGACACCCAGTGACTACACACGTGCAAACCAAGGCTCAGCGCCGATCCATGAGAACGAGACCTTGGCACAGAGCGTCGTACTCTTGTCCGAGGAAGGCGCCCACTCAGGCTCGGCGCCGATACCGCCGACGATTCCCGCAAGCGGAACGTGGGCCAGGGTCAACAACTTTCACGTCATCGTCTGGATCTACCGAGGCTCCGCCCGGGTCACTTTCGGCGACCGAACCTGGAATCTGAGGCGGGGCGACGCGATGTGGCTTCCCGCGGGAGTACGCAACAGCGTCGAGATCGCGGAGGGTTCGCTTCTACTTCCGCTCGGATCCCAGCCTGGCGACTCTCCCGTCACTGCACCGCCGCCACGAGTGCTGCACTTCGCGCGCGAAGCGGAGGCGTATCTGTTACACACGGTCGTTGCGAATTACACCCTTCTGCGCCCCGAAATCCATGACCCAGCGAGGATCTCGAGGCTGATCCGAAACAGCGCGGCGACGCGGACACCCGGCGGCCGAACCGATCCTGTCGAAACGATCCTTACCGCACTCCGCGCGGACCCCACCGATTCGCGCACGCTGCCGGAGTGGAGCGCTCGACTCGGCGTCGACGAGGGCCTGCTCCACAAACGCTTCGTAGCGGCCACCGGCCAGAGCTTCCCGCGCTGGCGCGGTCAGTTGCGGATAACCCTCGCCCGCGCTTATCTCGAGGAGGGCTTCTCGGCCGGAGATACCGCCCGTCGACTCGGCTACGCGCACGCGTCCGGATTCACCAAGGTCTTCATCGGTGCCCACGGCATGTCGCCCCGGGACTACCAGCGCCGCGGATGGCGGGGAACGGTCGAAGGACTCATCGACTCGTGACCTTCCGACGGATGAGTCCTTCGATCCGTCGTGTCGCCCGCCGAAACGGTCTCGAACTGGCACTACTTCCTTGACTAAATTTTCAGTCAAGGTTTACGCTCCATGCAAGCAGGACGCGGACCGGGCGCGCACGCACACAGCACAAGGAGTCACCGCAATGCAAAGACGTCGGTTCATTCAGGCAGGCGCCGCTGCGCTCAGTGGCCTCTTTTTGGCAGGCTGCGGCGATTCCGACTCAGCCTCGGGCGGGAGCAATGGAGACGACGATCTTCGCGAGTGGGTGATGCCGGAAGAGGGGGATCCGCACAAGCGCACCTGGATGGCGTTCGGTGCCAGCGAAGCGATCTGGGGAGCAGCCCTCCTGCCCGAAGTCCAGCGCAACCTCGCGACTATCGCGCAGACCATCGCGCAGTTCGAGCCCGTCTCGATGCTTGTTCGTTCCGAGGAACTGGACTTGGCTCGCTCCCTCGTCGGCCCATCGGTCGAACTGATCGCCGCGCCTCTCGACGACCTCTGGATGCGCGACACCGGCCCTGTATTCGTGAAAGGCAACGGGACCAAAGCGGGTATCGATTTCAACTTCAACGGTTGGGGCGAGAAGCAGGATTTTGATAAGGACGGCCAGGTCGCAGCTTTCGTTGCCGCCCGTGCGGGAGTCGAATCATTGCCTACCGACCTGATCCTCGAAGGCGGCGGCATCGAGGTCGACGGCGAAGGCACAGCCATCATCACCGAAAGCTGTGTACTCAACAACAACCGCAACCCGGGATGGTCGAAGTCGGACGTCGAAGCCGAACTCGGCCCCCTGCTCGGTCTCGACAAGATCATCTGGCTACCGGGAATCGCCGGCAAGGACATCACGGACGGCCACACGGACTTCTACGCCCGTTTCGCACGCCCAGGTGTCGTGGTCGCAGGCCTCGACACAGACCCGGAGTCGTTCGACCACGACGTGACCGCACGTCACCTCGAGATTCTCCAGAACGCGACCGACGCACAGGGACGGAAGCTGGAAGTGGTGGTCCTCGAGGCGCCGGTCGCGATCAGGCCCGACTTCGAATCGGACGATTTCGCAGCCGGATATATCAACTTCTACGTATGCAATGGGGCGGTCATCGCACCCGAGTTCGGTGACCCCGAGGCCGACCAGGCCGCCAGAAGTGAATTGGAGCGCCTCTTCCCCGACCGCCGTGTCGTGCAGATCAACATCGACGCCATCGCCGCGGGTGGTGGCGGCATTCACTGCACCACCCAGCAGGAACCCGCGGACTAGAAACCTGTCCCGACCACCCTCGTAGAATTCGGACTCGTGTCGAACCGCCAAACGCAAATCTTGGAAGCAGCAGTCCGCGTCATTGCCCAACATGGCGTACGCGGGCTGAGGGTGGAGACGCTCGCTGCCGAGGCCGGAGTGTCGACGGCACTCATCTACTACCACTTCCAGAACCGTGCAGGTGTGCTGCGCCGGGCCCTCGATCACATCAACGATCGCGCCGCGCTGTACACCGAAAGTGCCTTCACGGAGACAGACCCTCGTGCGCAGCTCGAGCAGATGCTCCTGCTGGAGTTTCAGAATTCCCCGAAGATTCGGGAGAACAGCATCGCCTGGGGTGAACTCCGGGCAAGCGCAGTCTTCGCCGACGAGCTGCGCGAACCCCTAAGCACCACGACGCAAGAGTGGGCAGACGACGTTGAATCCTTGATCCGCCAAGCGCAGGATGCCGGGCTCGCTGATCCGAAGGCAAGCCCGGCCGACGCCGCCGAGCGACTCACCGCCCTGGTCGAGGGTCTGAGCGAACGCTGGCTGAGCGGCTCGATCCCCATCGAACGAGCCAGAGAACTGCTCACCGGCGCGATCAGTGTGGAGATCGATCCGAGCTAGCCTCTACCGCTCGCCGACGCCCTTCGATTCCGGAGACAGAGCCGGGAACCAGATGTCGGTCAGAACTTCGGCGGCCTGAATCCGCGTCACATCGATTGTCCCCTGCACGGCCCAGCGTGTGAAGAATCGCTCCAACTGACTCACGAGCAGTTCGACGCGCAACCGTGCCTCGTCGTGCTGTTCCGCCGGCCAACGGCCCAGGTACTTGGGCATGGCATTCGGTAGTTGGGTCATACCGTCTCGCGCTGTCTCGCGGAACTCCGGTTCGAGTGCCACGGCCTCGTCCCACGCCGGCAGCAGGCGTTTGTTCTCGTCGAACCAGTCGAAGGCACGCTCCAGCCAAGCCGTGAATTCCACGCGAGAGTTCGTGTCGAGAACCCGATCGAGATCGATGTAGAAAGCGAACGCACTCGCCGCCATCCCGGCCGCGCCGATCGTCTTGAGCATCTCCACCTTGCTGGCGAAATGCACGTAGAACGTGGCTCGACTGCATCCGACGACCGAGGCGATGTCGTCGACCGTGACAGCCGCGTATCCCCGTTCCTCGAACAGAGTGCGTGCGGCGTCCACGAGTTTGGCCCGCGTCGCGCGTTTCTGCTCGTCGCGAAGTGTTCCCCGCCTGTTCTTCGGGCCGTCCGTAGTCGTGCTCACGTCGCCCACCTTGCTCGCATTTCAACCTCCTGGCAAATCACCGACTCGCCGTCACCAAAAAACATTGCGTCATTCATTGACACAACGTCAGCGAATGGCGCACTATGACTCAAGTCACTTCTCGGGCTTCGATTCTTCTTCTCGCACGCCCGAGACAGAACAGAAAGCGATGGCGAATGAGCCCCTCCCCCTTGCCGAGCGTGTGCATCATCGGCGCCGGGCCCACCGGAATCACGACGGCCAAGCGAATGAAGGAATTCGGAATACCCTTCGACTGCTACGAAGCGTCCGACGAGGTCGGCGGAAACTGGTACTACAAGAATCCCAACGGGATGTCGGCCTGCTACCAGAGCCTGCACATCGACACGTCGAAGTGGCGCTTGGCATTCGAGGACTTCCCGGTCTCCGCTGACCTTCCCGACTTCCCGCACCACTCCGAACTCTTCCAGTACTTCAAGGACTACGTCGAGCACTTCGGACTGCGTGAGTCGATCATCTTCAACACCAGTGTTGTTGCAGCAGAGCGTGATACAGACGGGCTGTGGACCATCACGCGCTCGGACGGCGAAGTTCGCACCTACGACGTCCTGATGGTCTGCAACGGACATCATTGGGATCCCAACATCCCGGACTACCCAGGTGAGTTCGACGGGGTCCTCATGCACAGCCACAGCTACAACGACCCGTTCGACCCGGTCGACATGCGCGGCAAAAAGGTAGTCGTGGTCGGAATGGGCAACTCCGGCTTGGATATTGCCTCCGAACTGGGCCAGAGATACCTCGCCGACAAGCTCATCGTGTCGGCTCGCCGTGGAGTCTGGGTACTGCCGAAATATCTCGGCGGTGTACCCGGCGACAAACTGATCACCCCGCCCTGGATGCCGCGTGGTCTACGACTGTTCCTGAGTCGTCGATTCCTCGGCAAGAATCTGGGAACGATGGAAGGCTACGGTCTGCCGAAGCCGGACCACCGCCCCTTCGAGGCCCACCCCTCGGCCAGCGGCGAGTTCCTCGGACGCGCCGGGTCAGGCGACATAACCTTCAAGCCTGCCATCACCAAACTCGACGGAAAGCAGGTTCACTTCGCGGACGGCACCGCCGAGGACGTCGACGTGGTCATCTGCGCCACCGGCTACAACATCAGCTTCCCCTTCTTCAGTGATCCGAATCTGCTGCCGGACAATGACAACCGATTCCCACTGTTCAAACGAATGATGAAGCCCGGAATCGACAACCTCTTCTTCATGGGACTCGCGCAGCCCATGCCGACGCTCGTCAACTTCGCCGAGCAGCAGAGCAAGCTCGTCGCGGCCTACCTCACCGGTAAATACCAACTGCCGTCCGCGAACGAGATGCAGGAGATCACCAAAGCCGACGAGGCGTACTTCCTCGCCCCCTATTACAAGTCACCACGCCACACGATTCAGCTCGAGTTCGATCCCTACGTCCGCAACATGAACAAGGAAATCGCCAAGGGCACCAAGCGTGCTGCGGCCTCCGGAAACAAGCTACCTGTTGCCGCGCGTGCAGCAGCACACGAACTCGAGAAGGCGGATCGCGCATGAGTCTGGTGAACGGTCACTGCGACAACGAGTTCGACGCCGTCCGAGCGGCTTTCGAGGCTCAACTCGAATCCGGTGAAGAACTCGGCGGCTCCGTTGCCATCACCGTCGACGGAGAATCCGTGGTCGATCTCTGGGGCGGGTACGCCGACGAATCCCGTACCACTCCATGGGGCAGCGACACCATCGTCAACACGTTCTCCATCACCAAGACCATGACGGCCCTGTGTGCGCTCCTGCTGGTCGAACGCGGCCAATTGGACGTGTACCAGAAAGTTGCTCACTACTGGCCCGAATTTGCGGCAAACGGTAAGGAAGACATCGAAGTTCGCCACCTCCTGTCGCATACGTCTGGCGTCTCCGGTTGGGAGCGCCCGATCGAACTGACGGACATCTACGACCTCGAGGCGTCCACCGCTCGCCTCGCTACCCAGAAGCCTTGGTGGACCCCGGGTACGGCGTCGGGCTATCACGCGATCAACTACGGCCATCTCGTCGGTGAGGTCATTCGTCGCATCGACGGGCGAACTCTCGGCAGGTTCTTTGCCGAAGAGCTTTCCGGTCCACTGGGAGCCGACTTCCATATCGGCACGTCCGCAGAGCATTTCGGTCGAATCGCCACCATGGTTCCGCCGCCCGCGTTGGAGTTCGACCTGTCCACGCTCGACCAGGACAGCATCTTCATCAAGACCCTGACCTGCCCACTGCTCGACTACCCCGAGGTCAACACCGCACCCTGGCGGGAAGCCGAGATCGGCGCAGTCAACGGCCACGGCAACGCACGTTCTATCGCTCGGGTCCAATCCCTGATCTCGAACGGTGGTGTGCTCGACGGCCGGAAGCTGCTCTCGCAGAGCACCATCGACCTGATCTTCGAGATCCAAGCCGACGGTATCGATCTCGGGATCATGACACCACTCAAGTTCGGCATCGGCTACGGACTGCCACATCCGGTTACCGCGCCACTGATTCCCGACGGACGCGCCTGCTGGTGGGCAGGTATCGGCGGCTCGATGCTGGTCAACGATCTGGACCGACGGATGACCTTCGCCTACGTCATGAACAAGATGGCACCGGGTCTGATCGGATCCGACCGCAGCAACGCCTACCTGAGCGCCGCATACAACTCCGAGGTCAGCGAGGTCAGTTCATGAAGGCAGCCCAGCTCATGGGGCCCGGGCTCCTGGAAATCAACGACGTGCCGGTCCCGGAGATCGGCCCGTCGGAACTACTGATTCGAGTTGGCGCAGCGGGAATCTGCCACTCCGATCTCCATCTCCTGCACTTTCCGTACAAGATGCGCGAAGAACCGCTGACTATCGGCCACGAAATTGCCGGCACGATCGAAGCCGTCGGGAGTGGCGTCGACGGCCGTTCCGTCGGAGAGCGTGGCGTCGTCTACCTCTGTTGGTCATGTGGACAGTGCCGAGAATGCATGAGCGGCAACGAGAATATGTGCCTCGCCGCTGGACGCACCGCGATGCCGCCCTGCCCCGGGCTTGGTCCCGAAGGCGGGATGGCCGAGTACGTCAAGATCCCGGCTCGCTCATTCGTACCCATCGGAGACCTCGACTTCCTGCAGGCCGCACCTCTCGCCGATGCGGCACTGACGAGCTACCACGCCATTCGCGGTGCCCGCGAACATCTCCAGCCCGGTGCCACCGCCGTCGTGATCGGCGTCGGCGGACTCGGTCACGTTGCAGTACAGATACTTCGCGCAATCAGTGCCGTGCGCATCATCGCCGTCGATGTCGGACAGGATCAACTCGATCTCGCCAAACGTTGCGGCGCCGACATCACGCTCGAATCGGGACCGGACACCGCGCAGCACATCCTCGACCTCACGTCGGCCAGAGGCGCAGAAGTCATCTTCGACTTCGTCGGTATCGACGCAACTGCACAGATGTCTGTTCAAGCGGTTGCGCCGAACGGCGCGTATCGCATGGTAGGTCTCGGAGGCGGAAACCCCGGAATCACTGCCGAAGCTGCCGGCGGACCAGGCTGGCCGTGGGGCGCATCGATCCGGAAGTCGTACGGCGGCACCAGAAACGACCTCGTCGATTCCATCGCCCTGGCACAGGCCGGTCTGGTAACGGTAGAAGTAGCCCGCTTCGACCTCGCTGATGCCCGCGACGCACTCGACCGTCTCGAACACGGCAAGGTCACCGGACGCGCAGTGCTCGTACCCTAATCTTCGAAAGGCACTTCACGTGACTACTTCCGCTGATACACAAGCATTCATCGCGTCCGTCATGGCCGGGCTGACCGGCCCCGGTGGTCCTTTCGAGATGCAGGTCGAGGATGTACTGGGCAGTTCGATGCCCGTCATGAAGAACCGCGACAAGGCACTCGGCGACGTGCTCGCTGCATCCTTCGACTTCGGATCACGCGACTATCTGGTGACCAAGGACCGACGCTTCAGCTACCTCGAGCACGGCGAGGCCGTAGCAGCATTGGCGACGGCGCTGCGCGAGCGGTACGGCGTCCGCAAGGGTGATCGGGTCGGCATACTTGCTGCCAATACGCCGGAATGGGTGATGACCTTCTGGGCGGCTCAGTCCCTCGGTGCCATCGCCGTCGGATTCAACTCGTGGTGGGTGGCCCGCGAGGTGGCGTACGGCATCGATCACACCACCCCCACAGTGGTGATCGCCGACGCCAAACGCGCGCAGATTCTTTCCGAACTGAACACCGATGTTCCCGTACTCACGATGGAAGAAGATCTACCTACCTTGATGGAGAAGTATTCGGGATCGACACTGCCCCGTACTTCCGTCAACGAGGACGATCCGGCCGTCATCCTGTACACGAGCGGAACCAGCGGCCGCCCCAAGGGGGCTGTTCACAGTCACCGAAACGTGTTGGCCGTCATCGACTACCACCGCTACAGCGATCGCCTCGCTGCGGCGTTCACCGGCAAACCCAGCGACGGCCGACCGAGTGACTTGCGGTATCTGCTGACCGCGCCGCTGTTTCACATTGCAAGCCTGCATAACCTGGCGATCCCACGACTCGCGACGGGCGGAGCGGTGGTCATCCATCAGGGCGCCTTCGACGTCGACGAAGTCCTTTCCCTCGTCGAACGCGAGAAGGTCACAAACTGGGCGGTGGTCCCCACCATGGCAACCCGTCTCCTCGAGTACGGCAGTCTCGAGAAGTACGACCTGACCTCACTGAGCGCCTTTGCGCTCGCGTCTGCGCCGTCATCTCCGGCCTTGCAGGACCGACTGCGCGCACGACTGCCTTTTGCGCAGCACACCTTGGTCGACAGCTACGGGCTCACCGAATCCTCCACCGGCATTTCAGTTGCCACACCACCGGAACTTGCCGCGTTCCCCGGAACTCTCGGCCGGCCGATCATCGGGGTGAGCGTGGAGGTGCGCGACCCCTTCGGTGTTGCAGTCCCCGACGGCGAGGAAGGTGAGATCTGTGCGCGCAGCGCCTATGTGATGTTGGGGTACTGGAACGACGAGACCGCGACTGCAGCCGCTATCGGTCCTGATCGATGGCTCCGAACCGGCGACTTCGGAGTATTCGAGGACGGCCGACTCCGCCTGACGGGTCGCCGATCCGACCTGATCCTGCGCGGCGGCGAGAACGTCTACCCTCTCGAAATCGAGCAGACCATCGACGAGCATCCCGCCGTACTCGAATGCGCTGTGATCGGCATTGATTCGGCAGACCTCGGCCAAGAAGTTGCAGCCGTCGTCGTTTTGCGGAGTGAGGGAGCCGCCGGCGAAGAAGAACTACGCGACTACGTCGCCGAACGACTGGCTTACTTCAAGGTGCCGGTGAAGTGGAAACTGAGCACAACTCCTCTGCCCCGCAATGCAACCGGAAAAACGATACGTGCAAAGGTGGTTCTCTCATGACCTACGACGCCGTGATCAACAACGGTCTGTGGTTCGACGGCACCGGGGCCAAACCAGCTGTCCGCAATCTGGGTATCCGCGATGGGTTGGTTACTGCCATCTCCCTCGATCCACTCGACGAAACCGACTGTCCCCGTGTCATCGACGCGAGGCGCAAGTGGGTGATCCCGGGCATCGTGGACATCCACACTCACTACGACGTCGAGATCCTCGAAGGCCCGGCGCTGAGCGAATCTCTCAGACACGGGGTCACGTCGATCTTTGTCGGATCGTGTTCCCTGTCCACCATTCACGCCAGCCCCTCCGACGCGGGTGATCTCTTCGGCAGAGTAGAGGCAATTCCGCGTAAGCACGTCGTCGACGCACTCAACCGTGCCAAGACCTGGAACTCTGCGAGCGAGTATGTTGCTGCACTAGAGGCGCTTCCGCTAGGTCCCAACGTTGCAGCCTTCATCGGACACTCCGATATGCGGGCCGCCGAGATGGGACTGGATCGTGCTACCAGGAAGGACGTCCATCCCACAGACGCCGAACTCGCGTCGATGGAAGCACAGTTGACCGAAGCTCTCGACGCAGGATTCGTCGGGATGTCCAGTCAGCAATTGTTGTTCGACAAACTCGACGGCGAGACCTGCCGCTCACGCACGCTGCCGTCGACGTATGCAACCACGAAAGAACGACGCCGACTCAATGCGATCCTGCGCCGTCGGGGACGGGTATTTCAGGCCGGACCTGACCTCTCCAACCCGATGAGTACCGGAGCGATGGCGTTCTCCAGCGCGGGTATCTGGCGTAAGCGACTCAAGACGAGCATGCTTTCGGCGGCCGACATCAAGTCCAACAAGTTGGCCGTGGTGATACTCGGCCCACTGGCACACTTGGTCAATCGACTCGGCGGCGACCTGCGCTGGCAGCACCTGCCAGTTCCCTTCGAGGTATATGCCGACGGCATCGACCTGGTTGTCTTCGAGGAGTTCGGATCCGGCGCTGCAGCACTGCATCTGACCGACGAGATGGAACGCAACGTCCTCATGCAGAGCGAGGATTACCGTCGACAATTCCGCAAGGACTACGACCAGAAGTTCGGTGTCAAAGTTTGGCATCGCGATTTCTTCGACGCCGAGATCGTGTCCTGCCCCGACGAATCCCTGGTCGGCAAGAGCTTCGGGCAGGTCGGCGTCGAACGTGGCGGCCTCCACCCTGTCGATGCATTCCTGGATCTGGTCCTCGAACACGGCACGAAAGTGCGTTGGCGCACAACCATCTCGAACCACCGGCCGGAGGTTCTGGACAAGTTCGCCCAGGACAATGGCGTCCAACTCGGGTTCTCCGACGCCGGAGCGCATTTGCGCAACATGGCGTTCTACAACTTCGGCTTACGCCTACTACGACGTGTCTACGATGCCCAAAAGGTCGGCCGTCCGTTCATGACCGTCGAGGCAGCGGTGCATCGTCTCACCGGTGAACTCGCCGAGTGGTACGACGTCGATGCCGGGCACCTTCGATTAGGTGATCGCGCCGACCTGGTTGTGATCGATCCCGCTCATCTCGACGATTCGCTCGACGCGTACGCGGAAAGCCCGGTTGTGGAGTACGACAACCTCTCCCGCATGGTCAATCGCAACGACCAGACCGTCACCGCAGTGTTCGTCGGCGGCGAGTACGTCTTCGGCGACGGAGAAGCAGCACCCGTTCTCGGCAACCGCCGAACCGGAAAGTTCTTGAAAGCAGATGCCCATTAACACGTCCAGATTTGCCGGGAAAACAGCAGTCGTCACTGGAGCAGCATCAGGTATCGGTGCAGCCATCGCACTAAGGCTTATCGACGAAGGCGCACAGGTAGCTGGAATCGACATCGCTGCAGAGGGTTTGAAAGAGATAGCCTCCCAGCACGGCGGGGCCTTCCTCGCCGTTCCCACTGACGTCACCAAGGAATCCGATGTTGCCGAGGCCCTTGCCGCGGCGGCGGCGGAATTCGGCGGTATCGATCTGGCTTTCAACGTTGCCGGTGCGTCGAGGGTGGGGCAGATCGTCGACCTCGACGAGGCCGACTGGGACTTCACCATCGACCTGGTGCAGAAGGGCGTCTTCCTCTGCACCAAACATGAAGCGCGGCATATCCGAGAGCATGGTCGCGGTGGTGCGATAGTCAACGTGTCCTCATTGAACGCGCACGTGCCGAGCCCCTACGGGAGCGCATACGCGACAGGCAAAGCCGGAGTCGAGATGTTCAGCAAGAATGCCGCGATCGAACTGGCTGCGTCGGGGATCCGGGTCAATGCCGTTCTACCCGGCCTGGTCGACACGCCACTGGTCGCGCCGGTCATGAACTACGAACCCGCCCGCGACATGTTTCTCAGCCGAATCCCCATGTCCCGAGCAGCAACTCCCGACGAGATCGCGGGCCCCTGCCTCTATCTCGCCAGCGACGACGCCTCGTACATCACCGGAACCAGTCTGGTCGTCGACGGCGGCTGGGAGGTCTCGAACTACCCGGATCTGACGACGCTGGGCAACTAGTTCAGTTGCCGGGCAACACACATTGAGTATCGAGGCCGAGGACGTGGTTGAGCCTGCCGAAGGCCAACCACGATCCGAGGCACATGCTCAACTCGACGATTTCTCGCTGGGAGTAGTGAGCTGTCATGCGTTCCCAGAACTCGTCGTCGAGCCCGTGGTGGTCGAGGGCGTATCTCTCGGCGTATTCGGCAGCGAGGCGCGTCCTGTCGTCGAAGGCATCGGTGGTGCGCCAGTCGGTGACAGACTGATCGAACGTCGACTCCACAGTCTCGCCGTCACGCTCGGTGCGCCAGTCCTGACAGAAGATGCACCCGTTGATCTGAGCGATCCGAAGCCTGGCCGCCTCGAACTCGCGGAGTCCGAGAGTGCCGTCCGTGTAGACCTTTTGGGAGAACCCGGCGGCCGCGGGTCCGATGCCGGGGACCATCTCTCCCCACACGTAGCCGATCGGATTCTTGCCTTCGGGTATGTCGATATTCATGTGAGTACCTCCGAGTTTCGGGCACCGAGCTTGCCGACGCCGGGTGTGAGCGGAACGTCCAGCGCGTCGTAGAGACCGGGTTCAGCCTGACGTAGCCAGGGAATTGCGTTGACGAGACGTCCTACGGCCGTGGCATTTCCACCGGCCGCGCGATTTCCACCTTCATCGGTGGCTTCGACGTTGATCTCGATTCGTGGTCGTCCTTCGACGATCACCTTGTGCGCGCCGTCGCCGCCGTCGGGCGGGAGCGGCCAGTCGCGGGCACAAGACGGATGAATACGCGTGACGTGTTCGATCACGATCAGGGGTTCCCCGCCGACGATTCCCTGAACCTCGAATCGCAGTGCGCCTTGGGTGCCGGCCGCGAACTCCCCCATATGTTCGGTCGACACGGTTTCCTCGAGCGGGCGGCGCAGCAAGGTCTCGCGGATCTCGTCGAGTTCCACCCCGAGTGCCCGCGCGATGAGCCGAATCTGCCCGCCCCAGACCATGGTGGGTACGGTCGGCGCGACCATGGGAGGTTCGTAGTCCATCGGCTGACCCATCCCGATCAGGTAGCGGACAGAATCCGGCTGTTCGTAGGTCGTGTAGTCGAAGATTTCCTGACACCGGATCTGGTCGATTGTCCCCGCGAGCCCGCTGACGAGAATCGGCAGGATGTCGTTGCCCCAGCCTGGGTCGATACCGGAGACGAACAGAGCGCCGCCGCCCGCCTTGGCAGCAGCTTCGACGGGATCACGAAGTTCGGGAGGCGCAGATTTCGGGTCGTACAGCGCATATACCGACGGCGTGACCACCACAGCTCCGGCGGCCAGTGCCCGCGTGATGTCGGCAACCGCGTCGTCGGGCCGAATGTCGCCGGACGCCGCGTAGACCACCGCGCCGGGAGACGCTGCGAGCACGGCATCGGCGTCGTCGGTAGCCGCGACGCCCAGGTGCACTCCCAGATCGGCGAGGTCACCGGCGTCTCGCCCGACCTTCTCGGGGTTCGCAACGATGACGCCGACAAGTTCGAGGGCCGGATTGGCTGTCACAGCGCGAATCGATGCACGCCCGACGTTGCCGGTACCCCACACGACAGTCGGAATCTTGGACTCGGCTTCATTCGAAACTGCACCCATCAATCGGACATTACCCAGCTCAGCGCGTCAGGTCAGCAGAACTGCAAGAATTCGTTTCACTTCATCCGGTCAAAAATGCCATTGCCTGCGCAGTCAGTGCGCCGTCACCCCGCCTCCGGTACGTCTCGGCGGGTCGGCCGTTACCTGGTCTGCTCATCTCGCCGGTACTTTCGAGCGCGTCGAACACCTGCCGGCGGAAGCTGTCCTTCTGGAACGGACGATCGAAGATCACCTCGTAGAGTCCCCGAAGTTCGGCGACGGTGAACGTCCCGCCCGACAATTTGTCCGGATCCACGTGCGACGCATACCTCGTGCGTAGGTCCGTGACCGCGAGTCGCACCATGTCGGCGTGATCGAATGCGAGTCCGCTCACTGCCTCGTCGTCGTACACATCGACGAGAAGCGCCGAATCGGGCAGTGCCGATTCCGGTAGGCAAGCCGTGTGTGCGACCGACAAAACCCATCCACGGTCGTCGCGGTCCGGTCGGTCGAAGATCGCCAACTGGCGGAAGCTCGTCTGGGCCAACTCTGCCTTGACCGACAGGGCACGATCGGCTGCGGCCGTGAGCAATTCGCGTTCGTGCAGAAATGTTCCCGGTAGCGCCAGCGCACCGAGACGGTGCCGAACCACCAGAACTTTCAGAGATCCACCGCTGTACGTCAGCACCGCGACGTCCACTGCCACAGACGGACGCGGATAGTCCGTCAATCCCTTGCCGCTCGTGTCTGTCCATTTATTCACCCTTGCATGTTATCTCAAACATGATCTATGGTTAGCGCAAAGTTGATCAAACGATCATCGCGAACCGAAGAGGTAGCCATGAAACTCACCGCACAGCAGTCCGATCGAGCGGCCGGCGTTCTGCTCGGCACCGCAGCAGGAGACGCGCTCGGCGCCGGCTACGAATTCACCTACCCGAAGGCCGAGGTCACGATCGACATGATCGGTGGCGGCCCGTTCGACTGGGCGCCGGGAGAATGGACCGACGACACCTCGATGGCAGTTGCGATCGCCGAGGTGGCCGCGACCGGAATCGACATCGGAAGCTCTGACGGTCTCGATGCCATTGCAGCACAGTTCATCCGGTGGTACGACTCGAAGCCCGCGGACATCGGCAACCAGACGCGAGCAGTGTTGTCCGTCCGCTCCGAAAGCGCAGCGGCGATGGCGGATCGTGCGCGGGCGATCAGCGGCCGCAAAGCCGGCAACGGCTCGCTCATGCGGACTGCTCCCGTCGCCCTCTCCTACTTGGACGATGCAGAAGGTGCCAGGTCGGCAGCGCACCGGATCAGTTCACTCACGCACGACGACCCGCGTGCCGGACAGGCGTGCGAGTTGTGGACCCATGCCATCCGCCATGCCGTTGTCGCCGGCAACTTCGACGGTGTTCGAGGCTTCCTCTCCGTTGCCGATCAGGACGTCGCCGAATACTGGGGCCCGCTGCTCGATCAGGCCGAAACCGGGAACCCGCAGGACTTCTCCAAGAACGGTTGGGTGGTGCATGCACTTCAGACTGCTTGGTGGGCAATCACTTCCACGGACAATGGCGATGCTCGCCACCTCCAGTACGCATTGGAAGCGGCAGTAAGAGCCGGCGGGGACACCGACACGACGGCGGCCATCGCGGGTGGCCTCCTCGGCGCCCGCTGGGGAGCGTCGGCGGTTCCCGCCCGTTGGCGCCGAATCATGCATGGCTGGCCGGGATACCGTTCCTCCGATCTGATTCGCCTGGCAATAAAGACTGCTCGCGGCGGTACCGACGACAAGAACGGATGGCCGTCGACGGCAGAACTCGACTACTCGAGGTTTCGCGGAACCCACCACCTGACGACGCACCCGCACGACGACGGCGTCATGCTCGGCGGCGTCGATGCGGTGTCCACTGCAGACTACGACGCCGTGGTCAGCCTGTGCCGCATGGGAACACGACAGGTCGCCCCTGATCACGTCGAGTTCTGGTTGGTCGACGACGGTCACGATTCCAACGCCAACCTCGAGTTCGTTCTCGACGACGCAGCGCGCACCGTCCAGGCGTTGCGGGCCGAGGGAAAGCGCGTACTCCTCCATTGCGTTCAGGCGCACAGTCGCACGCCGTCGGTTGCAGCGCGATACTCGATGTTGATCGGACGTGATCCCTACGACGTACGCTCGGCTATGCCGTGGGCTCGCCCGAAGCGTGAACTCTGGAACACGGCAGTCGGAAACGCGTCCGTCGGACACACAGCCGTCGGATACACAGGAGGATCCATGCCCGCTATTACAGTCGTCGAAGGTGACATCACGACGCTGACCGTCGACGCCATCGTCAATGCGGCCAACTCCAGGCTCCTCGGCGGCGGCGGTGTCGACGGCGCGATCCACCGTGCCGGGGGACCGGAGATCCTGAAGGCTTGCGAGGTATTGCGCAACACCAGCCTTCCCGACGGCCTGCCGGTGGGTGCGGCCGTAGCCACCACCGCCGGAAAGCTGCACGCCAAGGCCGTGATTCACACCGTCGGCCCGAGGTATTCGCGCTCCGAGGACCGTTCCGGTCTGCTTCGGTCGGCGTACACCCGCAGCCTCGCCGTGGCCGACTCGATCGGCGCCCGTACCGTCGCCTTTCCGTTGATCTCGGCAGGGGTCTACGGCTGGCCGAAGGAAGATGCCGTCCGACAGGCCGTTTCAGCGATTCGCGCGGCGAAGACCGAGGTCGAGACGGTCACACTGGTCGCATTCAACAAGGAGACGGCAGACCTGATGCGCCGCGCGATCGCCTGACCGTTTACCGGGCCCACTTCACGCCACGTTAAAGCAGTGCAGAGCGGTCGTTGAAGTGGAGAAATTTCACCGGTTGGACGTTTGTCCAACAATTTGTCCGAATCGCATATTTTGCGGCTCGCTCTGTGTTCTACTCCTCTCCAGGGTTTGAGCTGGTGGTGAGCAAACGACGAGACGTATTCGATTCTCTGTCAGCTCGAGGCCGGTTCCCGGACCCGGCTTCAAGCCGAGAGCTCGATCTTGTCGAGCGCTACTCAAGGAGAATGTGAATGGTGTCGACGTTGATGCGCCGAGGAGTGGGGGTGGCCGCGTCGTTGACCGGATGCGTTGCCCTCGTGATCGGCGGAACCGGAGTCTCGTCCGCCGCTGATGTGGACCTTCCGTTCACGGCATCGTGCCACGGGTGGCAGTTCCCCGGACCGATCACGCACAACGAGACGCGTGATTCCGGCGTCACGATCAGTGCGCCGGCCGTGGTCCCGCCGAACTCCACCTTCACATACCGCCTCGCGCCCAAGCCGATGACGGTCCCCAAGGACGGTTACGACCTCAGGTCCGTCGTGAACTGGACGCGTCTCAAGTTCGATTTCGACATCCCCGCAGGCACCTCCTACGTGGGGGCGCAGATCGTGGCCGGCACCAGCTCGAATCTGGGTGGGGTCGCCCCGACGATCACGCGGGTGAACGATGCCGGTTCACCCGATCCGAATGGGACGCATCTTCGTATCTCCGGCAACAACATCACGGCGGGCAACGGACCCAACACCGACGACAACGGCGGCGGCGGAATCGAGGTCGGTGGAGGAAAGACGTTCCAGCTCCCGGCAGTCGACGTCACCGTCACGTCAGGGGCTGTCGGCACCCAGATCAAGCCCATGCTGCGCGTGTCCGACTCTAACTCGGGTTCCTACGACAGTGCCGCCAACTACCTGACCTTCCTGCAGCAGGAGACCCTGCTCGGCGGCGTCAAATACTGGCTGACCACCAATTGCTCACCACGCGACAATCGTTCGGCCGGATTGAACGCCGGCGGCCGGCCGCTCGCCGTGATCAACGTCGACTCCAGCCTCGCTCAGACACAGACGCGAATCGACGCACCCGGTAAGGCCGTCGTCGGTGACTCCGTGGAACTGACGGCAACGGTCACTCCGTGGCCGTCGGGAGGAACAGTGCAGTTCCGTGACGGAGGGGTCGACCTCGGCGCTCCGGTGGCCGTCGTCAACGGCGTCGCGAAGGCCAACCGCACGATGACAACAGCGGGCGACCACAACATCACGGCGTACTACACGGGATCGGCCGGTTTCATGGAGTCGATGTCGGGCGCCGTGACGATCAACGTCGTCGAACCGTCCGAGCCCGAGCCTGGCACCGGTAGCCTCGGCAGCCTTGGTACCCCCGGATTCGGGTCGTGAAAACTGTGAACAGAAACCAGGATTCGACGACGAACTCGAAACTCCTACGCGGCTCTGCGATTGCAACCATCTCGGTACTGGCCGGCGGCTTGTTCTCCATCGTCGGCGGCGGGATCGCCTCTGCTGCCCCCGAGACCAAGAGCGTGGCCTTCACAACTGCATGCCATGTGCGCGAGATGGACGGTGTGGCAAGCCCGATCACGTTCAACGAGACACTCGGCTCGGGAGTCACCATCACCGCGCCGACCACCGCGGCACCAGGTGAGACCGTCACCTACCGCGTGCAGCCGAACGAGATGAAGACAAACAGCGGCGGCCATGCCAGCCGTGGAGTCGTGCATTGGGCCCGGATCAAGTACGACTTCGACATCCCGTCCGGCGTCGAATTCGTGAGTTCCCAGCTTGTGGCGGACAGTGCGTACGGCCTCGGATCCGACAGTGCCACTCCGACAGTCACACGGATCGACGACGGCGGTAATCCATCGGCATCCGGTACGCACCTGCGTATCTCCGGATCGAATCGGACCACCGGAAACGGTCCGTCCTCCGCAGTTCGATCGAGTGACGGCATCATCGTCGGTGCCAACACCAAGTTCCGACTCCCCGCAGTCGACGTCACGGTCAAAGCTGGTGCGGCCGGTACCGAGATCAAGCCTTCGCTGAGGGTTTCCGATCCCGGTTCCGCCAACTACGACGACGACCGAAATGCGCTCACATTCGTCCAGCGCGAAAAGGATGTCTTCACAGTCAACTACTGGGAGCGCTACAACTGCTCCCCGCGGGACAACAGGAACTCCGGCCTTAACGCCGGTGGGCAGGCCCTGACCACCATCTACGTCAGCCAACCGACAACCACCACGATCCAGATGCCCGGCTCGATCCAAGCCAGCACACCGACCGAGCTTGTCGCAAAGGTGGATCCGGCTCCGGTCAACGGAAACGTGCAGTTCAGGGTGGACGGCGCCGACGTCGGTACACCGGTCACGCCCGGTGCCGACGGCACTGCCCGGCTACCGCATACCTTCTTCACCGCCGGAACCGCGCGGGTCTCCGCAACGTTCCAGGGCGTCAACGGATTCCAGAGTTCCAACTCGACCGAGGCAATGGTCACGGTGACTGCCGCACCTGTCGTCAAGCAGACCGACACTGCCGTGAACGTTCCTACCGATGCGAAGACGGGCATATCGGTGTCGCTGAGGGCGCAGGTCACGCCGACACCCGCCGGTGGCACTCTCCAGTTCAAGGACGGCGCTGCAGATATCGGCGCTCCGATCCCGGTGGGCGCTGACGGCAAAGCCACTCTGGAACATGCCTTCACCTCGGCTGGATCTCATGCCGTCTCGGCCTACTACTCCGGCGCAACAGGATTCATGCCGTCGATGGCATCCGCTCAAACGGTCACCGTGTCTGATCCCGCACCGTCCGATGTCACCACCTCGACCTCACTGGCAGCTCCCGCGACGACCAAGCAGAATGTCGCGGCAGAACTGTCCGCGACTGTCACCCCCAACCCCGGCGGGGGCTCGGTTCAGTTCTACGACGGCGACCAACCCATCGGACAGCCCGTTGTCGTCGGAGTCGATGGAGTGGCGCGACTGACGCACACTTTCGCATCGACGGGCGATCATCGGATCAAGGCGGCATACGCCGGGCGAAGTGGATTCACACAGTCCGCGTCGGACGAATCCGTCGTCAAGGTTTCTGCTGCGCCTGACGACGGCGGGAACGGCGGTTCGGGCAGCCTCGGTTCACTGGGCGGTCTCTTCGGTTCCTGATCGAATTCTTCTCGACGCTGTTGCCGCTGCACCGATTCGGAGCAGCGGCAGCAGCCTGTTGCGGCCGTGGTCATAGAACTGATTGATTTATCGATGGAGCACAAGTGTCCAGGAATTCTCTTTCTCGACGGTCGTTTCTCGCCGCCGGGGTCGGTGCAACTGCAGTCGCCGCTACTTCCCTTCTGCCGCCGTCGCTTCAACGTGTACTGGCGACACCCGCAAACTCCGGCGGGCTCGATTCGATCGAGCATGTAGTCCTCGTCATGCAGGAGAACCGATCTTTCGACCACTACTACGGCGCGCTGAGGGGTGTTCGCGGCTTCGGTGATCCGAATGCGTTGCGTCTACGCAGCGGCAACAGCGTCTTCGAACAACCCGGTCCTACCGGTCCTGTGCTCCCCTTCCCCATCCGCGATTCCGCTGCGGCACAACGCATGGACACCCAGAACGTGACCGGACTCGACCACAGCTGGGCGGGCGGACATGCCGCACTCGCCGACGGCTGGCACGACGGTTGGATCGCGGCAAAAACCAGTACGACAATGGCGTACTACGACCGGCAAGACATCCCGTTCCATTACGAACTGGCGGACGCGTTCACGATCTGCGACGCCTACCACTGCTCCGTACCGACATCGACGAGCCCCAACCGGAACTATTGGGTCTCTGGATACACCGGATACGAGCCACTTTCGCCTAATCCGACCGAGTCGGTCCTGCCTTCGGATCCGCCCGGCCCCGAGGGAAGAGCTGTAACCAATGCGGCCTACAACCCCTGGCACGCCGGCTACGGATGGACGACGGTTCCCGAGCGGTTGCAGTCCGCCGGCATTTCCTGGAAGACCTACCAGGAGTGGGACAACTTCGGAGACAACAACCTCGAATACTTCACTGCCTTCAAGAAAGTGGCGGCAGGGCTGCTTGGTCGGCCAAGCCTGCTCCCCTACGAAATCCAGACCTTGGCCGGGTTCTATCTCGCCCTGCCGTCGATGCCGGCGCCGGTCCAGGACGCAGCGGTACTGGCCCTCGCGAATGCCGCAGACCAACTGTCGCCTGCTGATCGCCAACTCTACGATCGCGCGCTGTACCGATCCCGGCCCGGCACACTGGCTGCCGAGTTCAGGAAAGACGTCGAGTCCGGTCGACTGCAGCAAGTCAGCTATCTCGTTCCGTCCGAGGTGGATTCGGAGCACCCATCGGGTTCGTCACCGGCAGCGAGCGCAACACTGCTCTATCAAGTACTCGACGCCATCGCGTCCGATCCGGATCTGTGGGCGAAGACGGCCGTGATCGTCAACTTCGACGAGAACGACGGGTACTTCGACCATGTACCGCCACCTCGACCGCCGTGCTCGGTCGAAGCCGAATGGGTCGGTAATCAGCCGCTCGGTCTCGGCCCGCGGGTGCCTATGACGATCATCTCGCCGTGGACTGTTGGCGGTTTCGTTTGTTCACAAGTGTTCGACCACACGTCCGTCACGCAGTTCCTGGAGACGCGGTTCGGAATCACGCAACCGGAAATCGACCCGTGGCGACGCACGGTGAGTGGCGACCTGACGTCGGCGTTCGACTTCGCCAACCCGCGTAGTCGACCGACTTTGGCGCGCCCGCAACCCACTCCGCCGCTGGAACCGCGGTGGACACCGACCCCGCCCACCGAACAGAGAATGCCTCTGCAGGAGAACGGCACTAGACCAGCACGGGCACTTCCCTATCAACCCGACGCCTACACGACGGTGAACCCGGAAACCGGCTCGTTGGCGGTCCATCTGGTCAATACCGGCGCCGCATCAACGCACCTGGCCATGTACCCGTACGCAGGTGAGTTCGACGAGCCACGGCATTACGACGTCGTCGGCGAGGTCGACGACACCGTTGCGCTCAGGGATCGCGTCTACAGCCTGACCCTGTTGGGTCCCAACGGTTTCAGGCGCGAGTTCAGCGGAGCTACAGACAGTGCGGCAGCTTCGCTCGACGTCTCGACAACTGTCGACGCAGGGACGCGCACGCTTGTACTGACGGCGACCAATTCCGGAAGTCGTGCACTGACGGTCAATGTGGACGGAAACCGACGCAAACTCGCTGCCGGTGCACACTCTCAGTGGACGGTGCGTTCGGTGGACGGCTGGTATCAGGCCGCCGTGACGGTCGACGAAGATCCTGAATTCAAGCGCGTGCTCGTCGGACACATCGAAAACGGGCGGACCAGCGTAAGCCAACCGACGTGAATCGACACCGAGCGTTCAAGCCCAGGGCCGAATCCCCATTCGGACAAGTCAATCCATCCACACACCCAGAAGGAGTTTCCGTGCGTCGTATCCCGCTCTCAGCACTGATAGTCGCGGGCTCACTGATACTGGGCGGCGGAATTGCCGCGGCTCAGGGCAGCCTGCCCACGTCGGGGAGCGCCGATGGCACGTCGGTGCCACCGTCGTACCTGACCGACGACGCCGGGCGCTCCTTGATCCTGCGAGGGTTCAACACGGCGTCGAGCGCAAAAAGCGCACCCGACGGCATGCCGAAGTTCACCGAAGCCGATCTCGATCGCGAACATGCCGACATGGGAACAAATTTCGTGCGTTTCCTGATCTCCTGGCGTTCGGTGGAGCCAGAGCCGGGACAGTACGACCAGAAATATCTGGACCGCGTCGAGGACCGGGTCAGCTGGTACGCCGAACGCGGGTACAAGGTCATGCTCGACATGCATCAGGACGTCTACTCCGGCGCGATCACACCAGAGGGCAACAGCGGCAACGGCGCCGGCAACATCGGCAACGGCGCGCCGGCCTGGGCGACCTACATGGACGGCCTTCCGGTCACCCCTCAAGACCGCTGGGAGCTGTACTACGTCCAACCCGGTGTGATGCGTGCATTCGACAACTTCTGGAACACCACCGGCCAACATCCCGAACTGGTCGAGCACTACGCGAACGCCTGGCAGGCGGTGGCCGAACGTTTTGCAGGCAATGACACCGTCGTGGCATACGACCTGATGAACGAGCCGTGGGGCGGTTCCCTCCAAGGCCCCGCCTTCGAAGGTGGGCCCCTCGCTGCCCTGTATCAGCGAACCACCAACGCCATCAGGGAAGTTGATCAGGACAGCTGGGTGTGTGTGGCCCCGCAGGCCGTCGGCGTCAACCAAGGTGTCCCCAGCGGACTCACGAAGATCAACGACCCACGAGCCGGCGAACAGCGAATCGCCTACTGCCCACACCTGTACCCACTGCCCCTCGACCTCGGTGACGGATACTCCGGTCTCTCACGCACACTCACCGACGCGACCATCGACACCTGGCGCGACAGCGTCGAACACATCGCAGGCAACGTACTCGGCGGCGTTCCGATCATTCTCGGCGAATTCGGGCTCGACACAACACTGCCCGGCGCAACCGACTACATCGACCGCGTCTACACGACCGCCCGAGAACTCGGCGCGGGTGTCTCCTACTGGTCCAGTGATCCAGGTCCTTGGGGCCCGTACCTGCCGGACGGATCGCAGACACTCCTCGTCGACACCCTGAACAAGCCGTATCCGCGTGCCGTCGCGGGCACACCCACCGAATGGTCCTCGACCGTTGACCGCCTTCAGTTGACGTTCACCCCGAACCCCGCGGTAACAGCACCGACCGAGATCTACCTACCCGAAAGCGGCTTTCCCGGCGGCGTCGACGTCGCGGGCGCCGACATCGTGAACTGGAACCCCCAAAGCCGTCTTCTCACAGTGGAAACCGCGGACGACGCGGGCCCCGTCACAGTCACGGTGACGCCGGCAAGCTGATCGCGAGCGTCGAGATTCCTGGATATTTGTCCAGTTCTTTCGTAACGTACAAGCGACGGGTGATCAGCCGACGGAAGGCGAGTATGTCCACGGAGAAGATGTCTGTCCAAGATCGTGTTGCGCGGGTGGTGCTCGATGTCGTCGGCGCCTTACCGACCGGCGCGCAGCGCATTCTCGGTGGCAAGCCGAAGGAGATCGACGGGCAGACTCTGCACCCCGAGATCCAGCTTGCGCTGAGATTGCTCTCAGCGGTCGAAGGTACGAGCTTCGAGCATCTTCCGGTCGAAGAGGGACGGGCTCAGATCGACGCCGAATCGCGACTGTTCGGCGGTACGCCCATCGACATCGAGACGGTACGTGACCTCGAGATCCCGGCCGGGGATCACGCGATTCCGGCTCGGCTGTATCGCCCGGCCGGAGTCTCAACGCCCGCTCCACTTTTGGTGTACTTCCACGGCGGCGGGTTCGTCCTCGGCAGCCTCGAGAGCGGCGACAGTGTGTGCCGCTTCCTGGCCCGCCACGGCGAGGTCAGTGTGTTGTCGGTGGACTACCGGTTAGCACCGGGGTTCCCGTTCCCCGCCGGGGTCGATGACGCCGTCGCCGCATTCCGGTACTGCGTCGAGCATGCCACAGAGCTGGGTGCAGATCCGAAATCCATTGCGGTAGGCGGAGACAGCGCGGGTGGGAACTTGGCTGCCGTCGTCGCGCAGTCCACGACCGAAGACGACGTCAAACCAGTATTCCAACTGCTCTTCTTCCCCTGGGTGGACCTTTCGTCGAAGCGCCCTTCGCACAAGATGTTCGGCACCGACTTCTTTCTCACCGACGCCCAACTCGACTGGTATGCAGCCCATTACCTGTCGGGCGGCGCTTCGGCTCTCGACCCGCGAGTCTCACCGCTGCTCACTCCGGACCTGGCCGGCCTACCGTCCGCGTACGTTGCCGTCGCCGGTTTCGACCCACTACGCGACGAGGGTGAGGAATACGCGAACCGGCTGCGAGAGGCCGGAGTCCCGGTTGCACTCAGGCGTCACAGTGGATTGATCCATGCCTTCGTCAACACCACCGGTGTCGGCCATACCGGTCAAGATGCGATGTTCGAGGCCTGCGGCGCTCTGCGGGTTGGACTTTCGGGCCCGCACTGAGGGCAGGGTCACGAAACGGGGAGTGCCAGATCCGCCCACTCGACCATCGCTTCGAGCACGGAGCGCAGTTCCATCCCCGTCGCGGTGAGTTCGTACTCCACTCGCGGCGGCACCTCGGCGTAGGCAGTCCGGGTCACCAGATCGAACTCCTCGAATCGCTTGAGCCTGGCGGAAAGTGTCCTGGGACTGATGCCGGGCAATGCGCGTCGTAGTTCCGTGAAGCGCATCGGGCCGTGCGTGAGCTCACGAACGATCAGCGTTGCCCACGGTCCGTCCAGAACCAGCAGAAAGCGCGCGACGCCGCACTCCGGAAGCACGTGACCTGATTCACTCATCGATTCCCCATTAGTTCACTTGAAGTAACTGGTTCCCAATCTGAACTATAGGCGTCATGACTTACACAGTGCATGGCGCCACCGGCGCACAGGGTTCTCCCGTTCTCGCGGGATTGGTCGCGGCTCTCGCCGGATCTACAGGTGCCGAAGTCCGAGCAATCACCCGCAACCCTGACCAGACGTTCGAGGGTGCGAACACCGTCGTCGCGGACAATGCGTCAGCCGACTCTCTCGCCGATGCTTATCGCGGGGTAGACGGGGTGTTCTTCCACCTGCCACTCGCCGGTGACACCGAGACGCTAGCTGGTTACGCCCACAATGTTCTGGCAGCAGCAAGAGTGACACGTCCTTCGCGGTTCGTGATCTCTACCAGCGGCACGGTGACCCGCGACGCTACTTCGCCGCTTGCCGGTCCCAACACACCCGTTCTCTCCGAGCTCGTCGACGGACTCCACGCCGAAGGTATCGCGGTGACCGTCCTGACCCCGCGTTTGTTCCTCGAGAATCTTCTTCTGCCCACCGTGCTGTCGGGGGTGAAAGACGAAGGGGTCCTGCGTTACCCACTGCGTGCCGATCTCGCGGTCGCATGGAGTTCACATCTCGACGTCGCTGATGCAGCCGTTGCGGCCCTGACTCTCGACGTAGCACCGGACGCGGTCGACATCGGACAGATTCCGGCGATCACCGGCATCGAACTCGCCGAGGCATTCGCCGAACACTTCTCGCGCGCGGTAACTTTCGAAGCCGTGACGCCCGATGCCTTCGGTGCGTCGATTGCGCCGATCATCGGAGGGGGCGCAGCAGCCGGGGTTTCCCAGCTCTACACGGGACTCGAATCTGCCGACAGCGTCGCGTTCGACTCCGCGACGGGTTCTGCCGTTGCCTTGGGCATCGTCGCCCGCAGCACCCGGGCCTGGCTGGTAGATCTCGGAGTGAACTGACCGGAGCAACGCAATCGGCCGGCTCCGCGAAGTATCGCGTGGAGCCGGCCGATTTCCGGGGTTACCGGTGCATGCGGGTCTTCAACTGGCGGTTCAGCTGCCGACTCCCGAAGTCCAGACCGGCACCGTCACTGGTGGCCAGCACGGTGAGTCCAGCGGCGACCAGCAACGAAATAAGCACAACGCTCATGGTGAGTCACCTTTCTTCCTGTCGTGAAACGGTTTTGCGCCTCCGGGAAATGTCGACATATCCGGCACCCCACTTCAGCTGACCTCAAAGTATCTGTAACTATGGGTTACGCGCAATGTGTGGTCCCTCACCTGAAAGCGCAGGGTGATGCGCAGATCACGCTGCGTTCGACGGCGGACTTACCTGGCCAGAACCATGTTCACGAACTCGTCGGCGAGCGCCTGAGCGTCCGCACCGCTGCCAGGAACCACATCGGGCGCACTGTGTACCAATTGCATCTGCCCCAGGTACATCGAATAGGCAAGTACGCCACGATGTTCCGCTTTCTGCCTGCCCATCCCCAGATCGACCAACAACGTCACGATGTACGTAACTCGACGCTCGGTGACACGTCGAACCGCCGCCGAAACCAAAGGATGGCCGATCCCGGCAAGCAGTTCCAACTCCGCACGGCGACCGGCCAATCCGGTCGTGACCGAATCCACCAGACGACGCAACCTCACCTCCGCCGGTTCACCAGAGGACTCGACGGAGGAGATCAGTCTCTCGGTTGCCAAAACTTCCCACCGGCCGAGCGCAGCTTGCAGCAATTCGTCGCGGTTGGCGAAGTGCCAATAAAAGGAACCCTTGGTCGATCCGAGCGTGCGCGCCACCTTTTCCACTGCAACTCCATCAGGCCCATGGCTTGTCAGAGCCTGGAAAGCTGCATCGATCCACTGGTCGCGAGAGAGTCGGGCGCGGGCATTCGTCACCTCCGTACGGTACCGTATGGGTAAGTTCCATACGGCACCGTACGGAGGACGAAATGACACTCGCTTTCAAGGCAATGCCTGCACCGGACTGGGCAGAAGCCACCACGATCACCATCCCGTCTGTTCCGACCCATACATCCGAGGAGTGGACGCAGGCAGTCTTCGACGTCAGGAATGTCCCCGCACCCGTCCTCGCGATGTTCTGGCTCAGGGAGCGGATAGTCGGACTGCTCGGCATCGCCAAGGGACGCCCCGACACCTTTGCCGTCGACAAGATCGCCGACGGCGAGGCCCTCATCGAAGCGGACGAGAAACACCTACGATTCGTCGCCTCGGTTCAGGCCGACAACGACGCCGGCCTCCTGCACGTCGTCACCGCCGTGGAGCTGAAGAACCGCGCGGGCCGAATCTACTTCGCACCCGTTCAGGTACTGCACGGCGTGATCACGCGGGCAATGATGACGTCCGCTCGAAAGAGACTGTGCACGTGATCAACCGTCCGGACCGCCCTTGAGTTCGAGGCTGATCTGATCGGCATCCAGCGCGGCAAGTGCCGATCCGAGCATCCGTGCGTCGAACACGCCATCGTCACGTGCGTCGAGCAGTGCCTGACGCTGCGCGTCGATCACGTCGAGGCGGATCCTCTTCTTCGACCGACCCTCTGGCGGAACGACACTCGCAGCAGCATCTTCGAGGAGGTCGAGCAACCTGCGATGCTCGTCTAGTTCGGATTCGGTGAGGTCCTGCGCTGCCGGACCGGTCGCCACTACGACGCGCCTCAACGTTCCTCCCTGAAGGATCAACGAGCCTGCTGCCACCAGGAACGCAACCAAGATCAGGAGCGATCGACTCGGGGTGTCTTCCGGCAGAGTCTGCGCTGCAGCCAGAGTGACCGCCCCGCGCATGCCGGCCCAGATGACGATCGTGCCTTCACGCCATCCCAACGGCGCAGCAAGGTAGTAGTCGATATCGGCAACCGTCCGCCGAACCCGAACCTTGAACCTTTCCATCTGATTCGCCGAAGGTGCCCGGCGCCTGCTGCGTCGTTCGTCTGGCGGGTAATCCTCGGGATTGTCGAGGCGATTCGCGATGTCGGAGAGTCTGGGTTTCATGCGTTCACGAAAATTCGCCCGCGCTTGGAGCGCTCGCAGGAGCGGGGCCACGTACAGAGCCCGCACCAAGATCGTGAGGAACAGTGCACCCGCCGCCACGAAGACCGCCGTGGATATGCCCTCGTGGTCGACCCGGACATCGTCGACTATCGACGAGAGTTCGAGGCCCATCACCAGGAAGATCGCACCTTCGAGGACCAATTCGACTGTGCGCCAGTTCTGGGAGTCGGACAACCGGTGTCGCGGTGACAGCTTCCGAGGAGCGTCGTAGCCGGTGACGAGCCCGGCCACGACTGCAGCAACCAATCCTGACGCACCCAACTCTTCGGCGGGGATCGCCGCCAGAAACGGCACCGTGAACGAGATGACCGTGTTGACCGTCGAATCGGTGACACGGGCGCGAACCATCAGGTTGACCTTGCCGACGACAACTCCGATGACCGCGGCCACGACGACGGCAAAAGCGAACTTGCCCAACACACTCCACAGCGACACCGATGCGGCGGCCCCGGCGATGGCAGTACGCAACAGAACCAGAGCGGTGGCGTCGTTGAGCAGGCTTTCGCCTTCGAGGATCGACACCACCCGCGGCGAGACCGGGAGTTTCTTGACGATGGACGTCGCGACGGCATCCGTCGGGCTCACGATCGCACCGAGTGCAATGCCCCACCAGATACCGAGTCCTGGTATCACCCAGGAGAAGAACACACCGAGAACAAGCGCACTCACGACCACGAGCAGAACGGAAAGCCCACCGATGGCACCGAACTCACGCCGAAACTCCATCGACGGCATCGAGACCGAGGCGGAGTACAGCAGTGGCGGAAGCACGCCTGCCAGAATCCATTCCGGGTCGATGTCCACTGCTGGGACAAATGGTAAGAGGCTGACAACGATCCCGGCCATCACCAGAATCAACGGTGCTGCGACTCCGATCCGCGCTCCGAGCGTCGAGGCCGCGACGATTCCGAGCAGACCGAGCACCACGATGATCAGAGCGTCCACTGCTTCCCCCTGTACCCCCGGATTTGTGTCTGGCTCTTTCTACACCTTTGCCGGAGACGGGGGCGAGACCCGCCACGCGACGGCGATCAGAACAACCGTGAACGCCGATGCGGGCCACAGAGCGTGAAGACCGATCCACCGATGAACGAGCGCACCGACCACCGCGCCCGCGATCAACCCCGCGCACATCCCGAAGTGCTGCAGCCACGCCCACTTCGGGCCACCCAGAAAGGCTCCGGTCAGACGCTGGCCCATCTTGACCAGCGCACCGGTCATGTACGTGACACCGATCGTCACCTCGCCGTCGCGCTGGAACACCGAGTTGACGGCTCCCATCGCCAAAGCCATCGCCGAGATCGCGCCGGGGGTGACGTCGAGGCTGCTCATCACCGAACCGATGGCCAGCAGCCCGGCTACAACCGCGAGCACCGTCACCTTGCGGGCCCGGACCGAATAGCGCTCCGTGAAGTGGGTGACGACGGTTCCCAGCGCGATTCCCAGAAGGAAGAGCACGATGATGCCGCCGGCCACCCGCGCGGTCGACCACACCCCGTCGGCAAATGCGACGCTCGCCTGCGTCATGTTGCCGCTCATGAACGAAACGAAAGGCCCACCGAGCGTGATGAATCCGAGCGCGTCGACGTAACCGGCCAACCCGGCGAGCGCTGTCGCCAGGCCGATCAGCGACCTGCTGTATCCCGTCACCCGACGAGCTCGGTTCAGCTCAGCTTGCTGGTGCGCAGCTCGTGGCCCTTGGACGTCTTGCAGCGGCCGGTCTCGAGATCCCACTGCCAGCCGTGCAGATCGCAGGTGAGGTTGGTGCCGTCGACGACACCGAACTTCGACAGGTCAGCCTTGAGGTGGGGGCAACGACGCTGAATCTCGTACCCGCCCAACTCGATAGACGCGCTGTCGTCGTGGGCCTCGGCGAACCAGCCGTCGGCGTACGCGATGCGCTCGTCGGTGAGGCACTTGAAGAACGTGTAGAGGAATTCGTTGTACCCACCGATGCGCCACGCCGTGAAGCGTGTCGACAGGAAGATGGTGTTGACCCAGTCGGGCTCGTCGTCGCGCAGAACGGTGCGAACCAGTTCGGGAGCGATGCGGAAGCCGTAGCGGTACTTACCTTCTCCGTCGATGGGCTCACGAACGATCCGCTTCGGGAAGTCGAGGACGACCGTCTCCTCTCCCATCACGAGTCCGACGGGGTAGCCGATTCCGTCGCAGATCAGATCGGACTGAGCCATGATCGGCTCGAACTTGGCCTTGAGACCGTCGAGCAGCGGCTCGCCTTCGGCCGGAGCCCACGTGGCCTTCTGCGCGGCGATGACCGGTGCCATCTTCTGCGCCATCTTCTCGATGTACTCGGCCTTGTTGGAGAAGATCTTGTCGACGTCTGCGTCCGGGATGGGATGCGTCAGCGCGACCTTCTCGCTTCCGCGAAGTTCGACGGCCGAGCCGGGGATCATCAGCAGACCACGATCGTTGCCGTTGATGCGCATCTGCTCGAGGAACGTGATCTGGTCGGGGAAGATGTTTCCCTCGTCGCCGTGATCGTCGTTGAGGTAACGCAGGTCGTCGTCGAGGAAGACCGGCGGGCCGGCCGACGGAACAACCCAGGCAGCGTCGACCTGGGAGATGTAGTTGCGGCAACGGTCCATGCCGCGCTGACGCTTCTGCTTGCCGAAGTTGCGCTTGGTGCCCTTCGGGATGTCGTAGACCATCGGGTACCAGATCGCGCCCGAGTACTGCAGCAGATGGATGTCGACCTTCCCGAAGGCGTCGGTCAGCGGGTCCAGATCGACGGGCCTGGCGTCGTTCATGTTGAAACAGGTGGTTTCCCCGTCCGAGACGACGAGGCCCGAGTCACCGATCGGACCGTCCGCGGGAGCGCGCAGAGCGATGATCATGATGTCGAGATCGCCCTTGGGACCGCTGACGGTGTGCTTGACGGAGTCTTCCGTCTCGAAGAACTTGTGGAAGCCGAGCTTCTCGAGTTCACGCTTGAGGTCCGGCACCGGGTAATCGGGGAGCAGGACTGTGGCGTCCTTGTTGACGTGCGCGATCAGATTCTTCGGATCGAAGTGGTCCTTGTGCAGGTGCGAGACGTAGAGGTAGTCGCAGTTGCCCAGCGCGTCCCAGTCCAACTCTGTGTTGTCGGGGAACGGCACCCAGGACGCAAAATACGTCGGGGTCACCCATGGATCACACAGGATGGATCCGGCCTCGGTCTGGATGTGAAATCCTGCGTGGCCGACGCTGGTGATCTGCATTGCAACCTCCGAAATCGTACTGCTGGTCAACTCAGCATAGTCGGCGCGATCAGGGCCAAATCGCGATCGAGGAGGCGGCCGGTTGTGACGTCATGCACGTCAGAGGTCGAAAGTGGGTTGTGAATCAGACCTGCCGGTGACGCGGACAACACTCTCTGTGCTGGCGTGTTCGCCGTATTTCTTGGCGTTCGCGGGAGCTGTTTCAGCATTCCCGAAGACAGCCCCTAAGGCTAACCTAACAAGCATGACTCGACTCCTTTCTCCCTCCACGACCGATCGCGACTACTGGGCGATCGTGGACAACCTGACGCGACGCGGTTTCTTCGGCGTCGGCGCGGGCGTCGCTGCGGCCGCGTTTCTCGCCGCCTGCGGCAGCACGGAAAGTTCGACGCCCGAGAACGCGGAGACCTTCGAGTTCACGCGCGGCGACGAGAAGCTGATCATTCCGACGGACCCGCAGAACGTCGTTGCCCTCGACCCGCGGGACGGCCTCGAATTGTCGATCCTCGCCGGATACCCGGTGACCGCCTACCCGACCGGCGCAGCCGAGCACCTACGCCGTGAGGTCCCGGATGCCACGGGTGTCGAGATCTTCGCCGAAGGTGCTTCCGATCCCAACTTCGAATACATCTCGACTCTCGGCGCAGACCTTCTCGTCCTCAGCGCCGGCTGGTGGGACACCGGGTCGTACGGCAACGACCGGATGCAGCAGATCGCACCGGTCCTGCCCGTCGGCAAGGACTTCACCCCGGAGTGGCGGAAGGTCATGTCGGACTTCCTCACCGGCATCGGGCGCAGCGATCGCGCCGAAGAAGTACTCGCCGAGTACGACGCCCATGTAGCTCAGGTCCGCCCGACCGTCGAACCGCTGATGGCCGGCAAGAAGGTTGCCTTCGTCGCCGCCGCGGAGGATCAGATCGCGTGGTTCCAGAACGATTTCCGCACCGCCGTCGCCGAGGACCTGGGATTCGAGGTGCTCCGTGAAGGCCCCGACCTTCGCGTGATGCTCGGATCGGAGCAGTTCAACCGTCTCGAAGAAGCCGACGTCATCTTCGCCTTGGATCGCAGCGCCTCCGGCAGCGTGTACACCTCGCCGACGTGGCAGCGTCTGCCCGCCGCGCAGGCTGGTCGAGTGATTCCCTTCGACTACTACAAGGCCGCGGGATACGCCTTGACCGCCAAGGTTCTCGTCGACGACTTGGCGGCCGGGGTCAAGCGGTAGAACCCGACCTTCGTCAACCCGACGGGCCCCGATCATTCGGCACCGGCGGCTCGTCCTGTCACGCGGTCCCGAAACTCGCGGAACGCTTGGAAACCACCGGTGAGCGCCCGCGCCAGTTCCTCGGCGCTGTCGACCCAGACGACGTCCTCCAACTCGGAAACGTCGTCGGGCTCGTGATTGCGCTGGGGAACGAGAAACGTCGGGTCACCCTGAGGGTTGACGATCAGGAACCCAGCCGCCGAGCAGAGGTCGTAGACGAACGCGCACTCGGCAGGCGACAGCGTCGCGTGGAAGATTCCACCACTGAGTGGATCGCTCTGCTCGAGCGAGTCGAGATGAAGGTCGGAGAAGGCCCCGTCGATCGTCAATGCCCTGTCGTCACGGTCGACGATCTCGCCTCCGTACGGGCTCTCGACCACGCGCAGCCCGTGCTGATCGAGGAAAGCGGCGACCGCCGCCCGATCAACATCGAGTTGCACGTCCTTCGTCACCCGCATGAAGTGCAGCGAGAAACCCATCGATCCCCCTCGTCCATTCGCGACGCACGTGATGCGCTCGCCAGTACCTCGACAGCCGAGAAGCGTCAAAACTACCTCTCGAGTAGGGTCCGGATCGCCTCGACCACTTCGGCAGGCGCCTCTTCTGCCATGAAGTGACCTGCGGACAGCGTGCGGTGCTCGAGATCGGGCGCCCACGCTTTCCACAGGGCGTCGGCGTCGTAGCCGAGCATCGAGCCCCAGTCCTGCTGAATGACCGTGACCGGCATGTGCAGTTGGTTGCCCGCCTCCCGATCGGACTGATCGTGTTCGATGTCGATGCCTGCCGACGCCCGGTAATCGGCAACGATCGACGGCACCGCCTCCCGTGAGGCGCGCAGGTATTCCGCCCGCACGTCTACCGGAATCGCTTCGCGGTTCTGCGTCCACACGTCGAGAAAGTACTCGAAGAACGCATCGGCGCTGGCGCTGATCATCTGCTCGGGAAGACCAGGTGGCTGAGCCATGAGATAGAGATGGAACGCCACAGCAGCATTCGATCCATGCAGGATGTCCCACATATCCAGGGTGGGGAGCACGTCCAGCGAGCCGAGTTGCGTGATCACATCCGGATGATCCAGTCCCGCTCTGACGGCAACCAGTGCGCCACGATCGTGGCCGACGAGGGCAAACTTCTCGTGTCCCAATTTCCTGGCCACCTCGACGATGTCGGCAGCCATTGTTCGTTTGGAGTAGGTGTCCGGGTTTTCCTCGACCGGTTTGTCGCTGGCTCCGTATCCGCGTAGATCCGGGCAGATGACGGTGTGATCCGACGCCAAGGCAGTGGCTACGTGACGCCACATGAGGTGAGTCTGAGGGAAGCCGTGCAGAAGGACGAGTGGTGTTCCGCTTCCGCCGACCGCGACGTTGAGCCGCACTCCGTCTGCTGTGGAAATCTGCTGGTAGTCGAAGCCTGGAATGGTGATAGTCATCGATCGCTCTCGTTAGTCGGGGTGATGGCAGGTCGGGGTGATGGCAGGTCGGGGTGATGGCAGGTCGGGGTGATGGCAATCAGCTTCGCCGCAGTCGATGAGCGTTCGATGAGCGCGATAGCGTGGGGAAATGCGAGACCACACATTTGAAGCCCCGGCTTTCGGAGTGCTCGGACCCGTGGTCGCGTGGAACGAGTCTTCACACCAGATCGATCTGAAGGGTCCACGACACCGAGCGGTCCTCGCTCGTCTCGTCGTCGCCCGCGGACGTGTTGTTCCCGTGGACGTGATTGTCGACGACCTCTGGGTCGATCCTCCGTCCGGCGCTACCAGCGCAATACGTACGTTCGTTTCCGCATTGAGGCGTGCGCTCGAACCGGATCGCGCGCCGCGAAAGAAGCCGAAAGTCATTGTTACCAAAGGGCCCGGTTACGCCTTTCATGCAGCACCCGACGCGGTCGACGCTTGGGAATTCGAAAGACTGGTGCGAGAAGCCGCAGATTCGACGCCGGCGCAATCACTCGAACTGCTCCGAACCGCGCTGCAGCTGTGGAGAGGGCCGGCCTACGCGGAGTTCGCCGACGAGCCTTGGGCCCGAACGGAGCGATCACGCTTGGAGGAACTGCGTCTGACTGCCGTCGAACGCTTGGCATCCGCGCAGCTCGATCTCGGGCGAGCTGCCGAAGCGATTCCCGATCTGGATGCCCACGTGACGGAACACCCTTGGCGCGAGGAGGGTTGGCGACTACTCGCTCTGGCGCTGTACCGGTCCGATCGTCAAGGCGATGCTCTGGCAGTCCTACGTCGCGCACGGAAGTTACTCGCCGAAGAGTTGGGCATCGACCCTGGTCCACGACTGAACGACCTCGAGTCCGACATTCTCCGCCGGGAAACCCGCCTGGATCCTGTAGGGGCAGAACAGATCTTCAGTCAGGTTTCGGCAGCGTACGACCGGACCGTAGCGGCAGGATCGAAATCGAGATTGGAGTCAACCGTCGGCCTCCTCCGAAGTTTGGCAGTTGCGGGCGGAAGCGGACTCGAGACTGCCCGAAACCAACGACTGACAATCATCGGCGCCGCTGAACAATTGGACGACGTCGAACTCACCGCGCGGATCATCGGCAATTACGACGTGCCCGGGATCTGGACGCGATCCGACGATCCTCGGCAGGCTACGCAGATCGTCGAGGCCGCTCAGCGCACTCTCGATCGACTTCCGGCCGGCAACGAACCCGCTCGGGCGAGACTGTTGGCGACAATCGCACTCGAATCGCGCGGACTGCCCGGTCATCACGGTCTCGAATGTGCCCGTGCCGCAGTACAGATCGGTCGCGCTCTCGACGATCCAGGGCTCCTGGCCTTCGCTCTGAACGGATTGTTCATGCAGACGTTCTGGACTAACGGTCTGGCCTCCGAGCGCGACGACATCGGCCGTGAACTGGTCGACCTCGCCATTCGACACGGCCTGGCTACCTTCGAGATCCTCGGCCATCTGATCCGCATGCAAGCCCTCAGCGCCCTTGGGCAATTCGATGCAGCCGAGCTACATTCCGAGACGGTTGATCGATTGGCCGGACGTCACGAACGCCCGTTGGCAGCGGTGTTCACCACCTGGTTTCGCGCTGTGCGTACTGCCGCTGCCGGCGCGGCGGCCGCGCACTGCGAGAAGCTGTACGAAGCTGCGGCGGTCAATCTTTCCGATGCCGGCATGCCGGGTCTCGCGGACGGCATACTCCCTCTCGCAATTCTCGCCCTCCGCGTATGGCGGGGACTGCCGGCGATTTTCGACCCGACCACGCAGTGGGGCCCCTACGAACCCTGGGCCCGGCCACACCTGCTCATCGCACAGGGGCAGACGAACGAAGCAGCGAAGGCCGTCGAGGCATTGCCGGACCCGCCCGAAGACCTACTCTCCGAGGCACTGTGGTGCTTGACTGCCGCAGCGGCGACTGCAGTCGGCGACCGTCGAGTCAAGGAGCGTGCGCGAGCGGCGCTCCTACCTGCCGCCGCCGAAATAGCCGGCGCCGGAAGCGGAATGCTCACCGTGGGACCCGTCTCGCACTACCTGGCCGAATTGGAGCAGGGCTGAACCGTCAGGTGAATGCAATCACCGTCTCACCCCACGCCTCCCGGATCTCGCGGTCGAGATCAGCGACGACGGCATCGCGTTTGTCGATCAACAGTGTCGAGCGTGTGTCGGTGTCGTAAGTGGGCCACCCCGGGTCCGCACCCAGTTCGCGATCGTCCCCGGCGTCGTAATCGCCTGCAGCTCTGGCAAAGTCCAACCACCTCGCCTGCATGCGCTCAGAGACATGACGCGCCGCGCTCAAGCCACCCAACTTGTAGGTGATGTCTCGTGCCCCGTGGTTGATGTTGCCGAAGACGTAGGCAAGTTCGGTGCCGTGGGTCGCACCGATCTTCAGCGCCTTGAGCATCGGCGGCGCGTAGTCGAAGCGATACAACCACGTCGGCGCAACCTTGCTGTGCGCTTCGGCGATCCACAACGTAGGCAGCCGGAATCCGAAATCACGGGTCAAACCGAGACCGGCGCCCAGCTTGGACAGTCCCGAATACGCGCCTTCGATTTGAGAATGATCCGGTAGCTCGAGTCCTGGATGCTCGTCGGCGATCTCCGCGAACATCGACGTGATCACGACGGGATCGATCGGCATCAACGGCGACTTCATCATCCGGAAGAGCGAAGATTCGTCCTTGTTGGTTCCGATGATCAGCGGAATCGGGTGTGCATTGCCGTGACGGAACGCGCGCACCGGGTAGTCAGGGAGCAGATCACCGTCGACGATCGGCGCGAACGCCAAAGTGCCAGGCGTCTCCTGGGGGACGCGAGCAAACAGTTCGTCTGACGGCCCGATCAAGTCTTCGGCAGACGTGGACCGCAACAGACCCAGATCGCTTCCGCCGCTGAAGATCTCGAGAAACAGCTTCGCGACGATCTCACCACGTTCACTACCGTACACCGAAGTGGCGGGCGAACTTTCGGCAATAGCGCGATGAAACAGGCCGCGAGCGGACGGGACGGTCATCAGCGTCGTCACCGCGCCGCCACCTGCCGACTCGCCGAACAACGTCACTTTGTCGGGATCGCCACCGAAAGCCGCGATGTTGCCTTGAACCCATTGCAGCGCTGCAATCATGTCGCGGAGAGCGACATTGGGCTCGAAGGTATGTTCACTCGAATTGAAGGACGAGAAATCGACGAAGCCGAACACACCGATGCGGTAGTTGATCGAGACGACGACAACGTCGCCGTTCTCAGCCAATGTGGTTGCGTCGAAAAGTGGTTGGCTGGACGCTCCGCGGAAATACGCTCCGCCGTGAATCCAGACCATCACCGGTTTACCCGGCGCATCAGAACCGACAGGGCCCGGTGCCCACACGTTGAGGAACAGGCAGTCTTCGTCCATCGGAACGTTCTCACCGAGCGGGATCATCGCGAGTCGACTTTGCGGCTCACACGGTCCGAATTCTGTTGCGTCCTGGACCTCGGTCCATGGCTTCGGCGGAACCGGCGCGCGAAATCGCAGCGGACCGACCGGAGGTGCCGCGTAACGAATCCCCTTCCAACTCGACACCGAGCCTTTCGTCGATCCTCGAACCGGCCCGTACGTTGTCTCGACTACCGGCGCTTCGCTGGGTGTGATCGTCATTCGATTTCTCCTCGAAAACAAGTTGCTACTTCGACAGGGCTTCGACAACGTGCGAGAGTTCCAATGCTGCCAGCATCAGGAACAAAACGGTCATGATTGCTGCATTGTGGCTGATCAGAGCGCTTTTGGTGGCGCTCAGTGCATCGGTCACCTTCGCCGAGGGCACGGCAGCCAATGCTGACAGCACGATCAAGGCGATGGACGCCCCTACCGCGAACAGGACGGAGTACGCGATCACTGATACCCAGCCGAGGTGCCCGCCACCGATGATCGAACCTGCCTTGAGTTCGAGCGGCAGGTTCTTCGCGTTGGGTACGGTCAACAACAGTCCCAGGACCGCGGCTTTGGCCGGTTGCATCGAGTCGATCTGCGCCAGCCACGACGGCATCGCCGGCTCGGCATCGTCTTTCGGACGGCTACGCCAACTCGAGTATGCGAGCGCCAGAAAACCGACAGTGAACACGACGGCGAACACCGTCTGGACGGTATGCGCGCTGCCGCTGGACTTCGATTCCACTCCGGTGGTCGAAAGTGCCGTCGCTGCTGTGATCGCTGTCGCGGCCAGCACGATGCTCGCGGTGTACGCGCATGCATTTGCCTTCGCCCGAGTGGACAGCAGGATCGCGATGATCGCAACCAGAGGAATCGGGCTGATGACGACGCCGGTGGCGAGTGGGATGAGCTGCGCAGTAATCGATTCCATTTCTGCGACCGTACAAGCGGCCAATCCGGCCATTGGCGAAACGTTCGGCCTCCACGACATCGCCACTCACGGTGTCACAGAAGCACGGCTGTGAGGACCACCCGGTCTTCCTCTTCGACAAGTTCGAGGGACGTTACCGTACCGGCGAGCGATTCAAGCCCGATCCCTGAGTCCCGTGCCACCGGCATCCGACCCGGCGAACTGATCCGCACTACTACCGCCCGAGCATCGGCGAGTGTCACCTCGAGGAAGACGGGCCCTCCTGCACCGTGTTTCACGGCGTTGGTCAGTCCCTCCGACAGGATCTCCACCACGCTGTCGAGCCGAGCGGAGCCGGAACCGATCACCGCCCAGACTTCGTCGTCGACGTGACTGACGACCGGAATTGCGTAGCGCCACACCGTGACAAGATCATCGATACGCTTTCGGGCATCGGAGTCAGCCGGCTGATCGGATGACGCAGACAGGTCGCTTTCCAAGCCGTCGAGAATGTGGGCAATGGTTGCCGCAACATCGACTGGGCGACCGGCAACGGCGCCCGAAGACCATGCGGCCGCTACGAGTTCGCCCTGCACCGACGAGTGCAACAACCTGGCCAGTCCACGTCGGGTGTGCATGAGCTCGGCATGGATACGAGCTGCATCGAGCGCTTGCCGGCTCAGGGCACTGCGGAGTTGACGCTCCTCGTCCTGACGCTGCGTATCCGCAGCCCTGATCAGGCAGACGGACAGCGCAACCAACGGGTAGACGGCCATCGACGAGAGATAGAAAGTCGGGGTACGGCCGAACACCGTCAGGAGCAGCCACGTGGCGGTACTGCTGATCAGCGCACTCGAGCAGTACACCGCAGAAAGAGTCGCGATCCGTCTCAGAGGGCCGTCTCCGCTGCTGACAACTCGGCGAGCGCACGCATTGCCACCGACGAAGAGCCAGAAACCGACGCCGAGCTGGACCGCCGTGAACGTCACGCCGTAAGTCGTGAGCAGGTAGACGGTCACCAGTGCCGTGTACGCGAACACCGGTACGTACAGTGGCGCCGGTTCAACACTGCGTACGACGCCGATCAGTCGATCTCTCGCCGTCAGCCGCACAGTCGGCGTCGGTGATTCGATCGGGGGAATCTCCCGGAACAGTCGATGACTCATCGGGCGAACCACGTCGTCCGAGATTCGCTTCAAGAGCGCTGCTCCTCGCACTCCCTCGAGTTCCGTTTCAGCAACCGCGTGCATGACCGTCTCGATACTGCGCTCGAGCTCTCGCCGACACTGCGCACGGGTTTGGCCGAGGCGGAATCGATCCCGGGTCTGTTGGAGTTGGACGGCGGCCCCGGCAACCTTCAAACTCCGTTGCAGCGCGAGGCGGTCACGGAGAGCGCTTACCAGTACGGCGGTCAACGACAAGAAGACAACGCTGCACACGACGTTGAGTGCCACACGGACGAGCATCGGTCTGGGGTCGACGGGGAGTTCGAGCGAGCGGGTGATCGCGTCGAGGACGAACGGGCGGATCGCGCCGATCATTGCGAACAGGGCCAGGGCTGCGAGCTGCGATCGGTGTGCTGCAAGAACAGCCCTCGCCATCAGCAGCATCACCCCGACAACGCAGTGGGTCGCGAAGGCGCCGACTGCCATCACGCCTACTTCGCGCACCCCGGTACACAGGTAGTAGTTGGCCATCACGGTCACCGCGAACGGCAGCGTCAGAATCCAGGACCACTTGGTGACGATGTTCCGATCACCGAGACGAAGCCACCACTCGCGCGGGTTCACACCGAGTCGGTCACTTCGGGCACACCGAAATGGCGGATGAAGATACTCGCAGCAAGCACTCGCGGATTGGTGGACGAATCGTGCGTCAATCCCAGGCTCTCGAGAGTGCGCGCGATGAGCTTCTCCACACCTCGGATCGAGGACCCACGATGCGCTGCGATTGCGCTGTTCGACCACCCGAGCGAGATGTAACGCAGAAGATCGAGCTGTGATCTGGTGAGGCTCGACAAGGCGGAGTCCGGATCACTCCCGAGCGTCGGTGGCTCGGTTTCCGTCAACGCGGCCTCCACTACGCCGATCAACTGATCCGCCGACTGGACAGCCGCCTTGTCCACGAACAGCGATTTCGGCGGCACACCCGCAGAACCTGGCGCTGTCGATGCGTTGGGGTAGTTCGTCAGGAACACGATCGCGCAATGCGGAGCCTTCACGGTGACGATGTTCGCGAGATCGACGCCGTTCGGCCGCACGCCAAGGTCGATGTCCGTGACCAAGAGGTCAGGATCGAATCCGTCGAACTCCGTGAGCGCTTCGACCGCCGATCCGGCCGTATGGACCACGAACCCGGCGTGTGTGAGCGTGTCACCGACGAGCGCACGCATCAGTGGTTGGTCTTCCACCACCAACACCCGTCGCACCCACTGGCTGGTCTCCATGACCAGAGATTAACCGTTGGGAGAGTGCGTATTCGACCGAGCAGGTGGTGACGGATTCCGAGTAACACGGCAGTTATCAACCATGCGGGTTCCAAGCATTTCGCCCGATATGTCCCAAGCGTCGGAGCGCAGGGTGTTCCGAGTACACACCCCTTCGACCATCAGGACGGGCCATGACCGCACCGATCACCCCGAAGAACACCGCAGTACGACGAGCCACTTTGCTGGCAGTATGCGTGAGCACCGCAATGCTCATGCTCGACATCGCCGTCGTCAACACCGCCCTGCCGTCGATCGCATCCGATCTCGATACCGGAGTCAGCGCCCTGCAATGGGTGATCGACGCGTACACGCTGGCATTGGCGACGGTGGTTCTCAGCGCCGGATCGTGGGCAGACCGACGGGGTCGACGCCATGTTTTCATCATCGGCATCCTGTGGTTCACCACGGCATCTCTGTTCTGCGCTCTGGCGCCGAACATCTGGGTGCTCGACCTCGCGCGGGCCGCTCAGGGTATCGGCGGTGCCGTACTCTTCGCCTGCTCACTTGCCTTGCTGGCGGACGTGTTCGAGAAGGGTCCCCAGCGCGCGACTGCTCTGGCTGCATACGGCGCCACGATCGGGGGCGCGTTTGCCGTCGGCCCACTGGTGGGCGGGTTGCTCACCGAGTTGTTGGATTGGCGCGCAATCTTTTTGATCAACGTTCCGATCGGGTTGATCACACTGGCGATGACGGTGCGGTGGGTTCCCGAGTCACGCGATCCTCGGCCTCGCCGCGCGGACGTGCCCGGGCAGATTCTGGTGTCCACCGGCCTGGCAGCTCTGGTGTTCGGTTTGTTACGCGGTAACGAGGATGGGTGGTTCGAGCCGCAGCCGATGATCGCCGCGGTGATCGCCGCGGCCGCCATGATCGGTTTCTCCCTGCACGAGCTTCGTACCACCGAGCCCATGCTGCCCCCGCATCTGCTCGCCAATCGGGCCTTCGCCGGAGCGCAGATCGCAGCGTTCTCGATCTCCGCCTCCCTGTTCGCGGTGTTCGTCTACACGACCATCTACCTGCAGAACGTGCTGCATCTGTCTCCCGTGGACGCCGGCCTGCTGTATCTACCGGCGACGATAGCGATGTTCGTCGTCGCGGGCGCCACCGCGAAATTGGACGGGCGCATCCCCGTCTCGGTCTCGTTGACGTGCTCGCTTCTACTCGTCTCGGTGGGGCTGGTCATGATGACCGTCGTCGACGTGACCAGTTCGCCGTACGCGATACTTCCCGGATTTGTTGTCGCGTGCGTGGGGGCCGGGGTGTTCAACCCCGTCATGAGTGGGTTGGTTCTGGGCGAAAGCACTTCGAACCATTCCGGATTGGCCGCAGGGATCAACGACGCGTTCCGGCAGACCGGCATCGCAGTCGGGGTTGCCGTGCTCGGCGCCTTCCTTCCGGCGCAGTCGATGCTGCCCGGCGGATCACCGGACGAGTTTGTCGGTGGACTTCGGTTGGCTCTGTTTGTCGCAGCCTTCATCGCAGCTCTCGGTGCGTTGGTCTGTGCGGCGACGCTGCGCACTACCAGCGTCAACCAGACTCTTTCCGAGGAATCCGAGCAGATGTTGACGAGAACTAGTTGACCGTTTTGTCCTGCATGTATGAATTTCGCTCCTTAGAATCGAACCGTCCTGCGTCCGCAGGTACGAGGGGAAACGGATGATCTATCGACTGCTCGGGCCGTTGGAGGTCGCACGGGGTCCGGCGACGAGCGACGTGATCGATCTGGGCCCTCGAAAACAACGAACGGTCCTTGCCGTTCTACTGCTCAACCGTGGTCGCGTCGTCTCCACCGACCGGCTGATCGATGCTCTCTGGCACGACGACGCACCGGCGAGTGCGATGGCAAGCATCCAGGCGTATATCTCCAACCTGCGCCGAGCGCTACGCGTCGAAACCGGTACGGCGTCACCGATAGTGCGTCAATCGCCGGGCTATGTCCTCGAGGTCGCTCCGGCAGACGTCGATCTGTCGGTGTTTCTCGACGACGCCGAAACGGCGCGACAACACGCTGAGAACGAACGGTGGCAGGAGGCTTTGACGACCGCTGACCGTGCCCTCGCCTCGGTCCGGGGGCAGCTTCTGGACGACCTGAACGACGCGCACTGGGTGGAGGTGGAAGCCGCAGCCTTCGAGGAAGTGCGGACCGAGTGCCGGGAGACCCGGATAACGGCGCTTCTGGCTCTGGGGCGCCTGGCACCCGCGCTGGTCGAAGCTGCTCAACTCTGTGGCGAGTACCCGTTCCGCGACCGGACCTGCTGGCTGCGAATGGTTGCCCTGCATCGGGCGGGCAGGTCACCGGAAGCCTTGGAACAGTTTCGATTACACGCGTCTCGGCTCGACGCCGAGCTGGGACTGGAGCCCGGCGGGGAGCTGACAGCATTGCAAGGCGCGATCCTGCGCCACGAACCCGGCCTGGCCGCCTGGCCGCGCACTCCGGGATGGACGGGGGCCGAACAAGTTTCGGTCCCGGCTTCTCCCCCAGCCGTAGCAGCGATGCCCGAGACGGATTCCTCACGCTTGTTCGTCGGGCGCGACGCTCAGACGATTGTCGCCGACAAGATGCTCGACGACGTTCGCCGTGGCTCACCTCGCTGGTTGATCTTGACCGGCCCCGCCGGCATCGGCAAGACACGATTCGCCGAGGAGTGTTCGTCGAGAACAACGTCCATTCGAGGAGCCACCGTCTGGGCACGTTGCCCGGAGGACGACGGAACGCCGCCGTGGTGGCCGATCCGCCGACTGGTTCGGGAACTCGGAGCCGACGCCGATTTCGTACTGACGCCGCCGACGGACATCGATCCGGACGAAGCGAGATTTGCCGTCTACGAACGGGTTCGCACCACCATCGAAGCTGCGGCGAAAGATGCACTGTTGACCGTCGTCATCGACGACATTCAATGGGCCGATCCCACGTCCCTTCGTTGCCTGACCTACCTGGTCGGCGCAATGACCAGTGCCAGAGTCTGGTTCGTGTCGACGCTCCGAGACTCGGAAGTCGGGCCGGCAGTGCGCAAGTTCGAAGAAGCCGTACTCCACGGCGAAGGAAACCGAACCATGATTGTGCCGGCGCTCGCGCAGGGCGAGGTTGCAACACTCGCAAGGTGCGTCTCCGGGGACACGCTCGACGACGCGGAGGCGCGAACCCTGGCGGAACGAACCGGCGGCAACCCGCTGTTCGTCTCGGAGTACGCCAGGCTTCCCCGGAACGAGCGACTGGGCGACGGCATCCCCGTCGCCGTTCGATCTGTCCTCGGTCGACGGCTTGCCGCAGTGGAACCGGCAGTGTTGCACGCTCTTCGGGTTGCCGCAGTTATCGGCGACGCCATCGAGGTGTACACACTGGCCGCAGCCACCCGTCTCGATGTCGACACTCTCGCCGACCATCTCGACGCGGCTGCTGACGAACGAATCATCGTCGCGGACTCGACAAACGGCGGTTACGTCTTTGCTCACGGCCTTCTCCGAGACGAAGTCCTCGAAGCGATGCCCACGCTTCGTCGCCAGCGGATACATGCCCGAGTTGCCGAAGTGCTCGAAAATTCCTCCGATCCGGACCGGCTGAGCCGCCGCGCGCAACATCTGATGTCGGCACTTCCCCTGGTCGATCCACTCGTCGTTCTGGAGGCATGCACGGCTGCAGCTCAGGATGCGACCGATCGGTGGAGTTCGGAGACCGCGGCCGAGTGGTGGGAGGCAGCTGTCCGCGCGTTCGACTTACTTCCGGTGTCCCAGCAATCCGCTGACGATCGGGACGACCTGCTGGTGGCCAGAGTCGAGGCCCTCGCCCGCGCAGGTCGAGGGCAGACAGTTCTCGACGTCGTCAATGCCGGTCTCCTCGAGGCTGTTCGGGAGGGGCGAACCTCCGCCGTCGGACGATTGGCAGGCGCATTACTTCGGGCCGCCGGTGCGTGGCCGTGGGTTTCCTACGGTACCGATCCGGGACCACTGCTCGAACGGCTCGCGGCGGTCGAGCCCTTGGTCGAGAACGACAGGTCAGCTCACGCACGGGTTCTTGCTGCGCTGGCGGTGGGAAGTTGCTACCACCCCGAAGCCGAGATCCCGAATCGATGGAGCGCCCGTGCTCTCGACATCGCCCGCGAACTCGACGATCCGGATGTGATCGCGGACGCGCTGCTCGGACGGATTCTGCTTTTCTCCGGAGTCGCGGTGCACAGCGCGGAGTCCATGCGCCTACTGCGCGAGCTTTTCGAACTGCCGCACCAACAATCGCGTGTCGACAGCGTCGTCGCACACGCCGTCGCGAGCATGACGGAGATGAATCTGGCCAATGTCGATGCTGCCGTCAAACACGTCAGGCAGGGGATCATCGGCTGCGAGCTACTGAGACTCCCGGTGGTTCGGGTCCAATTACGCTGGATGGAAGCAACTCTCGCCGAATGGTACGGAGACTTCGCGCAAGCCCGCCGGCAGTACGAGACGGCCAGGCAGATCCATCTGCAAACGGAGTTGTACACGGCTGGCAGCGCAGATCTGGCGTTCAACACTCTGGAATGGGAGCGAGGTGCGTTGGCAGAATCTGATCCCGGTGTCGTGGAACCTGATTCGTGGACCATCGCCATCGACGCCGCCCGAGGCGAGCGCGAGGCCACTTCCGAAGGCATCAAGAAGTGGCTGATCAATCGCGGGCCACAGACGTGGACGACATTGGGACACCAGACACTACTTGCACGCGTCGTGGCAGATCTGGAACTGGTCGAATACGCCGACACGTTCATCGACCTACTCTCGCCACACACCGGCTGCATCGCAACGGTGGGCCATGTCGGTGAACTGGGCTCGGTCGCCGAAGCCTCCGCTCGGCTGCACGCGCTTCTCGGTCACGTCGAGCAGGCATCGACTCTCCTGGATCAGGCCGAGAAGATCGCAACTGGCTCCGGCGGAGCACCAACACTGCTGCGCTGTCGACTGCTTCGGGCGCAGCTCCGAGAGCCGTCCGCCGAACGTGAACGGGAGCTGACGGAAGTGGCGGCCGAATCGGAGACACTCGGTATGCGGGGCGTAGCTGAACGAGCGCGATCGACATGGCCCTGAACTGCGAGAATGCGCTTGGATAAAACTTGGATCCGCTCGGGATACATACGTCAAGAACCACCCAAGCCTGTTCGGACATCCTTCCCTTGACCGAAAGACGGATGAGGAAAGGAAGACCATGAACCTTCAAACCCCCACGCTCGACGCCGCGGTCGAATCACTGCGCGCAGAGGTGACCGGCTCCGTTTCCCTGCCTGGCGAAACGGGATACGAGTTGGCGATTCCGTGGAATGCAGCGGTTCCCGTCGCGCCTGGCGCTGTGGTGGCAGTCGAGAGCGCGCAAGACATTGTCGCAACGGTGCGATTCGCGGCGAAGTTGGGTCTGCGCGTCGGTGTTCAGCGCACCGGCCACGGCGCGGTCCCTCTCGGCAGTGACGTTCTCCTCGTCCACACCGGCAGGCTCACGGAGTGCGTCGTCGACCCCGAAAACCGCACTGCCCGAATCGGCGCGGGCTTGATCTGGCAGGACGTCATCGACGCTGCCGCACCCCACGGCTTGGCGCCACTGGCAGGTTCTTCACCCACGGTCGGAGTCGCCGGCTTCCTCACCGGCGCCGGCATCGGCCCGATGGTGCGCACGTACGGGCTCTCGTCGGATCACGTTCGTTCGTTCGACATCGTCACCGGCAGTGGCGAACTCATTCATGTCACCCCCGACGAACATGCCGAATTGTTCTGGGGACTGCGCGGCGGCAAGGCCACACTGGGCATTGTCATAGCCATCGAGATCGACCTACTACCGGTCACCCACTTCTACGGCGGTGCACTCTATTTCGACGGCGCAGATGCAAGCGCGGTCGCGCACGCCTGGCTGGACTGGTGCGCCGACCTGCCTGAGCACAGCTCGACCTCTCTTGCCTTTCTGCAACTTCCACCCCTTCCACAGGTTCCGCCACCGCTGGCCGGCAGGCTCACCGTCGCGGTCAGATTCGCAAGTCTTGCCGAGGAATCCGATGCCAAGTCACTGATCGACCGAATCCGTTCAATCGCAACGCCCTTGATCGACGCAGTCGGTGTGCTGCCTTATGCCGCCCTCGGGGCAGTGCACGCCGATCCCGTCGACCCGATGCCGACGCACGAATCCACGGCATTGACCAACGAGCTGTCACACGAGGCCGTCGACGCATTGCTGGCCACTGCCGGCCCCGGATCCGGTTCACCCCAAACCGTCGTCGAATTACGTCTCCTCGGGGGCGCCCTCGCACGGGAACCTGAGCACCGCAGCGCCTTCTGCCATCGTGACGCTGCCTTCTCGCTGTTCACCGTCGGAGTTCTTGCCCCACCAATGGTCGACGCGGTAGTCCCGCACGCCGAGACTCTCGGACGAACGATGGCGCCATGGACGAACGGGCATGCACTGCCCAACTTCGCGCCGAGCGTCGACCCGGAGAAGATCGCCCGCACCTACGACGAGGACACCGCTCACTGGCTGAGCGCTTTGGCGGACACGCATGATCCGCAGGGAGTCCTGGCCGTCGGTCAGGTCATGCGCCGGATCTCCTGAACTTCGCCAACTCTCGCAACCGGACCAGATCCCAGGCGTGCCGGGGGCGACGGATACCCGGTCGATCTCGGGGGACTCTGACCCTCAGCGCCTGCGGACTGACCGTGCATCTGACCGGAGTTGGCATCACCAGCGCCTCGCCGTCGACGCCGACCGGAATCTCGTCGGTGTCGGCGTCGACGATCACCTCGAATCCGGTGCCCTGAGCCAGACCGTGTTGATGCGCCCGATGGAGCAACCCGATGGCCTGACGGGCACTGCTGACGGAGATCGCGACGATTCCGAGAGTGCCCCGGTCCAATCGCGGCCGATGACCGAGCCCCGCCAGGTCGTTCATCTCGTACGGGCCGTTGCTGACCAGCACAGCCTGTGGACCCACCGCGGACACGCTCGGGGAGCGCGCGGTCAGCACCGCTCCGGCACGTCCGGCGAGGAGATCCGGGAGCATCTGCAAGAAGGTGCTGGTCTTGGCGTCGCGGTACTCCGGACTCTGGACTACCTCGGCGTACGCCCCGAACGATGCGTTGTTGACGAAAGTTCGACCGCCGACGTTTCCCAGATCCACCGTGACCTCGACGCCGTCGACGAGCGCGTCGAGGCACCGAGATGGATCCTCGAGATCGAGCCCCAGATCCGCGGCGAAGTGGTTGCGCGTTCCCGCACTGACGACGAGGAAGGGCAGGTCGTGTTCGGCCGCGACAGCAGCAACCAGTGCCTGCGTTCCGTCGCCACCGGCAACACCGAGTAGGTCGGCGCCGTCCGCGACCGCCTGCCTGGCCAAGGCCGTCACGTCGATCTTCTCGGGCCCCTCGAGCAGTGCGACCGTGGCCCCCCGTTCCTCGGCCTTGCGTTTCAAGTCGAACTTCTCGACCTTGCCACCACCGGAGTTCGGGTTCATCACGAAGAACGGTTTGACGGGCGGCGGTGCAGTTCGCTCGACAACCGGCAATTCCTTCTCCTCCCCCTCCAAGGCGGTGCGAGCGAAGATACCGGCTACGACGAACAACCCGATCGCAAGGAGCACCACCCACAGGAGGCGTTCTCGGACCAGGAAGGTGAGCACCACGATCGGCGTCAGAACCGCCACGGCCAACGAGAGCCAGCGGAGGAATCCGCGGGTGGTCAGAAACCAGTACACGGCTACGACGCACACGACCACCCCACCGATTCCCAGGATCAGCATGGTCAAGGTTTTCAGTCCGGCGAAGATCAGGAGCACCGCGACTGCAAGAACCAGGGCCGCGAAGGCTGCGCGCGCCAACCAACTCTGTTTCGACGAGGGCCGATCCGTGTGGGCAGAGGTCGTCATCGAGCCACCTCCCCGCGATTGTCATTTCGGCCGGTACTTCGACGCTATCCCTTCGAAGCAGGCCAGTCACCTACCGGCAAGAATCTCGCGATCGCGCACTGCTACTTTATGACGACACCTCGTCATAAAAAGGAGTAGCCGTGACAACACCGACGTCCGAAGCGTGGGAATCCGCCGAAGGAACCCTGACCGGCATTCGGAAAGCCGGACTCCACGGACTGCGTTGGACGGCCTGGTTGGCCGGCGCGACAGGTCTCGCACAATTGGTGTCGATCGGGCTGAACTTCACCGACACTGTCAGCGGAATCGTTCCGGCCACGTACCCGCCTGTAGATGTGGCGTGCAGCGTCGTCGCGCTCGTTCTTCTGGTCAGCCTGCTTGTCGGCCGCCCCAACGGTCCCGCGATGTTGTCGAGTCTCGCCCTCCTCATGGCCATGCTGATGGCGCCCACCCTTCACAAACACGCACCCGAGTCGCTCTGGCTGGCGGCGGCACACGCCGTCTCGGTCGTCGCCGTCATCACGCTGTCCGTGATGACTTCGCGGTTCTCCAGTGCCGAGTTGGATCGGTCGTGACACCGGATTCACCCCTCTCGCTTGCAGCTGAGGAATGGATCACTGATCTCACTACCGCGGAGATGGAGCGATTGCGCAAACGCACGACGCTCACACTCGCCGAAGAGCAAGAGGTCTGCCGATCCGTACGCTCGATCGCGCAGCAGATGATGCTCGCACCCGTCTCGATGTGGCAAGGTGATCCGCGCCTTGTTGCGGACCTGTTCGACCTCCCCGTGACCGTGAATCAGACCCAGGAGGATCGACCATGCCGAAGTTGACCGGTGGTGCGACAACCGCTGAGCACAAAATCGCCACCCGAGAAGCCATGTTGGACGCGTTCATTCGCGAACTTCACGAGCAGGGCTGGCAGAACGTGAAGCTGCAGACGGTGGCCCAGGCGGCCGGCGTCTCGCGGACAGCGGTGTACAACTACTTCCCCGACAAATCCGCGTTACTGCTCGCCTGGTCCACCCGCGAGATGGATAGATTCCTACTCCTGGCCGAGCGTGAACTCGCGGACCGCGAGAATCCTGTGGACCGACTCGAAATCCTCGTCAAACTGACACTCGTCGAGTTCTCACTGCAACGATTCACAGGAATCGCGTTGGTCGAATTGTTGTCAGCGCAGGATCGCGAAAGTTTCCTCGAACATATTGTCCCGCTGTCGGTTCTGGTCGAACAGCTCGTCCAGGAAGGTGTCGACGCCGGTGTCTTTGTCGATTCCGATGCTGCCGCATCCGCGCAACTCATCCTCGCCTGCGTGGAAAGCCGACGCCCGATGCTCATGGCCGGCGACCGAGTGGACGCCGTCGTAGCGACCACCGTCCCGTTCATCATGCGCGCGTTGGGCGTTGCGTGGCCGACTTCCCTCGCGGCCGAACCCTCCGATCGCTCTGCTCACGATCGGTAGGATCGCAGATATGCATTTCGACCTCCCGCCCATCGATCAGCAAGCCGAGCGATTGATCGAACTCGGTGTTCACGAGATGGCCGGAATTTCTGCCGGCGATGTCAGGGAGGCCGCAACCGGGCACGGTGATGTCGGACTACTCACCGTGCACGAAAAACTGGCTCCGGCTTCAGTTCTGACTCCGCTGCTCGAGCTCGAGAACAAGCGCGGATTCATAGTCGTCGACATGGCGGACGTCGATCTGTTCACCCCCACCGAGCAGTCAACGCTGCCCGAAAGCCCATTACATCTGCTCAGTGGAGTCGACCGCGGGGATCACCTGGCCAACTGGAGCCCGGACGAAGCATTGCCCGCAATCGTCGACGCAGACCGTACGCCGCTGACGCTTACCGAAGGCATCCACTGGCTGTTGCAGCGCCCCGACATTCTCGAACGCGGAAAGTGTTTCATGACCATCGGCTCCCGACTGCGCAAACCTGACGGATCCTTCGACACCAGAACTCCCGCCGTGTGGATCAGCAACGGAACCGGTCGCGACGGCAAAGACAACCGCAACGCCCCGAAAGTCGGGTGGTGCTGGTGGGGTAACCGCCACACGTGGTTGGGGTTCGCATCGGCGAGCGACCGGGTACCGCTCCCGAACTAGAGCACGGTTGCGCGGTCGAATCGGTACCGATCCTTCCACGGCATCTCGGCCTCGAGCATTGCAGCGGCAGAAAGTAATTCCGCGTCGCAACCCCATTTCGCCGAGATCATCACGCCGAGTGGAACGCCGTCTTCCGTCCAACCGAGTGGCAGACTGATCGACGGGAAACCGGTTGCATTGGCGACGACGGTGTTTCCGGTGAAAGCGACCATGTCGATCAGTTCGGTCGCGGGATCTTCGTCGTTGCGCAACTCCCCGATCGCAAGCGGCGGCTTCGTCACAGTCGGAGTGACAACAAGGTCGGCGTCGGCGTAGTCGAGACTCCATCGCCGCGCCCAGGCCTGAACAATACCGATTGCCGCGGCCAGCTCACCCGAAGACACCTGGTTTGCTTGAACTCGCAAGTGCTGCACTATCGGACGCAGAAGGTGTTCGTACTCCTCCGGGATCGGCTTGGTTCCCGCCAAAGACGAGAACATCTTGACGAAAGCATCGATGAAAATGTCATCGCGAGCCTGCGGTCGCTCGAACACGTTGTGACCCAGACCCTCCAACACAGACCCAACCTTCGATACAGCAGCCGAGAGCTGCGCATCCACGGCTCCGCCGGAGACCGATCCGTGAGCAAGAGCGACGGTCAAGGGGCGAGCCCGAACTCCCCCAGCCTGTACGACGAACTCTTCGAACGACTTCGGCCGAGACGGGTGGATAGTTCCGGCGCCAGGTCGCGTCGCCAGAACGTCCAGCAGCGCAGCGGTATCGCGAACTGTCCCGGCGATCGGCCCCTTGCTCGCAAATCCGAAGTTGTCATGCCCCGCCACGCCCATCGTGATCAAACCGCGGCTCGGCTTGAGGCCCACCACTCCGCACGTACTTGCCGGCGAACGCAACGAACCGGCGGTGTCACTTCCCTGCGCAAACGGCACCAGACCAGCGCCGACGGCGGCAGCAGCGCCGCCACTGCTGCCGGCGGCACTCCGCGTGCGATCGAACGGACTGCGAGCAGGCGGAGCGACTTCCGGCTCGGTGTAACAGGCTGCCCCGAACTCGGGCACCGTCGTCTTACCGATGTCGATCAACCCACCTTCTCGGATCGCCTCGACGATCTCGTCGTCAGCGTCCGGCACGAAGTCGCGAAAGAGCGCCGATCCGAAGGTCGTGCGAATGCCGCGCGTTGCGTCGAGGTCTTTGATTGCCGTCGGAACGCCGAACAGGCGCGGAAGGGGCCCGGCGTCCCGCTCGTCCAACCTGCGCTGCGCTTGTTCGGCGAGGGCGACTGCGTGCTCCCCGGCGATCGTCGTGAAGGCGCCGACGTCATCGGAAGTGGTCGCACGGTCGACGAAGTACCTGGTGACTTCGGGAATCGAGACCTGTTTGGCGGCGATAACACCGGCAAGTTCGACGGCGGACAGTTGATGGAGATCGGTCATCGGGCAGCGCTCCTTGGAGGTCGATGGACACTTGTAATTTCGATACGCGTATCGCTATTGTTGTCAGCATGGTATCCGAATCCACCAGCTCTGCAAGGGCTGGTCGACCAAAAGCATTGAGTCACAGACAGATTCTTGATGCCGCGGCAGAGATCGCCGATACGGACGGCCTGGATGCGGTGTCATTTCGAGTGCTCGCCGAACGACTCGGCATATCGCCGATGTCCGTCCACCGCACAACCGGCGGCATCGACGCCTTGAGGCGAGATCTGATCTCGACTCTCGTAGGCGAAGCCGTCTCGTCGATCGACTGGCCGACCGACTGGCGCGGGGTTGCCCGCACGTTCGCCTACGGCCTCCACGACCTCCTGATGCGCCATCCCCTGGTCCTGGAAGCCCATCGGCAGGCATCACTGGAAGCACCCGGGGCCGACGATACCGCCCACCGAGTCGTGAGCGCCCTTTCCTTGGCCGGCCTCGAGGACGAGCAGGCCACGTACGCATACGGCGCGCTGCATGATTTCGTCACCGGACACGTCGCAATTCAATTGGGACGCGGCGCTTTCGACAGCGCACCTGCCGATCGACGCGAGGCATCGGTGTTCGCACTTCATCACGATCCCACCCGAAGGTTCGAGTTCGGAGTCGCCCTCATCCTGGACGGTGTGGCGTCGATCGCGCAGCAAGGAACCACATCATGACGAGCGGCGTGACCACAACCGAAATTCGCGACGCGTTGGGGCGTCGTATCGCATTCTGCGAGTACGGCGATCCGACTGGCCACCCGGTAGTCGTGGCCCACGGATCACCTGGCAGCCGATACGAAGGGCTCTCACTCCACAACGCGTCTTCGACGGCAGGCATACGGCTGATAGTCCCCGATCGACCCGGCTTCGGACGCACGGATCCGTACACGGACAAGGGATTTCATTCCTGGGACGACGACTTCGTCACCCTGGTCGATCACCTCGAGTTGGGCTCGGCCACACTGATGGGTTTCTCCGGAGGCGGCGGTTACGCGCTCGCAGTCGCTGCAGCCGTTCCCGAACGAGTCTCGAAACTGGTGCTGGCGTGCGCCATGATCCCCGGGGCACCGCGAGATACTTTGCGACGCAGAATAAAACTGGTATCTGCGTTGTACTTTGCCGCCACCTGGGCTCCCCGTGTGGCCGGCGCAATGCTCGCAGGAACCGGAGTGTTCTCCAAGCTACGCAGCGACTCAGTCTCGATCTGGCCGGCCGCCGATCAGGCAGTCATGACCGACGAGGTACATCGCCCCGCTCTCCAGTTGGATTCATCCGAAGGGATCGCACAGGGCGGATCCGCAGGGGTTGTCGACTTGGCTCGGTATCGCCACGAGATGCCTGGACTCTTCCAATCGATCTCGGTACCAACGGTTTTCCTACACGGAACCGACGACGGAAACGTACCCATCGAAGTAGCCCGCTGGGCACACTCGTTGATTCCCGACTCTCGCTTCGAAGAGATCAACGGAGGCGGCCATCTGTTCGTCGTCGCGGACCCCACTCCACTCCTTCGCGCCCTCGCCTAATTCCCTATTGACTCGAACGCGTGTTCGAGTATGATTTGGGGAGGGGATCGGGGGATTCAATGAGTGTCTTGTTGTCGGACGTGGTTTCGGGTTCTGCGGTGGGGTTACGTGGACGTCTGTGGCAGTTGTCGGCTGCTGAGTTACGTGCGGCTGCGGTGTCGGCGAGCGCGGAGATTCTTCGTCTCGAGGCTGTGCGGGTGGCAGTGGTCGACGAACTCTCGATGCGCCCGGATGATCAGGTGATTGCCAGCCGCGGCGTGGGGTCCTGGTTGGCGGCTAACACGATGCTGCAGGTTCGGGACGGGAAGAAGATCGCCGCATTGGGTGCAGCTTTGCGGCCGTTTCCGGCGGTGGCGGCTCGGTTCGATGGCGGGGATTGCTCCTTCGAGCACGCCGTGTTGATCGTGGCGTTCTGTGAATCACCACCGAAAGGCATGCCGGAGGAGGCGCTACCGAAGTGCATCGATTTGTTGCTCGCTGCTGCGTCGGGTGTGGAGGCGACGACGACGAAAGTGCGGAACGTGATCGCGACCTTGGAGCGGTTGTTCGAATCGGATGAGATTCCGCCCGCCGAAGATGTCGATCTCAATGAGTTGCGGATCGCGTCGACGCTCAATGGTCGGGTGGTGATGCGCGGTGATTTCGATGCCCTCACCGGGGAAATGCTGTTGTCTGCGTTGTCGAATCTGACGATGCCGACCCCGGCACCGGACGGGACTCCCGATGCTCGGTCGGCGGCGAAACGGACCGCGGACGGGTTCACCGAACTGATCCGGCGTTATCTCGATTGCGCCAAGACTGGTACCGATGGTGGTCAGCGTCCGCATGTGAATGTGCACATCAATGCTCGGGATCTGGCGGAGCACCGGGACTGCGCCGCAACACCCTCCATGGCTGATGGTGAAGAGTCTCTGTCGGATCTTGATGTCGGGCACATGCCCTGGCTCGGGCCACTGTCCGTGTCGCAAACCAGACTCCTCGGGTGTGATTGTTTCCTCTCCACCGTGCTGCTCGACGATCACGGCACGCCCTTGGATGCGAAACCCGGAAAACGATTGGTCACCCCCGAACAGCGAGTGGCGTTGATCGCCCGAGACAGAGGCTGCGCGTTCCCGGGCTGCACATGTGTACCGGCCTGGACGGATGCGCACCATATCCGGCACTGGGCCAACGGCGGCCCGACGGTGATGAACAACCTGGTCCTGCTGTGCCGTTCGCACCACCGGTTGATGCACCGGAAATCAGGGTTAGTCGGGAAGTGGGCGATTCGGATCGGTGTCGACAACAAACCGTGGTTCATCCCGCCACCCTCGATCGACCCCGGACAGCAACCCAGGCCGGCGAACACCACCTTCAAAACCTGAGAGGTCAAACCTCTTTGGCGACAACAGAACACGGACCAGCGCCGCATCGAGGAGACCTCGATGCGGCGCCAAAAAACATGCTCAGCCCAAGTCGGCGACAATCCGCTCGGCGAGAGGCCGTGACGACGCCGGATTCTGACCGGTGTAGAGCTTGCGGTCCACCACGACATAAGGCGACCACGCCTCAGCCTTCGAGAATTTGCCGCCCAATTCGCGTAGGCGAGTTTCGAGCAGCCACGGAGCCTTGTCCGCCAGACCAGCCTGCGTCTCCTCTTCGTTGGTGAACGCGGTCAGCTGATAGCCGTCGAACAGCCAGCTTCCATCGGGTCTCTGGGCCGGCAGGAGTGCCGCCGGCGCGTGACAGACCGCCGAGACCACCTTGTCCGCGTCCAAGAAGTTCACGAGAAGCTCACCGAAGGATGCCGACACCGCAAGATCCTCCATCGGTCCATGTCCACCCGGTACAAAGACCACGTCGTAATCGGCAGCATCGGCGTTCTCCAAAATCTCCGGCGAATCGAGCACCGGCTGCAGATCGGCGATGTACTTGCGCATACGGTCGGCGCCTTCTTGCCCGCCGTTCACCTCGGGCGCCAGACTTCCCTCGTCCACAACGGGAGCTTTACCGCCAGGCGTCGCGATCACGATCTCGTAGCCGGCGTCGACGAAAACGCGATGCGCCTCGACCAGTTCTTCCGCCCAGTACCCGGTCGGGTGGGGTGTTCCGTCCTTCAGCGTCCAGTGATCTGCAGAAGTGACCGCAAACAACAGCTTTGTCATCGCGCAACCTTTCGTCGGTAAAGGAACCCATTGGTGACAAGACACCATCTTCAAGGCCCGATCAATGAAATAACGTCCAGTCAGTGCAACACGCTGCCCTTGTGAGAATTCCTCACCACCGCAGAATCACGTCACCCGTCAGGTCCCGATCGGCTTGCCGAACAGTCCTGCGACGAGTTCACCGACCGCATCCACCCAGACTGGCCAGGTCCTCTGATCAAGCGCCATGGATCCAGCGTCGAAGGTGCTGCATCCCTGCTGAGCAGGCACACCAGCGAACCGATCACGAAGCCACAGTAGAGCACTCGGCAATGCGACGACTTCCATGCTGACGTGCTCACTGAAGTGGTCTCTGGTGTAAACGACACTCGCAGAAGGATCTTGGCAATAGGTATCGACAAGTTTGTTCACCGGGCCAACAGGCACCAACCAGTCGGGATTCGACTGATAAATGTACATCGGCACGTCAGGAACCGACTTACCCATGGCAGCTCGGGAGAGCGCAGCTCTCACCGTGGGGTGTTGGACGGGATCTCCCGGGACATCGAGGAAGCCCTTGATGTTGAGGAAGGGCACTGCAGCTGACGTCCAGAGCATGCACAGGTTGTCCTTGGCAGCGAAAAGCGCTCGGCCGGCAGGGTTTATGTGCTGATCGATGAAGCCTGCAAGTTCAGGATCTTCTCGGCTCACTCCGATTACACCGGCAGCGACGATCCCGGCCCCTAGAGCGTTGTTGGCATTGTCGAGCAAAGCGCCGAGATCCGCGGCAACACCACCTTCGGCGACTCCGACGATATTCAGTTCCGGCGCGTACGCCTGCCGTATTTCAGCTGCGTGACCAGTAGGAATCGATCCACCCGAGTAGCCGAGCAGCCCTACGCGAGTTGACCGCCCTTGTAGCTCCATGGGTTCGAAGTTCTCAGCAGCACGGATACCGTCGAGCGTGATCCGGGCCGCGACGGGGCCGGAGGCGAAGGAAGAATTGGGTCCCTGATGATCGGGCACCGACAATGCCCAACCCTGCGCCAGTGCCGCCTGCACTTCGAGGAATTGAGCCCCACCGGTCGCAGCGCCCGTCACCAGCCACGGCAACGCGCCTTGCTGCATGACATACGAAGGTGCGCAGTAGTTTCCGAGTGAATCCTCTGCCATCTGAAAGGACAGCAGCGGGCGCGGGCCTCCATCGCGAGTGTCGCCACGCGGCTTGATCACTGTGGTGACAGCAGGAATCGCCTCGCCCGCAGCATTATTGGATCGATACGAGATCTGCCACGCATCCACGTTGGTCGGAATCAGGTTGAGAGTACCGAGATTCACCGCACGAGCGGCGATGATCTCACCCGGTTCCCTGGATTCGACGACCTCGACAGGCGGTTCATAGAAGGCCTGGTCCAGTTCAGGCAAAGGCGGTGCGACCGCAGGCGGCAGGGCAGGCTGGACCTGAATTTGGGCGGGAACACCTTCGTCCGGTGCCGCTGAGGCAGGTGCCGAAAGTCCGATCTGCCCGATTACTGCAATCACGGCAATTGCGAGGCCCCCGCGTTTTCGGTCAGTTGTCCAGCGTCGTCCCATACCAATTCCTCCCCGGAAAAGCACAGATTGCCTTGTGTTGCCGCAGTTCTCATCACGAGCACACAAGTTAGATGCGAGTGTCTAACACATTGAGGACGAGAGTAGAGCGTTGTGGGCCGGATTACAATCCCCTGGTGTTCGTGACCTATTCGTCGGTGCGAAGGGGCGCGTCGTCGATCAACGCATTCAAGAGCACCGTCATCAGATCGACCAGTACCGACACGGGAGGACGAGGCTCCGCAGTGCTCCACTGGTGCACCAGCGCGGTAAGCGCGCCGATGAAGGCGGTGGACGCCCACCGGTAACCACCCGGCGGTTCGTAATCTTCGCCCACGATCCCTTTGATGATCGACTCGAAAAATGTTGCCCAGACCGAACGTTGGTCCACACGATGCTTTTCCACCCGGGGACTGACACCTACGACGTCGATGAAGGCAACGTGTGCGCGTCGTGGGTCACTTCCGACCGACTCGACGAAGGCGGCCATGGCCGTCGCTGCCTTGTCACGGAGATTGACCGAAGGCTCTGCATCGAGTGCGTCGACCATTGCAATTCTGGCGTCGAGTTGAATCTGGTCATACAGCGCGAGGAGTAGATCCTCGCGACTACCGAACTCGTCGTAGAACTGCCTTCTGGCCAGACTCGCGGACGCGCAGATATCCGCCACCGAACTTCCGGCATACCCCTGGTCCGCAAACACGCTGAGAGCAGCATTCAAAAAGAGAGAACGGCGTTCGGCCTTGCGAGCCGCGACCGACCTTCCGCCGTAGTTTCTGTCTGTTTCAGCAATTGCCACGTCTGCCAGAGTATGCGGCATCGCGCCGCACACAAAACGCATCTGACCTGCTGCAAAGTTCCTTCACCACCACTACCGGCGCACCGGCACTGCAGCACGATCAGGCCAATACGAAGGCCACGGCAAAAAGTGTCCAGGCGGCAGCGAGAACCGTTGACGCCGCAGTAACTGCCCCGGTCACGGCAGGTCGAGTGCTGCGGTTGCGCGCGGCGATGATTCCGACCGTTATCAAAGTCAATGCCACCAGGAACGACAAAACCACGATTTTCACCAGCAACCCCTTCGACGACGGTCAACAGAACCGGAGACTATTTAGATAGTACACAAATAAATCGTGCATTAATTAAACTCAAAGTCTGTCAGGGGATTCTTGACAGAATTCAACAGCGCCTGTCAGGCTAGTCCTGACGAAAGGAGAACTTCTCATGGAAGACCTGATCGAACGCGCCCTGACTGCGAAGATCGAGACCGCCGCGATCACCACGGTCAACGCCGCGATCACCGAGGCCGGCACTCAGGCAGACAAGATTGTCGGAACAGATCCTTTACCTGGCAGCCCTGAGTGGGAGGCAGAACAGGACACCGACATCCCGGCGCAGCGTCAGATGGCGTGGCAGTTGGCCTGTTTCCGGATTCAGCTGGCCGCAGGTATCGATTCGACGGCAAGCGTCATGAGCCTGCGTAGATTCGGCGCAACATGGTCAACCATCGGCCGCGCAGCGGGAATGACCCGTCAGTCCGCGCATGAACGGTGGGGTCGACGTGTATCGGACATGCTCGATCCCTACGGAGTCGGGATGCCGCCCATGGTGCCCAATGATGATCCGACTCAGCCCTGACTAACAATCGCGTGACTAACAATCGCGTGACTACCGATCCGGCAGCAGCGCATCGGCTTTCGCGACCAGCACAGCGCGCTCACGCTCGTTCCCGGCCAGCCGAGCCGCTTCGAGGAGTTCGGTTCTAGCCTCCTCGGATCGGCCGAGCTGACTGAGCAACTCCCCCCGAACGCTGGGAAGCAGGTGGTAGTCGGCCAGTTCACCTGAAGCGACAAGCTTGTCGACGAATTCGAGCGCAGGGCCAGGACCGTATGCCATGGATACCGCCGCCGCATGATTGAGGTCGACCACGGGCGATGGCGCCAGTTGCGCCAGAGCCTCGTAGAGGATCACTATCTTCTTCCAATCGGTGTCTTCGAAAGTTGCTGCTCGCGCATGACATTCGGCAATCGCCGCCTGCAGGCCGTACGGGCCTCGTCCACGCCCGACGGCGTCAGCTCGTTCCAGCGCGGCAAGCCCACGTGAGATCTGTAGGCGATCCCACCTCGTCCGATCCTGGTCAGCCAGCAGGATGGGTTCACCGGTCGAGGTTGTCCGAGCGCCGAATCTCGAGGCTGTCAGCTCCATCAAAGCGACAAGGCCGTGTACCTCGGACTCCCTGGGGACCAATTCGGCGAGTATTCGCGCGAGCCGCAGAGCCTCAGCACTGAGCTCCGCCCGCATCCACTCGTCCCCGGAACTGGCTGCATAGCCTTCGTTGAACACCAGGTACAGCACTCCGAGGACCGCGCTCAATCTGCTCGAAAACTCTTCTCGCCCTGGAACTTCGAAAACCGCTTTCGAGGCGGTCAGCGCCTTCTTCGCGCGGACTATCCGCTGCTGCACCGTCGCCGTCGGCGTGAGGAACGCTTTCGCAATCTCTTCCGTGGTCAAACCGCCCACCACCCGAAGCGTCAACGCCACCTGCGCTTTTCGATTCAACACGGGATGGCAGGCGATGAACATCAGGCGAAGGACATCGTCGTCGATGCGGTCCGGATCCCAGCTGACGTCGTCGAAATGTGAAGCGTCGTTCTCGAGTTCACGCGCAAAGTGGGCGTAGCGCTCGTCCAACCTCTCACGTCGTCGCCACCCGTCGATCGCTCGTCGTGTCGCCACAGATGTCAGCCAGGCAGCGGGGTTTCTCGGAACCCCCGTCGCGGGCCACTGCTCGACGGCTTCGAGCAGAGCCTGCGCGGCCAGATCCTCGGCGAGATCAAGATCTCCGACGGTGCGAGTCAACGTGGCGACAATCTTCGCGGATTCGATACGCCAGACCGCGTCGACAGCCTTTCTCGTTTCTTCTCGCACCGCCTCGTCGGTCATGGTTCAGCCTGCGACCGGACGATCGGTACCGAGCTCTTCACGCCAGCCTGCCTCTTTCTGGATGTACTCGTTGTCCTGATCGAAGTCCGACATCTCGCTCACGCGGCGTACCTCGAGCTTGCTTCCGGGCCCGAGCGGGCAGCGCTTCGCCCATTCCAAGGCTTCGTCTTTGGTCGACGTCTGAATGATCCAGAATCCCGAGAACAACTCCTTCGTCTCCCCGTACGGGCCGTCGGAGACCAGCGGAGGATCGGACTCGAAATCGACGATGAATCCCTCCTCCATCGCCAGTCCCTCACCGGCCAGCAAGACACCTGCCTTGATCAGGGACTCGTTGTACTGCCCCATCGCCGCGATGATCTCGTCGAAGTCCATGTCCTTGGATGCTTCGATAGCCTCATCGGTGGAACGCATGATCAGCATGTACTTCATGAGAATCTCCTTCGTTCGTGGACCGCTCTGTTCGGTCCCTCTGCTTACACGTCGAACGGCGCACTCACCGATCGACAAACTTCCGAAACAATTTTTCCGAGGACATAACCGCCGGTCGCGATACGCTGCCCACGGTATCGGCGGACGGGCCGTCGGGCCGGTCAGAAGTCGAGAAATCCCGGCACAACTTCGCGAACGAGCCCGGTCGCGTCAGTGCTCCCGTAGAAATACACCGACCCGTAACCGAATAGGTACTCCTCTACGAAATCGGGGTGGGACTCGGCAACCACCGGCCACCCCTCTTCGTTGATCTGGAACAGGAAGCTGTGTCCATCCGCCTCCACGGATTCGGCATACGACGGTTCGTTCTGAATGAGCACCGGTTGCGGAGCTATCAACACCAACGGCATCACCTCGTCGTCCGAGGGAATCCTGATCAACGCCGCGCTGCCAAGGCCCGCATGGCTGCCCGCCGATTCCGCACTTCGTGACGACGAGGGGTGCAGGACTGCCCTAACCCCGATGTCCGGGTATTCGAGGTCGTCGTCGCCGATGGAGAAACCTCGACGGATGAAGACCGAAAGCTCTCGCGCGCCGAGCCACGGCGCCGTGTGTGCCTCGAGCGTCAGAAGGTACTCGTGCGAATGCAGAATCGCCTGACCAGCGAAAACTTGCGGAGGTCGTCCACCAATCCGTGCCCCACTTTTCGAATCGCTCGAACCCACCCCGAGATGTACCCTGTCCACCGGCGTCATCCTAGGGAGATCCGACGGGTGTCGGAGGGAGACTCTCCGATTTCCTACAATCCGCTGGTGACGTAGGCCACATTCAGGCTCGATGATGGGTGCATGACAACATTCCCGACTCTCGACCCCGAACTCGCCGCGGCACTCACCATGCTCCCGAAGGTGGACTTCGCTGACCTCCCCAACGCACGGGCCACCTACGACGCTCTGGTCGGCACCATGTTGGCCGACCTGTCATTCGACGGAGTCTCGCTTCGTGAACTGTCGGCACCCGGCCTGGACGGCGATCCGGAGGTCACGATTCGTTTCTTCACCCCGGACAACACTGCCGGCCCTGTCCCCGTTCTGCTCTGGATCCATGGCGGCGGATTCGCAATCGGCACCGCAGAATCCAGCGATCCATTTTGCGTCGAGGTGGCGCGGGAACTCGGATTCGCCGTTGCGAACGTGGAGTACCGCCTCGCCCCCGAAACCCCCTTCCCCGGCCCCGTCGACGACTGCTACGCCGCACTCCTCTACATCCACGCCCATGCCGAGGAGCTGGGGGTCGATCCACGCCGCATCGCAGTGGGAGGGCAGAGCGCAGGCGGTGGACTGGCCGCAGGCACTGTCCTCAAAGCCCGTGACGAGGGCGTTGTGCCCGTGGCCTTCCAATTCCTCGAAATCCCTGAACTCGACGACCGTCTGGCGACGGTCTCGATGACGAACTTCGTCGACACCCCCTTGTGGCACCGCCCTAACGCCATCCTGTCGTGGAAGTACTATCTCGGCGAGTCGTATTCCGGTCCCGAAGATCCTGACGTGTCCATTTACGCTGCGCCGTCCCGGGCTACCGACCTCACCGGTCTGCCGCCGACCTACCTGTCCACCATGGAACTCGACCCGCTCCGCGACGAAGGAATCGAATACGCCCTTCGGCTGCTGCAAGCGGGAGTCAGCGTCGAATTGCACTCCTTCCCCGGAACCTTTCACGGGTCGGCACTGGTCGCGACCGCCGCGGTCAGCGAAAGAGGTGCCGCCGAAGCCCTCACTGCGCTCAGGAGAGGGTTGCGTTCGCTCTCGCCGGTCTCGTAGCGTTGCGAGATGCAAGGACTGATGTACCGGCTTGCCGAGCTCGATGCAGACTCGGCAGGCCTGGTACGTGTCATCGATTACTTCGACGCCCTCGTGCGGCACGGCTCCGACACCGCGTCTTTGCTTCGTGCGAGCGCGCAGTTGGCGGACTGCGTCGTGGGTATCGAGATCGTCGAGCGCGGCAGAAGCAAGAAGAATTTGCGCCGTTGCGATCCGCGCGGCCGATGGTCACCCGATCCTCAGCTCCCACCGAGCATGACCAGAAACATTGCCGTAGACGACGAGGTTCTCGGAACGGTATGGATCGAACGACCCGGGGCCAGCTTGCCACTCGACGAAATGCTCGTCGACCGGATGGCCCTGACCGCAGCGATAATTCTGCAACCGCGACGCCTGCCTACCGAAGCCGAGCACACTCGAAATCTGTTGTTCCCGATGGATGAACTCGCGGTGCTCACCTCCTGCGCCGGTCTCGGTGTCGAACCCCATACCCCAGTCCGTGTAATGGCAACCAAGGCAGTCTCAGGCACGGCCGAAGGTGCTGCACACCTTGTCATTTCGCCAGATTACAAACCTGGCAAAGCCACTGGGATAGACGCTGACGGCGAGTATCTGAATCTCGTGACGGGTTCGTTCGCGGCGACACCCGAGCTGTCCGAGGCCGCGCTGTCGTCATTCATTCGCGCCGGAATATCTTTGACTGCTCCCGCTTCCGAAGTGAGCACAATACTGAGCACTGCACGATTCGCTCGTACACAGGCGTCGGCAACAACACCGATCGTGAACGCCGACAATCTCGGCGCCCTCAACCTCTTGGCGCCGGGACCACACATCGATCACTCGCGAATACCGGATCTGGTTCGTGCCGAAGAGATCGGCGATACCAAACAGGGGTTAGAACTACTCGAAACCTTGAGGTCATACCTGCAGTCCGGAACCTTGAGGGCCGCAGCAGATTCCATGCATCTTCACCACAGCAGCGTCGCGCACCGATTGGCGAAACTGTCCCAGCACGTCGGATTCCACGTCGATTCCATCGAGAACCGAGCACGCGCAACGGCCATGATGCTGGTCCTCGATGGCGGATAGGACCCACCGCGCATCACAGGTACTACGCAGTGGTTGACGATCTTTCGCGTTCAGCGAGCGCAACAAACGGCGCAAGCGCCGGATTCGGATTATCCGGCCGGTAGGTCACTGCCACGTCGAGAGTTGGTTGCTCACCAGCGATCTCACATAGATGGACACCCGGGATGCGGAGCATCCGCGCTCTGCCCTGGGGGATCGGCGCAATACCCACCCCGTCCGAGACGGCATGCAGCACCTGCTCGTCGTCGGCCTCGAATCGAACGATGCTGGGCGCCCCGTTTGGCCAAAGTTGGTCGAGCGTACGCAAATACATCCCCGGGGCGTTGGCCTCCGGCCAGAACACAACGGGGACGTCCACCAGATCTCCGAGTTCGAGCGTCGCTCGACCACCGAACGGATGATCCACGGGAACAGCGACCAGGATAGGTTCGGTATCGAGGACGATCAGGGGAAGTTCTCGATCGTCTTCATCGAGCGGCGGGCGAACAACCGCGATGTCGACGGCTCCGGTTCGGACGAGGTCGACAGTCTGCGCCGAAGTGCCACGATGAACGACAACTTCGACGCCCGGGTAGAGCCTTCGATAGGTGCTGACCAGATCCGCGACTGCGCCGCCCGCCCACGAACGGGTGTACGCGATGCGCAGTTCTCCGTCCACACCGCGCGCGGCCAACCGAATTCGTTCGACAGCCCGGTCCGCACACCCGATCAAAAAGCGCGCCTCTCGTACCGCCACCTTGCCGGCTTCCGTGAAGGTGAACTGCGGACCCCGACGATCCACCAGCGGAACTCCGAGTTCGCGCTCGAGAACCTTGATCTGTTGACTGAGGGCCGATTGCGCGACGTGGACGTTCGCAGCGGCTCGAGTGAAGCTCCCATGATCCGACAGAGCGATCAGATAACGGGCACGCTGCAGGTTCATACGGCTATTATAAGAAAAACAGATGGTGGTGTCACTACTTGGTCTTGGACACGGCATCACCTGAGGTCGGAGGATCGAGTTCACGTTGATCCACCGTCTGTCTCCCGAAAATTGTCACCCGAACGATCACAAGGTTGCACATGAATCCCCGAGCACTCACTGAACCTGCAACAGACGCGAGGCTTATCGACGCCCTCGCAGAGATCGTCGGCCACACGCATGTGCTTACCGATCCCGAACTGATCGAGGGCTACACACGTGACTGGACGGGACGTTGGATCGGCGACGCGATCGCGGTCATCCGCCCCGGCAACACCTCCGAAGTGTCTGCGGTTCTTCGAGCATGCTTCGACGCGGGGGTTCCCGTCACACCGCAAGGCGGCAACACCGGACTGGTCGGTGGTGGAATCGCCTCGACTGGGTCCGTGGTGCTGAGTACCAGACGTCTGGAGACGATCGAAGCCGTCGACCCCATCGGTCGGACAATCGCAGCCGGCGCCGGCGTGACCGTTGCTCGCGCCGACCTGGCCGCATCTGCACACGGTCTCCGCTTCGGAATCGATTTGGCATCAAAGGAATCCGCAACACTCGGCGGCATCGTCGCAACCAACGCCGGTGGGACGCGCATGGTCCGATACGGAAATACACGCGCACAGATACTCGGTATCGAAGCCGTGCTCGCGGACGGTTCGGTACTGAGTAGATGGACTCCACTCGTCAAAGACAATGTCGGATACGATATTCCAGGACTTCTTGCCGGCAGCGAGGGAACGCTCGCAGTCATCACCAAGGTCCTGATGAAGCTGGTCACCCCGGCGACCGACACCCAGGTCGTGCTCGCGGGTGTGCGCGACGTCGATCAAGCGCTTCATTTGTGTAATCGCGTGCGTCAGAGCGGATTGACCGTCGAAGCCGCCGAAATCATGACTGACGACGGCATCTCCCTCGTCTGCGCACACACCGATGCCCGTCGCCCGTTCGGCACCCCTTCACCGATGTACACACTCATCGAGGTGTCATCACCGCGCGAAACGGAAGAGTCGCTCCTCGAAGTACTCTCCGACTCTGCCGACCTCATCGAGGACGCGACGGTCGAGCCTGGGCCGGCTCGAAAACTGTGGACTCTGCGGGAAAGCCATACCGAAAGCATCAGCGCGTCGTCGACGACGCCGGTAGTCAAGCTCGACATCTCCGTCCCCTTGTCCGTGATGGGAATGTTCATCGACAACCTCCGAGATAGCCTGGCACAACGATTCCCCCTCGTGCGGCCAATCCTGTTCGGGCACTTCGCCGACGGAAACATTCATGTGAACCTTCTGGATGCCGAGCCGAGGGTCGCACACGAACTGACCGATATGGTGTTCCGACTCGTCGCCGCCCACCATGGAAGCATCAGCGCCGAGCACGGGATAGGCCGCGCGAAGTCGCCGTGGATATCGCTGGGGCGCACTGAAACCGACATTGCCGCAATGCAGCTGATCAAATCCTCCTGGGATCCCCGTGGAATCCTCAACCCTGGAATACTGTTGCCGGAAAAAGTCGGGTAAGCAAAAGGGGTCTCGTGCAGGATCTTTACGTCGTCTCTCATCCTCATGCCGAACACACAGCGCAGGACGTAGTCGGCGGTTGGCACAATTCGGTTCTCACCCCCGCTGGTCGGCGCGATGCAGGTTTGATCGCCGAAGCGCTGAAACGACGACGCACAGGAACTTCGCGCCCGGTCCGCATCACCTCGTCCGACCTCAATCGTTGCACCGAGACATCCACGATCATCGCCCGGACACTCGATGCTCCGGCGACAACGGATTCACGATTGCGCGAAATCAGCTTCGGCGAAGCCGAAGGACGCCCGAACTCGTGGCTGGCCCAGCGGCAGGTCCCGGCCCCTGACAACAACCGCCTCGATCACCGTGGCCCCGTTGCCGGTGCCGAGACCCGCCGCGACATCGCATCAAGGGTTCACGAATGCGTTCACGAACTGATGGACGATCTCGATCACGATCACATCGTCGTAACCCACGGCTTTGCACACACATTCGTCGTCTCCGCCTGGCTACAGATTCCCGTCGAAGCCGCAGGATTTGCGACCTTCGCGACCACCCCGGGTGCAATCACACATCTCCGACACGACGACTACTGGCGCAACCGAACCCTCGTGCAACTAGCTGATACGACGCACCTGGACTGTGGCACGATGGCCTGATGCGCCATGTCTCCGACGACGAACGCCGTGCTCGCATAGGAGTACGTCATGCGCTGGAGCCAATGTTTCACGTCGATTCGCCGGAAGCTGCCACGCGGGCGATGACGGTACTGCACGCCACCGAGTCAGCGACGGTCTATCTGTCTTGCTGGGCGAGGGTTCGGTCCGTGGACGCCGCCGACGTCGACCGCGCCCTGTACGACCAACGCAGTCTCGTGAAGCAATTGGCAATGCGCCGCACACTCTTCACCTTTCCCCGCGACTTGCTGCCGGCCGCGTGGTCGAGTGCGTCCGCCCGCGTCGCGAACACCGAGCGGGCACGAATGGCCAAGGATGTCGTCAAGGCCGGACTCGCCGTCGACGGCAACGACTGGCTCGATCGCGCACGGACGGAAGTGCTGAAGTTGCTCACCGATAGGCCTGAAGGGCTTTCAGCGGTAGAGATTCGTCAGGCCGTGCCGATGATCGACGTCAAGGTCGAGGGTTCGGCAGGTGAAATCTGGTCGGCACCCAGGGTTCTCACGCATCTCGGGGCGACCGCAGACATCATGCGCGGCACCAACACCGCCCGCTTCCCCGTCTCACGCCCACTGTGGACTCTCACTCGACACTGGCTCGACGACGCCCCCTTCGATCTCGAATCTGCAGACGGCTATCGAGAAATGGTCCGCCGTTGGCTCTACACCTTCGGACCGGGCACGGAAGACGACATCGTCTGGTGGCTGGGCTCGACGAAGACGGTCGTCCGGGCCGCCCTCGCCGAACTCGACGCCGTTGCAGTCTCACTCGACGGAGGCGACACCGGCTGGTTGCTACCCGATGACGTCGCCACGGTGCCTGATCCAGGTCCTTGGGTGGCACTCCTACCGGTGCTCGACCCGACGGTCATGGGGTGGAAGAACCGTGACTTCTACCTCGGCCCGCACCGCAACCAACTCTTCGACACCCGCGGTAATGCCGGCGCCACCGCTTGGGTCGACGGTCGCGTCGTTGGGTGCTGGATCCAAGACGAAACCGGTGTGGTGCACGTCCGATTGCTCGAGACCGTGTCAGCGTCTGCGCGACGTTCTCTCGATGCCGAGGCGGCGCGCCTCACCGAGTGGCTGGGCGGCGTCAGAATCGGCACGGGGTACGTCTCACAGGCTATGAAGCAGGCGGCTGAAATTGCTGGAGCCACGCCTTGACGATGTGACCAGAACGCTGTTGGGCCTTGACCCCGCGGGTTGGACACGCTTGATCCTGGTCTCAGACCAGGGAAAGCGAGAAGATCTAACCCGATGGCAAAGAAAAATTACTCCGAAGAGTTCCGCCGCGACGCAGTCGAGCTGTACCGCGACACCGGCGGCGCGACCGTAGCCGGGATCGCCGCCGATCTCGGCGTATCCCACGGCTCCCTGACCACATGGCTGAGAAATGCGGGTATCCCGATCCGCAGACCCGCCGCCACCGCTCCGGGGCCCGGCACCGGCGAGACACCCGAGCAGGAAGCCGCCAGGCTCCGCGCCGAGGTCGCACACCTACGCGCGGAGAAAACCAAGCTCGAAACTGAGCGAGACATCCTGCGGTCGGCGGCCAAATATTTCGCCGGAGAGACGAATTGGTGAACCGCTTCCAGTTCGTTGCAGACCACTCCGACACCTACCCGGTGAAGCGGTTGTGCCAGGTCATCGATATCGCCCGCTCGTCGTACTACGCATGGATCAACGCCGCCGAGAAACGAGCCGCCCGGGCCGCAGCCGACGCTGAACTCGCCGACAAGATCCGCGCCGTCCACACGGTGGACAACACCTACGGGCGGCCCCGGATCACCGCCGAGATCAATCACGGACAACCCGCCGACCAGCGGATCAATCACAAACGGATCGCACGGATCATGCGCGCCAACAACATCGAGGGCCTGCGACTGCGCCGAAAACACCGCACCACCATCGCCGAACCAGCCGACACTCCGTCGCCGGACCTGCTCAACCGTGATTTCACCGCGATCGCACCGAATACCCGATACGTCGGTGACATCACGTATCTGCCATGCGGGGACAATGAGTTCTTGTATTTGGCCACGGTGATCGACTGCTTCTCCCGCCGCCTGGTGGGCTGGTCGATCGCCGAGCACATGCGTACCGAACTCGTCGAAGATGCCTTAGGTGCCGCAGCACTGACCCGCGGCGGTCTTGCCGGTGCAGTGTTCCACGCCGATCGCGGAAGTCAATACACCTCAAAGGGTTTCGCGATGATCTGCGCGGATTTGGGTGTTGCGCAATCGATGGGAGCGGTGGGCACGAGCGCGGACAATGCCCTGGCCGAGTCGTTCAATGCGACACTCAAACGCGAAACGCTGCAAGGCGCAGCCCGCTGGGAATCGCCCCGGGCGGCAAGGCTCGCGGTGTTCCGGTGGATCACCCGCTACAACACCCGACGCCGGCACTCGTACTGCAACTATCTCAGCCCTGCCGACTACGAAAACGCTCACACATCCGATAGCCTGCAGAAAGCCGCGTAATCACAAACCCCGTGTCCAGTTTCCGGGGTCAAGGCCCGTTCTAGCTGGTCTTTCTGCTAACGCCATCCATGCGCGGCAAGGCAACCATCGACAAGTGTACGAAACGTACAGTACACTTCGAACTTCACCGATTGACCGATCTAGGAGGATCCATGGAAGGTCAAGCAGTTCGTGAATACGGCGCGTACATCGATGGAGCGTTCCGAGCCATCGGCACATCCACCTTCGAGGCGCGTGACGCCGCTTCCGGCGCTCTGCTCGCCACACTGTCCCGATGCGGGGCAGAAGAAATCAATGATGCGGTCGAAGCCGCCGGACGGGCATTTCCGGCGTGGGCAGGCCTGACGACCGAAGAACGGTCCGCACAAATCTTGCAGTTTGCCGCACTGGTGGAGGAACGAACTGAAGAGCTTGCCCAACTCGAGTGCATGGACACCGGGCGACACATCAGGGAGATGCGAGAAGACTATCGGGCCGCAGTGTCGCACCTACGATACTTTGCGTCAGTTTCGTTGGCGCACCACGGTTTCGGCCGCGAATTGGCCTCGGGGTATCTGGTTGCGAAACGGGTACCATTGGGCGTGTGCGGACAGATCACTCCCTGGAACGATCCCGTTGTGATGACGGCATTCAAGATTGCTCCCGCTCTCGCTGCCGGAAACACCGTCGTACTCAAACCTGATGAAAATGCCTGTGTTTCAGTCATGGAACTGGCGAGGATCGCCGCCGAAGTGTTCCCGAAAGGCGTTCTCAATGTTGTACCCGGCCTCGGCGAAGAGGCCGGCGCAGCCCTGATCGGTCATCCGAAAGTCAGCAAACTCGCTTTCACCGGGAGCACCGAAGTCGGCCGGCTGGTGGCACACGCCGCAGCATCCCGACTGATCTCGACCACTCTCGAACTCGGCGGCAAGAGTCCGAGCATCGTCTTTCCTGACATCGACGACGTCGATGCGGTAGTCGCAGACGCGACCTCCGGCGTCCTGATGTGCAACGGTCAATCCTGCTTAGCCGGAACACGTCTGTTCATCCACGAGGATATCTACGACGCCTTCGTGGAAAAACTCGTCGCCGCATTCCGATCGTTGCGAGTCGGGCCACCTCTGAGTGAAGACACCGAACTGAGTGGCCTGATTCACCAAGAACATGCCGATCGTGTGATCTCGATGATCGATTCCGGAATCGAAGAAGGCGCACAACTACTTACCGGCGGCAAACGAACGGTAGTGCCGGGATTCGAAGCCGGAAACTTCGTCGAACCGACAATTCTGGAGGTCACGAACTCGATGCGAATTGCGCAGGACGAAATATTCGGACCTGTTTTGTGCGTCCTCAAATGGAACAATTACGAGCAAGTGATCACAGAAGCGAACGACACTCCATACGGGCTCGCTGCTGGGATCTATACCTCAAACCTGAAGAACGCCATGGAAACCGCGGACCATCTCGATGCGGGCTGCGTCTGGATCAATCAGTACTTCAATCTGGGAGGCGGCGTCCCCTTCGGCGGATTCAAGGAAAGCGGTCTCGGGCGAGAGTTCTGCCTCGAGACGCTCAACGAATACACCCAACTCAAATCCATCACTGTCGCCACGTCGACGCCCACGACAAACCAAGGAAACACACATTGAATATCTCGGGAAATACCATCTTCATTGCCGGCGGAACCTCCGGTATCGGACTCGCACTTGCAGTGGGCCTGCAGAACGAGGGGAACAAAGTAATCATCGGTGGGCGGCGATCCGCTCTGCTGCAAGAGATCTCGGACAAGTACTCGGGCATCGGCACGGTCGTCATCGATGTGGACGACCCGAAATCCATTCGAACGGCGTATGAATCCGTAACGGAGGACTTTCCCGATCTGAACGTCCTTGTGACGATGTCGGGAATCATGTACCCGGAGGACCTGAAGAACCCGGACTTCCTCGACGTCGCCGAACGAACGATCACGACGAACCTACTCGGGACTATTCGACTGGTCGGCCAGTTCATTCCGCATCTGTTGACGAAGCCGACCGCCACCATCGCCACTGTGTCATCCGCCGTCGGCTTCGTCCCACTTCACATCACGCCCACGTACAACGCCACGAAAGCTGCCGTTCATCTCTTCACCGAGAGCATGCGCGTTCAACTCGCCGATACTTCGATCCAGTGCATCGAACTCATCCCACCGGGCGTCCGCACCACACTGATGAACCAGGAGAACTCTGAATCGGCTCTACCCCTTGATGATTACATCGAAGAAACCATTGCTCTACTGAAAGCTGACGACAACGCCACAGAGATTGTGGTCGAAGCGGCCAAGCCACTTCGTCATGCCGAGATCAACGGTGAGTACCAGAACGTGCTGAAAATGCTCAGCTGACAGTGCCGAGTTGACACACATCGCGCAACGCTGGAGAGGGCAGTACCCTCTCCAGCACAAAGGATTTCAGCGAATATTCCCTTTAGACACCGTTCCGGAGTCCACGAACCGCATGATCGATGATCGAGCGCACCGTGTTGTCGTCGATACTCGCGTGCCCCACCAACATCCGGTAGATCAAGGGACCAAAGAAGAGATCGATCGCTTCCTCGATCTCGATGTCGTCGCGGAAGTATCCGGACTCAACACATCGTCGAATCAGTTCGGCGAAGCCGCGACGACGTTCGTCGAGGAAGAAGGTACGGAAGTATGCAGCCGTCGTCGGGTCGTTGGCACACGCGCCGACAAGTTCGGCAAAGATCGACCCGAGTGGACCTCGGTAGAACCTTCCGATGTCCTCGAGGTAATCGTTCAAATCGTCTTGCGCACTGTCGGTCTCCGGAAACGTCAAGTGCCGGGCCATGAGCACACCGAACGCTTCAGCGGCGATCGCCTGCCGCGACGGCCAGTGCCGATACAGCGTGACTTTGCTGACGCCCGATTGCTCGGAGATCGCATCGATGGTCGCCGCCTTCATTCCCCCGGATTTCAGAAGCGCTTCCGCTGACCGAAGGGCCTTCTCGTGGGCCGCCTCGCTACGTGCACCGCTCGGAGGAGTGAGCAGTCCAGCCTGGGCGCCGGCCGAGTCTCGAAACACGCCGTCATCGGGAGCGCGCTTACCCATGTCCACTCCTTCGTCCTTCAAGACCGTGCAGCACAGAACATTTCCCGGAATCGGACGACCCGGAACAGCCCAAGGCAGCAGTTCGTCGCGACAGCTACTAGTCGTATCGTACACATGGCATCCTGAGCAGAATTAGCAAGGCCACTTCAAAGATCTCAATCATATTGCGTCCATGCATGATTCAAACAACCAGCGCAAGACTCTCGTTTATTACTCAAAAGTAAGATAGCGTGTGGTCGTCATCACATCAGCCCGTCAAGTACCGAGAGACATACGAAACCGAAGGGTCGATCGTGGCATCAAAGATTCTCTTTCAGGGAGCGGTGGCGCTGACAGCCATTGCACTCACAGGCATCACAGCACCTACTGTCGCCGCGCAACCGTCGGCGGATTCCTTCTATCAGTACAACGGTTCGGCACCGCTGTCGTCGTATCAGCCTGGGGCCGTGCTCAAAACGAGAACCTTGCCCTATCACGTCGTCAACATTCCTACCCCGTTGCAAGCCGTACAGGTGTTGTACCGGTCGACCGACGCTCTCGGCCGGCCGTCTGCGAATGTCACATCGATTCTTCGACCACCCAATGCCCAGCCGGACAAAGTTGTCTCGTTCCAGTCGGCCTACGATTCGCTGAACCCGGAAGACGGGCCGTCACGAGCAATCGCGCGGGACACCCCGATCGGCAGCCTTACCGCCAGCGGGCGCAATGTCGCCTTCGGCGGGACTTTCGCTTCCGGCGAAGCCGTCATGTTCGGTCCTCTACTGGCACTGGGCTACACCGTCGTCATTCCCGACACCGAGGGCCCGAACGCGGACTTCGCGGCAGGACCCGAATACGGAATGATGACTCTCGACTCCCTCCGTGCCGCTCGCAACACTCCCGAGACAGGTATTTCCGACTCAGCCGAGATCGGTCTGATGGGATACTCAGGCGGAGCAATCGCCACCAACTGGGCGTCCATCCTCGCTCCGGACTACGCCCCGGACATCAACGAGGACCTGATCGGCGCCGCCCAGGGTGGTCTGTTGGTCAACCCGGCAAACAACCTCCGGTACGCAAACGGAAGCATCGGTTGGGCAGGCGTTGTCGGAATGGCCGTCGTCGGACTTGCCCGTGCCTACGACATAGATTTCGATCCGTATCTCGGCGATCGCGGACGCGAACTCCTACCTCGGATCGAGGATGCCTCGATCGGGAACGTCATCCTGCAGTACCCGGGGGTGACCTGGCAGGACCTTGCCAAACCAGAGTATGCGAACCCCAACTCGGTGCCCGAGTACGTCGACGTCGCCAACAAGATCAACATGGGCAACGCGCCGATACCCACCATCCCGATGTTCATCGCTCAAGCCGCAAACGGAGTCCTCGAGGGTACCCAGCCAGGTGGACCGGGCGTCGGCCCTGGCGACGGAGTCATGGTTGCCGGGGACGTCCGCTCACTCGCCACTCGCTATTGCGACGCAGGTTTGTCCATCCAGTACGACCAGTACGACACCATCAGTCACGTTCCGGGTGGCGCGCTGTGGCTCCCCGGCGCCATCACCTGGCTCAACGACCGTTTCAACGGAAGTCAGTTGCCGAACAACTGCTCGAACATCGCACCGGGCAATTCCCTGGCGCCGGAAGAACACGCGGCGGGCTGACAAATCCAACAGTCGCATCAGATACCGATTGCCAGATCGTCGATGTCTGCGAGCGTGCCGCCGTTTTCGAGGATGCTCGTGTAGTTCCGAAGTCTGTTCTGATCTATCTCGGTAGTGCTGACCCCTCGCTTCCAGTACCCGAAGACAACTACATCGTCCTTCGCCAGGCCGACTGTCTTGCGGAAATGCGCTCGAATGGCTCGCATCTCGTCCCGTTCCCCGGCACCCCACACCGCGTAGTCTCCTGGGTTTTCGAGTTCGACGGCGTACTCGGCGAGGCCATCTTCGACATGGTGCAGCTCGAGGCCGGGGATCACGGGTAGTTCCGCGAAAGCCTCGGCGTCACCGGTGGCGACCCAGCCGACGCCGGTCAGTCCCTCGGGCCACTGAAGCAGAATCGAATAGAGGGCAGGTATCGCGGTATCGTCGGCGAACAGTGCGACGCGGCGCCCGGCGATCTCGGGAACGAGGAAGTGCGGGCGAGGACCGGTGAGTGAGAACGTGTCACCCACACGCAGGTCGGCGGCCCACCTCATCATCGGGCTGGTGTGGCCGTGCAGCACTACGTCGAAGGTCATCGAACTGCTCGGCGCGTTGCAGGTGCGCACCGTGTAGACGCGAGAGACGTCGCCGTACTGCGGACCGAGCTGGATGCGAAATGCGACGTTGGGCCGCAACCAATTCGGGTCGTCCGCCGACGAAGTCAACTGGACGGCGATGCGCAAGATGCTCTCGGTCGGCCGTTCGACGCGTTCGACGACGGCAACCACGTCGTTGAGACCGCGGTCGTGGTCTTCTCCGCGTGGCGCCTTTGCCGACGCAGACGTTTCAGTTTCTTCAGGTCGAGATGCGGTAGTCATTGATATCTCCTGATCGGTGGTTCAGTTGTGGACGGGTAGCTGACTGACAGGTCTTCGATCACGCGGAACAACAAGTGGCCGTCCGGTTTCCGGGTCTTCGAGAACCAGCGCCTCGAGGTCGAAGACTTCGCGCAGTAACTCAGGGGTGAAGACGTCCGAGGCACTGCCCTGCATGACAATTTTTCCGGACCGCATGGCAACTACGTGCGTGGCATATCGGGCCGCGAGGTTCAGGTCGTGCAGGACCGCGACCAATGTTCGACCGGACTGGTGGAGTTGGGAACAGAGGTCGAGAACCTCGATCTGGTGGGCGATGTCGAGAAAGGTGGTCGGTTCGTCGAGCAACAACACCGGGGTGCGCTGCGCAAGCGTCATGGCGATCCAGACCCGCTGACGTTGTCCCCCACTCAGCTCGTCTACCAATTGGTCTGCTGCATATCGCATTCCGACTTCATTCAGGGCCTCGGAGACAACATGCTCGTCTTCGGGTGACCACTGGCGCAGCATGCTCTGATACGGATATCGGCCGCGGGATACGAGGTCTGCGACACTGATTGCTCCAGGCGAGAGCGGGGACTGTGGCAACAGGGCGATTCGCCGGGCGACTTCTTTGGTTCGATAGGACCGAATATCGTTACCGTCGAGCACAACACGACCCGATCGAGGTGTCAGCATTCTGCCGAGCGCACGCAACAATGTCGACTTGCCGCACCCGTTCGGTCCGACGACGACGGTGAACCCTCCATCGGGGATCTCGAGACTCAACTCGTCCACGATGGTTCGATCGGCGTACCGTAGTTCGATCTTCTCGGCGCGCAGCCGCGATGTTGGGGTGGCAGTAGTCATGAATCTCTTTCGTAGCGAGTTTTTTCAGGCCTGACGAGCGAGCAGCCAGATCAGATAGGCACCACCGAGCAGACTGGTGACGAGACCGACCGGAGTGCGGAGACCGACCTCGACCGCTTGCGCGATCAAGTCGGCGCCCGCCAGCAGAACTGCGCCGAGCAGAAAGGAAGTCGCGACAAGAACACCGCTGCGCCGTGCCAACCGTCGTGCGATCTGGGGAGCGGCGAGCGCCACAAATGCGATGGGGCCGGTGGCCGCGGTCGCCGCGCCGGTGAGCGCGACCGCAAGCAGAATGCCGGCAAATCGGTATCGCTCCACGGAGATCCCGAGCGAGGACGCTGCGTCGTCGCCCATCTCCATCATGGTGACGCGCCGGGACACCACGACGAGAGCAGGAACGAGAACACCGACGGCGATCGCAACACTGACCGCGTGTGGCCAACCGCGCCCGGTCAGCGAGCCGGCCGTCCACTGCTGCACAACGGTGGCGTCGTCGATATCCGCACGCACCACCAGGAACGACATCACGGCGCTCAGCATCGCGCCCACACCGATACCGACCAGGACAAGTCGAAGACCGCCGCTGACTCCGTCTTTGCGTGCCAGCGCGTACACCAGAAGCGCCGTCAGCATGCCGCCGAGAACAGCGGCGCCCGCGGTCTGCAGTACCCCGCCTCCGAAGAAGACGATCTGAACCACGGCTGCAGTCGCAGCGCCGGTGGTGAAACCGATGATGTCCGGCGAGCCGAGAACATTGCGCGAAAGCGTCTGGAAAACCGCGCCGGCCACACCGAGGCTTCCGCCCACACCGATCGCCGTGATCAGTCGAGGCAGTCGGCGATTCTGGACGGACCGAACCGCCGCTGGGGTGCCTTCGCCGTGCAGGGCACGCCACACATCCCCCAAGGACAGATCCAAGGTTCCGTACATCAGCGTGGCAAACGAGAGCGCCGCCAATGCCGCACTGATTGTCACGGCTACGAACAGCACTCGCGGAACTATCCGCCACGAGTACGGCCCGATTCGAACCACCCAACCGCGGAACAGCGGTGGAACCGGCTGCGCCGCAATCGCGTTCACAGCGACGCCACCCGACGCGAGCGAACGAGCGCAACAAACAAGGGTCCACCGAGCACCGCCACGGCGATCCCCGTCTGCAGATCTCCCGGCGCGGTGGCAACGCGACCGAGAACGTCGGCCAAGAGCAGAAATGCCGGGGCGACAACGAGCACGCACGGCAGAAGAAATCGCAGATCCGGCCCGACGACGCCGCGCACGATGTGCGGCGCAGCCAGGCCCACGAATCCGAGCGGTCCAGCCGCCGCAGTTGCGGCCCCTGCCAGCAGAATGACTGCGACAGCGGATCCGACCCGTGCGGGTCCGGTGCTGGCACCGAGCCCTTTGGCGACATCCTCGCCGAGCGCGATTGCGTTGAGTGGACGAATCAGCAACAACGACAACACGATACCGACGATGACGAAGGGCAGAACAGTGACGATCACGTCTCCGCCGCGGCCTTGCAACGAACCCACTGCCCAAAATCGGAACTGATTGAATGCGGCCTCGTTGCTGATGAGAACCATGCTGGTGAGAGCCGTGATCGCCGTCGCAACAGCGGCACCGGCAAGCGCCATGCGCGCTGGGGTCGCGGCGCTGCGATGCGCCGACCCCAACATGTACACACCTACCGAGGCAACGGCCGCGCCGGCAAGCGCGAACCACAGATAGCCGCCGACCGAAGTCACCCCCAGATAGGCAATCGCAATGACGACTGCTGCTGATGCTCCGGCGTTCACACCGAGTAGTCCCGGATCGGCCAGAGGGTTGCGGGTGATCGACTGCATCAGCGCGCCGGCAAGACCGAGCGCGGCCCCGACCACAAGCCCGAGAATTGTTCGAGGCAAACGTGATTCGATCACAATCAGGTGCTCGTTGTTACCGGCGTCGTAGGAAAGAACTGCATCGAGGACAGTGGAGACGGGGATGTTGCGTGAGCCGATGACGAGTCCGCCGACGGATGCCAGCACGATTACAACGATGGAGACGAGGACCAACAACCCCGCACGCGCGGCCGTCCCGGACCGCGGTGGCGCTTCGGTCCGGGACTGCGCAGAAACGCCCACGCGGTCATCCACCGAACGTGGACACCAGCGACTCGACCGTCTGCTTTGCACTGAAGTAATCGAGACGGAAAGCTGCCGTTCCCATCGCGTATACCCGATCACCCTTGACCGCAGGTTGATTCGCAAGGAGCGGGTCGGCCGCGAGTTGCTTCTCCACGTCCTTGGGCCCCATCGAGACGGCAAACAGCGTCTGCGCCCCGTCTAGTGCGGCAGACATGTTTTCGGAGCTGACGATCGCGACGCCGGAGGCACCCCGCTTGTCCGGAGCGACAAACTGCTCAGCGGGCTCGGCATAGGTGAAGCCGAGCGAGGCCAGCAGATTGCCCTGCGGGCTGTCGGCTCGGAACGTCCAGACACCGTCGGCACCCATGTAGACCAGTGCCGTCACCGGCTGCTCGGGAAGTTTGATCTTCGCGGCTTGGGTGGTGACCCAGCTGTCGTATTCGTCGACGGTTTTGGCGGCCTCGCTCTCGAGTCCGGTGACAGTCCCGAGCTGATCAGCGAGCTCCTCCCAGGAGCTGGCGCCGTAGTCGAGAAGAACAGTGGGTGCGATGTCGCTCAGCTGTGAGTAGGCATCGAGTGTCGAGTCGCCGCCGTTAGCGGAGCCGATGATCAGATCGGGCTCGAAGGTCTCGATCGCGTCGAGGTCCAGCTCGAGATTTCGGTAGAGCACCGCGACGCCACGATCAGCCGCCACGCCCGACCACTGGGAGAAAAACCCCTGGTCATCGGTCATTCCCGACGGCGTTGTCGCCGCACTCGCGACCACCGGCGCTCCGATCGCAAGCAGCGTGCCGGTCAACGACGGCGAGGTGGACACGATCCGAGTCGGCTTTGCAGTGATCTCGGTACTGCGGCCGCCGTGATCGACGGTGCGCGGCCAGCCCTCGGTGGCCCCGGAGGTTTCCTGGGTGCCCTCGGTTCCGGTGTCACTACCTGACGAATTCGAGCAGCCGGCAAGAGCGAGGGCGACGACCGCGGCGAGTACTGCCGCCGTCGGGCGTAGAGATCTGCGCATGAGTATGTGGCTTTCTGAAGATACGAGAGTGCGCCGCTGCGAACACAGTCGGCAGAGGTAAAGTTAGCCATACTTAAGTCGCAAGGGTTGTCCAGGAGCGCCAACGTGTTACCACTATCGGGAAGGTCGGACGCAATCGACTTGGGGCCGATCCGCGCCTGCCGCACCGAGCCAAGCATCGGCCGCTCACCGCTGTTGTTCTGGGTTCTCGCAGGTAGTGGACGCGTCAGGACCGGATCGACCGTCTACGAGGTGCCGGCGGGCGAGTTGTTGTGGATCCCGGCGAGCGTGCGATATTCGATGGAGACGGACTCGGATTCCGTCGCGTTTCCCATCCTGCTTCCGCCCTCGAACGGCGTCAGCGCCGGGCCGGCTACCGTGACGCGTCTGCGCGTTCCGCCCGGATGGGAAGACAGACTGATCCACGAGTTCGTTCACAACCTGGGCTATCTGCGCGGCGACGCTGCACACCCGTCGTCCTTGTTCGAAATGATTACCCGGGCCGACGACGGGGCCACCTCGCTGCCGCAATTGCCGCAATCACGGGAAGCGTTCGAGATCGCGCACGCCCTGTTGCGAACACCTGGCACCGACGACACCGAGGCACAATTCGCGAAGCGTGCCGGGATCAGCATTCGAACGCTCCAGCGATACTTCGTGGAAGAAACCGGCCTCACCTTCACGCGCTGGCGGCTTCGAGCTCGGATCGCCGCGTCGTTGGAGTACCTGAAGCAGGACCGCGAGATCGGTTGGATTGCAAACGAAGTCGGCTTCGAAACGGGCAGCGGATTCACGCGTGCGTTCCGGTCCCAGATGGGAGAGAGCCCGAGCGACTATCGCCGCCGGGCCCTCTCCGGTCCAACCGATCGCAGCGTGGACACCGACAACGATCAAGCATTGGTCCGCATGCTCGCAGAGACCAGGCAGCCCGGGGAAACAGCGCCGCCGATACCGGCCAATGCGACGTGGCCGCGCGTCAACGGCGCCCACGTCGCCGTGTGGGTCTACCGAGGCCAAGCCCGGGTGGACGTCGCGGACCGCAGCTGGGAACTGCGCACCGGAGAGGCCATGATTCTTCCTGCAGGCGTCCTCAATACCGTCACGGTTCCGACTGGTTCACTGCTTCTGCCGCTCGGCTTCCGTTCCTCGAACGGGTCGACCGTATCTGCCGACGCCCTCGAGACCGTGCAGTTCTCCCCCGCTGACGAGTTGGCATTGCTGCACACTTTCGTCGCCGCCTACACGCCCTTGCGCCCGCGCGGCCACGACAGCGCCATGGCATTCGACATCATCGCCACCGGCCCTCTTGCACAACCGGTTTCGAACACCTCGCCCGCCGATTCGATTGCCACACGACTGGCAGCGACGATCGCCGCCCGGCCGGCCGACCCTCGCACTCTGGACGAGTGGGCGCAAGAGTTCGGTACCGACGCGGCCAGGCTGCGCCGGGAGTTCCGTATCGAAACCGGCACCACGTATCCGCAGTGGCGATCGCTTTCACGGATGACCCAGGCACGCACCCAACTCCAACTCGGGGTTGCACCCGGCACGGTGTCGAGGAACCTGGGTTACGCGCACCTGCCCGCATTCAGCCGAGCGTTTCGCACTGCGCACGGGATCTCACCGCAGCGCTTCCAAGCCCAGTCCGTCGAACGCGCCCTCTGGTTACGTTCTGTGCCGCGCGCCGCGGAGCCGAGCGCTCGGGTTCTTCACACCCACTGAACGAGTTGCCACACGATTCCGTTGGGGTCGACGAACTGGCAGTAACGCTCACCCCACGGTTCCGTCTCCGGCTCGGTGACGACGGAGGCACCTTCAGCAGCGATGCGGGCGAACTCGGCGTCGACATCGTCGACCACGAATGCAATGAGCAAGCCTTGACCGGCCGGACCTGCGACGAAGTCGGGCTTGAACGTCCCGAGCCCGGTGCGCAGGAAGACCACGTTGACCCCGGCATCCGGATGATTCAGGGAAACGAAGCCGTCATCGGCCATGGCCTCGGTGAAACCGAAATGGGTTGTCGCGAAGTCTGCCGATGCGTCGGTGTCGGCGACGTTCAAGGACAGAGCAGTGCTGGTGATTTTCATCGTGGGCCTCCCATGATCGATAAACCTTATGCAGTGCATACAGTATGCACCGTATAAGGTATACCACCGTTGAGGTATTCCCGATTTCTGGAGACGACTGATGGCCCGCGAACTGATCGACCTGCTCTGGCGCGATCACCCCCTCGCGCCGAAGGGTGGCACCCGCGGCCCGCGGGCGAAGGTCACCACCTCACAGGCGGTCGGCGTCGCGATCTCCGTCGCGAATACCGACGGCCTCGACGCCGTGACGGTCCGCCGATTGGCCGCCGAACTCGGAATCTCGGGCATGGCGGTGTACACCCACGTCGGATCCCGCGACGATCTGCTGGTGCTCATGGTCGACGCCGTACACGGACACAGCCCACTCCTGCCGTACGGGAACATGACCTGGCGCCAACGTGTGCGTCGGGTCGCCGAGGAAGAACTTGTCCTCTATACGGAGCATTGGTGGCTCCTGGACATCTCCGATCAGCGCTCCGCGTTGGGTCCGGGAACTATCGCGAAGTACGACCACGAACTTCACGCCTTCGACGGCACGGGACTGAGCGACATCGACCGGGACTCCGCCCTGACATTTGTCGCCGACTTCGCCCGATCCTCGGCGCAAGCGCGGCGCCCTGACCCCCGAGCAGCCGACATGGCCGAGGTGTGGTCGTCCTGGAACCAGCGTCTGGCTGCTTATCTCGGCGACGACTTCCCGCTGGCGCAGCGAGTCGGAGGGGCGGCCGGCGAGGCCAAGAACTCCCCGTACAGCCCCGAGGCGGCCTGGGAGTTCGGGCTGGACCGGGTACTGGACGCCCTGGACGGCCTCATTCACATCGAATGACATTCCTGCAATTCGTGGGAGACAATGTGTCCGTGCAGCGTTTCGGTTGGTCTCGACGGTCCGACGGCGACCCTTCGGTGTTCGAACCGCGAGAGCTGTTGCACGCCTACGAGAATCGATCGACTCGAGAGGTACGAGATTCCGGCGAGCTTCTCATCGAGATTCCGCTGAGCGACGCGAGCATCGTCGAGATCACCGTTCTTGATGCCTCTGCGGGCTGGATCGACTCCCGCGTGCGAGGACTCTGCAGTTCCCTGGACAAGATCGACCGCCGGGCTCAACGCGTACTTCGAGGGGGATTCAGCATCGGCTGGATCGAACTCGAATCGGAGCGCCACGGCGTCATCGACTACTGGGAAAACGGGGTCAACAACGAATACCCCATCTCCATCGTGTGGAATGGAAACTCCTGGGAAGAAGCGGCAACCACCTAGCCTCGAAATCAGCGGAATACATCCGCGAAGACGGGGTAGACGAGTACATACCAGCGGCACATCGACTCAACTCCAGGCGTGGTGGACAATGTTTCTCAGCGACCAGTCAATTCGTCACCACACCCGCCGTTTCGGAGCAGCTCTGTCGCCTTCACACAAGTGGCCTCCGCCCACCGAAACACAGCGCATCGCACGCTGGAGTGAGCGGTCTGAGATGCTCGGCGCGCTGTCGGTACTCCTGTTCTGGGCTTTCGGCTTCGGCATCCTGCTGGGCGTCGGCGCGATCACAACAGGAATCTTCGCGCTCCGACGTCACCCGAAGAAGTCTGGCGGGCATCTGCTCTCGAATGCCCGCCAGCTGCCATGGGATGCAATAGTCGGCCTCTTCACCGGATTCATCGGTCTGGCACTGAGCGGCTGGTTCTTCGTCGTGGTCCTACCCAACATGTAGCCCTCTGCTAGCCGAGTCCGTTCGCGGAGGTGGCCAGCGCTCGGAGTTCACGTCGGAGGATCTTGCCGGTAGTGGTGAGCGGCAAGCTGTCGATGAACGTGATCTCCCTCGGGTACTGGTAGAAAGCAAGGCGACTTTTCACGTGGGTCTGCAACTCCTGACGGAGCTCCTCCGAGGAGTTCGACCCCTCGGACAGTACGACAAAAGCGTGAACCGCTTCGCCGCGCAACGGATCCGGAACACCGATGACACCTGCCATGGCTACCTCGTCGTGCGAGAGCAGGCACTCTTCGATCTCTCCGGGGCCGATTCGGTACCCCGCGGACGAAATGACGTCATCGGCACGTCCCTGGTACCAGAAGTTCCCGGCGTCATCAGTCCGACCCAGATCACCGGTGTGAATCCAACCGTCGTACACCTTTTCATCGGTCTTCGACGGCTGGTTCCAATATCCGAGGAACTGTCCGGGGTTGCCTGCCTTCACACAGATCTCGCCTACCTCACCAATCTCGACCGGCTCGCCGAGTGGATCGAGGAGGGTGACTTCGAAGCCGGGGAAGGCGCGGCCCATCGAACCGCTGGCGGGACTCCACTTCGACCGCGACGTGCCGATGGTCAGATTCATTTCCGTCTGCCCGTAGAACTCGTTGACAGCTACGCCGAGAGTGCTCGCAACCCAGGCTTGCAGCGCGTCACCGAGTGCCTCACCACCGGTTCCCAATGCCCGCAGCTGAATACCACGCGCAGCAGTCTTGTCGACGCCGATGCTTCGCATCTGCTTGAGGGCAGTGGGAGGAATGAAGGCGCCCGTCACCTTGTGACGGCTCAGAATCTCGACCGCACGCGAAGGCGTGAATTTGTCGGGCGTCGCAACTACGGGGCACCCCAACGCAAGTGCGGGGAACAGTACGTCGAACAAACCACCGATCCAGGCCCAGTCTGCCGGCGTCCAGAAGACGTCTCCCAGCTGCGGAGCATTGTCGAACGCCGTCCGCATACCGGGCATGTGCGCCAGGAGAATTCGGTGCCCGTGGAGCGCGCCTTTCGGATTCCCGGTCGTCCCTGAGGTGTAGATGATGATGGCATGTGAATCGGGGCCCGTGGCTACCAGTTCACTACTTTCTGCGGCATCGTCGACGAGGCTGTGGAAATCGAGGATTTGCACGGGCGTCGAATCGGAGAGCCGATCGCGCCTTCCGACCACGATTACGGCTTCGAGACCCGGTATCTCACCGATTCCGTCGGCAACTCTTTCATAGCAGTCCTTCTCGACCACAAGAACTTTCGCGCCGGAGTCACGCATCCGATGTACTAACGCATCCGATCCGAACTTGACCGAAAGTGGAACGGTCACCATTCCGGATCGGAAGGCGCCCAGATGTGTCGCCAGAACCTCGATTCCCTGTGGGACCATCACACCGACGCGATCGCCTGAGACCAGGCCGAGATCCGCGAGCACGGTCGCGAACTTTCGGCTCATCGTGGCGACTTCACCGAATGTGTACCGCGCCCAGTGCCCACCGGTGTCTACGACGAGGGCCAGATCATCGGGATTCTGTACATCGACACATGCGTGCGCAATGTTGAAGTGCTCTGGCACAGCCCATTCGAAGTGTTCTGCTTCGAGGTCCTGCCACCATGACATATGCCGCCGAGAACTCACCGAGCACCCACTTCGAGGTCGAGGGAATGGGTCTCGCCTACCAGGAATGAGAATTCGCCGGAGAAGACAAGGTCTCCGTCTTGGTTGACGAGTGAGCCTTTCGACATCACGATCGCGGTCTCACCGTCCGAGCGAGGGCGCACCGACAGCACTTCCGACACCGCATGCACCGAGTCGCCGAGGTAAGTCGGCCGGTGGAATCTGACCTGATCGAGCCCGTAGAAGCACTGCAGGTAACGGGGGTCCAACTCCACCAGACCGAGCAAGGTGGACAACATGAGGGCACCGTGGGCGATCTGGCGACCGAAGCGCGTCTGCTGCGCGTAGTCGGGGTCGAGGTGAAGGGGATGGCGGTCCCAGGTGAGGTCGGCGAAACTTCGCACATAGTCTTCGGTGACGACCCGCGGGTCCGTCACCGCAATGTCTCCGACAGAGATCTCTTCGAAACTCTTTGTGATCATTGAAGTTTCCTCTATTAGTTGACAACCGTGGAGCGTTGATCGACCGGCGGCAGATACGCCCCGTTGTCATCGATGTACATGTCGCGACTTCCTTCGTCGAGGTCGGTGTCACGGACGAAGTAGACGCTGATCAGCGAAATAACAGACAGGGCAGCGATATACACAGCGACCGCAAGCGATCCACCGGTTGCGCGAACCAACATGGCGGCAACCATCGGCGCGATTGCACCACCCAAGAGCACCCCGATCTGAAAAGCGATGGACGCTGCGCTGTACCGCACCCGTGCGTCGAACAGTTCCGCGATGAACGTCGCCTGCGGCCCGTACGAGATGCTGAGCATGAATGCGCCGACTGCCAATGCGCCGGTGGTGATCCAGAAGTTGCCGGTATCTATCGCGGCGAATGCAACGAAGACCCACACTCCCATGCCGGTGATGCCGACCATCAGGATCCGGCGTCGGCCGAATTTTTCGGACAGTTGACCGAAGATCGGAATGAAGATGACTGCAACGAGCGCGGACACCATGACCGCTCCGAGCATGAGGTTTCCGGACAGCAGATCGAACTGATCGGCGTAGGTCAGGCTGTAGGTGTTGAGGATGTAGAAGTAAGCGCCCGTGCTGATCATCGAACCTGCGGCAAGAATGATTTGACGAGGGTAGTTCTTGAACGCGTCGACCATCGGAATCTTGACCGCAGTGTTCTGCTGCTTCACGCGAGCGAATGCGGGAGTCTCTTCCAACGCGGTGCGAATGTAAAGCCCGACGGCGACCAACGCGATACTCAGCAGGAAGGGAATTCTCCACCCCCACACCAGGAATTGGTCCCCGGTGAGCGCCTTGGTGCCGAACATGACGGCCGTCGCCAGCAGAAGGCCAGCAGGCACACCGACCTGCGGCATACTGCCGTAGAAACCGCGGCGGTTCTTGGGTGCGTATTCCACAGCAGTCAGAACTGCACCGCCCCACTCACCCCCGACGCCGAAGCCCTGAATCAGTCTCAGCAATACGAGAAGAATCGGGGCCCACACACCGATCTGGGCGGAGGTCGGAAGGACGCCGACCAGGAACGTCGCTGCTCCCATCAAGAGAAGTGCGAGCACCAAGACCTTCTTGCGTCCGATGCGGTCGCCGAAGTGGCCCATCACAACACCGCCGAGTGGCCGCGCCAGGAAGCCGACAGCGAAGGTGGCGAAGGAAAGAATTGTCGCCAGCGCGGGGTCTGCGCCCGAAAAGAACAGCGGCGCAAAGACCAACGCGGCGGAGGCGCCGTAGATCTGAAAGTCGTACCACTCGATCGTGGTGCCGACCAGAACCGATCCGGCCACACGCCGCAGGGCAGGCCTGTCGACAGTTGCGGGAGATGGGGGATTCGCGTCGTTCATGTCATTGCTCCTTGTATGGAGTGCCCTGTTAGCTCTCGCACCGAGAGGGAGGCTCGACAAGGAGACTATGCAGTGACCCAGGGCACAGTCAAGCGTATTTCAATCGATCGATTGATTAGTTGAGATGCAATTTGCCAGTACACAAACAGCTATCAATCGACTGATTGACAGCCGGTCGATTTCGGCGGCGATGCTAGCATGATTGGGCAACCAACCGAAATGAGGATCATGGACCTGGGGCGCGTTCAACGGGCGGCAGTCACGCTGTTCGCGACGAAAGGATTCGCCGCCACCGGCATTCGTGAGCTCGGAGCCGAAGCCGGCATCAACTCGGCAACGCTCTACCACTACGTCGGCAGCAAAGAGTCACTGTTGGCCTCGATCATTCGGTCTTGCCTCGACGAGCTGACGCAGTCGGGAGAGCGGGCAATGCGCCGAAGCGCCGATCCCGTAGTCCAGCTCGCCGGCCTGGTGTCGTCACACGTCGGCATTACCGCCGTCAACCAACTGACTGCCCGCGTCGCCGAGTACGAGATGCGCGGGTTGACCGGAGACAACCGCATCGAGTTGCAGACCCTGCGCGACGAGTACGAGCAACTTTTCGGACAGATCCTCGAACGCGGACAACGCGTGGGCGCCTTCGACATCGAAGATCTGGCATTGAGCCGACTCGCGATACTCGAGATGTGTACCGGGGTCGCGCATTGGTACCGGCCCGGTGGGCGTCTCGAGTTGGAAGATGTCCAGCGATTCTTCGTCAGCACCACGTGCAAGCTTCTGTCGGTTCCGTCCGACGAACTGCACGGTGTGGAGTTCATTCACGACGTCCGAAAGCTGGACAGCGAGCCCGAGACTCAGTCCTCCGAGATCTGGGGAACCACTGCACAGAGCGAATTCGCGCGACAGTCCGAGCTTTAACCGCCCCTCGAAACTCCCGGCTCTGGTACGAACTGAACATGCAACTACCCGCGGACAGTCATGTTCACAGCGAGTGGTCGTGGGACACCGGCGGACCGCTTTCGCACGCATCCGGACGAATGCAACAGACTTGCGCGCGTGCCGATCCTCGACGTCGACGGCTATCTCGACAGCATCGAACGATGCCGACACCGTTTTCCTGAATTGCGGATACTCACCGGCGTCGAGTTCAGACAACCGCACCTGCACGAAGCGCAGGCGTCGCACCTCCTTGATCTCGGTGTCATCGACCGGATATTGGGTTCCTTGCACACGCTCGAAGTCGGCGACGATCGGAGTGAACCGAACACTCTGTTTCGAACGTGGAGCGCCGACGAAGTCATGTGGGCATACCTCGATGAGATCCCGCGTATGGTGGCTGACTCTCGGACCTTCGAGGTGTTCACCCATATCGACTACGCGGTGCGTGCATGGCCGATCGAAAGTGCCGGACCTTTCGATCCCCGTCGATTCGAAGAGGGATTCCGAAATGCGATGCGCGCCATCGCCGACAGCGACCGGATCCTCGAGATGAACACCCGTCGGCTGTGGCCCTGGATACCCCAATGGTGGAGCGAAGAGGGAGGTAAAGCGGTGACATTCGGCAGCGATGCACATGTGCCCGAAGCTCTGGCAGCCAATTTTCCGGAAGCGACCGCGATGCTCGCGCACTACGGATTCCGTCCGGGTCAACGTCCCGAAGAGTATTGGACCCGCTGATCCGCCTGATTCCCAGACCGATATTTCCGTGAGCTCGGGTTGTCGGAGACGGATCAACCCGCAATAGTCGATGTATGGATCGGTACAAAATCACGATGCCCGACGGCTCTTCGACCGAGGAACCTTTCAATTCCGACAAGGAAGCAATCACTTGCGCAGTGGATGCGAACCGAGGAGTCAGCAAGAACCTCGTAGTCGAAAAATACACGGCCGACGGTCATCTGGTTCCAACCGCGCAGGCGCCTGCGAAACACACAGGTCGTCAGAAGAAGAACCGTTCGAAGAGTTGAAAACTCGACTAGTTCACAACTCTCGAACTCGGTGTGAGGCGACCGGAGGCGTGACGCAGAAGTAGTTGGATCGCGTGCTCGACAGTTGCACCGAGGACAGCTTCGGGGTCGCCCGAGAAAACCTGCTTCTCCGTTTCGGCGGTCCCATGGTCGACGATTCCGAACCACACAGTTCCGGGTCGAACGTTCTCCTGGGTATCAGGTCCGGCTTCACCGGTGACGGCCAGCGCCAGCGACGCACCCATCAGTGTGGCGGTGCTGTGCGCCATGACCCGGGCAGCCTCTTCGCAGACCACTGGCCCGTGCGGAACATGAAGTACGGAATGTTTCACCTCGCGGGTGTACGCGACGATCCCACCACAAAACCACGATCCGGCGTCCGGCGCCTTTCCCAGATGTGCGGCGATGTTCCCGGCAGTCAACGATTCCGCCGTCGCCACCGACAGACCGTGTTCCTCTACTGCCGCAGCCAATTGCCTGCACATATCGTCGAGATCCTTGTCCGACGGAAGCTCGGGTCGTGGATCGCCATTCATATGTTCCTCCTCCTGCAGTCCGATCGGTGACTTCGACAAGACATTGAAAGTTCTTGAATGCCCATTCCAACCGTGCCTTACAGCTCACTGCCCCCTTGCGAACTGCACCCTTCGAAAGTGCGTCGAGCGCACTCGTCAATCACATCAGCTACACGTGACCGACGCGTGAGTTGACGGCGCTGCACGATCGCCCCGTTTCCGTTGCTGAACACCTTGTCCAAGGAGGCCGTGACCTGCTCGAATTCTCCGAATGCAGTCAACGCAGGTTCGACGTGATCCACCAATTGCCGAACCGACTGGTGTGCAGTCAGCAAGCGCACGGATTCCACGTCCAGCGACCTCCCGTCGAGTCCGTCACGCGCCGCCCGCCAGCAAGCCGCGCGGAGTAGCTCGTGATCGACAGCAGGCGCTGCTTCACCTTTCGTGATCGCGGCGGATGCGGTACCGACGAGTGCCTGCACCAGTGTGGCCAGAGTCATCGTCTCCTCCACGGTGGCGGGCACGTCGCTGATCCGAATCTCCACGGTGGGAAGGTGATCCGACATGCGCACATCCCAATAGACCATGTGTGGATCGAGAATGACCCCTGTCTCCAGCATTGCTGCAACAGCATCTTCGTAGTGCGCCACGGACTCGAAGTAGGGCGGCGGACCCGAACTGGGCCATCGGCCGAACAGAACGTAACGCCAACTCGCATAACCGGTATCGCGACCGGCGCTGATCGGAGAGTTCGCCGTCAGTGCCAACAAGGTCGGTAACCAAGGGCGCAGATGGTTGATGATCTGGACCGATCGTTCTCGATCTTCCACACCGACATGAATGTGGCAACCACACATCACACCTTCGGTGATCGCTCTGAATTGACCGGCCATTCGCTGGTATCGCGACGTTTGAGTGATCTCGTCTACCGGCGGATCGTAGAACGGCGTCCCGACTGCGATGAGTTGACAACCCACACGGGCAGCGGCGTCGGCGGTGACGGCACGCGACTCACAGAGTTGATCACGAAGATCACGAATATGGTTTCCGATAGACGTGGACGTCTCCACCTGACAGCGCGTCAGTTCGAGTTGCAGCGAGATACCGAGTTCCCGCCCGGCGGCAGCAACCTCGGAGTTGCGCAGAGTGGGATGTCCAGTCTGCGGATCGCAGAGCAAGAACTCCTCTTCGACACCGAGAGTCGGTGTACCTACCGAGAATATGTCGGGAGTCGGCTTCGCGTTCATAGGGCTTCCTCGCACCGGTTTTCATCCACATCCGATACTTCGAGCGTACGACCTTCTACCCCTTTCGGCACTACTCCAACCGTTTCATCCAGTGGCCGATCGGGTAGTTGCCCTGTGAACCGACGACGAGCGAAGAATCGCAAGTCTTCATGAGCTCAGGATGGAGTGTGCCGTGACAAACGCGAGCGAAAGTTCACCGGTAGATGACGAACACACAAATCGATCGCACGTAGGGGAGGCAATCAGCGACGGTCGCAACTATCCCGGATACCTGCTGATCGGGCTGGGTCTGGCAACACTCGGATTGACCTTGGTGGCAGCAGGTTACGGATTTCGTGGTTGGGCAGTCATTGCCGGCGTCGTGTGCGTGGTGTCCTTCATCGTCGGAACACTGGCCATCTTGATGGAACACCGACGGGTCAAACGACTGGAAGGTCAGGAACTCTTCGATCAAGAAGGGCACTGAACCGACCGCTCGAGTCGTATTCTGCACAAGCAGAATACGACTCGAGCAGAACACAGCTCAGTGAGTGCGGAGTTGCTCGATCAGCTCACCCTTGTTCAGCTTCGAATAGCCGTGCAGATCGAGTTCCTTGGCACGTTTCTTCAGCTCGTCGACTGTCCACTCCTCGTACGGCGAGGATTGTCCGCCGGACTTGGCGACATTCGACCGCCCTCGATTGGCGGCCGCATTGGAGATTCGGGCCGCCTTCTCCTTGGAATCGCCCTTCTCGCGTAGCTCTTCGTAGAGTTCTTGATCCTTGAGTTGAGGTTGTGAGTCCTTGCGAGCCACTGTTTCGTCCCTTCACTCGTCTTCACTCCGACGGTGTGGCCGAACTGGCAATTCGGCCACACCGCAGGTTCGAACGTACGTCGGCACTCAGGATGTAGGCGGCACCTCGAAACGCCCCCACACGCGGTGCGTCTTCAGAAGCTGAGCCAGCGAGGCGAGCGCTCCTTCCGCGTCTGCATCGACGACGACTCCCAATGCAGACTCGTCGATACCGGCCGCAGCCAGCGCACTCATGCTCTCTCCCCAACCACCAATCGCCTTGCTGTGACGATACATTTCGTTCAGCAGAGTCTCCACCCGTGGATCCAACTTGCCCTCGCCGATCCGAGAAACGTCGCCGCTCAGCAGGATTGCATCGAATTCGATCGAACGAGCTGTGAGGTAGGTTCGCTGCACCGTCACCGCGTCGTCACCGTCCCCGATGGTTCCGCCGTGCGGGCCGAGGATCAGCGGCACCATGCCGGCGTCGAAGATCTTGTCTCGAACGGCGACAACCGTTTCGAGATCGGAGTTCTCATCGACCAGTAGTGCGATGATCCTTCCGTCTACCGGCCATTCCGCACCAACCTGGGACAGTGCAGGGCTGAGCTCCGGATCACTCAACGGCTCGGTCGGTTCGGGAACCGGAAGGCCAAGCCCCCCTGCGACGATCGACACGAGACCCGCGTCGATATTTGCCAAGATGCCCAGATTCCGGGTCTTGATGTTCTCCTCGTAGCACTTACCCAATTCGAAGGTATACGCCTGCGCGACGTGCTCCTGTTCGACAGGGGAGAGACTGCGATAGAAGAGTCGAGCTTGCGAGAAGTGATCGTCGAACGATGCCGGCGCCTGCCTCACCTTTCGCCCTGAAACTTCTTCGGGCACCTCGATATAGGCCGCGCTCTCCGCCGAGGCCAAGAACGGGCACCCACCGTCCAACGAATTGGGATGGTACGGCGCAACTCCGGTATGTACACCGTCCTGATGAAAGCCGTCGCGAAGCATGTCGTTGACAGGCGCGTGAGGACGGTTGATCGGGATCTGATCGAAATTGGGGCCACCGAGTCGCGTGATCTGGGTGTCGAGGTACGAGAACAAACGTGCCTGCAGGAGACGATCGTTGGTGATGTCGACACCCGGAACCAAGTGGCCCGGATGGAATGCAACCTGCTCGGTCTCGGCGAAGAAGTTCGTCGGATTGGCGTCGAGTGTCATCGTTCCGATGACCTGAACCGGCGCGAGTTCTTCGGGCACGATCTTGGTGGGATCCAATAGATCTATGCCTTCGAACATTTCGTCTTCGGTATCAGGGAACACCTGCACGCCCAGATCCCAGGACGGATACGCACCCGCCTCGATGGCGTCGGCAAGATCGCGTCGATGGAAATCCGGATCCACACCGCCGGCGATCTGCGCTTCCTCCCACACGAGTGAATGCACTCCGGCGGCCGGCTTCCAGTGGAATTTCACCAGATTCGTCTCGCCGTCGGCATTCACGAGCCTGAACGTGTGAATACCGAAGCCCTCCATCATGCGATAGGAGCGCGGGATGCCGCGATCGGACATGTTCCACAATGTGTGCGCCGTGGCCTCGGTGTGCAGCGACACGAAATCCCAGAATGTGTCGTGCGCGCTCTGCGCCTGCGGGATCTCGCGGTCCGGGTGGGGCTTCGCGGCATGGATGATGTCCGGGAATTTGATGCCGTCCTGGATGAAGAACACCGGGATGTTGTTGCCCACCAGGTCGAAGACACCTTCGTCGGTGTAGAACTTGGTGGCGAAACCGCGTGTGTCGCGTACGGTGTCCGCCGAACCTCGTGAACCCAGCACCGTCGAGAACCGCACGAACACCGGGGTTCGAGCACCGGAAGCGAACACCGATGCTTTACAGATGTTTTCGGCCGCGCCATTCGCCAGGAACGTTCCGTGTGCGGCCGCCCCGCGGGCGTGGACGACGCGCTCCGGAATTCGCTCGTGATCGAAGTGTGTGATCTTCTCACGCAGGTGGTGGTCTTGAAGAAGAGTCGGGCCACGCTCGCCGGCAGTGAGTGAGTGGTCGGTCTCGTAGAGACGTGTACCGGTTGCGGTGGTGAGGTACTCCCCCCGCTGGCCGCGACCATTTCCCTTCACCTTCTCCTCGGCACCCGCGACGGTACGCACCTCCGGCTGCCGCTGGTCATCCTTGGGCGGCAACGGCTGTCGAGGCTTGACCGGCTCTTTCAGGTCCGGCGCTTTCGGGGCCGGTGCACCTGGGACGGACTGAGATGAAGGCATCGAACAGCTCCTCTTGATCGTCATGCTGGGCGCAAGAATCTTGTTACGCCTTATGTAAGTAGAGATTTCAAACTGAACGCGGAGCCACGACTCACCCCCGGCTGGGATCAATCCCAGGCCGAGGGTGACGAGTGCGTCAGGGCTATTGCTCGGACTTCTGTCGCGCTTCGTCCGCGGCCGCTTCTGCGCGAGCCTTCTCGGCTTCTGCCTCTTTCTTCGCGACTTCTCGCTGGCTTTCGGCCTTGTCCTGCTGGGCGCGGCCCTCTCGGGTCAAACTGTCGTTTCCGGAAACCGCACCCACGGCTTCCTTGGCCTTACCCTTGACGTCCTCTACGACGCCTTTGATTCCCTCGCCGGGACCGCTCTTGTCATCTGGCACGTTGACCCTCCAATACGTTTCGGATTGTTGCTCAGGAATCCCACACAGGTAGGAATCCCCCACAGAAGGCCCTACCCCGTCGAAATTCGCATAAACATCCGTGCACCGACACTCCGCAACGCGTACAAGAAGCGGCCACCGAGGGGAGTGCCGTTCACTCTCGTGTGTTATTCAGTGCTCATGAGCCAGTTACAGACCGATCCCCCCCGTGGGCGGAACGCTGTCCACGATTCGCGCGCTTGCGCCCAACCTGGCTCCGAGCGAGCGACGCGTCTCGAACATCTCAAATAGCAAACAGCATTCTCAGAAACTGTTTACCGGGCACAGGAATTGGCGGGACTCGTTCCAGAAGGGGAAGAGGTCGGTGGTGGTGGCCGTGGGGTGGTCGATCTCGGCGAGAGTGTAGAAATCTAGAATCGTCCGCCCGGCGGTTGCGCTGACCTCGCATGCCTGCAAGCTCAGTTTCGCCTCCGCCACGAAGCCGATACTGCGGGCGAAAGGTCCGAGGGTCCCGGCATTGACAAAACCCTCGAGGTTTTGTCCCCACTGGTTGTAGTCCGACTGCAAAGCAAAGCTGCATGTTTCACCGAACAACTCGGTGCAGGTTGTCGGCTTCCCACCGATCGTGTGAACCGTATCGGCGAGCTCGTGCGAAGTACCTTCGCGCGGTGATCCGGAAAGGAGAAGCAAGACGGCGACGGCCAGGGCAACCACCAGAAGGATGCTCGCGGCCGTTGCCAGTATCGCCTTCACAATCCCTCGATCCACGTAAGTTCATGAGGGGAACCGATTTTGGAACACCGGTCACTGGATTTGTACCCGTGACACTCGGGGTCCAAACATCGACCAGGCTGGGAGCCGTGCATCAAGCTGGGGGGGTCGCGAGAGGATCTGTGGGAAAAAGCCGGGGGAGGATCGACACTCCCTTCCACTACCAATGTATATCGCACCGGGGGCCTTGCGGCAAGGCCCGGGTAGTGCCGCAAAATGGCTCTTCCGATCCCGCACGACCCACTACGGGATCGGAACAGCCAGCGGAAGTGAGGGCACGTGCCAACCCAGGGATACGAAGAAGAACTGCGGTCCGAGCGGAACTATGTGGAGGGGCTCTACGCTCGCCTCGATGCGGAGCGCGCCCGAGTCAAGGGCAGGTACAACACCGCTCTGCGCGGAAACGGCGAAGCACTCATGGAACGCGACGCCGAGGTGCGCGCGCTCGCCAAAGAGGTGAAGAGGCTGGACGTAGCCGACAACGGCCTGTGCTTCGGCCGGTTGGACTCGCTGTCGGGTGAGACTTCGTACATCGGCCGAATCGGCCTTCTCGATGCGGACAACGACTACGAACCGGTGCTGCTCGATTGGCGGGCGCCGGCATCTCGCCCGTTCTACGTTGCCACCGCTGCAAACCCGGAGAACATGCGTCGACGCCGTCAGTTCCACACACGCAGTCGACACGTGGTCGAATTCACCGACGAGGTACTCGGGCGCCCTGACGGCGCAGAACACGACACCCACAGCGATTCCGCCTTGCTCGCTGCGGTTAACGCACCGCGAGGTGAGGGCATGCGCGACATCGTGGCCACGATCCAGGCCGAGCAGGACGACATCGTCCGACTCGAACACCCCGGGGTTCTGGTGATCGAAGGTGGCCCCGGTACCGGGAAAACCGTCGTCGCCTTGCACCGCGTCGCCTACCTGCTCTACACGCAGCGAGAGCGAATGGAACGTCACGGCGTTCTCGTGGTCGGGCCGAACCCGGCGTTCCTGAACCACATCGGCCGCGTACTGCCCTCGCTGGGCGAGTCCGACGTGGTGTTCATGACCACCGGTGATCTCGTTCCGGGTTTACGCGTCACCGCCGAGGACGCTCCTGAGGCCGCTGGGCTCAAAGGCTCGCTGAAGATCCTGGACGTTCTCGGCGCAGCGATTGCCGATCATCAGCGATTGCCCGAGAACCCGTTGTTGATCGAATTGGCGGACGTCACAGTGCGAATCGACGCCGAAACGGCGGAGTGGGCCCGAGAAGAAGCTCGTTCGAGCGGACTCCCCCACAACGACGCTCGCACTGTGTTCACCGAAATCGTCACCTGGGCACTGACCGAGCGGGCGATAGCGCGGATCGGCAAGGGATGGTTGACACGCAGTGACCGTGAAGCCTGGGAACAAGTGCGCGCAGATCTGACCGCAGAGTTGGCGGAGAATGACGCGTTCGCCGCCGCACTCGACGCACTCTGGCCGATCCTGACACCGAAAGAGCTACTGACACAGCTGTTTACTTCGCCGGAACGCCTACGCAAGGCAGGCGCAGACGAGACACTGTTGCGCCGAGAGGGCGATGCCTGGACGGTGTCCGACGTTCCGCTTCTCGACGAATTGGTGGACATGCTCGGCCGGGACAAGCCCGTCGACCAGAGTGCCGAACGTGAACGCCGCGACGAGGCTGCGTATGCAGCGGGCGTGCTGGACATGATGATCAGTCGCGAAGACTTGATGGACGACGAGGATCATCTCCTCGCCCAGGACATGCTGTACGCCGAGGACCTGGCGGATCGTTTCGTCGAACGCGATACCCGGGAGCTCGCCGAACGCGCTGCTGCTGACCGAGACTGGACGTACAGGCATATCGTGGTCGACGAGGCACAAGAGCTGTCCGAGATGGACTGGCGAGTCCTGATGCGCCGCTGCCCGGACCGGTCTTTCACGGTGGTAGGTGATCTCGCGCAACGACGTTCACCCGCAGGTGCTCGCTCGTGGGCGACGATGATGGAGCCGTACGTCCCCGGCCGCTGGATCTACCGATCCCTGTCGGTGAACTATCGCACCCCCGCCGAGATCATGAGCGTCGCCGCCGCCTTGCTCGCCGAGTTCGCGCCAGACGTCCAGCCGCCCGAGTCCGTCCGCGCCTGCGGGGTCCAACCGTGGTCCAAGCGAATCTCCGCCGACGAACTAGCCTCCGCCATCGACGAATTCAATCAGGACGAGGCCGGACGCGAGGGTACGAGCGTCGTCATCGGACCTGAGGACGTGCCCGGCGCTGTGCCGGTTTCGGAAACGAAGGGCCTCGAGTTCGATGCCGTGCTCGTCGTGGAACCGGAGCGAATCATCGCCGACGGCCCACGCGGTGCGTCTGAACTCTATGTCGCCCTCACCCGCGCGACCCAACGTCTCGGCGTCCTACACGAGAGGCCATTGCCGCACGCATTGACCGGGCTCGTCCGGGTCGGGACGGCCAGATCACCGCAATCGTTCGCGGCGAGCGATCGTGCTGTGTAGGCCTTCGGCAGCAGCGCGCACGTAGGACACCTGGCTCTCGGGGACGAAGCGACTGGTGGGACCGGTGACACTGATGGCCGCGACGGGTTTGTCATTGGTTCCGAATACCGGCGCCGCAACGCATGCGAGACCCGGCGCTGATTCCTCGCGCTCGAACGCAATACCGGTCTCGACCACTCGGTTCAGTTGGGTGTTGAGAATGCCGGGCGCAACAATTGTGTGCGGGGTTCGGCGCGTCATCGGCTCCGACAGCACCTCGCGGCGAAACTCGTTGTCGGAGAATGCCAGGAGCGCCTTGCCGATTGCGGTGCAATACAGCGGTATCCGGCCACCGGTCCGGGACGGCGAGTTGGCTTGCCGGTGTCCGCCGATCTTCGCGACGTATACGACGTCGTGGCCGTCACGGACCCCCAGGTGGACTGTCTCGTGGGTCCGCTCGTACAGGTCCTGGAGGAACGGCATCGCCATCTCCAGGAGGCTACGTTCGAGAGAGGCGAGCATGCCGAGTTCGAAGAGGCCGCCGCTGAGCCGGTAGCCACCGTCGATACGGTCGAGTAGCCGGTTCGCGACCAGTTCGTTGGCCAGGCGGTGCACCGTCGCCTTGTGCAGGCCCGTCCGCTGGACCAGGGTGGCCAGAGGCAACACGTGGTCGTCGGCCCGGAAGGCGCGCAGGATCGTCACCGCCTTGCCGAGCACGGTGTCGAGGTTTGCGCTGCCAGTCACCTCCCCAGCGTATCGCTGAGTGAGACAGTTCCCTGGCGCAATCTCGGTGCCGCGGCGAAAGTAGTGGCCATGAGCCAGCCCACGAATACCAGTACAGCTAGCGAGACCGACATCGCAGCTGCTGCGGACCGCCTCGCAGCCGCCATCGCGAGCGGCACTCCCTGCGCGCCCGTGCGCGATCTGATCGGCGCCGACGACCTCGTCGCCGCCTACGCCGTCCAGCGCCGCGTCGACGAAATCCGTCGGCAGGCAGGGGCCGTGGTCGTAGGCCGCAAGATCGGCCTGACCTCGGTGGCAGTCCAGCAGCAGCTCGGTGTCGACCAGCCCGACCTCGGCGTGCTGTACGCCGACATGGAGTTCCCCGCCGGCGGCGCCATCCCCATGAGCCGTTTGATCCAGCCCAAGGTCGAAGCGGAAGTTGCCTTCGTGCTCGGTGCCGACCTCGTGGACGGACCGCTGGACAGTGCGCAGGTGCGCGGTGCGATCGACTACGCCGTCGCCGCGATCGAGATCTGCGACAGCCGCATCGAGTCGTGGGACATCAAGTTCGGTGACACCGTCGCCGACAATGCGTCCTCGGGCGTGTACGTCCTGGGAACCGAACGACGCACCCTCGACGAGGTGGAACCCGCCGGCGTCGTCATGTCGATGTCCGTCGACGGCACCGAGGTGTCCACCGGCGTCGGAACCGCCTGCCTGGGCGATCCGATCGAAGCCGTCGTCTGGCTCGCCCGCACTGCACGTGAGTTGGGGCAGCCGCTGACCGCAGGGCAGGTGATCCTGTCCGGCGCTCTCGGCCCCATGGCACCGGTCACCGCAGGCAACGTAGTCACCGTGACCGTCTCCGGGCTCGGTTCCGTCACCACCAGTTTCTCCAGCGAAGAGGACAACGCATGAGCAAGGTCAAGGTCGCGATCATCGGATCGGGCAACATCGGCACGGATCTGATGATCAAGGTGCTGCGTAACTCCGACTACCTGGAGATGGGCGCGATGGTCGGTATCGACCCCGCGTCCGACGGCCTCGCTCGCGCCGCGCGTCTGAACGTGCCGATCACGGCAGAAGGCGTCGAAGGCCTTGTCGGTCTGCCGAACTTCGACGAGATCGAGATCGTCTTCGACGCCACCTCGGCAAAGGCTCACGTGGCCAACAACGCGCGGCTGGCTCCCCTCGGCAAGCGCATGATCGACCTGACGCCTGCCGCGATCGGACCGTACGTCGTACCGGCCGTCAACGCGGACGAGCACTTGGACGCACCCAACGTCAACATGGTGACGTGTGGCGGCCAGGCCACCATCCCGATGGTTGCCGCTGTTTCTCGGGTCGTCCCGGTGGCGTATGCGGAGATCGTCGCGTCCATCGCCTCCAAGTCGGCCGGTCCCGGAACGCGCGCCAACATCGACGAGTTCACCGAGACCACGTCCGAGGCGATCGTGGCAGTCGGCGGCGCTCGTCGCGGCAAGGCCATCATCATCCTCAACCCCGCTGAGCCGCCGCTCATCATGCGCGACACGGTCTTCTGCCTCGTCGACGCACCGGACCCGGCTGTTCACGACGAGATCCGTCAGTCGATCGAGAAGATGGTCGGCGACGTGTCCGCGTATGTCCCCGGCTACCGGCTCAAGCAGGAAGTCCAGATCACCGAGATCCCGGCCGACCAGCCCGTCGAGACGTTGCTCGTCGACGGCAATCGCCCCACCCACCAGGTGTCGGTGTTCCTCGAGGTCGAGGGCGCGGCACACTACCTGCCTGCGTACGCCGGCAATCTCGACATCATGACGTCCGCCGGAATGCAGATCGCGGAGCGCATCGCCCAGCAGAAGGAAGCAACCAAGTGAGCAACCGCAAGATCTTCGTCCAGGACGTCACCCTTCGTGACGGCATGCACGCTGTCCGCCACCGCATTTCGCCCGCCGACGTCAAGCGGATCGTCACAGCTCTCGACGCTGCCGGCGTCGACGCGATCGAAGTAGCACACGGTGACGGCCTCGCCGGCGGCTCGCTCAACTACGGCCCCGGCTCGAACACCGACTGGGAATGGATCGAAGCAGCGGCCGAGGTACTCGAGCACGCTCGTCTCACCACGCTGCTACTTCCGGGTGTCGGCACGATCAGTGAACTCAAGCATGCCTACGACCTCGGTGTTCGCTCGGTTCGCGTTGCCACGCACTGCACCGAGGCCGACGTCTCCGCGCAGCACATCGAAACCGCCCGCGAGATCGGCATGGACGTCTCGGGCTTCCTGATGATGAGCCACATGGCGCCTGCCGAGGAACTGGCCAAGCAGGCCAAGTTGATGGAATCGTATGGCGCGCACTGCGTCTACGTCACCGACTCGGGTGGACGTCTGGTGATGAACGACGTCGCGGATCGTGTTCGTGCATACCGCGACATCCTCGACGAGGGCACCGAAATCGGTATCCACGCCCATGAGAATCTCTCGCTCTCGGTTGCCAATTCCGTTGTTGCAGTGCAGAACGGCGTCACCCGCGTCGATGCTTCGCTTGCCGGTCACGGCGCCGGTGCCGGCAACTGCCCCCTCGAGGCCTTCATCGCCGTCGCCAACATCGAAGAGTGGGAGCACGGCTGCGACCTGTTCGCCCTGCAGGATGCCGCCGACGACATCGTCCGACCGCTGCAGGACCGGCCGGTCCGCGTCGATCGCGAAACCCTCACTCTCGGCTACGCCGGCGTGTACTCGAGCTTCCTGCGCCACGCCGAAGCTGCGTCGGAGCGCTACGGAATCGACGTTCGCACACTGCTGCTCGAAGCTGGACGCCGCCGTCTGGTGGGTGGTCAGGAGGACATGATCGTCGACATCGCGCTCACCCTCGCAGCGCAGGCGACAAAGGAAGCAGTCTGACGCGCTGCCGAGTTCGCTGACACCCGAGTCCCGCTCCCGTCTCCGGACGGGGGCGGGACTTCTCAGTTGGACTGAGAGTTTCCACCGCGACGCCGCTCAACGCTGAAGCTGTTGTTGCCCAATAACGGCGAGGTGCCGATCTTCGCTACGGTGGATGACATGACCGAATCTGACAGCGACAAGCTGATACACCCGACTGCAACGGCGGGTTGTGCCGGCGTCGACGTTCCGGACAGCCGGGGTCGCACCGGCCTCGACCGAACAGGTCTCGGGCTGCACGGTAATCCGAACGTCGAGGTCGAACGAGTCGAGGTCACCTCAGACGGTTGGCATGTGTTGCGTCGCAGCACCTTCACGTATCGGCGAAGGGACGGCACTCTCGAGACACAGCAACGAGAAACCTACGACCGTGGGAACGGCGCGACGATCTTGCTGTACGACCCCGAACGGCGCACCGTCCTGTTGACGAAGCAATTCCGCTTTCCCGCTTACGTCAACGCACACCCCGACGGAATGCTGATCGAGACCGCAGCCGGTTTGCTCGATGCCGACACGCCGGAAGTAGCCATTCGGCGAGAGACGAGCGAAGAGCTCGGCGTCGCGATCGGTGAGGTGCAGCATCTGTTCGATCTGTACATGAGCCCCGGATCCGTCACCGAGAGAGTGCATTTCTTCGCCGGCCGATACAGCCCGGCGGACAGAACCGGCAGTGGTGGCGGGGTGCCAGACGAAGGCGAGGACATCGAAGTCCTGGAGTTGCCGTTCGACACGGCACACGACATGATCTCCGGCGGAGAAATCGTCGACGGTAAGACGGTTATTCTTCTTCAATGGGCGGCCATGTCGAGGGCACTGACTTCGAAGTCGATTGCCTGAATTTCTATATCCTGTGCCGATGGAACCTGCTGAGTACAGCGACGCGCTGAGGTCTGTCCTCGATACCGTGTCGGCGGTAGTGAGCGATCGACTGGCTGCGATTCACCACGCGGCAACCCCGCGCACCGAAGGGATCGTCATCGATGTCTCGGTCGATCAGGACGGCGAGGGAACATTCGGCGTATGGGCACGATTCGAGGGTCCTGACGCATTCAGCCTGAATCAGCAAATCGGTGACGAGAGAGAGCTATTCGGCGTGATCTGGGGCGAGGAAGGCTGGGAACCGCCGGTTCCGCATCGACCGCGAAAGTGGTCACGTATGGAACTCGAGAAAGTTGTCGTCGGTGTCGTGGCCAAATGGATCGACGGGCTCATTCCCTCGGCCGCCACCGGACTAGCTTGGGAAGTAACGACTCCCGACGGAACTGTCGACGCTGTACCAGTGGGCGGTCGTGGACATCTGCCTCGATGAATCGCGGAAGCTGTGGGCGAGATGGAAGACCTCACCGCCACGGTTGTCGTCCAGGATCCGCCACTTGCACCGACGGATTCTAACTATTGTTGCGATGTCACCGGCCGGTCGCACCGTCGATCAGTTCGCGGAGGATGTCAGCGTGCCCGGCATGGCGTCCGGTCTCTTCGATCATGTGCACGAGCGCCCAGCGGACACTGGGAGCGGGTCGTTTCGCCCCCGGTCGCGGGATGGGCGCGGCAAGATCTGTGCATCCGTCGAGAACTGCGTTGGCACGCTCGACCGTCTCGCGATAGCGACTGACGACACCGTCCACGCTGTCTTCCGATGACGGCTGAAACGTCGCTTTCCAATCCGTCACGTTTTCTGCGAGAAACATCGATCGTTCGACAAAGGTCAAGTGAGTGACCAGCCCGAGCAAGGTTGTCCCAGACGGAACAATTGTGGTGCGCACCTGAGGTTCCGGAGCACCCTCGACCTTGGCAGCGATCGAATCACGCAAGTAGTCGAGAAACGCGCGTAGCGTATCGACCTCGCTATTTCCGGACCGGGGTGGTGGGGCATCACGGCGGCTGCGACGCGACGCTGCCATGGTGGTTCTCCTTACTCGGTGAAGAACGACATAGAGGCTTCATTCCTGGGTGGGCAGAACCGATCCTTACGAATTCACTCCGATCCCGCATCAAATTTTGCCGTTGCGGCAAAGGCAGGCTTCATCGCCGGTATCACCGCGCCGAATGCAGGTCGTGCACAAGTTGGGGCCTCCGCAACTTGCCGACCTCGAAAGGCCACCGCTGCAGCGGGTAGGCGAGACGAGCCACGAAGTAGTTGGCGTACTCGGCGACGCCGAAAGCCCACACCGCCACCACGCCCACGGCCGCGCCGGAGTGATCTGGTAGCCAGATGACAACGCCGAGAAGAGCTATCGCCAACAAGAGAACATCGAGGACCCGAAACACGCGGTAGAGCGCTGCGAGGCGGGCCGGCATCGGTGCCTGCTCGACCCAGCCTCGGGCAAGCAGCCAGTAGACACCTGCTTGTACGAGAACCACGAGCAGTGGGGCCAGCGCCGACCACAACGCAGCGGAGTCTTTCGGACCTTCGAGCCGAGGCATCACGACGCCGACAGCCACAGCGGCAAATACGGCCGCGGCCGCCAGTTCGCCAAGACCGAGGCTCAGGTACCTGCGTCGCAAACTCATTCGCCGTTGATCCACCACGTGAGAAACCATATCCGTTGATCACCGCGCAGCGGGTGCGCAGCAGCTTCGAGGCTTTGCCTGAGATCGATCAGGCTCGCAGCCAAAGGAATACGGTTCACCTCGACTTGATTCGGGCGGATCATCCGGCACGTGTTGGCAGATCCGGCGGGAAACCTTTTCTGCCTAGGCAATCCACACTAGGGCTTGACTGAAAACTAGTCCGAGATCGAGTCCACTGCTCATCCGACAAAGCCTGAAAGTGCGTCACCCGATCAGCAGTACATACATTCGTTCGCATACAGTCGGATGTGTCCCAGCGGCACCCCAGACTGGAATGTCCGCTGCGTCAACATCTGCCGATTGGGGGCTGGACGGATGGAATCGCCTGACTTACTGGGTCTGACGGTCTCACTGACGTCGTCGACGCTTATCCTCGCGTTCGTTGCTGGGCTCATGCCGCGACTCGTCGGTGATGAACCGAATCCCGTTGTCGGCATACGCACGAAGGCGACGATCTCGAGCCCCGAGGCGTGGCAATTGGCCCATCGGATTGCGTGGCCCCTTCTACGCCGGACGGTGTGGACAGCCGTAGTGGGACTGTGCATGCAGGTCGCCATCGGTGTCGTGACAGGTTTCGGATCTGTGGTGTCGGCTGTCGCCTCAACAGTCGTGTTTCTAGCGGTGCTCCTTGTCCTGCTCTGTGCAGCGTTGAAGGGCAACGCCGCGGCAAAATCGTTACGGCGCTGACCACCCGGGCCCGCATTTGTCAGAGGTGCCCTAGTTCTCCGATTTCAGTTCCCGATACGCGGTCGTTCGCGCCGGCGTGGTCCACGGTCCCGCATCTCGAGGATCGCGGCTGCCGTGGACGCGACCGTCTTGTCGTCGTCGCGTGTCAGCCGGGCGAGCGCTTCCCGGGCCGCCGCGCCGGGAATCTCAGCGAGTGCCTGCGTGATTCGCAACCTCGTCGGGGCGTCGTCAGTGCCGTCGAGCCCTGCCTGCACGGCATCGACGACCTCACCGCTTGTCGGTGAGTGCTCCGCGAGAAGACCGAGCACCTCTCCGGCCTCGACGTCGCGTCGCCCGTCGGCGACCATCTCGAGGAGAGCGGGCATCGAGACGGCCTCTCCGCGAGATCCGAGGGTGAGAGCGGCATCAGCGCGGACTATCGCGTCCGAATCATCGAGAGCTCGCTTCAGCGCCCGAGTTGCTTCCTCGGTGTGGATCCCGGAGATGGCCGACGTCGCGCGGCGTCGAACCTCGACGTCCTCCGATTCGAGCCCCTTCGTGAGACCTGCAAGGCCCGCACCTTCGGTCCTCGCCAACGCCCACTGCAACGCTCCGGCCACGTTGGCATCCTTCTCCGACAGGATGGCCTCGACGAGTGCGTCGACGGGCAACGCCGCATTCAGCTCCTGCGACAGGATCGCTTGCTGACGATGGGCAGCGAACTCGGATTCGAGTGCACGCAACAGTGAGACCATGCGTAGGACGTCGTCCCACTCCGAAGGGGCGCTGGCATCGACCCTTTCGAGTTTGGTCAGCAATTCCTCCTCCGCCGCGATCCGTTGCCGAGTGTGTTGCATGAGTTCACCCACCAAATCGGCCGGCGCGAAGTCGGGTTCGTCCAGTGCACGCTTGGCCTCGTTCAACGAGAGCCCCAACGTCCTCAAGCTCTCGACGTGGAAGAGTCGACGGATGTCGTCGGCGGAGTACTCCCGGTAACCGCCGGACGTGCGGCCCGTCGGCTTCACCAGTCCCAAGGTGTCGTAGTGACGCAGCATCCGTGTGCTGACACCACAACGCCGCGAGACCTCGCCGATCAACATCCGTCTCCCCTTCCTACGCGTCCGGGCCGATTGCCGCGACGCGCTTCGCCAACTCGTGTGAGAGTGCGAACCCACCGTCGGGGTCGTGCCAGAGTTGCTTTGTAGCATCAGCATGCGCCCGGGCACGCGGATTCGGGCTCATTCCGGCCGCGTCGAGCACCGGGAGTACAGCCTCGCCGAGCCCGGTCAGAGCACGGCTCAGACTGAGCTGCATCTGCAGTTCGCCCCGCCCGAGTTCGGTCGCCAGATCCGCTGCGAGTGCACCCTCGACTCCTGCCGGCACGAGTGCCACTGCGGCGCGCCACGCACTGCGCGCGACCTCGTCGTCCTGGTCGTGCACCAGCGCAGAGACCTCGGGCCACGCGATCGGATCGCCGATCTTGGACAAGGTGTGGAGCGCCTGACTGCGGGCTTGCGAACCATCGGACCCGAGCTCACGGATCAGCCTCGGCACCGTAATTTCGGCCGGCAAGCGGCACAATGCCCAGGTCAGCATGTCGCGGACGAAGAAGTCCGGCTCGACGGCGCACCGATCGATCAGGGCATCCGTCAGCTCAGGGTCCGGGCGCGTGCCGACAGCGAGCGCGGCGCGCAGCCGAACCGAGGGATCAGCCGCGGCCAATGCGTCGACGAGGTGAGCATTCTGCCCACCATGGTTGGTTGTGTTCACGACAACCACCTCCTTCGTCGACCATTGGAGTCCTTGTCACTGTGTCAAGGTCAAGCGTCGCTGTCTCCGACACGGGAAATATCGCCTCGGATCACACGCCGGTTGTCGATCCTGGCCGAAAGATCATCAGCACGACGACAACGACCCAGAGCAGATTGAAGATCCCCGTCGCTGTGCCCAGTCGACGGGTGAGCCGCGTTGCGACATCCACAACGGACCCGGTTCCTTCGATCGCCGCCATTGTCAGCCGTTGGGCGGGAAGCACGACCGCGGTGAGTATCACGGCGGCAACGACGGTGAGTGCGATCGAGGTGAGGATCCACAGGTCACCGAGCACTCCGAGATTGACGGCGGTGGCGACACCGAGCATCGGAACGACAACGCCGATCGTGGCATACACCCGAACGATGCGATGCAGCATGCCCGTCGTCGCAACACTGGCGCTGTCCGGATCGGCGAGCGCGGCGCGGCTCGCCACCGGGAACATACTCGCCGCCACAGCGACGGGGCCGATGGCAAGAATGGCCGCAATCACGTGGAGGGACAGCAGGATTCCGGTCATGGGATTTCTCGCGTTTCGGTACGCACAAGCGTATTCACGCAGCGTCCGGGGCGAAGGTGATTACAGGCTCGGCGCCCTTGGCCGACCACACCGTTCCACGACGCTCGTAGTCGAAGAGCGCTTCGACCTCGAGACTTATCCGGGGCCCGAGGCATCGTTCCAACAGGTACAGGCCAAGGTCGAGACCGGATGTCACACCGCCGGCGGTGATCAGGTCACCGTCGTCGACGATTCGCGCCTGGATCGGAATAACGCCGCCGGCCGCCAGTGCGTCCACGGCAAGATGGTGCGTCACGGCGCGGCGCCCTTCGAGAAGCCCCGCCATCGCCAGCGCCAAAGATCCTCCACAGACGGTCGCAACAAGAACACCAGGATCGTCGAGTGCACGCCGCATCATGACAGGCAGTTCGGTTTCCGTTGTGGCCGCGAGTCTTTCCGGCAAACTGGTGCCCGGCTGGTCCGCATCGGGTTCGAAGAGACCCGATGCTCCGGGAACGATGATCAGATCCGCGTGTTCGACATCGAGGGTTGCAGTGGCGGTCATAGCGAGTTCACCACTTCCACTCAGGACGGTCCGAGTCCCCTCCGCGCTGACGAGTTCGACACTCAACGCCCCACCGCTGGCGAGACCCCCGGCGTAGAGCACCTCGTACGGACCCACGACATCCATGGGATCGAATCCGTCGAACAACACGATCTGCGCGTGCACTGCAACCTCCGATTTTGTGCGACGCGCTCCTGTGCGCTTCGCTGTTCCTACGACAGTAGGAGGAAGTTGACCCCTGCGGCGACGGCTGAAAGCCAACCTTCGACGGCTTTCAGCCAACCTCACATATTCTGCGAAATACCAGTTGAGAGGATATTTCACGACACGAGATCGCAGAATCTCGCGCCACATACGCTACGTTTCAGACATGCATGACGTTGCAGTTCTCGCGTTGCCCGGAGTGGTGCCGATGGACCTGGCAGCACCCCTCGAAGTCTTCGGACGATGCAGGCTTCCCTCAGGCGCACCGGCGTACCGGACCGCCGTGTGCGCGCTCACCGAGGAGGTGGAGACCGGAACGTTCACGATGCGAGTACCGCACGGACTGTCACGTCTCGCCCAGGCCAGCACGATCATCGTCCCCGGTACCGCCGATCTCGACGTGCCGGTCGACGCCGAGATCATCGACGCCCTCAGATCAGCCGCAGATCGCGGCACACGCATCGCATCACTGTGCGTCGGCGCATTCACCCTCGCCGACACAGGCCTGCTCGACGGACTTCGCGCGACGACGCACTGGGCGGCTGCGTCGGAGTTGGCGCGTCGGCACCCGGCCATCGACGTCGATGCCGCCGTTCTCTACGTAGACAACGGGCACGTCCTGACTTCCGCCGGCGCCGCGGCCGCACTCGACCTGTGTCTGTACATGGTCCGTCAGGACTACGGGTCCGCGGTCGCCGCCGACACGGCGCGGCTGAGTGTGATGCCGCTCGAACGTGCCGGAGGGCAAGCACAATTCATCGTTCACGAGCCTCCCGTACCCAGCGGGACAACCCTCAGGCCGCTACTGAACTGGATGGAAGAGAACCTCGGGGAGCAACTCGACATCACGACAATCGCGGCCAAGGCAACGATGAGCACTCGCACGCTCAACCGCCGATTCCAGGAACAAATCGGTACGACGCCGTTGCAGTGGCTCCATCACGCGCGGCTCCGCCAAGCGCAATTTCTGCTCGAGACTACCGACCACTCGATCGAACGTGTTGCGGGACAAGTCGGATTCAATGCCGTCACCACGTTCCGCGAACGCTTCCGAGACCTGGTCGGCACCAGCCCACAGCGGTACCGGACACAGTTTCGAACTTCCCGCTAGCGGGCCGGTCAGCCCTTGACGTTGCCGGCAGCGGTGTTCAGAACTGTGGCGACGTCGTCGAGGATGTACGGGATGGTCAGGACCGTCAGTCCGCCGAACGCGAAGTTCTTGTCGACGCTGAAGTCCTTGGTGGATGCCGTACGCCCATCGACGATCACCGGCTGAGCTGCCACCAGTGGCTCGGCGAGGAACGCGTTCAGAGAGTCCTTGTCGTAGGCCACCACGAACAGCACGTCAGACGCAATCAGCGGCGCCTGCTCGGTGCTCAGCTCGAAGTACACGGCCTCGGGATCCTTGGCGGGATCGGCCTGCTGGATCGTCGGCTCGTTCTTCAGACCCAGCTGCTCGAGGAACTCGACACGCACGTCGGCGTTCTTACTCACCGCGAAGGTGCTCGGACTGTTCGGGAGTCCGATGGTGACGGTCTTACCTTGCAACGCAGGGTTCTTCGCAGCCGTCGCGCTGATCGCGGCGTTGGTCTTGTCGATGAGCGTGCCGGCCTCGGCCTGTTTACCCAGCGCCTGACCAGCGATGGTCACCTGGTCCTGCCACGACGCGGTCCACGGCTCGTCCTGGAAGGAAACCACCGGCGCGATCTTCGACAGTGCGTCGAATTCCTGCTGAGTGAGCCCGGAGTACGGGGCGAAGATGAGATCTGGTTCAGCCTTGGCGAACTGCTCGACAGGTGCTTCGCCCGTTCCGTCACCCGACAACAAGATCGGCTGCTCGCCACCGAGCTTGTCGAGTGCCTCGGCGTCCCACTTCAGAATGCCCTGCGCGTCGGCCCCGTACTGAGGTCCGGAGAAAGTGGGCATCGCGACCGGGACGACACCGAGCGCCAGGAGGGCGTCCTGATTGGACCATCCCCAGGTTGCGACCCGCCTGGGCTCCTCCTTGATCTCGGCCGTGCCGAGGGCCGACGTGATCGTCACCGGGAACGCGGCGTCGACTGCGGATGAAGTCCGGGTGCTGTCTTTGTCGTCGGTGCTGTCTTTGTCGCCGTTGCTGCTGCAGGCCGCCATTCCGGCCGCCAGCCCGCACGCCGCCACGACGGCTACCATCCGGCGGACACGGCTGCCACCACTTCGTCGCTCTGACAGCCCTCGTCCCAAAATTCTCGCCACGCCAGGACCTCCCGGTCGATCGACCTGCTCAGACACCCCGAGCGGGTGACGGCGCCTAACGTAGCACGAAGGTAACCCTATCCTCAGTTGTCGTGCGCTCTACTTTGCCCTCTGTCGTCGCACCATCTCCGCGATCCAGATGGGCGCAAACGGCGAGGTGCAGTTCGGTGGAGTCGGGTAATCCTCGAGCACCCGCAGTCGCTCACCGATCTCGATTGCCCGGGCGCGGTACTCGGCATGTTCGATCCCGATCTGAGCCAGGCAGTGATTCATCGCCCATTGCAGGCGGTCAGGAGCATCCTTCATCTCCGCCTCGATGACGTCGAGTAGCCCTGAAAGGTCAAGTCCCTCGGGCTTCTTCGCGACACGTTCGGTGGTCAGAGCCCACCCGGCGCTAGCGACCACAGGATCAGGGTCAGCGGTCCAGGCCACCCGCAACTCCTCGGCATGCGGGTTTTTCTTCACCACGTAATTGACGAGCCAGTCCTGCACCTTCGGAGTGCGGGCCTCTCGCAACATGACATCCAACTCGTCACGCTCGAACGCCTTCGGGCGGCAGATCAAAAGGGCCAACAATCGCGCCGCGGTATCGCCCGTCGCCCAAAGCTGTTGTGCGAGTTCCTGCTGAGTCTTCAATCGCTTCGCAACAGCGCGCAGTTTTGTGAGGTTCACACCGTGATCGTCACCGTGCTTCTCGTTCACCGCACGCGCCTTCGGATCCTCGAGAGCAGCCAACTCGTCCATCACCGCGGCAACCGTCGTTTCGGCCACTTCGTCCTCCAGTCACTACTTCTGCGATTCCCCTACAAGCAAAGCACGGGAAGGCGGGCGACCTACGTTTGAAACCTCGGTCAATGGGTACATGACTGCTCCTGAGGTGGCGGCACGTCACCATGAAGACAGGATGAACCTTGCACATGCGACGCGCCGCGAGGGCCGAGAACGTGGACGAAACCGCACGCCGCGACGAAGGCGGCGGTACGAACACTCTGACCCGGGCGATAACCGGCCCACTCCTTTTCGTGTTCATCCTCGGAGATGTTCTGGGCGCCGGTATCTACGCGTTGGTGGGCGTCATCGCCGGTGAAGTTGGTGGAGCCGTCTGGGTACCACTGCTCGTAGCGCTCGTCATGGCATTGCTGACAGCAACGTCGTATGCCGAACTGGTCACCAAATATCCGCGAGCGGGCGGCGCAGCCGTCTTCGCCCAACGGGCGTATCGGAAACCACTGATCTCGTTCCTTGTCGGCTTCTCGATGCTGGCGGCCGGCGTAACCAGTGCGGCGGGACTCGCCCTCGCCTTCTCGGGCGACTATCTCAAAGCCTTCATCGACGTCCCTACCGTTCCAGCGGCGCTCGTCTTCCTGCTCGTGGTGGGACTTCTCAATGCCAGAGGCATCAAGGAGTCGATGCGCGCCAACGTCGTCATGACAGTCGTGGAGGTCACCGGGCTCGTCCTCGTTGTCGTCCTCGCTTGCATAGTTCTCGGGCGCGGCGACGGAACCCTGAGCCGCGTCGTGGAGTTCGACGACAGCCGATCGCCTGCACTCGCGGTGCTGGCTGCGGCACTCCTCGCGTACTACTCTTTTGTCGGCTTCGAAACGTCCGCGAACGTCGCCGAAGAAGTGAAGAACGTGAGCAAGGTCTACCCACGCGCACTGTTCGGAGCATTACTGACAGCCGGCGCCGCCTATGTCCTTGTCGGCCTGGCTGTCTCGGTGGTCCTGCCCGCCGACGAACTTGCCGCATCCTCCGGGCCACTGCTGGAAGTTGTGTCAGCTGCCGACGTCGGCGTTCCGCCTCGCCTGTTCAGCCTGATCGCGTTGGTCGCCGTCGCCAACGGCGCACTGCTGACAATGATCATGGCGAGCAGGCTGACATACGGGATGGCATCGGAAGGCTTGCTCCCGAGCGTCTTCGCTCGGGTACTGCCGCAGCGACGGACCCCCTGGGTGGCGATTATCGCGACCACAGCAGTTGCCATGGCTCTCTGCGTCACCGGATCGCTGTCAGCCCTGGCGGAGACGGTGGTACTCCTGCTGCTTTTCGTATTCATCAGCACCAACATCGCCGTCCTGGTTCTGCGCCGTGACGCAGTGCAACACAAACACTTCCGAACGCCGATCATCTTCCCGATCCTCGCTCTCGGTACGTGCGTTGCGTTGCTCACCCAGCAGAGCGCTGCGACGTGGTTACGCGCATCATTACTCTTGGCCGTCGGAGTAGTGCTGTACGCCCTCTCCCACCGCCGATCCACGAAGTGAGGTGCGATGTACAGGAGCCGGTGTGATGACCGACAGTTCTGACGCGTCAGATGTAATTCAGCGTCGAGAGCGAAAGATCAACAGGCGAACCCTGACGTACGGCGTGTCAGTCGTTCTGGCTACCACGGTTTTGGTTATCGCGATCGTGTGGTTGGGCTCCCGGCGGGGCGAATGCTTCGGTACCGACACCTTGCTGTGCTCACAGAAGGATCGCCGACTGGCGGTCTTCGTCCCGAGCCTGATGTTGCTGCTCGGGACCGTGGGCGCGTTCTTGCGAGCCTCCCTGCGATTGCACCGCCTGCGGCGCCTCTACATCCGGCCGTACATGGCGTGGGCCTTGGCGGGCCTCACCCTGACGTATCTGACCGGAGCTTACTTCTTGATCGGGGTCTAGATTCTCTGAATACATCTGTTCAGCAACCAGATTGAGTCGACAGCCGCAAATCAGAATCGCGGATCGTCGATCGCAGTGAGGACTACTTCCCGCACTGACGTCGAAGACGACAAACTCGAGATCGAGCGCACCGTATCCACAACGTCATGTACCGGGACCAGAGATCCCTCTCCCCTGGCGGCAGCGACGTCTCGGGGCACGTCGAGTCCGTCTTCTGTATTGAGATATCCGAGATGAAGGACAGTCACTGCGAGTCTGTCCTTCCGATAGCCCTCTCTCAACGCGTCGGCAATGCCGTTGATCGCGAACTTCGATGCACCGAACGCAACCTCCGGCCTACCGCTTCGCGGGAGTCCCGAGGTGGACCCGGTCAAGATGATCCGAGGTCGAGGACGGCCGATCATTCTCGGGATCAGGCGCTTGAGCAGGAGAATTGTGGCCGTGATGTTGGCGTTGATCATTTCGAGCATTTCGACATCGGATTGATCTGTGAACGCATAATCGGAAGTGAAGGCATCCCCTTCCCAAATTCCGACGTTGCAGATCAGGGTATCTACACCACCGACAAGCTCCTGATCGATCGAATTCGCTGCCGTAACAGGATCGGTCAGGTCGGCTTCGATCCACTCGGAGACGTCGAACCCGTCAGGACGCCGACGCGATATGCCGAGAACTTCGTCGCCATCGCTCCTCAGACCCTCGATCAAAGCACGACCAAGACCTCGGCTCGCACCGACAACAACCGCCCTCGCCACAATTACACCCTTCGTCGTCGCTCGAACCGATCCTATCGATCCAGCCGTCGCCGGTAGTTTCGTCGAGAAGCGAGAGACTCAGATTCGCACCGTAGTGCAGCTGGACAACTACGGGCTCGCCAATATTTCAGCCAGGGCACTGGCGAACTCGCGTGCTTGGTCAGAGGTGATGGTGGAGGCGGTCACACGAAGTGCCCGGTGGCACTGACCCGGCGTCGCCGAGAACTGACTTCCGTCCCGCACGAGCCAGCCAGACTCGGCGAGTCGCTCGACAATCGGTTCGGAATCCCGATCCAGCGGAACCCAGACATTGAGTCCGTCGAAAGTGTCAGGAACCTCGATATCATGTTCTGACAGTGCAGATTTCAGAAGGGTTCGGCGGCGCTCGTAGACAGCGCGAGCATTGGCGAGGCCGTCGATCACCGTCGGATCACTCAGCAGTTCAGCACTCAAGCGCTGCTGCAGGTGACTGACCCAGTTGGCGCCCGACCGGAGATGAGTGCTCAGCCGAATGCCGGTGTCGAGGTCCGAGGCGACCACTGCCACGCGCAGGTCGGGCCCGAGAAATTTCGACACGGAACGAACAAGCGCCCACCGCGTCGTGCTCATCGGAGCGAGCCGACAGTACCGATTGCTGGACACGGCAGAGAAGTGATCGTCCTCGATTACCAGAACGTGAGGGAACTCGGCCAGGATGCTTCCGAGAATCGCCGCTCGGTCGGCGCTCATGCTGACCCCGGTGGGGTTGTGCGCACGAGGGGTGCAAATAATCGCGCGCACACCACTTTCGAGAGCACGCAGCAGCCCTTGCGGGGTAATACCCGAAGTGTCGATGTCCATCGGTACCGCTCGGAAGCTGTTGGCTTTGAGCGTTCCGATGCTCGCCAGGAAGCACGGATCCTCGATCGCGACGGCGTCACCTCGGGTCAAATGAGCGGTCAACAGTCGCTCGACCGCGTCAACGGCACCGTTGGTGATGGTGATCGAGCACGGCCTTAGAACCTCGTCCTCGATCGAGGAACGTGCCCAGGAATCGAGTAGAGGCTCGGTGGCTGCGGCGCCGTACAACCGGGGCGTGTAAGTGGTCCGGTCCAACGAGGCTCTGAGATCAGGCAGCAATGCCGGATCAGGATTTCCGCTGGCGAGATCCACGCTGCCAGGAAGAGCGATACCGCCTTCTCCTTCCAGGAACGGTATGGCTCGCACGAAGCTGCCGCGCCGGCCCTGTGTCTCCACAACTCCCGCCGCCACGAGCAAGCGATAGGCTCCGGCAACTGTGTTCCGGTGAACCTCGAGATCGTCGGCCAAGGCCCGTATGGGCGGCAACGCATCCCCTGGAGCCAGTACCCCAGCACTGATGAGATTGCGGATGCCCTCGGAAATCTCGCCCGCTGTCCCGCGGACGACATAGAGCCTCACCTGGTCCGCCACAGTGCTGGTCACAGGCTCACTCTATTAGCACATGACAAAACCTCCACGCTGTGACACATTGTCACATGACAAAAAATCTGTGAGGAGACACATGATTCTGCCCGGACAATTCCGCCTCTCCGATGACGCGGTCGCCGACTCTCTCCACGCCGGCGGATTCGGACACCTGGTCACACCGGGCCCCGAGACCCTCGAAGTCACGTCGATGCCACTGCTGTACAACGCCGAAGGAAACGTGTTGGAGGGGCATCTCGCCCGGACGAATCCGCATTGGCGATACACCGGGACATCGGAGTCTCTGGTGATCCTCCCCGGCGCCGACGCCTACGTGAGCCCCGAGTTCTACCCGAGCAAGAGCGTCCACGGGAAGGTTGTCCCGACGTGGAACTACGAAGTTCTCTACGTCTACGGCCAACTGGTTGCGCACGACGACGAGCAGTGGCTGCGTGCGCACGTCACCGCACTGACAGCTCGACATGAATCCGGCCGTGAGAACGAATGGAAGGTCACCGACGCGCCGCCGCAGTTCATCGATGCGCAGCTGCGAGGGATTGTGGGGATCGAACTGCACGTGGCCCGTGTCTACGGAAAAGCGAAGTTGAACCAAAACCGTTCCCCCGCTGATCGCTCCGGCGTCATCCGGGGTCTGGAGAAGGGCTCATTCTCCGAACGAGAGACCGCCGCAGCGATGGTCGCCGCCGGCCTCGACAACGGTTGACCGTTACGCCGTCGTCGTACGCCTTGTCTAGTCGCACATTCAGGTGAGCGGTTTTCCACCCGTCACGCCGATGACTTCCCCAGTGGTGTAACTGGATTCGCCAGAGGCGAGAAATACATAGGCGGGAGCAAGCTCGGTCGGCTGACCTGCCCGCCCGAGCGGAACGTCGTCCCCGAACGTCTCGAACTTCTCCTTGGGCATCGTCGCCGGAATCAGTGGCGTCCAAATCGGTCCAGGTGCAACGGCATTGACCCTGATTCCCTTCCGTGCGACATCGGCGGCCAGCCCCTTGGTGAAGTCGATGATGCCCGCCTTTGTCGTGGCGTAATCGAGCAGCTCGGGCGACGGGGACGCACCTTGGATGGACGAGGTATTCACGATCGTCGATCCGGGCTCCATCTGCGCGATCGCTGCTTTGGAGAGCCAAAATAGTGCGTAGAGGTTGGTTTTCATCACACGGTCGAATTGTTCGGTGGTGATATCGGCGATGCCGCCCATCTGCACCATCTGAAACGCGGCGTTGTTCACCAAGATGTCGAGTCCGCCGAGTTCACGCACCGCGGTTTCGACCAAAGCAGAACAATGTTCCTCGCTTCGGAGATCTCCCGGCACCGAGACGGCTTTGCGACCTGCCTCCTCGACCCAGCGAGCGGTTTCCCGAGCGTCCTGTTCTTCCTCGTCGAGATAACTCAGGACAACGTCCGCGCCTTCTCTGGCAAATGCAATCGCGACCGCACGTCCGATGCCCGAATCTGCTCCGGTGACAATCGCACGCCTTCCTTCGAGTCGACCGCTCCCTCGATAGGTGTTTTCACCGTGGTCGGGAGGAGAAATCATGTCTGCGGTGAGACCGGGGTGTGCGATCTCCGCCTGCCGCTCACGCACAGGAGCGGGGAACCGCGTGGTCGGGTCCTGCATTGCGTACTGGTCCGGCATATCGATACTCCTCAGGTGACGCAGTTTCTCGTGGGCTTCTGGATGGATGCACTGCACATGCCTCCTTCCCGCCGAATAGAAATCGAAACCTCGGGGTGGCCGGGATCTCACTCGTCCTGGCGCCGACGATCTCGGTGCGTCGATCCCACTTGTTCGTTGTGGTTACTACGCGGTAGGTCGGGGTAGCCCGCGTAGCGGCGGTGGCTCCGCGACCCGCGGAGCACTCGTCGAGCAGAAGCTGAACATCACGTAAAGCACGCACCGACGAAGGGACGACCCCGATATGAGCAACTCCGAAACCACGTCCGCCTTGATCACCCAGTTACGCATGCTCCTCGGTCTGACGCACACCGAGATCCAGGTCGCCGAAACGCGCGTCGCACAGGCCAGAACCGAGGCTGTTCGACGCGAATTGACGGAAAACGCAGAGAACGGCCGTGAAAGGGCGAGTTCCATAGAGTCCACGATTCGCGATCTGGGGGGCGTGCCGGAATTGGTCGGTCCGTTCATCGGACGCGCGACAGCCGGAGTGAAAGCGATGGTCGAACAGGCTCAGCCCTTCGACGAAGCGGTATTGGGAGACCTTGCGCTCGAACATCAACTCCTCGACCGTTCCCGCTACCTCAAGGCCCTGGCCACTGCCGGCGGCGATCAGACCGTCGCGGCGTTGGCCGACCGCCTCATCACTGCACACTCCGCGACCGTGGACTGGCTCACGACTGTCTTGGCCGAAGAGGCACTCGGTGGACCGGCAGCTTTGCGCCGCACACCGATGCAAGCTGCCACCGGCGCGGCGATACGGCTGGTCAACGTTCCGGTCTCCTGGTCGACCCGCAGTCTCGACCGTGCCATCGACGCTGTTCGCACCTCACCGCCGGTACTGGGTGAGCTGATCAGCTGGGGCGCATATGCCGGTGACGTGACTGTGAAAACACTCTCGGCCAGTAGGGATGCGGCCATCGCCACGGCTGAGAAGGTCACTCGCCGAGAAGGTGCTGACGGTGCCGCCGACGTCTTCCGTTCGGTACGGAAGTCGAGTGGGCTACTCGACCCCACTGAACTTCCCATCGAAGACTTCGACGAACTCAACGTCACCCAAGCCGTCTCCGCCGTGAAGGAACTGACCGACGCCGCACAGGTGCGGGACATCGTTGCGTACGAGGAAGCGCACAAGAACCGACACGGCGTCGTATCCGCTGCCCAGGCAAGACTCGCAGCGATCGCCCAGGAAGTCGTCGGAATCAACTAGAGCGTTCAATCGACATATCGAGAGTCCGACTCTCGGAATCGCGAGCACTGGACCTCGTGAAAACGGGATTCGCGGCCAGGGGCACCCGAGACCGTCAAGAAGATGACAGCGGCTCTCGAAGCCCTCTGATCAGTTCGACGCGCGCGGAATCGAGAATTCCCTCGGAGAGCGGGGAACCCTTGGTAGCTCGCGAAAGAACCAGTGCACCGAGCATGGTGGAGAGCCGGAGGAGACCGACAGCTTCGTCGTCGGCAAGAGCTGCGGCAAAATCCCCCACTCCCTCCGTGTAAACCCGACGGGCCTCGCTGTCTGCAGGCTCGCGCGCCATGTCGGCGGCGAGCGCAGCAGCGGGGCATCCGTCTGCCGGGTTGTCGCGATGCGCCACCGAGAGATAGGTATCGATCAAAGCTTTTCGGGCGGAGTCACGTTGCCCTGCATGCTCTTCGAGTCCCGCAGAGTGCAGCTGAGCCAGTTCCTTGAAGGCGTGGGTGGTCGCTTCGTCGATGAGAGCGTCCTTGGACGCGAACTGCTTGTAAAAGCCACCGTGGGTCAGCCCCGACGCCTTCATCAGGTCGGCGACGCTGAGGTGAGTGCCCTTCTCTCGGAACAGTCGGGCTGCGGTTTCCACGACGCGCCGACGGTTCTCTTCCGCTTGTTGCTGCGATACGCGGCCCATCACAACGCCTTCCAGTTTGGATTTCACTTGACATCTATCCTAGCCGACACTTAGATTTGATTCATAATCTAAACGTCACGAGCAATCACAACACTGGGAGAATCATGGACCTGAACAAGACGGTTGCGGTCGTCACAGGAGCCAATCGCGGGCTCGGACGCCATCTGGCTGCGGGACTCGTCGAGCGCGGCGCAAAGGTGTACGCGGCTGCGCGCAATCCGGAAACTGTCGATCTACCCGGCGTCATCCCCCTGAGGTTGGACGTGACGGACGCCGAATCGATAACCGCCGCCGCGCAAATCGCATCGGATGTGACCTTGCTGGTCAACAACGCAGGTATTTCTACCTCGGCGCCCTTGATCGGGGGCGACATCGATGACATTCGACGAGAGATGGACGTCAACTTCTACGGCCCGCTCGCCGTGACCCGGGCGTTTGCTCCTGTCATCGAAAACAACGACGGCGGAACAATACTCAACGTTCTGTCGGTGCTGTCCTGGTTCCATCCAGCCGCGCTCGGGTCTTACGCGTCGTCGAAGGCAGCGGCCTGGGCGATGACCGACGCCGTTCGAGAAGAACTTGCGCCGCGCAAAATCTCCGTATCGGCACTGCATGTCGCATACATGGATACCGACATGGCCGCTGGCGTACCCGCCGAACAGAAGATCGATCCTGCCGACGTCGCCGCGCAAGCACTGGACGGTATCGAAAGCGGGCTCGCCGAGATCCTCGCTGACGACACCACCCGGTACGTCAAGGGGAGTCTGTCCTCGTCGAACTCCGAGTAAGCAAGGGACTGCAGACGAGTGACGCTTACCCCACCGTTTTGAGGCTGGCCAATCTGCTCAGGATCGGTGCCCGCCAAGCTGCGAGGTCTTCCGGACCGTTCTCTTCCCACAACTCGTACAACTCCGAAGTGTCGCTGTCGGAAACTGCACGCTCGAGTGCGGAGAGGACCCAACTCTTCTGCTCCGGGCTCAAGGTGCTGACGTACCCGGCGGCGTCAATTCCATCCAGCTGCACAGGCTTCGGCGCAACGCCGTGCGCAACCGCAAGAATCTCGGCGACGGCGATTGCTGTTTGAGCATCATCGGCATCGAGATAACCGCCATCGGGGTGGCTAGCGTAATCGTCGATGTCGTAGTCACCCGCCTGTACTGCGCTGAGCAGGTCGCCCGCTACGTCGTTGTCGAAAGGTCCTGAACCCCAAGTCCCCATGCTGTCTCTCCGATCCGTACCCGGCGCACCTGTCGTAAAGATATTAGTGAATCACAGGCTTCGGCCAGGACCCTCGGGCTGGAAGTACTGCGTTCGCCGGAAATCGACATCAGCGCAACGGCACGCGAAGGATGCGGTCATCACCGGGGTTGGGGTCGCCACGACCGTCGGTGTTGTTCGTCAGTATCCACAGCGACCCGTCCGGTGCGAATACAACATCACGGAGGCGCCCGTATTCGTCGACGAATTGCTCGTCGGCGGTCGCGGGATCGGTCAAGGGCACCGTGCGGAGTCGCTCACCACGAAGGTTGGCGATGTAGATCGTGCCGTCGTGGATGGCGATTCCGCTGGGGCTGGCATCATCCGGTGACCATTGTTGGAGCGGGTCGATGAATCCGTCTTCCCCCGCAATCCCTTCGACCTCGGGCCACCCGTAGTTTCCGCCGGCTTCGATCCGGTTGAGTTCGTCCCAGGTGTCCTGCCCGAACTCGCTGGCGTACATCGTGCCGTCCTCGGTCCAGGCAATGCCCTGGGAGTTGCGGTGGCCGTAGCTGTAGACGAACGAGTTCGGAAACGGATTATCTTGCGGCACATCACCATCCGGAGTCATTCGAAGGATTTTCCCGGACATCGAGTCGAGGTCCTGAGCTCTGTCTCGACTACCGGCATCACCGACGGTCACGTACAGCATCCCGTCCGGGCCGAACGCGATGCGACCACCGTTGTGGTAGTTGGCCGAAGCGAGCCCGTCGAGAATCGTCTCGGCCGGCCCGAGCGCGAATTCCCCCGGAGCACCGATGATGTCGAAGCGTTCGATCCGGTTCTCCCCGTTCGCGGTGAAGTACGCGTACAGGCGGTTTTCACGTGCTGCGATCCCTAGTAAACCGCCCTCACCTCTTGGGCTGACGCCGTCGACGACTCCCACCTCGCGGCTGTTTCCGCCGGCGTCGAGTTCGAGGATTCGCGCGCTGTCGCGCTCACTGACTAGTGGTGTATCGCCGTGGAATGCGATCGACCAGGGCGCGTCCAAGCCGTCGGCGACGGTCTCGGGTTCACCGAAGGCCGCGGCGGGCGCCGATCGTGTTGTCGTGCTTGCCTGTGGACCGGGCCCTTCAGGATCCTCGCTACCGCAGGCCGTCAGGAAGGCCGAAAGGAGCACGGCGGCGCCAAGCCCTCGGATCTGTCGTCGTGTCATGGGCGCGCCTCCCGGGTTCAGGCAGTCTTTGCGCCGACGGTAGCGCGCAATCGGCCACACCGGGAGTCCCTTCGAGTACCCCCAACGACCGGGACTCCCTCGCAGGCGACGGGCGTGATGCCCTGGACGGGTGCGCCACGACATACGCGTCGTCAACAGAAAGAGAACTGACCACCTCATGATTTCCGCCCCGACCGTCGAAGAAACCGGCCGCCTGCCGCTCGTGATCTACGTGCTGGCCGTCGGAGTTTTCTTGATGGGTACAACCGAATTCGTCGTCGCCGGCATTCTTCCCGAGATCGCGGGTGACCTCGGTACGTCGATCGCGAACGTCGGCCTGATGATCACCGTCTTCGCGATCGGAATGATTGTCGGCACGCCGGCGATGGCGATCTTGACACTCAGGGTTCCTCGACGCGTGACCTTGAGCTCGGCGCTGGTTGTTTTCGCGATCGGACACGTCATCGTTGCGCTCTCGTCCAACTTCGGACTCATTCTCGGCGCCCGCTTCCTCACAGCCGTGGCGACGGGCGCATTCTGGGCAGTCGCTGCAGTGGTCGGGGCAAAAGCGGCCGGCCCGGCGTCTTCCTCGCGCGCGCTCGGCATCGTCTTGGGTGGAGGCATGCTCGCGAACGTCATCGGTGTTCCGCTCGGCGCTCTGGCCGGTCAGAGCATCGGGTGGCGTGGTCCTTTCTGGGCCCTCGCCGCCCTCGCACTCGTTGCCGCGGCCGTCGTCCACCGATTGGTACCCGCCGACACCGACTCCGGTGCGGTGCCGTCCTGGCGAGCGGAGATCGCGAGCCTACGGGACGGACGCATCTGGCTCGTTCTGTCCGGTTGCGCCGTCGTGTGCGGGTCGTCGCTGGCGGCGTACAGCTTCATCTCTCCGCTGTTGACCGAGAACACGGGACTTGCTGCGTCGGCAGTGCCGCTAGTGCTTGTCGGCTACGGACTCGGTGCGTTCGTCGGCTCCAATCTCGGCGGTCGACTCGGTGCGAAGCATCAGTACGGGGTCTTGTTCGTCTCGGCAGCGATGACGTTTCTCGTACTCGGGGCGCTCTGCCTCTTCTCGCACAACGTGATCGTGACGGTGATTCTCGTAGTCATGCTGGGACTGTTCGGCATGTCGACCAATCCCATCCTGATCGGGATGGCTGTGCGTTATGCCGATCAGGCGCCGACGATGGCTTCTGCTCTCAGCACCTCGTCGTTCAATCTGGGCACGGCGGTCGGCTCCTGGATCGCCGGGTTTGCGTTCGCCTCGAGTCTCGGTGCCACTGGGCCGGTGTTGGTAGGCACCGGCGTTGCCGCTCTCTACTTTCTGCCGCTGATGATCCTGTTGCGCAAGGAACGCACGAAGCGCACCACCGTCGAAGTCGTCAACTGACGACCCGATCAACCGTCGCGCAGTTCGTCAGCCGTCCGTCAGCGACCGCTCCGACACGTGAGGAGCAGAGTCCGCATTCTCACTGGCTGCCAACGAGGCGAGTAGCTGCATCCGTTCCGCGGACGGCGATCCCGGCTCTGCGGTGTAGATCGTGAGCGTCAACCCCGGCTCGGCGGCCATCTCCAAACCTTCGAAGGCAAGCGTCAGCTCCCCCACGGCGGAGTGGTGAAAAGTCTTGAATCCGGTGCCGTGATGGCGGACGTCGTGCGCGCCCCACCGACGCCGGAATTCCTCACTCCGAGTGCTGAGTTCACCGATCAGATCGTGCAATTCCTTGTTGTGAGGATCTCGCCCAGCCTCGGTTCGCAGAATCGAGACGGTCACCTCGGCAAACGCGTTCCAGTCCGGATAAAACTCGAAAGCCCTTTCGTCGAGGAACGTGAAGCGCGCGATGTTCGGGGGCTGCCCCGGCATGTCGTACAGGTCCTTGTAAAACGCACGCGCGAGTGGGTTGACAGCAAGAAGATCCATGCGACCGTTCCGCACGAAAGCGGGTCCCGCGGTGACTGCATCGAGCGCCCACTGCAGGCTCTGATGGGGCTTCCAGCCCTTCGCATTTCGCCGACGCGGGGGCCTGGCTACCGGGCTTGCCGCGTGCGCGAGATCAAAAAGGTGGGCGCGCTCGGCGTCGTCGAGTCGTAAGGCCTTCGCGATACTGTCGAGTACACCCGGCGATGCGCCGCTGATCGCTCCGCGCTCGAGCCTCGTGTAGTACTCGACGCTCACGCCGGCGAGGGTTGCCACTTCACTTCGACGTAGACCGTCCACGCGGCGGTTCGATCCGGCCGGAAGTCCAACTTGTTCGGGCGTGACTCGGGCGCGCCGCGAGGTCAGGAATTCGCGTACTTGCGCTCGATCGTCCATGCCATCGAGCCTAAGTCAGTGACCGGTAGCGAGGGAGTCCCTCGCAGTACCACTATCGCGCGGGACTCCCGCACGCCGCCAAATCGTGATCAGGTTGAAGTGACACGAGAAAACCGATGGTGAGGAGCCACGTCATGCGCGCTGTCGTCATGCATGCCCCCGGCGATGTCCGGGTCGAAGAGATCGATGCGCCGGTGATCGTCGAACCGACCGACGCGATCATTCGCGTTACAGCCACCTGCGTCTGCGGTTCCGACCTCTGGCCGTATCGCGGCATCGAAGAGCTGAATGGCCCGACGCCGATGGGACACGAATACGTGGGCGTCGTCGAACAGGTCGGCCCCGACGTCAACGACATCGAAGTTGGGGACTTCGTCGTGGGCTCGTTCGTCGCGTCGGACAACACCTGCGAAATCTGCGAGGCGGGCTTTCAGTCTCGCTGTATCCACCAGGTCATGATGGGCTCGGTCGGCACCCAATCCGAATACGCTCGCATCCCGCTCGCGGACGGCACCCTCGTCCCTGTCCGCGGAGAGCCGACCGAGCGGCAGGCTCGCAGCCTCCTTGCAGCCTCCGACGTACTCGGCACCGGTTGGTTCGCCGCCGTAGCTGCGGAAGCCGGACCTGGCAAAACAGTCGCCGTCGTCGGCGACGGCGCAGTCGGACTCCTGGCGATCCTCGCTGCCAGACAACTCGGCGCCGAGCGGATCATCGCCATGTCACGTCACGCCGACCGGCAGGCACTCGCCACACAATTCGGCGCCACCGACATCGTCGAAGAGCGGGGCGACGCGGGCATCGCGAAGATCAAGGAACTCACCGGCGGCTACGGCGCCCACTCGACCGTCGAAGCCGTAGGCACCCAAGAATCGATGATGCAGGCTATCGGAGCTACCCGCCCCGGCGGACATGTCGGCTACGTCGGGGTATCCCACGGCGTCGAACTCGACGGCATGAACCTGTTCTTCGCGACGGTGAGCCTGCTCGGCGGTCCCGCGCCGGTCAGGCGATTCCTACCCGAACTGATCGAGCTCATCATGACCGACCAGATCGACCCAGGCATCGTCTTCGACCTCACTCTCCCGTTGGAGGACGCCGCCGCCGGCTACCAGGCGATGGACGAGCGGCGCGCCACCAAAGTGCTACTCACCCTCTGACCGATACCAAAGGCTCACGAGTCAGAACTGGGCTCTCCGCGCCGATCGAGGAACGTCTCGGCTACCAACGAGAGGCGCTCTTGGTTTACCGAGCAGCATGTTCACTGATCACAGCGAATGCGTATGACGCCGAAGGTGAGGATGGGTACTTCTATTGGTGCGCAGCCGCTTTGATCCAAGAGGATGCTACGCGACTGATATGCACCCCCACCAGCGGAAACCGATTGTACGAGTGAATGTTTCAATGAGAGCGACTCGGCGCTACTTTGTAGCAACGAAACTCGTCTCTACCTACGGTTGCGTACTGAATTCCTTGTGGGGCAGGCTTTCTTGTGTACTGCTGACAAGCCGTATCTGCTGACGAACCGTATTGCTGACGAACCAAGGTCGGAGAACAATGGGTCACTACAAAAGCAACGTGCGTGATATCGAGTTCAATCTGTTCGAGGTACTCGGGATCGGCGAACTGCTGGATGCCGGCGCTTACGGGGACCTCGACACCGACACTGTGCGCAACATTCTTGCGGAAGTATCGAGGCTGGCAGAAGGCCCGGTCGCCGCGTCCTTCGCCGACGCGGATCGAAACCCTGTCGAATTCGACGCACCCAATCACGCCGTTGTGGTCCCGGAACCTCTACGCAAGACGGTCGAGGCGGTGAACGAGGCCGGTTGGTCGCGACTCGGCCTACCAGAAGGCATGGGTGGTGTTCCTGCTCCGGCGCCGTTGGTCTGGGCGATCGGCGAAATGTTGGTCGCGGCAAACGGATCCGCAAGCTTTTTCAACATGGGTCCACTGATGGCGAGCGTGCTCTACACCATCGGAAACGAACAGCAAAAACACTGGGCCAAAGAAGGATTCGAACGCGGATGGGCCGGAACGATGGTGCTCACCGAACCAGACGCCGGATCCGATGTAGGCGCAGGCCGAACAAAGGCAATCGCGCAGGACGACGGCACCTGGCACATCGAGGGCGTCAAGCGGTTCATCTCCGGCGGCGACGTCGGAGACACGGCCGAGAACCTCTTCCACTTGGTGCTTGCCCGGCCCGAGGGCGCCGGTCCAGGAACCAAAGGTTTGAGCCTGTTCTACGTTCCGAAGTCCCACTTCAACTCGGACACACTTGAACTGGGAGAGCGCAACGGTGTCTACGTCACCGGCGTCGAGCACAAGATGGGCCTCAAGTCTTCCCCAACTTGCGAGCTCACCTTCGGAGCGACGGACGTTCCTGCCGTCGGCTGGCTCGTGGGTGATGTCCACAACGGTATCGCCCAGATGTTCCAGGTCATCGAGAATGCTCGAATGATGGTGGGCACCAAGGCTACCGGAACACTGTCCACCGGCTATCTCAACGCCCTCGAGTATGCGAAAGAACGAATTCAAGGTGCAGACCTTACCGAGCTGACAAACAAAACCGCGCCCCGCGTGGCCATTACGCACCACCCCGACGTCCGACGCAGCCTGGCGATGCAGAAGGCCTACGCCGAAGGCCTCCGAGCGGTCTACCTCTACACCGCTGCACACCAGAATGCCGATGTCGCCGAGTTGGTTTCGGGGGCGGATGCCGAACTGGCGGCGCGGGTCAACGATCTGCTGCTGCCGATCGTCAAGGGCGTCGGTTCCGAAAAGGCCTACGAACTGCTCACCGAGAGCCTGCAGACCCTGGGCGGCTCCGGTTATCTTCAGGACTACCCCATCGAGCAGTACATCCGCGATGCCAAGATCGACACCCTGTACGAGGGCACCACGGCAATCCAGGCGCAGGACTTCTTCTTTCGGAAGATCGCACGCGACCGCGGCGTTGCACTCGCTCACGTAGCCGGTCGCATACGAGAGTTCATCGACAGTGAGGCCGGGAACGGTCGACTCAAGGCCGAGCGAGTCCTGCTCGAGATCGCCTTGACCGACGTGCAGGAGATGGCCGGGACGCTCACCGGGTATCTGATGGCTTCCCAGGACCAACCCTCCGAGTTGTACAAGATAGGCCTCGGTTCGGTGCGCTTTCTGAACGCGGTAGGCGACCTGCTCATCGGATGGCGCCTGTTGGTGCAAGCGGAAGTCGCGTTGGCAGCCTTGGACCGTGACGCGTCGGCAAAGGACCGGTCGTTCTATCGGGGCAAGGTGGTGATCGCGTCGTACTTCGCCAAGAACATCCTGCCCGTCCTGGCGTCGACCAAAGAAATCCTGGGTTCCCTCGACAACGAGATCATGGAACTCGAGGAAGACGCATTCTGACAACGTGCCATGCGCGGTATGGGTGGTGCGCAACTCGGAATGCTTGCTGCGTGATTCAAACGTGGTCGTGAACCGGCGACGGAATCTTGTTGGAACGATAAGAGTCTGCGCTCCGGTTCGGCCGCCAGAGACGCCAGTGCTTCGCGGACAGCCGGAACGGGAGATGGTCTTGTAGGTGACGAGCACCGGACGACAACCGTTCGTCTGCAGGCAGGTTGAGCCACAGGGACAGTGAGGATGCGGCGTTGCCGAGGGTTGCGCGTATGCCTGACTCGCCGAGAATCCGGCCGTATCCATCCACGGCAAAACGGCCGAACGTGTCGGGGGTGATGTCGGGGTACGGCGCGCGGGCGTTGGGGTCGATCAGGCGTACGGGCGCGCTGCAGGTCAGCGCCGCCACAGAACGTCCGTGGGTTGTGACCGCATCGCAACCAACGAGGGCATCGAGCGCTTCGTTGACAGAACCAGGTGGGACGTTCCATTCAGTATGGGTTTGCGCTTTGTAGCGGGGCCCACCGAAGAGTTCGGTAGCGAACGATGACAACTGCGCGGTCGGCTCGGATGGCCCACTCTGGTAGATCTCGAACGTCCACGACGGCAACGACACTGGTTCGGTGCAGGATTCCAGAAATGTCTGCAGCCGCTGAAATGCAACATCGGGACGCTTGACTCGAAGCGAGTGTGCACCACCGGCGGACCCGGGCAACCCGTCGTATGTCACTACTTCCGGCAATCCGGCTTCCGGTGTCCGCGCCGTCACAGGTTAGCCAATCGCGAAAGCACTACCCCGGCTGGTTCCTCCGTCGCGTGGCGATAGCCAGTACCGGCCCACAGGTGCATTCGCTCGGGATCTGCCTGCGCAACAGCGGCTTTGCGCATCGGGTTGGTCAGGTGATGGATGGCCGGGTACCCGATGGGCGCTTGTGCGTCGTAGCGATCGATGAACTCGTTCCGAAGCGCCCGTGCAGGACGTCCCGTGAAAGCTCTTGTGACGACCGTGTTCCCGCGGGACGTGTCGGCCAGAGCTGCCTTGTGCGGAGCCGAGGCACCACTCTCCTCGGTGCGCAGCAGCACAGTACCGACCACTGCCGCGTCCGCTCCGGCACGTAAGGCAGCAGCGACGTCGGCGGAGGTCGCCAGTCCACCGGCCGCCAATAGCGGAACAGAGGTGCGATGACGGATTTGTGCGATCAGTTCGGTGATCGGTGTTTCTGCCGGAACCTCCAGAGGAGTGAGCGTTCCGGAGTGACCACCGGCAGCTGACGATTGCACGACAAGCAGATCGGCACCGGCTTCGACGGCAAGGAGCGCTTCTGCCGCTGAGGTAACCGTCAACACGACCAGCGAACCGGCAGCGCGCAGCGCATTGACGACGACAGGGCTGGGAATGCCGAAGGTGAAGCTCACTACCGGAACCGGGCTGGCCAGAAGCAGGTCGATCTTGTCCGCGAAATAGTCGTCGTCTTCGACCGGCTCACCGTCAGCCAGCGTGATGCCATAGCGATCCGCCTCGACCTGGATCGCCCTGGCATAGGCACGGTAGGCATCGACATCGACAGGCACCGGGTTGGGCGCAAAAACGTTGACACCGAACGACACTCCCTCGGCGCGCACGGCGTCGATCTGTTCGGACAGAGCCTGAGGCGTCTTGTACCCGGCGGCGAGGAATCCGAGACCGCCTGCGCGAGAGGCAGCAGCAACAAGTGCCGGTGTGGAAGCGCCGCCGGCCATGGGGGCTGCGATGACAGGGACCTTCAGGTCGAGATCGGTTGTGAGTGCGCTCATTCGAACATCTCCAGTCCTACGTCGGGTAGTGCTCCGGCGGTTTCGTCATCTGACATCAAAAACTACCTCCTCAGTCGAGGTGGCTGTCCGAGGGTCCGCATCGAGATCGGAAGGGAATCGGAACCGCAAAACCGCGGCGGCCACTGCCGCGCCCAGAACGACGGCCGCACCCAACAGCAGAGCGTCGCGATACCCGTCTCGCAGCAACGGAGTGACAACGAGTGGGCCGAGAATCTGACCGACGCTGTATCCAGCGGTCAGCAACGCCACGGCGCGTGGGAACTGCAGGTGCGCGCCGATTGCCAACACAATTGACCCGATACCGAGGAAGGTGACACCGAACAGGAAAGCTGAAATCAGTGCGGGGCCGACGCCTCCGATCACAGCAGGAAGCGCTATGCCCACCGCCTGAATCAACAGGGCAACGAGAAGCAGAGTCGGCCTCGACCAACGCAGGCTGAGCCAAGCCCACAGGGCGCATGACGGAAATGCGGCCAACCCGACCACTATCCAGGCACCGCTGCCCACCCATTGCGGAGCGGCCAGATCTATCGCGGCAACTAGGAACGTGCCCGCGATGATGTAGCCGATGCCTTCCAGGAAGTAACTGATGAACAAGGCAGTGAACCCGCGTTGGGAACTGGGAGTTCCCGGCGCGTCCGGTGTGATGGTCGGACGCGGTTCCGGCGTCAATCCCCAGGCTGCGACCGCACACACCACTGCAAGGGCCGCAGATGCCAGCCAGGCTGTACTCCAGGTACCGATGACGCGGACGACGAACACGAGGACCCCGGACAGGGCGATACCCAGCCCAACTCCGCCGAATCCCCATCCGGCCAGGAATTGGGACTGCCCCCGAAGGTGCGCGTGCAAAGCGCTGACGGCGATCATGAAGACGAGGGCACTGGCAATGCCTGCGATGAGCCGCAGGGCGAACCAGATGGATCCGTCGTGGGTAGTGGGCATGAGCGCCAAAGTCGCGATGAGGACCACCAACGACGTGCGCATCACCGCTGCCGAGCGCACCGCGCCGGGAATGAGGATTCCCGCGAGCGCGCCGATGAGGTACCCGAGGTAGTTCGCTGTCGCCAAGGTTGCGCCAAGCGAGGCGGACAGACCGGCCTGCGTGTGCATCAACGGCAGAATCGGTGTGTACACGAATCGACCGATTCCCATGCTCGCCGCCAGCGCAGCGGCAGCTTGGACAGCGTGCGCTCGTGGGGAGACGCCGTTGTGGACTGTGCTCATGGTCTTATCGTGTGCCCCGGCCGCGCCGGACCGCCACGACCGCTTTGCTCCTGACTGATAGGCGCAACCTCCCACCGCACGTAGCATGAAGGATCGTGGAGCTGCGTCAGCTGAGATACTTCGAGGTCGTCGCCGAGGAACTGCACTTCGGCCGAGCCGCGGCACGACTACTGATAGCCGGGCCGTCATTGTCGCAGCAGATCATGGCACTCGAGCGCGATCTCGGCGTCAAGCTGTTCGTCCGCGACCGCCGTTCCGTCGCTCTGACGCCAGCCGGCGCGGCGCTGCTCCCCGATGTCCGTGCGCTACTCGAGAATGCCGAGAATCTGCGGCGCCGCGCGGAGCGTCTGTCCGGAGCGGAGCCCGTCCGGATCGGCTACGTCAATTGGCTCCCCACGGATCTGATCGCGCGCACTTCAGGGGTCGCGCAACTGCACGTCGACGCCTGGGTGGTGCCATCACACGCACAGGCCGCGCGGGTGGCAGACGGCAGCCTCGATCTGGCGATCGCCTGGGTACGGAAATACGATGTCGCCCAAAACGGTTTGAACGCCAGACTGCTCGGTGCGGATCGGCTCTACGCCGTCTCCACCGGAGAGGACACCACACCGGTGCGGGCACGCGACGTCGTCGTGCTCGTCGACGACGACACCACCTCCTGGTATTCGTGGAACGTCTTCGCCGAAGAATTCGCTCGCGATACCGGCGCACAGATCATGCGCATCAACGACGGTGGTATCACCGGCCCGGCATTCTTCGATCACGTCCGTGCCGTCGGCCGTCCGGTCGTCAACTCGCCCAAAGGGCAGACCATCACGCTGCCGAGCGATCTCACGGCACGCCCGATGATCGACCCGGCGGCAATCTGGACGTGGTCACTCCTGTGTCGTGAGAACGAAACGCGCCCTGCCGTTCTCGCGGCCGTCGACGCTCTCACCCGCGGCGTCACTGATCTCGGAATCCACGAGGACGGGAGATGGCTACCCATGGACGATCCTTACCGGAGGACTCGATGACACGACGCGCTATTCGAGTTTTCTGGGGACGACGGCCGGAATCGGTGCAGGCCGTGGCCTCCCGGTGGCGTCGGACGTTGGAGCAAGTCGAATTCCTGTTGCCCGAGGTGGTCGGCGGGTCGTGGCAACAGATCCATTCCGCTGGACCTGCTACTGCCGTGACCGTCGACCAGTTGGCACACGTGCTCGAGAACGCGCAGGCCGCCGAAGACTGGTCGGATCGTCTGGGAATCGGGTTGAGGCTCGCATCCGGCGGAGGGCCCGAATGGGGGCTCGAACTCTCAGGGTTGGCCGGCGGCGAACCGGAAATCGTCCTACAGTCGATGATTCTCGCTGTCAGCGCGCCGGACGCCGCCGAAGTTCCTGAGACAGAACTACTTCGGATGCTCGCCGCGGTGTGGGAACCGGACTTCGGGGACGTCACCGACGACAACATCCTCGACGCTCTCGAAGACGAGTCCGACTATCGCGTCGGAGATCCCGTGATCGGCCGCGTCGGCTACCTCTCGTCCGCTCGCGCTGACGCGATCCCGGATGACCTGGCCGTAGGCGTTGCCGCGTTACCGGGCGGCGTGTTGCTACAGATCGGGGCCGTCGATGGGGTCGTTCGGGCGTACGAGCGCCTGCGCGAGACCGGCGCACTCGATCCGCTTCCACGTCCACTGGACCGCGCAGTCTTCTGAAGGCGGTTACCGTTCGTCGAGTTTGGGTAGCCCGGGCGTCGGAACGAAGTCTCGCCTCGGCACTACCGCCGAAAAATGAACCGAAAGGCCCACCGCATGGTTGACGTCACCCGCAAATTCACCGCCGAGGTACCGATCGAGAAGGCTGCGGCGTTTCTCCGCGACTTCGCCAATGCGCCGACGTGGGATCCGGGCACCGAGAGTTGCACGCAGATCTCCGACGGTCCTGTCGGCGTCGGAACCCAATGGCACAACGTGTCGAAGCTGTTCGGCGTCACCACGGAACTGACGTACACGCTGGTGACCGACGAGCTGAATCACGTTGTTCTCGAAGGAAAGAACAAGACTGCCACCAGTACCGACGACATCACCTTGACTTCGGTGGGTCCGAACTCGACCGAGATCGAGTATCACGCGAACGTCGAGTTCAACGGTGCCGCCAAGATTGCGTCGCCTCTCCTGAAGGCGGGATTCGAAGCCAAAGTGGCACCGGAGACGGTGAAGAAGATGACGGAGGCCCTCGAAGCGCTCTGACAATCCGTCAGGTTCTTGTCACTGTGTGTTGCCGCCGCCCGCGCCACCGTTGCGAGCTTCGATGGCATCGATGGACTTCGTGAACGACTTTCCCAGCACTTGGGTGCCGACGAGTCCGAGTACCGACGCCAGGAGCTTTCCCTTGAGGTTCTTGCCGTCCCGGACCACGACGGCGTCGACATCGGTCAGACCCGTCGGTTGCCGGGTCAGCGTGTAGGTATGGCTCGACGCCCCGCCCCACAGGTTGGAGTCGGTGGTTGTCATCACGACGCGGTGCGGGTCGGTCCAGTCGTAGTGCAGACGCTCCCAGATACCACTGGAGCCCTCGGTGACATCAGCATCGTGGGGTCCTTGTTGGTGCACTTTCAGGTAGCTGTCCGCACTGCGGCCGAAGATTTCCTCACGGCCCGGGCCGAAGTCGGTCAGGCCGGCAAGGACCTGTTCGGGCGTCGCAGTGGTCGTCTTGTGAAGATGAATCGTAGTCATGGCGCCTTCTTTCAACTGTGGATGATCCGGTGCTGAAAAAGCCGGGGAGTGACTCATCCAGCACACCACTCACACGAAATGAATGAAAGAGAATTGCTCGCCCTGTCTCGATCCGCTGTCTCGATCCGCTATTCGACGCCGCGCCGGCTGGCAGTGATTGCGCCGTGCGGCCTGTAGCCGCTCCCCGTCCGGGTATGGGTCTCGATCACGTCGAAACCCGCTGTGACCAGCATTTGGGCCAGTTCGGTCACCGGCCATCGATAACCAGTCGTCGCGGCGTGATCAAAAGGCTCTACCGTTGTGCCTTCGAAGAAGCCCACGAGCAACCCACCACCTGGGCGGATCACGCGCGCGAATTCAGCGAGCGGTGCCTCGATATCTTGCGGGTGATGGTGAATGAGCGAGTACCAGGACAGCACGCCGCCCAGTGAATTCGTTTTCGCGTCCAATGCCTCGAAGCCCCCGACCTCGAAGGAAAGATCCGGGTATCGGGTGCGGGCTCGTTCGACGAACTCGGGCACGAGATCGATCCCGCTCACAGCCAGCCCGCTCTGGGCCAGGAAGTCTGTCCACTGCCCCGGCCCGCACCCGGCGTCGAGCACGGGGCCGGTCAAAGTGGCAGCCCAGCTGGTCACCAGGGCCCGATCAGATACGTGCGTCGAATCCATCGAGCCGAAGAGGTCCGTGTACTCCTGGGATCTGGCCGAATACGACTCTCGGACTACGTCGCGGCGCGTTGCACTCGAATTCTCCACGCCGTCAATGATTATCGATGTGCACCATTCCTTCGCCACAACTCGCCGAACCGAAGGTTCATACTCTGTTGAAGGCCTACGGTCACGTCCGGAAACTGAGGTCATATGGTGGAAGAGAAAGAACTGGCGGCGAAGATCCGCGAACTACTCAGTGCCCGATCGGCCGAGTCGAGCATCTGCCCCTCCGACGTGGCCCGCGCAGCGGCACCCGACAATTGGCGTCCGCTGATGGAACCCGTCCGAGAGGCTGCCCGCCACATGGTGGCCCACGGCGAAGTGCAGATCACCCAGGGCGGCGAAGTCGTCGACCCGGAATCCGTACGAGGTCCGATCAGGATTCGGTGGGCTCGTTGATCAACCGCATGACTGCTGGCGGCACTGCTCTCGCAGCGTGAATCAGCGGAAACGGTCCAGATGCTCACGCAGGAACGCATCCAGGCTTCGTGGCTCACGCCCCAGGACACGTGCCACCGTGTCGGTGGGTGACTCCGGGCGCGAGACGGCAAGTTGCTGGATCTCCAGAATGTGCTCGGCCAGCCACGGAGGCATGTGGGCATGATCGACGAGGTCTTGCCGAAGTTCGTGCGGTGGCAGGTCGATATATTGGACGGGGCGATCGAGCATGCGGGTCAGAGAATCGGCGATGCCGCCGTAGCCGACTGCCTCGCTGCCCGTCAGGACGTAGGTGCCGCCGGCGAGGTCGGCGCGTGTGAGCACGGCCGCGGCGACGTCACCGATATCTCGGCAGTCGATCCAGTTGCACGGCGCGTCCCGCATCGCGCCCAGAATCACCCCTTGCGCAGCCACCGCCGGAGCCAGGAGCAACAGATTCTGCATGAACGCATAAGGGCGGAGCAGAGTGTGGCGGATCCCGGATGCACGCAGGTGTTCGCCGACGGCATGGTGGCCGCGGGAGAGAGCGATGGGGGAGTCGGCCGCGGCGGCGGGGTCGGAGATCTTGACGATGTGTTCGACGCCGCTCTCGGCGGCTATGTCGATCACACGCGTTTCGAGCTCGACCTGTTCGAGTCCGTTGGCCATGGCGAGGAAAAGTTGTTCGGCCCCTTTGAAAGCCGTCCGTAGCGAAGTTGGGTCTGCGGCATCGGCCGGCACTACTTCGACCAAACCGTCGGCCAAATCGCCGAGGTGGGCGCTCAGCCTGTCCGGGTCGCGGGACAGCGCTCGGCTCGGCACACCCGAGGATGCGAGACTGCGTAGCAACGCGCCGCCTGTGGTTCCGGACGCTCCCATGATGACGATCATCGTGTTCCTTTCGGTCTTCCCCGGGAAGCCGGGGATCGTTGACATGTGTTGTCTGTCAGGGATTCTGACGGCGCCATCGCCAGCTGACGATGACGGCAGCGACAGCGGCAGATATCGGTAGATCGAGTTGCAGGCGAGCAAGCCAAGCAGTGTCGACCACGCTCGTGTGAGCTGGTAGCCAACGGGAGGCGAACCACCCGACGAGACCAGCAATCACAGCGGCTCCGACGGCAAGAATTGCCGCCACCATGATGCGAGGCAGGGCCGTGGTCCACGGCCGTGACCTCCCGCGACGCTGCAGCCAGGAGCCGATCAGCAACGCCACCACTGCCGACGTGCCCGCAATGGACGTAAATGCCGCCATCGTGAGGCCCGATTGGCCGGATGCGACTCCGCCCGCACCCGCCATCAGCGCAGGGGCAAGGTAGGCGACCAGCACCTCTCTCCACAGGATGAAAGGTCGTGCGGCGCGACGATCGGCAACCGGGACGCGTCGATTGGAATCGGTTATCTCCCTTTTGTTTTCGCGACGGATCGGCGGGGTGAGTCCGGACATGAAGGAGACCAACTTTCCGATTATAATTAGGTGACTAACTATTTGGGTATGAAAAGAGAAGTCTCTGTCGAGAATTGACGACGATTCGAATCGCTACGCGAATACTTGGAATCCCAGCCGACTACTCCGCAGTCAGCGCACCGATACCGCGAACGACCCGCGAGAGCAGATCCAAAAAAACCGCTCGCTCGTCGACAGTGAGCTCGTCGACCATTTCCTCGAGACGAGCAAAGTGTTCGGGCGCCATGTCACGTAACCGCTGAGCGCCACGAGCAGTCAGGACGACCACCGCACCACGCCCGTCCTCCGCGGACGGACGTCGAGCGACCAAACCCTCCTGCTCGAGCCCATCGACCAAGCCGGTGACCGTGGCTCGCGAGACGCCGAGATCAGCCGCCAGACGTGAGGGAGATTTCTCCCCGTCGTGGTCTTCCAGATCCGCAAGCAGTCGGTAACGGCCGGTCGACAGTCCATACCTCGCGAAGTGAACCTCAGTCGCTCGACCGAGCCGCGCGCCCGCCGAGATCAACCGCACCGCAACCAGCACCGCCTGCGGATCGGACCCGAGGCCGTAATGCTCCAACTGCCGCCGCGCCTGATCCAAAGTGGGTGAGTCGTGATCGGTTCCGTCCACTGCCATGCAACTAATATGGCACCTAACTACATTCTGGTCAACCCTCCACCAGAGCTAGTGTCAACGCTGCCGAAGCCGTGCGCGAGTTGCAACAGGTCCAGATCGGCATGACTGCGAGCCAGAACCTGTATACCCATTGGCAGCCCGTCAGAATTGAAGCCTGCAGGCAGGCTGATCACTGGAAGGGTTGCAAAGCCGGGTGTCTCAACGTGATTCGATGGCCGTGACGATCCGGATCACAGCATGAACCCACGCATCTGCCGACGTCTCCAGCTCACCGAACGAAATCGCATCGGCTACGCACTCCAAGGCTCGCGCCGTTGAATCCATACCGACCATGACTACCCCTGCTGCACAACGACGAAGCGCAGAAATAGTAGGCTCAGCCGCATTTCTCAGCCCGCGGTGAGCGATGTCCGCGAGTACGGATAGAGCTCCCTCCAGCGCACTGTCGATGGCGTCCACACCGCCCGTCGTGACTGCGCGAGTCATCGTCGCACTGCCGAGGCCTTCTTCGAGATCGGGAACGATGACGCCGAGGTCGCATGCAACAGCGAATGGTGTCATCCACAACGCACCGGCACGGACAGTCAGCCGACCGCTCACGGCCCTCGGCCGGGCCGACATTGCCCGGACCATCGCGTCGATTGCACCGGGCGCTTGCGCTCGATGTACGACGCTCACCTGCGCCAGGTTGCCACGCCCATCTCCGACCCGCATTGTCCATATCTGTTCTGCAGGAGCGTAATCGGTGCTGATTACAGAATCTACTCGCATCACACCGACGCCATCGGTAGTCAGCCGGGCTCGGGCAAACGACGGCGGGCGCTCGATGAACCGGCGATGCATCTCGGCGTAATCGTCCACCACGTCAATCGATTTTTCCCACGCGTCGACGCCGAGAGGGAGAATGGAAGTCCGCCCGATCCCTTTACGCCCGAGGCGGATTCTGTGGTTGGCACGGCGAACCGCTGATTCTGTGAGCACTGTCGATGAAGCCAAAGCGGCGACCGTCGAACCGGCAATTCGGCGAGTCGAGATCGCATACCCGGAGAGTGCCTCGTCGGATTCACTCGACCAATCGTGACTCATGAGAAAGACTGCATCCGAATCTGGTTCGGCGAAGTAGATATCGGCGGTAGTCGAATCGCCAGTCGCCGTCACCCTCGCGCCGAGGCTGATCAGACGTGAACGACGCAGCGGAGTTTCACCGGGAGTCTCGGTCCCCAGTGCTGTCCCGGCAAGCGATGAATCGACCGATTCACCGAGTTCGACCCTCGCATGAATCTCGGCGATGATCATCGCCACTCGTGTGCGACTGTGCCCGGCATGCCGCATCGAATAGGCCTCGATCTGGTCGGTCAGTTCTATGCACGCATCGGCCAACCAGATTGCGGAACCTGCCTCAATGGTGCGGGTGTCTCTGACGGCAGTGGCGTGTTGCACCGCCGTTGTGGTGGACAGACCGTCCACGAGGATCGTCCGCGCCAAGGCCCTTGCCAGAGCACTTCGATCAGCATCTCGCACGACTGAACTCCGACCCACGTGCACATGGTCGGTTCCGGATTCGTCCGCCGCCCGAACCGCCCACACGGCAAGTGCTATCGCTTCTGCCGTCGTGTGCGCAGATGCCGAAGAATGGGCGTGACTCAGTTCGTGTGGGACCAAGAACCGGACCGTGCAATGCGGGAGTTCGACTCGCACAACAGGATCTGTACCTCGAGCTCGATGCACTGTTGCCTGGTAGCCCTGCAGCCTGGTCCGATTCGCCCGTGCCAGTACCGCCCCTCCGAGGAATGCCTCCAGCGCCTCGTCATCGAATTCCCCTGGCGTCCAGTCTATGTGATCGAAGCTCGACCCGTGATTCGCCCGATAAACGAGAACGAGACCGACACGGTGCCGGCACACCGAGCTTGCGCCACACGTGCACGACGCTTCCGAGAATGGAATGCCGGCAGGAAGACTGGTTTCGACACCGTCGCCGTACCTGACGAGGATCCGTTCGCTCGTCACCAAGAGTTCAGGCGTTTCCTCGGCGAACATACGCGCGGCTCGCTTGACGAGCCCGCGATTGGCGACCAGCGCAAGCGCATCGTCGGTGAGCGCAGCCAGATCAGGCCGGGACGTCATCGAATACAACCGGCCACGAATTCGGCCAGCCCTCCGGGAGTCATCGCACCGACGTGCACACCCAGTCGCGTCAAGCGACGGGCAATTTCACGGTCGTAATCAGGGTCACCAGCATCGTCGAGCGCAGCAAGCGCCAGGACACGCACACCATTGTCCGTGAGACCGGCAACGCTCCGGACGAACCGATCCGGTGCACTTTCGTACAGATCGGAGATGATGACAACAATCGTTCGTTGCGGCGTATCCACCAGTTGCGCGGCATAATCGACGGCCTTTGCACCGTCATTCCCGCCTCCCAATTGGACGCTCATCAAGAGCTCGACCGGGTCGAGAACCTCGGACGTGAGATCGACGACATTGGTGTCGTATGCAATGAGGTGAGTCCTCAATCCGGGGACATTCCAGAAACATGCAGCGGTGATCGCCGAGTGGATGACAGAGTCGATCATCGATCCGGACTGGTCGACCAACAGAATCAACGTCCACGTATCCGTGTGCCGACGAGTTCGCGAAGTGAACAAAGGCTTTTCGATAGCAATCTTGCGTGTTTGCGGTGACCAATGCTGCAGATTGGCGCGAACCGTTGCCTCGAAGTCGAAATTGCGCGAATTACGAAACGCTGTTCTGTGTCGGCTACGTTTGCCGTGGAAGGTCCTGCGGACGTCCACCGAGAGCCTCTCGATCAACTCGCGTACGACATTGTCGACAGCCTTTTTTGCCATCGCCAGAACTCGGGGATCCATCAGGTGTTTGGTACGCAGCACTGCTCGAAGCAGAGTCACGCTGGGCTCGATACGCTGCAACGCTTCCAAATCTGTCACCACTTCGGTGATTTCGTATTTCTCCACGGCGTCGCGTTCGAGTCGATGAACTGTCTCGCGAGGAAAAAGACGGTGGATGTCGTCGAGCCAGTCCACGGCCGTCACCGTCGTTTCGCCGAGCCCATTGGGGCGATACCGCCCATCCTTGCGACTCGGCGGAACCGCACCCGGGGAACCGGGCGTATCTCCGCCACCCGGGTTGTCTCCAGTCGTTACGGAGTCGGTCCCCTGCAGTCGGGAAGTTCCAGCGCGAACGCCCTGCGCGCTGCGAGCCGGGTCACGGCCGTACAGCCACTCCAACGCATCGTCGCGTTCAGCCGCATCGCCCGTTGGATCACCGAGTACTCCGGCCGACGCATCACCCAGAATCAGCCGCCATCGTTCGATGTTCATCGCATACCGATCTGGGCAAGCGCGTCGTCCACCCGGGCGTCGAGCTGCCTTCCGACATCCAGGGAGTTCACGACTGCAGCCTCTGGTGTCGACGTTGTCAGGCGGCGCGCGATGATGTCGCGTTCATGGGGAGGGAAGAATTCGAAGGACTGCCGTAGCGCGGGAAGTGCTGTCAGGAACTCGTGTTCGGACAGTCTGCTCACGATTTCATCGACGGCGGTCAACACTGTGTCGCTGGATTCCGCGTCCAGAAAACGCTCACGTGCTACTCCGAACAGTCCGCACAACCAATCACCGAGGTGTTCTGCAGGAATCAATCGAACGGCGTCGACTGCTGCATCGGGGGGAATTCGATCCCAGGACGTTCCCAGGGCCGATCCCCTGATGTCGACCGCGGCACCATTGTCACGTGCCAGAGCGGTCAGGTCGTCGGCCGGATCAGTCGAGAGGATCTCCGTCGCATACTCCATCGCATCGGATAACGCTGCGAGAGCTGATATCCGGAGGAGATCAGCGCCACCGGTCGTGGCCCGAACTCGGTGCGCCAACGCAACGACCTGCGAGGACGCCGAATCAATTATCGCCCCGAGCAGTGTGGACCCTCGGCTCCCGAAGAGTGAGTCGTGCCGCCACAGGTCCAGAGCGGCTCGAAGCAGCAGGCCTGTGCCCCCGAGATCTCCTACGCCCTTCAATGATTCGGATGCGATCGACTCGGTTCGGTCAGCCACCGAGTCGAGTCCACAAAGAACTGCATCGAACAGAATGTGTGCAAGACGCTCGACATCAGCCGCAGCCGAAGTCAGCGAAGATTCCAGGGTGGCCCCAGCTGCCTCTACCAGAGTATGGCCTTTGGCTGCAGCCTCGACCAGCGCCGGGAGGCGGTCTGCGGAGTCGACAATCATCCACCGTTCTGTCGACACCACTGCAGAACCACTGCCTGGACCTGCAGTTCGCTCGAATCCTGGCACTCCCAGCACACGCAACTGATGTAGTGCACGACTACGCTGACGACTACGCTCGTCGGCCAAGTCGAGTGCAACAGGGCCGGGCAAGAGGTCGAACTCCTCGAGGAGCATATCGACGTGACAAACCAATCCCGGTACCGGTGAATCAGGGTGTAGCGTGCCCCGCCGATCACCTCGCATCGTGCGCATACAGGCCGAGATGACGGGGTCGGGTTCGGGCCCCAGAGGTTCCCCTGCGAGTGTCCAAGGCAGCGGCGACGCCAACGCCTCACCCACCAATGTACTTGCTGCAGCATCTAATACATCTCGTCGCGTCGGCAGCGCGTGACCACGGATAGCGGCGAGTCCGAGGATCTGCGTACGGAATCCGATGAAATCCGTTGTCGAGACGCGTTGATTCCGGGATCGCAAATCACGGACGATCGCCGCGGCTGCAACCTCCCCGGCCGATGTCGTTTTCTGCCAGAGCTTCTCGTACCACCATGGGGATTCCAGGTCGAGACGACTGTAGGAATAGGGGACCAGGTAACTGCCGATGTCGACATCAGGGCCCGCGGTCGGAACGGCGGGCCAGAATCCGTCGGTCGGTCTACCGCGAGCCAGTTCGGACATGATCGCCGGCCGATGACGCCCGCCGCAGACGACAACGACCGCACCGCTTCCGGGGCGCTCTCGAGCGGCCCGTATCCACGATGCCATGTACTGTTCGCGCTCGGATACTGTGGCGTCACCGACCCGGATCGCATCGAAGTAGTCGTCGAGGACGGCAGTCAATTCCTCGACAGTGAGCGTATCGGCGCGCGACTCGACGACGTGATCCCACATCGCGTCGACCGTGTCCAGTCCCAGTCCGGCCGCCAATACTGTTGCAGCCACACTGTACTCGTCCGGCGGCCCGTCGAAAGCGGGGTGCCAGGCGGGAAGATCGATCAACCGAACCTCCGCCGACACCTTGGAGGCCGACCGAAGGGCGATCCATTCTGGAGACCAATCGGTGAAGGCAGCCCATGTCACGCGCGTGTGCGCTCCTCGTCGCACGTGGGAGTACAGCGCGATCGGCAACTTGTGATCGAGTCTCAGTTCATCGATTCGATCGGTGAAGTCTGCGGGTCCCTCGATCAAGACATGCGTCGGCTGCAGGCGTTCAATGGTCTCCGCCACGATCCGAGCACACGCAGGGCTGTGGTGCCGAATCCCGATCACCACGACGTCGCGACCAGCGTCCACCACAGCGACGCTCACGGTCCGGTCAGACGTGCGTGCGCCCGGCGTAGCTCTTGCCATGCCGCACTCGTCCGCTGCGACCCTACTTTCTCGACGTAGCGGCGCAACCGGGCAGCATCCTCACTGTTGTCTTTCGTCGCCGTACCGGCCAGGGACTCGGCGAGGTCGGTGACGGTACCGGCGTCTCCTCGCAAGAACCACCCACGAATACCGGTGGCATGCGCAAGGGACACCGCTTCAGCCGTGCTCATCACCGATGACAGTCGCTCGACCGGCGATCCGTTCGCGGTGAATCCTGTACGTAGGTCACGAAACAGCGTGACCAACAACTCGGACACTGCCGGATCTTGTTCTGCAGCTACACCGGAAGCACGCAGCAAGGCCGCCGATTCTGTTCGCACGAGTTCGACTTCGGTGTCGAAATCGGCGATCGGGTGCACGGTCTCGAAGTTGAAGCGCCGTTTGAGTGCGGCGCTCATCTCGTTGACGCCACGGTCGCGGGTGTTTGCGGTGGCGATCACATTGAAACCCTCACGGGCATAGACCATTGCGTCGTCTCCGGAAAGTTCCGGGACTGCCAGCACCCGTTCGGACAGCAACGACAACAGAGTGTCCTGCACTTCGAGCGGACACCGCGTGACCTCCTCGAACCGCACGACGCGTCCCTCGGCCATTCCACGCATCATCGGCGCTGGAACCATCGATCGAGTCGAGGGGCCTTCCGCGACGAGCAGTGCATAGTTCCACGAATACCGGATCTGATCCTCGGTCGTGGCGGCACCGCCCTGGATCGTGAGGGTCGAATCCCCGCTCACGGCAGCGGCGATGAGCTCTGACAGTAGCGATTTGGCAGTACCAGGTTCTCCGACCAGCATCAATCCACGTGTCGTCGCCAAGGTGACGAGTGAGCGTTCGACGAGCGATGCGTTGCCTACGTATTTCGGCGCTATTCCCAGCTCGACGTCGCCCATGACGAACGTCCGCGCCGACGTGAGGGTTAGACGCCACCCCGGTGGTCGCGGCCCAGTGTCTTCTTCGGCCAAACGCGCAAGTTCCTCGGCAAACCGCTCCTCAGCCGGTGGGCGCTGGACTCGTGAAGTCACGAGGCGAACCCTGCCAAGTCTGCGATGAGTTCGGAGACCGTCGCACGATCGACATCGTTCAAAGTCCCCCCACGGAGTTCCACCGAAACGAGCTTCTGATCGGGGTACCCGTTGTAAGGGTCTCCCGTCCCCATCCCGGGCTCCAACCCCAACAGAACAGACACGTCATCGCTGAGCTGGTACAGCAGGCCTTGTCCCCAGGAAGCTGGGTTCTCCCACACCGGTTCCCATCCTCTGTACGTCAACCGCAGTGCCTGACTGGGGCTGGCGGTTACTCCGGTGAATCGACTCAGTCCACTCCCGTCGACGTCATCGGGTAGCGGATCGTGGACAGCACGACCCAACTGTGGGAAAGGCTGCAAGATTTCGTAGTCGGCGAACACGTCGGACCACGCGCCCACCGTATCGGGTATGTGCGCGGGGTGTACTAGCCCGATACGGCCCTCAGGTAGCTCGACGGTCTGGTCGTCGATGTCGGCCAAGGTACTGTCCTCCGCGACCCGGAACACGACTGTAGGCAGACCGCTGTCATCGAACGATGCCCACAGCAGTCGCCGTGCAACGTGAATCAGCAGCGGATGGCCGAGCACGAAGTCGTCGAATTCTGTCCTAGTCCAGCGGCGCCCGGTAACCATCGAACGGTTCAGGCGTTTGATCTGCTCGGCAGCAACAGCTTTCGTTTCTCGCTTAAGCTCGGTGAATCGCTTCTTCGCACTCTCGGCGAGAACAACGTCGTCATTTCTGGTGGGTTTGGGCAGTCCTGACGTCTTCTTACCTCCTCCGTCGAGCACATAAGGCACGAGAGCCTCCGTGAAACCAACGGTGAACATCCGCGTCCCGTAGTCGAAGTTCATAGTGCCGTCCGGCGTCAGATCGAGATCAGGAACGATCCGGTCGGCCAGCTGTTCTCGATCGAGCCCGAGACTGTCGGCCAACTCTGCGACGCGTTGTGCCGCTCCGTTCTTCAACGACTTGAACTTCATTTTTCGGGAGATGTGATCGAGTTCTGTCAACGCGCGGGCTGACCCATGTGCAGCCAGTGCATCGAGACCGAGTTGTGCTCGTGCTGCACCATTCTCACCTGGCCACCGTCTGACGAGGGGTGCCAATCTTGCCACTGTCGAATCGTCGCCGAGCCAACCCAGCGCAAGAATCACCCAGTTGTCCTTCGACGGAGCGCCGGCACCCCACCATCGTTCGAATAGTTCCCACGCGGCCTCGGCGAGCGACGATCGGTCACAATACGCAGTTACTACATCGAGTCCGGCGTAAGGAGCGTCCGCGGTTCCGATTGCGCACATCGTCAGGATCGTCGACACCGCCGACGTCGGCAGTGCGGCTGATCGATTCTCGTTCAGAATCAGCGGAAGTGAAGAGACATCCACCCAAACCGGAGTTTTCGGTATCCGCTTGGGCAACATCTCGAGCGGGTCGAGATCGACAATGCCGGCGACTACCTGCCCGGCTTCGGGGCCGTACCGGTTCGCTCCGTCGACCACTGTCTCGCGCGAGGTTGTTCTGGCGAGCGCACGCAGGGCGGCGGCAGCATGATCACGTTGAGCACCTGCCGGACCCACTGCGTCTGGAACGAGTAGTGCCACTGCATCTTCAGCGTGTCGAACCAGCCACGCCATCGCAGGTTTGCGGAGATTCTTCCTGGTGGCGAACATCGTCGCATGCACGCGCGCGACATCGATATCGACATATGGCATCAAGTATGGCGCCGCGGCACCTGGATGAGCGCGCGTGAAGCGAAGCATCAGCGGCAGCGCATCGAGTTCGTAGCGAGCGACAACCCGAAGTGGATCCTTGAGCGAGGTTCCGGGCCAGTCCGTCAGGAACGGGCGCGCGATTTCGTCTGGGGCCAGTAGAAAAATCACCCAGGTGTTCCAGTCATGGGTGGAACGCGGTGATACATCCTGCACATACTGTTTGTAATTTTCCCACGTGGTGTAGGAGTAGTCGCTCGGAGTGTTCTTGATTTGTTCGAGTTCACCTGGAAGCCAGACTATTCGGCTGATTTCAGGAGCAACGAGATCACCGATCACCGCGACGTCGAGCGCTTTCTTTCTGTTCGACCACGGCGGCGCGACGAGAATGGGCGGAAGATCCGTGGCCTCGGGCGTCGGCGTCGACAATTCGGCGATCCTTCGCCGTGCAGGCTCGGGAAGTGTAGGCGACAGCTCGGCGGCGATGTCGGGATTCGCCCGCACGTGACGGTCCAACAGGTCGATATCCCTCTCTGCCAATATCTTCAATGCTCGACGTGGGTAATGTTGCATTGCGTGTAGGACCGCGGGCAACGCACTCTTCACGTGGCGACGTTCAACCAGAGCAGTGAACGCTTCGTCGGTGGGTATCGCCGAGAGCGCCCAGAGGATTCGGAGCAGTGTCGCCTCGTCCCTCATGTGTCCGTACTGGTTTGGTTTGTCGAACGCATCGACCAACAGTCCGGTAAGACCTGCACCTATGCCGTCAACTACTGCGGCAATCATCGCCTCGTCCTCGAGCCAACTGCGCATTGCGTGTGAGTCGGTCACCCGTTCGAGCTGCTGCACCGTGTTCGACGAAACCGTCAGCTGAGTGTTCCAGTGATACCACCGAGCGCGCATTCCCATGATGAGTTCTTCCGACCACCCTTCCTCGGTCGGAAAGATGTACGACGCCGTCAAACGGCGGGTGCTGTTGGTGCGCATCGACGACGCCACCTCTCGGGCTGCGGCGTAGTCCTCGTCAGAGGCTGTCGCCAACAGGCCGCGCATACGGTCGAGCATGTGCTCTCGGACCACTTGCGCATCAGGTTCGTCCGTCCGCCCGAGCTGCTCGCGCAGTACATACTCAGGCATCTTGTATCCCGCAGCTGGCGACTCACCGCCGATGTTCGCCACTACAATTACCGCGTCGGGTCCCAGCTCTGACACAGGCACCGAAACATGAACGAACCGCAGGTCGGCCCATTCCAAGAGTGCTTCGACCGCGAAGACCAACCCGTGCCGTGCCACCAACCCGTCCAAGAGAACTGTCGATTGTTGCCGGTCATTATCTGCGTAGCGGCCGAGTATGCAGTACAAAGCAGCTGCACCGACAGCGGAGATCTCACCGGCTTGATACTTCCGGGCGGCGAGGGTGAGCTCGTCAGGATCAGGATCATTGACCAAATACGCCGAACTGAATTCGCGAAACTGGTCGTCGCTGTCGAATTGTCGGTCGAGTTCGGCACCGGCTGCGGGATCGACAGGTGCCACGTCGGCGGCAAAACCGCCGCGCCGGGGGTACTTCATCGGCAACCATGACGCGGGCGGCACGGCAGTAGATTCGGTCGTGGTGTGGTTCACGCGTCTCCTCGAGATCCCGGCCCGGTCGGCGGGCGTAGCCAGAATGATAGCGATCCGAACGATCGGCTTGTTCGACATTCCCGAACGCGGCCCCCGACAGCGGTTGCGGTGACGTCCTCCTGCACATTGGCACAGGGCCCAATACGGGATCGACGCTACAAGCGACTGGTCGAGTATCTGCTGCTGCTGACAATCGAGCAGCCGACGGACCGGTGGACTGCCCACGTCGCACGCGGAAATAGCGGCGAGCAGCTTGGTTCCGAAGAATGCCGCAAGCTTCCTCCCTCCCGGCACTCGATTGCCTTGGGCATTAACATCGACAGATGCTCACTCGCGTCGATCTGACGATGGATTGCACAGACCCTGACCGCTTGGCTACGTTTTGGAAGATAGCCGCTGGATACGTCGATGAGCCACCACCGCAGCCTTTTTCGACTCGCGAGGAGTGGCTTGCCACTTTCGACGACGAAGACGACGGGATGGGCGGAGCTTGGTTGCACCACCCGCTCGGAGTGGCTCCTCGCCTCTGCCTTCTACAGGTTCCTGAATCCAAGGTGGCCAAGAACCGATTACATCTCGATCTCCGGGTATCCGGAGACGGAACCCCGACTCAGAAGTGGGCGACAATCCTTCGCGAGGTCGAACGGCTACTACGCGCGGGCGCATCAGAATTGGAAAGATTCGAGGGTCACCATGTGATCATGGCCGATCCCGAGGGCAACGAATTCTGCGTGGCGTGATTCACCCGCCTGCCCGAAATTCTCGCGAGAAGGCATGACAATCCGGGTGATTGCCGGGATACGGCAGGACCTTCTCGAGGGCGAGCCCAATCGCAAAGGCCGTCTGGTCGTCGTACGGTCGCGTAACTATCTGTGTGCCCGTGGGGATTCCGTTCCGAGCGAAACCTGTGGGGATTGTCAGCACCGGGCAGCTACTCAGGATGTTGAAGGTGATGGCCGGTACAGCCTCGAGGTAGAACTCCAATTCTGTTCCAGCCACATTGATTCCGTGCCCCACGTAGTCGTCGCCGGCAAGAAAGCCCTCCGTCGCCACTGCCGGAGTAATCAACGCGTCATAGGTGTCGAACAGGGATCCGATCGACGAATACAGTTCGGTTTCGATCGCGAGTCCGTCGAGGAAAGTCGCATCACCACGAGTGCGACGTGCCCATCGCGCGAGTTCCTTCGCGTACTCCGTGACCTTGTCGGGGTGCGCGGACGCTTCGGCAGAGATCGAAGCACCGAACACGTGGTCGTAGTGAATGGCGGCCGCACGCATGATTGCAGCGCGTGACAAGTCGACTTCGATGATCTCCGCGCGTGCGCCCAGCGCAGTGAGGGTGTCCACCAACTTGGCGGTGTTGGCGGCAACGTCCGGATCAACCGGCCAGTCACCCAACGCGGGGATCACGGCGATACGCATTCCTGTCAACGAATGCGTTGCGAGGCCGGGCAGCGGCGATGCCGGCACATGCGAGGCAATGTCAGTGGAGCTCGGTCCCGCGATGACCGACTGCAGTGTGAGGCAATCACTTACGGTGCGCGCCATCGGACCGCAGTGGCAGTAGCGATCGAGATTGAAGGGAGGATCGACCGGGACACGGCCGTGTGGTGGCTTGAACCCGACAATTCCGTTGAACGACGACGGAGTTCGGATCGATCCTGCAACATCGGAACCGGTAGCCAAGTGCGTCATCCCCGTGGCAAGTGCGACTGCCGATCCACCGGAAGACCCGCCGGAGGAGTATTTCGTGTTCCACGGATTGCGAGTGACGCCCCACAACTCGGACTGTGTGAACGCGGCCGAGGAGAATTCGGGCGCCGTCGATCGCGCGTGGACGATCGCACCGGCGTCGATGATTCGCTGCACGAAAGTGGAAGTGTGAGTGGCGATCACATCCTCATAGACCTTGGACCCTTGAGTCCAGGGTTGTCCTTGCACCGGTTCATCCTCTTTCACCACAACGGGAACACCGGCGAGCGGAAGGCTGACATCCGAGCCGCGGGCGTAGTGGCGTTCCGCTGACTTCGCTTGTGCTCGTGCAGTATCGAAGAAAGTGTGTCCCAATGCGTTCAAGGTCGGGTTGAGCGCCTCGATACGTTCGATGGTGGACTCGAGCACGTCCACCGGAGAAAGCGATTTGTCCCGATAGCGTTCGAGCAACTCGGCCACATCCATGAATGCCGAAGCGGGTATCTGGTGCATATCTGTTGTCCTGCCTCTATGAAGGTTTTGTGTAGGCGGCTAGGTTGTCAGTTCATGCTTTGCCACGACGGGATTGCGGAATGTCGCGAGCAGCATTGCGAGAGTTGCGATTCCCGCGGCTGTCCAGAAGACCGTTTCGGAACCGGAGTGGTCGTGAATGCGTCCGCCCGCGAACGCACCGAGCGCGATGCTTGCATTGAAGACTGCAACCCATAGAGCAGAAGCGGCCTCGCGGTGAACGGGAGCTGCTTGTGCAATCCATGTTTGAGTACTCACCGATGCACCACCGTAGAAGAGGCCCCAAGCCGCCATGAGCAGAGCAGCTGCGATCAAGGTGGTAGCCGAGATCGGAAACAGGGCGAGTGTGACCGCTATTCCCACGCTGAGGCTGACGACCACCGCCTTCGGGGACTTTGCAGCGGACGGCCCGGCGATGAAGTTGCCGACGACACCGAATGCACCGTAGATCAGGAGCATTGTGCCGACCTGCGAAGCGTTCAACCCCGCGAAGAACTCCAGCCCCGGACGCACATAGGTGTACGCCGCGAAATGAGCGGTGACGATGAGCGCGGTAATCGCGAATCCGACCCGGACTCCTGGGTTCCGAAAGGCCGCCACGAGACTCCCGAGCGACAAGGCCCGATCAGCTGGCATCGTGGGTAGGACAGCGATCATGGCGATCGCGATCAGCGTCGCCGCGCAGCTGAGAGTCCAGAACGCCACGCTCCATCCGGCGACTGCCCCGATATACGTCCCCGCAGGGACACCAAGAACTGAGGCAACAGCGATTCCGCTGAAGATGATCGTGGTCGCCAACCCGACGGATCTGGAACCCACCAATTTGGGTGCCAGACTAGCTGCGAGTGCCCAGACTCCACCCATGCTCACGCCTAGAAGGACGCGAGCCACAGCGAGGAAAACGAAGCTCGGAGCAAGGGCCGTGAGGGCGTTCGCCGCGGCGACTACAAGCATCAGAACGATAAGCGTCGACCGACGATCGAAGCGCCGGGTCACGATGGGCACAAACGGGGCAGTGGCCGCTGCCACCAATCCGGTAATGGCCAGTGAGAGCCCGATGGTCCCTTCACTTTCCACCAGAGCAGCACCGATCGGGGTGAGTAGCCCGACCGGCATCATCTCTGCCGCGACAACGATGAAGGTGGACGCTGCGATCAGCGCGACCGCAGCCCAGTGGTTCTCAATGGTGTGTGCGTGGGTTGAGGACGTGGACGCAGGGCTGTTCTGTGCAGATGCGGAGTGGGGCATGTAACCAGAGAAGCTCCTGCACGCCGATGGATCAACGGCGAATCGCTCATCCAACCATTAGCTCAATTCATCGATGAGCCATGATGGAGTGGTCGAATGAGTCCAGGGTCGGAGTGAAAATGTCGGAGCCCCCGATGCGTGAGATCGAGTGCTTCCTCGTTCTCGCTGAAGAACTGCACTTCGGTCGCACCGGCGAGCGGCTGTTCATCTCCCAGAGCCGAGTGAGTCAGCTGATCAGCGCGTTGGAGCGTCGTATCGGCACCAGCCTGGTGGCGCGGACCAGTCGCCGCGTGCACCTGACTGAATTCGGTGCCGATTTTCTTGCGTCGTTGGCTCCCGCGCATCGTGCGCTTGTCGGAGTAATCGAGGACGCTCAGTCAAGAGCACGGAACATGCCGGCGCCGCTTCGGGTGGGTTTCCAAGGAGCAATTTACGATTCGATCGCGGCTGCTGTCTCTCGTTTCGAAATACAACATCCGCAAACATGCGTGACCATCAAAGAATTACCCCTGGGTGATCCGTTCAGTGATGTACTCGCCGGGCGAATCGATGCGGCAGTGGTCCTTCTCCCCGTAGATGAGCCGGAACTGACAACCGGGCTCGTCTTTTCTCGACAGCCCCAGACCCTCGCCGTCTCAGTCCATCACCCGTTCAGCGAACTGGGCGTGATCGACGCCGAGCAGTTGGCGCAGATCTGCCTGGTACCCATCACCGGCCCCGCCCCCGACTATTGGCAGCGTGTGAATTCCCCGAGCACGACGCCGGGCGGAGCCACGATTCCCACGCAGGGTGGGGCGAGCACCGTTCAGGAAGGCCTATCGCAGGTCGCATTCAGTCAGGTCGGCCTCATCCTCTGCGCTGCAACCGCTGCATACAGCCAGCGCTCGGACATCACATTCGTACCGATCAACGGATTACCCGAATCTGCTTTGGGTCTCGTGTGGCGTACCGATCTCGAAAGCCCACGACTTCGCGCTTTCGCGAAAGCAATCGAGGAAGCACACACCTGTCCCTCCTGACGTCGATCAGTAAGTCGCGGAAGGAGTCCGGGGCGTTGAGATGCATCGTGTGTGAGATGATCGCGCCATGTCTGCGATCACCGACTACTTCACCGCGCGCACGGATGAACATGCCACCTCTGCCCTCGAGGGACTCGTCGACTTGGAACCAGAGGTGATGGAGGCGAACGCAGCTTCTCGCCCGCGGATCCAGTTGGCTGCGAGTGGGACTCCAGTTCTGCAGGCGAAAGGCGTCGATCCAGTTGTCGCGCTCGGCCGACTGGAAGCAGCCCTCACCGCTCGCCCCTACGACGAAGTTGCAAAAGGTCCACGCTGCGGGAAACTCGTCGCGATGAGCGACGACGGCGACACCCTCGTGCTCACGGTTACCGACGAATTGCGTGATGCACTAGCGGAATTGAACGCAGAAGGCGTCGCGGCCGCTGCGGCCGCCTGGGCGATCGACGAGACCAGTGAACCGTCGGAGGACTCAGTGCCGTTCCTGACCGCCTTCGTCGAACTAGCGACCAGAGCTGTGGCTCAGGGCGAACGAATGTACGGCTACGTCGTCATTTGAGCTTCGCAACTCCGCCGATCTGAACAGACAGGTCGTTCGTCTTCGACTCCCGACTTACCGTCAGCCCGGGATCTGCCGGGCCAGATCGTTGCGGTCGAAGTCGGAGAACTGCTGGGTGTCAGTGCAGTATCCACAGCTCGCTCCGAAGAACTCGGTGCGAGCGTTCGGATCGTCGAGTAGCCAGTACCGCAGCCACGCCGTGCTCGGCCCGCGCATATCGCCGCCGTTGATCGCCGTACCGAAGTGCGTGGCGCCGCGCAGTTCCAGATACTCGGCAGGCACGTGGTCTGCGTCCTCGTACATCGCCCGCACGATCGCCGGCCAAACGATTGCGTCGGCCTGGCCGGCCAGATAGAGAACCGGCTCGTCGATGAGATCGACATCATTGAGCGGGCCTGGTTGGATCGCGACGGCAGTGTCGACGCGGTCGTCGATCGCCGCGTTGATCGCCGCAGACCCGCCCTGCGAGTGCCCCACCGCACCAATGTGTTCCAGGTCGACTTTGCCGTAGAAGACACTCGACGGGTTGGCCGCTTTGTCCGCGATGAGGTCGATTCCCGACCGCATGGTGATGGCGAAGTTGCTTGCCGGTGTATTGGCGGCGACCACGATGAATCCGTGGCTGGCGTAGTGGCGGAGCAAGGAGGTGTACGCACCGGGGAGCACACCGGTCCCGTTCCCCCAGATCACAACAGGGTGCTTCTCGCCGCGCGCGCCGAGCTGGCGCGGGTAGTACAGAGTGTGCACCAGCCCGATCGAGACGTTCGGCGTGTACGGCCCTGCACTCGCCCAATCGTGCCCGACGCTCGGGATGCCGGGCGCATCGGCAGCCGCTGTTCCGGTTGCGCCCGTGAGTCCTAGCGTCGCGCACAACGCAACCGCCGCTGCAGCATTCACGAAATGTTTCAGAGACTTTCGCATGAAAGTCAACCTTTCGAAGTTGATCCGGAGTGACGTGTATTACATATTCACGGGAAGGCAACCCGTCGGCTTTGTTTCAGGAAACGGACTATCCCAGAAGTGTTGTGTCTGTGGACAAAATCATCGTTCTCGGTGGATGCCCGGGCGACGCGAATACCCAGAGCGCAAGGTCGAGATCGCCTCGGCCTACGGCTTCCGCGCGGATTGCTCGGCACACAGCCGTAGGAAATGTTCGACGATCTGCGTGTTCTGGCCGTCCCTTGCCACGGCTGCGATCTTCCGTGGGGGCAGTTCGAATATCTCGCCCACAGTGCACCCGCGTTCGGATGCTCGCTCGGCACTGGAGAGTTCGAGGATGACAGCACCGATCCCTTCGTACGCGAAATCCGCGAAGGCATCGCGGTGCTGTGACCTCATCATGAATGCGTGGTCGATTCGCGGTTCGATCGACCGCAGATGGCGATAGACATCGGAAGTTTCGAACCGTGGTGCGACAACCAAGCCGATGCGCATGAGATCTTCGCCGATGAATACCCCGTCCACCGGTGACGGGGTACCGGGCGGGCAGACGAGCCGCAACTTGTGGTCCGGAAGGCGCACCGTGCGCGTCCCGGGAACACCGGTGGGCGGCGACTCCATTATTGCCACGTCAGCGGTGCCTGCCATGACCGGGTGAATCGCATCGGCCACGGATGACCCAGGCGGATCCGAGATAGTGATCCTCAGGTTCGGCACCTCCGTGCGCAGCGCTCCGAGCAGTACCGCTGCGGGATCGTCCGCAAGGCTCGCTGTCGTGGCAACACTGAGGCGGGGGACTGCTGGCAGTAAGGACTCGCTGTCGACCACTAATCGGTCGAGCGCGGCCAGCGCTTCGCGTGCTGGATCGATGAGATTCCGTCCGCGCGCCGTCAGCGTCGCGCCGGTCCGGCCTCGATTGAAAAGCCGTCCTCCGACGCGTCTTTCGAGCCGCGCAATTGATTGAGAGACGCTCGATGTTCCCGTGAACTGATTTGCCGCTGCCGCCGTGATACTGCCGTGTTCGACGACGGCAAGGAAGTCTTGTAGCTGCCGCGGATCGATTCGCGGGGTTGCGGACTCTCCGAAGTTGCTCATCCAGCGTTCCCCATCCCACCTTCGTCACGTAATCGGCTGGTCGTCTCGATAAACGCTTGTGCCGCAGGCGATGGCGTCGAACCGTGGAACATCCAAATATCACGAGTGAGTGGGGGCCGAGTACGACACAGCACCACACCTTCTCCGACTGTATCGGCGACAGATTCGGGAAGGAAGGCGACGCCGACTCCCGCGCGTACCAGTGGGATCATCGAGGCCACAGAGATAGTCTCCGCAACCACCGCCTCGTCCACAGTGCCTTCGCCCAGGCGTTCCGCCAACAGTCGCCGAGTGACATCGTCACGCGGGCTGGTGATCAATCCGATTCGCAACAGATCCGTCAACGTCGCTACCCCCTCGCCTTCACTTCGTGCGGCGGGCACCAGCGCAACGATTTGTTGCCTGCCGAGAAGGATACGTTCAACACCCTCGTCGAACACCTCGTCCACCCCGAGGCCGATATCAGCCTGACCCGAGGCGACCACCGTTCCGATTCCGTCGGTGTCGTTGCTGAGCATCGTCACCGCAACGTTCGGAAACTTGCTTTTGAACGCACCCAGGGCCGTGGCCGCTGGATCACGCGCCAGTGTTCGCGGACACACGACCGTCAGCCGACCCCGCTGCACGACGTTCAATGGATGCAAAGCGTGATCCAAATCCCGGTATGCCCGAAGTACTTGGGCCGCCGGACCTGTGAGATCGCGTCCAGCGTCGGTCAGGGTGACTCCCCGCGAGCCACGGCGGACGAGCGTCAGGCCGCACTCTTTCTCCATCCTGGCCAGAGCCTCCGAGATCGTCGGCTGGCTGACCCCCAGTCCGCGAGCCGCAGCGGAAATGCTGCCCCGATCAGCAAGGGCGAGAAAGTATTCCAGATGACGCCGGTCCATTCGGGGTTCCCTTCTCCTGGCAGTCCTCGCGCGCGCCCGATTTTGCGCCCGTCAGACATAGGGAAACCCTATGGCATACCTCTCGAATGTGGCGTAGACGGGAAGAAGAATCCCGTGATCTGCTTCACATATGAACGCAGTGAGCAACAACCCGGGGAGCTTCGACCAGAGGCACCCGTCTGCTTTTGTCGAGCACCTATCGCCGCCTGCGAGCACTACGGAGGAGGCGCCGAAATGACCGAAACCATCACCGCAAGTTCGCCATCCGGTGCTACGTCACCCCGTTCCGTGAGGCGGGCGCGCTCTGAGCCGAAGCCCGCTCGACAGCGTCGATCCGGTACGCGACTCACCATCGGGGTACGACTGGCCCAGGTCGCGCTGCTTCTGGTCCTACTCGGAGCGTGGCAGCTCGTCGCATCGCACGGTTGGATCGAGCCAGTTCTGGCCAAAACGCCAGGCGAGGCCTGGGCCTACTTCACCGCAGCGGTGCAGTCGGGCGAGATTTCGTCGAACTTGCGTGCCACGATGACTGCCGTCGTGATCGCGTGGATCCTCGCTAGCGCAGTCGGGGTGGCGGTCGGACTCTCTCTCGGACTGCTTCCGACCCTCGAACGCATCATGAGTCCGTTCCTGGATGCGGCGAATGCCATGCCACGTCTTGCGCTGGCGCCTCTGCTTATCGTCATCTTCGGGATCACGATGACGGCGAAGGTCGCTCTCGCGTTCACACTCGTCTTCTTCATCGTCTGCTCGAGTGCACGAGCCGGTGTGAAGTCGGTGGACGACGAATGGCTCCGACTATCCACTGTCCTGAATGCCAGTAAGACACAGGTGTTCTGGCACATCCTCCTCCCCGTCGCAACACCTGGCATTTTTGCCGGTCTTCGGTTGGGGCTGATCTATTCGCTACTTGGCGTTGTCGGTTCGGAACTGATCTCGTCACGGGACGGGCTGGGCCAGCTTGTGTCGATCTACTCGGCCCAGTTCCGGATGGAAGCGGTCTACGCGATCCTCATACTTCTCGCAATCGTCGCAGTCGTCCTCAACCAGGTCATGAACTTCGCCGAGCGCTACCTCCTTCGGTGGCAGCCGCCGGCTCGACAATGACAGGAATCATCATGGATACCAACGTGATTACACCCGCCGTACAACTCGACGGACTGACGATATCCTTCCCCTCACCCGACGGGTCGACGAAAACTGTGGTCGACAATCTCGACCTCACCATCCCTCGCGGACAGTTCGTGAGCTTGGTCGGCAGGAGCGGTTGCGGAAAGACCACTCTGCTCAACGCGCTCGCTGGATTGGTGGACGCAACAGAAGGGAAGACTGAGGTCCTCGGCACAACACCATTCGACGCTCGTTCTCGGATGGGCTTCATGATGGCCCGAGATGCGCTGTTCCCGTGGCGAACAGCGCAGAAGAACGTGGAGTACGGTCTCGAATTGAGGGGAGTACCCAAGGCGGAGAGACGAACTCAATCAGCGCGCTGGCTTGCAGCCGTTCAAATGTCCGAGGCGTCACGGCTGTGGACTTGGCAACTCTCCCAAGGGATGCGCCAGCGTGTCGCGTTGGCCCGAACGTGGGCACTGGATCCGGACATCTTGTTGATGGACGAACCCTTTGCCGCCCTCGATGCGCAAACCCGAGTCGAAGTACAGCGAGAATTCCTCGAGCTTTGGCAATCCCAGGTAGGCCGGACGGTCATCTTCGTAACCCACGACCTCGGCGAAGCCATCTGTCTCTCCGACCGCGTTCTGCTGCTCGGGGCCGGCCGGGTGATCGACGACGTCAGCATTGACATCGAACGCCCCCGCGAACTCGAAACCCTCACCGCCGAACCTCGATACATCGAAATCTTCAACCGGCTGCGTGGTCAGCTCGACCACTGATGTGCCCAGCCAACTCAGCTTGATTTCTGATGCGCCCAACCATCAAGGAACAGGAATCCCATGAAACTTCGACCTTTTGTCGGCACAGTCATTGCAGCGGCCCTACTGCTTTCCGCGTGTGGAGGGGGAGGGCGTCCGAACGACGGTAGCGTCGCCATCGGGGTCTACCCTGCGAGTGCTTTGTCCCTGCCTGTCTACGTCGCTGTCCAACAAGGAATGTTCGACAAGGAAGGCCTCCACGTCGAGCTCATCGACGGAAAGAACGGGCCCGAACTCATCAGCGGTCTCATCGGCGGCACAACCGATCTCGCGGTCGGTGCACCCGGAACCGTCGTGCCGGCCATAGAGCAAGGGCAGAGTCTGCGGCCACTGTCCCCCTACGGGTCGATCGATCTTGCCATCGCCGTGACGAAAGACAGCGGCATCACCACCATCGAGGATTTGCCCGGCAAGCGGATCGCCATACCGTCACGTGGCGGCGCGGCCGAGCAATTCGTCAATCAGCTTCTCGCAGAACGAAACATCGACGCCTCCACGGTGCAATTCATCGCAGCGGCACCCACCGCGAGTCAGATACCACTCGCACGAAAGACATCTCAGGAAGTTAACAGTCAAGCCGCGAGCACGAGAGG
>NZ_BCWH01000001.1:2494787-2708119 GCF_001653035.1 Rhodococcus sp. YH3-3 | reverse complement strand
TTGGGCGCCGTGGCGGACGCCGCGGCGGCAGAGCCCGCGGTGACGGAAATTCCACTTGCGGGCTGCGCCGGAGCTGCCTCGACCTGCAGGTTGAAGAGGAATCCGACGGACTCTTCCTTCAATCCGTCGAGCATGCCGATGAACATGTCGTAACCCTCGCGCTGGTACTCGACCAGCGGATCGCGCTGGGCCATCGCACGCAGACCGATTCCCTCCTTGAGGTAATCCATCTCGTAGAGATGCTCACGCCACTTACGGTCCAGGACCGAGAGGAAGACACGACGCTCGAGTTCACGCATACCGTTTTCGCCGGCGATCGCATCGATCTCGGCTTCGCGCTTCTTGTACGCCGCGTGGGCGTCTTCGAGCAAAGCGGTTCGCAGGTCGTCACGGCTCAGGTCACTGTTGATGCCTGCGCCGTCCTCCCCTGCCAACGTCTTGTGATCGATGCCGACCGGGTACAGCGTCTTCAGCGCCGTCCACAGCTGCTCGAGATCCCAGTCCTCGACGTATCCCTCGGCGGTGGCACCGTCGACGTAGGCGGTGACCACGTCAGTGATCATCTGCTCGACCTGGCCTTCCATGTCCTCACCCTCGAGGATCTGGCGGCGCTCCTTGTAGATGACCGTTCGCTGCTGGTTCATGACCTCGTCGTACTTGAGGACATTCTTGCGAATTTCGAAGTTCTGCTGCTCCACCTGGGTCTGAGCGCTCTTGATGGCCTTCGAGACCATTTTGGCTTCGATCGGGACGTCGTCGGGCAGGTTCAGGCGCGTCATGATCGACTCGAGTGCCGAACCGTTGAAACGGCGCATGAGCTCGTCACCGAGCGAGAGGTAGAACCGCGATTCGCCGGGATCACCCTGACGTCCGGAACGACCACGCAACTGGTTGTCGATTCGGCGCGATTCGTGACGCTCGGTGCCCAGGACGTACAGGCCGCCGGCATCGCGGACCTTCTCGGCGTCTGCCTTGACCTCAGCCTTGACCTCGTCCAGGACTGCGTCCCAAGCCGCCTCGTACTCGTCCGGCGTCGTGACCGGGTCGAGGCCCTTCTTGCGCAGCGCGATGTCCGCGATGATGTCCGGGTTACCACCGAGCACGACGTCGGTACCGCGGCCGGCCATGTTGGTCGCGACGGTGACCGCGCCGGAGCGACCGGCCTCGGCGATGATGGTCGCTTCCTTCTCGTGGAACTTGGCGTTGAGGACGTTGTGGGCAACGCCGCGCTTGGTGAACTGCTTGGACAAGTACTCCGAGCGCTCGACGCTGGTGGTACCGATCAGGACGGGCTGGCCGTTCTCGTGGCGCTCGACGACGTCGTCGACCACCGCGTCGAACTTGGCTTCCTCGGTCTTGTAGATGAGGTCGCCGTTGTCGACTCGGACCATCGGACGGTTGGTCGGGATCGGGATCACACCGAGCGTGTAAGTCTGGTGAAGCTCGGCAGCTTCCGTCTCGGCGGTACCCGTCATGCCCGACAACTTGTCGTACAGACGGAAGTAGTTCTGCAGGGTGATGGTGGCAAGGGTCTGGTTCTCCGCCTTGATCTCCACCTTCTCCTTGGCCTCGATCGCCTGGTGCATGCCCTCGTTGTAGCGGCGGCCGACCAGCACGCGGCCGGTGAACTCGTCGACGATGATGACCTCACCGTCGCGGACGATGTAGTCCTTGTCCTTGGTGTAGAGCTCCTTGGCCTTGATCGCGTTGTTCAAGTAGCTCACCAGCGGCGAATTCGCGGCTTCGTACAGGTTGTCGATACCGAGCTGGTCCTCGACCAGTTCGACGCCCGCCTCGTGCACACCGATGGTGCGCTTGCGGATGTCGACCTCGTAGTGAACGTCCTTCTTCAGCAGCGGCGCGATGCGCGCGAACTCGCTGTACCACTTGCTGGAGCCGTCGGCCGGGCCCGAGATGATGAGGGGGGTTCGGGCTTCGTCGATGAGGATCGAGTCGACCTCGTCCACGATGGCAAACGCATGGCCACGCTGGACCAGGTCGTCCAACGAATGCGTCATGTTGTCGCGCAGGTAGTCGAACCCGAACTCGTTGTTGGTGCCGTAGGTGATGTCGGCTGCGTAGGCGACGCGGCGCTCGGCCGGCGTCATACCCGAGAGGATCACGCTGGTCTCGAGGCCGAGGGCGCGGTGAACGCGGCCCATCCACTCGGAGTCACGCTTGGCGAGGTAGTCGTTGACCGTCACCACGTGGACGCCGTCACCCGCGATCGCGTTCAGGTATGCCGGAAGAACACAGGTCAGGGTCTTGCCCTCACCGGTCTTCATCTCGGCGACGTTGCCGAAGTGCAGGGCCGCGCCGCCCATGATCTGCACGTGGAAGTGCTTCTGGTCGATCACGCGCCACGACGCCTCGCGGGCAACCGAGAATGCCTCGGGCAGCAACTCGTCGAGAGTTTCCCCGGCGGCATAGCGCTCACGGAACTCGGTGGTCTTGGCTTTGAGTTGCTCGTCTGTCAGGCCTTCGACATCGGGCGACAGAGATTCCACATGCTCGGCGATGTGCTTGAGCCGCTTGACCATGCGACCTTCACCAACACGGAGCAGCTTCGATAGCGACAGCGACGGCACAGTCTTCTTCGTCCTCAATCTTCGGCGACAGGGGGTCACACACTGAAAATCCGGCCGGGGTCCGAAAACTCCGGCCGGATTCCATGGTAGGCGCTACCGGCGGCGAGCGAGCAAACCCACCACCGATTGGGTCATGTCAGGCGGATCAATCCGTAGTCGAAAGCGTGACGACGGTAGACGACGGACGGCTTGTCCGACTCCTTGTCATGGAAGAGAAAGAAGTCGTGTCCGACCAGTTCCATCTCGTAGAGAGCGTCGTCGATGGTCATCGGCTCGGCCGGGTGATCCTTCGTGCGGACCACGCGTCCCGGGCCGTCGTACTCGTCCGGCTCTTGACCGTTCAGCGAAATGTCCGGTGTGACTCCGAGTGAATCTGCGTCGACGAGGGAGGCGGTTGCCTCCGCGACGGACACCGGTCGCTTGTCGCCGTAATGGACCTTCTTGCGGTCCTTGGTTCGACGGAGGCGACTCTCGAGCTTGTCGATCACCGATTCGAAGGCGGCGTAGAAGCTGTCTGCGGACGCTTCGGCTCGGGCCACCGGGCCTTTACCTCGAGCGGTGATCTCGACGCGCTGGCAACTCTTGGCCTGTCGTCGGTTGCGTTCATGTTGGAGTTCCACGTCGAAGTGGAATATGGAGGGGTCGAAGTGTTCGAGTCGCGCCAGCTTTTCCGAAACGTAGATTCGGAAGTGATCGGGGATCTCGACATTTCGTCCCTTGACTACGACGTCGGATCTCGGAGCTGCGGCATTCTCGGAACGCTCGATGGTGGCGTCCTCGATGAAAAACGAGGCTTGCGAAGGGGTCGTCACTCGTACCTCCCAATTACGGCCCCGCCCCACGGTGGGCGGCGGCAAATTCTGCAAGTACCGAGAGGGGATCCGCCCGGCACCAGTATCGAAGTACCACCTCCTACCAGTATTTTCGGGTGTGCCGCCGACGCTAGTACGTAACGCGCGCGAGTGCCACTGTTCCAACGAAATTCATCTAAGCCCCTGCAAGGACAAGCACGAGAGTTGTCCGAATCCCACTGAGCGAGAGGGCCCGAACCGACTCTGCCGCAGTCGCTCCCGTGGTGAGGACGTCGTCGAGCAGGACGATGTCACTGTCCCCGGCAATCGAAGAGATCGCAGTGGTGTCGAGAGACACATGACCGTTCACGTTGGTCACCCGGTCGGCCGCGGACAGTCCCACCGAGTCACGTACACCTCGCGTCATCCGGAGAATCGGACAGACACGTACCGGACGACCCGCGACAGAACCAATTTCCCGCTTTCCGCGCATACTTTCGGCTATCCGGCGAACCGGATCACCCCCGCGAGATCGCGCCGCTCGGGCGCGCGTGGGAGCCGGCACCAGCACGATCGGCGGACGACCCCCGCTGCCGAGCTCGCCCCACCGTTCCAGAGTGGCCAACGCGTCGGCCACAGCGATCCCCAGAGGCATCGCGAGGTCCCGACGACCCCGTTCCTTCATCTCGATCACACTGCGCCGCCTGGGGCCGTCGTAGCGGCCGAGTGCCCAGACGGGCACGCCCGGATCCACGCGCGGACTCAGTTGAAGCGGATGATCGCGCAGCAGTTCCGCGCACTCACCGCACCACAGAGTCCCCGAGCGGCCACACCCACCACACTCGCGTGGCAACAGCAGGTCGAGCAGACCGGCACCGAATTTCTTGTCCCCCATGGCCGAATCATGAACCTGAGCACCGACATGCATCAGAGCGCAGACATTCACCAGAGCGCAGAGACGTCAGCCAGGCAGAACCGGAATCGCCTTCTGTCCGGTCAGCACGGTCACCTCACGCCAGCGGCGATCCCCGGCGGGGTCGTTGTTGTTCAGTTGGAACACCGCACGCGCGTCGGCGACGTACTCGGTGGTCGGCGATGCATCCACGGAGGTGACGGGAGCGGTCAGGTTTCCACTCGGCAGCGCGTCCATTCGTGAGCCGTCGATCGCGACCTGGACGACCGGTATGTCGGCTCCACTGCGCGCGATTACGATGGTGTCGCTGTTGCTCCAGTCGAGTGAGAGCGCGGTACTGCCCAAGCCGGACGCCACTGCGCGTGGACTCGTCAGGGCGTAGACCCCGCTGGCGGTGCGCACGACCACAGCCAGGTAGACCTTGCCGTCGATGATCATCGCCGCTCGCACGCCGTCCCGCGACAGACGCAGTTCCGAGATCGTCGAACCGACCGACGTCAGGGCCCCGACGTCGACGTTGGTGACCGACACCCGGCCGGTGCCTGGTTCACGGACGACCCGAACGACGGTATTGCCGTTCACAGCCGTCCAGACCGCGTTGTTGTCCAGCTCCCACGAAGGCCTGGTGATGGCGCTGCCTTCGAGTACCGGAACGGACCCTTCGCCGTATGTCCCGAGCGACAAGTCGAATCTTGTGCCGGGATCCGGCCGAGCGGTGTCCGCGACGGCTGCCACCAACTTGCCGTCCCGTGAGAGAGCAGCCGCCGTGAGGTTGCCCGCATTGCCCGCGAAACCGGGCACCGGAGTCGCCTCTTGCTCGGTGACACTCACCAGTGAACCGTTGCGCAGTGCGTGCAGTCCGACGGTTGCACTCGTGGTGGCCAGTGGGTTGGTGGATGCGACGTCGGCGGTGGTCCAGCCGTCGGCATGAGCCGCGTCCAGCGGTTCGCCGTCGATCTCCAGAACGTACGGCCCTGCCACATCGGCGTTGGCGAGCGTCCAAATGACCTGTGCTGCAAACAAACCGCGAGTAGCAGCATCCATCGGGTTGTCAAGGCGGAAGTTGATGCGCACACCACCGAGACCGACTCCGACCTGTCCCGGCTTACCGTCGGCCTTGGTGATCGGACCGATCACCGACACGCCATTGCCCAGTTCGTTTCGCACAGCCGGCGCCAGCGCTGCCTTCGGTCCGTCGATCATCAGACCGATCAGCTGAGCCGCCACCTGGTCCTGCCCGCCGGAGATCCAGCGAAGATCGGGGACGACCGTCTGGCTGGTGGGGTCGAGGAAGAACAACGACTTCCGCTGGTAAGCGCCGAGGAACTGCGGACGCTCCATGATCACGCCGGGAGGCAGATCACTGATCCGCCATTCGCCGTCGGTCAACGCCAGGGTCATCCTCGCTTCGAAGCTGCCCTCTTCGGGAACGTACAGTCCTCCCGGGTCGAGGCGACCGACCTTGTTCACACGAATCGTGTAGACGGCTTCGGTGCTGGTTCGAGAAACCGAGAGCACATCGACCTTGTCGACGATGACAGCACTTGCCGCGTCGTCCCAACGCGCCGAAGCGTCCTTGGTCAGGTACTGACGGGCTGCGGCGTGCCGGTTGGACGGATCGGTACTCGCCTTTACGAAGTCACGTACCAGCAGGTCCGGCTCTCGCCCCGAGGCCGGTGATTCGACGGAGGTTCCGGGCACAGCGGTTGCCAGAGTTCCGATTGCCTGCGGCGAGGAGGATTCCGGCAAACTCGCGCACGCGCCGGTCAGCAACAGCACGCTGAGCGTTGTTGCGAGAAGTGCCAGACGGCGGCGGGTTCCGATCATGATCGATCCCCACCGTTGGACTCGTTCCGCGAGTCCGATTCGCGCGGAGTCGGCAGGGACGACGTGACCTCGCCGACTGTATCGGCGACGATGTCGGCTTCGCTCGGCGTGCGGACGAACTTTGTGGTCGTCGGCTTGAGAGGCAGTGGGCTCGACACGACTTTCTTGCCACGGGTGCGCGAGAGCGTCAGCCGGAAGCAGGCGCCGACTCCCGGTTCGCCCCAGGCCTCGAGCTTGCCGTCGTGCAGATTCGCGTCTTCGACACTGATCGCGAGGCCGAGTCCGGTGCCGCCACTGCGGCGCACGCGGGACGGGTCCGATCGCCAGAACCGGTTGAAGACCAACTTCTCCTCGCCCGGACGCAACCCGACGCCACTGTCGCGGACGATGAAGGCGAGGGCATTGTCGTCGGCGCGAAGGCGAAGCAGAATCGGCTTCCCCTCACCGTGGTCGATGGCGTTGGCAAGGAGATTTCGCAGGATGCGTTCGACGCGGCGCGGATCGACATCTGCCATGACCGGCTCGTCGGGCATGTCCACGATCAGTTCGGTGCCGGATTCGCGGGCGAGATGGCGAACCGTGGAAACGGCCGCTCGCGCACACATACGGACGTCGAGTTGTTCGGACGCAAGTTCCGCGACACCGGCGTCGTGACGGGAGATCTCGAGGAGGTCCGCCAGTAGCCCTTCGAACCTGTCCAGTTCGGCGACAAGCAGTTCCGACGACCGACGCAGCATCGGGTCGAGGTTCTCGCTGCCGTCGTAGATCAGGTCGGCTGCCATCCGGACCGTGGTCAGAGGTGTGCGGAGTTCATGGCTGACATCGGAGGTGAAGCGTTTCTGGAGACTGCCGAACTCCTCCAGCTGGGTGATCTGTTTGGACAGACTCTCGGCCATCTCGTTGAAGGACATGGCCAGGCGCGCCATGTCGTCCTCGCCGCGGACCGGCATTCGTTCCTTGAGTCGGCCGTCTGCGAAACGCACCGCGATTCGTGAGGCCGATCGGATGGGAAGCACGACCTGCCTGGCAACCAACAGCGAAATCGCAGCCAGGAGCACCAGCAACACGGCTCCACCGATCAGCAGGGTGCTTCGAACAAGCGACAGACTCCGGTCTTCGCTGGCGAGCGGGAAGATCAGGTACAGCTCGAGTCCCGATATCGACGACGCGGTGGGGCTACCGATGATCAGCGCTGGACCGGAGTAACCGTTCGGGTTGGACACCGTCGCGAATTGGTAGCTGATCTGGCCGCGTTTGACGAACTCGCGAAGGTTGTCGGGGATCTGATCGACCGGTCCCGAACTCGTCGGCTGGCGCGGCCCGTCCCCTGGCACGATGAGCACCGGGTCGAAGGTGCCGGCCGACCCGGAGGCCTGGCCCGAGGTCTGGTTTCGACGGCTGGTCAGTCCGGATGCAGCGCTTTCCAATTGAACGTTGAGCGCCGTCGAATCGTCGACGCCCGCGAGTTGGTCTTCGACGATGCCGCGGGCTCGGTCCATTTCCTCGGTCGCCGCGGTGATCTTCGTTTCCAACAGCCGATCGGTGATCTGGCTGGTCAGCACGACACCGAGAATGACGATGACGATCAAGGACAACGTCAAAGTCGAGACGACCACTCGCAATTGGAGCGAGCGTCGCCACGTGTGCGCGAGGGTGTTGCTCATCGAGTGACACCACCGCAGAAATGGCGTCAGCCGTCGGTTGAGACGACGACGCCACCTGGAAACTCCGCTCACGGCGGTCCGGCCTTGTAGCCGACCCCCCTGACCGTCAGAACCACTTCGGGATTCTCGGGATCAGTTTCGACCTTGGCGCGCAAACGCTGAACGTGCACGTTCACCAGGCGGGTGTCGGCGGCGTGGCGGTATCCCCACACCTGCTCGAGGAGGACTTCACGGGTGAACACCTGGCGCGGCTTGCGCGCCAATGCGACCAGCAGGTCGAATTCGAGTGGTGTGAGCGAGATCTGCTCGCTGCCGCGGCTGACCTTGTGTGCCGGAACGTCGATCACGATGTCGGCGATGCTCAGCAGCTCGGCCGGCTCCTCTTCCGTGCGGCGCAGGCGAGCACGCACCCGCGCCACCAGCTCCTTCGGCTTGAACGGCTTCATGATGTAGTCGTCCGCACCGGATTCGAGGCCGAGCACGACGTCGACGGTGTCGGTCTTGGCCGTCAACATCACGATGGGCACGCCGGAATCCGCACGCAGAACTCGGCATACGTCGATCCCGTTCATTCCGGGAAGCATGAGATCGAGCAGGACGAGGTCGGGCCGGGTCTCACGCACTGCCGCGAGCGCCAGGGTTCCGTCGCCTACCACGTAGGGATCGAAACCCTCACCACGCAGCACGATCGTGAGCATCTCGGCGAGTGCCGTGTCGTCGTCGACAACCAGAATCCTTGGTTTCATATCCCTATCGTTGCATCTCGGAGCGATGAATCAGACCGTTACGAGGCCGTGCGGCGTGCCGCGTCTTTCCCTCTACTGTGCCGGAAAGTTCGAATCCCGGCCGCAAGGGTGACCGATCCCGCGAAACCCGCGAGCCTGCGCGCCAGTTCGCCCGGGTCCGTCTCCGGCCCCACGATCCACCAGGGCGAGACCCAGTCCGTCGCTGCCAACTGCTTGTAGAGCTCACCGGTTCTGGCCTGCAGGCCGCCGTCGCGCTCGTAGGCGTCGAGCTGACGCGACGCGTCCTCGGCCTCACGCGAGCGGGCACGCTGCTCGGCCAGAGCTACCGGTACGTCGAGGTACAACTGCAGATCGGGAGCGGGAAGAGCGAGTCGACCCAACTCCAATTCACGGACCCAGGCGACCATCTCGCCGTCCACGCCCTGATGCGCGCGCGCCGCGTTGTAGGCGGCGTTGGACGCCACGTAGCGGTCGAGGAGAACAATGTCGTTGGCGGACAACAGGTCCGAGATCCGATCCGCCGCACCCGCGCGGTCCAGGGCGAACAGGACTGCCATCGCGTTCACGGATTCAGCCAGGTCTCCGTGCGATCCTTTGAGTGCCTCGGCAGCAAGATCCGCGTGGATCGACTTCCCGTACCGCGGAAAATCCAGAGTCGCGATCGACGTGCCGCCGCGGCGGAGTTCGCTCTCCACTTTGCCGATCAACGTTCGCTTTCCAGCGCCGTCGAGGCCTTCCAATGCCACCAGTGTTCCCACGGCGGACAAGCCTATCCCCCGGCCTGCTTGCGCAGACCGGGGGACGGCGGACACTACATCCTCAGTGACGAATCACCGGGTCAGTAGCGGTAGTGCTCGGGCTTGTACGGGCCTTCGACGTCGACGCCGATGTACTCTGCCTGATCCTTCGTGAGCTTGGTCAGCGTGCCACCGAGTGCCTCGACGTGGATCTTGGCGACCTTCTCGTCGAGGTGCTTCGGGAGGCGGTAGACCTCGTTGTCGTACTCGTCCGGCTTCGTCCACAGTTCGATCTGCGCGATGACCTGGTTGGAGAAGCTGTTGCTCATCACGAACGACGGGTGGCCCGTCGCGTTGCCGAGGTTGAGCAGGCGGCCTTCGGACAGCACGATGATCGAGTGGCCGTCGGCGAACGTGAACTCGTCGACCTGCGGCTTGATGTTGATCCGCGTGACGTCGCCGGACTTCTCGAGGCCGGCCATGTCGATCTCGTTGTCGAAGTGACCGATGTTGCCCAGGATGGCCTGATGCTTCATGGCCTTCATGTGCTCGAACGTGATGATGTCCTTGTTACCGGTGGACGTGATCACGATGTCGGCCCAGCCGATGGCCTGCTCGACTGTCTTGACCTCGAAGCCGTCCATGAGCGCCTGCAGGGCGTTGATGGGGTCGACCTCGGTGACCGCGACGCGAGCGCCCTGGCCGCGAAGTGCCTCGGCACAACCCTTGCCGACGTCTCCGTAACCGCAGACCAGCGCAGCCTTGCCGCCGATCAGAACGTCGGTGCCGCGGTTGATGCCGTCGAGCAGCGAGTGGCGCGTGCCGTACTTGTTGTCGAACTTGCTCTTGGTGACCGAGTCGTTGACGTTGATAGCGGGGAACGTGAGTTCACCGGCAGCGGCAACCTGGTACAGGCGCAGAACGCCCGTGGTGGTCTCCTCGGTGACGCCCTGGACGGACTCGGCGATTGCCGTCCACTTGCCCTTGTCGGACTCGAGGGACTGACGCAGAAGTGCAAGGAAGACCTTGTACTCGTCGGAATCCTGGTCGTCGTCCGTCGGCGGGACGACGCCGGCCTTCTCGAACTGTGCGCCCTTGAGCACCAGCATGGTGGCGTCGCCGCCATCGTCGAGAATCATGTTGGCAGGCTCACCCGGCCAGGTCAGCATCTGCTCGGCTGCCCACCAGTACTCTTCGAGGGTTTCACCCTTCCAGGCGAAAACCGGAACGCCCTTGGGCTCTTCCGGGGTGCCGTGCGGACCGACGACGATGGCGGCGGCAGCGTGATCCTGCGTGGAGAAGATGTTGCATGAAGCCCAGCGGACCTCGGCGCCGAGCGCGGTCAGCGTCTCGATCAGCACCGCGGTCTGAATGGTCATGTGCAGCGAGCCGGAAACGCGAGCGCCCTTGAGCGGCAACACCTCTGCGTATTCGCGACGAAGCGCCATGAGGCCGGGCATCTCGTGCTCTGCCAGACGGATTTCCTTGCGACCGAACTCCGCGAGCGAAAGATCTGCAACTTTGAAGTCGATGCCGTTACGGCTCTCGGCCACGGGCGTTGTTGAAACTGAGGTCGTCATCTGCCTCTCCTGGTTGACGTGCATACTCTGCACAAGCCTATCGGTGTACCAGGCTATCGGTTAGACGCCCTCTCCCGCCCGCCCCTCTACTGCGCGGCCCTCGCGCGCCACGTCGATGAACGGCCCGAGCAGTATGCCCAGATCCTCCGCCACCGAAGCCTCGGACTCCGGCGGCATCGAAATGTAGCTCAGCCCGAGACGCGCAATCGCCCTGGCCAGAATTCCGGCGTCGGCGGGTGACGCCTGAATCCACCCTCGCTGGAAACTCTCCGCAAGCCGCGACGACGCGCGCTCGATGATGACCGCACTGTCGGTGGTGATCAGGCGAAGCAGGTCCGGCTTGGCCTCACCGGTGAGCAGAGAGATCACCAACGGGTCGGTTGCACTGGAGGCGAAAAACGATCCGAAACCCGCCGTCAATGCCTCGACTGCACGTCCGTCGTTCGCCACCATGGCCTCGTCCACCGCGTCGACGAAGCCGTCAGCAAGGCGAAGCGCGTACGCCTCGGCAAGCCCTTGCCTCGAGCCGAACTCGTTGTAGAGCGTCTGACGACTCACACCGGCATGCTTGGCCAGAACCGTCAGCGTCACCTCGGACCAGTCGCGCTCGGTCAACAACTCACGCATCGAATCGAGCACCGACGTACGCAGCAGCAGGCGCGACGCTTCTTTCTGCGGCAGACGAGTGGGCGTCGAAGTCATGGTGACGACACTACCGCCGCACCTAGGTCCGTTCGACGCCGACGCATCTCACCGTCGTTCGACCTCAACCATGAAGAAGTCGCTCTTCGCCGCCCCGCAGTCCGGGCAACTCCAGTCTTCGGGAATGTCGTCCCAGCGAGTGCCCGGTTCGATACCGTCCTCCGGCCAGCCGACTGCCTCGTCGTACTCGAAGCCGCATTGCGCGCACTGATACAGCTTGTAGTCGTTCATGATTCCCCCCCCGCCGTTGCCGGCATCGGCTCGAAGTCCAGCTTTTCCCTCACGCCGCAGTCCGGACAGCACCAGTCGTCCGGCACGGCATCCCACGGCGTGCCCGCCGGAAACCCTTCTCGTGGTGCACCCTTCGATTCGTCGTAGACGTATTCACACACCGGGCATCGATAGCTGCTCATCACGCTGCTCCGTACCGAGCAAGGAGGCGATCACGCTTGGACGGCTGAACGTTGACGCGGGTGATGTCGCCGCCGTAGTGCGCAAGGACTTTGGGATCCATCACTTTTCGCCACAGCGGTGGAACGTAGGCGAGGATGATCATGCTCGCGTACCCACTGGGCAGGTTGGGCGCACCGTCCATGCTTCGAAGCGTCTGATAACGACGCGTCGGGTTCGCGTGATGATCGCTGTGACGCTGGAGGTGATACAGGAAGATGTTGGTGCAGATGTGATCACTGTTCCAACTGTGCTCCGGTGCTGCACGCTCGTACCGCCCGCTGTCCAGACGACGACGCTTCAGTCCGTAATGTTCGAGGTAGTTGACGGTTTCGAGCAGACAGAATCCGAACACGGCCTGCAGCACCAGGAACGGCAGTACCGAGAGGCCGAAGACGGCGACGAGGACACCGAACAGTACGACGGACATCAACCACGAATGCAGGACGTCGTTGCGAATTGTCCACGGCTTCTTACCCAGTCGATCGAGTCTGGCCTTTTCCAGGGACCACGACGAGCGCAGAGATCCCCACACACTGCGCGGCAGGAAGGTCCAGAAGCTCTCACCGAAGCGAGACGACGCCGGATCCTCGGGCGTGGCGACGCGCACGTGGTGTCCACGATTGTGCTCGATGTAGAAGTGGCCGTAAAACGACTGCGCCAGAGTGATCTTCGACAACCAGCGTTCGAGATCGTCCTTCTTGTGACCGAGCTCGTGTGCGGTGTTGATCCCGATTCCTGCGACACAACCGATACTGATCGCCAGACCGATCTTGGAGATCAGCCCAAGTCCCCCGTCGATTCCGAGCCAGGACAGATCGGTCGCCGACCAGAGGTAGCAGGCCAGGACCAGGCTGACCAACTGGAACGGTATGTAGATGTAGGTGCAATACCGGTAGTACTTGTCGTTCTCGAGGCGCTCCATCATTTCGTCCGGCGGATTCTCGCCGTCCGGGCCGAAGAAGATGTCGAGGATCGGGAGCAGGATGTAGACGAGCAGCGGCCCGATCCACCACCACACCGGCGAGACCGCATTCCATCCGAGACTGTTGAACAACGCGACCAATCCGACGGCAATGAAGACCGCCGTCGGCGGCACGAGGCCGAGCAGCCAGAGGTATCTCTTCTTGTCACGCCACTGCTCGGGCGGGAGCGTCTGGCCGGATTGCGAGTCCACGTGCGTCGACACGGTCTACCTCCTCGATTCGGACCGACCCGAAAACTGTGAGTCAGTTCACTATGAGGTAGACAGTACTACTGATTTTGTACAATTGATAGACAAATTACAATCTTTGTACATTTACTCGATTTCGCCGCGTTCACGCTTCCCGATCATCGAATGCTGCCTGCTGTAGGCGAAATAGATGACAACGCCGAGGGCCATCCAGACCACGAACCTCATCCAGGTCTCCACCGACAGGTTGAACATCAGCCACAGACACGCGAGGACGGCCAGAATCGGGACCAGCGGGACCAGCGGCACCCTGAATCCGCGAGGTAGGTCGGGACGCGTCCGACGGAGCACGAGAACCCCGATCGAGACGAGAACAAAAGCGAACAGTGTGCCGATGTTGACCATTTCCTCGAGGGTGCCGATCGGAAAAACGCCGGCGAGCACCGCGACCACGACGCCGACCAAGATCGTGATCCGCACAGGGGTTCCGTGCTTGCCGGTCGGCGCCAGGCGTCGTGGCATCAGACCGTCGCGTGCCATCGCGAAGAGCACCCTGGTCTGCCCGAGCATCAGCACCATCACCACTGTCGTGAGACCGGCCAACGCACCGAACGAGATGACGTTTTTCGCCCACGTGATGTCGTGGAAGGCGAATGCCGTTGCCAGGTTGGAGGTATCGCCCTCGAGTTCGGTGTATTTCACCATCCCGGTCAGCACCAGTGTCACCGCCACGTACAGAACCGTGACGATCAAGAGCGAACCCAGGATGCCGCGTGGCAGCGCCTTCTGCGGCTCCTTCGCCTCCTCCGCCGTCGTGGCGACGACGTCGAAGCCGATGAACGCGAAGAACACCAGACTGGCTGCCGCGAGCAATCCGTACCACCCGAACGTGCTGCCACCGGCCCCGGTCACGTACGAGAACAACGACTGGTGGATGCCCTCTCCCGTCGAGCCCGGCTCCGACGGCGGAATGTACGGCGAGTAGTTGTCGGTGTCGATGTAGAAGAGGCCGACGACGATCACCAGCAACACCACCGCGACCTTGATCGCCGTGATCACCAGCGACACCCTCGACGAGAGTTTTGTGCCGGTCGCGAGCAGGATCGTGATGACAGCGATCACCAGCACCGCACCCCAGTCGAACGAGATCGGCCCCAATTCGACGATCGGGCTGCGTGAGCCCATCACTTCGCCGAGGTACAGCGACCAGCCCTTGGCGACCACCGAAGACGCCAAGGCGAATTCGAGGATGAGATCCCAGCCGATGATCCAGGCGACGAATTCGCCGAATGTCGCATACGAGAACGTGTACGCGCTACCGGCAACCGGGACCGTCGACGCGAATTCGGCGTAACACAGCGCTGCCAGTCCGCAGGCGATGGCGGCAATGACGAACGCGAGCGAGACCGACGGCCCGGCGACATTTCCCGCCGTCCGAGCCGTGAGTGTGAAGATGCCCGCACCGATGACGACTGCGACACCGAACACCGTGAGATCCCACGAGTTCAGTTCTTTCCGGAGTTTGGTTTCCGGCTCGTCAGTGTCCTTGATGGACTGCTCGATCGATTTGGTTCGAAACAGCTTCGACCGTCCAGATCCGGCCTGCTCGTCCTTGACAGCCATTGCCGCCTCCTTGCTGGGGACCAGCAGGTCCCACCATGGGCAAGTAGAGAGATGGCATCAGCCTAAGCCCGCAGGCGCAGCTTTGTTCAGGGTTTGTCGGGAGCCTGTAGCCCTGTTTCAGGGCGATCTCCTGCGCTGAGACGATCCAGGTCCGGCTCGAGGTAGATCACCCGCGCCGCAGGCACTGCAGCGCGCACGCGAGACTCCGCCTCGTCGATCGCCGTCGCCACGTCCGAGATCGTCGATCCGATCGGCACCGCAACCTTGGCAGCAACAAGGATCTCCTCGGGACCGAGGTACTGCGTCTTGCAATGAATGACGCGTTCGATACGAGTTCCGTCGACCAGGGCGTTGAGGATCAGTTCGGTCTCCACCGCCGTTGCGCCCTCACCGATCAGCAGCGACTGCATTTCGATGATCAGAATGATCGCGATGATGCCGAGCAGGACACCGATGCACAGAGTTCCGATGCCGTCGAAGACCGGATTTCCGGTCACCATCGTGAGGCCGACGCCGCCGAGTGCAAGGACGAGACCGATCAATGCGCCGGTGTCCTCGAGCAGCACAACCGGGAGTTCCGGGCTACGAGAGGTTCGGATGAAGTTCCACCACGACGCATTTCCCTTGAGCGGTCGTGATTCCTTCGCTGCGGTCCGGAAGCTGTAGCCCTCCAGACAAATCGCTATGACAAGAATCGCGATTGCCACGAAAGCCGAATTGAGTTCTTCCGGATGTTGAATCTTGTGAATACCCTCGTAAATCGCGAACAGCGAACCGAGGGTGAAGAGCACCAGTGCAACGACGAACGAATAGAAGTATCGATTGCGCCCGTAGCCGAACGGGTGCAGTTGATCCGCGTCACGTTCTGCCTTCTTCTGCCCCAGGAGCAGCAAACCCTGATTGGACGTGTCGGCCACCGAGTGCACCGATTCGGCGAGCATCGACGACGATCCGGTGATCAAGAATCCGGCGAACTTGGCTACGGCAATTCCGGCATTGGCTCCGAGGGCCGCCAGAATTGCCTTCTTGCCACCATGAGCCGACACAATGTCTCCTAGTTTCCGACTACGGCACTGAAAACCTGCGCAGTCGGGGTCCGTGTCCTCAGGTGTATCGCGGGCTCGTCGGCAGCGATCCACGCCGCTCGGCCTCGATCGAGGTCGAGAGTGTCAGTGCCGCACGTCGCAGTGACCGCGCCGTCGGTGCAGATCAGAATCCGCGGGCCTGAAGCGTCGACGGCGATGTCCGTGGAATTCGCGTCGAACTCCAGACGCGTCAAACGAAATTCGGGCGCCGGCGTGACGTACTCGTATCTACCTGATCCTGACTGACCTGATCCAGATGACGGGGCCGGATCGAGCACTTCGATATCGGCCCCGACGAAGTCCAGAATCCTCAGCAATTCGGGCACGTCGACGTGCTTCGGTGTCAGCCCACCACGCAGAACGTTGTCGGAGTTGGCCATGATCTCGACCGCGAGTCCATGGAGATACGCGTGGAGATTGCCGGCAGCGAGAAACAGTCCTTGGCCGGGCTCGAGGGTGACGCGGTTGAGCAGCAGTGCCGCCAGAACACCGGCGTCGCCGGGGTACGCCTCGCTCAATTCCAGCGCGGTGCGGATCTCGGTCACGAATTCGGCGTCGTGGTGCGCGACGTAGGTGATGCACCCGGCAAGTACGGCAGGGAGCAAGGTCCCGAGCACCGTGGACGGCAGCGTGATCCATGTCGTGAACAACGCCCGCAGTCCGTCGGAATCGGGTTGGCCTTCGAGCAGACCGATGTACGGCTCCAACTCGTCGACGGCCAGAGCGCGCAGCAGTTTGACAGTCCGCGTCGGCTCGCGGAATCCGGCAAGCGCTTCGAATCTGCTGAGCGCGACAACGAGTTCGGGCTTGTGGCTGCCGTCCTTGTAGTTGCGAATCGGCGATTCCATGGGAACGCCGAGTGCGTTCTCACGACGAAATCCCTCGTCGGCTTGAACGGCGCTGGGGTGCGCTTGAAGCGACAGCGGTTCTTCCGCCGCAAGCAGCTTGAGCAGGAATGGGAGTCGCTCACCGAATGCCTCGAGGTTCTCACGGCCGAGTTCGCGTTCGGGTTCGCGGTGCAGGACCTCGAGCAACGACTCGCTTCCGGATTCGGTGATCACGCGCGCCGGGTCACCCGGGTGCGCGCCCAACCACAATTCCGCTTCGGGATGATTCGACGGAGTCGAAAGACCGCGTAGTTCGGCAATTGCCGTTCGCGAGCCCCACGCGTAAGAACGAAGTGCACCTTCGAGTTCACGCACTTACTTCGCACCGCCTGTCAACTGCACGTACGCCGCGGCCATGTCTACTCGAGACGCCAACACGAATACCTGCTCCATCTCCGATATGACCACGTTGGTCTGGTCTTCGTCTGCCGCAACCACCAGGTCGGCGTCAGCCAGTGCGTCCATCCGGCGCCTCGCCTCCCCGCGCGTGGATTCGGTCGCGAAGACGAACGCCCGCACCGGCGGGGGCGGCAGCGCGCCGTCGAGTTGCGGATCGTGAAAGAAGGGGTCGTGGAACACCGAATCACGTGAAGCTGCGTCCGGCGCGAACAGTGCACGCGCCGAACGAATCACCTCGGACATCTCGGCGGCAGCGGCGTTCAGGCCGGAGCTCATCAGCGCAACGCTCGAGAACTCTGCGAGTGCTGTTGTCACGGAACCACTTCCACACAGAACGACTCGCCGGCCGCTCATCCTGGTGGCCAACGACTTGGCCGGGTTGTGGAATACCTCGTTGGCCGGTCCGTCCCGCAGCGCCTCCGCATCAACTGCGTCGGCGATTCGACCGAGCACCGCCGAACGGTCCTCGATCGATCCCTTGCCCTCGATTTCGGCGGCAACCGCGAGGAAGACGGCGAGGAACCGCGTCATCGTGTGCCGCACGACGGCGTCCGGTCGAGAACGAGGAGCGGGCAACCGACCGAATCTCCGACGAGAGCAAGCGCGATCCTGGCTCCGTGCCGGGCGCCACCCGCGCCGGCGATCAGTACGACGCTGCGCGGACGCAGACCGGCCAATCGGGAGATCACACCCTCACCGACGGCCGACGCGGTGGCCCGAATCTGTGCGCCGCCCATGGCTACAGACCGCAGTAGCCCTTCCGAATCGGCAGCTGACAAACCCTCGCTGTCGTCGAGGTCGAGAAGCGGCATCGGCGCTGTCATCTCACCGCACCCCCTTCTCCGTTAGCAGTTCCCGCACCATCCAGCATTCCAGCTCCACGCGGTCCGTGGTGGCAAAGCCCTCGTTCCCGAGGCCGTCGTTCCTGAGATAGTCCCCCAACTATCCCAGGGCTTCGGCTCACCGACAAACCGATCAGACTCGGATTCAAGCCCGGACGATCGCCAGAATTTCGTTCACCAATGCGTCGACATCGGCGGACGTGGGTGCTTCGACGTTGAGTCGCAGCAGTGGTTCGGTGTTGGACGCGCGCAAGTTGAACCAGGCATTTCCCTCGAGACTGACCGTGACACCGTCGAGGCGATCCACCGACTCGGTGCGGTCGGCAAATGCCGCCAGTACAGCGGCCGTACGATCTGCCGCGTCAGCCACGGTGGAGTTGATCTCGCCCGAGGCCGCGTAGCGGGTGAACTCCGCCATCAACTCGGAGAGCGGACGATCCTGCTCGCCCAGTGCGGCGAGTACGTGCAGCGCCGCGAGCATGCCGGAGTCGGCGCCCCAGAAGTCGCGGAAGTAGTAGTGAGCGGAGTGCTCGCCGCCGAACACCGCACCGGTCTCGGCCATCTCCTGCTTGATGAACGAGTGGCCGACTCGGGTACGAATAGCGACGCCGCCGAGTTCTTCGACCAGTTCGGGCACTGCCCGTGACGTGATCAGGTTGTGGATGATCGACGCGCCCGGTTCCTTCGCGAGTTCGCGCTTGGCGACAAGTGCCGTCACCGCGGACGGCGAGACCGGGTCGCCCTTCTCGTCTACGACGAAGCAACGGTCCGCGTCACCGTCGAACGCCAAGCCGATGTCCGCTCCGGTTTCGCGCACGTAGGCCTGCAGGTCGACGAGGTTGGCCGGATCGAGCGGATTGGCTTCGTGGTTGGGGAACGTGCCGTCGAGCTCGAAGTACAGCGGCAGGACGTCGAGGGGCATCGGCCCGAATACGGCCGGCGCGGTATGGCCGCCCATACCGTTGCCTGCATCGACTGCGACCTTCAGCGGGCGCAACGCAGCCAGGTCGACCAATCCGCGGAGGTAGCTCGCGTATTCCTCGAGGACGTCCTTGGTGCTGGCGGTGCCTGCCGGTCCGTCGTACGCGGGAACACCCGAGACGACCTCGGCGGAGATGACTGCGAGGCCGGTGTCCTGACCGACCGGCTTGGCGCCGGCCCGACACATCTTGATGCCGTTGTACTTGGCGGGATTGTGGCTCGCCGTGAACATCGCGCCCGGGCAGTTCAGCAAACCGGATGCAAAGTAGAGCTCGTCGGTCGACGCCAATCCGATGTAGACGACGTCGAGCCCTTGAGCAAGCACGCCGTCACCGAAAGCCGAAGACAGTGTGGGCGACGATGCGCGCATGTCGTAGCCGATCACAACCGTCGTGGCGGCGCCGGCCTCGTCGCGGACCAGGCGGGCGAACGACGCACCGACGTCGCGGACAAAATCTTCGTCGATCTGCTCACCGACCACACCGCGTACGTCGTACGCCTTGATGATTGCAGCAACCGACTCGGCTGTTCGCCCCACTGAAAACTCTCCTTGTGCATGCACCCTCACAGACGGGAACGTCCGGGCGCATGGCGTCCGGAGATTCGCAGTACTCGGGTGTGGAAGTACTCGGTCGAGCCTAGCGTCTACGGCGACGAATCTCGCGTCAGTTGGACGGGTCGGGCAGAACGCGTAGGTGTCCACGACGCCCTGTACGGGCAGTACTCGGAGCTGCGGGACGTATGTCCTCATCTGCATCGACGTTGGACTTGCTGCGATCTCCGAGACCGGCCTCACGTACAGCTTCAGCCAAAGCGGTCAGATCGTCTTCGTCGGGAGTACTCGACGCGAATCCGCCTTCGTGGCGGACGAGTTCCCACCCCTTGGGGGCGGTGATTCGAGAGCCGTGAGTGTCACACAAATCCCATGAATGGGGCTCGGCGACGGTTGCCAGCGGCCCGACAACCGCAGTGGAGTCCGAGTAAACATACGTAAGCGTCGCGACGGCGGGGTTCTTGCACCCGGGGCGGCAGCAGCGACGCAGAGATCTCACAGGTACGGAGCCTAGCCCTCCCCACGTCCGGAACCTACTCGGACACACCGAGCAGTTTCTCCTGTCGTAATCTGGCGCCATGCCACAAGCCCGCCGCCGACGCTCGGTCACCACTCGTTCCATCGAGCGACACGGCCGTGGCCTGCGCGGACCGCTACTTCCCCCGGAGGTGCCCGCCAGGCGTACCCGCGCGGAGAAGTTCGATCTCCTGGTGCTCGACGCCTTCTCTCCCGTCGACCTCGCATGGCACGACCGGCTGACGAAACTCGACATCGCAGTGGACGAAGTTCCGAAGATTCACGCGCACGATCCGGAGTCCGTCACATGGCCGCCGGAGGTCATCGCAGACGGCCCGGTTCCACTGTCACGACTGATTCCGGCCGGAATCGACCGTCACGGAAATACGACTCGCGCAAGAATTGTGCTGTTTCGCCGCCCATTGGAGCAGCGAGCGAAGGATCCGGAAGAACTCACGGATCTGGTGCACGACGTGTTGGTCCATCAAGTCGGCACGTATCTGGGCGTCGACCCACAGGTCATCGACCCCACGCTGCCCGACGAGGACTGATACTGCCCGACGAGGACTGACGCACTGTCAGACGAAAAAACTGATGTCACACGAAGAAGTAAATCCACACGAAGAACAAAACAGTCGTTGCTTGACCTGCAATTCCCCGTTGCAGGTCAGACTTTCGAAGACCGCCCGTCAGCCCCGACGCTGACAGAACCGATTCAGCAGCAGATCAGATGATCCCCCGCTTGAGTCGCCGACGCTCGCGCTCGGACAACCCTCCCCAGATTCCGAACCGTTCGTCGTTCGCGAGCGCGTACTCGAGGCACTCGTCACGAACTTCACAACCGAGGCAGATCCGTTTTGCTTCCCTCGTCGATCCTCCCTTTTCAGGAAAGAACGCTTCGGGATCGGTCTGCGCGCAGAGAGCACGCTCCTGCCACTGATCCTCGATGGTGTCGAACAATTCTTCGAAGCCGGTGACGAGACTCAGCACTGGCCGAGTACTCATACCGTCGAACTCACTGCTGCAGGCACCTTCTGCTGCGCCTGCTCGGGAATCGGTCTGCGGTTCGTCGCTTACTGTCATTGCGAGAGAACTGATCTCGACATTTTCATTGGGCATCGTTCCGCCTCCTCACCTGTAATAGCGCAGAATTTTCACTCCATCTTCAACCCCACCCCGTCGACCGTTCGAAACTGTGTTCGAAACCGGCCCCGCTGCAAGTGAACTCACAAGTAGCGGTTGGAATGACACATTTGAGATTACACACGTCCAGCGTGTCGCGGTCAAGCTAAACGAGATGAATCCATTAGTATTCCGGCCCTCAATTGACGGGACCTTCTGCCCGCCAGACACGACGACGCGCCGACCGCCTAGGCTCTGTTGTCGTGAACGTGACTGTATTGGTTGGCGGCGTCGGCGGGGCCCGTTTCCTTCAAGGTATTCAAAACGCGCTCGGAATCGCCGGTGGTGAATCCCTCGAGAAATACGAAGGCCCACATCGCATCACGGCCGTCGTCAACGTCGGGGACGACGTGTGGATGCACGGTCTGCGCATCTGCCCCGATCTGGACACTTGTATGTACACACTCGGCGGCGGTATCGACACCGAACGCGGGTGGGGGCACGCCGGCGAAACCTGGAATGCGAAAGAAGAACTCGCGGCATACGGAGCGAAGCCGGACTGGTTCGGCCTCGGAGATCGCGATATCGCAACGCATTTGATTCGCAGCCAGATGCTCCGCACGGGATATCCGTTGTCCGCGATCACCGAAGCGTTGTGCAATCGCTGGAATCCCGGTGTCGCACTGCTTCCCGTGAGCGACGACCGCAGCGAAACACACGTCGTGATCACCGATCCGGAAGACGGTGAGCAGAAGGCGATTCATTTCCAGGAGTGGTGGGTACGCCATCGGGCACAGGTGGAAACGCACAGCTTCGCTCACGTCGGCGCCGAGCAGGCCAAGCCTGCGCCAGGGGTAGTCGAGGCGATCGACGGTGCCGACATCGTGCTGATCGCACCGTCCAATCCCGTCGTGAGCGTCGGCGCGATCCTCGCGGTGCCCGGCATTCGCGGTGCCCTGCGAACAACCGCGGCCAAGGTTGTCGGCCTCTCCCCCGTCATCGGCGGAAAACCGTTGCGCGGCATGGCTGACGAGTGCCTCGAGGTGATCGGGGTCGAGACGACTTCGGAGGCGATCGGTCGCCACTACGGAGCTCGTTCGATCAACGGCATTCTCGACGGCTGGCTCGTCGACGAAGGTGACACGGCCGACATCGACGGGGTGGACGTGCGAAGCATCCCACTTTTGATGACGTCCCCCGAAGAGACCGCGAAAATGGTTCGCACGGCTTTCGAGATCGCCGGAGTCGAACTGTGACCGAGCCCGGAACCGAAGCAAGCCGCGACAGAAATCACTCTCCCGGTGATCACTCCCCCGGCGCCGCAATCGAAGTCATTCCCGTGCTCGGGCTTCCCGAGTTCCGGCCCGGAGACGACTTGGCCACCGCTGTCGTCGACGCGACGCCGTGGCTCGAGAGCGGCGACGTCGTTGTCGTCACGAGCAAGGTGTTCTCCAAAGTCGAGGGTCGCATCGTTTCCTCACCGACCGATCCGGAAGAGCGCGACGCGGCACGACGCCTCCTGGTGGATCAGGAAGCCGTCCGCGTCGTGGCACGCAAGGGCCGCACTCTGATCACCGAGAACAAACTCGGAATCGTGCAGGCCGCATCGGGCATCGACGGCTCCAACGTCGACGGTGCCGAATTGGCGCTACTCCCCGTGGATCCGGATGCGAGCGCTGCGGGTCTGCGCGCCCGAATTCTCGAGAGCACGGGCAAGTCCGTCGCCGTCGTCGTCACCGACACGATGGGTCGTGCGTGGCGCAACGGGCAGACCGACGCCGCAATCGGTTCCTCCGGCATTCCGGTCCTGCACGGCTACCTCGGAGCACAGGACAGTCAGGGCAACGATCTGATCGTCACCGAGATCGCGATCGCGGACGAAATCGCCGCTGCGGGCGACTTGGTCAAGGGCAAGCTGGGCGGCGTTCCCGTCGCCGTCGTTCGTGGGCTTCGGTTCGAGGACGACGGTTCGAGTGGCCAGGATCTGATTCGCCGCGGCCCGGACGATCTGTTCTGGCTGGGCACCGAGGAAGCTACGGCGATGGGCCGTGGCCAGGCGCTGCTGTTGCGTCGATCGGTCCGACAGTTCGCAAGTGATCCCGTCGACGCGGAGATCATTCGCAGCTCGATCGCCGAGGCACTCACCGCTCCCGCACCGCACCACACGAGACCGGTTCGATTCGTGTGGCTACGCACGGAGTCGGTCCGCACGGCTCTTCTCGAGCAGATGCGCGAGAAGTGGGCCGCCGATCTTCGCGCCGACGGTCGCAGTGACGAATCCGTCGAGGCCCGGGTTGCCCGCGGAAACATCCTGTTCGACGCCCCCGAGGTCGTCATTCCCTTCTGCGTGCCCGATGGCGCACACAGTTATCCGGATGCCGGACGAACCGCGGCGGAGTCGACGATGTTCACGGTCGCCGCCGGCGCGGCAGTGCAGGGACTGCTGGTCTCGTTGGCTACGCGCGGCGTGGGAAGCTGCTGGATCGGATCGACGATCTTCGCCGCCGATCTCGTACGCGAACAACTCGATCTCCCGGCGGATTGGCAGCCACTCGGTGCCATCGCAATCGGGCACCCCCTCGAACCACTGACTCCGCGCTCTGTCTCCGCCCCCGGGGACGCGTTGGTGGAGCTGTAGGTCCCATGTCAGCCGAATCGCTGCACGCCTCCGCCAAGGGCGTCCTGGAGGGCTGGGAGACGTCCTCCGAAGCGGACGAATCATTGCGGCACACGATGCTCGCGTTCCTCGATTCGGCTCCGGACGGCTGCCTTCGTCGCCACGCACCGGGACACATCACCGCGTCGTCTCTCGTTCTCGACGAGAGTGGCTGCCACGTCTTGCTGACCCTGCATCCCAAGGTGGGCAGGTGGATTCAGCTCGGCGGCCACTGTGAGCCCGACGACGAGACGGTGGTAGATGCGGCATTGCGGGAAGCTCGCGAGGAGTCCGGAATTCACGACGTTCGGATAGACGCGGACCTACTCTCCGCCCACACGCATCCGATCACGTGCTCACTCGGAGTACCGACTCGCCATCTCGATCTACGGTTTCTTGTTGTGGCGCCGGACAATTCACATATCGTCCGCAGCGCAGAGTCCACCGACCTCAGATGGTGGCCGGTGGACGCGCTCCCACCTACAGCGGAACGCGAGACCATCGACCACCTGGTCGCGCTCGCCCGTCAGCGCAAGAATCAGGACTGAATCGGAGAAAGCTGGGGCTGCTTGGCGCTCACGCCGTCGCCCGACGATGTTCCCTTCACGCGCCGAGCTACCCACGGCACCAAGAACTCTCGCGCCCATTGACGATCCTCGCGACGAGTTTCGGCTTTCGTGAGAACCGGCGCAGGCCCGAGATCGGGCGGGGTCAATCCGTGTTCGACACCAAGCACGTCGAGCACACGCGTCGCCATGTTCTCGTGCCCGGAGGGCGACATGTGGAGGCGATCCCAGTCCCACATCCGAAGGTCCTGATATTCGGAGAATCGCCAGAAGTCGACGAGGGTCGCGTCGTGGCGGTCGGCCACCTCGCGAACAAGCTCGTTGTAGATCGCCAGACGTCCGCGGAGCTTGCCGAAGAAGGCGGACCATCCGGTGTCGTACGCGGTGAACATCAGAACCCGAGCGCCGGATGCAGTGAGCTGACCGATTGCCGAATCGTAGCGGGCGACCATCGCATCGATGTCGAGCTTCGGACGCATCATGTCGTTTCCGCCGGCGTAGATGGTCACCAGATCGGGCTTCAACGCCAGAGCGGGTTCCAACTGCTCGTCGATGATCGGTCCGAGTAGGCGACCACGAATCGCCAGGTTGGCGTAGCGGAAGTCGGGATTGTTCACCGCCAGCTGCTCGGCCACTCGGTCTGCCCACCCGCGCAGACCATTGGGGAATCGTTCGTCGGCGTCGCCGACGCCCTCGGTGAACGAGTCACCGAGGGCAACGTAACGGCTCGGAAGAGAAGTCATACCCGCCAGTATTCCAGTAGGTCAGCTAACGATCACACATCTGTGCTGAAGCGCACGCCACCGTCCGGCAGCGTCACCCCCGGCCACACGCGTGCGCCGCGCAACAATTCACACCGCGCACCGATGTCCGCGCCGTCGCCGATGACAGCGTCGCGGACCAGCGCTCGGGGTCCGATACGGACGCCGAATCCGAGGATCGATCGTTCGACCACCGCCCCGGCTTCCACAACGGCGCCGTCGAAGAGAATTGCACCGTCGAGGCGAGCGCCTGCACCAACTTCTGCGCCTCGACCGACAACCGTGCCGCCGATCAGAACAGCGCCCGGCGCGATTCCGGCTCCGGGGTGAACCAGCGACTCGCCGCGCGGACCTTCGAGAGCCGGCGAAGGTGCGATACCTCGCACCAGGTCGGCGGAACCGCGAACGAAGTCCTCGGGGGTTCCCATGTCACGCCAGTACGACGAGTCGACGTGGCCGAACACCCGCTTGCCCTCGGCCAGCAGATTCGGGAACACCTCGCGCTCGACCGATACCGGTCGTCCTTCGGGGATCTGTTCGATGATCTCGCGCTTGAAGACGTAGCAGCCGGCGTTGATCTGATCCGTCGGCGGATCCTGGGTCTTCTCCAGGAATGCCGAGACTCGTCCGTCCTCGTCGGTCGGAACACAACCGAATGCTCGCGGGTCTCCCACACGAACCAGATGCAGGGTCACGTCGGCGTCCGTCTTCTCGTGGGTCTCGAGAATGCCGTTCAGATCGGTGCCACCGAGCACGTCGCCGTTGAACACCATGACGTTGTCACCGCGCAACTTCGGCAGAACGTTGCGGATTCCGCCACCGGTGCCCAGCGGTTCGGTCTCGAAGACGTAGTCGATCTCGAGGCCCATCTTGGAGCCGTCGCCGAAGTAGTCCTCGAATACCTCTGCCTTGAAGGACGTTCCGAGCACGACGTGCTTGATTCCGGCTGCCTCGATGCGGGCGAGCAGGTGCGTCAGGAACGGCAGGCCGGCGGTCGGAAGCATCGGCTTGGGTGCCGACAGCGTCAGCGGACGCAGCCGAGTGCCTTTGCCGCCTACCAGGATTACGGCGTCGGTCGGATTCGGATCGGACATCATTTTCCCCCGTGGTTCGAAACTGATGGGTTGTCGGTCGAGTTGTCGGTGCGAGCGCGCTCGCGAACTGCAGAAGCTACGGCGATCTTGGATCGCACCGCGAGGCCACCGCGCAAGGCAAGTCGTAGCGGAGCCTGCCACCAGTGCGGATGGCGATCAGCCTGGAACTGGTACGCACTGCGATGATGGGCAGGCAACATCAGTTCCGGATGACGTCCTGCCGCATGGCCTTTGGCATGGGTGACGACGGCCGAGGGGACGAATACGTTGAGCCACCCGGCTTTTCCGAGGCGGTCACCGAAGTCCACGTCCTCCATGTACATGAAGTAACGAGAGTCGAAACCTGAGATGGTGTCGAAGGCGTCGCGTCGCACCAGCAGGCACGACCCGGAAAGCCACCCCACTGCACGCTCGGTGACGGCCTCGTTCTCCTGACGGTAACGAGCAGTCCACGGGTTCTTCGGCCATACGGTACCGAGCAACGCGTGCCCGACGCCCGAGGTGATGTCGGGCACCGTTCGCGCCGACGGATAGACACTGCCGTCCGGTTCGAGGACCTTCGGCCCCAGTGCACCGGCCCTTGGCCACCGATTTGCCGCAGCCACCAATTCGTCGAGTGAACCGGGTGCCCATTGGACGTCCGGGTTGGAAATCACGACGAATTCGATCGACGAATCGATCTCCGCTACAGCCCGATTTATCGCTCCCCCGTACCCGATGTTTCCGCCGGTTCGAAGCAGACGGACATGCTCGTACTTGGCATCGGCGGCCTCGGGGGCACCATCGGTCGACCCATTGTCGGCCATGATGACCTGGGGTTTTTCTGTCGTCGCCACAGCGAGCGTGCTCAAGAAATTCTCGAGATGCTCGCCTGGCGAGTAGGTCACCGTTACCACGGCCAGCTTGGGACTCACGCCGGTCAGCCTAGCCGTCCGCGGCCACTGTCCCGAACAATGCTCACGCCAGAGCGGCGTGCAGAGCCTCTCGCCACGGACGCAGCGGCGTCATTCCCGCGGTAACCCACGCGCGCTCGGACAAGACCGAATATGCCGGGCGCGGGGCAGGGCGTACGAACTCCGCACTACTGCACGGGCGCACCCGAGCAGGGTCTGCTCCGATCTCCTCGAAAACAGCTCGCGCCAACTCGTACCAACTTGCTTGCCCGCCGTTGGTCACGTGGAATGTCGACGCACCCGTGAAGTCCAGCAGCGCGAGTTCGACGATGCCGCCGGCCAGATCGACGCTGTACGTGGGTGACCCGATCTGGTCGTCCACGACGTTCACGAATTCGCGTTCGGCTTCGAGCCTTCTCATCGTGGCGACAAAATCCGTGCCGACACCGGAGTACACCCACGCGGTGCGGACAACGGCCGCGTCAGCCCCCGACTCTCGAACAGCGATCTCGCCGTCCAGTTTGGTTCGGCCGTAGACCGTCGCGGGACCGGTCGGTGCATCGACGTCGTATGGCGAGCTTGCATCGCCCGGAAAGACGTAGTCCGTCGAAACGTGGATCAACCGCGAACCCACCCGCGCACAGGCTTGCGCGAGATTCCGCGGTCCGATCTCGTTGACCGCCCTCGCCGCCTCCTGGTCGGTCTCGGCAGCATCGACGGCCGTGTACGCAGCGCAGTTGATCAGCACCGAACCAGGCGAGACGAAGTCGTCGACCGCGCGGCTGTCGGTGATGTCGAGCTCGCGGGAACGGACGGCCGTCACAGTGTGACCCGCCGACGTTGCGAGAGCATCGATACGTGTTCCGAGCTGCCCTCGGGCGCCGGTGAGCAGGATATTCGTCACACGGTTGAGTCTGGCACGCCGCGTCGAGGTACCCGCGGCCGAGCATCGGACCAGTAACCTGAAGGGGTGTCCCACCAGCAACCGCAGCGCCGCGCGCGTCCACGACCTGCGCCGATTCGGACCAAGACGAGCCCGGCTCGCATAGCGGTCGCGGTGCTGTCCGTGCTCGTACTGCTGGTCACCGGGTTCGCGTGGCGGGGTGTGGACTCGTTGAGAAACAGCCTTGCCACTGCCAGCGGACTCGGCCTCGGTGGCGGCAAGGACGGCGCCATCGACATTCTGATGGTGGGAACGGACAGTCGAACGGACGCGCACGGCAACCCGCTCTCACAAAGCGAGCTCGACTCGTTGCGCGCAGGTGAGGAAGTTGCGTCCAATACCGACACCATCATCTTGATCCGCGTCCCCAACGACGGGAGTTCCGCGACCGCGATCTCGATTCCCCGCGACGCGTACGTCAACGTCCCGGGTATCGGTATGTCGAAGATCAACGCCGCGTTCGGTGCCACCAAGGAAACCGAACGGCTGAAGTTGGTCAACAACGGGTCGTCCGACAGCGACGCAGACAAGAAGTCGACGGAAGCCGGCCGGACCGCGCTCATCGGAGCGGTGGCGAATCTGACCGGCATCACCGTCGATCACTACGCCGAAGTCGGACTACTCGGATTCGTCCTGCTGACCAACGCAGTGGGCGGAGTCGACGTGTGCCTCAACGCGCCGGTAGACGAACCGATGTCCGGAGCCAATTTCGCGGCCGGGAAACAGACACTCGACGGTGCCGACGCGCTGAGCTTCGTGCGACAACGACACGATCTTCCTCGCGGCGACCTGGACCGGATCGTTCGCCAGCAGGTGTTCATGGCTTCTCTCGTCAGCAAGGTACTCAGCGCAAAAACCCTCAGTGACCCCGGCAAGCTCAGTCAGCTGACCTCGGCTGTCCAGCGTTCCGTCGTGATCGACGACGACTGGGACATCATCGAGTTCGCCAAGCAGTTGCAGAATCTGGCCGGCGGCAAGGTGCAATTCGAGACAATTCCCGTTCTCGACATCAACGGCATGACCGATTACGGCGAGTCCATCGTCAAGGTCGATCCCAAGGCCGTCAAGAAGTACATCGCGGGATTGGTCGGCGCCGACAGCGAGGACTCGGAGGAGACCTCCGAAGCACCGACCACGGTGAATGCGTCCTCGATCACGGTCGACGTCGCAAACGCCAGTGACATCGCAGGGTTGGCCAGCGGGGTTTCCGAAGCGTTGAGTGCCCTCGGATACAAGCAGGGTCAGGTCGGCAACAACACCGGCTCCGACGTCACCGAATCTACGGTGTTCGCAAAGTCCGCGGACGACGACGCAGCACTCGCGGTGGCCGAGGCACTCGGCGGTCTGACGGTCAAGGCGGATTCGTCATTGTCCTCGGGCAAGGTTCGGGTTGTCATTGCCGAGGACTACAGCGGCCCGCAGTCCGCGGACGCGGTATCCCCGCCCGAAGGAGCGACAAGCACGACTGAATCGTCGAGCACCACCGAGACCAGCCCCACTCCCGCCCCTCCCGGCCCGCCGATCGACGCGGCCTCCAACGGCCCGCGCTGTGTCAACTGAAAAATTGTGTGAACTGAACGGCTGCGTAAGCTGACGACGTGCCTTCGCCTGTAGACAACCTGACCGACGCCCTCCTCGGACCGATCCTGGCTGCCGACCCGGCCGGCCCTCGCGTGACCTACTACGACGACGCCACCGGCGAGCGCATCGAATTGTCTGCGAGCACTCTGGCCAACTGGGCGGCAAAGACAGCGAATATGGTCCGCGACGAGTTCGCTCTCGAGCCGGGCGGCAAAGTTGCCGTGCTGCTTCCCGCGCACTGGCAGAGCGTCGCCGTCTTGCTGGGTGTGTGGTGGGCAGGCGGTGAGGTGGTCCTCTCCCCCGACGCCGACGCCGAACTGGCTTTCGTCACTGCCGACCGACTGGACGATGTTGCGGACGTACCGGAGGTAGCCGCACTCTCCCTCGACGCGTTCGGCAAAGGTTTGAGCGATCTTCCGCTCGGCGTCGCCGACTACGCAACCTCCATCCGTGTGCACGGCGACCAGTTCCGTAGCGCCGGAGCCGGTTCGGCGCTCGAAGGCCGGTCCGTAGCGGACACGATCGACGCGGCACGGGCATCGGCGAAGAACGTCGAATTGGTGTCGACGGATCGTGTCCTCTCCAGTCGCACGTGGGACACGGCAGACGAATTGATCGACGGGCTTCTGGCAGTTCTCGCCGCGGGCGCCTCACTCGTGCAGGTGGCCCACCCGGACGCGGAAGCTACCGCGCGCCGAGTGGGCACCGAGAAGGTCACGAAACAGTTCTGAACGCTAGCTCGCGAGAGCTGTCACCGGTGACACCAGCCCCGCCCGCCTAGCGGGGAGCAGTGACGCGATCACACCGCAGATTCCGCCGATCAACACGATGGCTACCAACTGCACCCACGGCACTGCGCTGAGGGCGACGTCCTCGATCCCGAATACCGATGCGGTACCGGCTACACCGAACACCATCCCGAACAGCACTCCGATCACCGATGCGACTCCTGCCACGAGCAGCGCTTCCCAGATCAACATGGCTCGAATTCCCTTCTTGGTCAGTCCGAGTGCGCGAAGCAGTCCGGATTCGCGGCGCCGTTCGAGAACGGACAGTGCCATGGTGTTTCCGACGCCGATCAAAGCAATCAACACCGCTACCGACAGCAATCCGGCAACCACCATGAGCATGGTGTCGAGGATCGAATCGAGAGCTGAACGCATCTCGGTCATGCCCTGAACATCGCTGCCCGGCGCTTCCTGGCGTGCCAGTTCCGTGATGCGGTCGGTGGCGGCCAAAGCCTGTTCGTCAGTATCCGTCCCCAGCCTTACCCAGTACGAATCGGTGGTCGGCGCGGTGGCCGCTGCACCGAGATCGCCTCGATCCAGTAGTGCTGGTTGACCTTTCACGCCCTCGACCACGCTGACGTTCACGACGCCGCGATCCCCACGCACCGTCGCCGTATCGCCCGCCGAAAGCTTGTATTCGGTCAGGTCAGCGGGCGAGAGCACCAACTGACCGGCCGCGGGTACCGAGATCTCGGTACGCAGAACATCTTTCACCCGCGCAGCGTCGACGCCGAATCCGGCCAACGAACCGCGCCCGTCGATCGTCAGTTCGGCCTTGTCCAGACCGCTCACCGCGCCGACACCGTTGACCGCGGCGATGTCTGTGCCCAACCCTGCGGGAAGCGGTGCCGAACCTGAACTGCTCACCATGACGTCGACGGGGAATTGACTGTCCATCGCCGCGGGTGCGGCTTCCTTGACCGTCGCGATTCCCACGACGAGCGTGCTCGTCAAGGCCACACCGATCAACAATGCGGTGGCTGTCGCCGAGGTGCGGCGTGGGTTCCGACCGGCGTTGCCTGCTGCCAGGCTTCCCACCGGACCGATCAGTCTCGCCAACACTCCGCCGGCCGCATTGATCAGTGCAGGCACGATTCGACCGGACAGTGCCGCGATCCCCAGGAACGAGAACAATCCACCGGCGGTTGCGGCCGGCACCTGCTGATTCGTCACTCCCAGGACGGTCATCGCTATGCCCGCGAGCAGGATCACGACGCCGAGAACCCGGCGCACCACCGATACCTGAACGCTCTCGGGCTTGGACTCCATCGGCTGCAGTGCTGCCAGCGGGGAGAGCCTCGTTGCCGCCCGCCCGGGCGCAGATGCAGCGAGCATCGTCATCACGATGCCGACGGCAAGACCGACGAGCACGGTCACCGGGGTGACGCTCAGTGACGAAAGAGGAACCGGCACATCTGCGGCCGTTGCTACGCGACCGATTGCCCAGGCAAGTCCGACACCCAGTCCGACGCCGATCACCGAGGCGATCACGCCGACCGCCGCGGCTTCACTGCGAATGCTCCGGCGAACCTGTTTGGCCGTGGCGCCGACGCATCGCAGCAACGCAAGTTCCTGAGTGCGCGCCGCGAGCAGCACGGCAAATGTATTGGCGATCACCAGCGCGGCAACAACAACGGCGATGGCGCCGAAGGCGAGCAACACCGTGCTGAGGATCTTGGTGCCGCCCATGTATTCGGCTGCGGCGTTGTCTGTGGCTTCTTCGCCGGTCAGCACGGTGGAGTCCGCGGGCAACGCGCTCGCGATCGAATCCACGAGTTGTTGCTGAGAGCGTGAACCGTCACCGGCGACACGGAACTCACGTTCGGCACTGTCACCGGCCCACGCGCTCACCTGCTCGGCGGTGGTGAATATCTTGATCCCGCCCAGTCGTTGCGCCGAACCGGAGAGGTCGACCAGTCCGACTACCTCCGCGGTGGGTGCGGCGGCACCGACCGTCGAATCCCGTGCCGTGACTGTGATTCGGGCACCGATCGGTATCCCGGAGTCCGCGCTCACCAACACCTGCCCCAGACCGGCCGGAATCGATCCCTCCGACACCTTCTCCCAACGCAATTCGGGATTGTCGGCAATCGAGAGCGCATCCCCGTAGGACGCGCCCTTTGCCTCGGAGTCGACACGAACATAGGTCGACACGTCGTCGGCCACCGCCGAGACGCCCGGCACCGCGCTCAGCAGTGCTTCTGTCACGCCTGGACCGGACGCGACGACATCTGTGGTTTCGTATTGCGTCGCAAGTGATTTGCTCACACTCGCGTCGACCGTCGAGCTCAAGGTCAAAGTCGCGACGATGTATCCGACGGCGATCACCACCGCGAGTATCGACGCCACATAGCGCCCGGCATGTGCCCGCGCCTGCGCAAAAGCCAGACCTCTCATCGCAGTGCACCCGAAACTGCAGGAACATCGGCCAGGTCGTCGGCACCGAGAGCTCGCATGGCACCGATCACCGAGTCGACGGTGGGATGGTCGATCTCTCCGGCTATACGCCCGTCCGCGATCAACACGACTCGATCCGCGCACGACGCCGCCACCGGATCGTGTGTCACCATCACGACCGTCTGACCGGTCTCCCGGACACTGGTGCGCAAGAGTCCCAGAACCTCTGTCCCGGAACGGGAATCCAGGTTGCCGGTAGGCTCGTCGGCAAAGATCACGTCGGGCTGGGGCAGTAATGCACGGGCGACAGCTACACGTTGCTGCTGACCGCCGGACAACTCGTGCGGCAGGTGGTCGAGGCGCTGCGACAGGCCCAGCTTTCCGATCACCTCGTCCATCCACTCGGACGAGGGTTCACTACCTGCCAGCTTCATCGGCAGCAGCATGTTCTCCCGAGCAGTGAGCACCGGTAGCAGGTTGAACGCTTGGAAGACGAATCCGATCCGCTCGCGTCGCAGTTCGGTGAGCTCCGTGTCGCCGAGTTTCGTGACTTCGGTGTCGCCCAGGAAAACCTGCCCACCCGAGACCGTGTCGAGTCCGGCCAGGCAGTGCATGAGCGTCGACTTTCCGGAGCCGGACGGGCCCATGATCGCGGTGAACCGCTCGCGACCGAAGTCCACGTCGACTCCGCCGAGCGCGTGAACCGTGGTCTCACCGGTGCCGTACACCTTGGTGACACCGCGGGCAGTGATCGCCGGCACTGCGGCTGGTTCCGTCGTGGTGTGCGCATGCATTTTTTGCCCTCCGTAAAGCTTCTCGCTATGACGGAATCGACGTTATTGCAGCGCAAGTGGTCTCCGCGTCGGAGTGCGGGGCGATCTTGGAGAGCCCGGTGTCATCCCGGGGTAGGACTGGACAGGGCGGCGTGTCAGCCCTCGGTGCCGAGGAGATCTGCGCGCCGGACGAGTCCGATCTGGAAGGCGAAGACGACTGCCTGTACACGATCACGAGAATGAGTCTTTGAAAGAACCCGTCCGACATGGGTTTTCACTGTCGTCTCGGAGACGTGGAATTTCGCAGCGATCTCCGAATTCGACAGCCCGTACGCCATGGCTTCGAGCACCTCGACCTCGCGCGGCGTCAACTCTTCGGGCAACTGCGCTTCGGGCGCCGAGCCTTCCAGGAGTGGCCCGACGTGCTGAAGCAGTCGCCGAGTGGCCCGGGCTTCGATCACCGCGTCCCCGCGGTGCACGGTGCGGATGGCGTCGAGCAACTGCTCCGGTGGCACGTCCTTGAGCAGGAAACCACTGGCGCCCGCCCGGATAGCCGACATCACGTACTCGTCGTTGTCGAAGGTGGTGAGCACCACGACCTTCGGCGCATCGGGGTCGGCCAGGAGCCGACGAGTCGCCTCGATGCCGTCCATCTTCGGCATCTGGACATCCATCAGAACGACGTCGACATGACGGGCGGCCAACTCGGTCAACGCCTGCTGACCGTCCGAAGCCTCGACAACCACCGACAGATCCGGCTGTGAGTCGATGACCATTCGAAAACCTGCGCGGACCAGCTGCTGATCGTCGATCAGTGCCACTGCGATCGGAGCCACGTGTTCGTCCATGCCACTCACCTTAAGACCTTCGGACGTTTCAAGACCTACCCAGACGTTCGTTCGTACGGCAAGACGGCCCGGACGCTGTATCCGCCGCCTGATTTCGGTCCGGCGGTCACTTTGCCTCCGTGCAGCTTGGCTCGCTCGGCCATTCCGATCAGTCCCTGTCCGCCTGGTGACGATTCGACCAGCGCGGCGCTGCCGCCTCGTCCGTCGTCGGTGATACCGAGAACGAGTTCGGTTTCAGCCCAAGTCATCTCGACGCTCGCCTGTGCTCCAGGCCCCGCATGTTTGAGAACGTTCGTCAGCGATTCCTGCACGATGCGATACGCCGTCAACCCCGCACCCGCAGAGAGTTCGCGTGGTTCCCCGGTCACGCTGACGGCGATGTCGAGTCCGCTGCTGCGTAACTCGTGGAAGAGACTGTCGATGTCGCCGGCGCCCGGGATCACCGAGAAATCACGGGGCGTGTCCTCACGCAGGACGGACAGCAGCGATCGCATGTCGGTCAACGCTTGGCGGCCGGTGGAGGCAATTGTTTCGAGTGCCTGAATTGCAGCCTGAGGATCCTTGGCCGCGCTGTAGCGTCCACCGTCGGCCTGAGCGATGACAACGGTCAACGAATGCGCGACGATGTCGTGCATCTCGCGCGCAATCCTCGAGCGTTCGCTGATCGTCGCGATTTCCGCTTCCTGCGCACGCTCGAGTTCGAGCAACCGTGCGCGCTCGGTCAGACCTTCCAATTGTTTGGTACGAACTCGACGCAAATCACCGAACGCCCAGACCGCGAGCATGAAGATCATGACGGCCACGGACTGCATGACCTGCGAGGACACCGGGATTCCGTCGTAGCCGAAGTATCGAACAGTCCCGGCAATCGAGCCGAGCAACGCGAGCACCAGCCCGGTGAGTGAACTCCACCGAGCACCATAGGCGGCCAGCGCGTACAGGGAGATGGGGACGACAACGGCCGATGCGAGCAGTGTGTTGCCGATGAAGATCACGTGTAGAACTGCGAACCCTGCGATCACCATGCCGGAGAGTTCGGGGCGCGAGCGTCGCCACGCCAACGGAACGGTCATACCCAGCGAGATGAACACCGCCAGCGGACTCGCCTCGACCGCAACGACAACGCTGAACAGTGCGGCAACCGTCGCAATGCAGATGTCCACACCGCGAGCATGTTCCGCACTCCAGCGGACGAAGCGTTCACTAGTCGGAAAACGAGCCATGCCGCCAAGAGTAGCTTTTACTGACGAGCTCTCACTCAGGTGCGGTAACCGCCGTCTTCGAGACCGGCCTCGATTTCGAAGCGGTTCCGCGGCCCGCGATGACGCAGTTCCTCACGCAGGTACAGCAACCCGAATATGATTCCGTACCTGGCCCATTGGTCCGCGTGGACTGCCTCGTGGCGAAGGACGGGTCGCGTCGTGTTTCGCCGCGTGAGATACACACCACCGAGAGTTGTTCCCCCTCTGGCGAACCCGCTGCGCAGCCCGGAAGCGACGAAGATCCCGGACTCGTCGTCGAAGCGGATGTCCGCGCGGAGAATCCCGGCGTAGAACAGGGCGATGCGGGTGACGAATGCGGACTGCGCGCTGCCCCGACTCGCTCGGATCAGCGGCAGCCCGCGTCGTGCACACACGAGAGGTTCAGCCCAGCAGTTTCTCGCGGAGCGCCTTGTCCTTGTCGAGGACCATCGACTCGAGGCTCTCCTGGAAGGCCACCATCCGCTGCTGAAGTGCGGGGTCCGAAGCACCGAGAATCCGAGCAGCCAGCAGACCGGCGTTGCGAGCGCCACCGATCGAGACCGTCGCCACCGGGACGCCGGCCGGCATCTGCACGATCGAGAGGAGTGAATCCATACCGTCGAGGTACTTGAGCGGCACCGGAACACCGATGACGGGCAACGGCGTAGCCGAGGCAACCATGCCCGGAAGGTGCGCGGCGCCACCGGCACCGGCGATGACGACCTTGATTCCGCGGCCCGCGGCTTCCCTGGCGTAGTCGAGCATCCGCTGAGGCGTGCGGTGCGCCGAGACGACACCGACCTCGAAGCGGATACCGAACTCGGCCAAAGCTTCGGCTGCAGCTTCCATGGTCGGCCAATCCGAATCGCTGCCCATGATCAGGCCGACCTGCGCGCTCTCACTCACCGTGTACATCCCATCCGTCGGTCCAAACTGCATACGAAAGCCAATGTGCTGCGCGCTCGGCGCGTTCCCGAACTGCGGCAACGTAATTCGGATCGTCGATGGATCCGGCGCCGCCCACGATGTTGACGTGACCGATCTTGCGATCCTTGCGCTCACCCTTGCCGTACAGGTGGATCTTCGCGTCGGGCATCCGAGCGAACAGGTGATGGACACGCTCGTCCATCGTCATCTCGGGCGCTTCCGGTGCACCGAGAACGTTTGCCATCACCGTGACCGGTGCGATCGGCGAGGTGTCGCCGAGCGGGTAGTCGAGAACTGCACGCAGATGCTGTTCGAACTGAGAGGTGCGCGCGCCGTCCATCGTCCAGTGACCGGAGTTGTGCGGGCGCATGGCCAGCTCGTTGACCACGAGAGTGCCGTCAGTCGTCTCGAAGAGTTCGACGGCCATCGAGCCGACAACACCGAGCTCGGACGCGATGCGCAACGCCAATTGTTCGGCTTCCTCGGCAACGGCACTCGAAAGGGCGGGAGCAGGTGCGATCACGACGGCGCACTGGCCGTTGCGCTGAACGGTCTCTACGACCGGCCACGTAGCGCCCTGGCCGAACGGCGACCGCGCGACCATGGCGGACAGTTCCCGACGCATCGAGACCATTTCCTCGACGATCAGCGGAACACCCTTGTCCAGCTGCTCGGTGACGATGGCTTCTGCTTCGTCCTGATCGTCGGTGATCCAGACTCCGCGGCCGTCGTACCCTCCGCGAGTTGCCTTGATGACAAGCGGCCAACCGTGTTGGGCACCGAAACGCACGACGTCTTCTGCCCACGTCACTTCGGCGTACGCGGGTACGGGCGCGCCCAGTTCGGCAAGTTTGCGACGCATCAGAAGTTTGTCCTGAGCGAAGATCAGAGCCTGCGGCGGCGGCTGAACGTTCACGCCTTCGGCAACAAGAACCTCGAGATGCTCCGTGGGCACGTGCTCGTGGTCGAACGTCAACGCGTTGGAACCGACCGCTGCGCGTCGAAGAGCGTCGAGGTCGGTGTGGCTGCCGAGCACGACGTCGGGGCTGACCTGAGCTGCCGGCTCGTCCGAAGTCCCGGAGAGCACTCGGAGCGTCTGGCCCAGGGCCACCGCCGCCTGGTGAGTCATCCTGGCCAACTGTCCGCCACCGATCATGGTGACGACGGGCATGGATGCTTTTGCCGGTCGAGGGGTGGTCGGGCGGGCGGGGATCTGCGCGGGATCGTTGTTGCCGGTCACGGCTCTCTATGTTGTCATGTGCCGCGTTCGCCCGTTCATTCAGCGTTCCCAATCTGTGATTCTGCTGATGAATCCGCGGCAAATTGGTGGTAACGCGGTTTCGTTTCGTAAACTCATCTGTTGTGCCATTTGTCGACGGGGTCATTGCCCGCATACCCCAACCGTTTCGTGACATCGCTCTGCGTCACAGCGAGCTGATCAAATTCGCGATCGTCGGCGGAACGACCTTCCTGATCGACTCGGGCATCTTCTACACACTCAAGCTGTCGATCCTCGAATCCAAGCCGATCACGGCCAAGATCATCGCCGGCGTCGTCGCGGTGATCGCGTCGTACATTCTCAACCGCGAGTGGTCGTTCAAGAACCGTGGTGGCCGTGAACCAGCGCACGAAGCTGCGCTGTTCTTCATCATCAGCGCCATCGGTGTCGTCATCAGCTTCATCCCGCTGTACATCTCCAGTTACGTCTTCAACCTGCGCGTACCCGAAGTCAGCCTGGCGACGGAGAACATCGCCGACTTCATCAGTGCATATGTCATCGGCAACCTGCTGCAGATGGCGTTCCGATTCTGGGCCTTCCGCAAGTTCGTGTTTCCCGACGAGAATCCGGAACCGCTCGAGCTGTCCGACACCACAGGATTGTCCGAAACCACAGCGTTATCCGAAACCACGGCGCCTGACCCGGTAATTCCTGATGCCGAAGAGGAGCTCGGGCACTCCTGAGTTTTCCGTCTGCGCCGACCTTTCGGTCAGCGCGGTTCGCGGTGCGGAACGACGTCCGCGGTCGGCGCCGTGTTGGCCACCGGCAGGAAGACGGCGAACAAGGCAGGCTTACGCCTCTGCAGTTCCAGGCGGCCCCCGTCGGCTTCGATCAGTGCACGTGCGAGCGCCAACCCGACGCCGGTGGACCCCGCCCCCGAAAATCCTCTGTCGAAGATGTGCGGCGCCAGATCGTTCTCCACACCGGAGCCTTCGTCGGTGACCTCGACGCACACCATCGAGTCACGGCGAGACGAACTGCGACCCGTACCGTCGATCAATCGCACCGACACCGTGCACGTGCCTTCACCGTGTTCGAACGAATTGTCGACCAGAACGGAAACAGCTTCACGCAGACGCGAACCTGTGGTCGCAGCCATCACCGTGCGATCGCCGCGTAGGCGCAGCCTGCGTCCCTCTCCGTCGAACTGAGCCTGCCAGTCGCGAGTCACCTGTTCCAGCTCGCCGACTACCGACACCAGACTCGCCGATGACCCACTGGTGCGCGACGAGCGAATCAGGTCGTCGATTCCGTCGGTGAGCCTGTCCACTTGCGCCATGGCTTCCTCGGCCTCGTTCACGACGTCAGGATCTTCGTGAACGGACAACTCGTCCAGGCGCAGCCGCACTGCAGTCAGTCGACTGCGCAGTTGATGCGAGACGTCCGCAACCAGCGCGCGCTCTCGTTGCAGCCGCACCGAAATCTCCACGGTTGCCGCATCGAGGACGTCGGACACGCGGTCGAGTTCGGGGATGTCGTGCCGACGAGGATCCGGCCGGAAGTCGCCTTCGGCGAGGCGCGCCGCCCGGTCGGCCACATCCTGCAGCGGATCGGCAAGCCGACGCGCAGTGACCACAGCAACCACGGTGCCTGCCGTGATGGACAGAAGCACGAGCACGCCGACAGCCATCACCGCCTGTTTCTGCTGGGTGCGCAGGTTCTCCGACGGCACCTCGAGGCGCAACGAGCCGGACGTTCCCATCGCGAGCGATTCGACGAGTGCGTTCTTGACCGTCGCCTCACCGACGTCGACGCGTGCAGCGCCGTCGACGACGGTCGGATACACGACGACGAGGCGCCCGTCGTTCGGGGTGAGAACCTTGAGCGAATCTGTGTTCAACGCACCTTCGACGAGTCCGTTCGTCCCCTCTTGCGCGATGACCTCAGCGGCCATCCGGTCGAGGCGCACCCGGAGATCACTTCGCGTCACGTCCTCCACCCAGAGCCACGCCGTGTAGATCAGCGGAACCCCCAGCAGCAACGCCGTCATGATCACGACAGCGAGAATCGACTGCAATATGCGACGCCGCATGCCGGCAGTTCCTGATTCTCGAGAAGTTAGTCGGTGTTGATTCGGAAACCGACACCGCGGACGGTGGCAATCCTGCGTTCCACGGCGGGGCCCTCGTCGCCGATCTTGCGGCGCAGCCACGACATGTGCATGTCGAGCGTCTTCGATCCACGAAGCTCGACGTCGCCCCACACCTCACGAAGGATCGTATCGCGCGAGACCACTTCCCCGGCGTGCTCGAGGAGGACCCGCAGAAGCTCGTATTCCTTGTTGGCCAAGGCGATTTCGGAGCCGTTGACGAGTACGCGTCGTGCCGCGGGCTCGAGCCTGATGCCACCGACCTCGACGATCGTGTCCTCGCGGCCACCGTGGCGACGCAGGAGTGCTCGCACACGTGCCATCAACTCGGCGAGACGAAACGGCTTGCTGACGTAGTCGTCGGCGCCCGCGTCCAACCCGACCACGAAGTCGACTTCGTCGGTCCTGGCGGTCAACATCAGCACGGCGAGCGAGGTGCGATGCGCACGAATCTGTCGGCAGACCTCGAGGCCGTCCATGCCCGGAAGGCCGAGATCGAGAATCAACAGGTCGAAATCACCTTCGAGCGCCTGCTGCAACGCAGCGGGTCCGGTCGGTTCGACCGTCACCGAATACCCTTCACGCCCCAAGGCGCGGGAAAGGGGTGCAGCAATGGCCTCGTCGTCTTCGGCTAGCAATACGGCAGTCACACGAACAGACTACGGACAACACGCCTTTGCACGTTGATTACCAGCCATTTCGATCGTTCGGGTCGTCGTTTTCACCTGACGGCCACTGCGGTGCCTGCGAGGGTGGCTGCTGCATGGAATCGAAAACCTGGTGATACAGCAGGGCGTGAACGTGCTCGACGTCAGGAATGTCGTCGAACTCGAGCGGATCGTCACTGGCAGATGCGATGACCAGAGTTCCGGTCTTGAGCATTCGATCAATCAGGCCGTGACGGAATTGAACATTGCTGATCCGTCCCATGGGAATGTCGATACCCGTGTGCGTGAGCACTCCGTGGCGGATGAGCACTCGCCGATCGGTGACGATGAAATGCGTGAACTTCCAGACCGTGAACGGCGCAACCGATCGCCAGGCCACGACACCGAGCCAGATGATTCCGACGGCAATGGACGACACGGTGCGAGCCGTGCCGTCCAATCTCGTCTGTGCGAGGCCCAGCAAGAACCCGGCGACGGCCGTCGCAAGTACGAACGTCAGCGCCGGAAGCACCAACATCTTCCAATGAGGATGGCGATGCAGTATCAGTTCCTCGTCCTGAGCGAGGGCGTCTTCGGGATATCCCATGACGGGAAGTCTGCCACCCCGCACCGACTTTCAGGCACACCGACTTTCAGGCACACCGACTTTCAGGCACACCCGTCTTCAGGGCAACGCTCAGGGCTGCGCGATCTTTCGCAGCACCAACGGGGTCACGACGATGATGATGCCGTACAGCACCATCCACACGCCGACCACGATGCGGAAGACGTCGAGCGAGAGTTCGGGCTGCAGAAGGACGATTGCACCCGCGACGATGCTGATGACTCCGAGCACGATCGACAGACCGCGATCGACGGTGTGCCCGGACGCCGCGTCGACCAGATCGAGAACGCCACGGAATACCCACCAGGCACCGATCACCAACGCGATCAGAACCACCGTCTGCAAAGGGCTACGGAGAACCAAGAATCCGAGGAGCACTGCCAACGCGCCGGAGATCGCGACGAGCGTGCGAGTTCCACCCGAAGCCGTCACGTCCGCGAACGAACGGATGATCTGAACGATTCCGAATCCGAACAGCTGGATCGCAATGACAACCGCGACCACGAACAGGGTGGCATCCGGCCACGCGAGTACCGCGATACCCAGGCCCAATGTGAGGACACCGAGCAGCACCGTCACGCCGGTGAGTACGCGGCGAGCGCTCTCGGCCGTCTCGGCTTCGGTCGGAACAACGATCGGTGTGGTCATGACGCCCCTAGGCAGCTCGGTAAATCCCGCAGTTGAGTGAAATGAAGGACGGACGGTTGGTTCGAAAACCGGTCCGGGCCAAAAATTAGCACTTTGGTGCCAGAAAATCCGGCAACGTTCACGATTCGGTGACCGGGGCGGCGCGAAGGTGCGTGATATCACCTGCTGCGACCGCAAAGGTCTCCCCATCTGTTCCCTCGATTTCGATGACGACGCGTCCGGAAGTGTCGACGTCGGTCGCGATACCGAACACCTCCTTGTCGCCCGGCAAAACCGCGCGGACTCGTTTGCCCAGCGTCCCGCAGCGCTGCCGGTATTCGGCAGCCAACACAGATGTATCCCATTTCGACGATTCCCAAGCACGGAATTGCGTCGCCAATTCACGGGCGATTGCGCGAACGAGAGTGTCGCGGTCGACAGTCGATGCTTCTTCGATCAGCAGTGACGTAGCGGTCGGGACGGGCAGCTCCTCGACGCCGAGGCTCACGTTCAGCCCGATCCCCACCACCACCGCGGGATCGGGCGCCGTCCTCGCCACCTCGGCCAGAATGCCGGCGACCTTCTTGTCACCGATGAGAACGTCGTTCGGCCACTTGAGTTCTGCGGGCACTTCGGCCACGTTGCGCAGCGCGTCGACGACCGCGATTCCCGACAGTAGCGGGAGCCAACCCATGTCCGCGAGATTCATTCCGGGCATCGACAGCAGAACCGACATCGAGATCTGCGCTTGCGGCGGACTCACCCACGTGCGCGAATGACGGCCACGGGCACTCGCCTGATATTCGGCGATCAGAACGTGACGGTCGGCATCCGGATCTGCCGCTCGCGCAAGGAGATCCGCGTTCGTCGAACCGGTCTCCTCGACAACGTCGAGGCGGTTCCAGAAAACGCGCGCGTCGTCGTTGTCACTGCGCACCAGTGCGCGTCGTAGGGCATTGCCGTCGAGGGGCGGTCGGTTCAAGTCGGTCCACATAGCCCCAGCCTATGACGACGGCGAGAATGTACTGGTCAGTAGCTTGAGCCTGCAAGACAGCGACAATCGGACCTGCCTTCGAAGCCCCCCACGCACTCTCGTTAAGCTCACGTCCATGACCACTGTCCAAGAGCCGAACGCGCCGGAGGCGGCGGCCGCACCCGATATCCACACGACCGCGGGAAAGCTCGCGGACCTGCGGAATCGCCAAGCCCAGGCGCAGGCACCGAGCGGCGAAGCCGCCATCGACAAGGTGCACGCCAAAGGCAAGCTGACCGCCCGCGAGCGCATCACCGCCCTCCTCGACGAGGGCTCCTTCGTCGAACTCGACGCACTGGCACGGCACCGAAGTGTGAACTTCGGTCTCGCTGACAACCGCCCGGTCGGCGACGGCGTCGTCACCGGTTACGGCACCATCGACGGCCGCGACGTCTGTGTCTTCTCACAGGACGCCACCGTTTTCGGCGGATCGCTCGGCGAAATCTACGGTGAGAAGATCGTCAAGGTCATGGACCTCGCGATCCGCACCGGACGGCCCCTCGTCGGCATCAACGAAGGTGCAGGCGCGCGCATTCAGGAAGGCGTCGTCTCGCTCGGCCTCTACGGCGAGATCTTCCACCGCAACGTCCAGGCCTCGGGTGTCATCCCCCAGATCTCACTGATCATGGGACCCGCCGCCGGCGGCCACGTGTACTCCCCCGCACTGACCGACTTCGTCGTGATGGTCGACGAGACCTCCCAGATGTTCGTCACCGGCCCCGACGTCATCAAGACGGTCACCGGTGAAGACGTCACGATGGAAGACCTCGGCGGTGCTCGCACCCACATGGTCAAGTCCGGCGTCGCCCACTACGTCGCTTCCGGCGAGCAGGACGCACTCGACTACGTCAAGGACCTGCTCAGCTACCTGCCGTCCAACAACCAGGCAGCGGCTCCCCGCGGCGAGATCACCGACCCCATCGTCGGTTCGATCGAAGACAGCCTGACCGCCGAGGACATCGAACTCGACACCCTCATCCCGGACTCGGCCAACCAGCCGTACGACATGCACGAGGTCATCCGTCGCATCCTCGACGACGACGAGTTCCTCGAGGTCCAGGCCGAGCGCGCGATGAACATCATCGTCGGTTTCGGTCGCGTCGACGGACGCTCGGTCGGCATCGTCGCCAACCAGCCCACCCAGTTCGCGGGCTGCCTCGACATCGACGCCTCGGAGAAGGCCGCTCGCTTCGTGCGTACCTGCGACGCGTTCAACGTCCCGATCATCACCCTCGTCGACGTTCCCGGTTTCCTCCCCGGAACCGAGCAGGAATACAACGGCATCATCCGCCGCGGCGCGAAGCTCCTCTACGCATACGGAGAAGCAACGGTCGGCAAGATCACGGTCATCACCCGCAAGGCTTACGGCGGAGCGTACGACGTCATGGGCTCCAAGCACATGGGCGCCGACGTGAACCTGGCATGGCCGACCGCTCAGATCGCCGTCATGGGTGCATCCGGAGCTGTCGGATTCGTCTACCGCAAGCAGCTTCTCGAAGCCGCGAAGAACGGCGAAGACGTCGATGCATTGCGCCTCAAGCTGCAGAACGAGTACGAGGACACACTCGTCAACCCGTACGTCGCCGCTGAGCGCGGATACGTCGACGCTGTCATTCCTCCGTCGCACACCCGTGGTCAAATCGTTTCCGCGTTGCGACTGCTAGAGCGCAAGGCCGTTTCCCTTCCGCCCAAGAAGCATGGGAACATTCCCCTATGACCGCAACCACCGAGGACATTCTCAGCGAAGATGTCGCACTGGCGGAGACTGCACCGACCAACGGTGCGGTCGTCGAGGGAACCGCGACGGATGCTTCGCTCACGGAGCTGACCGAGACGTCGACCTCCGACGCGTCGGTCATCAAGATCGTCAAGGGTTCGCCCACGGACGTCGAGATCGCGGCACTGGTCAGCGTGCTTGCTGCGGCTGCCGGCAGCGGTCAAGCTCCCGAGTCGAACGTTCCCGCGGAGACCTGGGGCGATCCGACTCAGTTCCACCGCACGCGTGCGCCGTTCTCGCCGTACGCGTACCTGAACCCCGCGATCCGTCGCAGCTGACGATCACTCTGCTGACGTGACTCAACTGGTTCTGGCTTCAGCGTCCCCGGCTCGCCTCGCAGTTCTGCGGGCGGCCGGGGTTTCGCCGCTTGTGCGTGTCTCCGGCGTCGACGAGGACAAGATCGCCGACAACCTCGGACCCGACGCCGCCCCCGAAAAAGTCGTGACGGTGCTGGCGGAGGCCAAGGCCGCCGAAATCGTCCCCGGCCTCGCCGCCGACAATCTCACCGACGTAGTCGTTGTCGGGTGCGATTCGATGCTCCTGATCGACGGGCAACTTCAAGGCAAGCCGGGCAGCGTCGATATCGCCCGAAAGAGATGGGCCGCAATGGCCGGACGCAGCGCCACTCTCTTGACCGGGCACTGTGTCCTACGCGTCGCCGACGGCCGCATCGTCCGCATGGCCTCGGATCACAGCGCAACAGTGGTTCATTTCGCGCAACCGTCCACCGAGGATCTCGAGGCATACCTGGCAACGGGCGAGCCGCTCCAAGTCGCCGGAGCATTCACGCTCGACAGTCTCGGCGGCTGGTTCGTGGAGAGGATCGAGGGTGATCCCTCGAGTGTCATCGGTATCGGATTACCTTTGGTACGAACACTTCTCGAGCGTGTCGGGGTTTCCGTCTCGGATCTCTGGCGCACGCAGAGCATCTTCTGACGCGTTTCTCCAAGCACGTTTTCTCCAAGCACGTTTTCTCCAAGCACGTTTTCTCCAAGCACCACTGACCAGCCCCGCATCGGGTCCATGCCGATGCGAAGCTGGTCGTTTTTGTTGTCACCGAAAAGGTTTGACCCTTCAGGTTTTGAAGGTGGTGTTCGCCGGCCTCGGTTGCTGTCCGGGGTCGATCGAGGGCGGCGGAATGAACCAGGGTTTGTTGTCGACACCGATCCGAATCGCCCACTTCCCGACGAACCCTGATTTCCGGTGCATCAACCGGTGGTGCGAACGGCACAGCAGGACCAGGTTGTTCATCACCGTCGGCCCGCCGTTCGCCCAGTGCCGAATATGGTGCGCATCCGTCCAGGCGGGCACGCATGTGCAGCCCGGGAACGCGCAGCCTCTGTCTCGGGCGATCAACGCCACTCGCTGTTCGGGGGTGACCAACCGTTTCCCGGGTTTCGCATCCAAGGGCGCGCCGTGATCGTCGAGCAGGACCGTGGAGAGGAAACAGTCACACCCGAGGAGCCTGGTCTGCGACACCGACAGCGGTCCCAGCCAGGGCATGTGCCCGACATCGAGATCCGACAAGTCCAGATCGTGTGAGCCTTCGTCGTCCACATCAGAAGGCGACGCGGCACAATCCCGATGCTCAGCCAAATCACGAGCATTGATGTGAACGTTCACGTGCGGGCGTTGGCCACCATCGGTGCCGGTTTTCGCGCAGTCCAGATACCGGCGGATCAGTTCGGTGAACCCGTCGGCCGTCCGTTTCGCCGCGGACCGGGCATCGGGAGTGCCGTCTGGTGCCGGGGTGGGCATCGTCAGGTTCGACAGGGCCGAGAGCAACATTTCTCCGGTGAGGGCGTCGAAATCCCCACTCACCACCACGCGACCATTGAGCGTCGAGGCGATGCGGAGCTCGTTCCGGTCGATGTCTTCGGCGGGTGGAATCTCATCCGATTCGAAGATTCGCTCCAAGGTCGCGATCACGTTCCGCACCTTCGTCGTCGTCGCCTCCACCCCCGACGCAGCAGCCAACAACAAATCGATGCACTTCGGGAGCGCCTCCTCCGGCATCCCCTTCGGTGGTGACTCACAGAACGCCACGATCAACACGGCATGATCGAACGAGCAATCCCCGCAATCGAAGCCTGCCGCCACCGCAGGAAACGGCCGCAAAGCTGCACCCAACGCGGCGATCTTCTTCCCGACCCGAACCTGCAACATCGTGTTCGCCGCCAACCACGCACCCACCCCGCGGCTGGCAATCACCTGATCATCCGGGCGCAACGACAACTCGTCCACCACAGCCACACGAACGGCTTCCAGGCGCAGAATCTCCGCACTCGCCTCGACAGCAGCAGCACGCAACTCGGCAGCAGACAACTGCCACAGGCGTCCGCGTAACCCCACCGCAGAACCAGACACCACGTCCGACAACAAGACACCCATTGAATCCCCCGATCCCCTGCACACAGGGTACTCGAACACCCGTTCGAGTCAAGGGCAATTTTCAGACCGGCGAATTGACCCGCGGCAGAGCAGTCGACGCCAATCCGATACCGAGCGCAATTGCTGCGATGATCGCGAGCACACGGCGCTGCGCTTCGAGAAATGCTTCGCCGGCCGCCGCGCGAGTCGATGCGTACGCGGCATCAACTGCCACCTGAACGGATTGACCCCCGGCACCGGCGGAGCCGTCCCGGCGACATTCCGGCGCCACCTCCATCGGTGTTCCGGATGCCAATTGGCTTGTCGCGCAATCGACAAAGGCCTTTTCGGCGATGTCGATCAGGCCGGGACCAACGCCGGCAGCTTCAAGGTTCGCAACGTACTCGGGCCGCTCCCCCTGCACTGCTTGCGGAGCTTGCCCCGCGACGAGCGAGAAGAACACCACTCCGATAGTGAGACTGTTTGTGCCGGTGTTTTCGGATTTCCTGACCGTTAACGCATGGAGACGAGAGAATGCTGGTGCCGGGAGTTCCCAGTGTTCCTGACCCGCACTCCGATCGACGATCGTATGTCTTTCCTTGGATTTGTCGGTTCCTGGGAACCCCCGGTGAGGCGCTACGCCTCACCGTCGGGGTGACCTGAGGAGAGCCTGCACCACCAGGTGCTCATCACTGTCTTGTCCGCCGGTTCGGTCGATGCGCGGCGCCGCCTTGCTCATCGGTCAACGGAGAGGAAAGCGACATGACAAGGATGCCTGACAAAGCCGATCTCGATCAAGACCGGGAAGTGTTCGCCGGAGTCGATACCCACAAAGAACTGCACGTCGCCGCGGTGATCGATACCGACGACAACGTCCTCGGAACTCGCAGTTTTCCGACCACCCGAAACGGGTATCGAACCATGCTGACCTGGATCGGCGAGTACGGCAATCTGATCCGGATCGGTATTGAGGGCACTGGCTCCTACGGAGCTGGGCTGACCCGCCACCTCGCGAAAGCCGGCGTGACGGTACTCGAGGTGGACCGCCCCGATCGCTCGGACCGCCGCCGTAAGGGCAAAAACGACGACCTCGATGCCATTAACGCAGCGCGTGCAGCCAAAACCAACCGGCGCACCACCACCCCGAAATCGAAAGACGGTGCCGTCGAGTCACTTCGTGTGTTGAGGGTGACCCGAGCCCATTCGGTACGAGAGCGGCGCAGTGCGCTGCAACTATTGCGGATGACGATCATCTCCGCTCCCGACGAGCTGCGCGAGCAGGTCCGCGATCTGACGCGGATGCAGCTGATACGCCTCCTCGCCGCGTGGCGGCCGGATGTCTCGAACGCTACCGATCCTGTGACCGCCTACCGGGTTTCGCTGAAATCCCTGGCTCGCCGCTATCTCGAATTGACCGACGAGATCGCCGATCTCGACGAACTGATCAACCCGATCGTGAAAGCCCTCGCACCTCAACTACTCGAGCGCGTCGGAATCGGTATCGAAGTCGCCGGACAAATGCTTGTCACCGCCGGCGACAATTCCGATCGAATGAAATCCGAAGCCGCGTTCGCGATGCTATGCGGTGTCGCGCCGCTACCCGCATCTTCTGGCATGACCCAACGCCACCGCCTCAATCGCGGCGGTGACCGCCAAGCCAACCGAGCCTTGCATCTGGCCGTCATCGGCCGCATTCGACTCGACCCGAAAACCCAGGCCTACGTAGAGAAGAAAACCAGCGAAGGCCACTCGAAACTGGAAACCATTCGGTGCCTGAAACGCTACCTGGCTCGCGAGGTCTACTACCTCCTCAACCCTGGACCGCAGACCATCACCCCGAACACCCGACACCATCGAAAAGCAGCTTGACTCTCAGGAGAGCATCCAAGGCCAGTCCGATGGAGCTGCCAACCTGCTGAACGGTAGGAAGCAGTCCCGACACCGAACCCGCGTGCGCGGGTTCGACCGTCGCAAGGATCGCGGTTTGCAGTGGTGCCACGAACAGTCCGAGACCTGCGCCACCGAGAAGCAGCGGACCGGCGAGCGCGAGCCAGCGTGGATCGGTTCCTTCGCGTTCGAGGATGATCGACAGCGCGATCAGCGAGCCGGCAAAGACGACCATCCCCAGGATCAGAACACGGTTTCCGAGCATCCGGTACACCGCCGATGAGAGAACCGCCGCCACGCCCATTCCGACGGCCCACGGCAGCGTCATGACGCCCGCTCGCAATGCGGAGAACCCGAAGCCGAACTGAAGGGTGAGACTGATGGTGAAGATCAAGGAAGTCAGGGTGCCGAAGAAAACGAACGCAAGAACCGCGCCGATTGTGAAGGCTCGGTCGCGGAAAAGCTCGAGACGAAGGACCGGATCGCCGCCTCGTTTCGCCAAACGCGATTCGTAGAGCACAAACGCCAATGCCACCGGCACCGACATCGCGAGCATTACGACAAGACCTGTGGGCCATCCGCGCGCCCTTCCCTCGGCCAGGGGAAGGATCAGCAGGAACAGCGCCAGTGATGACAGTGCGGCGCCGATGAGGTCCAGTGAGCGCACATGCTCAGCGCGAGCATCGACGAGATGGAAATATCCGAGAATCAAGGCGGCGATGCCGATCGGGATGTTGACGAAGAAGATCAGGCGCCAGCCCCAGTCGAACAGATTCCACTCGATCAGCAGCCCGCCGATCAGAGGCCCACTGACCGTTGCGAGCCCGATGGTCGCACCGTAGATCCCGAAGACTCGCGGATGCCTGGCCTTCGGAAACAGACCCGAGATGATGGCGAACGTCTGGGCGGACATCGAACCGGCCGCCAATCCTTGCAGACCCCGGAAGACGATCAACATCGTCGCGCTCTGCGCGAGCCCGCACAGCAACGAGGCAACCACGAATACGGACAGGGCGGTCAGAAAAACAACTCTACGGCCGAACAGGTCCCCCAGCCGCGCTGCAGTGATCAACGAACACGCGAAAGCCAGGATGTACACGCTGACCATGAGCAACTGCGCCGATACGCCTGCTTGAAGATCGACGGCGATACTCGGAAGCGCGACGTTGACGATGGTCGCGTCGAGCAATTGCATGAATGCCGCCGCCAGACTCGTCGCCAACCCGAGCCAGGGCGTCAGAGAACCAGCTCGCCGCCCGCCCTTGTGGTCGGCGCCGACAGCGTCACCTAAAGGGTCCGGAAGCACCGAATGATCCTAATCGAACACAACGCTTCTAGAACCTGTTCTTGTTTAGATTGTAGTATTTCGGACAATTCAGTCCCCCAGATGGGATAGTTCGTCGTCTGCCCATTTTCAGAGCAGGCTTCTCGACGACACACGCAGGAGTTCTACTCGATGGATCTGAACTTGATCACCCATTGGCACCCGCTTCCTGGGCGGGTAATCGAATGGGGCGTCACGCATGCTTCCGCTCAACGAGCCGCCGAAGCCGAGATCGACCGAGAACTACCCCCGACCACGATGCAGGATCGCCACCTGCGACGCGCCCGCGTCACCGCAGAGAAGGGCGATCCGCAGTCTCCGTGGATCGGTATCGCCTTCGATTTCGCAGGAACACTGGACCGCGACGCCATGACGCGAGCACTTCAGCGCTACATCCGTCGCCACGACACGCTGCACAGCTGGTTCTCGTTCGACGAAGCAACCACCGACGCTGCGGACACCTCGTTCGAGGTCCGTCGACACGTGGTGCCGGTCGAAAGCATCGAACTCGAGTACCGCGTCGGCGACGACGTCTCCGAATCCGAGGCGATCCGCGCGCTCGTCGCGACCAAGTTCGCCACCGAAACCAGCGCGCTGCAGTGGCCGGCCTTCGTGTTCGGTGCCGTCGAGCACCACCATGCCGACCTCGAAGCCGATCCGAGCTTCACCCTGTTCCATGCAGTCGACCACGCCCATTCGGACATGAACTCGATGGTGCTGATGTACGCAGAATTGCGTCAGCTCTACGCCGCGGAAACGACCGGATCGCATCCCGAGCTCGGGCCGGCCGGAAGTTACGCACAGTTCGGTCGCGTCGAACGCGAGCGAACAACCGAACTGACGATGCAGTCACCCGAAGTGCACCAGTGGCTCGGTTACCTCATGCGCAGCGGCGGCTCGTTCCCCGGATTTCCGCTCCCGCTCGGGGCCGAAGACGCGCCCAAACCGGCTATCGGTTCACGCTTCGACCTGGCCGACGACATCGAGTGCGAGAAGTTCGGTGCGGTTTGTAAAGCCAACGGCGCCAACTTCATCGGCGGAATGTTCACCGCGCTCGCGATTGCGGAATTCGAACTCGCCGGACGCGACAAGTACATCGCCCTCTCGCCGGTCAGCACACGAACCGAGGCCGACTCGTTTGCGCAGGGCTGGTACATCAACCTGATCCCGGTCGGCATCGACGTCGACGACAAGCGACGCTTCACCGAGTTGGCAAAGCTCGGGCAGCAGGGGTACCACGACGGCAAGGCACTCCTCGATGTCTCTGTGCAGCAGGTCATCGATCTGGTTCTGTCGAGCTTGGCCGAGTCGGATTCCGCACCCGGCGGACTGTCGAAGACGCTCACCCCGCCGCCGATCGTCTCGTACATCGACGGCCGACGCATGCCGGATCCATACAGTTACGCCGAGACGAAGGCAACGGGAATCGTCGGCGGCAAAGAGACTCAAATCGCGTCGATGTGGATCAACCGGATGCACACCGGAACCTGGATCGCCGTGTCTCACCCCGACACCCCCATTGCCCACGAATCGGCCACCCGCTTCGCCGAGCATGTCTCGAAGATCATCAAAACTGTTGCAGCTCAAGGCGACTACTCGTTCGTGGCACCAGAGGGAGTGGCCTGATGCATGTCACCTCGATCGATCGATACGGACTCGACCCCGGAATCGTCACCGAATGGTCGCTTCAGCCCGCGGACGGCGCCGTCACCGAGTCGGAAGTACCACCGTCGTACAACCAGCATTTTCACCTCGAGACTGCGCGAACACACGGCATGGGCCGGAGTGTGTGGATGGCAGCCGCATTCGACCTTCCCGGAGAACTGAATCGGCCTGCACTCGATCTCGCGCTGCGCCTGTTCATCAGTCGCCATGACACTCTGCACACAGGATTCGAGGTGGGCGAGTTCACCACCACCCGAATGGGACTCGATCCAGACGGCACACACATCGAGACTTCGGAACCTCTGAAATTCGATTCGACCGAAGACCTCCGAGCGCATCTCAAGAAGCGATTCACGACGGTATGCGATCCACTGACCTTCCCTGCATACACGTTTGCCACGGTCGAACGCGAAGAGCATTACACGGTCCTGAGCGCGTTCGATCACACACTCGTCGACGGCTACTCGTTGGTCATCGCTCTCGGGGAACTGCGACAGATCTACGAGGGACTGATCGCCCTACCCGACCTGACCGACCACGAGGCCGTCGACGCAGTGATGAGCCGACTGGGTGACCCGGGAAGTTTCGTGCGGTACTGCGAACTGGAGGCAGACGCTCTGCTTCCCGTCGACAACGACCCTCGAATCCGAGAGTGGGCAAGGTTCTACGAGATCTGCGGCGGCACATCACCGAGTTTCCCCTTGGATCTCGGCGTCGAGGGCGGAAAGCCCGCGCCGCAGGGCGCCGATGTGCGCGTGCTGCTCGACGAGGAATTGACTGCGACGTTCGACGAGATCTGCCTATCCGCCGGCGGTAGCGTGTTCACCGGAATCCTCACTGCGATGGGACTTTCCGTCCACTCGTACACCGGGCAGTCGACGCTTCCGCTGCAATTTCCGCTTCACATTCGCAAAGATCCGCGTTGGGCCGACGCGATCGGCTGGCTCACCACCAGCGCGCCGATCACGGTCCAGATCACTCCCGACGCGGATTTCGGTGCATCCCTTGCACATACGCACGCGTCGTTCCGAGTTGCGTTGACGCTCGAGGGCGTCACCATGGCCCAGGTTCGAGATGCTTTGGGCGACAAGATTCGACGCACGCGCACCGACGTCTTCATGGTGTCGTACATCGATTACCGCAAACTACCCGGCACAGACGATCATGATCTCCTCAACGCCCATCACATCAGCAATGTGACGGTCGCCGACGATGCCCAGTTCTGGATTTCGCGAACGAACCGTGGTCTCTCGCTGCGTTCACGCTTTCCCGATACCGAGACGGCAAACGACACCATGGTGAATTTCCTCACCGAACTCGACCGGATTCTGAGAGAAGTCTGCGCCCGGGGCGTGACGCCGATCGGAAGTGTCACCGAACAATTGAGAGATTCGAGCGTCGGAGCAGGAACACCGAGGATTTAGGGTCGGCAACGGGCACGAGCAGGCAGAACCTGCTTCCGGGCGTCTCACCTTGCGCACAGCGCATAGAATCGATCAAGTCCGTGTTCGAACCGAACGATTCGTCTTCAGGAGTACGCCCGTGCCCGTTGCCCCCGATCCCTCAACCGCGTTTGCCGAGTTCGCGCATCCCGACCGGTTGGTCTCGACGGAATGGCTCTCGGCGAATCTCGGTGCGCCGGGCCTCAAGGTTGTCGAATCCGACGAAGACGTGTTGTTGTACGACGTCGGCCACATCCCCGGAGCCGTGAAGATCGACTGGCATCTCGACCTCAACGATCCGGTCACCCGCGACTACATCGACGGTGCGAAGTTCGCAGAGTTGATGAACCGCAAGGGCATCGGCCGCGACGACACCGTGGTCATCTACGGCGACAAGAGCAACTGGTGGGCGGCCTACGCACTGTGGGTCTTCACTCTTTTCGGCCACGAGGACGTCCGTCTTCTCGACGGTGGCCGCGATGCGTGGATCGCCGAGAACCGCGACACCGCTTTCGACGTTCCCGACATCACGTCGACCGATTACCCGGTCGTCGAGCGCAACGACGCTCCCATCCGCGCATTCAAGGACGACGTTCTCGCGCACTTGGGCGACGGGCCGCTCATCGACGTGCGATCTCCGCAGGAGTACACCGGCGAGCGCACCCACATGCCCGACTACCCCGAAGAGGGTGCGTTGCGTGGTGGACACATTCCCAGCGCGCTCAGCATCCCGTGGGCGAAGGCAGCGGCACCGGACAGCCGCTTCCGCACCCGTACCGAACTCGGCGAGATCTACGGCGACCTGTCGGCCGACGACAACATCGTCGCGTACTGCCGCATCGGTGAGCGTTCCAGTCACACCTGGTTCGTGTTGACTCATCTTCTCGGCTACCCGAACGTTCGTAACTACGACGGTTCGTGGACCGAGTGGGGCAATGCCGTGCGCGTCCCGATCGTCCAGGGCGAAGAGCCCGGCGCCGTTCCGTCCTCTGTATCGGCGTCATGAGCGCTCTTCCTTCGGCTCTGGCCGAGATCGTCGACGACTTCGCGGCCGTCGGCGCCTCGGACAAGCTCACCCTTCTTCTCGAGTTCAGCCGAGAGCTGCCGCCGTTGCCGGCGGAGCTCGAGCAGAGCGCGATGGAGCCGGTCCCCGAATGTCAGTCGCCGCTCTTCCTCTCGGTCGACGATTCGGATCGCGACAACGTCCGTCTGTACTTCAGCGCTCCCCCCGAGGCTCCCACGACGCGTGGTTTCGCATCGATCCTCGCGCAGGGGCTCGACGGCCACAGCGCCGACGAGATCCTCGGTGTACCCGACGACTTCTATTCGGCGCTCGGTCTCGCAGAAGCCGTGAGCCCGCTCCGTCTGCGCGGAATGTCGGCCATGCTCGCGCGCATCAAGCGGCACTTGCGGGGCTGAAAACATGGAGTTCACCGAACTGGCCGACTATGCGATTCCGGCCGGCGCACTCGTCGAATGGTTGCCGTGCGCAACCGGGCCCTGGGTTCCGGATCCGCGGCCCGTCTCCTACATTCACGAGGCACATCTCAACCGTTCCGCTGCAGGCGCAGGCGACAAGTCTTGGCTGGGAACAGCTTTCGAGATTTCCGGCCCGCTCGACGTCGATGCGTTCCGAGTCGCTCTCGGCCGGTGGATCGACCGTCACGAAGTTCTGCGCTCGCATACCGTCCTCGAACCCTCGAGCGGCGAGATCACCCGGCACACGGTCCCGCTCGGCGGAATCGACATCGGGGTCGTCAGCCACGGCTACGACGCGTCCAGCCAGGACAACTTCGACCACCTTCACCGCCTGTTCGACGATTACGCGTCCCCGCACAGTTGGCCGTCGTACGTCTTCGCGACGTTGACGCCCCGCGGTGGCGACGGTCCGTTCACCGTGTTCTTCGCGGCGGACCACTCGATCATCGACGGGTTCTCGATCGTGCTGGTCGCTCACGAGATCGCAGCTCTGTACCGCGAGGCCTCGACCGGTAGTGCTGCAAATCTGTTTCCGGTGGGCAGCTACGTCGATTTCGGTGCCGTCGAACGCGAGCAGATGGCCGACATGGAAGCCGAGAAGGCTGCGGTCGAGATCTGGCGAAAGGCTCTCGGCACGGACGGTCTACCCCAGTTCCCGCTACCGATCGGTGACCGTGGAACCGATTCTCAGAACGGCCTGTCGACCTGGCTGCTCGACGCCGACCAGTCCAAGGCCTTCAGTTCGACGTGTGCAGCCACCGGCGTGGGGTACTTCGCCGGACTTCTCGGCGGACTTGCCGCTGTAGGTCGCGAAGTCGCGGGATCCGATCGATTCGAGGTCGTGACGCCGGTTCACACCCGCAGCGCTCAGGAGTGGGCGGGTGCGCTCGGCTGGTTCGTCGGACTGTGCCCGGTCGAGTTCGCCGTTGGATCGGACTGTTCGTTCGGCGACCTCGCGACACGCGCCGCCGAATCCATCGCTTCGGTCAAGCCTGCCGCAGCTGTCCCGTTCGATCGGATCGGTGAGCACCTCGAAACCCCGATCCGACCGCGATTCGTCGTGTCCTACATGGACGTTCGCTTCGTGCCCGAAGCCGCACAGTGGCCCGAATGGAACGCCAGAGCACTTCGAAGCAAGGCATATACGCACGACGTCTACATCTGGATCAACCGCACACCCCAGGGACTCAACCTCGCGGTCAGGTACCCAGGCAACGAGACGGCGAACGCCGCGGTTCACGCCTACGTGGCCGCACTGCGCCGGACCATCGAAGAAATCGTCACCGAACCGGACGCCGCCACCTCCGACAGCTACTCATCGGTAGTTTTCGAAACCGTTTCCTAAGCCGGAGTGGGCTTTAGCGATCCGGTTACAACCAGCGCCGAAGCGATGCATACACTCCGAAGTGATGCCAATCCCCCGATGGTGAAATCCCAGAGGAATACACCGCGGAGACAGACTATGCGAACCACAGGAGGCTCAGTGCCCAGTCATGCCAGCGCGCACATTACGAAGGTGCTTGTCGCGAACCGCGGTGAAATCGCGGTACGGGTCATCCGGGCGGCCAAGGATGCCGGCTACGGCAGCGTTGCCGTTTACGCCGAGCCCGATGCAGACGCGCAGTTCGTGAAGCTCGCAGACGAGGCATTTGCCCTCGGTGGACAGACGTCCGCCGAGTCCTACCTCGTGTTCGACAAGATCCTCGACGCAGCCAAGAAGTCCGGCGCCGACGCCATCCACCCCGGCTACGGTTTCCTCTCCGAGAACGCCGACTTCGCCCAGGCCGTCATCGACGCGAACCTCATCTGGATCGGTCCGTCACCGCAGTCCATCCGCGACCTCGGCGACAAGGTCACGGCACGCCATATCGCAGAACGCGCGAAGGCGCCGATGGCAGCAGGCACCAAGGATCCCGTCAAGGGCGCCGACGAGGTCGTCGCATTCGCCAAGGAATACGGCGTCCCGGTTGCGATCAAGGCTGCCTTCGGTGGCGGTGGACGCGGCATGAAGGTCGCCCAGACCATCGAGGAAATCCCCGAGCTGTTCGAGTCGGCCACCCGTGAGGCCATCGCAGCCTTCGGTCGCGGCGAGTGCTTCGTCGAGCAGTACCTGGACAAGGCCCGCCACGTCGAGGCTCAGGTCATCGCCGACCAGCACGGCAACGTCGTCGTCGCCGGTACCCGCGACTGCTCGCTGCAGCGTCGCTTCCAGAAGCTCGTCGAAGAGGCTCCCGCTCCCTTCCTGACGGACGACCAGCGCGCACGCATCCACGCATCCGCCAAGGCCATCTGCAAGGAAGCCGGCTACTACGGCGCCGGAACGGTCGAGTACCTGGTTCAGGGCGACACCATCTCCTTCCTCGAGGTCAACACCCGCCTGCAGGTCGAGCACCCCGTCACGGAAGAGACCGCGGGCATCGACCTCGTGCGTCAGCAGTTCCTCATCGCCAACGGCGAAGAACTCTCCATCAAGGAAGATCCCACCCCGCGTGGACACTCCTTCGAGTTCCGCATCAACGGCGAAGACGCCGGCCGCGGCTTCATGCCTGCCCCCGGCCCGGTCTCCGTCTACCGTGAGCCCACGGGCCCCGGCGTTCGCGTCGATTCCGGTGTCGTTGCCGGCGACGTCATCGGCGGACAGTTCGACTCCATGCTCGCCAAGCTCATCGTCACCGGCGCCACCCGCGAAGAAGCCCTCCAGCGGGCATCGCGCGCTCTGGCCGAGTTCGAGATCGACGGCCTCGCGACCGTTCTCCCGTTCCACCGCCACATCGTCGAGAACCCGGCGTTCATCGGTGACGGCGAGAAGTTCGACATCTACACCAAGTGGATCGAAACCGACTGGGTCAACCCCATCGAGCCGTACGCAGGCGCCGGTGCTCCCGTAGACGACGAGGACGAGGCTCTGCCGCGTCAGAACGTCGTCGTCGAGGTCGGTGGACGTCGCGTCGAGGTTTCCCTCCCGGGCCAGTTCTCGCTCGGCAACGGCGGCGGCGCTGCCTCCGGTGCGATCCGCAAGAAGCCGAAGGCGCGCAAGCGCGGCGGCGCCGGCGGAGGTGCAGCATCGGGTGACGCTGTCACGGCTCCGATGCAGGGCACCGTCGTCAAGGTTGCAGTGACCGAAGGCCAGGAAGTCGCAGAAGGCGATCTGATCGCCGTTCTCGAAGCCATGAAGATGGAAAACCCCGTCAACGCGCACAAGGCCGGTGTCGTCACCGGACTGTCCGTCGAGCCGGGTGCAGCAATCACGCAGGGAACGGTTCTCGCAGAACTGAAGTAGGGCCTCCGGCCCCGTGCGCCTTTCCGGTAGTCCCCACTACCGGAAAGGCGCACAGTCGTTTGAGTAGGCTGTAACGATGGCTGACGTCCCCGACATTCGCATCGGCACTGCAGAACGCGAGCAGGCACTCGATCTCCTGAGCGAGCACTTCGCCGCAGGCCGCCTCACCGTCACCGAGTTCGACGAGAGAAGCGGAATCGTCAGTGCCGCAACAACTCGCAGTGAACTCGTTCCGGTGTTCGCCGATCTTCCGGGCAACTACCAAGCCCCCGGCACCGCTCCACTGTCGATGGTGACGCCTCCCGACGCGCCGGCGGAGCGAGGCTTCAACCCCGACTGGTCCGGTCGCGTCATGGCCGTCGTCCCGATTCTCGCGGTGATCCTGTTCTTCGTCACCGGCACCTGGTTGTGGTTCCTCGCGATTCCCCTGGCCGGTGCACTGCTGTTCGGTACCGACCGGGAACGCAAAGCCAAGCGCCGCCGCGAGCGGGACTCCGACTGATGGAGCCGATCGAGATCAACGCAGGCGGCTGGTATCTACGCGCACTACGCGCAGACGAGCGTGTGGACGACCGCCCCGCCCTTGCCGATGGTGGTATCACCGACCCCGATTACGTGAGTCAGCGAAGCGCTCAGTGGCACGAAAACAGCGTCTACTCCTGGGCAGTGTGCCAACCCAACACCGGTGAGCTTCTCGCCGAGGTCGTTCTGACGCCTCTCGACTCCACCGCCCTGCTCACCGGCTGGGCCCGCGACGGGCACACCGAGGCGCTCACGACGGCCGCCGACGCCGTCACCAGATTCGCCGAAGGTGCACTCGGACTCGTCGTCGTCGAGGGGCAGACGAATTGAAGAACAACCGATACTGGCCGTTGGCGATCGCCGTGGTCATTGCCCTGATCATGCTCTTCTCCCCGGGTTCCACCGTGCCCTCGAGCCCGGAGAACACCGACAAGATCACTCACACGCTGATGTTCGCGGTATTGGCGATCACCTCGTTGCACGCGCGGATCCCGGTGTGGCTCACGGCTGTGTGGTTGTTGATCTTTGCCGCGACGTCCGAGGTTCTTCAAGCAGCGCTGCCCATTTCGCGTTCCGGTTCGATCTGGGACGGCAGCGCCGACCTGCTCGGCATCGCCATCGGGATCGGTATCGTCAGCCTCGTGACGAGGCGACGAACTTCCCGCCGAGACGAGCCGAGCAGGTCCTGATCAGCTGAGCAGGTTGCTTCGCAATTGGTCCTGGGTCGACGCGTCGATCTTCAAGCCGTCGGTGAAGTAGGCCTCGATGGATCCGTGTACCTGCGCGAGCTCTGCCATCGACGCCTCCAGGTACTCGCGCCTGACACCGAGGACACCCTCGAGCAGGGTCGGGTCGATCCCCTTGGCCTCGAATCGCTCGAGGAGCGGCGCGAACATCGGCAACAAAATCTTGTTGGTTTCGAGGTAGTCCGCGAAGACCGCGTCCTCGGAAGCGCCCAGGAACAGAAGTAACGCGGCGGCGGCCCAACCCGTCCGATCCTTGCCCGTGGTGCAGTGAATGAGTGCCGGCGAGCTGGGCGGCTGGGCCAAGTCGACGAACAGTTGCCGGTACGACGCGACCGCACTCGGCAAGGTCACGAAATCGCGGTAACTTCCCTGAAAGTACTCGAGCGCCTGGCCGCTGCCCAATGCTTCGGCAGCAAACGCCGGGTCGGCGATCATCTGCTGCATCTGAGCCGGAATGGCGCGATACTGCTTGTCCGCCAATACGTCCAGGCCGATTTCTCGGATACCGTCCGGCGTCAGATCCGGTGCCGTCTCGCGTTCGGATTCGGTGCGCAGATCGTAGATCGTGACGATGCCCAGATCGGCGAGGGTCTGTGCGCCGTCCGCACTGAGCGATGCCAGATCGGTGGAACGAAACACGCTCCCGGTGCGGACGGTGCCACCGAAGCTCGATTCGGAGCCACCGATGTCTCGGAGGTTCGCCAGGGACGGTACGACGGAAGACAGCTTCGGAGTATCGGTCATACCTGAGAATGTATCGGTCGCCGAGAAACCGTGATCGGGGAAGAGCAGCCGGAGAAATAAGATCGAGACACATCATCTCCCGTAATTGCTGCGCTACAGATCCGTAACATGCTCAAGTAATCCTGTGGACATGCCTACAACGAATTCCAGTGGTCTCGGAGCCTTCGATGCGCTCGGTGACCACCAGGCAGTCGCGGCGCTGCTCGAGTGTTGCCATTCCGCCGTGTGGGCACAGGAAATCGCCTCGTCTCGCCCGTTCGCCGATCTGGAAGCTCTGTTCGACAAAGCAGATGCGGTGCTGGCCGAGCTTCCCGAGTCCGAGATCGACGACGCTCTCTCCGGCCACCCACGAATCGGTGAGCGAAGCGAGAGCGCGGCCTCTACCCGTGAACAGTCGGGAGTCTCGTCGGCGACAGAAGACGTACTCGCGGAACTTCGACGGAAGAACGCCGAGTACGAAGAGACATTCGGCCATGTTTACCTGGTCTGCGCGTCGGGGAAATCTGGAACGGAGCTCCTCGACATCCTTCGAGGTCGTCTCCGAAACGACCCGGCGACCGAGCGTTCCGTGCTTCGAACCGAATTGGCCGCCATCAATCGGATCAGACTCGCCCGTCTGATCGATGCACTCGCCGGAGGCACAGCATGAGCAAGACCCTCAGCACGCACGTTCTCGACGCGACGACGGGCAACCCCGCGGCGGGGATTCGCGTCGAACTTCGTGATCGAGACGGCGCCTCCGTCACCACTGCGGAGACCGACTCCGACGGCCGCATCCCCGAACTTGCTCCCAGCGGTCTGACCGCCGGTCACTACACCCTGACTTTCGACACCGGAACGTATTTCGAGACCAACGGACAAGAAAACTTCTACCCGGAAGTGACAGTGACCTTCCGGGTGGACGACACGGCACGGGGCTATCACGTCCCACTGTTGCTGTCGCCCTTTGCTTATTCCACCTATCGCGGGAGCTGAACACGTGACTACCGAAAACATCACGACCGGCAGTACGAACACCGAACGGTTGAGCGGATCGATCGAACTATCGGGTCACCAGTACGGCAAAGCGGAAAATCGAGTAGTCCGAATCTATCGAGACACCCCCCGTCACGAAATTCACGACATCAACGTCTCCACCTGCCTGCGTGGAGATTTCGCCGACGCGTACCTCACCGGTGATCAATCGAAGGTTCTGCCGACCGACACGCAGAAACAAACGGCCTACTCCTACGCCAAGGAAAAGGGTCTGATCTCGATCGAGACGTACGGACTCGAACTCGCCCGTCATTTCGTCGACGACATCGAACCGGTCAGTGGCGCGCGGATCGAGATCGAGGAATACGCCTGGGAGCGTGCGATTGTCGACGGCAGCGAGCACGACTACACCTGGATTCGGAAGGGTCAGGAAGTTCGGACGGCGTCGATCACCATCGCCGATACCGGGACATGGGTGATCGGCGGCCTGAAGGACCTCGTGATCCTCAAATCGACCGGTAGTGAGTTCTCGGGTTTTCTCGAAGATCCGTACACCGTTCTCGAGCCGACCGACGACCGCGTCATGGCGACGACGTTGGTCGCCCAGTGGCGATTCGTCACCACCGACGTCGACTGGGAATCGGTCTACGCGGGCATCAAGGCACAGATCGTCAAGCAGTTCGCACAGGTACATTCACTTGCCCTGCAGCAGACGCTCTTCCACATCGGCAAGGCAATCCTCGAGGAATTCCCGATCATCGCGGAGGTTCGACTGTCCGCACCCAACAAGCATCATTTCGAATATGCACTCGGCCGCTTCGGAGTGGAGAACGACAACGAGGTGTTCCACGCTGCGGATCGTCCGTACGGCCTGATCCAAGCTGCGGTCAGCCGATCCGACGCACCAGACGCGGGACCGTCGTGGACCACCTACGCCGGTTGGTTGTCGTGACCGAATCAGCTCTCGGGGCAACACTCGTCGTGGCGGGCGCTCATGTGGTCACGATGGACGGCGACCGCTCCGAGTACTCCGACGGCTATGTGGTGATCTCGGGCAACAAGATCGTGGACGTCGGCGCCGGAACGCCACCCGAATACCCGGGTGCGCAAGTGATCGACGGGAGTGGTTGCCTGATCACGCCGGGTCTGGTCAACACACATCATCATCTCTACCAATGGATCACCCGAGGCCTGGCCGCGGACTCGACGCTTTTCGAGTGGCTGACCACCCTGTACCCCGTCTGGGCGGGTATCGACGCCGACGCCGTCCACGTGGCGGCCACCGGCGGCCTCACGTGGTTGGCGAAAACCGGATGTACGACCACCACCGACCACCACTACGTCGTTCCCCGCGACGCCGGCGACGTTTTCGAGGCCGAGATCACCGCGGCTGCGCAGGTCGGCCTTCGATTCCACCCGTGTCGTGGGTCGATGGATCTCGGCCAGAGTTCCGGCGGCCTGCCACCGGATCACGTCGTGGAAAAACTCGATGACATCCTGACCGGCACGCAGTCGGTGATCGACCGTTGGCACGACCCGAATCCCGGATCGATGCTGCAGATCGCGGTAGCTCCCTGCTCACCCTTCTCGGTGACGGAGGCATTGCTCCGCGAGTCCGCGACGCTGGCCCGCGAAAACGGCGTGCGTATGCACACGCATCTGGCCGAGACACTGGACGAGGAGAGATTCTGCCACGAGCATTTCGGTTGCACGCCGGTCGAATACATGGAACGAGTCGGCTGGGTGGGCCCGGACGTCTGGTACGCCCACGCAGTCCATCTCGACGACGCCGGTATCGAGACGATGGCGCGAACCGGAACTGCGGCGGCGCACTGCCCGACCTCCAATGCACGCCTGGGAGCCGGTATCGCCCGTGCCGCCGATCTGGTGAACGGCGGGGTCACCGTGGGGCTCGGCGTGGACGGCGCGGCGAGCAATGAAGCTTGCAGCCTGATCGAGGAGTCTCGTCATGCACTTCTGTTTGCTCGCGCGAAGGGCGGACCGCAGACGATGACGGTGCGAAAAGCCTTGGAATTGGGAACGATCGGCGGCGCACGAGTTCTGGGCCGCGAGGGCGAAATCGGATCGATCGAGGTCGGAAAACTTGCCGACCTGGCGGTGTGGAAACTCGACACCGTCGCGCATGCCGGCATCACCGATCCGGTGGCGGCGCTCGTACTCGGCTCGACTCCCCCGCTGAAGTTACTGCTCGTCAACGGACGAATCGTAGTTGCCGACGGACGAGTCACCACCATCGACGAGGACGTCGTGGCCTCGGATGTCGCACGCGCACACCGCGATCTACTCGGAAAGGCTTGAGGTCGCGATGGACCTGCACAGCGTCGACGAAGTTCTGGTGCCGCGGACCCGCGCCGAACTCCCCTGTGCCTCACCCGGCATCGGGTTCATCGGTGGCGGCACCTGGCTGTACTCGGAACCGCAGCCGCACCTGACCACCCTTGTCGACCTTGCGGGCTTCGACTGGGAAGCTGTGGCGGTCGGCGATCTCGGTCTCGAGATCGCGGCCACCTGCACCATCGAGGAACTGTGCCGCGCCGAACTTCCCGCATCCTGGCGCGCCGCAGCGCTGTTCCAACACTGCGCTGACGCACTACTCGCATCGTGGAAGGTGTTGCGATACGCGACAGTCGGCGGCAACATCGCGCTCTCCTTCCCGGCCGGAGCGATGACGACTCTGTGTACCGCTCTCGATGCCGAACTGACGATCTGGCGTCCGGACGGTACCGAATACTCCTTCCCCGTAGTCGATTTCGTTATCGACGATTCTCGAAACGTACTCAGGTCCGGCGAAATCATCCGCAGTATCCGGATTCCCGTGCATGCATTGACTGCACGTACCGCGATGCGAAAGCTGGCTCAGACGTCACTCGGGCGATCGGCCGTAGCCGTGGCCGGACGCTGCGGCGCCGACGGTTTCACGCTGGCGATCACCGCCGCGACCCGCCGTCCGTACGCTCTGAAATTCGACGAACTCCCCGACGCCACAGCACTTGCGGATGCGTTGCGCAGCAGGATTCCGGAAGACGCCTACTTCACCGATGTCCATGGAACTGCGCCGTGGCGGAAGGCGATGACCGAGCTTCTTGCCGAAGAAATCCGAGGTGAACTGGAATGAAGTACTCGGTGGACGGAGTTCCGCGCGACGACCAGGCCCGCCCAGGACAGTGCCTGCGAACCTTCCTCCGCGAGCACGGAGCGAACTCCGTCAAGAAGGGGTGCGATGCCGGAGACTGCGGCGCCTGCTCGGTGCTGGTCGACGGACACCCCACCCATTCGTGCATATTTCCCGCCCATCGCATCGACGGCCGCGACGTCGTCACCGCCTCCGGTCTCGGAACCCCGGAGAAACTTCACCCCATTCAACAGGCATTCGTGGACGCGGGCGGATTCCAATGTGGTTTCTGTACAGCCGGAATGGTAGTCACCGCATCAGCGTTGTCGGTCGAGCAAAAATCCGATCTCGCGTGCTCGATGAAAGGTAACCTGTGCCGCTGCACCGGTTATCGGTCCATTCGTGACGCTCTCGCCGGTACATCCAATACAGAGACCGCCAAAATAGGCGGGGCACAAGGGCGTTCGATCGCAGCACCGGCGTCCGCGCGCATCGTCACGGGAACCGAGCAGTACACCATGGACTTCTCCCCGGGTGAGAAGCCGGTCGACCTGCTTCACGTCGCAGTACTCGGCAGTCCGCACGCACACGCACACATAAGCCGGATAGACACGGCAGCAGCCGAAGCGGCGCCGGGCGTCACCGCGGTCCTCACTTTTCATGACAGTCCGGACGTGCTGTTCTCGACCGCCCGGCACGAGGACCGCAACGACGATCCGGACGACACGCGCGTGTTCGACAGCACCCTCCGTTTCCGCGGCCAGCGCGTAGCCGCGGTCATCGCCGAAACCCCGACGCAGGCGGAACGTGCACTCTCGCTGATCGAAGTCGACTATGAGGTACGCGACGCGGTATTCGAACCAGATCTGGCGCGTTCCCCCGGCGCTCCACTCCTGCACGGCGACAAGGACGAGAGCTCGCGGATCGCCGAGGCCCCCCGCAACGTGGTTGCCGCGCTTCACGATGGCGTCGGCGATCTGGACCGTGCGCTCGCAGATGCGACTGCAGTCGTCGAAGGTACGTGGAAAACTGCGCGAGTCCAGCACGTGGCCTTGGAAACTCACGGCGCAGTGGGGTGGCTCGACGAGGAGGGCCGTCTCGTCATCAGAAGCAGCACACAGGTGCCGTTTCTGGTTCGGGACGAATTGGCCCACATCTTCGATCTCGATCGCAGCCGAATCCGGGTGTTCGCAAAACGGGTAGGCGGGGGTTTCGGCGGGAAGCAGGAATTACTCACCGAGGATCTGGTCGCACTGGCCGTCTTGAAGACCGGCAAGCCCGTAGCCTACGAGTTCAGCCGAAGCGATCAGTTCACCATCGCACCGTCACGGCATCCGATGCGAGTATCGGTGCGTGCGGGAGCCGACGCCGACGGAACTCTCACTGCGCTCGCTATCGACGTGCTTTCCGACGCGGGGGCGTACGGGAACCATTCGATCGGAGTCATGTTCCATGGGTGCGCCGAATCCATGGCGGTCTATCGCGCTGCGACCAAACGCGTCGACGCCGAAGCGGTCTACACGAACAACGTTCCCTCCGGGGCCTTTCGTGGTTACGGGCTCGGCCAGATCATCTTCGCCGTCGAGTCGGCCATGGATCAGCTCGCGGATCGTCTCGGCATGGACCCCTTCGAGTTTCGGCGGCGCAACGTCGTCGTTCCCGGAGACGATTTTGTCGACTGGCACGTCGAGGACGGTGATCTCGAATTCGGCAGCTACGGGCTGGACCAGTGCATCGACCTCGTCGACAGTGCACTGTCAAGCGGACGCGGAGAGGCTGCACCGACTGGGTCGCGTTGGCGGATCGGTCGGGGCATGGCAATTGCCATGATCGCGACGATCCCGCCGCGTGGTCACTTCTCCGACACCACCGTCGCGCTCGAGGCCGACGGTCGGTACGTCGTGAACATCGGCACCGCTGAGTTCGGCAACGGAACCACTACGATTCACCAACAGATCGCGGCCACCGAATTGCGGACGACAGTCGATCGCATCACGATTGTTCAATCCGACACCGATGCCGGCGGATACGACACCGGAGCGTTCGGGTCGACGGGAACGGTGGTCGCCGGAAAGGCGCTCCTGATCGCCTGCGAGCGCCTTCGCGAGCGGATACTGACCCGTGCGGTGCGATCGAGCGGTCGCGGCGCGCAGATCGACGACCTTTCGCCGGACGGTGTCGAAACATCCCACGGTTGCCTCGATTTCGCGACGCTACTCGAAGGTGGCCCGCTCGCCGCTGACGGTCGCCACGACGGTACACCGCGCTCGGTCTCGTTCAACGTTCACGGTTTTCGCGTTGCCGTCGACACGAACACCGGCCGGGTGAAGATCCTGCAGTCGGTTCAGGCCGCCGATGCCGGCACCGTCATGAACCCGGCACAACTGCGAGGGCAGGTGGAAGGCGGTGTGGGACAAGCGCTCGGCGCTGCGCTGTCGGAGGAGATCGTCATCGAAGAAGGTCGGGTGATCAATCCGCAGTTGCGCAATTATCACGTTCCCCAGATCGGGGATCTGCCGATCACCGAAGTACTGTTTGCCGACACGTACGACAAGCTCGGGCCTTTCGGCGCGAAATCGATGAGTGAGGCCCCCTTCAATCCGGTAGCACCGGCGTTGGCAAACGCGATTGCCAACGCGTGTGGAGTGCGTATGTACTCCACACCGATGACACCGGATCGAGTGTGGGAACAGCTACAGAGGCCCTAGGTCTCGCGTGCGAGCACGCGCTCGACCGCGTCGACCGCGTCGTCCAGCTCACTGGTGGTCACCGTCAGCGCGGGCCGGAATCTGATTCCCCTCTTCCCGGTGGGCAGTATCATCACGTGCTCGTCTTCACGCAGTCGCTGTACGACGCGATCGCGAAGGTCACTGTCTTCCAGAGTGATCGCGCACATGAGGCCACGACCGCGCGGCTCGGTTGCCGCCGCGTACCGCCCGCAGACTTCGGTCAACCGGGCAAGGAGATGCGCACCCGTGAATCGCACGCGGTCGATCAGTCGGTCCTGCTCGACGACTTCGAGTATCCGCCGGGCACGAACCATGTCGGTGAGGTTGCCACCCCACGTCGAATTGATCCGAGAACTGACGTGAAACACGTTGTCATGCACTTCATCCACGCGCCCGCCGGCCATGATTCCGCACACCTGCGTTTTCTTGCCGAACGCCACCACATCCGGACTCAGACCCAATTGTTGGTAGGCCCAGGCAGTTCCGGTGATTCCGCAACCGGTCTGTACTTCGTCGAGAATGAAGAGGGCGTCGTTTTCGTGGCACAACTCCTGCATCGCCTGCAGAAATTCCGGCCTGAGGTGATGGTCGCCGCCCTCGCCCTGGATCGGCTCGGCGATGAAACAGGCAATGTCGTCGGGGTTGTCGGCGAAATCTCGGCGCGCTTGATCGAGAGCTTGCCTCTCCGCAGCTTCGACATCGCGGCCGTCTGCCAGGTACGGCGAGTCGATACGTGGCCAGTCGAACTTGGGGAATCGCGCGACCTTGCCCGGTTCGGTGTTGGTGAGCGACATCGTGTAACCACTGCGGCCGTGAAAAGCCTCGGTCAGGTGCAGGACCTTTGTCCCCAGATCTGCTGACAACCCGCGGCTTTCGTTCCACCGACTCTTCCAGTCGAAGGCAACCTTGAGTGCATTTTCCACCGCCAGGGCTCCGCCGTCGACGAAGAACAAGTGTGGGAGTGCCGAATCCCCCAGTACCCGAGCGAAAGCCGCAACGAAGCGCGCCATGGGTTCGGTGTAGATGTCGGAGTTACTCGGCTTGTTGGAGGCCACGACAGCCAACTCCTGTTGAAACTCCTCGTCGCCTGCGATCGCAGGGTGATTCATACCCAGGGCCGAAGAGCCGAAGAAACCGAACATGTCCAGATACTCGGTTCCGTCTCGCAGGTCACGGAGATAGGAACCCCGCGACCCTTCGACGTCGAGAATCAGATCGAATCCGTCGACGAGGATGCTGGCCTTCAACACGTCGTAGACCGGAAAGAGCGCACTGTCACCGAAGTCTCGCATCGCAGTACTCATACGCGAAGGCTATGTCAATTTTCCGGGAGTGTCGATAGAGGACCGTAAAAGTTATTGAATAAGCGTCATTCGTCGTAAAAAGTTTGTAGGATGATGGTGCTTCGTGTGTAGACGTTGGCTGCCGTACGGATCTCCTGCAGCAATCGCTCCAACGCCCGAGGTGACGCCACCCGGACCAGGAGGACGTAGCTTTCGCTCCCGGCTACCGAGTGACACGAGACGACCGCCGGCAGATGACGCAAGCGGGCAGGCGCATCGTCGGGCTGCGAGGGATCGAGAGGAGTGATGGCGACAAATGCGGACAGATTGTGACCGAGTGCCTCCGGATCGATCTTCGCGGAGTACCCACGGATCACCTTGCGAGATTCCAAACGACGCACTCGCGATTGGACTGCGGAGATCGAGAGTCCAGCCTTCTCAGCAAGACTCGCGAGAGTGGCACGGCCGTCCAAGACCAATTCACGCATCAAAAGTCGATCGGTTTCGTCGACCGGAACACCGGCAACGTCACTGGTTTCTGTTTCTCGCACCTGCGCAGGCTAACGCAATCGGACATTCGTATGGTTGAAACCTGGGAGCTACGTGCACGGTTCGCAGCGGCCCTCGCCAAGATGTATGGCGACGAGGTCCCCGCTTACAACACCTTGGTAGATGTAACGATGCAGGTGAACCGTGATTTTGCCGCCGAACATCCGGATTCTGCGGAGCGCCTGGGCAGCCTGGCGAGAGTCAGCGCCGAGCGTCACGGCGCCATCAGACTGGGGACTCTCGACGAACTACGTGACGTAGCCACCGTCTTCGGCGGATTCGGTATGTTTCCGGTCGGCTATTACGACCTCCGGCTCACAGACTCCCCCATTCCCGTTGTCTCGACGGCATTTCGCCCCACCGATCCCGCCGAACTCGCCCGGAACCCGTTCCGCGTTTTCACCTCGGTGCTGACCAGTTCCGATTCCAGGTTCTTCGACACCGACCTCGAGCGTCGGATCACCGGGTTTCTGCGTCGCCGGACCCTGTTCTCTCCCGAACTTCTGCAGTGGGCACGTCAATCGAGTCGCGAGGGCGGCCTGACGGAGCCCGAGGCGACACAGTTCGTCGATGCAGCGACCTCGGCGTTTCGGCTCGGCACCGATCCCATCGACGCGGGCTGGTACCGCGAACTCGCCGCAATCTCGCCTGTCGCTGCAGACATTGCGGGGCAGGGCTCGACCCACGTCAATCACCTCACCCCGCGAGTGCTCGACATCGACGAGTTGTACCGCCGCATGACCGAGCGCGGTATCACCATGATCGACCGCATCCAAGGCCCGCCGAGATGGAGCGGACCACCACTACTTCTGCGGCAGACGTCGTTTCGTGCATTGGCCGAAGACAGACTCTTACGTCAGCACGACGGATCGGTCACCACTGAGCCCGTCCGCGTCAGATTCGGCGAGGTGGAGGCACGCGGAATCGCGTTGACCCGCAGCGGGCGAGCGATCTACGACCGACTGATCGCCACGCCCGAGGACGCCGACTGGGACAGCGAATTTCCGCACTCCGAAAGCGAACTCGATGCCGCGGGGTTGGCGTACTTCACGTACCGAAACGAAGGAACTGTTGTCGTCCTCGACCCGATCGTCTACGAGGACTTCCTACCTGCCTCCGCGGCCGGGATCTTCGCATCCAATCTCGATTCCGTGACCGGATTCGTTTCCGATGCGCCCGGCGCCGAATACGGGCAGGATCGATTGGAGGGCGCCATCGACCGCACCATCGAAGATCCGTTCGAGCTGTACCGCGCACAACAAGAGGCGTCACGTGCCGTGCTGCCTCCCGCCCACAACAACAGAGGACTCCCCAGTGAACCTGCCTGATTCTTCGAGCCTCGCCGATCGCGCCGAAAGCGCCCTTGCCGCGTGCGGTGTCGAGTGGCCCGCCGGCGACCTGAGCGCACGAACCCCCATCACCGGTACGCAACTGCGTACCGTTCGGCAGCACTCCGGCCGAGAGGTCGACGACGCCGTCGAGGCGGCTCATCGTGCGTTCCTCACCTGGCGAACCGTTCCCGCTCCGGCGCGCGGCGCGGTCGTACGCCGGCTGGGCAGCTTACTGACCGAGCACAAGGATGACCTCGCGGAAATCGTGACGTTGGAGGCCGGGAAGGTCACCTCGGAGGCTCTCGGCGAGGTACAGGAGATGATCGACATCTGCGAGTTCGCCGTCGGTCTCTCCCGGCAGCTCTACGGACGCACCATGCCGTCCGAGCGTCCCGGACACCGGTTGACGGAAACGTGGCACCCTCTCGGCGTTGTCGGAGTCATCTCCGCGTTCAACTTTCCCGTCGCGGTGTGGTCGTGGAATACCGCCATTGCTCTCGTGTGCGGCGACGCCGTCGTCTGGAAGCCTTCGGAGACCACGCCGCTGACTGCACTGGCATGTGACGCCCTCCTCCGACGCGCACTCGCCGACTGTCAAGCACCGATCGACGTTCACCAGTTGGTCGTCGGCGGACGTGACGTCGGTGAGGCTCTCGTGGACAACCCACTCGTGGCCTTGGTCAGCGCCACCGGTTCCGTGAGGATGGGCCGCGCCGTGGCTCCGCGGGTCGCCGAGCGCTTCGGACGAAGTCTCCTGGAGCTGGGTGGAAACAACGCCGCAGTCGTCACGCCGTCGGCGGATCTCGAGCTTGCCGTGCGCGGAATTGTCTTCTCCGCCGCTGGAACTGCCGGGCAGCGCTGCACCTCACTGCGCCGGCTCATCGTTCACGAGTCGATCGCCGACAACGTCGTCGACCGCGTTGCGTCCGCGTACGCGCAACTCCAGGTCGGTAGTCCCTTCGATTCCGGTGTTCTGGTCGGGCCGCTGATCAACGAAGCCGCGTTCGAGACGATGCAGAAATCGCTCTCGGCCGCACGCGCGGACGGCGGAACTGTGGTGTGTGGCGGGGACCGCGTCGGCGATTCCGGGTTCTACGTGACGCCCGCTCTCGTTCGTATGCCAGCACAGACCGAGGTGGTACGAGCGGAGACTTTTGCACCCATCCTCTATGTCTTGACCTACACCGATTTCGACGACGCCATTGCGCTGCACAACGGCGTGCCTCAAGGACTTTCGTCCTCGATCTTCACACTCGACCAGCGAGAAGCAGAGCGCTTCCTCGCCGCCGACGGCTCCGATTGCGGCATCGCGAACGTGAACATCGGAACGTCCGGTGCGGAGATCGGCGGCGCATTCGGCGGGGAGAAGGAGACTGGCGGCGGACGCGAGTCGGGTTCGGATTCGTGGAAGGCATACATGCGCCGAGCCACCAATACCGTCAATTACTCGGACCAGCTTCCGCTGGCTCAAGGGGTCGAGTTCGGCTGAACACCTGCCGGGCGAAATCGGTGATCGCGTCGATCAACTCCGGGAGCGCCGACAACTGCGGTGCATGGTCGGTGCCCAGGCTGACCACCTGGGCACCGGGGACAAGTCTCTGCATGGCGCGTTGAGCCTCGATCGGCACGGTTCGATCCAGTGTGCATTCGACATACAACCTCGGCACGGTTCCGAATCGCTCTTCCGTCCAGACAGGTGCCATCAGGCGGGCTGACTCCAGTTGTGGAACGAGCATGCGCGCGGCGAAGATCGCATCAGCCTCCGGCGCTTCGTGGAAGAACACAGCGGCACCGGCTTCGGGCGGTACCACCGTCGCATCCCCGTCGGCGGTGGGGACCAACCAACGTGAGATCCCGACCGGACTTTCCAGACCGAGTTCGACGCAGAGCATCCCGAAGTCCGTCTGCGATGGAAGCATCATCCCTGCGACGTACACAAGACCCGTTACCCGCGAAGGCAGCAACTCAGCCACCTGTGAGGCCACGATGCCACCGCCGGAGTGACCGACGAGGGCGCACTGTCCGTCCAAGGACTCGACAACTGCCACAACATGTTCGGCAACGACATCGAGATCGATCACGTCGTCTGGGTTCCAACTTCCCGAGCCGGGAAGCTCCACCACAACGGGATTGAAGCCGGCCGATTTCAGTGGGCCACACACACGATCCCAGACCCACCCGCCGGCCCACGCTCCGTGGATCAGGACGATGTTCCGTGCACTCACTGCTTGACCTCGAGCTCTGCAGCCGAAAGTACCCGAGCCGCCTCACGACCTGCGGCGGCGTTGGACTTCCCCTGCCTCGACCCGGCCAATTTGGCCTTGATGTGATCGCGAACGGTAATGGGTTCGTACTCCAAGCCGGAGTCGTCCTGAAAACTCGGCAAGGTCGCAATCACCGCGTCGACGTTTCCGTCATGGAAGAAGGCCGCCGATCGCCGGCGCTTGATGGTGCCGTTCACCACCGGAGGCGCAACTCGGTGCAGCGTGGACATCCACCTGTCGTTGGTCAGTCGCGCGGTGAGATCCCCGAGGTTGACCAGTAGCGCGCCGTCGTGCGGCCAGACATCGTGCCAGCGTCGGTCGCTCCCGAGTACTTGCAAACCTTCGACCTGATCCGCCCACAGCACGGTGACCAGCCCGAAATCGGTATGTTCGCCCATCCCCTTCAACTCACCGTCCAACGTCACCGTCCCTTCGGGTAACGCGTAGTTGTTCATCCGCAGTACGTCGATGGAGTGGTCGGTGATCGACTCGAAGAATCCTGGGGTCAGCCCGAGCGCGTCTTCGAAAATGGTGGTCAGTGTGCGTGCCACCCGCTCGCCATGGGCGTAGTAATTCTCCACCCGCTCCGTGAAACCAGACACTGCGGGCCACAGGTTGATTCCGTAATCGTCCTCCGACAGTTCGAGTTCGGTGAATGATCGGGCTTCGGTTCCGACGTTGAAGGCCTCGAAAAAGTCGTTCATTCTGGTCGCGGATTCGACGCCGAGGCTCAGGCTCAGCGACTCGCTCTTGGGCGGGCTGTACCCACGATTCGCGCCCTCGATTCGGTAGCCCGACTTCGTCTCCATCGGCAGCCCGAAGAAGTCGTCCATCGCTTCGGCGAGGCCGGAAGAAACAGCGGCCGGAACACCGTGGCCTCGAATCTGCATGAAACCTACAGTCCGACAGGCATGGTCGACTTCGGCAGCCACTCGCGCCTTGTCCTGGTCGGCACCACCGAGCACGTAAGGCGAGATGTCGACGACGGGCACTTCGAAGGGATCAGACTGGGACTGTGACACTGGCGTCTCCTGCAGAGCTGGTGGCGGGTTCAGATTTTGCAGTGGCATGGAGGCTCTCTCGCGATCGCCTCGCGAGTTCACCGAGTCGGGTGTGATTGAACAGCAGATTGAGCGAAAAGGCCGAGGCCGCAGCCAAGGTGATGCCGCTACCGAGGAGGATCTGAGCCGAGGAGGGGAATCGCTCGAACATCCCCTCCGCAAATTCCGGAAGAATACCGATCCCCACCGATACAGCGGCGATCGTGGTGTTGATCGGGTCGCTGAGATCGACCTTGCGCAGCGTGTTGATTCCGACCACGGCGACAGTGGAGAACAAGATGATTCCGACGCCGCCGACCACCGGATCAGGCAGGGCTGCAACCACTTCACCCATTCGCGGGATGAGGCCGAGGACGATCAGAATGGCACCGCTGGTAGCGGTCACGTACCGGCTGTACACCCGGGTCGTGGCAACAGCGCCGACATTCTGCGAGAAAACGGTGTCGACAAAGGCATTGAAGATTCCGCCCAGAACTCCCGACATCCCGTCGGCCACCAGCCCTCGTGCGAGATCTGCTTTCTTCAAAGGCTTTCCGGTGATCTCGCTGACCGCCAGCATGCTCGCCGTCGATTCTGCGAAGACGACTGCCATGACGATACTCATCGCCACCACGGCGGTGACGGGAAACTCCGGAGCGCCGAAGTGGAACGGCATCGGGAAGCCCACCCAGGCCGAGCCGCCGACGCCACTCAGATCGATCAGGCCCATCGGGATGGCGATCACGGTGCCGATCACAAGCGCCATCAGTACACCGAGTTGCGTCCACATCCCGCGACCGAGGCAGATGAACGCCACCGCGATCACAACGACTGCGGCAGCCAGCGCCAGATTCTTCGGGTCGGCGAACGACGGGGAGGTGGGGTCGTTTCCGACGATCAGTCCTCCTGCGACACCGATCAACGAGATGCCGATGACTGTGAGGACGACGCCGGTAACCAGGGGTGGGAAGTATCGGACGATCTTGGCGAACGGCACGGCCAAGGCAATGCCGACTACGCCACCGACCAGCATGGACCCGTACACCGCCTGCAGGCCGTACTCCTTGGCGATCAGAATCATCGGCGTCAGCCCGGCGAAGGTCGCCCCGCAGACGATCGGCAGCCGGACACCGGCGACCTTCCCGACGCCCAGGCTCTGAATGATCGTGATGATGCCTGCAACGAGCAAGTCCGCGCTGATCAGCATCGCGACTGTGCTGCGGTCCAGCCCTACGGCGGCACCGAAAACCAGCGGAACCGTGATGCAGCCGGTGTACATGATGAGGACGTGCTGAAGAGCAAAAGCAGACTGGCGGGCAAATGGGAGCCGCTGGTCGACAGGATGGATGGCCATGCGCCGATCTCCGTCCGAAGCTGGAAGTGTTTCGTGTACGGGACTATTCAGCACGTCGATAATTTCTTACCGTGGTCGAATTTGTTTCGTCTGTGTAATCAAAACTTTCACCAGAGCACTGCTATCTTCGGCACATGGACGACGACCAGAAGGCGATAGCGACCGCAATCGGGGCTGCCGTGCGGACGGCGCGAAAAGAAGCCGGACTGACGTTGCGCGAGGTTGCCGTGAAGTCGGGCTTGTCCCAGCCCTTCCTGAGCCAGACCGAAAACGGCCACGCAGTACCCAGTGTCATGAACCTTCATCGCCTCGCGCAATCGCTCGGCACCACGGCGCACGCACTCTTGGCACAAGGTGAGCGAACTCCGTCCAGCCTCGTCCGCGCCGGCGAGGGGCGAACCTTCGAACTGGCACACGATTCGGTGATTCGATTCTGCTCCACCGGCTCACGGACCATGGAACCCAACGAGATCACGGCAGCACCTCATTCCGAGGCAGGTGAGCACACCGAGCACGCCGGCGAAGAGTTCATTCATGTTCTCGAAGGATCTGTCGAGGTCGAGGTGGGACTGGACGAGCATCACGTTCTTCATGTAGGCGACACCCTCCTCTACACCTCGACCATCCCGCACCGGTGGTTCAATCGCACCGATGCGGTCGCGAGGTTCCTCATCGTGAGTTCGCCGCCCTCGTTCTAGATGCGCGGCTGTAGTTCCACACCACAACCCCCCGCTCACGGCTTACCCTGACAGCGTGACCATGTGGCCGGAACTTGCGCGCGAAATCGCCGATACCGTTCTGTTTCCCGTCGCCGACAGCGTCGACGCCGACGGAGAAATCCCCAGCAGCCATTTCGACGCGCTCGCCGCCGACGGCTTCTACGGCATCGCTGCCCTCGGTGAGGGTGGCCCCAGCAGCGAAGAACTGGTCGAGGTCCTCGAAACCTTGTGCGGCGGTTGCCTCGCGACGACGTTCACCTGGATGCAGCATCACGGCGTCGTCGGAGCCCTGGCGGCGAGTCCCAATGCACCTCTGCGCGAACAATACTGGGACGGTCTGGTTTCCGGCACGATTCGCGGTGGGGTTGCCTATGCCGGCGCCATCCCCCGCCCACCGCTCCTGTGGGCGAAGCGGGTGAACGACGGCTACGTCCTCGACGGGATCGCCCCCTTCGTCACCGGTTGGGGCATCGTCGATGTTCTCTTGGTGTCGGCGCGCGACGAGTTCGACAATTCCATCGTTCATTCCGTCGTACCGGTGGGCGAGGCCCCGGGTCTGACGATCGAGGAACTTCCACTGATCGCGGCGCGCGGAAGCAACACCGTCCGAATCGTGTTCGACGCTTTCGAAATTCCCGATACCGACGTCTGTGCTGTCGTCAGCGACGAACAATTCCAGAGCACCCAGCTCCCCGGCTTGTGGCTCAACGGCGCGATGGCCATGGGCATCACCCGCCGCGCTGTCACCGAACTTGCGGATCTGGGAGTCGACACCGACGCGTTCGAGGAACAAGCCACCCGGGCGCGCGCCGATCTCGATGCAGCACTGCGCGACGGCGGCGACATGTCGGCCGCCCGCGCCCGAGCGTCGGAACTTGCGATACGCGCGTCGGCCGCACTCGTGACTGCGACCGGAAGCCGCGCTCTGGTCGGCAGCAACACCCCCGAGCGGCTCATGCGTGAAGCCACCTTCACTCTTGTCGCGGCTGGTCGCCCGGAGATCAAAACAGCTCTCGTGGAACGACTCAGCGGATACTGAGTACGCAAGGTTGTACTCGATTACGCTGGGGCTCATGACCAGTGGAGAACCAGTACTCATCCCGGCCGGAACCGTGTTCACGCCGGAGGACCTGACGTTCTATGCCGATCGCGACTCCCGCAGTCTCGACGACGCCATCGCCGAAGCCGACCTTCTTGTCAGTTGCCCACACTCGGGTTCCGCGATTCCAGCAGAACTCTCACGTTTTCTCGCACCCGAGTTCACACAGCGGCTGCAATTCGACTTCACCGACATGTCCACCAGTCCCATCGTGCGCCGTTGGGCCGAAATCGATTCGCGCATCGTATACGTGGAGAATCCGCACCCTCGCATGATTCGCGATCCCAACCGTGCGAAGCCCGAAAACCTGGAAGCGTCACTGCGCGAAGCATTCGCCCGCGTCCACAAGGCCGGTGCAGGCAACAAAGCAGACCTCACCGGCGTCGACGCAGTTCGCCCTGTCACCTTCTCGTTCTACCCCCTGCTGCTCGAGCCGACCGACGACGCGGGCTGGAAGAACCTCGCCGAGACCTTCACCGAGACAGCCGAACACGGTTTGGGTGTCTACGAAAGAACTCGCGACACACTGATCGAAGCCATGGTGGAGAAGAGCTTCGAACTCGGTCGATCGTTCACGACGTTGTCGTTCCACGACACGATGAACCACACCACCCGGCGGGACGGCGCCGTCAATGTCGAACGGCCGGAAGCAGATCGACTCCCCGACGTCGTCGCACTCTCCAATCGTGGCGATCACGACGGTAATCGACGCGGCGACAATCCCGTGACGATGGATCCGGAGCTCATTCGCACTCTTGCGGTCTCACATCGCAAGGGATTTCAGGTCGACGATCCGGATGCGGTCGCTCTCAATCAGCCGTACCTCGGCAGTTTCGAAATCATCCGAGCCGGAGCGAGATTCGCCGAATTGAGCGCCCGCGCCGCCGAAGCCGGGATCACGTTGAGCGCGGTTCAGGCCGAATTCAAACGAGAATTCCTACTGGGAGACGAACTGGCCGCCTACATCATGGAACCCGGCGTCGACTGGCCTACACCCGACGCCGAACGGGTGGACCAGCTCGCTCACGCGTGCAAGGCGAGCTGGGACCACTACCGCAACAGCTGACTCAGCGCTGTCACTCAGGGCTGACTCAGCCGCAATACTCAACCGAGCACCACTCCGAACAACGCGCCGGCCGCAATCGTCGTGACGGCCAAGATGATGGTCGGCAGGAAGAACGAGTGGTCGACGAGCTTGGAACCGAGCTTCGTGCTGCCCGAGAGGTCGAAGTTCGCAGCCGCGATCTGCGAACCGTTTGTCGGCAACAGATAGACGCCGGCAAACGCTCCGGCCCACATTCCGCTCACCAGACCGGGTGCAATCCCGGCAGCGAGACCGATCGGCACGATGGTCCTCGTAGCGGTCGACTGACTGGTCGTCAGTACACAGACCAGGAAGACACCGAGCGCGAAGATCCACGGCGCGGCGTTGACCCAGTCGCCGACGGTGCTCGTGATCAGCTCGGAATGGGCGCTGATGAACGTGTCCGTCAGCCATGCCAGACCGAACAGCGCGATGGCCGAGACCATACCGGCACGGAACACCGTCGACGACGGCACGTCGGCGACATTCGGGCGGCACACCAGCAGGATCAACGTACCCACGACGAACATCAGCATTTCGATGATCGGTGTCATCCCCATCGGAGTACCGTCGGCAGCTTCGGGACGAATCCCCTTGAACAGGCCGAAGATCACGATAGCCAGGACGCCGGCGAGGAAGATCAGTGCCGCGTTTCGTCCGGTCTTCGTCGAGACGAGTTCGGTCTTGGAGGCTGCACCAGGTCCGGCCAATTCGCCCGACTTCATCTTCGCCTGTATCTCCGGGTCGTCGTCGAGATCTTTGCCGAGTCGGTTGACCGCGATGGAGGAAAGGACGATGCCGACAACAGCAGCCGGGAAGGTGATCTTGATGATGTCGATGAGTTCGAAATCGTAAGGCGGCACGTCGGTCAGCGTGACCATTGCCGCCATTGCCGCGGACACCGGACTACACGCCAGCGCCACACCGGTCGAGACAACTGACAGCGACAGCGGTCGTGACGGCCGCACACCGTTCTTGTACGAGACGTCGTAGATGACGGGGAGCAGTGGGTAGAGGATGTTGGACGTGCCGGCACCGACCGAGAACAGGAATGACACCAACGGCGCGATCAGCGTGATCTGTTTCGGGCGAGATTCGATCAACTTGGCCGCGATGGTGACCATCCAGTCGATACCACCGGCCGCCTGCATCATCGACGACGCGAGGACGACGGACAGGACGATGAGGAGAGCGTCGACCGGCGGACTGCCGACGTCCTCTCCGAAGACGAACACGAGGACGGCAACACCTGCGCCGCCCCACAGACCGAGAGCGACACCGCTCGATCTGGTACCCATGACAATCGCCCCGAGCACTACCGCCAGCTCGAGGACAATCTTGACTGCTTCCATCAGGCACTCGCCTTCTCGATAACAAGAGAATCGCTATAACAGGGCAAATAGTATGCTCTGCGCTTCGGCTGCAGGCACGAACACGCTGTCGGTGGGAAGGGGCAATATGGTGGTCGTGACCAACGTCCTCGGTAGGTTCTCGCCCGCCACACGCGAGTGGTTCGGCGGCGCTTTCAGCGCTCCGACTGCTGCGCAGCTCGGCGCCTGGGAATCCATCGCGAGTGGCTCTCACACACTTGTCGTCGCGCCCACCGGCTCCGGCAAGACATTGTCGGCGTTCCTGTGGGCCCTCGATCAACTCGCCGCCAAGGACGAAGGCGAACGCGCCACCAAAGTCCTCTACATTTCGCCGCTCAAAGCGCTGGGTGTGGACGTCGAGCGGAACCTTCGCGCGCCGCTGGTCGGCATCACGCAGACGGCGAAGCGTCTAGGCCTCACTCCGCCCGAGATCACCGTCGGTGTCCGTTCCGGTGATACGTCCCAGGCCGATCGGCGCTCGTTGATCAAACGACCCCCGGACATCCTGATCACCACGCCTGAGTCGTTGTTCCTGATGCTCACCTCCGCTGCCCGGGAAACACTGGTCGGTGTCGACACCGTGATCGTCGACGAGGTTCACGCGGTGGCGGGCACCAAGCGCGGCTCTCACCTCGCGCTCTCACTGGAACGCCTGGACGGCTTGCTCGAGCGTCCGGCGCAACGCATCGGATTGTCGGCCACTGTCCGTCCGCACGAGGAGATCGGGCGGTTCCTCGCCGGTTCGGCACCGATCCGAATCGTGGCTCCGCCTGCCGCCAAGACCTTCGACCTCACGGTCCGTGTTCCCGTCGAGGACATGACCGAACTGGGGATCGCGACGCCGGACGACGGTTCCGAATCTCCCACCCCGCAAGCCGGTTCGATCTGGCCCCACGTCGAGGAACAGATCGTCGACCTCGTTCTCGACCACCGATCGTCCATCGTGTTCGCCAACTCTCGCCGCCTCGCCGAACGATTGACAGCCAGGCTCAACGAGATTCATGCAGAACGCATCGGTCTGGCCGTCGAGAAAACATCTCGCCCGCCCGCGCAGATCGGGGCTCCCACCGAGGTCAACTACGGCGCAGAACCCCTCCTTGCTCGCGCCCACCACGGATCGGTCAGCAAAGACCAGCGAGCCCTCATCGAAGACGACCTCAAATCGGGTCGATTGCGATGCGTCGTCGCCACCAGCAGTCTCGAACTCGGAATCGACATGGGCGCCGTCGACTTGGTCATCCAGGTGGAGGCACCGCCTTCGGTTGCCAGCGGCCTGCAACGTGTCGGCCGCGCCGGCCACCAGGTCGGTGAGATATCGCGAGGCGTCGTCTTCCCCAAGCATCGCACCGACCTGATTCATTGCGCGGTGACGGTCGAGCGCATGGTCGAAGGCAAGATCGAAGCGATGGCCGTTCCGGCCAATCCCCTCGACATCCTCGCTCAGCAAACTGTTGCGGCCACCGCTCTCGAACCGATCGACGTCGACGACTGGTTCGAGACCGTGCGCCGAAGCGGTTCCTTTGCAACGCTTCCCCGTTCGGCGTACGAATCGACTCTGGACTTGCTGGCGGGGCGGTACCCCTCGGACGAGTTCGCCGAATTACGTCCTCGCCTTGTCTGGGATCGTGAGTCCAACACGCTCACGGGCCGCCCGGGTTCGCAGCGTTTGGCCGTCACTTCCGGCGGCGCAATCCCCGACCGCGGCCTCTTCACCGTCTACATGGTTGGCGAGAAAGCGTCCCGCGTCGGCGAACTCGACGAGGAAATGGTCTACGAATCCCGGGTCGGCGACGTCTTCGCGCTCGGCGCCACCAGTTGGCGGATCGAGGAGATCACCTTCGATCGGGTTCTGGTCAGCCCCGCCTACGGCATGCCGGGTCGTTTGCCCTTCTGGCACGGCGACGGACTCGGTCGCCCCGCCGAACTCGGACAGGCGTTGGGGCAGTTCGTCCGCGAAACGGCTCTCGGCAACGAAGCCGACGTCGTCGAGCGTTGCCGCGTGGGCGGGCTCGATCACAACGCGACTACCAACCTGATCCAACTCGTCGGTGAGCAGAAGAATGCCACCGGGCAGGTGCCGTCGGATCGAACCCTGGTGGTCGAACGCTTCCGCGACGAACTCGGTGATTGGCGTCTGGTGCTGCATTCCCCGTACGGCCAACGGGTTCACGCACCGTGGGCCCTCGCCATCGGGGCGCGCCTGCAGGAACGATACGGCGTCGATTCCAGCCCGACGGCCTCCGACGACGGCATCATCATCCGACTCCCCGACACCGAGAACGAACCTCCCGGCGCCGAACTGTTCACCTTCGACGTCGAGGACATCGAAGATCTGGTCACCCAGGAGGTGGGCGGCTCCGCGCTCTTCGCTTCCCGATTCCGCGAATGTGCCGCCCGCGCACTGCTTCTCCCCCGCCGCAATCCCGGAAAACGTGCACCGCTGTGGCAGCAGCGTCAGCGGTCGGCGCAACTGCTGGACGTCGCCCGCAAGTTCCCGACCTTCCCGATCCTGCTCGAGACCGTACGCGAGTGCTTGCAGGACGTTTACGACCTGCCTGCACTGAAGGAATTGTTCGGCAAGATCGAGAAAAGGCAGATTCGAATCGTCGAGGTGGAGACGGCCTCTCCGTCTCCGTTCGCCAGTGCGCTCCTGTTCAACTACGTGGGTGCGTTCATGTACGAGGGCGACAGCCCCCTCGCCGAGCGACGCGCCGCCGCTTTGTCCTTGGACTCCACGCTGTTGGCCGAACTCCTCGGCCGCGTCGAGCTGCGCGAGCTCCTCGACGCCGGAGTGATCGAGCAGGCCGAACGTGAACTGCAACGGCTCGTCCCTGACCGAAAGGCCAAGGACCTCGAGGGTGTTGCCGATCTCCTCCGCATGCTCGGCCCGCTGACCACCGAAGAAGTCACCGAACGCTGTCTCGAGGACCCGGTCTCATGGCTCGAGAAGTTGGTTACGGACAAACGCGCCCTCCACGTCTCGTATGCGGGCGAGAGCTGGTGGACCGTCGTCGAAGATGCAGCGCGGCTTCGCGATGGACTCGGCGTTCCCCTACCCATCGGCGTTCCGGCCGCGTTCATCGAGCCGGTCGATCAACCACTCGACGACCTCCTGAGCCGGTACGCCCGCACCCACGGTCCCTTCACTCTCGCCGACGCGGCTGCACGCTTCGGTCTCGGAGTATCAGTCGCGCGTGACGTTCTCGGTCGGCTCGCGCTCGAAAAGCGGGTCCTGGAAGGTGAATTCCGCCCGTCTGCAACCGGGAGCGAATGGTGCGACGCCGAGGTCCTGCGTCGCTTGCGGCGACGCTCGCTCGCCGCGGCACGGCAGGAGGTCGAGCCGGTCAGCACCGCGACGCTCGGGCGATTCCTTCCCAGTTGGCAGCACGTAGGCGGCACGCTGCGAGGAATCGACGGTGTTGCAACGGTGGTCGATCAACTTGCCGGCGTTCCGATTCCGGCGTCCGCTCTCGAATCGTTGATCCTGCCGAGCCGAGTTGCCGACTACTCTCCCGCGATGTTGGACGAACTCACGTCGACGGGTGAAGTCCTGTGGTCCGGATCGGGAGCTATCTCGGGCAAAGACGGGTGGGTAGTGCTGCACCCCGCCGACCTGGCACCGATCACGCTCAATTCGCCCGCCGACACCGACGTCTCGGAATTGCAGAAGCGCATCCTCGACCTGCTGTCCGGCGGCGGTGCCTACTTCTTCCGCCAGTTGGTCGACGCGTTGCGAACTACGGAGTCGGCTGCGGACACGGTCGACAGTGCGGTGACGACGGCACTGTGGGAGTTGGTGTGGCTCGGACACATCGGTAACGACACCGTTGCACCGCTGCGCGCACTTCTCTCCGACACCACCAGAACAACAACCAGTCACCGATCACCTCGCCGTGTTCCGCGGGCCCGTCCGTACCGCGGAATGGCCCGCGCTTCCACGCCCGCGCGCACGGGACCGGCAACTGCCTCCGGTCGGTGGTTCCAGCTGCCAGGTATCGAACCTGACCCCACTATCCGGGCGCACGCCACGGCTGATCTGCTGCTCGAACGATACGGCGTCGTCACCCGCGGTTCGGTGATGAGCGAGAACGTGCCGGGCGGTTTCGCGTTGATCTACAAGGTACTGAGCACGTTCGAGGACAACGGGCGCGCTCGACGCGGATACTTCGTGGACACCCTGGGCGGCGCTCAATTCTCCACGCCTCCCGTGGTGGACCGCTTGCGGACGTTCGGTGATTCCATCGAGGGGCGCCACACCTCCTCGGCTGCAGTCACTCTCGCGGCGTGCGACCCGGCAAACCCGTACGGCGCGGCGCTGCCGTGGCCGGCGTCGGGGGGCGAAGAGTCACCAGGACACCGACCCGGACGAAAAGCCGGCGCACTGGTAGTTCTGGTGGAGGGTGAGTTGGTTCTGTTCGTCGAGCGCGGCGGTCGCACGATCCTGACATTCACCGACGACGGCGGAACGTTGCGCCTGGCAGCACTGTCACTTGCTCAGAAGGTGACTTCTCGCGCCATCGACAAGTTGGTAGTGGAGAAGGTCGACGGAGAGACCATCCACGGCAACGATTTTGCTCCGGTCCTGGTCGAAGCCGGCTTCGCGGCCACCCCTCGCGGATTCCGGTTGCGGTCATGAGGATTGGGGTCATGATGATTGAGATCGTGGAAGTTGAGATCCTGAAGTGTGGGTGCGGCGACCATGCCTGAGGGCGATACCGTGTGGCGGGCCGCCAATGAACTGCGCGCTGCCCTGGCCGAGAAGGTACTCACCACCTGCGACGTCCGCGTTCCTCGTTACGCCACGGTTGATCTCTCGGGCCACCGCGTGGATTCCGTCGCCAGCCGCGGAAAACATCTCCTGATCCGAGTGGGCGAAGCGTCCATTCACACGCATCTGAAGATGGAAGGTCAGTGGCAGATTTATCGCCCCGGCGAGCGCTGGCGCCGACCCGCTCATCAAGCGCGCATCATCTTGGCCACCGAAGACTCTGTAGCAGTTGGCTTTTCACTGGGAATCACCGAGATCCTCGAACTCGGGCAGGAACAGGAGGCCGTCGGACATCTCGGACCGGATCTGCTCGGGACCGATTGGGACAGTTCCGTGGCCGCCCGAAATCTTCGGGCTGCCGACTCCGTACCGATCGGAATCGCGCTCCTGGATCAGCGGGTGATGGCCGGACTGGGCAACGTGTACCGAAACGAGATCTGCTTCCTACGAGGTATTCACCCGAAAACGCCGACACATCTCGCGGGGAATCTCGACGCGATAGTGGATCTGTCTTTTCGCACCATCAACGTCAACAAGTCGCGTCGCATCCGGGTCACCACCGGCGACACCCGCCCCGGTAGGCAGACATGGGTGTACGGCAGACGCGGAAAACCATGCCGCCGTTGCGGAACTCGCATCAGAGAAGACACCCTCGGACCGGATCAGCTCACCGAGCGAAATATCTTCTTCTGCCCGGCCTGCCAGCCCTTCACGCCTGGTTAGCGTTGATCAGCAGCCTGACGCAGTGGCGGACAAATCGATCACGGTCCACGACGATCGTGCCGTCCAGATAACCGATGAACAGTGTGAACAACGCCCCGACCAGTCCGACTGCCACCAGTTGCTTGTCCACGGGATCAGCGATCTCGGACAACTGGTCGTACACCAGGTCGACGAACGCCGGCATCGATTCGATACCGCGGCCGCTCAGAACGGGTTCCGAGAGCGGGGCGATCAGGAGCACTCTCCCCATCGCCGGATCGTCGACCATGAGCTTGACGAAAGCGTCGACCGCAGCGGTGGCGACGGCCTCGGATGTCGTCTCCGACTCCACTGCCGACGCAAGCGCCGACTGCGCACGCTCGGCGACAAACGTGTGGACCGCGACAACGTACTGATCGCGATCGGTGAAGCTTTCGTAGAAGTACCGCTCGGTCAAACCGGCGGCCTTGCAGACCGCACGCACGTTGACGGCCGGACCGTCGACCGCACCGAGCAGTGTCACTCCGACGTCGAACAACGTCGCCTTTCGAGTGGCCCTGCGTTCTTCGATGCTCACAACTTCCCCACTTCGCCGACACTTGATCTTCAATGCACCCGGCATTCGATCCTTGACTACCGCTGTTGTCGATCCTAATCTGACAACATGCGTAGTCAACTTGACGACAGCAGCACCCCGGTTCCCCTCGGTCCGGATTCCCTGACGTGGAGGTATTTCGGCGACTGGCGCGGGATGCTGCAAGGCGTCTGGGCCGGTTCGATGCAGAACATGCACCCCGGCCTCGGCGCCGGAGTCGAGGAGCATTCACAATTCTTCGACGAGCGGTGGGAACGACTGTACCGCTCGCTGTATCCCATTGCAGGCGTGGTCTTCGACGGCGATCGCGCGCAGCAGACAGCCGAAGAAGTCCGCGGCTATCACACACGAATCAAGGGCGTCGACAAGTTGGGGCGTCGGTATCACGCACTCGATCCCGATACTTTCTACTGGGCGCACGCAACGTTCTTCATGGGCACAATCGTCACTGCCGAGAACTTCTCCGGTGGCTTGACCGAGGCCCAGAAACGTCAGCTCTTCACCGAGCACATTCAGTGGTACCGCCTGTACGGGATGAGCATGCGCCCTGTTCCCGAGACCTGGGAAGCATTTCAGGAGTACTGGGACCACATGTGCCGCAACGTACTCGAAGACAACAAGGCGACCCGCGACGTCCTCGACCTGTCGGGACTCGGCAAGCCCCCGTACATGACGTGGCTACCCGATCCGTTGTGGCGGCTCGCCCGAATCCCCCTCGCCCGCGGATTCGTGTGGCTGACGGTCGGAATGTACGACCAACCGGTTCGAGACCTACTCGGCTACTCGTGGACCAGTCGCGATCAGAAAATTCACAACGCTGTCGGCCGCACCGTCAACGCCGTCTTCCGTCTGGTGCCGTGGCGATACCGGTATCAGCCACGTGCTCGCGCGGGATGGGATCGAGCTGACGGCCGAATCCCCGCCGATGCACCACTGGTCCACACACCGGCGCGCAACCTGCCCCCGCTCGAGCAGCGAGATAACCCGATGCACTACAGCCCCAGGGTCTGATCTGCCATGCTCTGAACATGGAGTGGGACCTGCGAACCCTGCTGAACCGTCCGATCACGTCTCACGGTGCGCCGCTGGGACAAGAACGTGTGGCGGCGAGGACCACCGCGTACATCTACGGCAACATTCTTGTCCTCGCCGCACTCATACCGGTGACGAAATCTCAGGAATCGCTCGGCGCCGCGATTGTGGTCGGCACGGCATTGTCGACATACATCGCCCACACATTTGCCGAGGGCGTCGGCGAGAGCATTCGCAACGATCGCCGACTGACGACCGCGGAGAGAATCGACTCGCTTCGCGATTCCGTCCCGATCCTCACCTCTGCGGTTGTTCCTGTCGTCATTCTCGCGACGGCGTGGTTCAACTTCCTGGAACCACGGACGGCGCAGTTGATCGCGGAAATCGTCTTGATCCTGCGGATCGGTTCCACCAGTTACGTGATCAGCCGACTGCACGGCGAGAAAGTCAGTACGAACACACATCTGGCAGCCTTCGGCCTCGCTGCCGTCGCCACCCTCATAGTCGGGTTGAAGATAGTGCTCACTCATTGACGAGCCACAAGTGCAAAAGAAGTCAGACCGGTCGTATATAACTAAGACGGGCAATTCGCAGAAACCTAGCAATCGGTAATTTCGATGTGCGGTGATCGACGACTAACTCGGCCCACTTCTATCAAGTAGGCAGAGGAGCAGCCCGCAATGACAACACCACAGTCGCCGTATCCCTGGAACAACGACCCCAACCACACGACACCTCTCCCTCCGCCCCCTCCTCCGCCGCCGGGCATCACACCCGGTCAGGCTCCGTACTCGGGACATCAGCCTGCTTACACCCCGCCCCGGCCCCCATACGGTCAAGGCACTGGATATTCGCCGATGCCTCCCCGCCCGCCGAAATCGTATGCATGGCTGTGGGTCCTACTGGGAGTTGTCACAGTCGCACTCGTCGCCGTCGTGGTCTACGTATGGGTTCTCCCTCTCGTCTTGAACGACAATTCCGACGAGAACACCGCACGCACGGAAACCGTGGTGATCACCTCACCTGCGGCCGCGCCGCAGAACGGCGTCGTCACACCCGCGCCCAACGAGTCGGTCCCTGCCAGCGCAGCGCGTTGTGGATCGGTGTTCTCGAACAACGAATTCACGACGTCCGCCGTCGGCACCAGCGTGACGTCTTGTGAGTTCGCCGAAGAAGTGCGCTACCAGTACGTGAGCCAGGGTCGACGCGGCGGCCCGGTCTCCATCAGCGCGGTCAGTCCGGTCACGGGAACTCGGTACTCGATGAACTGCGCCGGCAACAAAGTCGTCACGTGTACCGGCGGAAACAACGCGGTGGTCTATGTCTATTGAGCAGTGCGTCGAGGCTCGAAGCGGGACGCGCCGACGACTCCTGGCGGTTGCACTCGCCACTGCTTCTGCAGCAGCCCTCGCGGGCTGCACGATTCCGACGCGAGACGAGTCGTCGGAGAAGGTCGAGACGATCACCGAGATCGTCGTCGTTCCACCGGAGCCGACAGAGACTCCTGCCGCCCCGGGCAACGGTGTCGGCCCGCTCGCCGGATTCGAGGCCCTGGGCAACACCCTCGGCGGCGCCGTGGGTATCGCACTCGTGCCCGTCGGCGGAGGTCAGTCACTCGTTGCCGGCGAGTGGCAGAACGGAGTCGCCTGGTCCACCATCAAAGTCCCACTGTCCATCGCAGCCCTCCACGAAACCGACAACACAGAACTCACAACGGTCAAGCAGGCGATCACCACCTCCGACAACGAATCAGCCGAAGAACTGTGGCGAGGCCTCGGCGATCCGACCACTGCCGCAGCGAAGGTCGAGTCAGTCCTCGTGGCCTCCGGCGATATGTCCACCACCGTGGAATCACGCACGCTACGACCAGAATTCAGCTCGTTCGGTCAAACACAATGGCCACTTGCCGTCCAAGCGCAATTCGCCGCCACCCTGCCATGCCGGAGCGACGCCACCGAAGTCTTCGGGCTCATGGGCAGCATCAGCCCCGACCAACAGTGGGGCCTGGGAGTGATCCCGGCCGCTCGATTCAAAGGTGGGTGGGGGCCGGACGACGACGGCGGCTATCTGGTCCGCCAATTCGGGATCATCAGCAGCGGCACCGGACAACTCGCTGTCGCCATCGCAGCCAAGCCGGACTCGGGCACTTTCGCCGACGGTACTGCGATGCTCAGCGACATCGGCCGCTGGGTAGGCGAACGAGCGCAGGCTTTACCCATCGGCGGCACCTGCCAACCGAGCTGAAGTACTGCCGGTCGAGGGAGGTACTGCCGTTACCCGGCTGAGCAGTCACTCCCGCCGAACCCCCGGCCGCCGCTACCGTGGACGACATGAGCATCCCGAGTCTGAAACTGAACAACGGCGTCGACATCCCAGCGCTTGGCTTCGGCGTGTACCAGACGCCGCCGGACGAAACACTCGCCGCCGTCGAGTCCGCGCTGTCGACGGGTTATCGCCATATCGACACTGCCGCGGCCTACGGCAACGAGAAGGGCGTCGGTGAGGCGATCCGGCGATCCGGACTCGATCGTGCGGACATCTTCGTCGAGTCGAAGGTCTGGATCACCGACTACGGATACGACGAGACTCTGCATGCCTTCGACAAGAGCGCAGGCAAACTCGGTGTCGAACAACTTGACCTTCTGATCCTCCATCAGGCGTTGCCGAGCGAGTTCGAGCGCACGATCGACGCGTACAGGGCGTTGGAAACGCTTCTGGCCGACGGCAAGGTCCGCGCCATCGGAGTCAGTAACTTCATGCCGGATCACCTCACCCGACTCCTGGACGCAACGTCCGTGGTGCCGGCGGTCAACCAGATCGAGGTTCATCCGTACTTCAGGCAGTCGACTTTGCTCGAGGCCGACGCCGATCACGGGATTCTGTCTCAGGCCTGGTCACCGATCGGCGGAATCACGTTCTACCGCGACGGCTCCCACGGCTCGACCCTCGAGGACGCCACCATCGGCGCCATCGCGACCGCGCACGGCAAGTCGCCTGCACAGGTGATGCTGCGCTGGCACCTCCAGCAGGGCCGCCAGGTGATCCCCAAGTCGGTGACTCCCTCGCGGATCGCGGAGAACTTCGACGTGTTCGACTTCGAACTCACCGCCGAAGAACTCTCCGCAATCGACGCACTCGACACCGGAGTTCGCGGCGGTCCCGAACCCGAGGTCATCACCCGCGAGAAGTTCGGAATCGAGATTCCCGAAGCCTGAACCCGGCAGCTTGAACAACACAGCAGCCCCAGTGATCTAGCTGGCGCTCCACCCGCCGTCGATGGTGTACGAAGCCCCCGTCACCATCGACGCCTCGGTCGATGCCAGCCACCCCACCAGCGATGCCACTTCTGTGGGCTCGACCATCCGTTTGATCGCGCTCTCAGTGAGCATCACCTTCTCGACAACCTCGGATTCACTAATTCCGTGAACCTTTGCCTGGTCGGAGATCTGGGATCGCACGAGTGGTGTCAGGACGTAGCCCGGATTGACACAGTTACTGGTGACACCGAGTGGGGCACCCTCGAGCGCAACAACTTTCGACAGGCCTTCGAGTCCGTGCTTTGCCGTGACGTACGCACTCTTGAATGCCGAAGCGCGGAGCCCGTGGACCGAGGAAATGTTGACGATGCGCCCGAATCCTTTGCGGTACATGTACGGCAGGGCCGCTCTGACCAGGAGGAACGGCGCTTCGACCATGAGGCGTTGAATCTTCCGGAAGTCCTCGACGTCGAAATCCTCGATGGGACTGACCCGTTGAATGCCGGCGTTGTTGACAAGTACGTCCGTCTCGAGTGCCAGATCCACGAGTTGGTCGGTGTCGAGGAGATCGACGGCCCACGCAGTGCCGTCGATCTCGTCGGCCAGCGCCTTCGCGGCGACGTCGTCGAGATCAGCGACGGTGACGTGGGCGCCGCGGGCGGCAAGGAGTCGAGCACACGCCTCGCCGATACCGCTGGCACCACCGGTGACCAGTGCCGTTTTGCCGGAGAGCGTCATGCGGAAACACCGGCCCGCTCGTCGGCGAGCACTCGTGCGTCGGCGGCATCGACGGACTCGAGCGAGATTCCCTTGGTCTCCCGCGCGAAAACGACTGCGACGATGGTGACCAGGGATGCCAACAGGAGATAGATCGCGATGGGGACCGAGGAGTCGAACTTGCTCAGCAGTCCGGTCGCGATGATCGGAGCCAGTGAACCTGCCACGATCGACGTGACCTGATATCCCAGGGAGACACCGGAATAGCGCATCCGGGTCGGGAACATCTCGGCCATGATCGCGGGTTGGCCGGCGTACATGAACGCGTGGAACACAAGCCCGATGATGATTGCCGACAAGATGACTGCATTGTGCCCGCTGTTCATCATCGGAAAGGCGAAGAATCCCCATGTTCCGGCGGTGACGGCGCCGATCATGTACACCGGGCGTCGACCGATCGTGTCGGACAGTTTGCCCACCAACGGAATCACTGCGAAGTGCACGGCATGTGCCATCAGCATCCACCAGAGGATGTGCGCTGTGTCCGCATGAACGACGACCTTGAGGTAGGTGATCGAGAAGGTCACCACGAGGTAGTACATGACGTTTTCGGCGAAACGCAGGCCCATCGCGGTCAACACTCCGCGCGGGTAACGCTTGACCACCTCGAAAACGCTGTACGAGGTTGCCTTGACCAGTTCTGCTTCCTTCTGCGCCGCAATGAAAATGGGAGCGTCGGTGACCTTGGTCCGAACGTAGTACCCGACCAGAACGATCACCGCGGAGAGCCAGAAGGCAACGCGCCAGCCCCAACTCATGAAGGATTCGTCCGAGAGCGTCGACGTCAGGATCAACAGCACGACAGTGGCCACCAGGTTGCCCATCGGCACGCCGGCCTGAGGCCAGGACGACCAGAACCCGCGAGATCGATTCGGGCTGTGCTCGGCGACAAGGAGTACGGCCCCACCCCATTCGCCGCCGACAGCAAATCCTTGGATGAAGCGCAGCGTGACCAGCAGTGCCGGCGCCCAGTAGCCGATCTGACCGTAGGTCGGTAGGCAGCCCATCAGGAAGGTCGCGGCACCGACCAGCAGCAAACTGAACTGCAACAACTGCTTCCGGCCGAACTTGTCTCCGAAATATCCGAAGACGATTCCGCCGAGTGGCCGGGCGGCGAATCCGACGGCGTAGGTGATGAAAGCCGCGATGATCGCATCCAGCTCGTTGCCGCCGCCAGGAAAGAAGACTTTGCTGAAGACCAGCGTGGCCGCCGTGCCGTACAGAAAGAACTCGTACCACTCGACCACGGTGCCCGCCATCGAGGCGCCGACCACCTTCTTCAGCCCCGATGGTGGGGCTTGGCTCTCGGGTTTCGGCATGTTGTCGACGCTCATCGTGGACTCCCTCGTCTTCAGTTCGCGATTCGCCTGCTCTTCACGATCAGGAATGTGACCGCTCGCACATTTTTTGTGACTCGATGAGTATCGGTGCAGATTCTTGGCACGACAATGACAAATCTCGCACCATACAGGTGCAAAAATGCAGATATGACACTCGGACTGAGCCCGGACGACCTACTGGTGCTTCTCGCGGTCGGTCGCACCGGCCGCTTCAACACCGCCGCCGACGACCTGGGCCTCAACCACACCACCATTTCGCGCCGCATCGCCTTGCTCGAGAAGAGCCTCGGCGGCCGTGTACTGGTCCGCTCGTCCGGCGGCTGGGAGTTGACCGACCTGGGCAGACAAGCCCTCAGCGCGGCCGAGCGCATCGAGGCCGCGGTGAACGAACTGGCACTCGACTCCACCGGTCAGCAGCAACTCGACGGCGTCGTGCGGGTCTCGGCCACCGACGGCTTCAGCGCATACATCGCGGCCCCCGCCGGCGCAGCGGTTCGCAGACGCCATCCTCGCGTGAGCGTGGAGATAGTCGTCGCGACCAGAAAGGCGTCGCAGATACGCTCGGGGCTCGACATCGAGGTTGTTGTCGGCAAACCTCAAGTTCACCGCGCCGAGGCCGTCCATCTGGCCGACTACGCGCTGGGTTTGTACGCCTCCCGAGAGTATCTACGTCAGAATGCTGTTCCCGAAAGTGCCGAAGAGCTGGCCGAACACTCGCTCGTGTATTTCATCGACTCGATGCTGCAGGTCGACGAACTCGATCTGGCTCGCAAGCTCACGGTTTCCATGCGCGAGGCCGTCACGTCCACCAACGTGTTCGTCCACATCGAGGCAACGCGCGCGGGTGCCGGCATCGGCTTGCTCCCCTGCTTCATGGCCGAGCAGCACGACGATCTGATTCGCGTGCTGCCGGCTCACATCGAAGTCAGACTTTCGTACTGGTTGGTGGCTCGTTCTGAATCCTTGCGCCGACCGGAAGTCGCAGCGGTGGTGACGGCACTTCGAGAGACGGTGGATCTCAAGCGATCTCAACTCCTCGGCTCGCCCGGGGCGAACGAAGCGCTCAGTCCAGAGTCGAACGATGCTGGACGATGACCTTGCGCGCCAACTCGGCGATCTTGACGTTCATGTTCTGCGAGGTTCGCACCAGAATGTCGAAGGCCTCGTCGTCGGACACCCGATGCAGAGCCATCAGCAGACCGACGGCCTGACCGATTTCGCGACTGCTCGCCAGGCCGCGCCGCAGCGAGTCGGCATCCTCTCCTCGGTTCAGCGCGGTGACGGCCACGGATGCAAACGATGCCAACATGATCGCGTGGTCGGCAACAGTTTCCGTGAATGCTCCCGGAGTGTCGGAGAAGAGGTTGAGGGCACCGAACTTCTGACGATCGACCATCAGTCGGAACCCCATCGAGCCACGAATGGGTGTCTCTGCCACGACTTTCCGAGCGAACTCGGGCCACTGATTCGGAGTGCGAAGATCTGACTCGAGCTGCGGCGCCTCCGTGTCGAGGGCGTCGATGCACGGCCCCTCACCAGTCGCACGTTCGAGATCGTCTGCATGCTCGGCGATCTCATCGCTTGCCGCTACCGTGACGTTGGTGTTTCCCCGTCGCAGCATCAGGCTTGCGTGATCGCAACCGGGAATCAACTCGACAGCCGCCGAACAGATCGCGGAGTACACCTCGGCGCTGTCTGCGGCGGAGTAGAGGATCTCCGCCAACGCCGCGAACACTGCCGTGGGTTCTGTCAGTGCTTGGTCGCGCTCAGCCATCTCCATACACCTCGGGGTCTACCGTTCATCGAATTCTTCACCGAACGGTACAAACCTTACTTACTCGAGCGGATGGGGTCGCCGCCGCTCGCCGATTCCCGCCCGTCCGTCCCCTGAAAAGCTTCCGTAGCCGCGCGGTGATGCAGAGCCGTGACGGTGGTGATCTGCTTGGACACCAGGTCGTTGAGCTCGCGGTACTGCTCCTCCGTCTCCCCGGCCGGAATGTCTCTCAGGACCTCCCACATCGCACTCTTGCCGCACAGAGCGGTCCGCATGATCTCGAGAGTTGCCAGCTTCACGAGACGGTTGCGCCAGATGGCGTCGACATGGACGAGGCGCCTGATCCGATTGACCGTCGCGTCGATCTTGGAGTACCGCGGCAGAGATATGCCCTGGGTGTCCTCGATCAGTTGCAGCAGCTGCTCGATCTCGTACTCGAGCTCACCCGGCAACGAGTCCAGCTCACCGTCGGCCCACGCGCCGTACGAGTCCGAGAGTGACCGCGAGAGTTGCAGCCCTACCATCGCTCCGCACAGGTGAGTGACCAGATAAGCAGTGGCTATGTGTTCCTCAGCAGATCTCGACCGACTACCGAACATTGGGATCCTCCTGGGCGACGCTCGACCGGTCTGTGCTGACACGGGTGGTGATTCGACATCCGCCTACCCGCGACAGACCGAGAACAAACGACGGGCGACTCAGACCCGATCCGGCACCACGACGACGGGTTCGAGGATCTCGGCCCGAGACTCCGGCGCTGCGGCGCGCAAGGCGTCGGCCGACTCGTCGTCCGGCTGGGTCTGCGACTCGATCTCCGCTTCGACGCGCGCTCGGTACGTGTCGACCTCGCGCTCGACGGTGGCGGGATCCCAACCGAGAATCGGAGCAACCAATCCGGCAACCTGTTGCGCACAGTTGACACCACGATGCGGGTACTCGATTGCGATGCGCATGCGGCGAGCCAGGATGTCGTCGAGGTGCAATGCACCCTCCGCCGCGGCGGCGTACACAGCCTCGACCTGAAGGTAATCGGGGGCATCTGTGATGGGCTGCAACAACTCCGGCGTCTGTCGGCCGAGTTCGAGGACCTCCGTGATGAGTGAACCGTAGCGGTCGAGCAAGTGCTTGACGCGATACGGATGCAAGCCGTACTGCTCGCCCAGTTGCACAGTCTGATTGATCAACGCGAAGTATCCGTCGGCGCCGACGAGCGGCACCTTCTCCGTGATCGACGACGCCACTCGCGCCGGAATGTCTTCTGCTGCGACATCGACGGCGTCTTCCGCCATGACCCGATACGTCGTGTACTTTCCACCGGCGATGGCGACCAGGCCTGGAGCCACACGGGCAACGGCGTGCTCGCGCGAGAGCTTCGACGTCTCGTCGCTCTCACCGGCAAGCAGCGGACGCAGGCCTGCGTACACACCGTCGATGTCGGCGTGCGTCAGCGGCGTGACCAGAACGGAGTTCACGTGGCCGAGGATGTAGTCGATATCTGCTTTGGTTGCCGCTGGGTGAGCGAGATCCAAGTTCCAGTCGGTGTCCGTGGTGCCGATGATCCAGTGACTGCCCCACGGAATGACGAACAGCACCGATTTCTCGGTACGCAGGATGATGGCGGCTTCACTGACGATGCGATCGCGCGGGACGACGATGTGTACGCCCTTCGACGCTCGCACCCGGAACCGTCCGCGCTGACGTGAGAGGGCCTGGATTTCGTCCGTCCAGACACCGGTTGCATTGATGACGACGTGACCCTTGACCTCCGCGGTACGGCCGTCTTCGCAGTCGCGAACACGAACTCCCGAGACCCGGTCCGCTTCACGCAGAAATCCCACGACCTGCGTCGACGTTCGGACGACCGCGCCGTAGTGGGCGGCGGTCCGTGCAACGGTCATGGTGTGCCGAGCGTCGTCGACGACGGTGTCGTAGTACTGGATGCCACCGGTCAGTGAACTGCGCTTGAGGCTCGGCGACATGCGCAGTGCGCCCGCCCGCGTCAAGTGTTTCTGGGAGGGGACCGATTTGGCGCCGCCCATCCGGTCGTAGAGGAAGATTCCCGCGGCCATGTACGGGCGTTCCCACACTCGGTGAGCCAAGGGGAACAGAAACTTCAGCGGCTTGACCAGGTGCGGAGCGAGCGTGGTCAGCGAGAGTTCGCGCTCACGCAACGCCTCACGAACGAGGCCGAATTCTAGTTGCTCGAGATAGCGGAGACCGCCGTGGAACATCTTCGACGAGCGACTGGACGTACCGGATGCGTAGTCACGGGCCTCGACCAACGCAACCTTCAGCCCGCGGGTGGCCGCATCGAGGGCCGCTCCGACACCGACGACACCACCGCCGACAACGACGACGTCGAATTGCTCGGTCTGAAGTTGTTCCCAAGCAGCTTCGCGCTGCTGCGGGCCGAGAAACTTCGCACCTTGCTGCTTACTCAACCCGGTCTCCTGTAAGTCGACGACGAATCCGTTTACAGGCTAGTAGCTTGATCCACATACTGCGACAGCGCACGGATTACTGCGAACACGCCCGAACCTAGGAGCACAGTGAATCAATACATCGCCGCCATCGACCAAGGCACGACGTCGAGCCGCTGCATGATCTTCGATCACGACGGCGCCGTGGTGAGCGTTGCGCAGAAAGAACACGAGCAGATTTTCCCGCGAGCAGGTTGGGTCGAGCACGATCCGGTGGCGCTGTGGATCAACACTCGGGAGGTGGTGGCCGGCGCTCTCGCGAAGGTCGATCTCACGCGGGCCGACATCGCTGCCGTCGGAATCACGAATCAGCGTGAGACGACCGTCGTTTGGGAACGTTCGACGGGTAAGCCGATCTACAACGCGATCGTGTGGCAGGACACGCGCACGGATCAACTGTGTGTCGAACTGGGCGGCGACGAGGGTCCGGACAAGTATCGAGACAAGACCGGACTACCACTCTCGACCTACTTCGCCGGGCCGAAGATCCGCTGGATTCTCGACAACGTCGACGGTGCGAAAGCAAAAGCGGAGGCCGGCGAATTGTGCTTCGGCACTGTCGACACGTGGATCGTGTGGAACCTGACCGAGGGCGTCCACGTGACAGATGTCACCAATGCGTCACGCACGATGCTGATGGATCTCGAGACCCTCCAGTGGGACGAATCGATCTGTGCGGACTTCGGAATCCCGATGTCGATGCTCCCGGAAATCCGTAGTTCCTCAGAGGTCTACGGCACAGGACGTCCACGCGGCAATCTCGCCGGTGTGCCGGTCGCCGGAATCCTCGGTGACCAGCAGGCAGCCACATTCGGCCAGGCCTGCCTCTCCGAGGGTGAAGCCAAGAACACCTACGGCACCGGCAATTTCATGCTTCTCAATACTGGCACGAAGCCGGTGCACAGCAAGCACGGACTACTGACGACCGTCTGCTACAAACTCGGCGAAGCCCCTGCCGTGTACGCACTCGAAGGTTCCGTCGCCGTGACGGGTTCCTTGGTCCAGTGGCTTCGAGACAATCTCGGAATCATTCAGAACGCCAAGGACATCGAGCCGCTCGCCGCAAGTGTCGACGACAACGGCGGCGCCTACTTCGTGCCCGCGTTCTCCGGGCTGTTCGCACCTCGGTGGCGACCGGATGCCCGGGGTGTCATCGTCGGTCTGACGCGCTTCGTCAACAAGGGACACCTGGCCCGCGCAGCGCTCGAGGCGACGGCATACCAGACCCGCGAGGTCATCGACGCCATGCGAGCGGATTCGGGAGTCGAACTGTCCGCACTGAAGGTCGACGGCGGCATGGTGGTCAACGAAACCCTGATGCAGTTCCAGTCGGACATCCTCGGAGTTCCCGTCATCCGTCCGGTGGTCAACGAAACGACAGCTCTCGGTGCTGCGTACGCAGCGGGCCTCGCCATCGGTTATTGGGCCGATACCGAAGACATCCGCAACAACTGGGCCGTCGGCAAGACGTGGGAACCGGCGATGGACGAGTCCGAAAGGTCACGGCTGTACGCGGAGTGGAACAAGGCCGTCGAGCGGACGTACAACTGGTCCGAGTAATCACCCCGATCCTTCCATACCGGAAGAGCTGATCATGGTCGCCTATTGATACTCCTGAGGTATCAATAGGCGACCAAGTTGGTATTGGACGTGACCTACACCACTCTGCGAATCTCATTCAGGCACGCCACGTTTCGGCGCCCCGAATGTTGCAGAGAAAGGTCGCCACGCATGAGTTCACCCACTCGCAGTTCCGAGGAGATCAACGCCAAGGCGCGAAGAGCCGGTATCGCTTCGTTCATCGGAACCACTATCGAGTGGTACGACTTCTACATCTACGGCACTGCCGCTGCCCTGGTATTCGGCGACATCTTCTTCTCCGACACTCTCCCGAACGGAGTCGGAACTCTCCTCGCCTTCATCACGCTCTGGGCAGGCTTCCTCGCCAGGCCGATCGGCGGGATCATCTTCGGACACCTCGGCGACCGGATCGGACGCAAGAACACTCTCGTCATCACCTTGATGATGATGGGTGTCGCCACGGTAGGCATCGGACTCCTCCCCACCTACGCACAGGTCGGGATCTGGGCGCCGATCGGTCTGGTCACCCTTCGCGTCATCCAAGGAGTCGCGGTCGGTGGCGAGTGGGGCGGCGCAGTGCTCATTGCCAGCGAAAATGCACCGAAGGGCAAGAGCATCCTCTACTCCGCGTTCGCCCAACAGGGCTCACCCGCCGGAAATCTGTTGGCCACCATCGCGTTCTTCCTTCTGTCCTCGATGCCGACGCCGTCGTTCCTCCTGTACGGATGGCGCATCCCGTTCATCATCTCGGCGGTGCTGGTCATTCTCGGGATGATCATTCGCCTCAAACTCGAAGAGTCGGACGAGATGAAGGCCGTTCTCGCACGCAAGAAGGTCGTCAAGCTTCCGCTCGCCGAAGTCTTGCGCAAGCATTGGGTACTGGTTCTCCTCGGCGCCGGCGCACTTCCCCTCGCCCAGGTCACCTATTTCAAGAACACCTTCGCATTGTCCTGGGCTACAAAAGAACTCGGATACGATCGAGGAACCTTCCTGGCCGCCATCGCGATCGCGCTCGTCGTGCAGTTCATCGTCCAACCTTTCGGTGCCGTCCTGGTCTCCAAGATCGACATGCGAAAAGCCATGTGCCTGATGGTGATACCGGAGTTCGTCCTCATGCCCGCCATGTTCTTCGCGATCCGAACCGGGAACTTCACCATCGCAGTCGTCGCGATGTGTCTGGCCACGATCCCGCACTCGATGTTCTACGGCGCCATCGCCGGCGTTCTCGCTCGTGCCTTCCCCGCCAACATCCGTTATACCGGTCTGTCGACGGCGTACCAATTGTGTTCCCTTGTCGTCGGCGGCGGAACTCCCGTACTGGCGCAGTGGATGCTCAACACGTCAGGCAATATCGTCGGGGTCGCGATCGTATCCGGGCTGTACGCCCTTGTCTCGCTGATCTGCACCCTGCTCCTGCTCCGACGTACCGGCTACAACGCGGGCGAACTCTCGACGGCCGAACAAGCGGACTACGACGAACTCGAACTCGAAAACACTCTTGTCAATACTGCGAACTCACCGAAGTCCGAAGCGGGTGAGATTCCTACCGGTCGGGCAACCGTCTAGGCCAGGGACGGCAGCGCCTGCTCGGACAATTTCAACACTTCGAGAAGAGCAGGTCTGTCGTCTCCCTCTCGCCAGGCGATACGCAGTTGAAGAGGAGGAGGTGGGTCCATGACCGGAACAAAGACAACATCAGGATTCACGATGCTCTGGGCCACCGAGGAAATGGTCAACGAGCATCCGATTTCCGCGGACACCAGCGCGATCAACGACATCGAATCCGGTGCCGTCTGCACGATGCGAGCCAGGAACCCTGCGTTCTTCGAGGCAGTGAGCAGAGACTCCCGCAGAATCGAACCTGGCTCCGCCGGAAGCGTCACCCAATTCTCGGACTCCAATTCGATCAACCGAACCGAGTCCCTCGACGCCAACGGGTGGTCTTTGGACATGGCCACCAGAAAGTTCTCCTCGGCGATCAATCTCGACGTGATCCCGAGCGGCGGTACGGTCCACCGCACCATCCCGATGTCGAGTCGTCGATCGAGCAGCATCAACAACGCCTCGTTCGCGAAAGCAGAACTGTCGAGCACGAATTCGATACCGGGATTGGTCTTTCTCACCAATTTCGCCCACCGCCCGACGAGCAGATGCGAAGAAGTCCCCGCGAAACCCAGGCGAACGCGACCTGTCGTTCCCTTGCCTGCCGCAGACACCGCGATCTCGGCCATCCGGCACGCGTCCAGAATCTCGCGCGCCGGAAGCAGCAGCGCTTCACCGGCAGCAGTGAGCCGCACAGTTCGAGTGCTCCGATCGAACAACGGCGAACCGAGCTGTTTCTCGAATTGCCTGATCGTTCGACTCAGCGGCGGTTGCGCAATCCGAAGCCGCTGCGCCGCACGGCCGAAATGTAGCTCCTCAGCCACCGCGAGAAATGCGTTGATCTGATGAATTTCCACCCGACATTGTTGCGCCACACCGGCCGAACATGTCAAGTTCCGAAACCGACCGAGTGCGCGAAAGAACAAGAAGAGGTACAGACGTGGACAAGACCCTCTCGATGAAAGAGGCCGTCGGCCGATACGTCGAAGACGAGATGACCGTTGCGCTGGAGGGATTTTCGCATCTCATTCCTTTTGCCGCGGCACACGAGATCATCCGGCAGGGCAGAAAGGACCTCACCCTCTGCCGGATGACGCCGGACATCGTTTCCGATCAACTCGTCGCCGCCGGCTGCGTCCGAAAGCTGGTTGCCTCGTTCTTCGCCAGTGGCTCCGCAGGTTCTCTGTACGAGTTACGCAGACGCATCGAGAACCAGGACCCGCTCCCCCTCGAAGTCGAGGAATACAGCCATTACGGCATGGTGTGCCGGTATCAGGCGGGAGCGGCCAGACTTCCCTTCTTCCCGCTGCGGTCGTACGCCGGTAGTGATCTACCCGCACTCAACCCACAACTGAGACTCGTCGAGGATCCGTACGGAGGCGGGAGCGTCTACGTTGTGCCGCCGTTGAATCCGGATGTGACGATCATCGGCGCACAGCGAGCGGACACGTCCGGGAACGCACAGATCTGGGGCATCGCCGGGGTGCAGCAAGAAGCCGTTTACGCCGCGAAGAAGGCGATCGTCGTTGTGGAAGAGCTTGTCGACGACGAGGTCATCAGGTCAGATCCGAGCCGAACTCTGATTCCCTCGCACGCCGTCGACGCGGTTGTCGTCTGCCCGCGCGGCGCGCACCCGTCGTACGCACAGGGATACTACGACCGCGATTGCGGCTTCTACCGACGCTGGACCGAGATTTCCAAAGACCCTTCGTTGCTGAGAAATTGGCTCGACGAATGGGTGTACACACTCGGCGATCACGACGAATATCTCGCCAAGCTCGGAGCCGACTACTGGTCGGATCTCGAGGTCGGATCAAAACTCTCCACACCTGTCGACTACGGGAGCAGACTGTGACCACCACGATTGTCAGCGGTAACACCACCTCCACCGAAACGATCGTCGCCGTCGCGGCACGCGAGTTGGCGGGTAAGCGCCGGGTCTTCGCCGGAGTCGGGCTCCCCACGCTCGCAGTCGATCTCGCGCGCCACACGTCGAATCCGGACGTAGAACTGATCTACGAATCCGGAGTGTGCGGCGCGCATCCGTCGGCGATGGCCGAAGGTATTGCCGACTCCGTCGTGGTCTCCGGCGCCGAATCCGTGCTCAGTATGGCCGCACTCTTCGGTTATGTCCTGCAAGGTGGCAACGTCGACGTCGGTTTTCTCGGGGCCGCTCAAATCGATCGAACGGGAAGCCTGAACACAAGTTTCATCGGTGACTGGAAGAACCCGACGGTCAGACTGCCCGGAGCAGGCGGGGCCGTCGAGATCATCGCGAACGCGGCCGAGATCTTCGTAGTGATGCGTCGCCACGACCTCAGTTCCTTTCCGGCCGCGCTCGACTTCTGCACCTCACCCAGCCCCGCCCGCGCCCACGCCAGCGGAAAGGGCATCATGCCGGCAGGTGCAGGAGTGACAAAGGTGTTCACCAACCTCGGTGTCCTGACACACCAGGGCCCCGGCGGCGAGTTGGAGCTGACCAGTGTCCACGAAGGCATCTCGGTCGATCAGGTGCGAGAGGCGACGGGATGGGATCTGGCCGTCGCCGACCACGTCACCGTCACCACCCCACCGTCCGGTACGGAGATCGATCTGCTCCGCAACACTATCGACAAAGTCAGGCTGTACCTGCGGTGACACTGTCCCGGAGCCTGCCGACGGCGTCGACCAGCACGGCTTCGGGATACGTCGCGAAACACAGTCGAGCGCTTCGACCGAGGCCAGCTTCGACCGCGAAGGCCGAACCTGGGACAAATGCCACGCCATGCTCGAGCGCGGCACCCAGGAGTTCGGTGGTGTCGACATCGTCGACGAAATCCATCCAACAGAACATCCCGCCGCGGACCTCGGAAAAGCGTGCACGCCCACTCAATTCCGTCTCGGCGGCCGTGACCAACGCCTTCGCCCTCGCGCCGTACCCCGCTCGAAGCACGTCGAGATGCGCGTCGAACCATTCGACGTCGGAGAAGAGGTCTGCGGCGATCTGCTGGGTGAGCGAAGACCCGCACAGGTCAGCGCCTTGCTTGATCAGTTCGACCGCCTCGCAGACCTTTCGGTCGCCGTGCAGCCAGCCGACGCGCAGCGCCGGTGCCAACACTTTGGAAGCACTGGACAGCCGAATCACCCTGTCCGACAACGCCGCCAGCGGTGCGGGCGATTTCTCGCCGAAGTACAGTTCGCCGTACGGGTCGTCCTCGAGCACCCAGAACCCGTATCGGTCCGCCAGTGCCGCCAAGTGCGCTCGCCGCTGCGCCGAAAGCACCGCGCCGCGCGGGTTGTGGAAATTGCTCACGGTGTGAACAACTTTGGGCCGAAGACCGGCGGCAAGTTTCGTCTCGAGCGCGTCGGTATCCATTCCGTCCTCGTCCAGCTGGACGGGAACGAGACGGGCCTGCGCCGTTCGAAAGACCTGCAGCGCACCGGTATATGCCGGTTCCTCCACGACCACGACGTCACCGGCGTCGAGGAGGACCTGCGCGAGCAAGCTCAAACCTTGCTGAGAACCGTGGGTGATCACGACTTCGGACACGTCGAGTGTCCGCCCGATCTTGGATGATTCGCGCCCGGCGATCACCTCACGGAGGCGCCGCAGGCCTGACGTCTCGCCGTATTGAACGGACGAGGGGTCACCGAGTGCGTCGTGGGCTGCCTTCGAGATTCGCTCCCGCGGAATGAAATCGGGATCGGGCAGTCCGCCGGCCAAGCTGATGACGTCGGGCCGGGCAGTCAGGGTGAGCAGATCGCGAATTGCAGAACTACGGAGTCCGTCCATACGAGCAGACAGCGCGGCGTGTGTCATATGAAGCTCCCAGGCACGCAGAATGAAGGTCAGAGGAAAAACACCCTGAGCCGTCCTGGGTCAACGGGGCGGGAGAGCGCCGAGATACCGACCCTTGATTCGGTCGGTATCTCGACTATCCCACCAATACTTCAGTATGTGAAACAGAGTTCCCACACTGTAAGAAGGCTCTGGTCGGTTGTCAGTCCAGGTCGTCGTGACGCATGAGCTGACGAGCAGCCTCGGTGATCGATCCGGTCAGCGACGGGTACACCGAGAACGTCTGCGCCAGGTCGTTGACCGTCAGGTTGTTCTGTACGGCGATCGCGATCGGCAGGATCAATTCCGAAGCAGTGGGTGCGACCACAACACCGCCGATGACCACGCCGGTAGCCGGGCGGCAGAAAATCTTCACGAATCCGCGACGCAAACCGGACATCTTGGCGCGCGGGTTGGTGTTGAGCGGCAACATGACGGTGCGCGCAGGCACCTCTCCGTTGTCGATCGCCGCCTGCGAAACACCCACCGTTGCAATTTCGGGACGTGTGAAGACGGCCGACGCGACGGTCTTCAACTTGATCGGGCTGACGCCTTCACCCAGTGCGTGGTACATCGCGATACGTCCCTGCATCGCAGCCACCGACGCGAGCGGGAGCAGTCCGGTGCAGTCACCGGCGGCGTAGATACCGGAAACCGTGGTGCGCGAGACCCGGTCGACACGCAGGTATCCACCCTTGTCCAACTCGATGCCGACCCGCTCCAGGCCGAGACCGTTGGTGTTGGGGACGGAACCGACGGTCATCAGAGCGTGGCTTCCTTCGACCGTGCGGCCGTCGGAGAGCTTGACGACGATGCCCTTCTCGGTGCGCTCGACGGCGTCCGCGCGGGCGTGCTTGACGAGGGTGACACCGCGCTCGGCGAGGGCGTCCTCGAGCACGAGCGCCGCATCGGCATCCTCGCCGGGCAGAACACGGTCGCGACTGGACACGAGCGTGACCTTGACGCCCATCTCGGTGTACGCGGAGACGAACTCGGCACCGGTGACACCGGAACCGACCACGACCAGGTGCTCGGGAAGCTCATCCAAGTCGTAGAGCTGGCGCCACGTCATGATTCGCTCACCGTCGGGCTCGGCTCCCGGGATGATGCGGGGGCTGGCGCCGGTGGCGATCAACACGACGTCTGCGTCGATGGTCTTCTGCTCGCCGCTTCCGAGCGTCGCGCGAACCTGGTGTGCTGCCATACCGAGGAGTGGATCGGTCAGTTCGGCGGTGCCGGAGAGAACCTCGACGCCTACCGTCTGCAACCGTGCGCGAATGTCCGAGGACTGGGACAACGCGAGACTCTTGACTCGGGAGTGGATCTTCGGCAGTGACACCGAAGCCTGCTCCGGATCCAGAGTGATGCCGAGGTCGGATGCACGACGCATGTCGGTGCGGATTCCGGTGGACGCGATGAACGTCTTCGACGGGACACAGTCGAACAGCACACACGCACCGCCGACGCCGTCCGAATCGACCAGGGTGACCGTGGCCCCGTGCTGCGCGGCTACCAGTGCCGCCTCGTAGCCGGCGGGTCCGCCACCGATGATCACGATCCGGGTCATGTGTCCTCCAAGTCCTCGCGTGGCCGGCAGGGGTCTCCCGTCGACCAGTGTCACGCTATTCGAGCACCACGTGTCGCGCAGTGCTTGTACCAGATTACTTGCGTCCGGTGGTCCGCTTCGCCACACCCTCGGACCACGGTTTAGGCTTGCGCCCGTGTCGATTTATGCCGCCTACGGTTCCAACATGCATCCCGAGCAGATGTTGTTGCGCTGCCCACACTCCCCCATGTCCGGGACAGGGTGGCTGCGAGGCTGGCGCCTGACCTTCAGCGGCGAGGACCTCGGCTGGGAGGGTGCTCTCGCCACCGTGGTCGAAGATCCCGATTCCAGTGTTTTCGTGGTGCTCTACGACGTCCCGGAAGAGGACGAAGTGAGTCTGGACCGCTGGGAAGGTGCCGAACTGGGTCTGCACCGCAAGATCCGCGTGCGGGTCGACACCGCCGGCGACGCGGTACTTGCGTGGCTCTACGTCATGGATGCGTACGAAGGCGGGCTGCCGTCGGCCCGCTACATCGGTGTGATGGCCGACGCTGCCGAGATTGCCGGAGCGCCGGCCGAGTACGTACGAGAGTTGCGGACGAGAAACAGCCGCAATGTCGGTCCGGGTAACGGTGTTACCGATTAGATAGCTGTCCTGCTCAAAGCAGCAGGAAATACGCGAGCACTGCCAGTGCTGCGAGCACCACCACAACCGTCACGCCGATGAGCACACGCTTGGAACCGCGCGACTCCGATTCGCCTGCGACAACTGCAGTTTCCGGCTCGGCGGTCGCCACCCCGGCAGCGGTTTCTGCCGCCACCTTCTCGCGTCCCAGGGTGTCGAACACCTCGGTCACGTCGTGTGAAGGCGGCAATCCGATCGGCACGATAGTGTGCGACGTCGAGGTGAATCCGGCAGCCAGAATTGCGGCTCCCAGCGCAGCCGACTGCTCAGGTCCGGGACCGAGTTCACATCTGACACCGAGCTTTTCGGCAATCCCGGCCGCTATGGACATCATGGCCGCTTTGTCTGTCGCCGGTTCGCCGTCACCGGTGACGACTACGGCGTCCAGGTTCTCCGGCATCCAACCGAACGCACCCAGAGCCGTCGCGAGGCGTGAACTCGGCGAACTCCCGTCGCCGGCAAAGCCGAATGCACGGCCGGCCGCGACACCAGAACGCACGAGGGTGACCGCTGCCCCGGTGTCGTCCACGTGATAGATGCCGATGAGCGTGCCGGCGAGTGCCGCGATTTCCGACTCGAACCACGCCGACACGGCCTCGGCATCCGAGACGAGTGTGACTCGTTCGAGGCCCGCGTAGACCAGCGAATCCTGCATGAGGGCCGCTGTCGACGAGTCCCAGCGTGACGGGTAGGTCGCGACGATGTCGGGCGCTCCCCCGCTTCGACCACCACGATCGGGCAGCGGCTCGCATTCCTGCAACAGACAGCGAATCGAGGTCGCCACCAAATCCTCGGCGCGGTAACGAGTATCGGCAGTTCCCGCGACGCCACTCGGGTCCCCGACGCGACCGACAAAGCCCGACCAGCTCTCGGCGAACTCACGGCCGGCACCCAGTTGCTCGGTGCCACCGAGCACCGTCGTTCCGTCCTTGCGTTGATTGAGGATCGTGTCCCGAACCAATACCACCGGATCGGCCGAACCCGGATCGTTCGACGCAACGACAGCCGTCGACACCAATGTGCCGATTCGCACTCCCACACCTATGGACATGCCCGTACCTTCACTCGAACGACACGAAAAACGGTACCCCCGACGGGAACCGGAACTATCCCAGAACCAGGCTCGTCAGAACCTTCACACCGACGCCGAGTGCTCGCTCGTCGAGATCGAAAGTGGGTTGGTGGATGTCGAGCTGATCGCCTTCACCCGACCACACGCCGAGCCGCGCCATGGCCCCCGGCACCGTTTCGAGGTACCACGAAAAGTCTTCGCCACCACCGGATTGCGGGGTGTCCGCCAAAGCATCTTGTCCGACGGTCGCGATGGCGTCCTCGAACATCCGAGTGGACACCTCGTCGTTGACGACCGGAGGCACTCCGCGACGATAGTTGAGTTGGTAGCGAACTCCGGTGGGTGCGAGCAGTCCGTGGACGATTTCTTCCACGAGCGGTTCGAGCAACTCCCAGGTGTCGTGATCGCCGGTACGTACCGTGCCCGTCATCATGCCGGTCTGCGGAATCGCGTTGGGCGCCTGACCTGCGCTGACCGCGCCCCACACCATGACGGTTCCGGTACGCGGATCGATACGACGGCTGAGCATTCCCGGCAGCCCGGTCACGACGGTGCCGAGCGCGTAGATCAGATCCGTGGTCAAATGCGGCCGCGACGTGTGCCCACCCGGAGAGTCGAGGACGACCTCGATCGTGTCTGCAGCTGAGGTGATCGCGCCCAGGCGCATTCCCACCTGGCCTGCCTCGAGTCGCGGATCGCAGTGCAGAGCAAAGATTCTGGACACACCGTCGAGCGCGCCCGCGGCGATGACGTCGAGTGCTCCGCCAGGCATGACTTCCTCGGCGGGCTGGAATATCAGCCGAACCCCGACGGGAAGTTCGGGCAGCGTGGCCAGAGCCAGTCCGGCGCCGAGCAAGATGGTGGTGTGGGCGTCGTGGCCGCACGCATGGGACACACCGGGGACCGTGGACGAGTACGTCGCTCCGGTCGCCTCCTGCATCGGCAAAGCGTCCATGTCGGCGCGCAGTGCGATTCGTGGACCCTCCGGTCCGATATCGCACGTGAGACCGGTGCCACCGGGAAGGATCTTCGGCGACAATCCAGCGGCAGTGAGGCGGGTGGCGACGAATTCGGTGGTCGCGTATTCGCGGCGAGCCAACTCCGGGTTGGCATGGATGTGTCGACGCCACGCGACGAGGTCGTCGGTGTGCGCGTGAATCCACGTGTCGATTGCCGCGTTCACCGGCGATCTACCCCTTCCAACAGACGGGCGCGTTGTTCTGGATCGGACGCTACCCGGACAGCAGTGCGGGCCAACGCAATTGCACCGTCGACTACCGCTCGATCTGCGGAGGTGGTGATACACGCAGCCGCGAACTCCGGCTGATGTGTCACTGCCCCCGATGAATCCAAGCCTATGACCGGGTGAATTCCCGGAATCACATTGGTCACATTACCCATATCCGTACTACCCAGTGGACGGGAGCGCTCCCATTCCGCTGCCAGTGGCACCCGTCCGAGATCGACGATCTGTTCACGGTACGCCGCCGCCAGCCACGGATCGGGGGTCAGCTCGGTGTAAGTAGGCGATACCGTGCGGATTTCGTGGGTGCACCCGGTGCCGAGTGCTCCCGAGGCGAAGCAGGCCTCGGCACGCTCGGACAGATTGGCCAACGACGCGGCTGTTTCGGCACGCAGGTAGTAGAGCAATTCGGACCGAGCCGGAACGATGTTGGGAGCCGTGCCGCCGTCACTGACGATTCCGTGAATCTGCTGACCTGGCTGCAGGTGCTGACGCAAGAGTCCGACCGCCACCTGCGCGAGCGTCGCTGCGTCGGCGGCGTTACGACCGAATTCCGGCGCAGCAGACGCATGCGCCTCGCGACCGTGATAACTCACGGCGATGTCCGCCAAGGCCAGCGAGGTCGCACCGATGATGTCGATCGGCCCTGGATGAACCATCATGGCCGCGCCGACGCCGTCGAAGGCACCACGCTCGAGCATCAGGACCTTGCCGCCACCGGTTTCCTCCGCCGGAGTACCGATCACTCGGACGGTGATCCCCAGTTCGTCGGCCACGGTAGCCAACGCGATGCCGGCCCCGACCGCTGCGGCGGCAATGATGTTGTGCCCACAGGCATGACCGATCTCGGGCAGCGCGTCGTACTCGGCGCAGATCGCGATGACCAACTCTCCGCTGCCGTAGGTGGCATCGAAAGCCGTCGGCAGATCGACGATCCCGTGAGTGACCGCGAAACCGTGCTGCGCCAGCAGGTCCGACACTTTGGCAGCGCTGCGGAACTCCTCGAAGGCGAGTTCCGGGTCGCTGTGAATCGAATGCGACAGCGCAATCAGATCGGCCTCTACGGACCTGACTGCGCTGTCGACATTCTGGTTCACGCGATCATTGTCTCACCCGAAGGAGAAGTTGCTCTTGTCAGTCACCTGAGCGAGGTCTGCAAGAGCATCGCGGTGGATGCCTGCCTTGATTCCCGCCAAGTTCTTGCCGTGAGTCGACGTCAGTGCCGACGCCTTGGCCACAGCAGCGGCGAGCACTCCGTCGCCGTCGACCGTTTCCTGCACGATGCCGGCAGCGAGTGCGTCGGCGCCGCCGAAGCGACGCCCCGTCGTCATGGCATCGACTGCCGTCTGCTTGGGCAGACGACTGTTCAGCAGTGCAGACATCCCGACAGTGAACGGCATGTTCAGTCCCACCTCGGGCAGGCAGTAGAAGCCGCGGTCCGCGCGCATGATCTGGAAATCGTGCGAGGACGCGAGCATGGCGCCGGCGCCGAACGCGTGCCCCTGCACGGCCGCGACCGTGGCCATCGGGAAGGTCAGCAAACGGCTGTAGATGGTGTGGACCTTGTCCAGGTAGCCGGGGAGACCGTCGAGATTGCCGAAGATCCACGTCGTGTCCAGGCCGTTCGTGTAGAACTTGCCCGTCGCCGTCGTCACCAGGGCTGCGGGCCCCTCGTGCGCTTCGACCTCGTCCAACTTGCTGTGAACAGCGTCGATCCACTCAGGGCCGAAGCGGTTCTCGTTGTCCGTTTCGCCCTCGTTGCCGAGGTACAGGATGAATACGTCGCCGTCGCGTTCGAGATAAGGCATGGATGGGAGAGTAACGCCCGCCAACTCACCCGGCGAACCGACCCGACTCCTCAGTAGGGTTGCTCACATGGGAACGATCGCCGAGGCCGCCGCCGCTGCTCTGTCCGCCATGACTGGCTCTTCGTCACCGTCAGTCGCCATCGTGCTCGGGTCGGGGTGGACCGATGCCGCAGACGTGTTCGGCGACGCCGGTGCGGACGTGACAGCCGAAGTCTCGATGGCGGATCTTCCTGGCTTCGCCCCACCGTCCGCCCTCGGCCATGCGGGCACCATTCGTTCGGTGCGCGTCGGAAACACCGAAGTCCTGCTGCTGCTCGGGCGCGCGCACGCATACGAGGGCCACGATCTCGGTACCGTCGTCCACCCGGTCCGGACAGCCATTGCTGCCGGCGCCGACACCGTCATCCTCACCAATGCGGCCGGCGGTATCCGCGAGGACTACGCAGTGGGACAACCAGTGCTGATCAGTGACCACCTGAACCTGACGGCCCGCTCTCCCCTCGTCGGCGCAGAGTTCGTCGACCTGGTCGACGCCTACTCGCCGGAACTGCGTGCGCTGGCTCGCTCGATCGACCCGGACCTTGCCGAGGGTGTTTACGCCGGGCTTCCCGGTCCGCATTACGAGACTCCGGCCGAGATTCGAATGCTTCGTACACTCGGCGCCGATCTGGTCGGCATGTCGACGGTTCACGAGACCATCGCGGCCCGCGCGCTCGGCGCCCGCGTTCTCGGCATCTCCATGGTCACCAATCTGGCCGCCGGAATCACGGGCGCCCCACTGGACCATCAGGAGGTGCTGGCGGCAGGCAAAGCCTCGGCGGCCCGGATGGGAGTGCTGCTGCGTCAACTGGTCGAGCAGCTGTGACACCACTGAACGTCACCGAGTGGATCGACGCCGATCCGGACCCAGTTACCCGCGCAGAGTTAGCAGCCCTTTCGGAACATGAACTGACCGAACGCTTTTCCGCACCACTGACGTTCGGCACTGCTGGGCTTCGCGGGCCGGTGCGCGGCGGACCCAACGGAATGAACCTCGCGGTCGTCATCCGGACCACGGCCGGTCTGGCGGCCTGGCTGACAGCTCGCTGCCAGGGCGGGTCCCGCGTTGTGGTCGGCCGCGACGCCCGGCTCGGTTCAGAGGCATTTGCTCTGGCCGCCGCCGAGGTCATGGCAGCCGCCGGGTTCGAAGTGACCCTGCTCCCCCGCCCACTGCCGACACCGCTGGTGGCGTTCGCGGTGCGCAGGCTCGGGGCAGCGGCAGGGATCCAGATCACCGCCTCCCACAATCCTGCCGCCGACAACGGTTACAAGGTGTATCTCTCGGGCGGAGCGCAACTCGTCTCCCCCGCCGATCGTGAAATCGAGAGCGAGATCGCTCGCATCGGTAGTGCCGCCGACGTCGCGCGGGCATCGGTGATTCCGGCCGACAACTCTCTGGTCGAGGAGTACATCGCCCGCATCGCGACCCTCCCGCACGGCGACGCACGCTCGATCCGGATTGCGCTCACGGCAATGCACGGCGTCGGCGGCGAGACTGCGGCCGCGACTCTGCGAGCAGCAGGATTCGAGGACCTGCACGTCGTGGCGGAGCAGTTCGATCCCGACCCCACGTTTCCGACCGTCGAGTTCCCCAATCCCGAAGAGCCCGGCGCCGCAGACCGCCTGCTCGCCCTTGCCCGAAGTGTCGACGCGGATCTGGCGATCGCACTCGACCCGGATGCCGACCGCTGCGCCGTCGGAATTCGCGACGGTGATCAGTGGCGCATGTTGCGCGGCGACGAAACCGGGGTGCTCCTGGCCGACCACGTACTGAGCACGGCGCCCGAAGATTCGTTGGTGGCGACGACGATCGTCTCCTCGACCCTGCTCTCGAAGTTGGCGAAAGCCCGCGGAGCCAGGTTTGCGCAGACACTCACCGGATTCAAGTGGCTCACGCGCGCCGGCGACGGACTCGTCTACGCCTACGAGGAAGCGATCGGGCACTGCGTCGATCCGGATGTGGTGCGGGACAAGGACGGAATCTCAGCTGCCGTTCTGGTGGCCGACTTGGCTGCCACCCTCGCGGGCAGCAACAGAACCCTGTTGGACGTTCTAGGCGACTATGCCGTCGAATTCGGACTGCATTGCGGGGACCAAGTATCCCGCCGCGTCGAGGACTCGAGTGACATCGCGGAAATGATGAAACGGCTACGCGCCGATCCGCCTGGCCAACTCGCGGGTGAGCCGGTCACGACCGAGGACTTGTCCCTGGTTCGCGGTGGTATGCGCACCGACGCAGTGATATTCGACGGGCCGTCGATCCGCGTGGTTGTTCGACCGTCCGGAACCGAGCCCAAGCTCAAGTGCTATCTCGAAGTTGTCGTCCCGGTGGCGAACCGCGCCGACCTCGCGAACGCAGTAGAGCAGGCGAAGGCCCGGCTGGCCGAACTCCGAACCTTCGCCTTTTCGCTCTAGCGGGGTCCGAACTGCCGATCGCCGGCGTCACCGAGACCGGGGACGATGAAAGCGTTCTCGTCGAGTCCGTCGTCGATGCTCGCGATGACCAGACGAACCGGGTGGCCGGACGCCGCCAGCGCGTCGACGCCGGCCGGAGCGGCCACGACGCACACTGCCGTGACATCCGTCGCGCCACGCGCAACCAGCAAGTCGATGGTGTGCACCATCGAACCACCGGTGGCGAGCATCGGATCGAGCACGAACACCGGGATCCCGGACAGATCCGCCGGCAGGGATTCGAGGTACGGAACCGGCTGATGTGTCTCTTCGTCACGTGCCATTCCGACAAAGCCGACGCCGGCCGACGGAATCAGCGCACTCGCCTGTTCGACCATGCCCAGACCGGCCCGCAGCACCGGTACCAACAACGGCGGCTTCGCGAGCCGGATGCCCGTCGTCGCTGCTACCGGGGTGTCGACCGGGAACTCCTCGACCTCCGCGTCACGCATGGCCTCGTAGACCAGCATGTGCGTGAGCCTGCGAAGTGCGGAACGAAAAGTCGCGTTCTCACTGCGTGCGTCACGCATTGTCGTCAAGAGGGCCGCCGCGAGCGGATGGTCGACTACGTGCGTTTGCATGACCATCAGAATAGTTCCTCGGGAACCGGAGCACCCCGCGCGGCGTCCAAGAAGGAGTAAGCGCAACGGGGGGAAGACAAGTTGACAAATCTGGATCTGGACACTGAAAGCATCGCGGAGTTCGCCAGGCGGTTGGGCACTGTTGCCGACAACGTCGCGCAAGCTCGACAGGACGCAGCGGGTGGCGATCACATGGCTCTGTCCGCTGTGCTCGGGCTGATCGGCGGCGACTTCGTCGGCGTCGCGGGCCGGGCACAACAAGCGCACATCGACGACATCGATCGACTGTCCACTGTAATTTCCAGTGTCCGGTCGGCCGCCCTCGACGCTCATGCCGTCTATCTCGACTCCGAGGAATCGGTACGAAGGACTCTCGCTGAAGCCGCACGCTCATGATCGACGTCGACGCACTCGCACGACCGATCATCGATCTGGTCGACACTGTCGGGACTGGTGCCCCCAGCGCAAGTGGACCCGACGTCGGCATCCGAATCGCCACGGACGCCCTCGAGATCGCATACCAATTGGGAAGCGCTGTTCTGAGCGAACTGGCGTCCTCTCAGAGCTCGTCCACGGCACTCACCGCTGCGGTGACCAAAACCGAGCAGACGCAGACGTCGACGCGAAACCTCGCCGATCGTGGGACCGACATCGCCGGCGTCGTGGACGAAGCGACAACGTCCGTGTACGCGGGAATGACCGAACTCGGTGAGATTCTCCAGTCCTTTCTGACACTCGCGATCAAGGCCGGGCCGACGCTGATGACACCGACGGGCCAATTGATGTTGTTGTCGGCCGCGTTGGAGCACCTCGGAAGCGCGGTATCGGTTATCGAGCGGGTACGCGGTGAGTTGGCCGGGTCGACCGACAAGATGTCCGCACTCGTCCCGTCCGTCCCGATACCCGATCCCGCACCTGGAGTCTCCGGTTCGGCGGGTGGTTCCGGCGATTCTGTCGATTCACTCCTCGCGATACCGCGCTCCGGAGCAACCGGCGCCAGCAGTTCAGGTGGCGTTGAGGTCGAACTTCCCGACGGCTCGATTGCCACCGCACCGAACGCCGAGGCCGCTGCTGCCGTACGCAACGCGCTCACTCAACAGGGTGTCCCGTACGCCTGGGGAGGCACTACGCCGGGAGTCGGTCTGGACTGCAGCGGGCTGACTCAATGGGCGTACGGCCAGGCCGGAGTCGACATTCCGAGGTTGGCTCAGGAACAGGGAATCGGGAACCAGGTCGATCAGAACAATCTGATGCCGGGCGACCTCGCGGTCTGGGACGGCCACGTCGCGATGGTGATCGGCGGCGGCCAGATGATCGAAGCCGGCGACCCAGTCGAAATCAGCGCCATCCGAACCACGAACAGCGGCATGGGCTTTCACGGCTTCTACCGTCCGACGGAATGACAGGGAATCATGCCCGAGAACAAGCGCGAATCACCGCCGATCACCACAGCCGTAGCCGTCAACCGCAACGGAACCATCGCGGTCCGCGCCACGGAGCACGCCGTGCCCGTGGACCTGAGGATCAGCCAGGACGAACTGCGGTACGGCGGGCAGCGGTTAGCGCAGCAGATACTCACGCTGTGCTCAAATGCAGCAATCGAAGCCGGCGCCCGCCATCGTGTGGAGCTCGAGGAGACCGGAGTCCCGGCAGCGATCCTCGATCGGCTCGGTCTACCGACCCGAGACGAACTGGCCGATGTCGACGCCGCCGAGGGCCAGAACCTTCCGTCGAGCTGGATGCGTTCGATATGAGCGAGATTGATCGAATCATGGAGCTGGCGAAACACCGGACCGGACTCTTGCAGGAAGCCGTCGACGGGGTCGGCGCTCTGCGGGCAGTCGTCTCGAGCGAGGGCGGGATAGTCACGGCGACTGTCGACGGGCTGGGCGCTCTGGTCGACCTACGGATTACCGACGCAATCACCGCGATGAATTCTCGCACGGTGGCCGCATTGACGGTGGCAACAATTCACCAGGCAGTTCAACAGTCCAACGACGAACGAGAGCGACTGGTCAGTGAGCTCCGAGTGGCACTGAAACAAACGTGACGAACCCCCGCTATGCCTTTCGCTCTGCGGTGGATAGGCTTCCGCCCATGGCTGGAGACATCGTCCCTATCGAAATCGGACTCACCGACGGAGACCTCGTCACTTTGTGGGCACCCCGCTGGCGCGAGGGCGACGACGAGTGGGAAGCGTTCCTCGGCCATGAGGAAGACCTGTACGGGTTCTCCTCCGTCGCGGAACTCGCGGCCTTCATCCGAACGGACTCCGACAACGACCTGGTCGAGCATCCGGCGTGGGCCGTCGTCTCCGGACTGTCGGCAGCCGAGTTGGAACCGGAAGAGAACTTCACGTTCGACTTCGTCGGCGTGCCGGAACTGGCCGCAGGTGACCCTGAGGCACTGGTGGTCTCGGAACTCGAAGACACCCTGAACATGGCTCGCAACATCGGTGAGGTGTGCGAACTCGACGCGGTCATCCGCTTCTTCAGCGGCCATCCGGTACTCGGCGCGCTTGCCACCGGCGCCGGCACCTTCGAAGGCCGCGAAGGCCTGGAGCTGTGGGACCAGGTCGGCGCTGCGATCGTCAAGGACTGGGACGCCGTTCTCGACGCCATCGACAAGGTGGTCACCTCCCCGAAGGTCGATGCAGCCGCCGTCGCGGTCGCCGAAGCTGAACTGCTCGCTGCCGCCGAGAACACCGTCGACGCCGACGATGTCGCCGAGGAGGGCGAGGACGAGGAATTCGACGAAGACGACCTCGAAGAGGACGAAGACGAGGTCGAGACCTTCTGGGGCGAGGTCGGTGTCGACCCGATCCGCATCATCACCTCGGCCGAGACGTTCTACACTCTGCGCTGCTACATGGGAGATCAGGCGATCTTCCTCGGCAAGGACGGACTGATCACCGTCTTCCGTAGCGAGCGCGCACTCGCTCGCTACCTCGCCGACAACCACGAACACGATCTCTCGCAGGTCAGTACGTACGGCGAAATTCAGAATGCGGCCGTCGACGGTTCACTCGAAATCGAGGTCACGGACGAGAACGTCTACGTTCTGCCCGGTATCGCCGACGACCTCGCCCAGGGCCCGGACGTCGTAGATGCCGAGCAGCTGGAACTCGCAGTCGAATTGTTCACCGATGCAGCAGATTTCGCCGACGACGACTCCACCGATGAGGCTCTGTCCGCGTCGACCGAGCTGGGTTGGTACGTCTCGTACCTCCTCAACCCCGATCCGTCGCGGATGGCTCCGAGTGCGCCGTTCACCAAGGAATCCGAGGCCTGGCGCGAACTCGAGCGCGAGTTCGAGGCCCGGCTTCGATCTGAATAGTCGGGCGCACGTCATCTAGCCGATGAGCACGGCGTAGCCCGGCTTGATGACGTCGTCGATCAACGCGAGGCGCTCGTCGAACGGGATGAAGGCCGACTTCATCGCGTTGATGGTGAAGCGTTCGAGATCGGTCCATCCGTAACCGAAGGTCTCGACCAACGCGGCCATTTCCCGGCTCATGGTGGTGTCGCTCATCAGCCTGTTGTCGGTGTTGACGGTCACTCGGAAGCGCAAGTCCGCCAAGAGTCCGAACGGATGGTCCGCCAGGGCGGCTACCGCTCCGGTCTGCACGTTCGAACTCGGGCACAGTTCCAGGGGAATGCGCATGTCACGGACGTAGTTCGCGAGCCGACCCAACTCTGCCCCACCTTGCACTCCTACGTCGATGTCGTCCACGATCCGCACGCCGTGGCCCAACCGATCCGCTCCGCAGAAGGCGATGGCTTCGTGGATCGACGGCAACCCGAAAGCCTCACCCGCGTGAATCGTGAAGTGGGCGTTCGCGTCACGCATGTACTCGAAAGCGTCGAGGTGCCGGCTCGGTGGGTTACCGGCCTCGGCACCGGCGATGTCGAAACCGACAACCCCGCGGTCCCGGAATCGCACAGCGAGTTCGGCGATCTCCCGCGACCGCGCGGCATGCCTCATCGCCGTGAGAAGACAGCCGATGCGGATCTCCCGTCCCGCGACCCTGGCAGCGGATTCGCCGGCCCGGAAACCTTCGAGAACGTGCTCGACGACCTCGTCCAAACTCAGGCCTTGTTCCAGGTGCTGCTCGGGCGCAAAACGGACCTCGGCATAGACGACGTTGTCGTCGGCCAGATCCTCGGCACACTCACGTGCCACCCGTGCGAGCCCTTCGGGGGTCTGCATCACGGCGACTGTGTGCGCGAACGTTTCGAGGTAGAGCTCGAGCGATCCACTGTCAGCGGCAGTTCGGAACCATTGCGCCAGTTCGGATGCCGTATTCGCCGGCAGCTCGTCGTAGCCACATTGCTCGGCCAGTTCGAGAACGGTCTCGGGTCGGAGTCCTCCGTCGAGATGATCGTGGAGAAGAACTTTGGGTGCGCTGCGGATCGTGGTCAACTCCGGTGCGTTCATTCGCCAACGCTAACGCGAATCACCCACAATTCGCTCGATGAGCAACGGTCGCGAAACGGTGTCGGAATCGGCCCCGATCGACCATCCACCGCCGAGGCTTCGTCGCGCTGCATCAAATCTCTCGGGAGTGTCGGTGTGCAGTGTCATCAGCGTCTGCCCGGCACGGACCACGTCGCCAGGCTTTGCATGCATCTCGATGCCGGCACCGGCCTGGACGGCTTCGCCCTGCCGTTCGCGTCCGGCTCCCAGTTTCCAGGCCGCGATGCCCACCGCCATGGCGTCGAGTCGGGTCAGTACGCCGTCTCGGTCCGCGGTGACGACGTCGCTGTGCCGTGCCACCGGCAGCGTCGCGTGTGGGTCCCCGCCTTGGGCGGCGATCATCGCGCGCCACCGGTCCATGGCTGTGCCGTCGGACAGTTTGTCTGCGGGGTCGATACCGTCGATCCCAGCCGCGGACAGCATCTCCCGAGCCAGGACCAGGGTCAGCTCGACGACGTCCGACGGCCCGCCTCCTGCCAGCACCTCGACGGATTCACGTACCTCGAGGGCGTTGCCCGCCGTCAATCCGAGCGGGGTGTCCATCCCGGTGATGAGAGCGCTAGTACGCACGCCGGCGTCGTTGCCAAGCTCGACCATCGTGCGTGCCAACTCTCGCGCGTCGCCGAGGTCCTTCATGAACGCTCCGGAACCGACTTTGACGTCGAGCACCAGGGCGCCGGTTCCCTCGGCAATCTTCTTGCTCATGATCGAACTTGCGATCAGCGGAATGGATTCCACCGTTCCGGTCACGTCGCGCAGCGCGTAGAGCTTCTTGTCCGCGGGGGCCAGATTCGCTCCGGCAGCGCAGATCACCGCGCCGATTTTCGGATCCGAGAGAATGTCGACCATCTCCGTCGCCGTGAGCTCGGCTCGCCAACCTGGAATGGCCTCGAGCTTGTCGAGAGTTCCACCGGTGTGGCCGAGTCCGCGGCCCGACAACTGCGGGACTGCAAGACCACAGGCAGCGACGAGGGGTGCAAGCGGAAGGGTGATCTTGTCCCCCACTCCACCGGTCGAATGCTTGTCGACGGTGGGCAGCGGCAAGTCCGAAAAGTCCATCCTCCCGCCGGATTCGATCATCGCCTCGGTCCATCGGCCGGTCTCTGCTCGTGACATTCCTCGGAAATAGATCGCCATCGCGAGCGCCGACATCTGCTCGTCGCCGACGATCCCCTGTGTGAACGCCTGAACTATCCAGTCGATCTCGGTTCCCGACAACTCGCGGCCGTCACGCTTGGCGCCGATGATGGAAACTGCGTCAAACATGGCGGAGCCCCTCTGCTTGTTCCGGCCCGAAAGCATCAGGCAACAGCTCGCTCAGCGGCTTGAACCCACTGCTCGTGTCGACAAGCATCTCACCCCCGCCGTGCTCGAGAAGAAGCTGTCTGCACCTGCCGCATGGCATCAGAATCGAGCCCTTCGCGTCGCAGCACGTGAAGGCAACCAGCCGCCCGCCCCCGGTGGCGGCTAAGTTACCGACGAGTCCGCATTCGGCACACAGGCTCAAACCGTATGAGACATTTTCCACATTGCATCCTGAGACGATCCGACCATCGTCTACCAGGGCAGCTGCACCCACTGCATAGCCCGAGTACGGTGCATAAGCCTGCCGCATCACCACTTGCGCGTTGTGCCGCAACAACTTCCAGTCGATGTCACCCATGGTTCGTTATCCAATCACGCCGACTGAATGGATGCAGAAACCACGCCGAAACCGGCTAGGTGAGATTGGAAAGGCAAACCTTACAAAGAGTTTGGTACGCGTACGAATCCCGCATCTGATTAGTTCCCGGTTTCACATAGGTTTAGAGTCTGAGTCAAGTCGGTTCAGGATCCCGTCGAGCCCGGGCTGAGGTACATCGAAGCTCTCTGCAGGCTCGACGCGTCCACCAATGACGTTGGAGGCACAGCACTCGATGAGTACTACGACTGAAGCCGCTCCTCAGAAGGAGCGCACGAGGTCGCTTTACCGGGGCGACCCCGGAATGTGGTCCTGGGTTCTACACCGGATCACAGGCGTCGCTACTTTCTTCTTCCTATTCGTACACGTTCTCGATACGGCACTCGTTCGGGTCAATCCCGATACGTACGACGCCGTCATCGATACGTACAAGAACCCCCTCGTCGGCCTCATGGAGATCGGCCTCGTCGGCGTAGTCCTCTACCACGCCCTCAACGGCGTGCGCGTGATGTTGGTGGACTTCTGGTCGAAGGGCCCGAAGTACCAGCGCGTCATGCTCTGGACCATTCTGACGATCTGGTTCCTGGTGATGATCCCAGGCGCCGGACGCATCCTCATCAACATGTTTGCGGAGCACTGACATGGCGACTACTCACGGACCCGAAGCCAAGAGCCTGGGCACCTCATACGACCGTCCCGCAAGCCTGGACAACCCGCGGTCCCCGCGCGCGAAGGCTCGGAACAACTTCGAGTTGTACGCATGGCTCTTCATGCGCTTCTCCGGCGTCGCCCTGATCGTTCTGGTCCTGGGCCACATGTTCATCATGCTGATGCTCGACGGTGGCGTTCACCGTTTGAACTTCGCGTTCGTCGCAGGTCGCTGGTCCAGCCCGTTCTGGCAGTTCTGGGATCTGACGATGTTGTGGCTGGCACAGCTGCACGGCGGTAACGGTCTGCGCACGGTCATCGCGGACTACTCCCGCAAGGACTCCACGCGCTTCTGGCTGACCACGATCCTCGTTCTCTCGATGATCCTGATCATGGGCCTGGGCACGTACGTCATCTTCACCTTCGACCCCAATATCTCGGCGAGCTAGGGGAGCACAGACTTCATGCAGGAACATCGTTATGACGTGGTCATCGTCGGCGCCGGTGGCGCAGGCATGCGTGCGGCAATCGAAGCTGGCCCCCGTGCCCGCACGGCCGTACTGACCAAGCTCTACCCCACCCGCAGCCACACCGGCGCGGCCCAGGGCGGCATGTGTGCCGCACTGGCGAACGTGGAGGAAGACAACTGGGAGTGGCACACCTTCGACACCGTCAAGGGCGGCGACTACCTCGCCGACCAGGACGCCGTCGAGATCATGGCCAAGGAGGCCATCGACGCGGTGCTCGACCTCGAGAAGATGGGTCTGCCGTTCAACCGCACGCCCGAAGGCAAGATCGACCAGCGTCGATTCGGTGGCCACACACGCGACCACGGCAAGGCACCCGTCCGCCGTGCGTGTTACGCCGCCGACCGCACCGGTCACATGATCCTGCAGACGCTCTACCAGAACTGCGTCAAGCACGACGTCGAGTTCTTCAACGAGTTCTACGCGCTCGACATCGCCATCACCGAGACCGAGGACGGCCCGGTCGCCACCGGTGTCATCTGCTACGAGCTCTCGACCGGCGAGCTGCACATCTTCCACGCCAAGTCGATCGTCTTCGCGACCGGCGGCTCGGGACGCATGTACAAGACGACGTCCAACGCGCACACCCTCACCGGTGACGGCATGGGCATCATCTTCCGCAAGGGCCTGCCCCTCGAGGACATGGAGTTCCACCAGTTCCACCCGACAGGACTCGCCGGTCTCGGCATCCTGATCTCGGAAGCCGTCCGCGGTGAAGGTGGCATTCTCCGTAATGCCGACGGTGAACGCTTCATGGAGCGTTACGCACCCACCATCAAGGACCTCGCTCCTCGTGACATCGTGGCGCGTTCGATGGTCCTCGAGGTTCTCGAAGGCCGCGGCGCCGGCCCGAACAAGGACTACGTCTACATCGACGTGACGCACATCCCCGAGGAAGTTCTCGACGAGAAGCTCCCCGACATCATGGAGTTCTCGCGCACCTACCTCGGCGTGGACCCCGTCAAGGAGCCCGTGCCCGTCTACCCGACGTGCCACTACGTCATGGGCGGTATCCCCACCAAGATCAACGGTGAGGTGCTGCGCAACAACGACGAGATCGTCAAGGGTCTGTACGCGGCCGGCGAATGCGCCTGTGTCTCCGTACACGGTGCAAACCGTCTCGGTACCAACTCGCTCCTCGACATCAACGTGTTCGGCCGTCGCGCCGGCATCGCTGCCGCCGAGTACGCGAACTCCACCGAGTTCGTCGACATGCCGGAAACCCCGGCCGCGATGGTCGAAGACTGGGTCGGCGTCATCCTGTCCGATCACGGCCACGAGCGCGTTGCGGACATCCGCACCGAGCTGCAGCAGTCGATGGACAACAACGCCTCCGTCTTCCGCACCGAAGAGCGCCTCACCCAGGCTCTCAAGGATGTGCGTGCTCTCAAGGAGCGCTACAACCACATCACGGTCCAGGACAAGGGCAAGCGCTACAACAGCGACCTGCTCGAGGCCATCGAGCTGGGCTTCCTCCTCGAAATGGCAGAGGTCACCGTCGTCGGCGCCCTCAACCGCAAGGAATCGCGCGGCGGCCACGCTCGCGAGGACTTCCCGGACCGCAACGACGCCGAGTACATGAAGCACACGATGGCGTACAAGGAGGGTGACGGCCTGCTCTCCGACATCCGTCTGGACTACAAGCCGGTGATCCAGACCCGCTACGAGCCGATGGAGCGTAAGTACTGATGTCTGCGCCTGCTGTAGATGCACCCAAACTCCCCGCTGTTCCCGAGGGGGCCGTCATGGTCACTCTCAAGATCGCGCGGATGAATCCCGAATCGGGCGAGGGCCAGCACTGGGACAGTTTCCAGGTCCCGGCACTGCCCACCGACCGTCTGCTCAACCTGCTGCTGTACGTGAAGGGTTACCTCGACGGCACCCTCACGTTCCGTCGCAGCTGCGCACACGGTGTCTGTGGATCGGACGCCATGCGGATCAACGGTGTGAACCGTCTGGCCTGCAAGCTGCTGATGAAGGACATGCTGCCCAAGGACGGCAAGCCGGTCACCATCACGGTCGAGCCCATCAAGGGCCTGCCCGTCGAGAAGGACCTGGTTGTCGACATGGAGCCCTTCTTCGACGCATTCCGCGCCGTGAAGCCGTTCCTCATCACCAGTGGCAACGAGCCCACTCGTGAGCGCATCCAGAGCCAGCACGACCGTGCTCGTTTCGACGACACCACCAAGTGCATCCTCTGCGCATGCTGCACCACGTCGTGCCCCGTGTACTGGAGCGACGGCAGCTACTTCGGTCCCGCTGCCATCGTCAACGCACACCGGTTCATCTTCGACAGCCGTGACGAGGCCGCTTCCGAGCGTCTCGACATCCTGAACGACAAGGACGGCGTGTGGCGTTGCCGCACCACGTTCAACTGCACCGACGCATGCCCCCGCGGCATCCAGGTGACAAAGGCAATTCAGGAAGTCAAGCGAGCTCTGCTCTTCGCTCGATAGTCAGGCCTTCGGCCCTGTGCGCGGTTAGGGAGTCTCCGGACTCCTTGACCGCGCACAGCTATGTCGGGGGCATGTTGAGCGGTGTCACGACTTGAACCGGTGACGTCGTAAAGCCGAAGTGAGCGCCCATGGCGCCGTGTTCTTTCATGACCACCTGACAGGCAGTGCGAACATCCGCCCGCAGATCGTGGTGGAGCACCGCTGATATTCGCCTCTCCCCCAGCAACTTTCGATTGTCACCGTCGAGATCGTGAGCGATGAAGACACTGCACTCCCGGTTCAGTTCTTCGAACGCGTCGACAGTGGCCAGGTTGCCACCACCGATCGAATACACGGCACGGATCTGCGGATCGGATTCGAGTGCCGCTCGCACCAATTTCCTACTCGTCTGATCCAGACCGTCACTGTTCGGAATGTCGATCAAACGGCGATGCGGAGCCGAGACGCGCATAGCGGAGCGAAATCCCATCTCCCGTTCTTCCTCCCCACGGAAGAAGCCGCTACTCATGCTGACCAGCACGTTGCCGTCCCGATCCCCCAGCCACTGATCTATCAAGTACGCGGCGGTGGCTCCGGCGGCTCGGTTGTCGATGCCGATGTAGGCGGCTCGCCTGCTACCGGGAACATCGGTCACCAACGTGACGACCGGAATCTTGGCCGCCACCAACCGGTCGATCGCCGCCACGACTTCCGGAGTGTCGGGAGCCTTGACGATGACTCCGTGGGATCCGCGTCGGCGAATCTTGTCGAGCGTCGACGTCATCGCTTCGACCGAACCGGTTTCACGAAAGTGGAACCGAGAACGAACAACAGCAGGCGCAAGGGTCGGCAGTTCGGCCTCGAGCGCGTCACGGACTGCGTCGGAAAACCTTGCGGGAGTTTGCAACACGACGTCGACGATGAACGTGCGCCCGACCAGTTTCAGTTGCGAGCGTTGACGTTCCAGGTCCGTGATCGCCTGGCGAACCTCCGATCGTGTGCCCTCCCGAACTCCAGGACGGTCGTTGAGCACCCGGTCGACGGTGGCCTCACTCAGGCCCGACTGCTGAGCGATCTCCCGTACTTTGAATCGATGCGCCACAACTACCTCACGATGATGGATATTTGATGGTTTTTCGCTGTTGCTCGAGGTCTTCGTCACAGCCAGACTAAACCCATGACTTCTCCGCCGGGCGTAACCAGGCCCGCACTCCTAGCCGACACCGTCGTACTGGTCAGTGGCGGCTCGCAAGGCGTCGGCGCCGGCGTCGTTCGCGCCGCAGTCCGTGAGGGCGCTCAGGTGGCTTTCACCGGCCGACGCCCGGACGTCGGAAAGGCTCTCGAGGCAGAACTTCCGGGAACCCACTTCATCGAAGCCGATGTGGCGCAGACCGATTCCGCGCTCGCCAGCGTGGCCGAGACGATCTCTCACTTCGGCCGCGTGGATGCCCTCGTCAATTCTGCCGGACTCACCTCGCGCGGCACGCTGCTCGACACCACCGAGGAACTCTTCGACCAGCACATCGCGGTGAACCTCCGCGGTCCGTTCTTCACGATGCAGGCAGCCGTCAAGGACATGCGCGAGCGTGCGGTCCCCGGGTCCATCGTCAACATCATCTCCACGTCCGAACTCGGCGGGCAACCGTATCTCGCGCCGTACGTGGCAGCGAAGGCCGGGCTGGCGGGGCTGACCCGCAACGCCGCCCATGCGCATCGCTGGGATCGCATCCGGATCAACGGTCTCGACATCGGGTGGACACAGACCGAGGGAGAAGACCTCACGCAGAGAGCTTTTCACGACGCCGGTGACGACTGGCAGGAACGTGCGGGCAGCACCCTCCCCATGGGCAAGCTCGGACAGGTCGACGAAATCGCCGAATTCGTCGTCTTCCTGCTCTCCGATCGCAGCGGAGTCGTGACAGGTTCGATTATCGACTGGGACCAGAACGTCTTCGGAGGGCTGGACTGATGGGCGCTCAAATCGGAGTCATCGGGCTCGGACGAATCGGTAGCTACCACGCCCGAAACCTGCTGACGATGGACGGCGTCGACGCACTGATTGTCACCGACGTCGACGCACGTCGAACCTCGGACGTGGCAAGCGAACTCGACGTGGAGTCCGCTGCCGATCCCGACGCGCTTTTAGCGTCAGGCATCGACGGCGTTCTGATCGCCGCGTCGTCGAGTTCGCACGCCGACCTGATCGAAGCCGCTGTCCGCCGAGACATCCCGACGTTCTGCGAAAAGCCGGTAGCCGACTCGATCGAATCCTCGGTTCGTGTCCTCGCGACTGCCGAGCAGACGTCGGTACCAGTCGAGATCGGATTTCAGCGCCGATTCGACCCGTCATTTGTGGCGGCGTACGACGCAGTTCGATCCGGAGAACTCGGTTGGATCCACACTCTCCGATCGACCACCCTCGACCCCGCTCCCCCGCCGATCTCGTACATCGCACACTCCGGCGGCATCTTCCGCGACTGCTCGATCCACGATTTCGACATCGTCAGGTGGGTCAGCGGCCGCGAAGTCACCACGGTTTTTGCCACCGGCTCGAATCAGGGTGATCGCGGGATCGCCGATGCCGGTGACGTCGACACCGCCGCAACGGTTCTCACTTTCGAAGGCGGAACCATCGCGGTCGTGTCAAATACCCGCTACAACGGCCGCGGCTACGACTGCCGACTCGAGGTACTCGGCTCGGCGGACTCCGTCGTTGCCGGGCTGGACGACCGCTTGCCACTCCGCTCTCTCGACCCCGAAACATCGTTCCCCTCGAAGGAGCCGTACACGTTCTTCATGGACCGCTTCACGTCCGCCTACCGTGCGGAACTCGAAGCATTCCTCGGCGTTGTCGCCGGGCGTCGGGAATCACCGTGCACGCCCACAGATGCGGTCGAGTCGGCGTGGATCTCCGAAGCTGCAACGCACTCTCTGCGCGAGGGTCGGCCCGTCACGATCACCGAAGTCAAAGATCTGTTCCTTCACGACAAGAATGAGGCACACACATGAGCACTCCTCGCATCGCCGGCGCACCGATCTCCTGGGGCGTGTGCGAAGTCCCGGGCTGGGGCTACCAACTCGACCCTGCGCAAGTCCTCCGGGAAATGCGCGAAGTCGGTCTGGCGGCAACGGAAATCGGACCGGAGGGCTTTCTGCCGACAGCACCCGCCGAAATGGCCAAGGTGCTCGCGGATCACGACCTAAGCGCAGTCGGCGGGTTTGCACCAGTACTGCTGCACGATGACGATCATGATCCGGTACCCGGCATCTCCCCCATCCTCGACGGTTTTGTCGCCTCGGGTGCCGAGGTTTTGGTTCTGGCCGCCGCGACGGGTTCCGACGGCTACGATTCACGCCCAGAACTGGACGAGCAGAGTTGGAAAACCCTGCTACACAATCTCGATCGCCTCACCGACGCCGCGGCCGAGCGTGGAATCAGGGCAGTTGTCCACCCTCACGTCGGAACGATGATCGAGCAGCGCGACGAGGTCCTGCGAGTGCTCGACGGCTCGGCCATCCCACTGTGCCTGGACACCGGCCACCTGTTGATCGGCGGCACCGATCCGGTCGACCTGGCGCGTCAAGCTCCCGAGCGCATCACCCACGTGCATCTCAAGGACGTCGACGATGCCCTCGCATCACGCGTTCGCAGTGGTGAGCTCACCTACACCGACGGCGTGAAGGCGGGAATGTACCGTCCGCTCGGTGGCGGCGACGTCGACATCGCCGGTGTCACAGCCATATTGCAGCGCCACGGTTTCGACGGGTGGTACGTGCTCGAGCAGGACACCATTCTGGCCGAGGCTCCGTCGGACGAGGGACCGGTGCGCGATGTGCGAGCGAGCGTCGAGTATCTGCGGTCGGTTCTGTGACACCTCCGACCCCGCTGCGGATAGGCATTCTGGGAGCCTCACGCATCGCCGAGAACGCGATGATCAAACCTGCAACGGCCACCGGGCACCGCCTGGTGGCCGTTGCCGCACGCGACCCCGAGCGGGCCAGAGCCTATGCGGCCCAGCATGGGATCGAACGGGTGGTCGGTTCGTACGCCGAGCTGATCTCGGATCCGGAGGTGGACGTCGTCTACAACGCGCTACCCAACAGCCTGCACGGACCGTGGAATCTCGCCGCCGTTCGGGCCGGCAAGCACGTGCTGACGGAGAAACCGTTTTCGAGCAACGCGGTGGAAGCGCGTGCTGTAGCCGAGGCAGCGCGCGTGAGCGGAGTGACGCTGCTCGAGGGGTTCCACTACCTCTTTCATCCGGTGAACCGGCGCCTGCTGGATGTGGTTCGGAGCGGCGCCGTCGGCGCGGTCACTCGGGTGGAAACCGTACTGCGGATGCCCACACCATCCGAGAACGACCCGCGGTGGGAGCTCGCATTGGCAGGCGGGTCACTGATGGACCTGGGCTGCTACGGGTTACATGCTTCCCGGACGCTGAGTGACGTCTGTGGCGGTGCGCCAGTGGTGACCGGGACCCGCCACGAGGAATACGCTCCGGGGGTCGATTCGTGGTTCGACATCGAACTCGAATACCCCAGCGGCGCCACGGCATCCGTGGTGACCACGATGTTGGACGAGCGGTACCACTTCACCTTCCGAGTATTCGGCACTGAAGGAGACGTCCTGGTGCACAACTTCCTGCAGCCGGACATCGACGACCGTGTCTCCGTCACGGCCGGTGGGCGCACGAGCGTCGAGCATCTGGGCACGAAGTCGTCGTACACCTATCAACTCGAAGCGTTCGCCGATCATCTGTCCGGGGTCTCGGCGCTGCCGATCGGGCCGGGCGACGCGGTAGCCAACATGACGATGATCGACGAGGCGTACATGCATTCCGGCCTCGGGGTTCGGCCGACGACCATCCTGTGACGAAACGACTACAGCCTCGGTTCGATTCGAACCGAGGCTGTAGTCGCGAGGTTTTGATCTAGCGGCGAAGCTCGTGGGTCAGCGTCTCGAGCTCGTCACCGCCCGCCATCTCCTTGGTCAGTTCTTCGAGTGAGATGTCGTCGTACTTGGCGTCAAGCTTCTGCCTGCCTCGGTTGAGGAGCACGAAGTGATCGCCGACCATGTACGCGTGGTGCGGATTGTGCGTGATGAAGATGACGCCGAATCCCTGTTCCTTGGCAGCGGTGATGTAGCGCAATACCATTCCCGACTGCTTGACGCCGAGCGCTGCTGTCGGCTCGTCGAGAATCAGCACGCGCGCGCCGAAGAAGATGGCGCGGGCGATGGCAACACACTGACGCTGACCGCCCGAGAGACTACCGATCGGTGCGTCGACGTCAGGTAGTTCGATGCCCATCTTCGACAGTTCCGAAAGAGTCGTCGCGCGCATGGCGTTGGCGTCGAGCGACTTGATCAGACCACCCTTGCGCAGTTCCTGCCCGAGGAAGAAGTTGCGCCACACCGGCATCAACGCAACGACGGCGAGGTCCTGATAGACCGTCGCGATGCCTTTGCCGAGAGCTTCTTTCGGCGAGTGGAACGTTGTCGGTTCACCGTCGACGAGTAATTCACCTTCGCTCTGTTGGTGCAGACCGGCGATGATCTTGATCAGCGTGGACTTGCCTGCGCCGTTGTCACCGAGCACGCCTGTTACTTCACCCGCACCGACGCGCAGGTTGATTCCCTTGAGCGCGATGATGTTTCCGTATTGCTTACCGACGTCCTTGAGCTCGATCAGTGGCACGTTGCCGCCCGAGTTCGAGAGAGCGGGAACTTCAGCTGTGGTACTCATGTGTCACCTTTTCGCAGCGTAGTTGCGGAATGCGTTGTTGGCGATGACCGCGAAGAGCAGCATGGCGCCGAGGAAGAACTTGAACCAGTCCGGGTTCCAGCCTGCGTAGACGATGCCCTGGTTGGTCATACCGAAGATGAATGCACCGATCGCAGCGCCGATCGCGGTTCCGTAACCACCGGTGAGCAGGCAACCGCCGATGACTGCGGCGATGATGTACAGGAACTCGTTACCAACACCCTGACCGGACTGAACGGTGTTGAACGAGAACAGCAGATGCATGCCCACGAACCAGGCAGCAAAGCCGACGGTCATGAACAAGCCGATCTTGACTGCGGTCACCGGCACACCGATCGCGCGGGCACTGTCCTGATTGCCGCCGACCGCGAAGATCCAGTTGCCGATCTTGGTCTTGAACAAAACAAATGTTGCAATCGCGGTGAACAGCAGCCACCACACGACCGTGATCTTGACGGACACCCCGAAGACCGAGAACGACGACGCGAATACCTTTTTGGCGGAATCGAATCCAGCCATGTCGGAGACGCTGGGTGTGGCCACCTGACCACTCACGAGCTTGGTGACGGCCAGGTTGATACCGGTCAACATGAGGAAAGAACTCAAGGTGATGAGGAAGCTGGGAATCTTCGTCTTCATGACGAGGTAGCCGTTGAAGAATCCGACGGCGAGCGAGACGACCAGCGCCAGAATCGCGCCCACCCACAGGTTGAGGTGCAGGTTGTAGGCGATCATCGACGCGGCGAGCGAGGACGTGGTGACTGCGACGCCGGCGGAGAGGTCGAACTCGCCGCCGATCATGAGCAGGGCGACCGCGCAAGCCATGATGCCGATCGTGGAGCTGGAGTAGAGCACTGTCGCAAGCGCTTCCGGCGTACGGAACGGTGCCGCGACGATACAGAAGAAGATGAAGATGGCGATGGCGCCGACAAGTGAACCCATCTCCGGGCGGAGCAGCAGACGCTGAATGCGCTTTTGCTCCTTCACCCGTTCATCGGTCACGACTTTATGGGCGGCAAGGTCGAGATCTGCCTGAGTGGACATGATTTCCCTTCCGTGCTGGACAGGCGCACGGAGGGCGGACTCTCAGCCCTCCGTGCGCCCGGATCAGCGAGTTCCGTTCTTGGCGTACTCGGCGACCGAGTCGATGTTGGTGTTGTCGATGAACGCGGGTCCGGTCAGGGTGGGCAAGCCACCACCGATCACGTTGCCGTTGTTGAGGTAAAGCCACAGCGAATCGATGGCGAGGTAGCCCTGCAGGAAGGGTTGCTGGTCCACTGCCCACTGCACGTCACCGGATTTGATAGCGTCGACGAGCGCCGCGTTGGTGTCGAAGGTGACGACCTTCGCCTTGCTGCCCGCATTGCCGACCGACGTCACGGACGTCAATGCGAACGGCGCACCGAGCGCGAGAACTCGATCGATTGCCGGGTCCTGTTGAAGTTTCGCGGTGATGGTCGACTCCACCGACGGCATGTCCTTGCCGTTGACGTTGAGAATCTCCGTCGTTCCCTTGAACGACTTCTTCACACCGGCGCACCGTGATTCGAGGCTCACGTTGCCCTGCTCCTGAATCACGCACAGCACCTTGGTGGCACCTTCGGTGTTGAGTCGCTCGCCGGCAGCTTCACCGGCAATCGACTCGTCCTGACCGAAGTACTCCTTGACGCCCATGTCCTTCCAGGTTTCGAGGCCCGAGTTGAGGGCGACCACCGGAATGCCCGCGGCGGTGGCACTTTGGACCGCGGCAACCATGGCGTCGGGCTTCGCGAGCGTGACGGCGATCCCGTCGACCTTGCTGTCGATCGCACTCTGAACCAAGTTGGCCTGGTTCGGTGCCTCGGGATCGGCGGAGTACCGAAGTTCGATGTTGTCCTTGGCCGCTGCGGTTTCGGCGCCCTTGCGCACCAGATCCCAGAACGTGTCACCGGGAACTTCATGGGTGATCATCGCAATGGTGGCGCGGGGCGTGTCCGCCGTACCCGCGCCCATTCCGGATCCGGAAGAATCCGGCTTACCGCCGGTGCTGGAACAGGCGGCCAGACCCAAGACCACGACTGAGGCTCCGGCCAGTACGGCAACGCTCTTGCGTCCCGTGAGAAACGACATGTGAACTCCCTCTCGACATCAACCAACGGCCCGCGAACGGATGGTGCTCGGTTGTATGTGAAAGATGTAATACCCGTCACAGTCGAATGTCAATAGTTTGTTCTGACATTAGGACTGCTTATCAAAGACCGGACAACCTAGTTTAGGTCGAAACGCCAGGTCAAAGCCCTACGAGTCCAGTTGAACCTCGAACTACAAGTTGTGGTTGCGCGACTATGTCCCTGCCCAAGAGTCCACTTCCGGCGTCGAGACGTTCGGAGATTCGCTCCACCGCGGCGCCACCCAGAAACGCCGTGTCCTGCCCGACACTGGTCAGATCGATGTGCGCCAAACCTGCCAATGCACTGTTGTCGAATCCGATCACGGAGACGTCGCCGGGCACCGAGACTCCCGCACGCAAGAAGACGTCCAGGACTCCTAGCGCGCAACGATCGTTGAAAGCGAAGACCGCACCGGGAATCCCTTGTTCGACCATCGACCGCGCGGCGTCCGCGCCGAACTCCTCCGTGAGGCCGCCGGGAAGTATCCGCGATTCCAGTCCGGCCGCCCGCATGGCCTTCCGGTAGCCCTGACGCCTCTCCTGGGCGCCCGGACCGCGTCCGCCGTCGACATGGACAATCGAGCGGTGCCCGAGTCCGACGAGATGATTCACGGCCATCACGGCGCCCGCCTCGTCGTCCGTGCGGACAACGTCCACATGTGCTGAGGGCATCTTCCGGGCGAGCACGACGACGGGAACCTTGGCCGCCAGGTCGACGATCTCCGATTCCGGCGCCTGCGAACCCAACAGCAAGATCGCCTCGCATCGGTCGTCGAGCAGGGTGCGCACGGCGCGCGAGCCAGGCCTGCGGTCCGAGACGGCGCTGAGAACGACGTCGTAGCGCAAGCGTTCGGCTGCGTCGTAGATCTCGTCGAGCAACTCCGCGTGAAAGGTTTGCGCGGCAACATAACTGACACCGATCAGGCGGCTGCGATGCTGGCGCAGCAGTCGCGCCGCGTTGTCGGGTCGATAGCCGAGTTCGTCCGCGGCCGCCTTGACCCGTACCCGCGTCGCATCGCTGGCACCCGGGACATCGCGAATGACGATGGACACCAGTGCGCGTGACACACCGGCCAGGTCTGCTACGTCTTGCAAGGTGGGGCGTCGACTGTTCACCTCCACAGACTAGATCGTTCCAGCGAATACACGCCGAAACGTTGACGCACGAGGCAACCAGCGCTTTACTGACACGACTAGAACGATCTAGTTCCTCATCCTCACTCCGAACGGAGCCCCCATGTCTGCCTCTGTTGCAGTCGGTCTGATCGGCGCTGGATGGATCGGCCGTTTCCACGGCGAGTCCGTCGCGCTGCGTATCCCCGGCACCCGTCTCGTCGCCGTCGCCGATCCTGCGCCCGGCGCTGCGGCGTCGTTGATCGAACGTGTCAGTCCCGACGCCCGCGCGTACACCGACGCCCTTGAGTTGATTGCCGATCCGACCGTCGAAGCGGTGCTCATCAGTACGCCCGCATCAACTCACACCGATCTCGTGGTAGCAGCAGCGGAGGCCGGCAAGCATGTCTTCTGCGAAAAGCCGATGGCTTTGACACTCGAGGACGCCGATCGCGCAATCAGCGCATGCGCCGCGAACAATGTTGCGCTGCAGGTCGGTTTCAACCGGCGCTTCGCCGCCGACTTCGCCGCGGCACACGACGTGATCACCTCCGGTGGGATCGGGACCCCGCAGCTACTTCGCTCTCTGACTCGCGATCCGGGAATCACCGCCGACGTCGCCTCTCGAGTCAAGCCGTGGACGATCTTCAACGAGACACTGATTCACGACTTCGACGCCCTGCTCTGGCTCAACCCGGGGGCACGCGTCGTCGAGGTGTTCGCGCAGGCCGATGCTCTCGTCCATCCGCAGTACAAGGAGCAGGGGTACCTCGATACGTCGATGGTTCAGTTGCGGTTCGACAACGGCGCCTTCGCGTCGGCCGAGGCCAACTTCCAGGCCACCTACGGTTACGACGTTCGCGGCGAGGTTTTCGGTTCCGGTGGAATGGTGAGTGCAGGCGAGGTCACGCGGACCGCGATGCGTCATTACAGCTCACCGGGCGTTCGGGCCGACACACCTCGGGTGAACATCGAACTGTTTCACGACGCCTATGTTGCCCAGCTAGCGCACTTCGCAGACTGCATCCGCTCCGGCAGCGCGCCGTCGGTCGACGGTCTCGATGCTCGCAACGCCCTGGAAATCGCACTGGCTGCAAAAGAATCCGTGGAAACCGGACTGCCCGTATCGCTGCTGTCGGTGCCGCAGTGAGCCCCTTCGATTTGGCGGTCTCTGCCGAGATGACGTTCACCGAACTCCCTGTCGTCGAACGCATTCGGCGGATCTCGGAGGCGGGGTTCGCAGCCGAGATCTGGAGTTGGCAAGACAAGGACCTCGATGCTCTGGTCGCCACCGGGGCTCGGTTCTCCTCGATGACCGGCTATCTTCACGGCGATTTGTTCGACGAAGCGGGCAGCGCCGAACTCGTACGTACAGCGGCGCTATGCCTCACGCCGGCAGCGAAACTCGGCGTTCCTCGGCTGAACTTCCATACCGGCGAGCTGATCGACGGACAGGCCGCGCGCCCGCAGTATCGAACTACGGGAGCGATGTGGCTGACGGCCCAACGCGCTCTCGAGAAGATCGCGCGACTGGGTGAAGACGCCGGAGTCGTCTTCTGCCTCGAGAATCTCAATACGATCGTCGATCACCCTGGCGTACCGATGGCCAGAGCCAAAGACACTCTGGCACTGGTGGAATCCGTCTCACACCCCAACCTCAAGATGATGCTCGACCTCTACCACGCACAGATCGGCGAAGGAAACCTCATCGAACTCGTGCGGCGTTGTGGTGACAACATCGGCGAGATTCAGGTGGCCGACGTACCCGGCCGATGCGAACCCGGAACCGGCGAGATCAACTACCCAGCCATCGCACGCGTTCTCGCCGAGCAGGGTTACACCGGCACGATCGGATTGGAGGGCTGGGCATCCGGAGACAGTGACACCGCACTCACTGCTTTCCGGAACGCCTTCACTCTCTAACTCTCACCCAGGAACGTGATCCCGTCGTAGCGCGCAGATCTTCCGTCACCGGTCGAGTCCACGGGGAGCGCTTCCTGAGGTCTTTTTGATGGATTTCAGGGGTAGTTTCGATGGCTTTTCCTTGGCAGTCTTTGAGTCACAGCACATCGTGAACTCCGCAGGAAGGCCCCCGAATGACTCCAGCACTGACCGACCACACCGTGCCGTTCGCGGGTAGATTGCACCGAGAAGATTGCAACATCGAAGACTTCGCCGCTCTGGTCGCACACGAGACAGACCCCGTCGATTACCCGTACGCCCATTCGGTGGCCGACGGCGTTCTTCTCTACCGCTCGGATGCTCTGGTCGACAAATTGTCGAATCCTGAAATCCGGGCGGAGATTCAGGACGAGATCGCCCGGGCGTTACTCACCGGTCCAGGCATCACGGTCTTCCAAGGCGCGTTCGACGCGGAGGTATTGGATCGCGCCAGTGCGGTCTTCCGTGAACTCATTGCGCGCCAACACGAAGCCGGCGCGGTGTCCGGAGATCACTTCGCCAAACCCGGAGCCAATGACCGGATCTGGGGAGCGCAACTGAAGTTGGCGCTCGAAGATCCCAAGGCTTACGTCGACTACTACGCAAACAGCATTGTCGCTTTAGCTTCGGAAGCCTGGCTCGGCCCCATGTATCAGGTGACGTCGGACGTCAACGTCGTCAATCCCGGTGGCGCCGCACAGAATCCACATCGCGACTACCACCTCGGTTTCATGTCGAGCGACGTCGCTGCGAAGTTCCGAGCGCACGTTCATCGCTTGACCCCCGCCCTCACCTTGCAAGGTGCAGTCGCCCATGTGGACATGCCGGTCGAGACGGGCCCGACGAAATATCTGCCGTACTCCCAACAATTCGAATCCGGATACCTCGCGTTCGAGCGTCCCGAGTTCAAGGAGTTCTTCGAGGCCAATTACGTCCAATTACCTTTGGAGAAGGGAGATGCCGTCTTCTTCAACCCTGCACTGTTCCACGCCGCCGGCCACAACAAATCCGCCGACGTCCTGCGCATGCCAAATCTTCTTCAGGTGTCGTCAGCCTTCGGTCGCGCCCTCGGAACCATTGACCGGGACGCGCTCGTCAACGCGATCTATCCGGCACTGCTCGCTCTCAGCGAAGCAGGTTCCGACGAGGCAGTTCGGTGTGCCGTCGCCGCCTCGGCCGAGGGCTACGCCTTCCCGACCAATCTGGACCGAGACCAACCGATCGACGGCCTCACGCCTCAGACGCAGGCCGAACTTGTGACGGAGGCAGTTCGTGAGCGGATTTCACCTGATCGACTGGCCGATCTACTGAAGGCACAGTCCGAGAGACGAATGGCCTGAGGGACGGCACCGCTGACGAGACTTTTACCGCTCAATGCCGATCGGTCGGTACGATCGTGGGCATGGGGTGGGACTTGTTAGTGCTGTTCGCCATGATCGGCCCGTTGGCCGTGTTCGGGTGGGCCGCCGTTCGGGCGAAGCGCCGCGGACTCGGCGGATCGTTCGTCGGGCCGTTTCAGGAGATGTTCGATCCCGGTGCTGCGCGAGCCCAGACCGTCATCGAACAGATCGCGGAACTTCCGGATCCTGCGGACTCCGGCGACCCGGACAACGACGACGATGTGCCGTACACAGTCGCCTACGAGGGTGTTCGGCTCCACATCAACCCCGGTAAGGCTCGACAGCGCGGAGGCGACGGGACCACCAAGCGAGCTCAGTGAAAGTCGGACCGGATACAACGCGAGGGAGAACTGGTTCAGTCAGGGCCGGCGAAGTTGAAAGGTGACACCGTTCTCCAACTCATCTGAGCTGAAGGACTCCGGAGAGAAGTGGCCCAAGCTCACCTCATAGTTTCTCTGGTTTGCGGGGACGGCATCAAAATGTGCGGTGTAGGAGCAGGTGCTCATTCCGTCGGGAAGTTGATCGATTGCCTCGACCTCGAGTGCCGACCTTGTGGATGCAGCGCCGCTGCCCCCGAAAATCTGAATCTGGTCGTTCGGAGCAACACGAATCATGTCGATCACGCACTCTCCAGAGACCGTCTCGGCCTGCTCTGCCTGACCGGTCACCGTTATCGTGGCGGCAAAGGTTTTCGGCACATCGACATTGGTCGTGCAGCTTGTCAGCATCAGCGCTCCCACAGAGCCCGCTGCCGCAGCCGCAACCTGTGCTGACCTTCGCCTCATAGTCGTCAACGGTAGTGCGTCCGAGTCGCCACGGTGCTCGGTTGCCGAATCCGAAGAGTCACACGGGGCCCGTCGCCGGCCGGCCGAACCACGTGGACAGCTGAGTATCCAACTCCGCCTGCGAATCCCCCACCCATGCCACGTGACCGTCCGGTCGAAGCAGGACAGCCGGTGAGTCCAATTCGGTGCTGGTGTCGACTACGTGGTCGACTCGATCGCTCCAACCATCTACCGCCAGTTGGCTACCCTGGTCGAGAAGAAGTCCGCGGCCGGATCGCATCAGGTCGTACAGGTTGCCGCGGGTCAACGCGATGTTCCGCAGCCGCCGACCGAGTAGGTCGTCGCCTTCGCCGAAATCGTAGCGAATCGAGATCGCAGTGATCTTCTCGGTCAGATAGCGCTTGACGTCTTCGAATTCCATCAGCTCGGAGATCAAGCGCCGCAAGGCTTGTGGACCGGCAGCGGTGGAGATCAGCTCCGCCTGCGCGCGCGTGTTGTCGAGAACGTCGGCAGCCACCGGACGCCGTTCCGATTCGTACGTGTCGAGCAGGACGTCCGGTGCCCAGCCGTTGATCTCGGCGGCGAGCTTCCAGCCGAGGTTGAAGGCATCTTGCACACCGAGATTGAGACCTTGACCGCCCATCGGTGGGTGGATGTGTGCGGCATCGCCGGCGAGGAACACCCGGTCGCGCCGGTAGTGCTCCGCTAGACGGGTGGCGTCGCCGAAGCGCGAGAGCCACCGCGGCGAGTTCACACCGAAGTCGGTACCCGCAATGGCCAGTAGCTGTTGTTTGATGTCGTCGAGGGTGGTCGGTGTTGCGCGACCGTCGGCAACTTCGGCCGCAGGGACCACGACACGAAAAGCGCCGTTACCGGCGGGACCGACTCCGAATCGTTTGTGCGTTTCCCGGATTTCAGCGACAACGGCGGCCAGTTCATCAGCCGGCATGGTCACGTCCATTTCGCCGATCAGCGTGTCGGCGCTCGACGGCTCGCCGGGAAACCCGACGTCGATCAGCTTCCGAACAGTGCTGCGGCCGCCGTCGCAGCCCACGAGATAACGCGCGTGAAGTGTTGTGCCGTCGGACAATTCCGCTGTGACGCTATCGGTATCTTGACGGATCGCGACGACGCGCTTCCCTCGCTGAATGTCCGCACCGACTTCGGTGGCATGTTCGGCAAGAATCCTGTCGATCTCGGGCTGAGGAATGCCCAGTACGTACCCGTGCGCAGTATCGAGGTGCGCCGGTGCCGGTTTGCTGATCCCCGCGAAGAATCCACCGAGCGGATACTTGCGGCCGTGCGCGAGGAACTTGTCCAGCAACCCGCGCTGCTCCATGATTTCGATGCTGCGCACATGGATGCCGAGGGCACGGACGAACTGAGTCGGCTCCTCGTCCTTGTCCACGACGACGACATCGACGCCCTGCAGCCGGAGCTCACCTGCCAGCATCAATCCAGTTGGTCCAGCACCGACAATGATGACGTCACTCATGCGATCCCCTCCTTCGGGCAAGGCTTTTGCTTGCTCGCAGCAGACGAGTGTGCACCATCACCGGGGCCTTGCCGCAAGCCCCGGGTCCCGCGTTATGATGAAGGTGGCGGAAGACGCTTCATCAGCGCACCAACACCACAGCACCCGTATCGCGTGGGAGCCGCCAACTCTCGATCACCGTCGGCACCAGCATGGCCCCGAGAACACCCAGCGTCAGAGAAAACGGCACTCCGCCGCTCAGATCCTCCGACTCCGCCAACGGTGTACAGAGCGTGATCACCAAAGCGGACAGTGCAATACCCAGACCGGACGCCAACTCTTGCAGCGTTGCATGCAGAGTATTGGCATCGGTCAGCTCACCCGAGTCGACGTCGGCGAACGCCAAGCTGTTGTACGCGGTGAACCCGATGGATCGCAACGCGCCACTGACAAACAGTGCGACAGCGATTACGACGTCCGGTGTCGTCGACGAGATCAGTACCAGCGCACCGAAGCACACCACCGACAGAACTCCGTTTCCCACCAGAACTAGTCTGATCCCGAATCTGCGCATGAGCGGAGTGGTGAGCGGTTTGATCGCGATATTCCCCGCGAACAGGGCCATCACCAGCAGACCGGCCTTGAACGCCGACATTTCGAATCCCACTTGGAACAACAACGGCAGCACAAACGGCACGCCCATGATCACGAGCCGGTACAGCGAGCCGCTCGACGCGACGAGCCGAAACGATCGAAGTCGGAGGACGCCGAGCGCGATGAGCGGATGATCCGACCGGACGAGGTGAATGACGGCCAAGCTCAACAAGATCAGAGCCGCAACGATCCCGAGGCCCACTCGTAGCCAGTCGGTTCCGGCACTGTGCACGTTATCGAGCGCCACGACAAGCACTGCGACGCCTGCTCCGATCACCACCAATCCCAGCCAGTCGAGGCTCCGTTTCTGCGCCTCCCGAATGTCGGGCACCATGCGCAATGCCAGCAGAAACCCGACGATCCCGATCGGAACGTTGATCAGAAAGATCCAGCGCCACGAAGCGATCGACACGATGGCTCCACCCACAGCGGGCGCAAGAACCGGCGCTGTGAGCGCCGGCCACGTCAAGTAGGCGATAGCCCGTACGAGTTCCGCCTTCGACGTCACCCGCAATACTGCGAGCCGCCCCACCGGCACCATCATGGCGCCGCCTACCCCTTGTAAAGCACGCATTCCCACCAGCATCGGGAGGGAGGTGCTCAGTGCACATCCCACCGACGCCACCGTGAAAACGGCTATGGCAGAGATGAAGACACGTCGCGTTCCGAATCTGTCGGCCATCCATCCGCTCGCCGGGATCAGGACGGCCAACACCAGGAGGTACGAAGAAACGGCGACATTGACGTCGACGGCATCAACTCCGAAAGATTGGGCGATCGACGGCAGTGCCGTTGCGAGAATCGTCGCGTCCAGCATCTCCATGAACAGCGCTGCTGCCACGAGCAGCGCCAGTCCGCGGGGAAATGTCACTGCACCAGAGCCTTTCGGAGGAGCTGTCGATCAGCCGAGAGAAATCCAGCTGCCGGAGGTCACCGAGGCGACCATCGCGTCCAGAGCCTGTGCGGACGCGACTGCATCAGCGATGGTCGCGCCCTGCGGCGCTCCGTCCACGATCGAGGCGATGAAATTGCGAGCCTCGATCACTTTCAGGTCGTCGTAGCCCATCGCGTTGGCCGCGCCAGGCTGGAAGCGGCCGAACTCACCGGACTCGGGGCCGACCAGAACCGTCGTGACGGATTGGTCCTGGTACTTCGAGCCGAGGCTGGTGCCCAGTTCACCCATCCGGCGGTAGTCCCAGAACACGGCACCTTTCGTGCCGTGAATCTCGAATCCGTAATTGTTCTGCTCTCCCACGGCGACGCGGCATGCTTCGAGGGTGCACCGGCCACCCGACCCGAGGCGCAGCAGTGCGCTGACGAAGTCTTCGTTCTCGACAGCCCCCATCTCCCCACCGCTGGCCCGCGCATGTCCACTGGTAGCGGCGGACGGACGCGCACGCTCCGGGATGAAGATCGCAGTATCCGCAACGAGAGCGTCGACGTCACCGAGAAGATGACGAATCAGATCGATGCCGTGCGAGGCCAAGTCGCCCAGGACGCCGGCGCCGCCGCGCTCACGCTCGTATCGCCAACTCAAAGCACCTTCAGGGTGGGCCGCATAGTCGCTGAGGAAACGAAAACGCGAGTGCGTGATCGTGCCCAACTCCCCTGAGTCGATCAGGCTCTTTGCCAGGGCCACAGCCGGCGCGTTTCGGTAGTTGAAGCCGACGGTCGACTGCACACCGGCCTTCGAGACTGCTACGGCAACAGCTTTGGCGTCTTCCGTGGACAAGCCGACGGGCTTCTCGATCCAGATGTGTTTGCCGGCCTCTGCCATTGCGACGCCGATTTCACGGTGCAAGAAGTTCGGGGCCGTGATGCTCACCGCGTCGATGGCCGGATCGGCTGCGATATCGCGCCAATCCTGGGTGAAAGCTTCGAAACCGAATTGGTCCGCTGCTTCCTCCCCTCTGCCAGGCACCTCGTCGGCGACGGCGGCCAGGCGGATCACGGGAAGCTGCGGATAGTGCTGCCGCAGACGCAGATACGCCTGCGCGTGGACGCGGCCCATCCATCCGAATCCGGCAACTGCTACTGAAATGCCTGTCATGAGGCTCCGTTCGGGTCAAATGATCGAAGGATCGCAGAAATGCTGGGATCACAAATCACCCCCACTGACTCGGTCAGGCGGGTACTCGTGTCACCGGGATCGAGATCTAGCGGTCGACCACGGTGGTGTCGAAGTAGTAACGCGACGCTCGGTAGCAGTGGCTGCCGTACTCGACGGCGCTACCTGAATCGTCAAATGCAGTGCGGCTCATGGTCAAGAGGGCAGCACCCACTTTCTCGTCGAGCAATCCTGCTTCTTCGCGAGTCGCCGCCCGAGCGCCGATTCGCTGCCGCGCCACACGGATGTGAACGCCGCGAGTTCGCAAGGTTTGGTACAGCCCCTGCGTCTCCAACTCCTCGGGATCGGGTGCGATGTCCACCGGAATGTAGTTGGTCATCACGGCAAGCGGTTCGCCGTTGGTGCTTCGCAGACGCCTGATGGTGGCCACTTCGGCGTCAGGTTCGAGGTTGAGTTCCGCGGCAACGTCCTCGGCGGGAACTCCCACCGTGAACTCGAGCAGCTTGGTCGTCGGCGCCTGGCCGGCCCTCACAAGGTCGTCGAACAGGCTGGTGAGCTCGACCGGGCGGTGCACCGGACTTTGCACCACCTGAGTTCCGACTCCCCGCTTACGAACAAGTAGTCCCTTGTCCACCAGTTCCTGGATCGCGCGTCGAGTGGTCGGACGTGAGAGATTGAGCCGTTTGGCCAACGCCAGTTCGTTCTCGAAGCGATCACCTGGGGCAAGTTCGCCACCGAGAATAGCGCCCTCGATTGCCTGTGCCAGCTGAAAATACAGCGGCACCGGGCTCGAGCGGTCCAACTCGACGGCGAGTGCTGCGACCACGGCCAACTCCGATCTGTCTTGGGAAGGCGCCGTATCGACGCTACTTCTCTCGGCAGTGTATGCGAACACTAACATTCACTTGACCGCAAGTCATAATGTCCAGACAAACTATTGACAATCGCTGTGTCGCGGCGCACAGTTTCAGTCATACATCGGTGCCCTGCGTGGGCAACCCACCACGAACTCTCGGGAGTCAGTTTTGACAAGCATCAACACTCACCAGAGCGGGTCACACATCCCTGACGCACCCTTCGACGTGCTTGCCATCGGCCGATCGGGTGTGGACATCTACCCACTTCAGACCGGTGTCGGACTCGAGGACGTCGAGACGTTCGGCAAGTTCCTCGGCGGCAGCGCAGCCAATGTCTCGGTGGCGGCTGCACGCCTCGGCCGGCGAGCAGCACTGATCTCCGGCGTAGGCAGCGATCCTTTCGGGAAGTTCGTCACACGCGAGTTGGCACGTCTGGGCGTCGACAACAGGTTTGTCGTCACCAATTCCGAGTACCCGACACCGGTGACGTTCTGCGAGATCTTCCCTCCTGACGACTTTCCGCTGTACTTCTACCGCAAGCCGCATGCGCCCGATCTTCGGATCACCCCGGAAGACATCGACCTCGACGCCGTTCGAACAGCGTCCCTCTACTGGTCGACTGTGACGGGGCTGTCCGAAGAACCGAGTCGCAGTGCACACTTCGCGGCCTGGGAAGCCCGCGAACGACGCCCGCTGACGGTCCTCGATCTGGACTACCGCCCGATGTTCTGGTCGACGCCCCAAGAAGCAACCAATCAGGTGCAGCGCGCTCTGGCGCACGTGACAGTAGCCGTCGGAAACCGCGAAGAGTGCGAGATCGCGGTCGGTGAGACCAATCCGAACAAGGCCGCCGACGCGCTTCTCGACCTCGGCGTCGAACTGGCCATCGTGAAGCAGGGCCCGAAGGGCGTACTCGGCAAAACGCGAAAGCAGTCGATCACCGTGCCGCCCAACGCCGTCGACGTGGTCAACGGGCTGGGAGCAGGCGACAGCTTCGGCGGATCACTGTGCCACGGACTGTTGGCCGGGTGGCCGCTGGAGAAGGTACTGCGCTACGCCAACGCGGCCGGCGCGATAGTCGCATCTCGGCTCGAATGCTCCACTGCGATGCCGACCGCCGAAGAAGTCCACGATCTCGCCGAAGCCACAGCCACGGAGGCAGTCAATGTCTGACAAGCTCGCCGCCCGCCCCCTCGCCACCACCTACGCCGAAGTGACGGAACTGCGTGCGAGCGATCCGCAGATCATCGAAAAGGCCTGGGCAGCGCGAACTCCTCGCGCCACTGTTCGAGGCAATGGCCGGCTCATGATCGTCGCGGCCGATCATCCGGCGCGTGGGGCGCTGTCTGTCGGCGGCAAGCCGACAGCGATGAACAGTCGTACCGATCTGCTGGACCGGTTGCGCACTGCTCTCGACAATCCTGGAGTCGACGGCGTTCTCGGTACTGCGGACATTCTCGACGATCTGCTCCTCCTCGGCGCCCTCGACGACAAGGTCGTCTTCTCGTCGATGAACCGCGGCGGCCTGGCAGGCGCCAGCTTCGAACTCGACGACCGCATGACGGGTTACACCGCGGCCGGTACCGCAAAGTTCGGTATGAACGGCGGAAAGATGCTGCTGCGCATCGCACTCGACGACGCGGGCACTCTGCCCACCATGACGGCATGTGCGGAAGCCGTGGACGAACTGGCCGCGGCCGGACTGATCGCGATGCTCGAGCCGTTCCTCTCCAGTCGCGTAAACGGCAAGGTGGTCAACGATCTCAGCCCCGACGCCGTCATCAAGTCCATCCATATCTCCCAGGGCCTCGGCTCCACCTCGGCGTACACGTGGATGAAACTGCCGGTCGTCGACGAGATGGAACGCGTCATGGATGCGACCACCCTCCCGACGCTCCTCCTGGGGGGAGATCCGCAGATCGCGCCGGAAGAAACGTACGCAAAGTGGGACGCTGCACTTCAGCTGCCGTCCGTGCGCGGACTGATCGTCGGACGCGCGCTGCTATACCCACCCGACGGCGACGTCACCGTGGCCGTCGACACCGCAGTCAAGCTCGTCCACTAGAACCGACCTGGCAGGAGCAAGATGTTCAGCAAGTACTACGTCCCCGCCGGATCGTCCGCCGACGGTGATTTCACGACAGTGGTCACGCCGGAGTCCGCCGGGTGGACCGAATCCAGCTTGTGGACACTCGAACTCGCCCCTGGCGCTGACGTCCACCTGCAGTCCGGCGAGAACGAGATCATCGTCGTTCCACTGGCGGGTTCGGCCGTGGTTGTTGCCGAGGGGACGGAGATTCCCCTGACCGGCCGCGCATCGGTTTTCGACGGTCCGAGCGATTTCGCGTACGTCGGTCGCGACGCCGACTACTCGGTCAGCAGCACGGGCGGAGGCCGCTTCGCCCTGTGCGGAGCGCGCGCCGGCGCCAAGCTCCCCCATCGCTACGGTCCGGCTTCAGGAGTTGCGGTCGAGCTCCGCGGCGCCGGGAACTGCAGCCGACAGGTTCACAACTTCGCCACTGCAGACACCTTCGAGGCCGACTCCATCATCGCGTGTGAGGTCATCACCCCCGGCGGGAACTGGTCGTCGTATCCCAGCCACAAACACGACGAGAACAGCGACGTCGAATCGGCCCTGGAAGAGATCTACTACTTCGAGATCGACAGAAGCCCCACCGGGACCGAAGGTTTCGGCTACCACCGCGTGTACGGAACCGCCGAGAGACCTATCGAGGTGCTCGAGGAAGTCCGCTCGGGCGACGTCGTCCTCGTGCCGCACGGCTATCACGGCCCGTCCATCGCAGCGCCGGGCCACCACATGTACTACCTCAATGTCATGGCAGGTTCGGGCGAGATCCGGGCGTGGAACATCTGTGACGATCCGCAACACACCTGGCTACGTGGAAGCTGGGATCACCAGGACATCGACCCTCGACTGCCGTTGCAGTCCCACAACTGACGGAAGTGAAAGCTGTGGCACCCACCAACAACGCAACCGGCAATCGTCCACCTCGCGACGAGCCGACCGTATACCTGACCGTTTCTCAAGCTGTCGTCCGCTTCCTCGCCAACCAGTACACCGAACGCGACGGCCAGCGCACCAAGCTGTTTGCCGGCTGCTTCGGAATCTTCGGGCACGGCAACGTCGCCGGACTGGGGCAAGCACTCTTGCAGGCCGAGATCCAGGATCTCGACGCCGGCCGTGAGCCGACACTCCCCTACGTGCTCGGCCGCAATGAACAGGCGATGGTGCACTCGGCTGTCGCCCACGCCCGCATGAAGGACCGCCTGCAGACGTGGGCGGTCTCGTCCAGCGTCGGCCCCGGTGCCACCAACATGATCACCGGCGCGGCACTGGCCACCATCAACCGTCTACCTGTATTACTCCTTCCCGCAGACACTTTCGCGACCCGCGCCAGTGCCCCCGTCTTACAGGAACTCGAACTCCCGTCGAGCGGCGACGTCACGGTCAACGACGCTTTCAAACCGGTCTCACGATACTTCGATCGGGTATGGCGCCCGGAGCAGTTGCCGAGCGCTCTGCTCGCCGGGATGCGCGTTCTCACTGATCCCGTCGAGACCGGCGCAGTCACCATCGCCATCCCGCAGGACGTGCAGGCCGAGGCTTTCGACTGGCCAGAGTCGTTCTTCGCCGAACGGGTGTGGCACGTGGCCCGCCCGCTCCCCGAGCGATCGGTGATCGAACGCGCCGCCGCGATCATCCGCTCGGCTCGCAAGCCACTGATCGTGGCCGGCGGCGGCGTGATCTACAGCCAGGCCACCGACTCTCTGGCAGCGTTCTGCGCGCAGACCGGAATCCCCGTGGGGCAGAGCCAGGCCGGCAAGGGTTCATTGGTCTACGACCATCCACAATCCGTCGGGGCGGTGGGGTCCACCGGCACTACGGCTGCAAACGCACTGGCTACCGAGGCGGACGTCGTCATCGGAATCGGTACGCGGTACAGCGATTTCACGAGCGCGTCCCGCACCGCGTTCACCAATCCCGACGTTCGCTTCGTCAACATCAACGTCGCTTCACTGGACTCCGTGAAGCAGGGCGGAGTCAGCGTGGTCGCCGACGCACGTGAGGCACTCGACGCGCTGGCGATCACACTGAACGACTACCGGGTGGACGACGAATATGCGTCCAGGATCGGTGACCTCGCTCGCGATTGGGATGCGATCGTCGAATCCGTCTACAACCCAGCCGAACCCGCTGCCGACGGGTCACTGAATCAGAATCAGGTGATCGGCCTGGTCAACACACTGTCCGATCCACGTGACGTCGTGGTGTGCGCTGCCGGGTCCATGCCAGGTGACCTCCACAAGCTGTGGCGAACCCGTGATTCCAAGGGGTATCACGTCGAATACGGGTACTCGTGCATGGGATACGAAGTTGCCGGCGGTCTAGGCGTCCGCATGGCGTGCCCCGATCGCGACGTGTTCGTGATGGTCGGAGACGGTTCCTATCTGATGATGGCCACCGAATTGGTCACCGCCGTACAGGAACGCCTCAAGGTCATCGTCGTCCTGGTGCAGAATCACGGATTTGCCTCCATCGGTTCACTGTCCGAGTCGCTGGGTTCCCAGCGCTTCGGCACGCAGTACCGCTACCGCTCGAATGACGGACGTCTCGACGGAGGGGTTCTCCCGGTCGATCTGGCCGCGAACGCCGCCAGCCTCGGTGTCGACGTCATCCGCGCCAACACCGCTGCAGAGTTCGCCGACGCGATCAAGGTTGCCAAAGCAAGCGACACCAGCACCGTCATCCACGTCGAAACCGACCCGCTGATCGGCGCCCCGGACAGCGAATCCTGGTGGGATGTACCGGTATCGGCCACCTCCGAACTGGAGTCCACCAAGAAAGCACGGACAACTTACGAGTCCTGGAAGAAGATCCAGCGACCGTACCTCCGTCCATCCGAATGAAAATTCCGCACAACCACACCCCATAAAGCTTGCCCGCGAAAGGAATCTAGACATGAGCGCGATTCACGTCGGATCAGCCCCCGACTCCTGGGGCGTGTGGTTTCCGGACGATCCACAGCAGACCCCTTACGCACGATTCCTCGACGAGGTATCCGCGTCGGGATACGAATGGATCGAACTCGGCCCGTTCGGATACCTTCCGACCGATCCAGCCAAGCTGACTGACGAACTCGGAGCACGCGGCCTGAAGCTTTCGGCCGGTACCGTTTTCGAACACCTGCACCAGGACGATTCCTGGGATGCCGTCTGGAATCAGATCAAGGACGTCGCCAAGTTGACCGCAGCCGTCGGCGGCAAGCACGTGGTGGTCATCCCTGAGATGTGGCGCGACCCTTCCACCGGAGCGGTACTCGAAGACCGCAATCTGACGCCCGAGCAGTGGCGTAAGAAAACCGACGGCATGAACGCTCTCGGGAAGGCAATGCTCGAGGAGTACGGCGTCATGGCGCAGTACCATCCTCATGCCGACAGTCACGTCGACATCGAAGACAACGTCTACAAGTTCCTCGAAGGGACCGACGAGCGTTTCGTGAATCTGTGTCTCGACACCGGCCACATCAGCTACTGCGGCGGCGACAATCTCGCAATTATCAACAAACATCCGGAGCGCATCGGGTACCTACACCTCAAACAGGTGGATCCGGCGATAGTCGCCCAGGTTGAGGCGGAGGACCTGCCGTTCGGTGAGGCCGTCAAACTCGGTGCCATGATCGAACCGCCGCGCGGAATCCCCGACATGCCGCCGCTTCTGGAGGCCATCGAGAAGCTCGGCATCGACGTGTTCGCGATCGTCGAGCAGGACATGTATCCCTGCCATCCCGACACACCGCTGCCCATCGCAGCGCGCACTCAGAAATACCTGTCCACCTGTGGCGTCCCCGCCGTCCGTTTCAACTGAGCAACACAATCGAGGAGTACCACCGCATGTCTGACAACCAGGATCTCCGGATCGCAGTGCTCGGCGTCGGCATCATGGGGGCCGATCACGTCGACCGCATCACCAACAAAATCGGCGGTGCCCGCGTCACCGTCGTCAACGACTACTCTCTCGCCCGCGCCGAGGAAATCGCAGCACTGACGCCAGGGGCGCGCGTCGTCGTCGATCCGTTCGATGCCATCGCAGCCGAGGACGTCGACGCCGTTGTTCTCGCAACCCCGGGCCCGACCCATGAGAAGCAGGTTCTTGCCTGCCTCGAAGCGGGCAAGCCTGTTCTCTGCGAAAAGCCGCTGACCACCGACGCGGACAGTTCGCTCACGATCGTCAAAGCCGAAGCAGCGCTGGGCAAGAAGCTGATCCAGGTCGGCTTCATGCGGCGATTCGACCACGAATACACCCAGCTCAAGGATTTGATCGACAGCGGCGATCTCGGTCGCCCGCTCGTGCTGCACTGTGCGCATCGTAATCCTGCGGTTCCGAAGGGTTTCGACAGCGCGATGATCGTCAAGGACTCACTCGTCCACGAGGTCGACGTGACACGATTCCTGCTCGACGAAGAGATCACCTCAGTGCAGATCATCCGACCGGCCGCGAATTCGCTTGCTCCCGAGGGCATTCAAGACCCACAGATCGCGATATTCGAGACCGAGTCCGGCAGACACGTCGACGCCGAGGTGTTTGTCACCACCGGAGTTGCCTACGAGGTGCGCACCGAAGTTGTCGGCGAACTCGGAAGCGCGATGATCGGACTCGACGTGGGACTGATCCGAAAGACCAAGCCCGGCAACTGGGGTGGGCAGATCACCCCAGGATTCCGCGAACGCTTCGGGCAGGCCTACGACACCGAGTTCGCCCGGTGGATCAAGGCAGTGAAGACGGGCGCCGGCACCGGCAACTACATCGACGGACCAGGTGCTTGGGACGGGTACGCCGCGGCCGCTGTCTGCGCCGCCGGTGTGAAGTCTCTGGAGACGGGTCAGCGCGTCGTCGTGGACATGGTTGCGCGCGACTCTGTGGCCGGAGCTTAGCGATGAAGGTCGCACTCGACCCCACACCTTTCCATCACGATTACTCACTACTCGAGCTACCTCAGGTTGTTGCCGATCTCGGGTACGAGTACCTGCAGCTCACACCGCACGTCGACATGATCCCGTTCTTCAATCACCCGAAAGCCGACGACGCGCTCGTCGCCAAATTTCGGAAAGCTTGCGCGAGTGCTGGGGTCGGCATCGCGTCGGTACTCCCGGTCCTTCGCTGGTCCGGCCCGGACGAGGACGCCCGCGAAGCAGCCGTGCGTTACTGGAAGCGGGCCATCCAGATCACGGTCGATCTCGGTGTCAACGTCATGAACACCGAATTCTCCGGCCGCCCCGAAAAGGCCGAAGAGTCCGAGCGTGCGTTCTATCGTTCGATGGAGGAACTGGTTCCGATCATCGAACGCGAGGGAATCGACGTCCTGATCGACCCCCACCCGGACGATTTTGTCGAAGACGGACTAGCCGCGATCCGCACGATCCGTGGTGTGAACTCCAAGAACCTCGGCATGGTGATCGTGGCGTGCCACCAATTCCACATGGGTGGGGACCTTCCCGCCATCATGGAGGCCGCCGGCGACATGGTCCGACTCGTTCACGTGGCGGACACCATGGATCATCACCGTTCCCACGGACTGCGCTACATCACCAACCCGCCAGGCAATGCCGTTCGAGTGCATCAGCATCTCAAAATCGGTGACGGAGACGTCAACTGGGACGAATTCTTCGGCGGTCTCGGCAAACTCGGCTTCTACGAACGTGAGAACACCGTGATGGTGTCGAGTGTCTTCGCCGAGAACGAAAACGCGCACGAGGTTTCCCGGTACCAGCGCGAGACGATGAACGACTACGTCGCCAAGTACACCTCCCCGAACTCCTGAGTCACCAGACCACTAGGAAATACCATGACCAGCACTGATACTCGTGTCATCGCGCACTGGCTGGACGGCAAGCCGTTCGCCGGAACGTCCGAGGACACCGCCACCGTCACCAACCCCGCCACCGGACAGATCATCGGCCGACTGGCCCTGGCGAACCTCGAGGACGCCCGCGCTGTCATCGACGCGGCTGCGGCGGCCTTCCCCGCCTGGCGTGACACCTCACTGGCCCGGCGCACACAGGTACTGTTCAGCTTCCGCGAACTCCTCAACGCTCGCAAAGGTGAACTCGCCGAGATCATCACAGCCGAGCACGGCAAGGTTCTCTCCGACGCCCTCGGCGAAATCAGCCGCGGGCAGGAAGTTGTCGAATTCGCTTGCGGAATACCGCATCTCCTCAAGGGCGGATACACCGAGAATGCATCGACCAAGGTCGACGTCTACTCCATCCGCCAACCCCTCGGCCCCGTCGGCATCATCTCGCCCTTCAACTTTCCCGCGATGGTCCCCATGTGGTTCTTCCCGGTCGCCATTGCCGCCGGGAACACCGTGATTCTCAAGCCCTCGGAGAAGGACCCCACCGCGGCGATCTGGCTCGCCGAACTCTGGGCCGAAGCCGGTCTGCCCCCCGGCGTCTTCAACGTCCTCCAAGGTGACAAGCTCGCCGTCGACGAACTTCTGGAAAACAAAGCAGTCAAAGCGATTTCGTTTGTCGGATCCACCCCCATCGCCCAGTACGTCTATGCCACCGGCACCGCCAACGGCAAACGCGTGCAAGCACTCGGCGGCGCCAAGAACCACGCCATCGTTCTGCCGGACGCCGACCTCGACCTCGCCGCCGACGCAATGGTCAACGCGGGATTCGGCTCCGCGGGCGAACGATGCATGGCGATCTCCGCCCTGGTCGCAGTCGGCGACATCGCCGACGAACTGGTTGCCAAGATCGGCGAACGCACCACTCCCCTCGTCACCGGTGACGGCACCAAGAACTCCGACATGGGTCCGCTCGTCACTAAGGCCCATCGCGACAAGGTCGCGTCCTATGTCGATGCCGGCGAGAAGGACGGTGCCACGATCGTGGTCGACGGACGCACAGTTCAGGCCGATGGTGGACCGGACGGCTTCTGGCTCGGGCCCACCCTCATCGACCACGTCACCACCGACATGTCGATCTACACCGACGAAATCTTCGGACCTGTCCTGTCCGTCGTGCGTGTCGATACCTACGACCAAGCCCTCGAACTGATCAACAACAACCCGTACGGAAACGGCACCGCCATCTTCACCAACGACGGCGGCGCTGCCCGACGCTTCCAGAACGAGGTGGAGGTCGGAATGATCGGCATCAACGTCCCCATCCCGGTTCCCATGGCCTACTACAGCTTCGGCGGCTGGAAGAACAGCCTCTTCGGTGACACCCACGCTCACGGGACAGAAGGTGTTCATTTCTTCACGCGAGGTAAAGCCGTCACCAGTCGCTGGCTCGACCCCAGCCACGGCGGAATCAACCTCGGCTTCCCCGAGAACAGTTAGCCGGCAAGACATCTGTGGCCGAGACTCTCGAAGAGGCTCGGCCACAGATGTTTTCGAAAGGTCTACGTGACCGTGGGGTGGTACGTCAGTACTTGAACTCCGGATTCGTACCGACGATCGTCCTTCAACTCGAGGACGATCTTGTCGGCCGATTCGGGGAACACTCTCCCGCCGGACCCGAGAATGACCGGGAAGACCATCAGGCGCAACTCGTCGACCAGACCGGCCAGCAACAACGCGTGGACGAGCGTCCGACTTCCCGCGACCAGGATCTCGCCGTCGATCTGCTCCTTGAGCTTCGGGACAGATTCCTCGATGGGACCGTCGAGCGCCGTCGAGTTGTTCCATTCGAGCGGTTCGGTCGAACTCGTGACGACGTACTTGGGCATCTCGTTCATCTTGTCCGCAAAGCCTTGGTCGTCCTCGCGCTCGGGCCAGGCACCGGCGAAGCTCTCGTAGGTCCGCCGCCCGAGCAGAAGGACGTCCGCGGCGAGGGTTTCGTCGAGTTTGAACTTCATCTGATCGCCCTCCTGGTACGGAAAGACCCATCCAGTGTGCGCGTAACCCGGTTCGCCACCGGGAGCTTCCATCACCATGTCCAAGGACACGAATTCTGTCACCACGATCTTGCCCATACCGATCCCCTGTCGTCAGTGCGTGTGCGCCATTCGAGTAGCCGACTACCCCACTGTTACAGACTCTGCGTGGTGGTGGAACTCATCGGCGGCGATCTCCGATTGTCACCACATAAAGACGTCAGCACACAACCCAGGCACCGTTCTCCTTGATCAACGTGATGTCTTCGCGCATCATCTCGGACGGATCCTCGGTGCTGTAATGGCGGGTGTTGGCTGTCGCCGAATCCCCGTTCACGACGATGTTCTCCACTCCGTCCAGCCTCAGACTGGCAAGTGCGTCGTCGAACGGCGACTCTTCGACTCGCGGACTCTCCCTGCGCATCGAACTGCATTGAGTGCTGTCCACTGCCTCCCAGTCCCTTTCGGCCATGAATTCGAAACTCTGACCGACGACCGCAGAGATTTGGCTCTCGGCCGACGGATCCGAATCGCCGGAACATCCGACGACAGCGGTCAATGCTCCAACGAGCGTCATTGCCGCGAGCGTCTGGCGTCCACGCGTGCCTGCGAAGTTCATCCATCCACTATGACCGATGTACAAACCGAATCGCCTGTTTTCGATCCCTCTGCTTGCGTGGCGATTCGGACGTTCCCTCACGTTCGCATACCCTCGTATATCGATGATGTGGCGTCGAAAGTGTGCAGTGGCAGTTGCCGGAACAGTGCTCTCAGGGAGCATTGCGTTTACCGGTGTCGTCGGGACCTCGGGAGTGGCCGGCGCCCAACCGGCCCCGCCGCCGCCCACCACCACCACCGAAGCGCCGTTCACAACACCCAACACCGACAGCTGCCCGTTCACGAGTAGCCCGGCACCGGCGATCGATCTCTCCGAAGCACCCGCGCCCGGATCTACGGCCCCGACTGCTGTCCCGATTCCGGAAAGCCCTGTCGGTGGAGACAAGCTCGGCGAGTGCGGTGTTGTACTCCCTGACGGCGCTCCCCCGCTCCCGGCGGATATCGCGGCATCCGGATGGGTACTCGCGGACGCCGAAACCGGCGAGGTCCTCGCCGCCAAAGATCCGCACGGTCGCTACCGCCCCGCCAGCACCATCAAGATGCTCTTGGCTCTTGTCGCGCTCGACGAACTCGATCTCGACACCGAAATCACCGCAACGGCCGAAGACGCGGACGCTGAAGGTAGCGCTGTCGGCATCGGCAAGGGCGGCAAGTACACCAACCGGCAACTGATGCAGGGTCTGGTCATGGCGTCGGGAAACGATGCCGCGCATGCTCTTGCCCGCCAACTCGGCGGTGACGCTGCAGCCGTGTCGAAAATGAACGCGCTCGCGGCCGAACTCGGCGCCCTCGACACTCGCACGGCAACTCCATCCGGACTCGACGGCCCGGGGATGAGCAGCTCGCCGTACGACCTGGCCGTGATTTTCCATACCGCCCTGCAGAATCCGACGTTTGCCGGTCTGATCCATACCGAGACCGTCGAATTTCCCGGCTTCCCCAAGGATCCGACGATTCCCGACGATCAGGACCGCCCCGGATTCACTCTCGCCAACGACAATCAGCTGCTCTACAACTACGACGGCGCATTGGGCGGCAAGACCGGCTTCACCGACGACGCCCGCCACACGTATGTGGGTGGCGCGGAGCGTAACGGCCGGAAACTACTGGTGACATTGATGGGCGGCGAAGCCAAGCCGATCCGTCCGTGGGAACAAGCTGCCCGTCTACTCGACTACGGATATGCACTCCCCGCGAGCACAACCGTCGGCTCGTTGACGGACCGATCCACCGACGATTCCAGTCCCGATGTCACTCGCACACCGTCTGCCGCTGCACCAGGCTCGATCTCGGCAGCACCCACCGCTACCGACGCCGAATCCGACACCACTGACCGCATCCTCATCGGTGCTGTCGGTGGAGTAGTGGTGATCGCGCTGGTGGCGGGAGCCGTTGCCCTCAACCGTCGGAGGCGCTAGCGCGGCCGACGACGCATGAAGCCCGAAAGACCCAGGCCGGCAACCGCACCCGTGGCGATCAGCGCAGCCACGCGAGACGGTGAAGCACCGTCACTGACAACGATTCGCGGCGAGATCACGGCGGGATCCGGCGGCGGAACGAACGCCAGGGCCATACTTTCCTTGGTCGTCGCCGCCCACGCCGTGCAGAACAGCAGCATCCGTGACGCCGTGAACACGAACACGAGCAAACCGATGATCGGACCGAATGCCACGCCCGCTGGTCCGTTGGTGACGGCAGCGAGGTAGATCGCACCCACCTGCTTGAAGATCTCGAACACAATCGCGGCGATAACCGCTGCCTGCGCAGCGCTACGCAGCGTGACAGGCTCGCGCGGCAGCCGGGCGATCACCCACAGGAACACCGCCCACGTCGCCAGGAGTGAGAGCAACAGTGAAACAACTCTGAGCCCCACGCCGACACCGGTGATGTTCTCGAGGTTGAGCCATTTCACGATCTGAGTCGCAACCGGCCCACTGCTCAGCGCCGACATTCCCAGTGAGACGACCATGGCGACAGCCAGACCGACGAGGGCCCCTGCGTCACCAAGTTTGGTACGTACGAACCCCTTGGGCTCGCGCTTGCTCTCCCACATCGCCGTCAGCGCGTCGCGAACATTTGCCATCCAACCGAGACCCGCGTACGCAGCACCCAGGAGGCCGAAGATTCCGACGCTCGCGCGCGAGTCGATGGCCGAATCGATCAGCGTGTTGATGGTGTCACCCAAGCTGCCCGGAATGCTCTTGGTGATCTGCTCCTGAATCGACTCCAGGTACTCGGGATGCCCGGCCAATACGAAACCGGCCACTGCAAACGCGACCATCATGATCGGAATCAACGCGAGAACGCTGAAGTACGTGATACCAGCAGCGTAATAGTCGCCTTTTTGCTCTTGAAACCGTCCGGCCGCGCGAACCAGATGATCGAGCCAGGGTCGCGCTGCCCGTTGCTTCTCGAGAAAGCTCGGTGCGTCGTCGTCCGTGTCAGCCATTGCCGTCCCCCTCATGTTCGGTCAGGCGTCGTGAGTCCGAATTCGCGTAAGTCAGCCCTTCGGTGCCAGGAATCCGACCTTGTCATAGACAGCGGCGAGAGTGCGTGAAGACACCTCACGGGCGCGGTGCGCTCCGGCCGCGATGATGCGATCCAGCTCTGCCTCGTCGGCAAGGTAACCGTCGACCTTCGCCTTGAGTGGGGTGACGAACTCGGTCAGCACGTCAGCGGTATCGGTCTTGAGGTCGCCGTACCCCTTGCCCTCGTAACCGGCCACCAGAGTCTCGATCGGTACTCCCGAGAGAGCCGACTGAATGGTGAGCAGGTTGCTGACGCCCGGCTTGGCCTGCGGGTCGAAACGAATCTCGCGCTCGTTGTCGGTGACGGCCGACTTGATCTTCTTCGCCGACACCTTCGGGTCGTCGAGCAGATTGATCAGTCCGGCCGCACTGGCAGCGGACTTGCTCATCTTCGCGGTTGGATCCTGCAGGTCGTAGATCTTTGCCGTGCCCTTGATGATCTGCGGCTCGGGAACGACGAACGCCTTGCCGTAGCGGGTGTTGAACCGGCCGGCCAGATCGCGTGCGAGTTCGAGGTGCTGACGCTGATCCTCACCCACGGGGACTCGCTGCGGGCGGTACAGAAGGATGTCCGCGGCCATCAGAACCGGATACGTGAACAAGCCGACACTGGCGTTGTCGCTGCCTTGCTTGGCGGACTTGTCCTTGAACTGCGTCATACGGCTGGCTTCACCGAAACCGGTGATGCAGTTCAGGACCCACGCCAACTGTGCGTGCTCGGGAACCTGACTCTGCACGAACAGCGTCGCCCGATCCGGATCGATCCCCACCGCAAGGAGCTGAGCGACCGCAACCTTGGTGCGACGACGCAATTCCTTCGGGTCCTGCGTCACCGTGATGGCGTGAAGATCCGGAATGAAGTAGAAAGCGTCGAAATCGTCCTGCAACGGAACCCACTGCTGCAGCGCACCCAGGTAGTTGCCGAGGTGGAAAGAATCCGACGTCGGCTGGATTCCGGAAAGCACGCGAGGCTTTGCGGTGGGCTTCTGTTCTGCAGGGGTCGACATGGTTCCGATCTTTTCACGAGTGGAAATCAGTGCAGTGGCGTGGTGCCCGGGTAGTCGAGTTCGACGAGGTCTTCACCGTGGGCGGCGAGGTCCTCCGCACCGAACTGGTAGACGGTCCGGAAAACGACGGGTTCCCATTCTTCGGCGTAGAAGTCCATCGTTTCGCAGAACCACTCCAACTGATCCTGTTGCTCGGACAGTAGAGAACCCGCGCCTCGGACCACAACTACATATCCGGCGCCGAGTCCGAGGACGTCGTCGAGATCGCGCATGACATCGTCGAAAGCGTCTTTGTTTCGTCCGAAGTGGGACGGAAACTGGAAGGCTGCCGCGAACTCGTCGAAGACCTGCGCCGTTGTCCGCATGTTCTCTCCGCGAACCACCCGAACGACAAAATTCTCGGCACGGAGTTGACGTGCAAGATCATCTGCAACGGCCGGGTCGCTCTGCAGCGCCACCGAAGCCACATCCGAAGACGGATCCAGCCACTGCGCCACGCTGACCGTAGACGAATCGGACATCAGCGAATCCTCACAAACGTGTCGTAGTGATCGAGGGTGTACCACGCCGAACCGTCGTTGCCGGTGACGATTCGCTCGGCGTCGCGTCCTTGGCCGTTCTTCTTCGGGTTCACGTCCCATTCCTGATAGACGACACGTCCGCCACCGGCACCGACAGCGGGTAGGCGGCCTTCGCTGTTGCGGAAGGTGATGCCGCCCTTGGTGCCCGGCGCATTGGCGGAATCCGGCCACCTCCCGGCGTCGATCTCGACCAGCGTGGCGAGCACTCGCGCCGGCGCATCGGTGCTTGTCTGCTGCGTTGGCTTGGCAGCGGAATTCGAGGGCGCGGAACTCGACGGCGCAGCCTTGGTGGTGGCGCCAGGCTTGGCTTGAACACTCGAGGACTGAACGCTCGAGGACTTCGTACCCGACGACGCCGAACTGTCGGAGTCACGTGAAGAAAGGGTGACCGCCAGTACGAGCGCAACCACCGCCACCACGACGGTGATGATGGCGTTGCGCGTCTTTGCGCTCGGCATTTTCAGACCTTCAGACATACGCGTCTCTATCGGTACGAGACGGTGACAGGCGCATGATCCGACCAACGGAGGTCGTAGGACTCAGCGCGTTCCACGAGCGCGACCTTGGCCCGCTCGGCGTATCCGCGAGTGGCAACCTGGTAATCGATACGCCAACCCGAATCGTTGTCGAATGCCTTTCCGCGGTACGACCACCACGAGTACGGGCCCTCGACACCCGGGTGGAGGGTGCGGAAGACGTCCACCCACGCGGAATCTTCGGCGAACAGCAGATCCATCCAGGCGCGCTCCTCGGGGAGGAATCCCGAAGACTTCTTGTTGGTCTTCCAGTTCTTGAGGTCGAGTTCGGTGTGCGCGATGTTCCAATCGCCGCTGACCACCACGTGACGATCGGCAGCCTCGGCCGCCGCAGCGGTGGTAGCGAGGTGAACTGCGAAGGATGCCATGAACCGCTCCTTCTCCTCCTGCTTCGGCGTGAGCGCCTCACCGGAGGGCAGGTACAGGCTCGCGACGGTCAGATCCGCGAAGTCGGCTTCGATGTATCGACCGGCGTCGAGAAACTCGTCGTCCCCGTGACCGATCCGCACCGCGTCCGGTTCCGTGCGTGAGAGCATCGCGACTCCGTTGCGTCCCTTCGCGGACGGCTCGGCGGAGACGAGGAACCATCCGTTGCCGAGCGCTGGTTCGAGAGTCTCGCGAAGCTGATCGTCCGACGCACGCGTTTCCTGAAGGCAGATGAAATCCGCCGACGTCTTCTCCAGCCAGTCGAGCATGCCCTTGCGGGCAGCTGCTCGAACGCCGTTGACGTTCACGGACGTGATGGTGTGGGGCGCAAGAATGTGGGAGTCAGCAGTTTGTGGCACGGCAAGCACCGTAGCGGATTCCACCGACGCGGATGGGCGCCCAGGTCAGCGCGCGGCCCTACGCTGCAGAATCACCGCTACCGCCAGCACGACGAGACCCGCGACGGCCAGCAACGACCCCACCGCTGCCGGCGCGGTGTACCCGTAACCGGCTGCGATGACGACGCCGCCGATCCACGCTCCGAAGGCGTTGGCGATGTTGAGTGCGGCGTGATTGAGAGACGCGGCCAAGGTCTGAGCATCCTCGGCGACATCCATCAACCGTGTCTGGAGGCCAGGCACCATCGACGACCCGGCGAGCCCGATGAGGAAGACGAAGACGAGCGCCGTGTACGGATTGCGCACGGCGATAACGAAGATCGCGAGGATGACCACGAGGGATCCCATCGACAGGAACAAGCCCTTCATCAGTGCGCGATCCGCGAGGTATCCACCGACGAAGTTGCCGGCCACCATGCCCAGTCCGTACAGCATGAGTGCGAGGGGAATGAACGAAACGCCAAGCCCGGACACGTCGGTGAGAGTCGTACTGATGTAGGTGTAGACGGCAAACATCCCGCCGAATCCGACCATGCCCACGATCAGGGTCATCCACACCTGAACGCGGCCCAGTGCCCCGAGTTCGGTGATCGGATTCGTCACCGGCATGCCGTCCAACCGCGGAATCCAGACGAACAGCGAAGCAACCGTTGCCACTCCGATCACCGCAACCAAGGCGAAGGCGCTGCGCCAGCCGAGTGCCTGGCCGATCCAGGCCGCGACCGGTACCCCGATCACGTTGGCCACGGAAAGACCCATCATCACCATGGCGACGGCCTTCGCGCGTTTTCCCGGTTCGGCCAGGTGAGCTGCGACCAGTGCGGCGACTCCGAAATACGCGCCGTGCGGCAATCCGGCGACGAAGCGGGCCATCATCAGCGTCGTGTACGAGGGCGCGAAAACCGAGGCGGCATTGCCGACGGTGAACGCGACCATGAGTGCGATCAACAGGGTGCGGCGCGGTACTCGTGCGGTGAGTGCAGCGATCAGCGGAGCGCCGACGACAACTCCGAGCGCGTATGCGGAGATCACGTGACCCGCGACGGGTTCCGAGACGCCGAGTCCGGATGCCATTTCCGGGAGCAACCCCATGGCGACGAACTCGGTTGTGCCGATACCGAAACCACCGAGAGCGAGAGCGAGCATCGCCGGACCTCTGGCGGAACGAACCCCGGGTGTCGAGGTGTCAGAACGGGAGAGGGTAGACGAAGTCACTGACCAATTGTGGTCTCACACCTGGTTGAACTTCCAAGTGAGAGCGGGTGAGTTCACTCACGTGAGACCGCGAACACAAATGGGACGCCCGGTTTCCCAGACGTCCCATTTGACAGGTGAAGCGGTGAATCTACTTCGCGGCCATGGCCTTCTGCAGGTTCACGTCGAGCGCGCCGAGGAACTCCTCGGTGGTCAGGTAGCCCTGATCGCCGCCGACCAGCATCGAGAGGTCCTTGGTCATCTGGCCGCTTTCGACGGTCTTGATGACAACGTCTTCGAGCGCCTGCGCGAAGCCGATGACCTCAGGGGTGCTGTCGAGCTTGCCACGGTGCTCGAGTCCGCGGGTCCACGCGAAGATGGACGCGATCGGGTTGGTCGAGGTGGGCTTGCCCTGCTGGTGCTGACGGTAGTGACGCGTCACGGTGCCGTGAGCAGCCTCTGCCTCACAGGTCTTTCCGTCCGGTGTCAGCAGAACCGACGTCATGAGGCCGAGCGAGCCGAAGCCCTGGGCCACGGTGTCGGACTGGACGTCGCCGTCGTAGTTCTTGCATGCCCAGACGTATCCGCCCTCCCACTTGAGAGCGGAAGCGACCATGTCGTCGATGAGGCGGTGCTCGTAGGTCAGACCTGCAGCATCGAACTCAGCCTTGAACTCGGTCTCGTAGACGTGCTGGAAGATGTCCTTGAAGGCACCGTCGTACGCCTTGAGAATGGTGTTCTTGGTGGACAGGTACACCGGGTAGTTCTGCTGCAGTCCGTAGGTGAGCGACGCGCGAGCGAAGTCACGGATGGACGTGGTGAAGTTGTACTGCCCCTGGACGACGCCGCCCTCTTCGGGGAAGTTGACCAGTTCGTGCTCGATCGGTGCGCTGCCGTCCTCAGGCGTGTAGGTGATCATCACCTTGCCGGGGCCGGGGACCTTGAAGTCTGTGGCGCGGTACTGGTCGCCGAATGCGTGACGGCCGATGATGATCGGCTTGGTCCAGCCCGGAACGAGTCGCGGAACGTTGGAGATGATGATCGGTGCGCGGAAGATCGTGCCGCCGAGAATGTTGCGGATCGTTCCGTTCGGGGAACGCCACATCTTCTTGAGACCGAATTCCTCGACACGTGCCTCGTCCGGCGTGATCGTGGCGCATTTGACGCCGACGCCGTGCTTCTGGATCGCGTGCGCTGCGTCGATGGTGACCTGGTCGTCGGTCTCGTCGCGGTACTCGATACCGAGGTCGTAGTACTCGAGGTTCACATCGAGATACGGATGGATCAACTTGTCTTTGATGAACTGCCAGATAATGCGCGTCATCTCATCGCCGTCGAGTTCGACGACGGTGCCCTCAACCTTGATTTTGGACATGGGTGCTTCGCGTCCTCCTAGGAAGTTTCCCTGGTTACACGGTTGCGGTCACACTTTGTGAGTGGGTCCGCGAACGGTTCGATTATCAAACCTAGACGGTGTGGACTGATCTCGGGAGATGAGTCCCAAACAAGACAAGCGTACTGCTAACCCGTGAGGCCGCAACCGGCAGGTCCACTCATCGGTCTCTACTCGCGAGTAACTTTTGCCTGCTAGTGGGCTGCGTCGCTCTGCCTCGCGTGCGGTTGCGGCTCACATTTCGCCCCGTGTCAGGACTGCGCTCACTTCCCGGTAGAATCCGACTTGGTCATGAGTGCCAGCGTCAAGCCCCGGCTCGCTGGACGGCAACCCTCCAACCGCGGTGGGGTGCCCCGGGTGATGACCAGGTTTCCCGACGTGGATCTGCTCGCGCAGTTCCACCGCAATTCGGGTGACAAGCGCGGGTCCGACAGGGACGGACCCCAGACCGGGCCGAGCCCCACGGAGGTATTTCAGTATGTGTCGCACTTGTAGATAGACCCCAGCACGGGGCGGCGATCATTCGCCCCCGTCCGACATCTATCCGTCAGACCACTGGAGTGAACAAATCATGACCGACAACACAGCCGACGCCGCAGCAACTTCGGATCCGACCGCGAACTGGTCGTTCGAGACCAAGCAGGTGCACGCCGGACAAACAGCGGACACCGCCACAAATGCGCGCGCTCTGCCGATCTACCAGACCACCAGCTACGTCTTCGACAGCACCGATCACGCTGCGGCACTGTTCGGCCTCGCCGAGCCGGGCAACATCTACACGCGGATCATGAATCCCACACAGGACGCCGTCGAGCAGCGCATCGCTGCCCTCGAAGGCGGAGTCGCCGCACTCCTCCTCTCCTCGGGTCAGGCCGCCGAGACCATCGCGATCCTCAACATCGCCGAGGCCGGCGACCACATCGTCTCCAGCCCGTACCTGTACGGCGGCACGTACAACCTCCTGCATTACACCCTTCGCAAGCTGGGTATCGAAGTCACGTTCGTCGAGGATCCCGACAATCTCGAGCAGTGGCGCGAAGCCATTCGCCCGAATACGAAGGCGTTCTACGGCGAAACGATCGCCAATCCGAAGAACCACATCCTCGACCTACCCGGTATCTCGTCACTGGCCCACGAGAACGGTCTTCCGTTGATCGTGGACAACACAGTCGCGACGCCGTACCTGCTTCGCCCACTCGAACACGGCGCCGACATCGTCGTTCACTCCGCCACCAAATACCTTGGTGGACACGGCACCGCGATCGCCGGCGTCATCGTCGACGGTGGCACTTTCGACTGGACGCAGGGTCGCCACACGAACTTCACGACGCCTGATCCCAGCTACCACGGCGTCACCTTCGCGGACCTCGGCGCGCCGGCGTTCGCACTCAAGGCCCGCGTCCAACTGCTGCGCGATCTCGGTTCCGCCGTGGCGCCGTTCAACGCGTTCCTCATCGCGCAGGGTATCGAAACCTTGAGCCTGCGCATCGAGCGCCACGTATCCAATGCACAGAAGGTCGCCGAATTCCTCGACGGCCACGGTGAGGTGGCCTCCGTTTCCTACGCGGGACTTCCCTCCTCGCCATGGTTCGAACGTGGAAAGCAGCTGACGCCCAAGGGAACCGGCGCCATCGTCACCTTCGAGCTGCCCGGCGGTATCGATGCGGGCAAGACGTTCGTCAACGCCCTGACGCTGCACAGCCACGTCGCCAACATCGGTGACGTTCGCTCACTCGTGATCCACCCCGCCTCGACGACACACTCGCAGCTCACCCCCGAAGAGCAGCTCGCCTCCGGTGTCACACCCGGGCTCGTTCGCCTCGCGGTCGGCATCGAAGGAATCGACGACATCCTCGCCGATCTCACCGTCGGCCTGGCAGCGGTGGCAAACTCGTGACCGTGAACGAATTGGAGCCCAGGATCGACCTCCTGCCCCCACCCGACGGCCAGGTGGGGTTCGTCGACATCGGTGCCTTGGAACTCGAGAGCGGCGCGGCAATCCCATCGGTTTCGCTCGCCGTTCAGCGGTGGGGTGAGCTTTCCCCGAACCGCGACAACGTAGTACTCGTCGAGCACGCACTGACCGGAGACTCACACGTCACCGGACCGATCTCCGCGAATCAGCCCTCCCCCGGCTGGTGGAACGGGATGGTCGGCCCCGGCGAACCGATCGACACCGGCGAATGGTGCGTCATCGCAACCAATGTCCTCGGTGGTTGTCGCGGCACGACCGGTCCCAGTTCGCCGGCCGACGACGGCAAGCCGTGGGGCAGCAGGTTCCCGGAGATCTCCATCCGGGATCAGATCGCGGCGGAGAAGAAGCTCGTCGATCTCCTCGGGATCGACCAGTTGGCCTCGGTAGTCGGCGGATCCATGGGGGGCATGCGCACCCTCGAATGGGCAGTTACCTACCCGGACAGCATTCGCTCCGCGCTGGTTCTCGCAACCGGTTCACGGGCCACTGCAGATCAGATCGGCACCCAGACGACGCAGATCGCTGCCATCGTCTCCGATCCGGATTGGCAGGGCGGTGACTACCACGGAACGGGGCGGGCACCTCGCACCGGACTCGGCATCGCCCGTCGCATCGCGCACCTGACGTACCGCACCGAGTCCGAACTGGACGCGCGCTTCGAGAACTCCGCTCAGAACGACGAAAATCCTTGGAACGGTGGACGATACGCCGTACAGAGTTACCTGGAACATCAGGCAGACAAGCTGGTCGACCGCTTCGACCCGAGCACGTACGTCCTACTGACCGAGGCCATGAACCGGCACGACATCGGTCGTGGACGCGGCGGTGTTGCGGCGGCGTTGGCGTCGATCACGGCACCGGTCGTGGTGGGCGGCGTCGACTCGGATCGGCTGTATCCCCTTCGCTTGCAGGAGGAGATCGCCGACGGAATTTCCACGTGCAGCGGCCTCGAGATTCTCAAGTCCAAGGACGGACACGACGGCTTCCTGACGGAGGCGGACGCCGTCGCCGGACTGCTTCGCCGAACGATGGAGTTCGCACGTACGGCTCGCTGATTCGGCACAGAGCCACGTTTTCAGGATTCGTCAATGTCGGGAAAACCACAGCTGATCTGCGGGTTTTCCCGACATTCTCATTGGCGAACGTGAGCCGGCGCGGCTAGCATCGGCGAACGTGAATCAGCCATGCTCGACGCGCCTGCAGGCTACGTACATTCCCGAGCACATGTCCTTCGCGTTCTGGGGTGACGCAGACCCGGCAGCGCGGCTGTCGGCACTGGGGATGCCGACCGGGTCGCCGGGCGTGTGCAGGCTTGCGATCCCGGTCGACGAGTCGATCACAGCAACCGACGTCGAAGCGCAACTGCTCGACCTCACCACCGCGATCGACGCCTTCCACAACCTCGATGCTGGTCGCGGCGACCTCGGATCGTCGCTGCTCGCATGGAAGCGCGTCATCGACACCGGCGCACATGACATTCCGACCGCAGCGCATGCCGCGATCGAGCGCGACGACACGAAGATCCGAAGCGCCGAGTCCACGGTGCGGTTGTTCACGGATGCGCGTACAGCCGTGGACAGCCTTCGCCGAGCAAAGATTCAGGCGACTCTGCGCCCGTATCAAATGCAGGGAGTTGCCTGGCTGACGGCTCTGTCGGGTTCGGGTGGTGGGATCTTGGCCGACGAGATGGGTTTGGGTAAGACACTGCAAGCGGTTTCGATGATCGCGATCCGCGCCGGCGACGGTCCGCATCTGGTTGTGTGTCCCACCTCGGTCATCGGAAACTGGCGCCGCGAGATCGAGCGATTCGCTCCGCATCTGCCACTGCACGTTCATCACGGGGCCGCCCGTGCACTTCCCACTCGTATCCCCGCCGGCACTACGGTTCTGACCAGCTACAGCGTCTTGCGTTCCGACGCAGACCAATTGGCCCCGGTCCATTGGAGTTCAGTGGTCTTCGACGAGGCGCAACAGATCAAGAACCCCGCTTCCCTCGCCGCGAAAGCAGCAATGCAGTTGTCGGCGGACGTCAAGGTAGCGATGACCGGCACGCCGGTGGAGAACCGCCTCGAAGAATTGTGGTCACTCTTTCGCGTCGCAAATCCCGACGTCCTCGGAACTCGCGCACGGTTTCGTCAACGCTTTGCCGTCCCGATCGAATCCGGTCGATCGGCCACCGCGGCGACCAGACTTGCCGCGGTGATCGATCCTTTCATTCTGCGCAGAACCAAAGACACAGTGGCCAAGGATCTTCCGCCCAAACAGTTCTCCACGGTCTCGTGCACTCTGACGTCGGAACAGGCGCGCATCTACCGGTCGGCAGTTGCCGATGCGTTCGACTCCGGATTGGGCACGGGAATTGCCCGGCGCGGCAACATTCTTGCCCTTCTGACCACCCTCAAGCAGGTATGCAATCACCCGGCGCAGGTCACCGGCGATACGGACGACCTCTACGGAAGATCCGGAAAGCTCGACCGCGCAACGGAAATGATCGCCGAGATCGTCGACGACGGCGATCGCGCGCTGATATTCACGCAGTACCGGACGATGGGCGAGATGCTCTCGCGACACCTGGGAGCCGAACTGGGTATCGGTGCCGTGCCTTTCCTCCACGGCGGCCTGAACACCGACAAACGAGACGCGATGGTCGACGCGTTCCAGAACGAGACGGATTCACCACCGGTTCTGATTCTGAGCTTGCGCGCCGCCGGCTTCGGCCTCAACCTCACGCGCGCAAGTCATGTCGTGCACTACGACCGGTGGTGGAACCCAGCCGTCGAGGATCAAGCAACCGACCGGGCACACCGCATCGGCCAGAAACGCACCGTCAACGTCCATACCTTGGTGACGGGCGGTACCGTGGAGGATCACATAGCAGCGATGCACGAGTCCAAACGAGCTGTGGCCGATGCTGTCTCCGGGAACGTCGAGGCCGCGCTGGCCGATCTCCCCGACGCCGAACTGCGTGAACTTCTCGAACTCGACGGCGCGGTGATCATCTGATGGCCAACGAATTCGGCGTCACCGCTTGGGGTCGAGCGTGGCTGCGCACGGTGGAGCGGACCGCGGCGTCCGGTCCGAACCCGTCCCTGCCGACGGCTCGCACCCTGGCACGCAACGGTTCCGTGGAGTTCACCGTCGTCTCGTCGGGGACCGTCGTCGCCGAGGTGAGCACCAAGGCAAAAACTTCGTCAGTGACGATTGGTGTCCCGCTCTGGACCAAATCCGAGATCGCTGCAGTGAAGAGCCTTCTCCGTTCGGCTGGAAAGGCGAACAGATCCGTCTCCACCGGCGAACTACCGGACAGCGTCGTCACCGAACTGCAGGCTCGAAATATCGCAGTAGCCGTTGATCTTTCGGAGTGTACTGCCAGCTGCGACTGCTCAGGCCGACGCTCGCCGTGCGTTCACCATCTCGCCGCAATCTACGCCCTGGCCGGGCGAATCGACGAGGAACCGGTCCTCGCAGTGACGCTGCGAAGTGCACCGGACAAGGCCGGAAAGAAGTCGGCATCCACTCAGTCACCGGAGTGGATCCCCTTGAGCGACATCAACATCCGCTCGTTCTACGGGGACTGACCTTCTCAGTCGGTACCGAGCGGATCGATGGTCAGGGCGAGCGTCGCGATCAGCACACCCATAACGCCCATCGCCGCAGTGTCGAAGACCCTTCCACGCACCGCGAGCAACCCCACACGGTTCTCGGGAACGAACCACCGAGCGGCAGCTCCGATGATGACGGCAACACCGAAGACGAGGGCGCCGCGGCGCCACCGGTCGGCCAGCACGAGAACCACGGCCGCCGCGATCACGGCGAGGACCGCGAGCATGGGCAGATTCTTCTTCGCGAGGCCGACCAGTGAGGACATCGGACTCAGACTCCGGCCAGAACCCGCTCGGCGCGCTCGACCCCGTCGTCGGTGCGACTGACGCCGACGTCGAGGACCGCTGCCCCGGGCTTGACCATGTCTGCGGTGATGAGGCCGGGAACGCCGGCGGCAGCGACGATGATGTCGGCGCGGCGAACCTCGGCCGCGAGATCGCGGGTACCGGTGTGGCAGAGCGTGACCGTCGCGTTCTCGCTACGACGCGTCAGCAGCAATCCGATCGGGCGACCGACTGTGACGCCTCGTCCGACTACCACCACGTGTGCGCCTGCAATAGGGACCTCGTAGCGGCGCAGGAGATGCAGGATTCCACGCGGGGTGCACGGCAGCGGGGCTTCCTTGCCCAACACCAGTCGACCGAGGTTGACCGGGTGCAAGCCGTCGGCGTCCTTGTCGGGGTCGATGCGCTCGAGGGCTGCGTTCTCGTCAAGGTGCTTGGGAAGCGGCAACTGCACGATGTAGCCGGTGCACTCGGGATTGGCATTGAGCTCGTCGATCGTCGCGTTGAGCTGCTCCTGCGTGATGTCGGCAGGCAGGTCGCGTCGCAAAGAATTGATACCGACCTTGGCGCAGTCGTTGTGCTTGCCGCGCACGTAAGCCGCGGATCCGGGGTCGTCGCCCACCAGGATGGTGCCCAAGCCGGGTGTGATGCCCTCTGCCTTCAGAGCGCTCACCCGCACCTTCAGGTCTTCGAAGATTTCGTCGCGGGTAGCTTTGCCGTCGAGGATCGTTGCAGTCACGGCGACCATTGTTCCAGGTTAGGGTCGATGAGTGACAACGGCTCCGGAACTACGCGGCCCGAGGGTGCTCCTCTCCCCCGTCGCGCCCGATCATCACGCCCGTCTGCGGGCAATTCACCTGCACCCGGACGTCGTGCACTGGTGGCAAAATCCCGACGACGACTGGCCTGCAGCGCCGGAGGCTGGCACCACGCGCTACAGCATCTTCCACGGCGACCACCTGATCGGCTTCATCCAGTGGTATGAGGCGGAGGACAACCCCGACTTCCGCCACGCCGGGCTCGACTTGTTCCTCGATCCCGACTTCCACGGCCGAGGGTTCGGTCGCGAATCGATTCGCGTGCTGTGTGCCCACCTGATCGACGACCTCGCATTCCACCGTCTGGTCATCGACCCGGAGGTCGACAACTCCGTCGCCATCGCGTGCTACCGATCGGTGGGGTTCAAAGACGTCGGGGTGATGCGCGAGTATTCGCGAGATCGCCATGGTGTGTGGAAGGACGGACTGCTGATGGATCTGCTCGCACGGGAATTCATCCGCTGATCGACTGGGACGAGTTCGAAAGGACCGACATCATGTTGCTGGACAAGGAATTCACGGCCACCCTGCAGAAGAGCGACGCCAAGGGCGGGTGGACTTATGTGATCTGGCCGGAGTCCGCCGAGTTCTTCGGCACCCGCGGCCTGGTCAAGGTACGCGGGACGATCGACGGACATCCGTTCCAGAGTTCGTTCATGGCGTTGGGAGACGGTAACCACAAGCTGCCGGTCAAAGCCGATCTTCGCAAAGCCATCGGCAAGGAGACCGGCGAGCTGGTGACGGTGCGCCTCGAGGAGCGCTTGGAGAGCTAGGCGCTGCTACTTCATGTCGACGACAAGACCGTGCGCCGACGCGTACGCCACCGCCTGCATCAACTCGATCTGCGCGTTTCCGACGGACGCGGACGTCCACAGGCTCGGATCGATCCGCGCACCGCGCAGATCTGCACCTTCGAGTTTGAGTCCACCCGTACGAGCACCGGACAGATCCGCCGACGCCAGCACCGCGCCCCGCATGTCGGCCCGAACCAGGTTCGCTTCACGGAAGCGGCATGAGGTGAAGTCGATCTTTCTCAGGTCCGCCCCGCCGAGTGAGGTCAACGAGAAGTCGACTTCGTCGAGCGTCAACGGCCGGATGCGGCAACCGTCGAACGCCGACCCGAGCAAACTGCAGTTTCGGAACGTGCTGTGCCACAGGCTAGTCCGGGCAAAATTGCACGAGCGGAACGCAGTTCCCGTGTGCACGGACTCCCCCAGATCGGTGCCGGTGAAATCACAATCCGTGAACACCACCGACTCCGTCGTGAGTCCGGTGAGGTCGGCGTCTCGGAAATTGCAGTTGGTGAAAGTGCGCTGACGCCACTTCTGCCCGGCCAGCCGCGCGTCTGAATAGTCTTCGCCGACGACATCGTCGGATTCTTCGGGGAGCATGCCGTCCATACTGCCCCGCCGCACCGACACCGGTTCGATCGCCTAGGTCTCGCAGGCCACGCCGTCACCGTCACGATCAAGCTTGGACGAATAGCCGGGATCGCCGCGGTAGATCGGGGCAGCACCGGCCGCTCGCACGGCTGCACAGTTGGCGTAATACACCCCCGCGTCGGGCACCTTGGCCGGCGGCGGAACGTACGCCGGTTCTGTTGTCTTCGGCGGTGTGTATGCAGGAGCGGGCGGAACATACGGCGTAGTCGTGGTCTCCGGGACCTGCGGAACCAGCGGCACGATTGCCACGGTGGTTGTCGTCGGTGGCGGCACGATCGTTGTCGTCGTCGGCAAGAGGGACGAAGTCGTGGTCTTCGTCGTCGACGGGACCGTGCTTTTGGTTGTCGTCGCTGCAGCTGTCGTCGAAGAGGTCGCAGCAGGCGTCGTCGATTCTTCCGACTTGCCCGCTCCCGTCGCCGCGGCGATGGCAACCAGCCCCACGACTGCCGCGCCGGCGATCCACGGCCACTTACGCCGCGTCTTGCCTTCCTCGGCGCTAGTGTCCGGCACCGCCGATCCGGGTGCGCCGAAGACCTGCGTGGGAGTGCCGAAAGCCTGAGTGGGTGCGTCGACGCCCTTGGGCCGTGTCTGCGCGGTCCACTGCTGACCGTCCCAGTAACGGTCGATCGTGGGGTCGAAGGGGTCGGGGTTCCAACCGGCGGGAGGGGTCATCAAAATGTCCGTTCTGCGAAGAGTGCCGGAAATAGATTCGCACGGACTGGCCGGTTTGTTACCAATTCGCCCACACTTCCCGACCGGGTCTTCTCACGGACGTGGGCACCGATACGTCGCCCGGTACAGTTCCTCGAGTGTTCCGAGTGATGTTCCACGAGCCCCGCATCCCACCCAACACCGGAAACGCGATCCGCATGGTCGCAGGCACCGGTTGCGAACTCCACCTGGTCGGCCCTCTCGGGTTCGACTTGTCGGAGCCGAAGCTCAAGCGCGCAGGCTTGGACTACCACGACCTGGCGACTGTCACGGTCCACGAAAACCTGACCGCTGCCTGGGAAGCCGTCACCCCCGCTCGCGTGTTCGCCTTCACCGCGCACGCGACCACGTCGTATGCCGATATCGCCTACCAACCCGGCGACGTCCTGCTGTTCGGGCCCGAACCCACCGGACTGTCCGAAGAAGTATTGGCGGACGAACACGTCACCGAGCGCCTGCGTATCCCGATGCTGCCCGGACGCCGGTCCCTCAACCTGTCCAACGCTGCCGCCCTCGTGACGTACGAGGCCTGGCGTCAGCACGGGTTCAAGGGCGCTGTCTGATCGACGTCAGTAGACGTCCCGGACATAGCGCTTCTCCGCCGAAAGAGCCTTCACGTACGCCTCGGCACTGCGAGGTGCCAGTTTTCCGTGCTGAGCGACCACCCCGTTGAGGGCACTGTCGACGTCCTTGGCCATCCGGTTGGCATCGCCGCAGACGTAGAAGTGCGCTCCCTTCTGCAACCACTCCCACAGCAGTGCACCCCGCTCACGCATCCGGTCCTGCACGTAGACCTTGTCGGCTTGATCCCGGGAAAACGCGAGGTCGAGTTCGGTGAGGAATCCGTCTTTCCGCAATTCTTCGATTTCTTCGCGGTAGTAGAAGTCGGTCGCGGCGTGCTGTTCTCCGAAGAACAGCCAGTTCGGACCCGTGTGCCCCAATGCCCGCCGCTCATGCAGGAAGGCACGGAACGGTGCAATGCCGGTCCCCGGACCGACCATGATCATCGGGGTCTCGGGATCGGAAGGTGGCCGGAAGTGGGTCGACTTCTGCACGTAGATACCGATGTCGTCATCGTGAGCGTGGTCGGCGAGGTAAGTCGAGCACACTCCACGCCGTGGGACACCCGCAACGTTGTATCGCACCGCGGACACCGTCAACTGCACTTCGCGTGGGTTCTCCTTCGGACTGGAAGATATCGAATACAGCCGCGGCTGAATCGGTTTGAGCAGCGAGAGCCATTCGTCTGTCGAGGCACGAACGGGCGACTGCGCGAGAATGTCGACGGACTGTCGTCCCCACGACCAGTCTTTGAACGTGGAGACATTCTCCGGCTTCAACAACTCGGCCAGGTCCGAATCGCGGGTTCGTTGATGCACGAATCGAATCATGTCGGTCGAGATTCGAGTGATCTCCAAGCGCTCGGTGAGCGCGGTACGCAGCGTCATTTCCCCGTACTGCCCCAGTTCGACGGTCTCGTCACCGTCGAGGCCGGTAAGGGTGAGCCACTCGTCGACAAACGGAGAGCTGTTTCGGGGCCAGACTCCGAGAGCGTCGCCGGCTTCGTAACTGACCGTGTCACCTGGAAGGTGAAAGCCCAACTGCCGCACGTCTTTGGAAGAACCCGGACGGTTGAGCACGACATTGCGCGTCAAGGCTGTGGTCAGTGGCGCCTTCTTGTTGTATCGCAGCGGCGGCGACATCGCCGGTGAAATCGGCGGGGTTGCAACGGTTGTCCCAGAATTCTTCTTTGCAACGAGGACGTCGGTCGTCTCGCTGGCCACCGAGCTCCGAAGCTCAGCCGTGACCGCCTCCAGCCATCCAGCAGCGGTGTCCTCGAAATCGGGCTCGCAGTCGGCGCGATCGACGATACGACTGGCTCCCAGTTCGGCAAGGCGGGCGTCGAGCTTTCGTCCATGCCCACAGAAGTCGTCATAGTTCGAGTCGCCGAAAGCGATGACTGCATACCGCGTCTCGGCCATGCGGGGCGCCGTGTCAGCAGCTAACGCATCCCAGAAACCGCTGCCGTTGTCCGGGGATTCGCCGTCACCGGAGGTACTGGTGATCAACAGGACCTCTCGGGTGGCCGCCAGGTCGGCGGCCTGGAACTCGTCCATTGCATGCATCACCACGGGCAAGCCAACTTCCCCAAGGCGAGCAGCGCAGGCGGCGGCAAATTCTTCCGCGTTTCCGGTCTGCGATGCCCAGAGCACCACGATCGGCGCGCGTTCTGTCGCAATGCCCGGAGCCGAGGACAACGCGGGCCCGTCGGTGTCAGGGAGCGCGGTTCGCGAGTACAGGCCGGCCAGTACACCGTCGACCCACATCCGCTTTTCGGCGTCGAACGGCGCCGTCGACGGCAACGTCGGGACCCCAGCAGTGCGATCGGCGTCCGCACGCAACGCGGCGAGAAGACCGGCCAGGTAGCTCTGCTGGAGCGCATCGAATACCACTGCAGGTGTTCCTGTTTGACCGAAGACATCCGCGAGGACATCAGTTCGCGACAAAGCCCGATCAGCTGGCGCGGAAGCCACCAGCGGCGCCTCGGCGAGCACTGTTTCAGGTGTGTTCACGGCGACCTTCGTCATAGTGACAGCGCAGGCTTTGAACTCCGGTTGCTGCGAGGCAGGGTCGATGGCGTCGTTGGTGACGGCGTTGATGGACAGATATTCACCGAAGGCGTCGTTCCAGTGAAATGGGGCAAAGCAGTTCCCCGGACGCACTCGGTCGGTGACAACAGCCGGAAGCACAGCGCGACCGCGGCGTGAGGCAACCTCGATCGCATCCTGGTCGACGATGCCGAGCCTGGCGGCGTCGTCGGGATGGATCTCGACGAAGGGACCTGGGTTGAGCTTGTTCAACTTGGCCACCTTGCCGGTCTTGGTCATGGTGTGCCACTGGTGCGCGAGACGACCGGTGTTGAGCAGGAAGGGGTAGTCGTCGTCGGGCATTTCGGCGGGAAGCATGTGCGGCCGTGCGAAGAACATCGCACGGCCAGTGGCGGTGGGAAATGCGAGCCTCGGAGTGCTGCCGTCCTCGCGGATCAGGAGTCTTTGACTGACACCGTCATTGACGTATCGGATGGGATGACGGTCCTGATCACTGTCTGGCGGGCATGGCCACTGGATCGATGTCTTGCGGAGGCGCTCGTAGGTGACGCCGCGTAAGTCGTAGCCGGTCTTCGGATTCCAGAACTGCTTGATCTCTTCGAACACCTCTTCGGCACAGGTGTAGGTGAACGCTTCGGCGTACCCCATCTCGCAGGCGATCCGGGCGATGATCTGCCAATCAGGCAGCGCCTGCCCGACCGGATCCAGTGCCTGCTGAAAGAGCGTCAGGTTGCGTTCGGAATTGATCATCACTCCGTCGGACTCTGTCCACAGCGAAGCAGGCAGCAGAACATCGGCGTATTCGTTGGTCTCGGTGCCCAGGAAAGCATCCTGGGTGATGACGAGGTCGGCCTTCTCCAAGCCGTCGATGACGGTCTTGCGGTTGGCTACCGTCGCAACGGGATTGGTGCAGATGATCCAGCACGCTTTGATGTCGCCCGCCGCCATTCGGGAGAACATGTCGATGGTGCCACCGCCGATGTCGGTGCGCAGCGAGCCTTGCGGGATCCCCCACCTCTCCTCGACGAATTCGCGATCGGCGTCGACCATCACGGCGCGCTGACCTGGCAAACCTGGCCCCATGTAGCCCATTTCACGCCCACCCATGGCGTTCGGCTGACCGGTCAACGAGAACGGACCGCTGCCGGGCTTGCAGATCGCACCGGTCGCGAGGTGAAGGTTGCAGATGGCGTTGGTGTTCCACGTGCCGTGGGTGCTCTGGTTCAAACCCATTGTCCAACAGCTCATCCAGTTGGCGGCCTCACCGATCCACTGCGCTGCCGTGTGGATGTCGGCTTCGGAGATACCGGTGATCTCGCTGACCTTCGCAGGAGTGTACTCCGCGAGGAAACTGGGCATGACCTCCCAGCCTTCGGTGAAGTCGGCGATGAAGTCCGGATCGGTGTGGCCGTTTACGACGAGCAGGTGGAGTAGTCCGTTGAGTAGCGCGAGATCGGTGCCGGGAGCGATCTGCAGGAACAAGTTCGCCTTGTCGGCGGTGGCGGTGCGTCGAGGATCGACGACGATCAACTTCGCGCCCGCCTTGACCCGCTCCTGCATTCGAAGGAAGAGGATCGGATGGCAGTCCGCCATGTTCGCGCCGGTCACGAAGAACACGTCGGCATGTTCGAAGTCCTGATAGGAACCGGGCGGTCCGTCGGCCCCGAGCGATTGCTTGTATCCGGTGCCGGCACTTGCCATGCACAGTCGGGAATTCGATTCGATCTGATTGGTCCCGATGAAGCCCTTGGCCAGTTTGTTCGACAGGTACTGAGCTTCGAGTGACATCTGCCCGGACACGTACAACGCAAACGCGTCGGGACCGTGCTCGTCGATGATTGCCCGCAGGCGCTGGGCGGTGTCAGTGATGACTGCGGCCATGTCCGCCGCTTCGATCGCATCACCTCGGCGCGGACGGCGATATGCAGATTCCATGCGCCCCGGGCCTGCGAGCATGTCTGCGGTCGTGGTGCCTTTGGTGCACAGACGCCCGAAGTTGGTGGGATGTGTCTTCAGACCGGAAGACTTCGCAGCCTTCCGACGTCCCGTCTCCGGATCGGTGATGATGTCGAGGACAAGACCACAGCCGACCCCGCAGTACGCGCAGAGTGTGTCGACACTGGTGGTGGTGAGTTGAGCGCCCATCGATTCATGCATCCCTTCGACCGAGGATCAAGGTCGACTTCTATCTTCGGATGCAGTTGTTTCGGGAGTTCATGCTCGATGTTGCGTATCAATCACTCTTTCCTCACCGCGCCCTTCGGACCGATGTGCGGTCCCGGGACCGGCGGTCGTCGACGGGCAGCTGTACGCGAATGCCCAGTTCTACGCTCTGCCGCCGAATCGAGCGATGTAGTGCCAAACCTTCTTGACGTCCTGCGGATCGAAGGATGCACCCCGTGCGAGCCCCAGTACGGCAGGCGTCAGCCGCCTGCCGTGCGCAATTTCTCGGGCAAGGTCGATCACGGCCGCTCCCCGGTATTCGGGATGTTCGGCTATCTCGTCGACATCGACCGCGTATCCCTCGTGCCACAGCACCGGGCACGTGAGCGAGTGGGCGATCTCTTCGATCAGTGTGCCCCGGTAACTCGGATCCAGAACGAGCGCCTCGACGTCCGTTCCGATGTCGACGGCGCCGTGGACGTGCGCCTCGATGTAGTGGTCGAGCGGATCGTCGAGCTCGGCAGCCCGTGCGGCGTCGACCAAGCTCATCGCTTCGGCCGTTCCGAAGAGATCAGGCTCGAAGACGCTGTCGGGAAAGCAGAAGGTGGTGCGGTCGAGTGTGTGCTCGGCAAGCCGGAAGTAGGACGAGCCGAACCGAGGGGATGCCCCGTAGGGATCGGCGGAGAAGTTCAACGCTCCGTACTTCGGCCGTTCCGAGGGCTCTCGCTCGTCGTAAGCTCCGCCGAATATCCGACTCTCCCAACGCCAACGATCGCCGCCGTGATGCGCCGTCAGTCCGCCGTTGCTCGTTCGAGTCTCGAACTGGGTCACATAGGTGCCTTGACGTGCGATCGAGGCCAGTGTCAGACCACGTTCAGACGGGAGGTCCGGATGAAAGTGCAACGTCACCCGGTGATTTCGATCCAACGGGCCGCCCTTCGAGAGACCGCTCACGTGCGCAATCGCGGCAGACCAAGGAGTGGAATCAACAGGCATTCGCCCATTATCCGGATATGGAAGCAGCGCCGGTGAAGAAATCGACCAGTGAATACGGTGTGCCTTCACCGAGGCAGAGATCAAGGATCACGTGCGAGTCCGCGGCCTCGGATGCGCTGCGCACGAACATCGCTTCTTCGTACTCGGCGAGTGCCCCTTCGATGTCGTCGGGGTGCGTGGCGATCGCCTTTCCCAGTTCGGCGCCGTCGAACATCGCCAAGTTCGCACCCTCACCGGACGGGGACATCAGGTGCGCCGCGTCACCGAGAAGCGTCACCCCAGGCACGCGATCCCATCGGTGCTCGTCGGGAAGTGCATGGATCGCGCGCGGAATCGGAGCGGTTTCGCCATCGGTGATCAGCGCCGTGAGTTCCGGTGCCCAACCGTCGAACTCGGCCGCGACCCGCGCTGTCGCAGCGGCGGCGTCGGTGAAATCGATACCGGCAAACCACTCCGCCGGACGGTTCAGCTGAACGTAGGTGTGCACGATGTCTCCCGCCTCTCGATGCGCGGCGATCGCTTTTCCTGGTGCGGGCGCGTACATCGCCCCGTCCCCGACGGCTTCGGCTGCAGCCGAATGCTTCTCGTCGACGTCGTAGAGGTAGGTCTCGACGAACGTGGTGCCGACGTATTCCGGCTTCGCATCGGAGAGCAGCGGCCGGACCTTCGACCAGGCACCGTCTGCACCGACGAGAAAGTCGGTGGTCACTGTCGAACCGTCGACGAAGGTCAACTCGTGGCGATCATCTCCGAGCGAGCGCACAGTGTCGACTTTGCGTCCCCATTCGATCGTGTAGTCCGGAAGGGAATCAATCAGGATTCGACGGAGGTCGCCGCGCAGCACGTCGGGACGTGCTCCCGTGCCGTCGTCGGGTTCGTCGAGGAGCACGGCGGCGTGTTGATCGAGTACGCGCGACGCGGCGCCGCCCGCGTGGATGATCGCGCGGAACTCGTCGGTAAGGCCGGCAGCGTCGAGCGCGGCCTGACCGTTGTGTTCGTGGATGTCGAGTTGACCGCCCTGCGTGCGAGCTTCTGCCGACAGTTCCGCCTCGTAGATCTTCGACCGAATTCCATGAACGTGAAGGACACGCGCGAGGGTCAGACCGCCGAGGCCCGCCCCGATGATCGTTATCGAGTTGCTCATGTTTGTTTCCTTTCAGGCTTCGATTGGAACGTCGTTCCAATGACATCTTGGAACGGCGTTCCAGATATGTCAAGATGGTTCGCATGGCGACCAGGAATCAGCGGACCGAACGACGTACGGATGCGCTCTCGAAGGAGCGAATCGTCGAGGCTGCGATCGAGATCCTCGACGACGAGGGCGAAGCCGCGCTGACATTTCGCGCACTCTCCGCACGCCTGGCAACAGGTAGCGGGGCGATTTACTGGCACGTTGCCAACAAGAGCGAACTGCTCGCCGCGGCGACCGACGACGTCATCGCCCGCGTGACAACCGGTGCAACCGAAGGTGCAGCCCCACGGGAGGCGATCCGGACCATCACCCTCGGCGTGTTCGACGCGATCGACGCCCACCCCTGGGTCGGCACCCAACTCTCACGTGAACCGTGGCAATCAGCGGTGATGCAGATCTTCGAAAGTCTCGGCGAGCAACTCCAGGCGCTCGGCGTTCCCGAATCGGCACAGTTCGACTGCGCGTCCGCGCTCCTGAACTACGTGCTCGGTCTCGCCGGACAGTACGCCGCGGGCGCCCGTCTGCTCCCCCGTGAGACAGATCGGTCCGCTTTCCTCGCGGGCGTCGCCACGCGATGGGAAGAACTCGACTCTGCGAAGTACCCGTTCCTCAATCAGGTGACGGCGCAGTTGCGCGACCACGACGACCGAGAACAGTTTCTGGCAGGCATCGAGCTCATCCTCGCGGGGATCGACACCGTCCGATAGCGGCCGTAGCCGTCAGCGTGAATGAACAGCGGTGTTGGATCCGAGCGCTATATCGAGGAAATCTCTTGCCGCACCGCGCAATCCGCGATCGGGATCCCAGACGGCTTGGAGTCGACGCGGCATCCGCAAGCCGTCGACGTTGACCGCGACCAGTCGGCCGTCCGTCAGGTCGGCGGCAACTGCCAGCGACGACAGAACAGCCGGGGCGTTGCCTGCCACCACCGCAGCCTTGACAGCGGTACACGAGGTGAGCTCGAGCAGCGGCGGCACACAATCGGGAACAGCATTCTCGAGCGTCAGGCGCGTACCGGACCCTGATTCTCGCTGAATCAGCGGTGTGCGTGCGAGTTCCTCGACCGGAACGGGCACACCATTCGCCCAGTCGTGTCCCGGCGGCACAACCACGACGAGGTGATCACGCGCTACTTCGCACGACGCGAGCGCCGACGGCACATCCGGCCCTTCGACAAATCCGATATCGGCCTGGCCGGCCTGAACTTGAGCAGAGACGTCCGAGGAATTGTGCAAGCTCACCGACGCCACGACGTTGGGGAACTTGTGCCGCATCGCGACCGTCCATCCGGGAACCAGATACTCGGCGATGGTCATGCTGGCGGCAACCGTGACGGCAGCATCACGTTCACCGCGAAGTGCGGCAACTCCCGATGCCATTTCCTCGGCACTGACGAGGATGTGACTTGCCCACTCGAGAATCAGACCGCCCTCGGCGGTGGGACGAACACCGGTCGCCGCTCGATCGAACACCTTGATTCCGAGTTGGCGTTCGACCGAACGCACCCGGGCGCTGACCGCCTGCTGACTGAGTCCGTGCTCCCGGCCGGCAGCACCCATGCTGCCCAGACGCCCTACGGAAAGGAGGACGTCGAGGGCACTGAGTTCCGGCACCCGAGGAGACAACGACATAGTCCCAAGATTAGACCCACAAGGCGAGTTTGTGGGCATTCAAGAACAACCGGTCTACCGGTACGGACCGGATGAGACGACAGTGAAATACATGACCACCACAACGAGTTCCACCTTCGCCCACATCACTCCGAACTGGTTCGCGGCAGCGATGGGAACGGGAATCGTGTCGGTGGCCGCCGCTTCGCTCGAACCGGAGATCGAGGGCTTGAAACTGGTCTCCGAGATCTTCTGGGTTCTGGCGGTTCTCGTACTGTGCGCCTTGATCGGAGCATTTGCCACCCATTGGTCACAACATCGATGTCAGGCCCTCGCCTACCTGCACAGCCCCGCGATGTTCCCCTTCTACGGCGCCGTCGCAATGGCACTGCTGACCGTGGGATCCGCAACCGGCATCACCGGCCCGGACTTCCTCGGCCACGACGTGGCGATCACCGTGTCGCTGACACTGTGGACACTCGGCACGGCACTCGGCCTGGTCACCTACGTCGTGATGATGATTCGACTCGTTCGAGATGCCGGGATGGCGACGGCAATGCCGTTCTGGCTCATGCCCGTCGTACCTCCGATGGTCTCGGCCACCACCGGCGCAGCGGTCAGCACCCACATGCCCGAAGGCGCTCCACGCATCGCGGTACTGGTTTTCTGCTACATCCTGTTCGCTCTGGCGCTGACCGCCGCCATCGGCATTCTGGTAGCCGTCGCCAGGCAGTTCGCACGCAACCGTTCGGCCGGCGTCGACGTGATCCCGTTCAATGCCATTCCCTCACTGTGGATTCCGTTGGGCGTGATCGGACAGTCGATCGCGGCATCCAACCTGTTGGCCGCCGCCTCACGGCATGCACTCAGCCCCGAGCATGCCGACACCCTGCACGAATTCGGGATCGCCTACGGAACCGTCGTCGGAATCATCGGCGTGATCGCGTTTGTCACCGTCACCGTCGTCACCATCCACGCACTGCGCCGCGGCTTGGACTTCTCGCTCGGCTGGTGGAGCTTCACCTTCCCCATCGGAGCATGTGCCGTCGGAGCGAATGCCTTCGGAGTCGCCACCGGTTCCACCCTGATCCTGGGAATCGCACTTGCCCTGCTGACCGTACTGATCCCCATCTGGGCAACCGTCGCGGTCAGGACCGTCCGGTCGATCCGCAGTGGAGTTCTACCGGCGGCTGCATGAATTCGCACCGATGAGTTTTGGCTCGCCGTACGGTCTGTACTCACGTAGACCATTGTCGAGAGCAGGAGTACACGGTGAGTCAGTTATTGCGAGTGCAGAATTTCGGCGTTTCGAGTGACGGAATAGCCTGCGGTCCGGACCAGAGCTTCGAGAGCCCGTTCGGCCTGGACCACGGTGAAATGTTTGCGTGGGCAGGAGCTACGGCCAGCTGGCCCAATCGCACCGATCCCGGCGGCAGCCGAGGCCTCGACGACTATTTCACGCGGGACTTCTCCAACAACATCGGCGCCGAAATCATGGGCCGCAACAAATTCTCACCCTACCGCGGCCCTTGGGAGAATCTCGAGTGGCAGGGCTGGTGGGGCGACGAGCCACCGTTCCACACCCCGGTTTTTGTCTTGACCCACCACGTGCGGCCGTCGTTCACGCTATCGGACACGACATTCCACTTCGTCGACGCCGACCCCGCGACGGCCCTCGCGCAGGCACGTGAGGCAGCGCAGGGCAAGGACGTTCGACTCGGCGGCGGAGTCAGCACTATCCGTGAATTCCTCGACGCCGATCTGGTCGACACGATGCACATCGCTGTCTCCCCGATCGAATTCGGATCCGGTCTACGACTGTGGGAGACACCTGACGAGTTACTCGACCGCTTCAACCTCGACGTTGTGCCGAGCCCGAGCGGCGTGACGCACCACCTGTTCTGGCGGAAGTGACGTGTTGGGGCAGCTCCGTAAACGGGAGCTGCCCCAACAGTTACGCACTATTCGCCGGTCTCGACCTGGCGCCCCGACTGGTACCACGCCATCGTTCCACCGGCCACCGAAACGGCATTGATGCCGCGAGCCTGCAGATACTCAGCGGCTTGCAAGCTCCGACCACCGACGGCGCAGATGATGTACACCGTTTCCGCGTCCGGAATTTCACCCACGCGAGAGACGAATTCGCTGAGCGGAATGAGCGTCGCACCGGGAACTCGGACCTGAGCGAACTCGTCGGCCTCACGGACGTCGATCAACGGCTCACCCGCTGCCAAAGCCGTGTCCAGTGCATTCAAATCGACTTCCAACATTTCTTCTGCGCCTGCCTTCGTGTTCGCTGCTGTCCGAATAGACGGTACCCGGGCGTTTTCGTGCAGCTCCCTTTACGATCTGACAATGACCAATACGGTTCCCGAAAAGTCCGGTTTTTGGAGTCGCCCCACCGTGTGGAAAGTGCTCCTGCTGATCGTCGTCTACCTGGCGTTCTATCTTGCTGTCGGGCAGGTTACCTCCAGGGTTTTTGCAGACCAGATCGACACGGACAATGTCGTGGCAAGCGCCTCCAGCATCCTCCTCGGCGTCGCATTGCCCATCGCGATCGGCGGGATCGCCCTGCTGGTTTTCACGACAAAGGTCGGCTGGCTGCGCGGCGTCTTCGGCCCACAACCCATTCGTGGGCGGGGTTGGATGTGGATCGGTCCGATCATCGTGGTCGCCGCCATTGTTGCGCATCTGGCGGGAACCGATTGGAGCGCCTGGACCACCGGCGAGGTAATCGCCCTGCTGGTGCTCGGTGCGTGCGTCGGCCTGACCGAGGAATTGGCCACCCGTGGCCTGGCAGTGAAGATGTTGCGCGACGCCGGCCACCGGGAACGCTTTGTCGCCGTCGTGTCTTCACTGGTGTTTGCACTCATGCACACCGTCAACCTCATCGCCGGGATGAAGGCGTCAACCGTTCTGGTCACCGTGGTCTACACCTTCGGTTTCGGTATGTGCATGTACCTGACAATGCGTGTGACGGGCACGATCTGGGCCGCAATCGTGTTACACGGCCTCACCGACCCCACCACAATTCTCTCGACCGGCGGGCTGGACACTTCGGTGACCACGGAAGTGAGCGGCGCCGCCGCCATCACCTCTCTACTGACGGTCCTCTTGGTCGTCTTCGGGGTGATCGCCGTCTTCCTCATTCGAGATCGAATCGGCGAAGATCGGCACACACCCGTCTCGGCCTGACCGACCGCGACCGTACAAGACATACTTGTGCCCATGCCTTCTCGAACCACGTACTCGTTCGCCGTCGTGACTGCATCGTGTCTGCTGGCACTCTCCGGTGCCGTCACTCATGCCACCGCGGGGGTTCCGACAACTCCCGAAGTCGCGACCACCGAATCCATCGCGTCGGAATCGATCAGCGATCTGTATGCAGCCAAGGGTGCGCATGAAGTGGCTGCCGATTCAGTTCCCGGGTACCAACTGTTCTACCCAGCCGGCTTGTCGTCTGATGGCAATCGGCATCCCGTCGTCACCTTCGGCAACGGCAGCTATGCGACTTACGAAGAGTACGAAGCGCTCCTGCAGCATCTCGCTTCTTGGGGTTTTGTCGTTGTGGTGGCCGACAGCAGCGTCACCGGCGACGGGACGGAGATCTTGGGGGCTGCCCAGTACGTCGTCGATCAGAACACCAACGCTGAGAGCATTTTTCACCAGCGGATCGACACCGACAACATTGCCTCGGTCGGACACTCCCAGGGCGCCGGTGGCGCGATCAACGCGGCAACCCAGTCCGCGAATCTGATCACCGCCACGGCGGTACTCGATTTGCCTGACCCGTGGTGGGCCTCGCGACCTGTCGACGTGATCGACGTGGCCCAGTTGACCGGACCGACGTTCTTCATGACCGGCGCCGACGACCCGGTCTCCACCGCCGATCCGCAAGCTGAGTACTTCGACAAAACCGCCGGACCGGCGGTCCGCGGCAGACTGCTTGGCGTCGGCCACAATTGGGCCGCAGATGGCGAAGGATTCCGGGGCTACCTCACCGCGTGGCTGAGATTCACCCTGAGCGGCGACCAGACTGCCGCACGTGCATTTGTCGGCGACTCGGCGGAAATCCTCACCGATCCCCGTTGGGACCGGCAAGCGATCAAGGGTTTGTGATGACGATCTTGCCGTAGGCCTGCCCGGATTTCTGCTGCTCGAAAGCGTCAGCGAGGCGGTCGAGGCTGTAGGAAGAATCTATGACGGGACGAAGCGCCAGGCTCTCCAGCCCGGCGACCATCTCCTCCTGATGTGCACGACTGCCCACCAGAACACCTTCGATGGTGACCTGTTTGGTCAGTAGCGAAGTCAGGTCGATCGACGACGAGGGGCCGTTCATGATGCCCAGCGCGCAGATTCGCCCGCCTGGTCGGACTGCCGCCAGAGATTGGCCGAGGGTGGACGGCCCGCCGACGTCGAGGACGAGGTCGATCCCGCCGCTGAGCCGCATCGCTTCCGAACCCCAGTCCGGGCGCTCACGGTAGTTGACCACGTGATCGGCACCGAGTTCGGTCAATCGAGCCATCTTGTCGGGGGCCGACGAGGTTGCGATCACCTGGGCTCCAACAGCTTTGGCCAGCTGGACGGCAAACAACGCTACCGTGCTGGTCCCAGGGATCAACACCGACGACCCTGGGATGATCGGGACTCCGGCAAATAGTGCGCGCCACGCTGACAATCCCGCGGTGGGCAAGGTAGCGGCTTCCTCGTAGGTGTAGTTTCGCGGCATCACTGTCACAGCAGATACCGGCACGGTGACGGTGTCGCGGGCGAACCCGTCGACACCGTCTCCCGGCGAATTTCCGAATCCGTCGAAATCCGGTGTGCCGCTCCGCCAATGCGGCAAATAGGTGCTCATCACGCGATCTCCGACGCTGAACTGCGTTACGCCGTCTCCGACCGCAACGACCTCCCCGGCAGCATCGGACAACAGGATCCGCGGACCGTCGGTCGCTATCTCTCCGGTCGCCACGAGGTAGTCATGGTGGTTGAGCGAATTCGCGTGGATCGCGATCGTCACCTCACCCGCACCCGGGCCCGGGGTCTCGATCGTCCTCGATTCGAGGTTGTTCAATCCTCCAGGCGGGAGTACGTACACGGCGCGGTTGGTCATGGTGTGGATCCTCGCACGAATGGTGATCGGGTGACGTTCGGAAAGGGTTCTGCTGCTCAGAGGAGAGAAGCGGTGAACCCTCCGTCGAGAACCAGGCTGCTGCCGTTGCACCACGACGACTGGTCGCTCGCAAAGAACACTGCGGCGGCGGCAACTTCCTCGGTCCGGCCATAGCGCGTCTGCTTCGTGACCATCAAGTCGTCGAATCCCCCGGACTCGAGGCCGAGGGCATTCTCGAAATCCTGCTGGTGACTCTTGACCAGGTCGGTATCGATGAATCCGGGCAGCAATGCATTCGCGCGGATTCCGTGGAAGCGAAGTTCGGCTGACAGGGTTTCGGTGAGATTGCGAACTGCTGCTTTGGCTGCGGCATAGCTGCCGATCAAAGGCGAGCCGGTGGTCGACGAGATCGACGAGATGTTCACGATCGAACCGCCACCGGATGCGACGAGAGCGGGCAGCGAATGACGCACTGTCAAGAACACTCCATCGAGGTTGACCGACATCACTTTCCGCCAGTCCTCGAACGAGGTCTCGATCAGCGGGGTCGTGGTGGCGATACCGGCGTTGGGTACTACGACGTTCAGTCCGCCGAACTCTTCGACCGCTCTGGCGACGAGATCCTTGACCTGCTGTTCGTCGGTGACATCAGTGGTGACAGCGATAGCTCCGTCGATCGAGTCCGCCACTGCCTGTGCTGCGCCACCGTTGATGTCGGAGACCACGACCCTCGCGCCCTCCGCCCCGAAAGCCCGGGCAATGGCGGCGCCGATTCCGGCACCTGCGCCGGTGACAATTGCAACTTTGTTCGCGAGAAGATCGGACATGTCAGCGTTCCCCTTCAGTTCTCGGTCGGGACGTAGAAAAGCAATTCGGGTCCGGTGTCACCGGTGGTCGCGATGGCCTCGGACATGTCGAGAGTTCCGTCGCCCAAAGCACTTCCCAACGCCTGCGCGGTGCCCGCGAGATCTTCCGTGTCGAGTTGATAGATGCTCAGGTAGCGGCGCGCGGGCAATGCATCCTCGGGCAGCAACTGCACATCCGCCAGGAAGAATCTGGAGGCGGAGACAACTCCGGGCACTCGTTCGACGACCTGCGGAATATGCACGTCGTCGTACCAGCGGTTGAACGCATCCTCCGAAGACGGATCGGCGGGGTGTACGTGTGCGACGAGAATCGCTGTGCTCATGAAGTTCCTCTTCGACTCGAAGTGCTTTTGGTTCAGCGCGTTTGGAAGGCGACGATATTCACGCGCAAGGCAACTGACCGCGGCTGCGTGTGGTGAATCGATCGCGCTCAAGCGACAACCCTAGGGAGCAAATGTGACCCGCACCATATGCTCGGAGGTCAGAGTTGAGCTCCACATTTGTCCTCTCGGCACAAAACTGTCTCTCGGCACTAACACGGTGGCCAGAATCAGGCGTTAACGGAAGTCTCGCGATTTGGCCGTGACTCGCAGATCCATCAGCTGCATCCGGTCTGCCACGACGGTGACAGCGCCTTCTGCATTCTGCACCTTCCCTCGAATAAGCAACGCCGGCGCCGTATTTGCCAATTTTCGGTACTTTGCCCACAACCCCACCGAACACACGACGTTGACCATGCCGGTTTCGTCCTCGAGGTTGATGAACGTGACGCCCGCAGCTGTGGCCGGACGCTGCCGGTGTGTGACTGCTCCCCCCACCAGCACACGGTCACCGTCCGGGATGTCGAGAAGTCTCGACGCCGGCACCACGCCGAGCGCGTCGAGCTGTGGGCGGAGGAATTGTGTCGGGTACGTGTCGGGAGATACTCCTGTCGCCCAGACATCCGCCGCCGCCAATTCGACGTCGCTCATGCCGGGCAAGGTGGGAGCTGTGACCGACGCACCGATACCGGGCAAGCGGTCGGGGCGCTCCCCCGCCGCAGCGCCCGCTGCCCACAGCGCTTCTCTACGCGAGATACCGAAGCTGGCTAGCGCACCGGCGGTCGCCAGCGATTCAGCTTGTGCGGTAGTCAGTTCCACCCGCCCCGTCAGATCGAGAAACGACGTGAACGGTCCACCGAGGTCGCGCTGTTCGACAATTTTCTCGGCGAGTGCATCGCCGATGTTGCGCACTTCCCCCAGCCCCAGCCGAACCTCGAATCCACCTGCCTCGACGGTGGCATGCGCGAGGCTGACATTGATGTCTGCACCGTGTACCTGCACTCCGTGCCGGCGCGCATCGGCAACCAAGGACTGCGGCGAGTAGAAACCCATGGGCTGCGCGCGCAGAAGTCCGGCGCAGAACGCAGCGGGATGATGAAGTTTGAACCACGAGGAGTAGAAGACCAGCGCGGCAAAACTCTGTGAATGGCTTTCCGGGAAACCGAAATTAGCGAATGCATAAAGCTTTTCGTAGATCCGGTCGGCAACCTCGTCACCGATGCCGTGTAGGTCTCGCATGCCCTGATAGAACCTCGCGCGCAGTTGTTCCATCTTCTCGGTGGAGCGTTTCGATCCCATTGCCCGACGCAATTGATCGGCCTCGGACGGCGTGAAGCCCGCAACGTCGACGGCCATCTGCATCAACTGTTCCTGGAACAGCGGAACCCCCAACGTGCGTTCGAGTGCCTTCTCGAGCGACGGATGGTCGTAGGACACAGGTTCGAGTTTGTTGCGCCGACGAATGTACGGATGCACTGATCCGCCTTGGATCGGCCCCGGACGGATGAGCGCGACCTCGACTACCAGGTCGTAGAAGTTTCGAGGCTTCAGACGCGGCAGTGTCGCCATCTGCGCACGTGATTCCACTTGGAACACACCCACCGAATCTGCCCGCTGCAACATCTCGTACACCGCTGTTTCCGACAGATCGAGTTGCGCCAAATCGACTGTGATGCCTTTGTGTTCGGCCACCAGATCCATCATGTAGTGCAAAGCTGAGAGCATGCCGAGGCCGAGCAGATCGAACTTGACCAGCCCAGCGGCAGCGCAATCGTCCTTGTCCCATTGCAGGACACTGCGATTGGCCATCCGCGCCCACTCCACCGGGCAGACGTCGGCGATGGGACGATCGCAGATGACCATGCCGCCCGAGTGGATACCGAGGTGCCGCGGATAGCCTTCGATCTGCGCCGCCAGTTCGAGTACCGGACGCGGAATATCGGTATCCGCATTCTTGTCGATACCACCCCACCGGCCGACCTGCTTACTCCACGCATCTTGCTGTCCCTGCGAAAAGCCCAGCGCCCGAGCCATGTCCCGCACCGACGACTTTCCTCGATAGGTGATGACATTGGCGACCTGCGCGGCATACGTACGCCCGTACTTCGCGTACACGTGCTGGATCGCCTCTTCCCGGCGGTCGGACTCGATGTCCACGTCGATGTCCGGCGGGCCGTCACGTTCAGGCGCAAGAAACCTCTCGAACAGCAGTTTGTTGCGAACCGGATCGACATTGGTGATGCCGATCGCGTAACACACCGCCGAGTTCGCAGCGGAACCTCTTCCCTGACAGAGGATGTCGTTGTTCTTGCAGAACGACACGATGTCATGCACCACCAGGAAATATCCGGGAAAGTTCAATCCCTCGATGATGGCAAGTTCATGTTCGAGCTGTTCGTATGCCTTCGGTGCACCTTCCGGCGGTCCGTAGCGTTCCAGCGCCCCCACCATGGTGAGCTCACGCAACCACGACGCCTCGGTATGCCCGGCTGGCACGTCGAACGGTGGCAATTTGGGCGCGATGAGCTTGAGATCGAAAGCGCACTCACGACCAAGATCGGCGGCACTACTGACAGCCTCGGGATAGAGCGAGAACAGTGCCGCCATCTCCGCGCCGGACCGCAGGTGCGCTCCGCCGGTAGGGGCCAACCATCCTGCTGCCTCGTCCAAGCTTTGACGCGACCGCACAGCCGCCATTGCCATGGCGAGGCGTCGACGCGGAGGAGCGGCGAAGTGCGCGGCGGTGGTCGCCACCGTACGTAGTCCATGCTCTCTCGCCAATTCGGCCAGAACGGCATTGCGCTCGTCGTCCTCCGCCAACCCATGATGAGTGAGTTCCACCGACACTCGCTCCGCCCCGAAACGCTCGACCAGATCCCCCAAGGCATCCGCCGCTGCTTCGCGACCACCCGACGTCAAGGCTTGCCGCACATGACCTTTCCGGCACCCGGTCAGGATCTGCCAGTGGCCACCGGCCGCTTCGGTCAGCACGTCGTAGTCGTACTGCAGTTTGCCCTTCTCGCCGCCCGCCAGATGCGCGGCAGCGATCTCCCGCGAGAGCCGGCGATACCCTTCCTGCCCACGGGCAAGTACCAGGAGGTGCGTTCCACCGGGATCTGCCGTGCCGGTTCTGGGTACCGAATCCAGAGACAACTCGGCCCCGAACACGGTGCGCATTCCCCATTCACGTGCGGCTTCCGCAAACCTCACCACGCCGTAGAAGCCGTCGTGATCGGTGACGGCGATAGCTTCGAGCCCGAGACGCACTGCTTCCTCGACCAGCTCTTCCGGCGGTGATGCACCGTCGAGGAAACTGAAGGCCGAGTGAGCGTGCAGTTCTGCGTAAGGAATTACACCGGCACCACGGGTGAGCTCGCCCGCGTGGTACTCGCCGCGCTTTCTTGACCAGGCGGGGCTGTCGCTTCCATCGCCCGGAAACAAATCCTCATGTTCCACACGGCCGGGTCGTCCGGAAAGCACCCGTTCCATCTCGGACCACGTCGGCGGCCCATTTCCCCAACCCACACTGACCTCGCACCTAATCGAGTCGGCCGTCAGGGACGACCGACTGCTCGAGGATGCCGAAAGGGAAGACGCACCACATGCATCGAACTGATGTTCGATGCAGATTCAGTCTGGCAGGTCACTCACCCACAGTCAACAGAGCGAATCTCAACCCTCACCGTCTCGTCACATTCAGATGTACGCATGTCTGCACTCCGTTCACTTTCGCCCCAGATCATTAGCGGCGTTCATAATCTCCATCCACACTGTTTCCAGGAGTACTACTCGTATGTCGTTCTCGCGCAACACACGTAGGTTGACGGCCGTCGCCGGCGCCGTCGCCGTTCTGGCCGCTGCCGGCTGCAGCAGCAGCGCCGACGAGGCCACCGGCTCGAACGGCACGACCGTCGATCGCGCCGCGACCGGCGAACTGTCCTCGAACGGTGGTGCTCGCCGCATCAACGGTGATCAGTCGGCCGCAGTGCGCGACGCCGTCAACGCTTCCGGCGCGAAGAACGTCATTCTCTTGATCGGCGACGGCATGGGCGACTCGGAGATCACCGCCGCGCGCAACTACGCCGAGGGCGCTGCCGGCAGCTTCCCCGGTCTCGACGCCCTGCCGATCACCGGCCAGTACACGCACTACGCACTGACCAAGGACGGCAAGCCCGACTACGTCACCGACTCCGCAGCCAGCGGATCGGCATGGTCCACCGGCACCAAGACCTACAACGGCGCGATTTCCGTCGACATCAAGGGTCAGGCCCAGTCGACCGTCCTCGAGATCGCCAAGGCGAACGGCAAGGCCACCGGCAACGTCTCCACCGCCGAGGTGCAGGACGCCACCCCCGCAGTGCAGGTCGCGCACGTCAGTGGCCGCAAGTGCTACGGACCGGAGGCAACGTCCAAGTCCTGCCCGGAGAACGCCCTCGAGAACGGCGGCAAGGGGTCGATCAGCGAACAACTCCTCGACACCCGCGCCGACGTCACCTTCGCCGGCGGCGCCAAGTCCTTCGCCGAGACTGCGAAAGCCGGTGACTGGCAGGGCAAGACACTCAACGAGCAGGCCGCAGCTCGGGGCTACCAGCTGGTGAAGAATGCCGCCGAGATGAACGAGGTCGGCAAGGCCGATCAGGATGCACCCGTGCTCGGCTTGTTCGCCGACGGCAACATGCCCGTCCGCTGGGAAGGCTCTGTCGCCACCCGTGACGGTTACCTGCAGCCCGCAGAAACCTGCGTCGACAACCCCAAGCGAACCTCCGACGTACCGAAGCTCGCGGACATGACTCAAAAGGCGATCGACCTACTGAAGGTCAACGACAACGGATTCTTCCTCCAGGTCGAAGGTGCCTCGATCGACAAGCAGGATCACGCAGCCAACGCATGCGGTCAGATCGGTGAAACCGTCGACCTCGACGAAGCTGTGCAGAAGGCACTCGAATTCGCGAAGACCGACGGAGAAACCCTGGTCATCGTCACAGCCGACCACGCTCACACCAGCCAGATCGTCACCAACGTCAGCGCCGACGACATCGCCACCATCGCCAAGGACCAGAACATCCCGGTCGAGCGCGCCCAGGAAATCGTCTACCCCGGTCTGACCCGCAAGCTGACCACGAAGGACGGCTCGGAGATGACGATCAGCTACGGAACGTCCGAAGATCCGGCCGTCGAATCCGAAGGGCATACCGGCACTCAGTTGCGCGTAGCAGCTTTCGGCCCGCACGCGGCCAATGTCAGCGGCCTCACGGACCAGACCGATCTGTTCTTCACGATGACCGACGCGCTGGGACTCGACCGTTCCAAGGTCGCAGCTCACTGACCTGACAACACCCGACCCGGTAAAAGCCTGGGTCCAGTCACACCAGAGCAGCCAAGGCGCGCACCCGATCTTCGGGTGCGCGCTTCGGGCAACTGGTGCACTTACCTTCACCGGGCACCTCGTAAATCAGGCAGCACGACGCGCGCTGCGTGAATCTGCGTCGCCCGGATGCCACCGGTGTCAACGGATTAGAAACGCGCACAACACTTTCATTGCGGCCGACATCGACGAAACGCGGAACCGGAATGCCCGGGTTCTCACCGCGGAGAACATCGATCAGGCCGGCAGCAAATGCACTTCCGCGTTCCCTCGCGCTACCGGCGGCGTCGAGGCTGCGATTGGCGATGGAGTCCGTCGCGATCGCCCACAGCGCCTGCTGCCGAACGCCGGACACCTCGGCGAGTACCTCGATCACGGGACTGAGTGAGCGGAACATCGCGTGGCCCAACTCCGCCACACTCCGCGAGATCGGAATGACCGATCCGGCAGCAAACCCGCCCAGATAGCCGTTGTCACGCAAGAAGATCCGCCCACCGTCCAACGATGGATCGGCCGCGAACCCGGTGACCATCCCGGTTCCGATCGGAATGCCGGTCAGCGTCGAGCTGGCCGAGTACCACCACAACGTGCCGTTCACTCGACTGTCCGCACTCCCCCATCGCTCTGCCGTATCGGCGACACGTGCTGCCAACCACTGGGGGTCGGTCATCAACACCGCGGGCACCGTATCCGGATACGCGCTCAGGTTGTCGAAGAACGGCACAGCTACTGCCATACGGGCGTAGATCCCGGCCACCGATTCCGTCATGCCAGCCCCAATATCTCCATCCGCGGACGTACTCCGCGTTCGACTCGCGCCCTGATGCCGAAAACCTCGGCCAACAACGGCTCGTCCAACACCTCGACCGTAGACCCACACGCGCGGAGTTCACCTTCGGTGAGCACGGCAAGGTTGTCGCAGTACTCGACTGCCAACCGTAGATCGTGCATCGTGACCACAACTGCGAGCCCCGCCGACGCAAGTTCGGTAAGCAGTTCCATCACGATCAACTGGTGACGAAGATCGAGATGATTGGTCGGCTCGTCCAACAACAGAACCTTGGGCTCCTGAGCCAATGCGCGAGCTATCGAGACACGTTGCCGCTCACCACCCGACAGGGTCGATACGTCTCGTCCGGCAAGCTCGACCAAACCGACCTGCTCGATGCACCGGTCCACGATGGCGGTATCGCGCTCCGTGCTTCGGTCCAACCAGCTGCGGTGCGGAGTTCGTCCGAGCGCGATCGATTCACGAACCGACAGTCCTGCCGAGACAGTGGGTTCTTGAACACTTGCCGAGACAGTTCGGGCGATGTCCTTACGCGAGAGCGTCGTCGAGTCGACTTGATCGATCAGAACTGCGCCACCTGTCGGCGTCAAAGCGTTGTAGCAGCAGCGCAGCGCCGTCGTCTTGCCACTGCCGTTCGGCCCGACCAAGCCCAATATTTCACCGGACTTGACTGCGAAAGTGATGCCGCGCAACACTTCGCGATTTCCGAGCCGCGCCCGGGTCTCGACGAGTTCGAGCAGGGGCGCAGTTTCGGAGTCTTTCGGGAGTGCCACTGTTCTGGCCTGTGTCACTGTTCTGGCCTGTGTCACTGTTCGAGCCTCCGATACTGCCGGTAGAGCATCCAGACGAAGATCGGTGCACCCACGAGGGCCGTGATCACTCCGACCGGAACTTCAGTGGATTGTGCCACCGAGCGCGCAGCGGTATCCGCGGCAACCATCGCGACGGCGCCCAGCAGGGCTGCAGCAGGGAGCAGTCGAATTGCTCTGGTGCCGACGATGAAGCCGGCCAGATGCGGGATCAGCAGACCGATGAAACCGATTCCACCGGCAACGCTGACTGCTGCGCCCGCCAGTACGGAGACCGCGAGCAAGGACAACACACGGAACCGTCGGACGTTCATACCGAGTGCAGCGGCCCCGTCGTCACCGGTCTGCAAAACGTCCATCCATCGCGAACTGAACAGAAGGGCTGTGCCGACGACGGCCAGTGTGATCGTCGGGAAGATCAGCGTCGACCATCGTGCATCACCGAATCCGCCGGCAATCCAGTGCATCACCGACGTCACGTGCCGATCATCGGCCAATACCAGGATGCAAAAGGTGATGAGCGCCGAGAATATCTGGGCGAGCGCGACACCCACCAAAATGATCGCGGTCGGCTGCGGATACCGGCCGCCGATCAGCAGTGCGAGAAACAACGGGATCATCGCCCCGACGAATGCTGCGACCGGAATCGTGAAAACCCCGAGGAGGCCGGCGCCGAAACCCAGCACCGACACGAGCACCACCATGAATCCCGCGCCCGACGAGACTCCGAGCAGATACGGGTCGGCAAGAGGATTCCGTGTGACAGCCTGAGCAACAGCACCCGACATCGCCAACGAAGCACCCACCACCGCGGCAGTGAGTGCACGTGGCAGGCGGGAGTCGATCACGATCGACTCCCGCGCCGCGGTCCACCACGTCTCGAAAGTCCCTGGCGCCAAACGGGCTCCGACTATCGCCCAGACGTCACCGACGGGAATGCGAACCGATCCCAAGGAGACGGCCAACCCCAGGACGATCGCCAAGGCGACCGCCAAGCCGACAAGCAGGGCGCCGTACCCGTAACGCGTGCGGGTCACTTCGCCGCGTCAGCGCCTGAATGGAAGGCTGTTGCGATGGTCTGTGCCGAACGCACCAACCGTGAACTCTCGAACAGGTCAGCGAGAGGAACCACGACGAACCGGTTCTGCTGCACAGCAGGGGTGGTCGCCATCAACGGCTGGGCACGGAGGAAGTCGATCTTCTGCTCGGCGGTCTTGTCGCCGTAGTCGATGACCACGATTGCCTGGGGTGCACGCTCGGCAACAGCTTCCCACGATGCGTCGATGTAGGGCTTTGTCCCTTCGGCGAAGATGTTCGAGACGCCGGAGTATTCCGCGACCAATTGACCGACGCCGACTCCGCCGATGGTCGTCGGAACCTGGTCACCGCTGTCGTAGAAGAAGGTCGGTACCGGCGCCGCGTCTCCGACCGAAGCGCGGACGGAATCGAGACCATCGCTGATCTCCTCTGCGACCTCGCGGGCGGAATCTTCGACGCCCAGGACTCGACCGAGTTGCGTGTAGTCGTTCTCGAGCAATCCGATGTCGGGGAACCCGGTGCCACAGTATTCCGAGAAGAGGAAGGTGTTGATTCCGCGCTCGCCGAAAGCGTCTCGGGAACGGCCTTGCTTCTCGTTGAAGGCACTGGTCATTCCTCCGACCACGAAGTCCGGATCGACGTCGAGGACCTGCTCCATGCTGGGGAACGTATCGGAGAGGCTGGGAATCTTGTTGAATACATCGGCGGTCTCGGCAGTTGGCGGGTTGTCGCTGTACGCCCGCCCGACAATCCGATCACCCGCGCCGATCTCGATGAGGGCTTCGGTGACGTGTCCGTTCAAAGACACGATGCGCTGCGGCGGCGAATCGAAGGTCATCTCGCGATCGCAGTTGGTCACGGACACCGGCTGTGCGAAGGATTCCGCAGCAGACGCCGACTCTGATTCCTGACCTTTGGAACAACCTGCCGAAACCAAGGCGACCGCGATGAGAACAGCGGCGGCGCGGGACGGGGAGAACTGAAGTGACACGGGGACCTCGTAAGGGCTCTGAGCCACGAATGAGAATCCGACAGACAACTCCGCCCGCACGCTGATCCTCGGCCAGAGCTCCTGCTGGACTTCCTTTTCGTAGACCACGACGAATGGATGTCGCACACCGCGCGGCGGGTAATCGGGCTTGCCGACACTCGGTGACTACCGAGAATCGACCTACCGTTGCGGGTCAGCGCCGGATTCGGACCGGCTTCCCCCACACGCGTGGCTTGCAAGTGCTTCGAGCAGTATGCATGACGTTTCCGATTCAAGACCAAACGCCCACTACAGTCGATCTGGCCAGACGCCCCCACACACCGGAGTTGATACATGACACGCTGGGCCCAAACCGTCGTCGCCCGGAAATGGTGGGTACTGAGCCTCGCGGTTCTGATAGTTCTCATCAGTGGGGTGTGGGGACTCGGAGTGTTCGGCAAGCTCAGCCAGGGCGGCTTCATCGATCCGGGCAGCGACTCCGCGAAGGTCTCCGACATCATCGAAGACAATCTCGGACCGCAGACCCCGGACATCATCGCGATCTACTCGCCCACGGACGGCAAGACTCTGGACGACATCGGGCCGGCAGTGACAGCCGCCGTCGACCAGTTCAAAACCGAAGTGCCGACCGCTTCGGTGAAATCGTATTGGGGAACAGACGCCGCAGCGAAGGCCAGCCTGCTCTCGAACGACGGATCCATGGCGGCCGTTGCGATCACGTTGGCACCGGACTCGGGCGTCACGCCCGCCACTTTCGCCGATCTCTTGCCGAAGCTCGAAGTCGAAGGTGCCGAGGCACAATTCGCGGGTAACACCGTCGTCGGCGTCGCATTCAACACCAAGCTCGAGAAGGACCTGGTGGTCGCCGAAGCCATCGCCATTCCGATCACTCTGGTGCTGTTGGTCTTCATCTTCGGCGGCATCGTCGCTGCTGCCGTGCCCGTGTTCGTGGGTGTACTCAGTGTCCTGAGTGCTTTGGCGGTTCTGCGAATCCTCACGCTGATCACCGATGTGTCCTCGTTCTCGATCAACGTCGCTTCTCTTCTCGGGTTGGGACTGGCCATCGACTACGGACTGTTCGTGGTCGGTCGGTTCCGTGAAGAACTGAATTCGGGCTCGGACCCGGGAGCGGCTGCTCAGCGGACAGTTCTGACGGCGGGTCGCACCGTCATGTTCTCGGGTCTACTGCTGATCTGTGCGTTCAGCGGCATGCTCGTATTCCCCCAGGCCGTCATCCGGTCTCTGGGCTTCGGCGCGATCGCCGCAGTATTGAGCGCGGCCGTCCTGTCGCTGACCGCTGTGCCTGCGCTGCTTGCCATTCTGGGGCATCGCATCAACGCCCTGACGTGGCGCAAGGATGCGGCGCAACGCGGCGAGGAACGCTCGCGCAAGTTCTGGGGCCGCGTCGTCACGTGGGTGATGAAGCGTCCGGTCGCAGTCTCGGTGACGATCGTGGCTGTGCTGCTCGTGATGGCCTCGCCGCTGCTCGGCGCCCGGCTGGGAGAACTCTCGTACACCGCACTACCGGACAACGACCCCGCTCGCGTCGCAATGGACACGTTGGTCAACGACTTCCCGCAAACCGGAAACGGCGCAACGATGATCCTTCAGGCCGAGGACGGGAACACTCTCACCCCGGCCGAAGGTGCAGCGATCGCCGAGTCCGCCGGTCGAGTCGAGGGCATCGGTCAGGCGACCGTCGTCGCGAGCACCAATCAACTCGTCGCGGTTCAGGCTCTCTACAGCGAGGGCTCTACACCCCAATCACAGAGCGCCGCAGTGACAGATCTGCGTGCGATCTCCGCTCCCGACGGAACGGTGCTGCTTGTCGGCGGCGGTCAAGCCATGGTCGACGACGGCAACAACGCCGTCCTGCACTGGCTACCGGTGATGATCCTCATCATGGTCGGATCCACCCTGATCCTGTTGTTCCTCGCGTTCGGTTCGGTGGTGCTGCCGATCAAGGCGGTGCTGATGGCAGCCCTGAGTCTCGCGACCACCTTCGGTGTCCTCACCTTCGTCTTCCAGGACGGACACGGCGTCGAACTCCTCGGGGTCAGTCAAACTCCGCTGGAGGCTACGTTTGTCGTGCTCATCCTGGCGGTGGTCTTCGGATTGTCCACGGACTACGAGGTTTTCCTGATGTCACGGATGGTCGAGGCCAAGAACGCGGGAGCGACGACAGAGGAAGCGGTCAAGTTCGGAACCGAGCGCACCGGCCGCATCGTGACGGCTGCCGCCTTACTCCTGATAGTGGTGACGGGGGCCTTCGCAATGTCAGGGCTGTCAGTGATGAAGTTCCTGGGCGTCGGCATGATCGTCGCGCTGATCGTCGACGCGACCATCATCCGCATGTTGCTCGTGCCCTCGCTCGTGAAGTTGATGGGCGAAGCGAACTGGTGGGCTCCTGTGTGGATGAAAAAGGTTCACGCGAAGGTCGGCATCGGCCACTGATCGCGACTGGATCATGTCGCTGAAGAGTGCCTGGGATCCTGCGGAGAGCCGTGTTTGACTAGGGGTCGTGGATGACTTACCTGAGAGTGTTGTGGTCGGCTCAGCAGTGTTTTCGCGTGTCGACTCGGACGATTCGTTGGCGTGCTGGACATCGATCATCGATGTCCAGGGGGTCGGTGACTCCAGGCCGGTGAGTCTGGTTATCGAGCCGGCCACCGTGCCGGAGTCTGCGGTGTGTGAGCTCGCTGCGACCGTGATGGCCCGGTTCGGTGAGTTTGCCGAAGTCGCCGCCGATTACCTGCGTCAACAGCTGCGTGGGCCACAGTTCGGCCTCCGCCACTCCGAACTCGTGGAGTTGGACGCCACGGAGTCACTGTTCGGCGAACCTGAGGCGGTGATCTGGGCTGACGGAACCTGGCTGCTGCGGTTCGCTGAGTCAAGGCTCGAGATGGCCGATCCTTTCGGGATCGGTGTTCTGTTCGAAGGAACGACCCCGTATGCGGTCGAGGACTTGTCGGGCGCTGAACCGGCCTAGGGTTTGCCGGCCTGGCCACTCCATCGCCTCGACGATGGTGCGCCGGTCTACTGGCGGACGGCGCATGGCCTTCACACCCTCGGAACAACGGCCGCCCACATCTCATCCGAAATCACGTCACGCGACGCAAGGACGAGCGCGCACCCCACTGCGCCCGAAACTCTTCAGCAACAGACCTAGTGGATTTCCCTGATCGGGCAGTCGTCCTCGAGGATGACTGCCCGATCGTCTAAATCGCTCCGCAGGGCGATGTTCTCCGAAGCTGATTTCGTCAGACTTGGAGCATGACAATTTTCGAATGGATCCTTGCAATCCCCGCTCTTGCGCTTGCCGTCGCGTTCTTGTTCTCCGGAATCATCTCCGCGGGCATCGACTTCGACGCCGAGGACGGGGTCATGACGCATTGATGTTCGTTTCCCTCTAGCCGCTGATCTTACTTTGGAGTAAGTTACCGACTATGGCCACATACATCGTCACTGGCGGTACCGGATTTCTCGGACGAGCTGCACTGCCACTCCTGCTCGAGCGTGATCAAACTGCTCAGATCCATGTGCTGGTCAGAGCCGGTTCTGTCGCCAAACTCGAAGAACAGGTGTCGGCAATTCCCGGCGGCGATCGCGTGCATCCGCTCATTGGAGATCTGACCGAGCCTGGGCTGGGCATCGATTCTCCCCCACCTGCCGACCACGTCCTTCACCTCGGCGCGATCTACGACATCACCGCCGGAGACGAGCAGGCTTCGACGAATGTCGAGGGCACACGCTCCGTGGTCGAACTTGCTGCGAAACTGGGAGCCACCCTTCATCACGTGTCATCGGTCGCAGTCGCAGGCGACTATCCGGGCACGTTCAGCGAGACCGATTTCGATTGCGGCCAAGGCTTTCCGACGCCCTACCACCGAACCAAGTTCGAGGCCGAGAAGCTCGTTCGAGAACGAGAAGGCCTCACCTGGCGTGTTTATCGGCCGTCTGCCGTGGTCGGCAACTCCGTCACCGGGGAGATGGACAAGATCGACGGTCCGTACTACTTGTTTCCAGGACTGGCGCTACTCGCGAAACTACCTGCAGCACTCCCCGTCCCGATCCCCAACCTCGGCGCAACCAATGTGGTGCCCGTCGATTACGTAGCCGCCGCCCTCGTCGAATTGATGCACGCGCCCGGCCACGACGGCGAAGCATTCCATCTCGTGAATCCGAAACCTCAACCGGTACGCGAAATCTATGCCGGACTCGCCAAGGCCGCCGGAGCGCCCCGGCCCGCACTCAGCCTGCCGGGCGTGATCGCCAAACCCTTTGTCTCGCCATTGCCGATGGATTCGGCAGAATCGGCGCGGAAGGTCTTCCTCGATCGCATCGGCATGCCTGCAGCATTACTCGACAACATGACGATGGCGCCGACATTCACCTCCGCGAGAACCGTTGCCGCCCTGGCCGGATCAGGACTGGCGGTCCCCGAGTTCGGGTCGTACTCCACTGTGTTGTGGAAGTACTGGCGCGCAAACCTCGATCCCAATCGCGCACGACGTAACAGTCCCGAAGGACCACTCGTCGGTCGGATCGTTCTGATCACCGGAGGCTCTTCCGGAATCGGCAAGGCATCGGCCATTGCCGCCGCTCAGAAGGGCGCCACCGTTCTCCTGATCGCACGCCGCACCGACGAACTCGATGCCGCAGTACAGGAGATTCGATCAGCCGGAGGCAAGGCGTTCGGTTACCCCTGCGACATCACCGACGACGAGTCGGTCCAGCACACGATCAAAAGCATTCTGACAGAACACGATCACGTAGACATGTTGGTAAACAACGCCGGCCGATCCATCCGGCGCGGCATTTACCACTCCACTGATCGTTTCCACGACTACGAACGAACGATGGCCGTGAACTACTTCGGCGCTGTGCGATTGGTGCTCGCCTTGTTACCGACCATGCGTTCTCGCCGCTTCGGCCACATCGTGAACATCAGCAGCGCGGGAGTCCAGGCGGCAACGCCTAGATTCTCGGCCTACGTGGCGAGCAAGGCCGCCCTCGACGGTTTCTCGGACGTAGCCGCCTCTGAAACCCTGGCGGACGGAATCGCTTTCACGACCATCCACATGCCGCTGGTCGAAACACCGATGATCGCTCCGACCGGCGAATACAACAACGGCCCGATCACCAGCCCGGAAAAGGCTGCGGCAATGGTGATCCGCGCGCTGATCGACCGCCCCAAACGCATCGACGTACCACTGGGAACCCTGGGTGATCTGGGAACCCTGTTCGCACCGCACACCAAGGACCGAATTCTCAACCAGATGTACCAGGCATTCCCCGACTCTCCGGCGGCAAAGGGTCAGGTAGACAAGGAAACTCCGGCAGACGCTCCGGCAACACCGACGCGACAGCACCACTCGCGCTCGCGCATCCGCAAACTCGGCCGTCGTGCCGCCCGACTCGTGCCCGGTACGCACTGGTGACCGGTGGTGTGACTTCGCCTCGGAGCGTTTCGGCCAGCGGAACGAGTCTGCAATGCTAGTCATCAGAATCTATCCAGACCATGGTCATCCCAGTTCGCTGTGGCCGTCGAAGGAATTGATTGTCATCCCGCCGCAACGGTTCCCGCAGGCATACGTTCTCCCGAGCCAAATGGGGATCGACGACGAACTCGGAGAGAAGATACTGGCGTGGACTGATCGCTTCCAAAAGTTCTTTGTGACCGAGATCGACGGCTTCGCGATACGACCGCGGTGGAATCCAGGGATCAACGTTTTCGACTGGTACGACGAGGGCTATCAGATCGTGGGCAAACTTCGGGCACAGTTTCCGGACGTGCACGTCAAGCCTGAATTTGCCCAGTACGTCTTTTCGGTCAACGAGCGTCGGGAAAGCATGGGGCTTGTGCCGGTCAGCCTTCCGAACGAACCCAAGGCCGGGCATATGAGCATCACTGAACTCCTGCACCCCAAGTGAGTTTCAGAGCCATGGCGATGAATGCGATCGATACTGCGGCAGTGATCGAGTTTTCCCATCCGAGGGCGAAGTAAACTGCGGAAGAATCGAAATCCACTGCCTTGCAAGAGGCTACGGGAAACGGGATCCAAGCCCATCCTGCTTCTTCGAGCAATCCGCTTCCATACGAACTTGATCTACAAAGCTCCGATGCGGACGCTGGGAACCCCCAACGTGAGGTCACTCCGAAACTTGCGATCAATCCAATGACCCCGACTACCAGCATGAGTGCGGGAACATTGCGAGTGATAGGTGACTTGTCTCGGGGTGAAGTCATTGGAACACCGTACTTCGGCTTTCCGTCAGTTCGCTGACACTGCACATTGTTACGAATGCGAGATGAATTAGCCGACGACCCTGCGGATCTCACTCTCGGAGGCATTGGCGCCCGTGCAGACAACAGCAACGCGCTTGCCAGCGAAGGTGTTCGGATGCGAATAGACCGCAGCAAGTGCGGCCGCACCAGCACCTTCGCTCAAAGTGTGAGCGTCGTAGAGCAACGCCCGCTGCGCGAGGGTGATGTCGTCATCCGTGACGAGCAGGAAGCCTCCTAGCCGTTCACGCAAAACACGTTGTGTCAGTGCGAACCCGGCACCGGTCGCAAGCCCTTCGACACGGGTGGTGTTCGGGCGCTCGACGCACGTGCCGGAACTCCACGAGTCATGTGCGGCTCGTGCGGCCTCAGACTGCACTGCGAACACCTCGAGGTGCGGTGCAAGCGCACTGGCGACGAGACACGCCGCCGCCGCACCGCTGCCGCCACCGACTGGGACCACCACCGCGTCCAGATCAGGTTGTTGTTCGAGGAGTTCGACGTAGGCCGTTGCAACACCGGCGAGGATTGCCGGCTCATTGGCGGCGCTCACGAGACGCAGGCCGTCACGTTCGCTGATGAAATCGGCGTGAGCACGTGCTTCGTCGAAGTTCACACCGTGCTCGATGAGCTCGGCTCCGAGCATGCGGACAGCGTGAGCCTTGACTGGATTCGCCCCAACCGGCATGACGATCACACACCGCACGCCCGCACCCGCTGCGGCATACGCCAAGGACTGAGCATGGTTTCCGGTCGAGTAGCCGACAATCCCCCGCGCCCGCGTCGCCTCATCCAGTCCTGCCACCAGGTTCAGTCCGCCGCGAACCTTGAACGCACCCGTGGGGTGCACGTTCTCGTGTTTGACGAACAATTGGCTGCACGAGCCCGCACCCAAGGTCGGGTGCGATATCAGGGCCGTGACCGGTAGATGCCGTCGGACGACCTGACTGGCACGCTCGATGTCTGCCCATACGGGTGGATGTAGCTGGTTTGATGCCGTGAGATCAGATGCCGGTGCCATGTGATTCACCCTGCCAAACACCGATTCATAGATCCAATACGTGTTTTCGTCCAAAGCATCGAAATCTTCTATGATTTTGGCATGCTCGATCTAATTCGGCTGAGGGTCCTGGTCGCTGTTGCACAGGAAGGGTCGGTGACAGCCGCCGCCGATTCTCTCGGTTACGCGCAGCCCTCCATCAGTCACCACCTTCGACAGCTCGAATCGGAAGTCGGGGTTCCACTGTTCCAGCGAGCGGGTCGTGGACTGCGCCTGACGGACGCCGGCGCAGTGCTGGTTCGGCGAGCCACCGAGATCCTCGGCCACGTCGACGCAGCGGCAGCCGAAGTCCAGACGTACGCAGGACTGAGGGCCGGGCGGGTACGACTGGCCGCATTCCCGTCAGCCCTGGCGAGTTTGATTCCGCAGGCGATGGCAGCGTTCACGTCCCAGTACCCCGATGTGTCCATCAGCCTCGTTGATGCAGAACCACCCAAAGCACTTGCACTGCTTCGTAACAACGATGTCGACGTAGCTGTTGTCTTCGCGCACGAGGACACCCCTGAAGTCGGGCTCAAGCATGTCGCGCAGACGGCTTTACTGGAAGATCCGTTGTACCTGATCACCTCTGCGCGGAATGCAGATGCCGCCAACGAGATCACGGACTACGCCGGTGAGACCTGGATTGCCGGTTGCCCGAGCTGCCGAGCCCACCTCCTCACCGCTTGCAATCGAGCTGGATTCATTCCGCGGATCGAGTTCGAGACCGACGACTACGTCGCCGTCCAAGCCCTGGTCGCCTCCGGAAGCGGGGTAAGCACCCTTCCGGCCCTCGCCCTCCAGGCACATCAGAACCCGAGTATCCGCGCACACCGCATTCCCGGCGAGCGACGCACTGTCTCCGTCGCAACCTACGGCAAACCTCCACTTGCTCCCGCGATCGACGCGTTCGTCAGAACTCTGACAGCGATATCCGAATCCATGCGTGAGCGCGTCGAATTGGATGGGCACCAAGATAACCGGTGACCTCAGGTCCGGCCGACCACCGCGACTATCAGTGCGGCAAGTTCGCTTCGAGCATCGTCGGGCGAGAGCGCTCCCGCTACCGCCGCATGCGAGAGTGCCTCTGCAGCACCGAATATTGCGGTCATCGAAGGTTGCGCAAGTCCTCCGCCCGCACCAAAGGGAGTCAGCACCTCCCGACATCGTTCGGAATAGGCGTGTTCCGATTCACGCTTGACCCGCTCCAGCTCGGGCGAACCCTCCAGCGCTGCAAGCACACCCGTCAGTTCACGCCCCTGCGCCAGCGAACATCCGACGTAGGAGTCGGCGATGGCATTCGCGCGTCCGTTCAGAGACTCATCCGCGGCATCGAGATACTCCTCGAGCATCACCGTCTGACGATCGTCGAATTCCTTGAAGAGCGCTGCCAACAACGCGGCGCGAGAGGCGAAATGGCTGTATACAACTGGCTTTGCAACGCCGGCACGTTCAGCCAACCGACCAAGGGTCAGCGCGTCCGCACCCTCCTCTCGCACCAATGCCCACGACACCTCCACGAGTTGTTCGTACCTGCCGGCTCGCGACAGTCTCGTACGTGCCATCGGACACCTCCTTGCGCTATATACCAATAGTAACCTACTCTTAGTACATAAGCGCACCATCTACCGAAGGACGCTCATGACCACACTCGTCGTAGTCTCCCACCCCGATCCCCAGTCACTTACCCAGCATGTCGCCCGTTCTACTGCCGACGCGATCCGCGACCTGGGCGGCGACGTCGACTTCGCGGACCTACACAGCGAGAATTTCGATCCCCGATTTGCCGAAGCCGATGTGAACCTGTTCCGCGGCAAAGGGACTCCCCCGGCCGACGTTGTAGCCGAGCAGGACCGAATCGATCGTGCAGACGATCTGATTCTCGTGTTTCCGATGTACTGGTGGTCGATGCCCGCACTACTCAAAGGTTGGATCGATCGAGTCTTCGTCAGCGGATGGGCGTACGAATTCACCCCGGGAAGCGAATTCGTGAAGAAACTGGACCGACTCACCGTCCACCTGATTCCAGTCGCAGGTGACGACGCCGAGAGTTTCGACCGACACGGCGTGTACGAGGCCTTCCGGACACAGATCGAACGCGGAATCATCGAATATTGCGGTGCCACACTGGGATCGACAACCTTCGTTCACGAGTCGGACACGAAGAGCCGAGACGTCCTCGCCGCAGAAATCCACGACCTCAGCGAAAGCATCGCGTCCCGTGTCGCCTACCCTGCGACCGCGACTTCCCGTTGACGGTCAAAAACGGTCAACTGACGCTTGACCGGCCCGTGGCCGCCCAGTAGCGAAGCGTGTCTCCCGCATGGCCGAGGTTGCGCGACAACTGATCAGCTGGGCGCACGCTATCGAGAAGTCCCCCACACCCTTCGATAACATTACGCGAACCCGCGTTCGTTTCGTCGCAGGTAATCAGGACGCGACTGAGCCCCACCGGGTCGCCGGCATACGTGAGCACTTCCCGCAGAGCAGCCGACGCTATCCCTTTCCGGCGTTCCGACGGCCTGACCCCGTAGCCGATATGACCACCGACATCGGCCAAGAACTCATTCAAGCTGTGCCGCAACTGGATAGCACCGAGATACCTGCCGTCTCGAACGATCCACCAGTTGGTTGCCGGGACAATGTCGGGCCCCGGCAACGCCTCGGGCTGCGCCAACAACTCCTGCACCCAGTGCCCGAACCCATCGCGGGAGGCAAGGTCGAGATCCAGACGTTGCGCAACTCCCAAGGCCGAGCCGGGCTGATCCGCCTGCGGTCCGCCCCACTCGTCACGCGACTCCAACCAGGACACCCACAAGGCCTCGTCAGGCGCAACCAAATCGACTGTCATAGCAGCGATGCTACGTCGCACCCGCAATGGTCGAGACTTCGCCTCAATCCATCGCAAAAGCACATAGTGTCGATGTATGAGTGGACGATTCACAGCTGGGGTCTTTATCGTCGTCGTCAGTGTCGTCGCCGTTGCGTTGGTTTGGACCGGCGTTCGAGACTATGAATCTTTCACTCCACCGGTCGCGACGGCGGTCGATCGGGCAGACTGCCTCGCCCCTGATATCACCGCCGCGCTCGTAGCCCCCGAGGCACGCGACAGCAGCATCGCACTTCGCCCCGAGGGAAGTGGTTACCCGCCTCCTGATTTCAGCCCCGTTGCCGTTGTTCGATGCGAACGCGGAGAAACGTCCGACGGTGGGTTGACCATCGACTCCATACGCCTCGAGGGGGACATCCACGCGGTGGACGATGCATTCCGCGAACAGTCTCGTCGATTTCCTGCCAACGTCCGGGCCGACTGCGCGTACCGTCTCGTCCCGCCAGCCGGTTTGTGGCTGGTAGACGAAGCAGGAGCAGCCATACGCCCTACCTGGCCGACCGCGCCCTGCGGACTGCAAGAGAAACCACACGCAGCCCTGAGCCAACTACATGAGATCAGCCGCGCGCAGCATCCGGTCGACGGCATCTCCTCCGATGACGCCGGAACCTGCGCGGAGTCGATCGGACAACCGTTCGCGACGACCACTGAAGCTGACATGAGTCGCATGGCAGAACACGAAGACACTCACGCGCGCCCACTGACGGAAACAGCTTTGGCTACACCGATTTCCGACGTCGGCAGACTACTGGTGTGCCGCTATTCCACCGAACCGCCGCTGCCCGAGTCCCGAATCCGCTTGTCACGCCAGCAGAGTACTGATCTGATGGAGGTTGCATCCACCGCGCCACCTGCAGGCCCATGCGATCTCGTCGCCCATCACATCGCTTCGATCGACGTACTTCGTCCCGACGGATCGGGCGGCACGCGGATGGCAGTCGAACTCGACGGATGCCAACGCGTAAACCTCCTCGGACAACGTCAATTACCGCCCGCAGTCATTGCGCTCCTGTTGCAGTAGCGATGACCCACACCCGAGTTCATCGAGACTGATCGTAGAAAACCGACGATGAAATCACAGGTCTCGAATCGACGTGACGACAACCGGCCTGACCGGCTTGGGCGCCGCGCCGCAACTCGGTGGACGCGGCGCGAGTTCGGAGACTGCAGTCTCCACGGCCCATTGCCGGCCGTCCACATGTGCGACGACGCATGTCCCGTCACTCGCCTGCTCGATGACAGCCAAGTCGTCGATTCCGCAGGTTATTTGCTGTCGCACAGCAATTTCCGAAGCCTGCCCCGCAGGAGACCAACAACTCCGTCCACGCAGGCCTGGCAAATGGACCTGATCTCGGGAAGCCACCTCCACGGCCGTGACACTCTCACTTGCCGACAGACGGCCGTACGTATTGCCGCTCGGCAACAGGATCATCGACGGCGCGAATCGGTGCCCGCCGGTATGCGAACACTCCCACACCTGGGGTCCGAAGGACGACATCAGCGCTGCGGCGATCGGCCTGCCGAATACAGCGCAGCACTGGTCGCGCTTGCCGTGTGCGCAAACCAATACGACTGGCTCGGTCACTTGCTCGCCCAGTCCTGGTGGCGGCCCATCCAACAAGAAGAAATCGACGTCGAGTAATTCCATCGGCGAATCGATGTGCAACCTTTCACACCATGAGTCGCTCGGATCGGAGCGCGCAAGCAGGACGGTGTGTCCATCAGTCATCGGATCGGTACGCCCGGGTCGCCGAACGAACATGATTCGCACGTTCGCTGCATCGGCTCGGCGGCTCAGCTCGGCGGCAAGGTCCTCCCCCAAGGCCGTACCGTCCAACACGTCACGACCCCACGCGGCATTGAATTCGAGGCATACCCAGCCCTGCACGACGGCAGCGCTGCCTGCCAGCGGTTCATCGACAGCAGACAGCGCGGAACAGGTTTCGGCTTCGATCACGAGGCCCATTGTGTCAGCCTCGCTGGGTGTCGATTCGCAAGTCCCTGTGGCCCAGTGACGCGGCAGCTCAGTAGAACTTCTTGCCCTCCGCAAGCTGGTTCACGAACTTCTCGATCCGCCTGGCTCGCGTCTCCGGACGCTTTGCCTCCTGCAGTCGGTACGCGATGGTGAATCGGTTGGTGGAATTGAGCGTCGCGTAGAACTCACGAGCCTTCGGGTTTTCCGCGAGCGCATCGAGAAAGTCTTTGGGGACCTCGGCCTTGGCTGATCCCTCGTACGCGCGATCCCATCGACCGTCGGCCTTGGCCTTCTCGATCTCGGCGATGCCGGAAGGCTCGAGAAGTCCCGCAGCGTCGAGGCGGGCGACTATCTCGACGTTGCGTTTGGACCACGGACTCCGCGCGGTGCGTCGCGAAAACTTCTGTACGAAGAAATCGTCGTCGATTCGCCGTGCGAGGCTGTCGATCCAGCCGAAGCACAGGGCAACGTCCAACGCTTGGTCGTAGTCGATCGAACTGTGCGACGAGGTCTTCTTGGCCATTTTCAGCCAAAGGCCGGGGACCACCTCGTGGTTCTCGGACAGCCATCGACGGAACTCTGCTCCGTCAGCGAAGTATTCGGTGCCGAGTTCGACTGCCATCAGTGCTCCTCATTTTCGCGATACCCATACCCTGACAAAACCCTGCGACAAATATCCGAGAGTTCCGAGTGCGAGCACCCATTTGGCAATACTGACGATCGAAGCGGCGCGAACCCTCGAGTCGGTGATCCTGTCGCGATGATCGAGGAAATGGAGTCCGACCACGTTCTCGACGTAGTCGCCGGCCGCCGACAGTACGGGCACTACGGCAAGGGCGCGCCGAGTTGCCGGGGAAAGGGGAACCCGCTCCCCGAGCCTCGTGCCCGCTGACCGCAAAGCCATCGCGTAGATCGCGGGATGTACGAAGTCGGGGTAGTAGTGACTACGAAATCGTGCCGTGGCCTCGTCGTCCATGGAGTCCAAGATCTCGACGTACCGGCGAGCGGAGAACGCCGTCTGCACTTCCAATACTTTGGGAGCCACCGGCCCGAGTAGGCGAGCAATATTCGCTTGTGAGACAACAAAAGCGGTGGTCCACAGTGCCATCGCCTTCGCAGATCCAGTTGGTGCCATGCCACGATCGTGCCATCTTCGCACAACAGAACGGAACGGCCCGACGGAAGAGCTCGCCGAAAATGTGAATGATGTTGTAAAAAGCGGGCATCCCGTATCGATCATCGGTCCGATAGCGGGGAGCGCGCATGTCGCCCAAGTCCAACCCGACTGTTCTGTTCATCCACGGACTCTGGATGCACCCGACCACCTGGGACCCCTGGGCGCAGGTTTTCAACGCGCAGGGATACCCCACGATGGCGCCGGGGTGGCCAGGGGACGCGTCGACCGTGGGTGAGACGCGTGAACACCCGGAAGACATCGCGGGACACGGCATCGAGGACGTGACGGATCACTACGCCAAGGTGATAGCCGATCTCGACGAGCCACCGATCGTGGTGGGGCATTCGTTCGGAGGTTTGATCGCGCAGAAACTGCTGGGCCAGAAGTTGGCGACCGCGGCAATTGCCATCGACCCGGCTCAGCCCAAAGGGGTGTTGAAACTTCCCCTCGTTCAACTGGGCAGTGTTTTCCCGGTCCTGTCCAACCCCGGGAACTACCGGAAGGCGTACTCACACAACAGAGAGTCGTTCCACAAGTCCTTCGCCAGTGCCGTGTCCAAGGACGAGTCCGACGCATTGTTCGAGCAGTATGCGATTCCCGCCCCTGGTCGGCCGTTGTTCGAGGCAGCACTCGCCAACTTCGCGCCCCACAGCCCCGCTGCAGTAGATTTCAACGCCCGCCGCGGGCCACTCCTGATGATCGGCGGCGGCAAGGATCGCACAGTCCCGAAGGCCAGTTCGGACAGCTCGTTCAAGAAGTACGCCAAGGCCCCGACGATCAACGAATACAAGGTCTTCGGCGATCGAGGTCACTCGCTGACCATCGACCACGGCTGGCGTGAGATCGCGGACTACAGCCTTGCCTGGCTCGACAAGCAGGGCATGAGCCCGCCGCAAGGCAAGCACGAAAGTCAGTCTCAGCCGAAAGCTTGAAAACGACGGCGGTACACCTGCGGCGAGATTCCGAGATGCGTCGAAAATGCTCGTCGTAGGGATTCCGAACTGCCGAATCCCGCCAATTGCGCGGCTTCGGTCACCGAGTGGCCGGCATCGAGGAGCGCTTTCGCGGAGTCGAAACGGATCAACTCGACGTATTTGGCCGGCGTCGTACCGAGTTCTTCCCGAAAGAGCCTCGTCAGATGCCGTGGGCTCAGGTGCGCTAGGGCAGCCAGTTCGTCGACCGAGTACTCCCCCGCCGGATCGGCGGCCACCGCCTCGACCACTGCGCGAAGCGCGGGCACCCGGGGCCGCGGCCCGCTCAACGACGGCGAGAACTGTGACTGCCCACCTGGACGTTGGAGAAATACCACCAGAAGCTGTGCGACACGTCGGGCCATTTCTGCACCATGATCGCGCTCGAGCAATGCGAGCGCGAGGTCGATCCCGGCGGTCACACCCGCAGACGAGAACACCGTGCCGTCCTGGATGAAAATGGCGTCGGGAACTACCGTGATCTGCGGATAGGCGCGCGCCAGCGTTGCCGTGTGTTGCCAATGCGTCGTTGCGCGGCGTCCATCGAGCAGTCCACTCGCCGCCAGGATGAATGTCCCGGTACAGATCGAGGCAACCCGACCCGAACGTCTCGCAAGATCGCTCGCTGCCTCACGCAGTTCCGGACTCACCGGCATCGACGGGAACACGTCGCCACCCATGACCAGCAACGTGTCGAAGGAACCGGAATCTGCGACGTCACAGTCGACCGGAATGCGCATGCCGGTCGACGAGTCGACATCGTGTCCACCCACCGAGCAGATCACCAACTCGTAGTTCGCTCCGCCGCGATTGGCCTCTGCGAACACCTCGCTCGGACCTGCGACGTCGAGCAGTTTGACGCCGTCGAACACCAGGACGGCAACTCGATGCACTGCGGTCACGATCGCTCCCCTTCGTCCTGATCTGTGGACAGTATGGCCGAGATCAGGGTGCGCCCGCGTGCGTGCTCGACCGACACTGGGACAGACCGAGAAATTCGCAGCAGCGACGAGCAGAGCAGGTACCGATGAACACGATCATTGCCGGTGTGAAAATCCCCGATTCGAAGATGGCTGCCGACGCCACCGAACTCGTCCGAGATACGGCGTCCGAGTTACTGTTTCACCACTCGCGACGCGTCTTCCTCTTCGGATCGCTGCAAGGCGCGCGTTTGGGACTGCACGCCGACCCCGAATTGCTCTACGTCGGCGCCATGTTTCACGACCTGGGGCTCACCGAGAAATTCCGGGACAGTACGGCGCGATTCGAATTGGACAGCGCGGACGAAGCGCGGCGATTCCTCACCGGCTACGAAGTCGACGAAACCGACATCCGCAAAGTGTGGGAAGGCATCGCTCTACATACGACGCCCGAGGTCCCCTCGCGGCTGGAGCCCGAAATCGCCTTGGTGACAGCGGGTGTGGAGACCGATGTACTCGGAATCGGATACAGCGAACTCGACCAGGCCGACATCGACGCCGTCACCGCGGCCCACCCCCGTCCGGATTTCAAGAATCAGATCTTGAAGGCCTTCACCGACGGCTTCAAGCACCGTCCCGAAAGCACGTTCGGGACGGTGAACGCTGACGTACTCGAACATTTCGTGCCGGGATTTCGGCACATCGATTTTGTCGAGGTCATCCAGAACTCGGCTTGGCCCCAATAGAATTCGCAGTCATTTGGCCGCCTCACTCATCGCAGCGGCATCTTCTGCCCCGAACTTTTCCTCGAGGGTCTCCGGCGAATAGTCGAGGTCGATCTCGGCGACGTCGCGCCCGCGTGCAGACTCGATCGCCGAAAGTCGGCGCTGTGCACGGTCTGCGGCATACTCGAGGAACTCCTGATTGTCCAAACCGAACGGCTGCACCTCGAATTGATCGTTGACCCAGTTGATCATTCCGAGGGCCATGGGCATGAGTTCACCCATCCGCTGCTGGACGACGTCCCAGTTGTGATCGTCGGCGGCGACGTGCCTTCGGCAGGTGAACGTCCCCCAAGCCATGTGCCGTCGTTCGTCGTCACCGATCTTTCGCACCAATTGCTGCATGCCAGGGAGGATTCCGCGCGTCGCACAAACTTTCTGCCAGGCGTAGTAACCCGTCAGCGCCAGACTGCCCTCGATGACGTGGTTGTACGTGACGCTGGCACGCACCTGGTTGACCGGGCTGGGGTCTGTCTCGAGAATGCGTAGCGACGACGGCAGCTCCTCGTAGAACAGTTGCCGGTAGTACGGATTGTCAGCGACGTAGGAATGCAGGTCACTGGTCAATCCCACTTCGTCCATCCACAGCCGAAACACCTGGGTGTGCTTGGCTTCCTCGAAACAGAACTGCGTCAAGTACATCTCGTCGCCGAATCGTCCCTCGGTCGACATTGCTTTCATGAACGGTTGAATGTCTTCGGTGACGGCTTCTTCACCGGCGATGAACTGCGCACACAGGAAGGTGGCGCTGCGCTGTTGTTCGCTGGTCAGCTCCTGCCAGTCACGGGCATCCTGCGAAAAATCGAGGTCGGTTGGGTTCCAGAATTTGGCGTTTCCCTTGGTGAACAATCGGAGTGGGAACGAATCCCAGTTCAACCCTCCCGACCGAAGAGAACTGAAACCTTCTCGCCCCGGCGAGGTGACAGTCATGACATTCCTTCTTCCCGAACCGAAGACAGATGCCCCACCAGCATGCCCGCAGAACTGAAACGTGAATCAGTTTTGACGAAATTCGATCTATTCCTTCAGGGAAACACCCTTGGTCTCCATCACTGCGAAGAGCTTGGCGTTCATCTGAGCTGCCAGATCCGGCCGATACGAACCGATGTTGAGCGGATTGGCGAGATTGTTCAGTTCCAAGGGGTCGGCTTGTAAGTCGTACAGTTCGTATTGCGGCGCAGCAACTCCCGCAGGATCGAAGTACATCGTGTACTTCCAGCGGCTCTCGCGTATGCACCGAATGTGGTTGGGCTGCGTGACGATGTTCTGACCGTCGGGCGTCGCACAGTTCTGATCGTCGTAGGTGAACAGAATCGTGTCCTGAACCTGCGCGCTGGGACTTTGCGGATAAGCGGCGGCGTCGACGATGACCGGTGTCAGATCGGTACCCAAGAAGTTCCACGATTGACGCGCAGGCGCTTGGGCGAGCGTGGCGAGAGTGGGCATTACGTCGATCAACGACGCCAGGGCGTCGGTGCGAACGGGTTCGGGAAACAGCAAGGGGTTGCTGATGACCAGTGGAACGCGCAGCGTTTCCTCGTAGGCGTTGAACACTTTCTGCCGCAAACCTCCGTGGCTCATCCCCATCTCCCCGTGATCGGACATCCGAACGATCACCGTGTCGTCGAGCATCTGTGGAGTGGCTTCGATCGCGTCGAGCACGCTGCCGATGTGTTCGTCGACCACTTTGTGCATATAGGCGTAGAAGTTGATGTAGTTGCGCGCCTGATCGGGTCCGAGCAGCGGCCCGAGACCGGCTGCCAACAGCAGTTCCGACTGAACCTGGGCTGTCGGTTTGTGATTGAGCGCCAGGATCTCGTCGAAGGTGGGCGGCAAGTCGATACCCTGCTCGAAGGCGCCCGGCGCGTCCGATCCGTAGTTGTCGCACGTGCCGTTCATCGCGTTCCACGTCTGGGGGTACGCGAGGACATCGTGCGGGTTCACGAACGAGACGATCAGCGCCCAAGGCTGTCCGGATGCGACTGCGGGTCCGGAGAGAAACTCGACAGCTTCCTCGGCGACACGGCGATCATGGTCTGCGCACCCGCCACCGAAGTGATCCGGATTGGTGTCCTGGCCCGCGTCCGGCGGAATCCACCCCTCGAAGCCGAATCCTGCCACGTCCTCGCTTGTCGGATCACCACCCTCGACGCCTTTGCTCAGATGCCATTTCCCCCGGTACTGGACGTTGTAGCCGGCCGACGCCAGCAGCTTTGCCATGTTCTGTTCGGAGACCTGCAACTGTGGCTCGGTGGGTGAGACAGTGCCACCTTCGGTGAGCGTTCTGGTGACCCCGTGCTGCGCGGGGTAGAGGCCGGTGAAGAACGTACTGCGACTGGGCGAGCACATCGCGGTGTTGCACACTGCCTGGTCGAAACTCAGCCCGTGATCGGCAATCCTCTTGCGGTTGGGCAGATTCTGTTCAGCCCAGCCTTGGGGCCAGTACATCGGCCGGCGTTCCTGATCGGTGACGATGACAACGATGTTGGGTTTCTGCGGAAACCGATCGGCGGGTGCTGCTTGTACCGACGCCGCGCTCACCGCGCCGGTTGCGACGTCTGCCACTCCGGCGAGGACAAGAGCACCGACGCCACCGAGGAACGTCCGGCGCGGCAATGAATGACAATGCGAGGCTGGAACGTTCTCTGGGTTCACGTGCGTCGTCCTCTCGGAGGCGTTGTCGCCCCAGAGTTGACCGAATCACTCTTCGCTACACATGCTCGAGCAAACCGCCTGACTGATCAGCTCGATTACCCGATCCGCACAGCGCAGCGGATCCGGTGTCCGGCCGATGCCGAGAGTGTCGACTATCGAAATCGTCCTTCGCACATCAGCCTCCTCGACGCCCCACGACCAACCGAAGTCGTGATTCCAGAGCAGAACTGCGTTCTTCCCCGGATGGTTTCGGGCATGAACGGGGAGAACGATCACCGCATCCGTGCTCGGACCCTGCGGCCATCGAACTGTCTCACCGTGAACGGATCGTGCTACCGCGTCGACGTATTCGTGTGCGGACCAGTCGTTGCCGTTGGTATGCATGGAAGTACATTCGGTGCCACACACGTTTCGGATGGGTTCGTGGCATCACCGATCAAGTATTGCGCTTTCAGGAAATGAACGGCAACACAACGGATTCGAATTGGCGATGACCGTCGCGGTGGACACTGTGGCCGGTACGGAAAGAGACCAATTCGCAGCGTGCGACGGTGGCTGCAACAGCGTCGAGGCGAACAGGATCCACCATCCCGCCCAGACCTCCACGCAGGAACAACATGTCAGCCTCGATGAGCGGCAACCGATCCCACCACTGCGGATCCGGCCGGCGGAACTGCTCGAGCGCGGACCGCGTCATCGAGCGATCGAACGTCAACGCGGCTCGCGGATGCCGCACCAAACTTGTTGTGGCATGCCACAGTTCTGGGACACTCGGCAATTTCCTCGCGAACACCTGTTCCGGGTCACCCGCACGTAGTGGTAACGGCGCTTCCTCGATGACCAACTTCCGCACCGCAGTGGGACGTTTCTGCGCGATCAACGACGCCGCGTGCCCGCCGAGCGAGTGGCCGACCAGATCCACCTGCTCGAGTTCGAGATGATCACACACGTCCATGACGTCGTCCGCGAACTCCTCGAACAGATACGACGACGCACGAGCGCTCCGGCCGTGGCCGCGAAGGTCGACCGAGACAACTCGCCGGTTGCGTGATCGCAAGGTCCGCGCGAACTTGTCCCAGGTACCGCTGTCGCCGCCCATCCCGTGCACGAGGACTACCGGAGGCAGATCGGCCACACTGGGATGCGAGCCGGAATCGCGGTAGCTGATCTGGACCCCGCCGGCACTTCGTACGTTAGCGACACTCACGAGTTCCCAGGATAGACCCGTCCTCACGGATTGCTGACGCGGTCAGCCGAGGCTGCAACTCCCATGGTCGCGTGACCTCGTCGTAGCGACCGAGTCCGATCCTCGCGATGTTTCGCAGCGACTCGCTTGCATCGGCGAAGTAGCCGCAATGCCCTCGAACGGCACCGGTACCGAAAACAATGGCTCCGTGCTGCGCCCGAACTGGAGACGGGCCGTGCCCGATGCGGCCGATCTTCACGCGTGGGAAGTAGCGGATCCAGTCCGACGGACCAAGCGCAGCCCAGAGATTTCCGGCAAAGCACAGGTCTTCGCGCGAACTGGTCCCCATCCCCGGACTACCCAGCACCACGCAATCGTCCACTCGCGCCGACGGGAGAGCGAGTCCGCACACCACGGCCCCGTAGCTGTGTCCGACGAGCGTCACATGCGCCGATCGCGGCAGGATACGAGTCAACCGCGCCAGATCTATCGCACCAAGTTCTGCAAGTGTCCGGGAGAACGACTCGAGAAATCCCCACGGCGTCCGATAACCGACCCACACGATCACCGCGACGCGGTCGTTCGGCCCGAGCGTTCGGAGCATCCTTCCCAGTGTCCATCCGCTCGCGCGTGGTCCTGTCGGACGGTTCTCGTCGAAGTAGTTTCCCAGTCCGTTGTCGTTGCCCGGCACGAAGATCATGATGTGCTCGGCGGTGGCGACATCGCCGAACACCTCCACGATCCGGCCTTCGCCGGTCTCGTCGTACGCCAGAAGTTGTGCGTCGCGTAGCTCCATCGGCTCGTAGTGAAGTCGATCGGTTCCGGAAACGTCAGCTCGACCCGCCGTTTTCATGACACTCCTCGCGAAGAGTTGCAACGACGAGAATCATTGCAACAGTGAGTTTTTGAATGTCATCAACGCTAGGCGCCCGATGGCGTCGGTGCGATGGCGCCAGCGCCCCTACTGTTCGTACAGTCGACTCGACCATGTCCGGTACAGCTGGCTGTACCTACGAGCTCATTCGTACACGCCCTCCACCGACCATCCACCGCCTTCACAGATCATCAGCAACGCCCGCGATTCTTCCAACAGCACCTGAGCCCGCGCGGCCGTGCGCGCCGAGGCTGCGTCCCACCATCGCTCGTCCACCGGCCAGGGCCCGGCCCATCCCTGCACTGCCCATTCCTTGCTCCCCCACTTCAGCCTTCCCGGCTGCGAGCTGAAGACACCGCGCTCAGTGACGTACACGGCGTTGCCGGCCACATCCTCCAGCCATACCTTGGGATTGTCGACGAAGATCGACCCCGGAGACGGCTGCGGCAGACGACCAGGCCACGGGGCTGTCGGATCATGAGCAGCTACCCGCTCGTCACCCAAGGGCAACAGGGTAATTCGCTCCGAGGGCCCTCGACCACCGCTCAGGACACCGACCTGAACCGATTCGCCGCCCAGAAGACCTTGCACGCGCACCAATGCTCGCCTGGCCCGCTCCTCCTCGTCGCCGACACCGCCCCAAAGCCCCAACTGCAAAGCGCCGGCACTGACCACCTCCACCGGTTCCAGACGCAACACCGCTATGCCTGCGGTCGGCCGGGTCTCACTGCGCCCGGTGAGCCAGCCGTCCAGTTGCCATCGCACTCGATCGGCCGTTCCCTCCGGTGTCAGAGGTTCGGCGCAACGCCAAGTCCGAGAAAGATTTTCACCGTTGCCCGTGCTGGCCGAAATCGACAGGCGGGTGCACGCCACTGCGGCAGCCGACAATTTGTCGTGCAGGAGACTCGCCAAGGCGCGCCCGGCAAACGCTGCGGCATCCACCCGCTCGATCGACGGATCGTAATGCTGCTCCACTTCCAGATCCGGCGGAAGCGTCCGCGCCGACGGTGGCCGCTCGGGTTCACCGCGCGCCGCACGATGCGCGAGCACCGCATCG
>NZ_BCWH01000001.1:2449731-2494476 GCF_001653035.1 Rhodococcus sp. YH3-3 | reverse complement strand
CGGCGACCGGCTCGAACAATCTGGCGTCGCGTTCCGGATCTGCCATCGCCACATACAGTTCCGGGCAGCGGGCCTGCGACTCGCGTCGGCGCAGGCCTCGTCGCACTCCCTCCGCGCGGGCCGTCGCCGAACATGCGATCACCCGATTACCCGAGGTGACCGCGACAGGATGCGTGGCAGGAAGATCGGCAAGCGCTGCCGCTGCCACCGCCGGCCAGTCCGGGCACCACAACGCCAGAACTCTGCTCACAGTGACACCACCCGCGACGACACCACCCGCGACGACACCACCCGCTCCGACACCACCTGTTCCGACACGGCCTCGACCGGCCGGGAAGGTACCCACTCGACCCGCCCGGCTGCACTACAGATGTCCAGACGCGTGGTCCGGGGCTGGAACGAGCGCCCCCGAGCACGAACCGCGAGGCTCAGGGAACTGAGCCGACCACGCCCCAACTCACGGCCCTGACCGAACCCACCGTAACCATGAACCCGAGCGTCCAACCGAACTTCGGCCCCGTCCCAGTGACCTTCGGTGACAACAAGAGTCGAGCCCTTGCTCCGGGCGCGCGCCACCACCGCTCGCGCACGCGACGGGGATACCGACGCACCCGCCAATCCCAGAATCACCAGATCCATACCGTCGAGCAGCACAGCAGCGATCTCGACCGGATCCGGCCCAGGCGCCGGAATGAGCGCCAGACGTTCCAGTTGCGCACCCATCTCGTACGCCGCCAGCAATCCCAGTCGAGGTTGCCCGATGACTGCCACATGCCCCCCGGACGCCGTCACGGACGCGACCAATCCCAAAAGCAAGGAAGCAGCGCCCTCGACGGACACCACGGTTCCGCGCACCAAACCGCCCTGCGGTAGCAATGCCCCGATACCTTCCGGCACTGGGAGAACACCAGCCTTGTGCGCGCGGTCCACGACCGGTATTTCCCGGTCGGCAACACTCTCGAAGGCTGCTGCACTTGTCCCGGAAACACCAGCCACGGAAACACTCGGTCCCGAAAACGACGTATCGCCGCGAGAGGGAATGGACGCGATCTGTCGGCGGAGCTGTGCCAGCCGATCCTGACGGGACAACCCCGCCGCATCTGCCGACAGCTCCACCAACTCGGTCACCTCGGTCATCCCCATCCTCCGGAACACCGGAAAAACTCACTCGGCAGCAATCCATAACCAGCCGGCAAACCGCGGGGAAGTCGGGTCTGACATGCATCCAACGAACAGCAATTTCGAACATATTTTCGAACTGTTTTCAGTAAACCGTGTCACCCCCGACACGTCAAGCAGAGCAAAAAACCCAGTTCACAGGAGCCTCGAGCGTCACAGTGGCATCAATCCATTAACCTTGAGATGTGACAGCTCAGGAGCAGACCGGGAGGGGCATCGGGCCCGAATACCTGCTGGCGGGGCGGTACCGACTCCGCTCCAAGATCGGCGACGGAGGCATGGGCGCCGTCTGGCTGGCCCGCGACACCCTCCTCAGCCGTGACGTCGCGGTGAAACAGGTCACAAGCACGGAAGGCCTCGACAGCGAAACGGCCGAAGAGGTCCGTGAACGTACATTGCGCGAAGGCAGGAACGCCGCAAAGCTCACCCACCCCCACTCCATCGCCATGTACGACGTCGCGATCGAGTCCGGTGAACCGTGGTTGGTCATGGAGTACTTCCCCGCCCGCAGCCTCGCCCAGGCGATGAACCTGGCCGACACGTTGCCACCGCTGGAGGTCGCGCAGATCGGCGCGCAGATCGCTGCGGCACTCACCGAGGCGCACGCCGCCGGCATCGTCCACCGCGACATCAAGCCCGGCAACATCCTGATCGCCGACCGAGGCAAGTCTCTCGGCACCGTCAAGATCAGTGACTTCGGCATCGCCCGCGCAAAGAGCGACGTATCCGACACCCAGGACGAGGTCATCACCGGCACTCCCGCGTACTTTGCACCCGAAGTTGCCCGCGGCGACGATCCCACCGAGGCCAGTGACGTCTTCTCACTCGGGTCGACGCTCTACACGGTGATCGAGGGTCAACCGCCCTTCGGCATCGACTCGGACGCCATCGCTCTACTGCATCGTGTCGCCAAGGCCGAGATCTACCGACCCACCAAGTCCGGACCGCTCACCGACGTTCTCCTTCAGCTCCTCGAGCCGGACCCCACCCGTCGGCCGACGATGGCTCAGGCACGCGACGCGCTCGCTGCAGCCGCGACGGGCGGTGGCACGATCGAGCAGTTGATCGACGCTCCCGTCTACTCGTCCGAAGGCGCCGTGCCGGCGTGGGCTCACCGCACCACACAACTAGCCGACCCACACCGCCGCAATCGCCTGACCGGCTCCACGATCACCGGACTGCCTGCAGTGCAACAGAACACACCACTGCGGAACGTCCCCAGCCCCATGGACATGTTCTCCTGGCCGCCGCGGATACCGACCGGCCCCGCCGATGCCAGCACCCGCGACAAGGTAGTGGCTTGGGCTCCCCTCGCCATGACAGGCATGGTTGCCGTCATCATCTTGGCCGCACTGATCGTCGTCATCCTGGTATTCACGGCCTGACCGGACGCTCTACGCGGGCAGAATGTTTGCGTTGAGGTGAAACACGTTGTCCGGGTCGTACTTCGCTTTGACGGCGGACAATCGCGCGTACTTCGCCGCACCGTAGGACGCTCGCACTCGGTCCTCGTCGACATCGGTCATGAAGTTGACGTACCCGCCTTGATTGGACGAGAACGGACGCAAGGCTTCCCAGGTCTCACGCACCCACGATCGATCCAATTCCAGTGTCCCGGCATCGGTGGCCGTAGCCGTCATGTTGCACACGTAATGTGGTGTGCGAGAACCACCGAACGCAGTGTCGTCCTCGCCGACGGAGGTGAAAGCTCCCTGCAGCGGAAAGATCGGCATGAAGGACATCGGCGACGATTTCTTGCCCGCTTGCTCGGTCAGAACATCGATCACGTCGTCGGAGAAATCCACCAGGTCCAAGGCCTTCTCATAGGCGTATGCACCCCATGGTTCCGATTCGTCGAGCATCGACTGTAAACCGATGTACGGGAGCGGGGTGACGAACTCGAACAGCGTCGGCACGCCCTCTCGAATCGGCGCAATCGCGTTCGAGTGTTCCTCTTCCGATCCGAAACCGGCTACCAGCAACGCGTATCCGGGCAGCAGGTGAAACTGATCCGGAACAAACGGTGCCGGAGGCGCGGACAAACCGACGGCAACCATCGCTCCGGCATTTCTCGGCAGGGCAGGCACCACTTCGCGGCACAGACGAAGCGCTGCGGGTCCGTCCTCCATCCCCCAGAAGAACAGTCCCAGATGCACTTCCGGACCGATCTCGCTCAGACGGTACTCGAACTCGGTGACCACTCCGAAGTTTCCGCCGCCGCCGCGCAGCGCCCAGAACAAGTCGCTGTGATCGTTCTCGGAGGCCCGCACGATCGAACCGTCGGCGAGCACCACCTCTGCCGACACCAGATTGTCGATCGCCAGGCCGAGCGTGCGCGTCAACCACCCCATGCCGCCGCCGAGGGTCAGGCCACCGACGCCGGTATCACTGATCACTCCACCGGTCACTGCCAATCCGTGTTCCTGCGTCGCGGCGTCGAGGTCGGCAATCGTCGCACCACCACCGACCCTGGCTCGCTTCGCGGACGGGGCGACACTGACTACGTTGATCGCACTGAGATCGATCATCACACCGCCTTCACACACCGAGGTACCTCGGTAGGAATGCCCACCACCTCTGACCGAAACCTCCAACGAATGGGCTCTGGCAAATGCAAGTGCCACAGATACATCCGACGCCGACCGGCACCTGGCGATCACCGCCGGACGATGATCGATCTGCCCGTTCCAGATCGACCTGGCGTCGTCGTACTCCGGATCTCGGGGGCTGAACACAGAACCCGTGATCGCCGATTTCAGTGGCGCGAACTCGACCGTCGTCATCATGCACCGCCCTCGTCGGGTGTCGCGGTGAGAAGCAGGTATTCCCACTCCATCACGAACGGCTCGCTTCCGCTGCCGTACTTCTTTGCCAACTCGAGCAGATCGCGATCGAGCGCCTGTGTGCGGTCAGGATCGCCGGCGATGTTCCGGTACACCGCGATGGTCGGGCCGTAATTCTTCTTGAAGAAATCGCGGAAATCTTCCGGCCCGCTGAATGTGTCCACACGAAGTACGTCTTTCCTTGCGGCAACATCGCCGAGCAGATCACGAACATGGTTCTCGTCGCCCCACAAAGGCGCCGGCTGCGAACCAGGAGGCGGGGGCGGTGCATACGGCTTCATCGTTTTGAACATCTCGCCGATGAACCCCGTCGGAGTCCAACTCAGCACTCCGATCTTTCCGCCGGGTCGGCATACTCGCAAAAGTTCGTCCGCGGCGCGCCGATGATGCGGGGCAAACATCACACCGACGCACGAGAGCACTACGTCGAACTCGTTGTCGCCGAACGGAAGAGCCTCGGCGTCGGCCTCCTGCCAATCGAGTTCGACACCCGCGAGTGCCGCGGCCTCCCGTCCTGCCACGAACAGTTCGGGAGCCAGGTCGGTGGCGATCACCTGCGCACCCAGCGCAGCCGCCGGAATGGCGGCGTTGCCGGACCCCGCCGCGACGTCGAGCACCCGATCTCCTTTCTGCACGCCGCATTCACGCACCAATACAGGTCCGAGTTCCGCGATGACCTGCGTCGCCACCGCCGGATAGTTACCGAGCCCCCACATTGCCCGGTGCTTGGCCTTCAGCTCCCGGTCCAACCCGAGAGTCCCCGTTGATTCACTCATTACCGTTCTCCTTCAATAATTTTCGTACTCGGAGCCCGACAGCGTTCATGCCGTTACTCCGACGCTACGACGACGGTTCACTCCTCTCCAGTACGAAATCTGTACCGGAGCACCCCGGAGGCCTACGATCGAGAGATGGGGTCCTCGTACCACCAGTTCTGCCCCGTCGCCAAGGCGATGGAGCTACTCGACGAGCGGTGGACACTGCTTCTCCTCCGCGAACTGATCATGGGAAGCGAACATTTCAACGATCTCCGCCGCGGGCTCCCGCGAATGTCACCGACTCTGCTCTCGACCCGGCTTCACCAACTCGCGGTCGCCGGCATCGTGGAGCGAGAAGAAACCGACTGTGTCGTCAGCTATCGTCTGACCGACGCCGGCCGTGAACTGCGCCCTGTGGTCGAAGCTCTCGGCATCTGGGGTACCAGGTGGATCGGTGAACTGGGCGACGAAGATCTGGATCCGAAACTGCTGCTGTGGGACATGCATCGCCGCGTGGATCATTCCGTGGTGCCTGAAGGCAAGACCGTGGTGCACTTCGCATTCTCCGGAGTACGTGGACATTCGCGGAACTGGTGGCTCGTCATCAATTCCGGTGAGGTGGACATGTGCGATATCGATCCGGGTTTCGACGTTGCAGTGTCGGTCTCTGCGGGCTTGCGACAGATGACCGAGATCTGGCGAGGTAACCTGACCTGGTCGGACGCCATACGGTCCGGTGACGTCACCATTTCTGGGCCTACTGCGTTGCGTCGTAGCCTGCCTTCGTGGTTCGAGCTGTCGACTTTCGCGTCGATCCCGCGCCCCGCGTAGCGCGCGCTCACCAGCCCCGTTCCGTCCTGTTACAGAGCTGTTGCAGACCGTGACACCGTCGACGAACGGTGACCACCTGCCGGTGACACTGACCGAGAAGTCTCTGTTGTATGCCCAGCCACCGCGGAATCATCCGCTTCGTCGCACTCGGTGCAGTCGTGCTCGGTGCGGTCGCGCTCAGCTCCTGCTCGTACACAGAAGAAGCACAACCGAAGAGCGGTAACTACCTTGCCACTCAGCCTGATTCAGGACCTTCAGGCGGCGAGATCGAGGACGGCATCAGCTTGCAGGACACTCATGTGCCAGCGCTTGCCCGTCTCGATTCCGCACTGCTCGCGGCGCTCCAGTCGGCAGCGGCCGACGCACAGGCATCCGGCGTGGACATGCACGTCACGTCGGGTTGGCGGTCCGCGGCATACCAACAGCGACTGTTCGACGAAGCCGTCGTCAAGTACGGCAGCGTGGACGAAGCGTCCAAGTGGGTGCACTCGCCGAGCCTGTCCAAGCATGTCAGTGGACAGGCCGTCGACATCGGACCGACCGACGCCGACGACTGGCTCATTCAGCACGGCAGCGATTACGGCCTCTGCCAGACCTACGCCAACGAGATGTGGCATTTCGAATTGGCAACCACTCCAGGCGGGGAATGCCCGCCACAACTGAGCAACCCCTCGGACGAGAGAGCGGAAGGCTGATCATGACACGAGTCAAACCAGCGAGACTGATTGCCGCACTGGCACTCTTGATCCTCGGAGTCGTCGAATTCGAATTGGCGGTCAACACCACCGGTGGTCAGATCGTCGACCAACAACTCATGGTGGGCGCGGCCACCTCCGAACGCCTCAGCGTGTTCTCCGCCGAGTTCATCGGCCTCGTCACCCCGATACTGATAGTGGGAGGAGTGCTCGTGGCGCTCATGATCACATTGCGCAACAACCCGATTGCGCTAGCTTTACGCGTCGTCGTCGTGACCCTCGGTCCCATCACGACAGCCTGGGTTCTTAAACAATCGCTGGATCGACCGGACCTGAACGGTCTGGTGATGCACAATTCCTTCCCCAGCGGCACTTTGACGGCCATAGCTGCTCTGGTCTGCGCGATCGTGATCGTCACGCCCTCGAGGTGGCGGGCGGTCGTCGCGGTCAACGGTGCGCTGATCACCATCGGAACCGCGATCTCGGTAGTCGTGCTGCAATGGCACCGCCCGAGCGACGTGATCGGTGCACTACTGCTCGTCGGCTGCTACACCCTCGCTGTGTCGGCATTTCCGTTGAACACCAGCGTCGCCCGGCATGCGGTGCCGGCAGACTCAGGCAACGAGCGACTCTCGCGAGTGTGACCCCTGTACCCTTGGCTGACCGAGATTTCTCCGACCGCAGAAGGCCCCTGATCATGGCGAGTCCAAGGTGAGCTCATGGTGAGCATTCTTTTCATAGAAGACGATCCAGCCGTGGCCGAGGCAATCACGTTGGGACTGAACCGACTCGGGCACGACGTCAGCCATCGCCCCGACGGTAACGGTGATTTCGACGACGCCCTGGGTGCCACGGACCTCGTCCTACTCGACCTCGGGCTGCCGGGTGCCGACGGTTACGAGATCTGCCGACGTATCCGCACCCGAAGTTCGATCCCGATCATCATTCTGACCGCCCGATCCGACGACATCGACACCGTCGCCGGCCTGGAAGCCGGTGCCGACGACTACGTCGTCAAACCGGCCAGTCCGCGCGTCCTCGACGCTCGTATCAAAGCCGTCGTGCGGCGCTCGGCACCGGCAACGACGCGCCCGGATGCGACGCCGGGTGCAGAGACGTTCGGCGACCTGGAATTGGATCGGTCGTCGCTGCAGGTCCGCAAGGCCGGGATGCTGCTGACCCTCACCCCGACCGAACTCCGACTGATCCTGGCGCTGACCGAGAACCCCGGACAGGTCCTGAGCCGCCGACAGTTGTTGTCCGCAGCCTGGGACCAGGAGTATCTGGGTGATTCCAGAATCGTCGATGCAGCAGTGCAGCGGCTGCGCGGAAAGATCGAGGACGACCCGGCCGCACCGACCGTCATCGAAACGGTGCGCGGGTTCGGGTATCGCTTCAACACCAGCCCAGCCCGATGAAACCGACCTGGCTTCAGGTCGACGGTCTGCGAACCAGGCTCGTGCTCGTGTTCATCGCAATCGTCGTGATCATCGCCGGGGCAACCGCGGGTGTCGTCTCGTTCATGGCACGGTCGTGGATCTATTCCAACGCTCAGGATGTCGCGACCGCACAATTTCGCGACGAACTGCAATACGTCAACGGAACACCGGTAGACGAGTTGACGCCTGCCAACCTCCAACAGATCTTCCAGTCCGACATGACGCTGATCGTCGACGGCGAAGTCATCCGTCAAGGATCCGTGGATGCGGCGACCATTCCGCCCAGCTTCGACGAAGGTTTGGACAGTCCGAAGCTGATCCGTTTCGAGAGGCTCGACTCCCAGCGCATCATGTTGGGAATGTCCGTCAATGTCGTGGACATGAGCACGGACGACAGCTACGACAACGAGACATTGGTCAAAGCCGTCACCATCCGGCCGCTGGTAGGAGTGCAGGACAAGTTCGACGACCTGCTTCGAGCTGTCGGCCTCACCCTCGCCGCCGGTGTGTTGGTGAGCGGACTACTCGGGCTGTGGATCGCGTCGACGCTTGTCCGTCCGCTCAAACGCCTGGACAATGCGGCCGCCCGCGCTGCCGACGGCGACCTCAGCGTCCGACTCCCCGAAGACGGAGTAGCCGAACTCGCCCAGGTCACAACAACGTTCAACAACATGGTCGCTCGCAACGAAGCGGTCATCCGAGGTCTGGAAGAATCGGAAGAGCAGTCGAGAAGGTTTGTCGCAGACGTCTCCCACGAGCTCCGGACGCCGCTCGCAGCACTGGTGCCGGTCAGTGAGATCCTCCGTGAAGAGATCCCCAATCTTCCGCCCGACGCCGCCGCTGCCGCGCGCATCGTGAGCAGTGAGATCGGCAAGCTCACTCGACTTGTCGAAGACCTCATCGAAATGTCTCGCCACGACTCTCAGCAAGCGCACCTCGTCCTCGACGACGTCGACCTCGTCGAATTGACCGAGCGCACACTCGAGAGCCGCGGATGGACAGATACCGTCGAACTGCGCGCACCCGAAAGTGTCAGCGCCAGAGTCGATTCGCGTCGGATCGACATTGTCGTCGCCAACCTCGTCGGCAATGCACTGCGCCACGGAGCGCCCCCGGTTCGCGTCGAGTTGAGCGTCGAATCCGGTTTCTCCGTCATCACCGTCGTCGACCACGGCCCCGGCATCTCACCCGAAGACCGGCAGGCGATCTTTCGGCGGTTCTACAAGGTCGACACCGCGCGCGGACGCAGCGAGGGCAGCGGACTCGGACTCTCGCTCGCCGTCGAGAACGTGCACTTGCACGGCGGCACCATCGGCGTGGACCAGGTGGATGGTCGCACGGTCTTCACGGTTCGCCTGCCCCGTCGCTGACCCCTTCCCGAGCGAACGTACCTTTCGGCGCACCCAAGGCGATCGTCGTACCGTTCGCTCGAAAAGGGGTGGGCACTTCGCACCCTGAACCGTCCGCGTACTGAACCGTCCGCGCATGACCAAATAGTGGGATTCTGGTTTCAACATGTGAAACCACGCGAGTAGCGTCGGCATCGTCGAACAGCGTAGAGATCGGAGGGCACCATGACGCAGGCGTCGCGGCTGGAAAAGACGGCCGTCTCCCCGAAGGCGTGGACGATGCTCGGAATCGGCGTCGCAGCCCAGGCCGCAGGCACCGTCTTCGTCAGCACCCCCGCCTTTTTGATCCCGCTGCTGCATTCCGAACACGGCCTCTCGTTGACGCAGGCCGGAACTCTGGCCGCTGCACCCACTTTCGGCATGGTTCTCACGCTGGTGGCGTGGGGAGCGATGGCTGACAGATTCGGCGAGAAATGGGTCATCTCCATCGGGCTCGGCCTGACGGCGATCGCCGCGCTGGCCGCGACCACCACCGACAACTACACCCTCCTCGGGATCGCATTTCTGCTGGGCGGAATGGCTGCGGCGAGCACCAACGCTGCCAGTGGACGTGTTGTGGTCGGCTGGTTTCCCAAGGATCGGCGCGGCCTCGCGATGGGAATCCGGCAGATGTCACAGCCCCTGGGCGTGACCATCGCGTCGCTGACCATCCCGACTCTCGCTGCGAACGTAGGAATCGGTTCGGCCGTCGGACTGTCGGTAGCTCTCAACGGCGTTCTCACCCTGATCTGCGCCGTCGCATTGATCAATCCCCCGCGGCCGGCAGCCCAGCCCACAGATAGCCCGGTCGAGACGATCAACCCTTATCGCTCGAACTGGTTCCTGTGGCGCATTCACGTCGTCTCGGCACTGCTGGTGTTTCCGCAGTTCACCCTCTCGACATTCGGTATGGTCTGGCTGATCAGCGAGCAAGGATGGGACGCTGCGCCCGCTGGGCTCCTGATCGGGATCTCCCAGTTCGTGGGTGCACTCGGACGCATCGTTGTCGGCATCTGGAGTGATCGCGCCGGAAGCAGAGTAGGCCCGCTGCGGTTGGTTGCCGTCTCCGCGTCTGCGGTCATGTTGGCAATGGCGGCAGCCGGCGCAGCGCCTTGGGGCGTTCCCGCCTTGATCCTGCTGCTGGCAACCACTATCAGCGTCGCCGACAACGGTTTGGCATTCACTTCCGTGGCCGAAGCTGCCGGGCCGAAATGGCAAGGAAAAGCATTGGGCGCACAGAACACCGGGCAGTTCATTGCCGCGTCAGCAGTGGGCCCGGTGGTCGGTGCGCTGATCGGCGCGGTCGGCTACCCGCTCGCCTTCGCGATAGTCGCGGCATTTCCCGCCGCAGCAATTCCCTTGGTGCCCAGCCGCGATCGCGACATCAGCGTCTAGTCCCTCATCGGATTCGGTTGCACTGCAGGTCCCGTCAGATCACAATGCGGCTTGCAGGCAACCGAATCCGCTTCCTGAACAGGCTCTACTGTCGGAGTTCGGATCAGCGTCGCGGCGATCGCTGCACCGACCAACAGCAGTGCCACACAGATGTACATCGCGTACCGGAACCCGTCGGAGAAACTCGTCGGATCGACCAGACTTTCGGCGTCGATACCCACGAGGGCAGGCAAGGCCGCGACGGCAAGAAGTTGGCTCGTGCGAGCAACGGCATTGTTCACACCGGATGCGATTCCGGACTGCTCCACCGGTACCGAACCAAGCACCGCGGCGGTCAACGGCGCGACCATCACCGCCAGGCCGAGCCCGAACACCAGAACTCCCGGCAGCACGACGGTCAGGTACGACGCATCCGAGCCGATCCGCGTCATCAACACCAACCCCACCGCGGCAACGGCGGGCCCGACCGTCATCGGCAACCGCGGTCCGTGCGTCTGCGCGTAACTGCCCGCGCGCGAAGACAACAGCAGCAATGCCAAGGTGATCGGTACCGTTGCGACGCCGGCAGCCACCGGCGAGTACCCGGCAACCAATTGCAGTTGCAGCACGAGCAGGAAGAACACACCGCCCAGCGCCGCATAGACCGCAAGGGTCACCAGATTGGCCGCGACGAACATCCGCGAGCGGAACAGGGACGGCGGCACAAGGGCACTCGGTGAGCGTCGTTCCACCACAACGAACAGGCAGAGCGCAATCACTCCGATCAGCCCGACTATCGGGTTGACCTCGATCAGCCCGTACGTCAGTGCGCCGAGACCGACTACTGCGCAGGCAGATCCGACCACGTCCAGGTGCTCGGGCGGATGCGGGTCGCGGCTCTCCGGTACATGGCGCACCGCTGCCCACACCACGACGATCGCCAGCGGGATATTGAGCAGGAATACCGATCGCCATCCCGCCACTTCCACCAGCCAACCACCGAAAAGCGGTCCGATGGCGCCGGCAACACCACCTAAACCCGACCACAATCCGATGGCCGCGCCGCGGTCCTCCTCACGAAGTGACGCGGAGATGATGGCAAGGCTGCCAGGTGTCAAGAGCGCAGCTCCCACTCCCTGCAGGATTCGTGCAATCACCAGAAACGTGATGTCCGGTGCAATTCCGCAGAGCAACGACGCGACCGCGAACCAGACCGTCCCCCACACGAATACCCGTCGCCGACCCCAACGATCACCGAGGGCTCCCCCGAGCAGAATCAGCGACGCCAAGGCCAAGGTGTAACCGCTGAGCGTCCACTGCAGTCCGGCGACACCGGAACCCAGTTCTTCACCGATGTGAGGAAGAGCAATGTTGACGACGGTGCCGTCGAGGAGAGCCATGCTCGAGCCGAGAACGGTGGCGGCGACAACCCAACGCCCACGCTTCGACACGAGCGCCAGTGGTTCCGTCATCGGTCCATGGTGCGCCTTCGCACGCAATCGCGAAAGAGCGCGCGGGAATTCAGTCGATCTGGCGGCGATGTGCCCAACGCGTCAACGCATTGCGATTGGACTGCTGAGTCTTTCGCAGGACGTTCGATGCGTGAGTCTCGACCGTCTTCACGGAAATCACCAGGTCCTCGGCGATTTCACGGTAGGTGTACCCACGTGCCAGCAATCTGAGCACTTCGAGTTCTCGCGGAGTCAGCGAGTCGAGTTCCGGATCGAGTTGCGGCTCGGGTGCGTTGGAACGCCCGGTGAAGGAGTCCAGTACGAAGCCTGCCAGGCGAGGCCCGAACACTGCGTCACCACCGGCAACGCGTCGTACACCCTCGGCCAGCTCGGATCCCGAGATCGTCTTGGTTACGTACCCGCGCGCACCGCCGCGGATCACCGCGATCACGTCCTCGGCCGCATCGGAAACGCTGAGCGCCAAGCACACCGGGCCGGAATCGATTCCGCGCAGAACTGCCACTCCACCACCGTCAGGCATGTGGACATCGAGCAGAACGACATGCGGTTTCGTCGAGTTGATACCCGCGATCGCCTCAGCGACGCCACCGGCTTCACCGACTACGTCCATGTCTGCCTCGCGCGAGAGTTCCGCCCTCACCCCGGAGCGGAACACTGCATGATCGTCGACAAGAAATACGCGGTACGGGGGCGGCGCAAGCGAAGTCACTGGGGCTGTTCCTCGGGGTTGTCGACACGGTCAGCAGTCTGGTCCCACTTTAGAGCAGAGTCACCGAGCGGCATGTGCACGCGGATCTCGGTGCCCTTTCCGATGTCGGATCGAACCACGACGCGGCCACCCCGTCGCTCGATGCGACCACGAATCGACTTGGCCAAACCCTGACGGTCCTCCGGCACCGCATTGACGTCGAATCCAACTCCGCGATCACGAACGAACACACTGACCTGGTCGCCCTCGACCTCGGCGAAAAGATTGATTTCCTTCTCCCCCGAGTGCTTTGCCGAGTTCACGAGAGCTTCACGCGTCGCACCGAGGAGCGCGGTGAACGCTTCCTTGGGCAGACCGTTCTCGACGCCTTCGCCTTCGAGTTGTACGTCGCCGACCGTGACGGGGCGGACCGTGACGCCATGCTGGTCCTCCACTTCACCGGCGATGATCTTCAGACCTTCGGTCAGGCTCGTGTGGTCGATATCCCCGCCGCTGAACAACCACTTGCGCAGCTCGCGTTCCTGACCACGGGCCAGGCGCGCCACCTCTTGCGGATTGTCGGACTGCTTCTGAATCAGCGCCAACGTCTGAAGTACGGAGTCGTGCAGATGCGAGGCGATCTCTTCACGTTCGTCGTTGCGAATTCGGGCCGCACGCTCGGCGCCGAGAGCCCGCCACATCCGCAGCCACAGCGGCACCGTCAACAAACCGACACCGATCAGCGTCACCACCACGGCCAGCAGGGACGAGCGCAGTGCTTCGAGGTCGACCTGAGCGAGGACGACGACGCCGAGACCCAAGATGATCAAGGTCGCTCCCCCGACCACCCGCGCCCACGTGAGAACGGTAGGCCGCTGCGGCAAGCCGATGACGGTCCGGGGACCGTCGGAGTCGAACTCGCGCCACACCAAAGCGGCACCGATCGCGACGACGAAGAACGGTGCGAGCACCGAACCCGCCGTGCCGCTGAACAGCCAGGACAACGCGGCTGCGCCGCCCAATCCGAGTGCGATCAAGCCGTACGCCCGCTGCCGCTCGGCCGCGGACGGCTTCTGGGTGTCCGTGCCGGCTGAGGTGAAGATCCAGAGGGCGCCGTAAATCACGATGCCGGATCCGGCCATCGCCGCCAGAATCGCGAAGGCGACTCGAACCTTCAGGACGTCGATCCCGAGATGATCGGCGATACCGCCTGCAACACCGGCGACGATGCGACCGCCGGAGCGCCGCTCCAGCTTTCGCAATGGAACACCGCCCGGGATGGGCACACCCTTCTTCATGGGTACGGCATGCACCGGTACCCCGTTGACGGGCGGGCCTCCCGTGAACCCGGGAGCGGGACCGCTCACGAACGGCGGATCTGACAGATATTGCACATAGTCGATACTGGCACGAACCACTCGCACTCACATCAGGGTCCAACCCTGAATCAGGGCGGCGCCCCTGGCCCCGATCGTCACAAAGATCAGGGTTGGCCCTGATGCGCGGAGGCCGCCCCGGAAGCCAGGATTGATTCATGAACAATCCGACTTTCCAAGAACAGATCCAGGATCTGTGGCGGACCCGCCCCGTGCGTCTGCCGGCACAAGGTCACGTGGCCGGGGTATGCGCCGGAATCGGATACCGGTACGGCATCGACCCCATTCTGGTACGTGTCGCGTTTGTGGCCTCCACTATTTTCGGCGGCTCAGGCATCCTTCTCTACCTCGCCGGGTGGTTGGTGCTCGCCCGCGCCGGTGACGGATCGTCCCCCGCACAGTCGTTGATGGGCCGCGGACACAGCTCCGATTCCAGTACCAAGACCATCGTCTTGTTGGTGGCTCTCGCCATCGCGGCTACGACCGTCGGGCCTGTCGGCGTCGGCCTGGGTGGTTCCGGTCTGATCGGGCTGATTCTGATGGTCGGAGGCCTGTGGCTGCTCTACCAACGAGCGCCGGTCCCGCCTGCACTGCCACAGAGCACGTCACCGTACGTCGGCGCGGGTACCGCGTATCCAGGCACGGGATTCACGCCCGGGCCGTTCACTCCCGGATACTTCGCACCCAATCAGCCGCCCGTGTACACGCCGTACACAAAACTCCCCGACAGCTACGTGCCCGAGGAACGGCCGGCCGAACAGTCACCGCAATCTCAGGCCGATCATCCGACGATCAACCTGTCGAAGGACCCGAGCGCTTCAGCCGCCGCCAATCCGACCGAGGTGATCGGCGAGGCCGCCATCACACCGCCCTCCTGGGATCCGCTCGGTGTCGCTCCGTTCGCCTGGGATCTCCCGGACCCGGCAGTCAAAGCCACGCCGCTGCTGCCTTTGCCACCACGTAAGCGTCGCTCGCGATGGACGCTGACAGTGCTCGGACTCGCGATCATCGTCGCCGCCGTCACCGGGGCAGCGGGCGCGGCAACCGGCAACGAGTGGTTCACTCCCGGCCGAGTCGGTGCTGTCGGACTCGCCGTCATCGCGCTCGGCCTGATCCTCGGGGCATTCTTCCGCAAGGGGTACGGCCTGCTGGTCGTCACCGGACCGCTCGTGGGTTTCGTGCTTCTCGCCTCGTTGGTCTACCCGATCGATTTCGACGCCTCGGGTGAGCAAAGATGGACTCCGGCAACCGCTTCCGAGTTGGAGCCGTCGTACTCGGGAGCCTTCGGAAGCTTCACTCTCGACCTCAACGGGGTCAAGTTCACCGAGGACAAGACCATCGACGTCGCGGCGTCGTTCGGTGAGTTCGTCGTCATGGTGCCACCAACCGTCAACGTCAAGAACAGCTGCACCGTCGTCATGGGTGACGGATCCGGTTGCCTCGACGGCGGAATACACCCGGGCCGTGATGTGACACCGGATTCGCCCACACTGACCATCAACGCCAAAGCAACGTTCGGCAGTCTGAAGGTGACGCAATCATGAGCGACTACGACGAGACCACAGAGCACGACGAGACCCGAGAATCCAAGCGCCCCTCGGCACTTCTGCTGATCGCCGGACTGGCCGCACTACTGGTCAGCGTGTGGGCGTTGGTCGGGCCGTTCTCCCTGGCGCCGGCAGCGAACATTCAATTCCGTTGGCTGTTCGTCGGTGCCGCCGTCGTGGCAGGACTACTGCTGGTGATTCTGCCGAATCGGCGCAACCGCAAGTAACTGCTGTGCGCCTTTATTAACCGCGGGGGGTTAATAAAGGCGCACAGTTGTTTTTACTCCCACTCGATAGTTCCCGGTGGCTTGCTCGTCACGTCGAGGACTACGCGGTTCACGTCCGCAACCTCGTTGGTGATTCGAGTCGAGATGCGCTCGAGGGTCTCGTACGGCAGACGCGTCCAGTCCGCGGTCATCGCGTCTTCACTCGAGACCGGACGCAGCACGATCGGATGACCGTACGTCCGGCCGTCACCCTGCACGCCCACGCTTCGGACGTCGGCGAGGAGAACGACCGGGCACTGCCAAATGGTTCCGTCCAAGCCTGCAGACGTAAGCTCTTCGCGCGCAATGGAATCTGCCTGACGCAGGATCTCGAGGCGATCGCGGGTGACCTCACCGATGATGCGGATACCGAGTCCGGGACCGGGGAACGGCTGGCGTCCGACGATCTCTTCGGGCAGGCCGAGTTCGCGGCCCACTGCACGGACCTCGTCCTTGAACAGCAGACGCAACGGTTCGACCAACTTGAACTGCAGGTCTTCCGGCAGCCCGCCGACATTGTGGTGGCTCTTGATGTTTGCAGTTCCCGTGCCGCCGCCCGACTCCACGACGTCCGGGTAGAGCGTGCCCTGGACGAGGAAGTCGACGGTCGCACCATGAGATGCGTTCTCGCCCAGAACATCACTGACTGCGCCTTCGAAGCTGCGGATGAACTCGCGGCCGATGATCTTGCGCTTGGTCTCGGGATCGGTGACGCCTGCCAGCTCACCGATGAAGGTGTCCGCGGCATCCACGGTGATCAGACGAGCGCCGGTTGCCGCGACAAAATCCTGCTCGACCTGCGTGCGCTCACCGGCTCGCATCAAACCGTGATCGACGAAGACGCATGTCAACCGGTCGCCGATTGCGCGCTGAACCAAAGCCGCAGCAACAGCGGAGTCGACGCCACCGGACAGACCGCAGATGGCGTGTCCGTCTCCGACCTGCTCGCGAACCTGCTCGATAAGCGCATCGGCGATGTTCGACGCCGTCCACGCTGCCGGAATACCGGCAATCTCGTGCAGGAAGCGGCTCAGGACCTGCTGACCGTGCGGGGAATGCAGAACCTCAGGGTGGTACTGCACACCGGCGAGCTTGCGGGCGCGGTCCTCGAACGCCGCGACGGGAGCACCGTCGCTGGTCGCGGTCACCTCGAAGCCGGAAGGCGCTTCGGTGACGGCGTCACCGTGGCTCATCCATACCGGCTGCGTCGAGGGAAGACCGTCGTGGAGCAATCCGCCGGATACCGCGATGTCGGTTCGGCCGTATTCGCGGGTACCGGTCTCGGCGACGGTGCCGCCCAGGGCGCCTGCCATTGCCTGGAATCCGTAGCAGATTCCGAAAACCGGAATGTCGTGATCGAACAGTGCGGGATCAAGCTTGGGAGCACCGTCTGCGTAGACACTCGAGGGCCCACCCGAGAGCACAACAGCCAAGGGGTTCTTGGCCACGATCTCCTCGACGGTCGTGGTGTGCGGAATCACCTCCGAGTAGACCTTGGCTTCGCGAACTCGCCGTGCGATCAACTGCGCGTACTGCGCCCCGAAGTCGACGACAAGAACTGGTCTCTGCTGCTCGATATCTGCCACAGGTGCAGTCTAATCGCCGCAGCCAGCGCTTCTGCGCATGCATGGACTCAGCCCGCTACTCGACCGAGCGAGCGCGAGGTACGTCACTACAAAGGCCGCCCCTCAGAACTGCGCAGCGACCTCGCGCGGATCTAGACCACCGTCCAGGTCAACGGCGCCCCGATCACCCGCACCTTAGCTTCGGCAATCAATTCGGCAGCATCATCGCAGGCCAGAGCCCGAAATGGACGAAGGGTGAATTTTCTGGACGTTTGACCGATTCGCCTGAACCAAACGTCCAGTAAAGGTAATCTCGCCCGTCAAGTGATCAGGATCACGATCGCAAACGGCCGGCGCCGCCGAACGGCGCTCACCTCGAGGAGGACCTGTGCGTCGATTCATACGACGACTCGCCATACCTGTCGCGGCTGTGACGGCTGCCGCCGGACTTCTAGTCCTCGGCACGCCGGCCACTGCTGACGAAGCCCCGCCGACCACTTTCACCGGCACGACCGACAACCTGATCTTCACGAAGAGTGTCATCGGGAACGCGGCAGTTCACCCAGGCGACACCGTCACGTACAAGACCGAGATCAAGCACAACGAAAGCGGCATCGAACGGTCGATCGCAAAGATCCGTGACATCCCGCCCGCAGGATTCGTCCTCGTGCCGGGCAGCGCCAAGGCCACCTACCTGGGTGTGACCAACCGGGCCACGATCAGCAACGAATCAGATGGCGGAGTCTCCGCGAAGTGCTCGAGCGGCTGCACCTTCCTGGTCGGTGGATTCGTCGTCAAGAAGAACCAACCCGTCACGCTGGAAGCGACCTACACGGTCCCCGTCGGCACAGCATTCGGGACGTACGACAGCGGCATGCTCTTCGACGTCAACGCCTTCAGCACACAGCAGGGCCTCAACCCCATCAACGTCAACGTCCAGGTAGTCGACCCGTCTGTCGCCACCGGAACCACACTGGTTGCACCGGCAACGGCGAAGGTCGGCACGCCGGTCGACCTGACCGCGACAGTTGCGCCGTCCGACGCGAGCGGCACCGTCCAGTTCAAGGACGGCGGCAACGACATCGGCTCACCGGTCCCGGTCTCGGGCGGTAGCGCCACCCTCTCCCACACCTTCGACAGCGTCGGCGCCCACGACATCACCGCCGCGTACAACGCCGGTCCGGGATTCCACAGCTCGACCTCCGGAGTCCAGACCGTCGACGTCTCCGCGGACACCACCACCACGATCTCGGCCCCGAACGCCGCGCTGGTAGGTGACAGCATCACCGTGAGCGCTGTCGTCACACCGGCAAACGCCGTGGGCACGGTGCAGTTCAAAGACGGCGAGACCAACCTCGGCGCACCGGTGGCTGTAGTCAACGGAACGGCTTCCCTGACCCGCAGCTACGACGCTTCGGGTACCCACAGCTTCACCGCAGTGTTCACCGGCGAGGCCGGTTACGGCGATTCCGTCTCCACCGCAACCCAACTCGACGTCAGCGATCCCGACTGGGGAACCACGACCACCGTTGTCGAACCACTCACCGCTGTTGTCGGTGAACCGACCAACCTCTCGGCCACCGTCTCCCCCATCCCGAGCAGCGGAACCGTGACGTTCAAGGTCGACGGCGCCGAGGTCGGTACCGCACCGGTCGGCACGGGTGACGGCGTCGCGATCCTCCCGCACACCTTCGCATCAGCGGGCGCTGCAGCCGTGACGGCAGAGTTCTCCGGCGGAACCGGATTCATCGGCTCCACGTCCACGTCGTTCACTGTGAACGTCACCGATCCCGAACCCGCCCGCGCCGACACCACGACGTCTCTGACCGTCAGCGGCTCGGCTCAGGTCGGAAAGGCATTGCAGCTCAAGGCCACCGTCGCACCCGGAACAGCAAACGGAATGATCCAGTTCAAGTCCGGCACGACGCCCATCGGCGCACCCGTTGCCGTCGTCAACGGCGTCGCGACACTCACGCACACCTTCGACGACGAGGGAACGTTCGGCCTCACTGCCAACTTCGTCGGCGACGCCGGTTGGAAGAACTCCGTCTCCGGCCCGACGGTCGTGCAGGTCGGCACCGCACCGACCGACGGCGGCGGCACCGGAAGCGTGGACACCGGTTCGCTCAGCGGCCTCATCCCGCTCTTCGGAAGCTAGTCCCCCACATCAGCTTTGGACACCACTCCCGTACCCAGCTCAGGAGAATCCATGTTCGTGTACTCCAGACGTCGCATCGCGGCGCCGATCGCCGCCACGGCACTCGCCAGTGGCGTCATCCTCGCGGGAATCCCCGCATCAGCGGCCCCCGTGACAACAACCTTCGGCACGAGTTGCCTGGCAACCCCGTCCGCTGTCGCCGGTCCGACCACGCAGTCACAGTCCGGCTCGGTCATCGTCGACGCACCGGAATCCATCGGCGCCGGTGAAACCTTCGAGGTCACCATCCAACCCGGCCCCATCGCCTTTCCCGGCTCCGCTTCGGGGGCGACCGTCCAGAACGTCTCCCGCATCAAGGTCGACGTCGACGTTCCTGCGAACGCCACCCTGGTGGAAGCCACCATCGTCCCCGGCACTTCGGCGGGGCTCAGCGGTGTAGCGCCGAACATCCTGCGCGTCAACGAGAACGGCAACGTCGATCCCAACGGAACGATTCTGCGCCTCTCCGGAAACAACCAGGTCATCGGAAACAGCCCCAGCTCGAGCATCAACTCCGAGGGCGGCATCGTCGTCAAGGCGACCGGCAAGAACGTCGATGGTTCCAACAATGCCGACGGCTACACGCAGTTCCAGCTCCCCCAGGTCAAGGCAGTTCTCAAGGCCGGCGATTCAGGGGACGTCGCGATGAAGGTACGCACCGGCGGCAGCGCGGGAGCGTGGAACAACGATCGCAACTTCCTCACGTTCCTCCCCAAGGCCACCCTGGTCATCACCGCCTGGGCACCCACGCGATGCACCCCGCGTGACGCCGAGAACGGTCCGCTCAACAGCGGCGCAGGCCCCCTCGCCACGACGCGGATCATCGAGGCGGACAAGGCAACCACCACCACAGTCGTCGGACCGGCCAACGCCAAGAACGGAACTCCCGTCACCCTGTCAGCCAACGTGAGCGGCGGCGCAAACGGTGGAACCGTCCAGTTCTTCGACGGCGACAACCCACTCGAGGACGCCGTGCCGGTAACCGGAGGGTCGGCCAGCATCTCCCCGACCTTCACCGAGGACGGACCGCACTCCATCACCGCGAGCTACAGCGGAGCCCCTGGGTTCCTGGCGTCGACGTCGGCGTCGGCCAAGATCGTGACCGTCACGACCGATGCACCGCCGGACGCCGTGACCACTACCGCCACGGTGTCGCCGTCGACCGCGAAGGTCGGACAGGACGTCAACCTGACTGCCAAGGTCGATCCGCAGGGTACCGGCGGCACCGTCGATTTCATCGTCGACGGCACCGAAACGGTCAGTGCTCCGGTCGGAACCGACGGAGTTGCCGTCGCTCCGTACACCTTCACCTCGACCGGAACGCACAAGGTTGTCGCGAAGTTCACGGGCTCACCAGGATTCGCCCCGTCCGCTGCCCCGGCATTCCCGGTCAGTGTGACGACGCCGGCTCCGGCTGACGTCGAGACGACCACGGTTCTCGACGCTGTCGGAACTGTTCAGAAGAACACCCCGGTGACGCTCAAGGCAACGGTCGATCCGTCCGGCGCCACGGGCAAGGTCCAGTTCAAGGTCGGTGACACCCTCATCGGTGGACCGGTCGACGTGGTCAACGGTGTCGCAACGGTACCGGCGACGTTCTACAACTCCGGGACCTACAGTGTCACCGCCGAATTCGTGGGCGCTTCGGGCTACACGGCCTCCGCATCCGCGCCGCAGACCCTGACCGTCCCCGGCGATACGGACGGCGGGCCCGGAGGCGGGACCGGCAGCCTCGACCTCGGCACTCTGTTCGGGTCGCTAGGAGGCTCCAGCGCGGCCGGAGCCGACGCCGGCACCACAGGCGACTTGGGTGCAATCGGAGCCAAACGCTCGTAGCCGCTGCCCTGGGCGGGACGCAGGTCGGTCTCCCCCTTGTTCGGCCACAGCGAGGCCGAACGCTCGGCCTGAGCGGCAATGGTCAGCGACGGATTCACGCCGAGGTTGGCCGAGACCGCTGCGCCGTCGACGACGCTGAGCGTCGGGTAGCCGTACACGCGGTGGTACGGATCGATGACGCCGTGATCGGAATCCGACGCGATAGCGCAACCGCCGAGGAAGTGCGCCGTCAGTGGAACGTTGAAGATCTCGCCCCACGTGCCGCCCGCGACACCGTCGATCTTCTCGGCAACTCGACGCGTCGCCTCGTTGCCCTCCGGGATCCACGTCGGGTTCGGCTGACCGTGGCCCTGCTTACTGGTGACCTTGCGTCGACCGAACAGGCCCTTCTTCGTGTACGTGGTGATGGAGTTGTCGAGGTTCTGCATGACCAACGCGATGATCGTGCGCTCACTCCAGTCCTTGACCGTCAACATGCGCAACATCTGGTACGGATTCTTCGCAACCACACCGAGGAACTTGATCCATCGGGGCGTCTTGCCGCCGCCGTCCGTCATCAAGGTCTGCAACAGGCCCATCGCGTTCGATCCCTTGCCGTAGCGGACCGGCTCGATGTGGGTGTCGCTGCTCGGGTGGAACGACGAGGTGATCGCCACTCCGCGGGTCAGGTCGAGTGCGGGATCGACCTTGTACTTGCCTGCGCCGACAATGGATTCGGAGTTCGTTCGAGTCAGCTCGCCGAGCTTGTCGGAGAGCTTGGGCAGCGCTCCGGTGTCCTTCATGTCGAAGAGCAGATGCTGAGTGCCCCACGTTCCGGCCGCGAGAATGACGTTCGCAGCCGTGTAGGTGCGGCGGTTCTTTCGTCCGAATGCACCGGTTCGCTCGGTGAACACGTCCCACGAACCGTCGCGAGCCTCACGAAGCCCGGACACGGTGGTCATCGGAATGATCTCGGCGCCGGCTGTCTCGGCAAGGCCCAGATAGTTCTTGAGGAGCGTGTTCTTCGCTCCGTGACGGCAGCCCGTCATGCACTCGCCACACTCGATGCAACCTGTGCGCTCGGGTCCGACGCCGCCGAAGTACGGGTCCTTCGCCTTCTTGCCAGGTTCACCGAAGTAGACGCCGACGGGCGTCTGGATGAACGTGTCGCCGACACCCATGTCGTCGGCGACCGACTTCATGATCTCGTCGGCGGGCGTCATGTGCGGATTCTGGACGACGCCGAGCATCTTCTGAGCCTGCTCGTAGTACGGCGTGAGCTCGCTGCGCCAGTCGGTGATATGCGCCCACTGCTTGTCCTGGAAGAACGGCTCCGGCGGCTGGTACAGCGTGTTGGCGTAGTTCAACGACCCGCCGCCGACGCCTGCGCCCGCGAGAATGAGGCAGTCGCGCAACAGGTGCACGCGCTGAATGCCGAAGCACCCCAGCTTCGGAGCCCAGAGGAACTTCTTGAGATCCCAACTGGTCTTCGCGAAATCTTCGTCGGCATACCGTCGGCCGGCTTCGATGACGCCGACCTTGTAGCCCTTCTCCACGAGACGAAGCGCGCTCACGCTTCCGCCGAACCCGGATCCGACGATCAGTACGTCGTAGTCCGTTGCCCGTTGCTTGCCCATCAGGACACCTCCACCGTGAACCGTAGTTACCCGCCAGTATGCACCTATCCCTTGTGACTACCACCACAAGGGGCCCCATAAGCGTAACCGCAAGTATCAGGAACGGAAGAAAGTCCTGCACAACGAACTGTGGCCCCGGTTCACGAAGAACCGGGGCCACAGAAAGGTACAAACTACGCGCGGACTGTCAGCCCGACCTTCTGGAACTCCTTGAGATCGGAGTATCCGGCCTTCGCCATCGACCGACGGAGACCACCGACGAAGTTCAGCGAACCGTACGGATCGTCCGAAGGGCCGCTCAGAACCTGGTCCAGACTCGGACGCTCACCATAGGAAACCGGAAGAAGTGCTCCACGCGGAACCGAAGGATGAGCCGCAGCGGACGGCCAGTACCAGCCACCACCCGGCGCCTCGGCGGACACGGCCAGCGGCGTGCCCAGAACGGCAGCGTCGGCACCGCAGGCGATGGCCTTCGCCAAATCACCCGAAGTTGCGATGTCACCGTCGGCGATGACGTGGACGTAGCGTCCACCCGTCTCGTCGAGGTAGTCGCGCCTGGCTGCTGCAGCATCGGCAATGGCCGTGGCCATCGGAACGCCGATGCCCAGGACCTCACCGGTGGTGGTTGCGCCCTCGGTAGACCCGTACCCGACGATGACACCGGCAGCGCCGGTACGCATCAGGTGCAGCGCGGTGCGGTGGTCACTGACCCCACCCGCGACAACCGGAACGTCGAGTTCCGAGATGAACGTCTTGAGGTTGAGCGGTTCCTGCTCGGTGTGCACGACGTGCTCGGCCGAGATGATCGTGCCGTGGACGACCAGGAGGTCGATGCCCGCCTTGATCAGCTCCGGCGTCAGTGCGCGCGCATTCTGCGGGCTGACGCGAACGGCAGTGGTGACCCCCGAATCACGGACCTGCGCCACCGCAGCTGCCAGAAGACCGGCCTGCAGCGGAGCCGCGTGCAGCTCCTGCAGGTAGCGGATGGCCGCGTCGACGCCACCGTCCTTCTCGGCGATCTCGACGAGACGCCGGAGCTTCTCCTCGACATCGGGGTGACGGCCCCACAGGCCTTCACCGTTGATGACACCGAGGCCGCCGCGCTTACCCAACTCGATCGCGAAAGTCGGCGAGACCAACGCGTCGGTGGGATGTGCGAGGACAGGAATGTCGAACCTGTAAGCGTCGAGCTGCCAAGCAGTCGACACCTCCTTCGACGAACGAGTTCGCCGGGAGGGAACGATGTTCACATCGTCCAACTCGTAGGTACGTCGGGCCGTTCGACCCATGCCGATCTCAACGAGGTCGCGCACGCGCGCCCCTTTCTCGTGTACTGGTTGCTAACGAGCGGTGTAGTTGGGTGCTTCGACAGTCATCGTGATGTCGTGCGGATGGCTTTCCTTCAAACCGGCCGCCGTGATCTGGACGAACTGAGCGTTCTGCAGGTGCTCGATCGTCGCCGACCCCGTGTATCCCATGGCAGCGCGCAGACCACCGGTGAGCTGGTGCGTCACCTGCGAGAGCGGGCCACGGAACGGAACACGTCCTTCGATGCCTTCCGGAACCAACTTGTCCTCGGAAAGTACGTCGTCCTGGAAGTACCGGTCCTTGGAGTACGACTTGGCCTCGCCACGCGACTGCATCGCGCCGAGCGAACCCATTCCGCGGTAGCTCTTGAACTGCTTGCCGCCGACCAGAATCAGTTCGCCGGGCGATTCAGCGGTACCGGCCAGGAGTGAACCCAGCATGGCCGTCGACGCACCTGCGGCAAGAGCCTTCGCAATGTCACCGGAGAACTGGAGTCCACCGTCTGCGATGACGGGCACACCGAGAGGCTTGCACGCGGCAACCGCTTCCAGGATGGCCGTGACCTGAGGGGCACCGACACCGGCGATGACGCGGGTGGTGCAGATGGAACCAGGGCCGACTCCGACCTTGACGGCGTCGACGCCGGCTTCGACCAGTGCCAGAGCACCCGCGCGCGTAGCGACGTTGCCACCGATGATCTGAACCCGCTCGCCCAGTTCACGCTTGAGCTTGGCGATCATGTCGAGAACGTTGGACGAATGCCCGTGCGCACTGTCCACCACGAGTACGTCCACACCGGCATCGGTGAGCGCCATCGCGCGCTGGAAGGCGTCATCGCCGGCACCGACTGCAGCGCCGACGAGCAGTCGACCGTCACGGTCCTTGGTGGCGTCGGGATGCTGCTCGGTCTTGACGAAGTCCTTGACCGTGATCAGACCGGTGAGCTTGCCGTTGCCGTCGACGATCGGCAGCTTCTCGATCTTGTGCCGACGAAGAAGACCCAGTGCCACGTCAGCGGTGACGCCTTCCTGAGCGGTGATCAGGGGCATCTTGGTCATGATCTCCGCGACCGGGCGGTTCTGGTCGACCTCGAAACGCATGTCCCGGTTGGTGACGATGCCAACCAGCTGGCCGGCGTCGTCGGTGACAGGCAGACCCGAGATGCGGAAACGAGCGCACTTCGCATCGACCTCACCCATCGTGTCGGTCGGCTTACACGTGACGGGATCGGTCACCATGCCGGCCTCGGAACGCTTGACCGTCTCGACCTGTCCTGCCTGGACCTCAACCGACGAGTTGCGGTGCAGAACACCCATGCCGCCGGCGCGTGCCATCGCAATTGCCATGCGCGACTCGGTGACGGTGTCCATCGCAGAACTGACCAACGGAATCCGCAGACGGATGTCGCGGGTCAGTTGACTGGACGTGTCGACCTGGCTCGGGATGACGTCGGACGCAGCAGGCAACAGCAGCACGTCGTCGTATGTCAGTCCCAGCATCGCGACCTTGTTGGGGTCGTCTCCTCCGGTGTGTACATGTCCTGCAGAACTACTCATGCGGTCAGGACCCTCCATGGACCTAGATTCGCCCAGGGCGACCGCTGTAGCAGCCGCCTCGAAACGGATTACGAAAGCTGGATATCGGATAGAAGGCGCCTGCACGGAAAGAAATTCCTGGCACCTTTTCCCGGCGTTGCACACCATGGTATCGGCTCACTCAAAGGTCCGAACCATCCCACCCACGCTGCGTGTACGCGTAACAAGTGGCGCTGACCCCCCTGACCTGCGTACCGTGGTGCTGTGCGTGATCAACTGCCCCCCGGTCTGCCGCCAGATCCCTTCGCCGGCGACCCAGCTGACCCCTCCGCGGCTCTCGATGCCATCGAGCCGGGTCAACCACTCGACCCCCACGAACGCCAAGCGGTCGAGGAGGATCTCGCTGACCTCGCTGTTTACGAGGCACTCCTCGCTCACCGCGGTATCCGCGGTCTCGTAGTCTGCTGCGAGGACTGCCAACAGGATCACTACCACGACTGGGACATGCTGCGCGCAAACCTGCTGCAGCTGCTCGTGGACGGAACCGTCCGCCCTCACGAGCCTGCCTACGACCCGATGCCTGAGGCATATGTCACGTGGGACTACTGCCGTGGATACGCCGACGCGTCGATGAACGAGGCGATGCACGGCGACGGTTTCGACAGCTGAGCGAAACCTCACCCAAGCTCATACGAAAGTGGCCGACAAGCAATTGCTTGTCGGCCACTTTCGTATGAATTCAGATCGGAACGATGCCGATCAGAGCGGGTCTCAGGGCGGCGGTGACGAGAAATCACCGGACGGCGACGAGGCAGGCGCCAGAGACGTCGTCGTCGTGGTGGTGGTCGTTGTCGTCGTGGTTGTCGTCGGCAACGAGGTCGGAGGCGTCGAGGAAACCGACGTCGGCGGCAACTGCAGCTGCACTCCCGGATCTGGTTTGGTCGAACTTGTCGGTTCGCCAGGTCCCTGAGGATTGAACGGTTTGACCGAGGAGCCCGGAATTGCCGTGATCGAAGTGGTCGGGCCGGCCGGCTGACCACTCGTCGGCGGCGGCGCTACGGGTGACGTGGTCTCCTGGACCTGCGTCATCAACTTGCCCCAACGCTCGACGAGGTCGTTCTTGTCCTGCGAGTCCTTGACTGCATCGGCACGGTGAGCTGCGTTGTCCAGCACCATCTTTGCCGCAGGAATGTCTCCGGCAGCCAACAGCCGCTCGGCCTTTTCCAGCTCGGAAGTCGTGTCGATCTTCGCAACTGTCGAGTTGGCCTCGTCGGCGAAGACGACCTGCTTGACGCCCCACAGGGCATCGCCGGGCTGGGCGTCGTACGCCATCGCCGTGGCGCCACCGAAGACCACTGCTGCAACTGCTGCAGCGGCGGCGATCGGACGAACCACACGCAATCGAGAACGGGAACGTGAACGCTGACGATCGGAGAAGCCGGACGGCGTCGCTGTGATTGCAGCGATGACATCGTCCAACAACGGACCCTCGGGCATCGGAGTCGCAACGACATCGTCACGCCATTGCGAGAGGATCAACGCAAGTTCGTACTGTTCGGTGCTATCGGTTGCTACCGGCCCACCATTCGAAATGGATTCGATCAGCGCATCGTCACGCCGAACCGCAGCCAAATCCACTGGCGTACCGTCGTCGGCGAGATCACCGAGATTCGAAGCGTCATGCCCCTCGTCTCTAGCCAAAGCTCTCACCTGCTTTCGTCACTTCTTTTTTCAGTTTCGCGATCGCTCTGTGCTGAGCGACTCGTACAGCTCCGGCGGTACTACCGACGGCGACGGCCGTTTCCTCGGCCGACATCCCGACCACCAGGCGAAGTATCAAGATTTCTCGATGCTTCTCCGGAAGTGTGCCGAGAAGTTCGTGCATCTGTCTGCTGGACTCCGAATCGAGAGCTCGCTGTTCGGGACCATCATCCAGTGCTATTACATCCGGTACTTCGGAAACGGGCTCCGACTTGTTACGGGCGGAGCTTCGATGTGCGTCCGCAACCTTGTGCGCGGCAATTCCGTACACAAAGGCCATGAACGGGCGTCCCTGGTCCTGATATCGCGGCAGCGCGGTCATCACGGCCAGACAGACTTCCTGTGCGACGTCGTCAGCGGACAGGTGTCCTCTCTCGGCCGCACCCACTCGACCGCGGCAGTAGCGCACCACCATCGGTCGGATGTTCTCCAGAACCAAAGCTAGAGCTGTACGGTCGCCCTGCGCAGCAGCGGCGACCGCGGTGTCCAACTCATCGCTCGTATTTGTCATCGTCAGCGAAAATCCTGGCGTTACAGTGGCACCTCCCGAGCGGGTGTGCTCCCGCTCTCAGCGGAACCCTCTAAGAGTAACCATCCGGACCGACTGGTCTCCGCATACCTGCCCAGCAGTCGCGATATCGATACAGCTCCTTCTGGAATGTTCTCCGGAGACTTCGGTGGAGTGGTTACGACAAAGGTAGGAGTGATCCACCACGCATCGCAATCAGATCGCCGATCTCCCGGGCACTCGGTGAGGTTCTCTCACCGCTGACACCTTCGATCAACAGAGACGACGCCCAGGCCAGGGGCAGCAGGCCGTATTGCCGGCACCGCGCGAACACATCTGCTGCCATCTTCACGGCTGCGCTCGCGTCTGTTCCGGTCAGCGCGGCGCTACGCAGCAGATCCGACTTCACGCGGTGCCGCACAGACTCCGATTCCGCTGACAATTCGACGGCGCGTTCTGCGTGTCTGCGGGCACGAGCGAAGTCGCCTCCCGCCAACGCCAATTCTGCGGAGACCCATTCGATCCGAATTTCCTGCCGCCACAGCCCGCCCTCGGCATCCAGACGCGCCCGACATTGCGCCAGCAGGCGCCAGCCGAGCGGGAGCCTGCCACAGCCGAGGGCGTCTGCGGCCAGACCGGTCAGAGCGTCACAGGCAGCCTCTGGATCACCTGGCAGGCCGCCGACGATCGCCAGTGCGCGCCCGTCCCACGTGGACGCGAGTGCATGGCGTCCGCTCTGGCGAAGAAACGACGCCCTCGTGCTGGCAGACAGAGAGGCAAGAACTCGATCCGAGTGCGTCGAGAACCCGGCCGTGAGCCGATCGAGGACATCCAATGCAGCCCGCGCTCTTGCGTAGTGGCCCTGACCACCCAGCACTACTGCCGTTGTCCACCAATCTCGGGTAGAGCAAGGCGTCGGGAGGCGGACGAGATCCGGATCCGCACCGAACGCGGCAGACTCGAGGGACCCTGGAAGTGCAGTTGTTTCGTTGGGCACAGGTGATTGAGGGCGCGCAGGTGTCGACACAGGTTGATCATCGCAGCAGCACGAGCAGACATTCGCACGACCGGCGTCACACCAACGATGCCAAAAGTCGCACGAAACACGAAAAGGCAAGTTTGTCGGAGTTAATCAGATATTCAACTGAGATTTGCCAAATGTACTCGTAATGATATTTAACGGGCATATATCCGTGACGTTAACTGCGCATTACTTATTGGACGGATGTCCTAGTTGAAACTTGGGCACTAAGTCCCGAAATGGAGTGCAACCCCGCCCACGAAATATCGGACAAATGACGCAAACCGAGCCGAATGACTGAGTGATTTCGCCGGGCGATCAGCCTCGAACATATCCCTGATCTGTGGGTTTCGCATCTCGAGCAGCCAGGCTTGCCGGCCGCCACCTCGATCGACCCAATTTCGACATCGGCGCAGAACAACGCACGAGGGGCCCGAAATGTAAATATATACTTCGTTAACTCTCGCATTTCGATATATGCCGATCGCCACTGAACGAGCCTATTGACGCGATTTACTCAGCACCCTTACGGTTAGCAAGCGTGAACGATTCAGAAGGCCCGGATAACCTCCGGGCAACTTGGTCCGCTCGTTGATCAACGCGAGCTTGCAGTAAGGAGTCAACATGCCTGCACCGAATCACCTTCCAGGCCCCAACGCAGACATCTGGGACTGGCAGATGCACGGTCTGTGCCGCGGAGTCGACTCCTCCATGTTCTTCCATCCCGATGGCGAACGCGGTAGAGCACGTGCCCAGCGCGAAACCCGCGCAAAAGAGATGTGCCGTCAGTGCCCGGTCCTGATGCAGTGCCGCAGCCACGCGCTGACCGTCGCCGAGCCGTACGGCATCTGGGGAGGAATGTCGGAAACCGAACGTGAACTACACGCGCGCCACCGTCGCACCACCCGCATAGCTTCCTGATACACGTAGGTAGAGCGCACTAGGCCCCCGAGAGTTTTCGGGGGCTTTTGCGTGTGGACGGGACACCGTCGAAAATGCGTGTGGACGGGACACTGTCGAAAAGAATTTCCGACACGACCCATCCGACCGACGCCCGCCTCCGAATGCCTTCTGACAGTGCACCTCAGCACATCCCTTCAGGAAGGCAGACCCATGAACACCTCTACTCGAGTTCTGGCAGTCACCGCAGCAGCCTCTTTCGCCGTCTTCGGCGTGGTCGGTTGCTCCTCGGACGACAACGATTCGTCGACCGACACGTCCAGCGCCGCCATGACGTCTTCTGCCATGGGATCGAGCATGTCTCCCAGCAGCGCGATGGCGGAGCCTGCTTCTGATCTGGTCGGTGCAGGTTGTGCCGACTATGCAGCTGCAGTGCCGAGCGGCGCCGGATCGGTCAGCGGAATGGCCCAGGATCCGGTTGCCACAGCGGCGTCCAACAATCCGTTGCTCACCACCTTGACCGCGGCGGTCTCCGGCCAGCTCAACCCGGACGTCAACCTGGTCGACACTCTCAACGGTGGCGAGTTCACCGTCTTCGCACCGATCGACTCGGCATTCGCCAAGATCGACCCCGCCACGATCGACAGCCTCAAGACGGACAGCGCCACGCTGACCAAGATCCTCACCTACCACGTGGTTCCCGGCCAGATCGCCCCTGACGCGATCGACGGAACTCACCCCACCGCCGAGGGCGGAACGGTTACCGTCACCGGATCCGGTGACAACATCAAGGTCAACGACGCAACTGTCGTCTGCGGTGGAGTCAAGACCGCAAACGCCACCGTCTACCTCATCGATTCGGTGCTGATGCCGCAGTAGTCCCCACCTGCTGTGCGCCTTTATCAACCCCCAGCGGTTAATAAAGGCGCACAGCGGCCAACGGCGGGCCAAGAGAAAAGAACCGGACATGCACGCTACGGTTGTACGCGATGAAGCGAGACAACTCTTCGTGAGCGAGCCAGACCATGCGTCGGATGCGGCCGACGCATGCCCGACGGACAATTCTGCGGCCCGCACCGCGCGAATCGCGGAATCACGCGAGCTGGCAGTGATCCTCGCGAACGTCGCCGGTGGCGACCAGAGCGCCTTCGCCGAGTTCTACGACCGAACCAGCTCCCGTGTGTACGGCATGGTTCTTCGTGTACTCCGTGATCCAGGCTTCTCAGAGGAAGCGGTCCAAGAGGTCTACCTCCAAGCTTGGAAATCAGCCGACAGCTTCGACCCCGCCAAGGGGTCCGCGCTCTCCTGGCTCCTGACACTTGCCCACCGGCGCGCAGTGGATCGCGTGCGCTCCGAACAGTCGAGTTCGGATCGACAGGCTCTCTACGACACCACCAATGCCACTCCCGAATTCGACGTCGTCAGCGACGAAGTGACACGAAGAGACGAGCATCGTGCTGTCACCGACTGTCTCGAAACGCTGACGGACACTCAGCGCCAATCGGTGACTCTCGCCTATTACGGCGGCCGAACGTACCGCGAGGTGGCCGAAGATCTCGGCGTGGCGATTCCCACGATCAAGTCGCGAATTCGCGACGGACTACTGCGCCTACGTGGATGTTTGGGGGTGATGTGAGATGGACGAAGAGCTGATCGACTACGCGTACGCCTACGCGATCGATGCGTTGGACCTCGACGAGCGCCGTGAGGTCGACAAACGACTTGCCGCTTCGGACTCCGCGACCCGCGCCGAATTCGACGCCCAGGTCCGGCTCACCGCCGAAACCATGGCCGCGATGACCGTCGTCGACGCCGTCGAGCCCCCGCCGTCGCTGCGCAGAAGCGTCCTCGCCTCGATCGCAGAACAGACCGCGGCTCCCAACGCCCCGGTTTCGCTGGCCGAGCGTCGTAACCGTCGACGCCCGTGGACCATGGCTCTTGCGGCGGCCGCCGCAGTCGCAATCCTGGTCGGCGGCATCGGAATCGGACGCACGCTGTCCGACAACACGCCGCCGCAGAACGCCGCGTCCGAAATCATGGCAGCACCCGACGTTCATGCCACGACGCGTGACATCCCGGGCGGCGGTAGTGCCACGACGCTGTTCTCGCCCTCCGAAGACGCCGCAGTCCTCGTGATGAACGATGTGACTCCCCCGAGTCCGGATACCGTCTACCAGATGTGGCTGGTGCCGGGCGACACCGACGACACCACGATGATCCCGATGGGGACGATGGCTCCGGGCGACGTCAAACCCACTACTCAGGTGGTGCTCGACGGCATCGGTCCGAATACGAAGTTGGCGTTCACTGTCGAACCGCCCGGCGGATCGCAGCAGCCGACGAGCGAGCCGTTCGCAACGATCCCGCTCATCTGATCGCCAGACGAAAAAAGATCCCCCACCGGAATCCGGTGGGGGATCTCTTCTTTGTGGAAACTACGAGCAGCGAGTCAGTGGCTGTGACCGTGTCCGGTGTCGGCAACTTCCTCGGTCGGCTTCTCGACGACGGCGCTCTCGGTCGTGAGGATCATGCGCGCGACGGAAGCGGCGTTGACCACTGCCGAGCGAGTGACCTTGACCGGGTCGACGACGCCGTCGGCAAGCAGGTTGCCGTAGGTGAGGGTGGCAGCGTTGAAGCCTTCGCCCTTGGTCATCTCGGCGACCTTGCTGACAACGACGGAACCGTCGATGCCTGCGTTGCTGGAGATCCAGAACAACGGGGCGTTGAGGGCTTCGCGGACCACGGCAACGCCGGTGGCCTCGTCACCCGTCAAGCCGAGGTTCCCGATCAGAGCCGTACCGGCTTGAACGAGAGCCGATCCGCCACCGGGGACGATGCCCTCGGAAACTGCTGCCTTGGCTGCGTTGACCGCATCCTCGACGCGGAACTTGCGTTCCTTCAGATCGGTTTCGGTGGCTGCGCCGACCTTGATGACGGCCACGCCGCCGGACAGCTTCGCCAGACGCTCTTCGAGCTTCTCGCGGTCCCAATCCGAATCGGTGTTCTCGATCTCGCGACGCAGCTGCGCAACGCGGGTCGCGATGTCGTCAGCGGTGCCTGCACCGTCGACGATGACCGTCTCGTCCTTGGTGACGACAACGCGGCGAGCGCTGCCGAGCAGCTCGAGGCCGGCTTCCTTGAGCGAGAGGCCGACGTCGGTGTTGATGACGGTGCCTGCCGTGACGACTGCGAGATCGTCGAGGAATGCCTTGCGACGATCACCGAAGAACGGCGCCTTGACGGCGACGGCCTTGATGGTCTTGCGGATGGAGTTGACCACGAGGGTGGAGAGAACTTCACCCTCGACGTCCTCGGCGATGATCAAGAGCGGCTTGCCGGATTCGGCAACCTTCTCGAGCAGCGGAAGGAAGTCGGGAAGTGAGCTGATCTTCTCGCGGAAGAGCAGGATCAGCGCGTCTTCGTAGACGGCCTTCTGCGCATCGATGTCGGTGACGAAGTAGGGCGAGAGGTAGCCCTTGTCGAACTGAACACCTTCGGTGACAACGAGTTCGGTTGCAACGGTGGAGGATTCCTCGACCGTCACGACGCCGTCGGTTCCGACACGGGTGAGTGCCTCGCCGACGAGCTTGCCGATCTCTTCGTCACGCGAGGAGACGGTGGCGACCTGAGCGATCGACTTCTCGCCCTCGACGGGGGTGGCTGCGGCGAGCAGTTCCTCGACGACCTTGTCGGCTGCGGCGTTGATGCCGACGCCGAGAGCCATCGGGTTCGCGCCCGCTGCGATGTTCTTGAGTCCGCCGCGGACGATGGCCTGGGCCAGAACGGTCGCGGTGGTGGTGCCGTCGCCGGCAACATCGTTGGTCTTGGTGGCGACGCTCTTGACGAGCTGTGCGCCGAGGTTCTCGAAGGGATCTTCGAGCTCGATCTCACGGGCGATGCTCACACCGTCGTTGGTGACGGTGGGGCCGCCGAATGCCTTGGCGAGCACGACGTGGCGTCCACGCGGGCCCAAGGTCACCTTGACGGCGTCGGCAAGCTTGTCGACTCCGGCTTCGAGAGCGCGGCGTGCGGTCTCGTTGAACGCAATTTGCTTGGACATCTGTTCTGTCAGCTCCTGAATCTTCGGGGCGTGAACGCATTCCGCCCCGGGATCCTGTGTGGACTCCGGGGCGGATCACGTGTGTCTTACTTGGAGACGACAGCCAGCACGTCGCGTGCCGACAGGATCAGGTATTCCTGGCCGGCGTACTTGATCTCGGTTCCGCCGTACTTGGAGTAGATGACCGTGTCACCCTCCTTGACGTCGACCGGGATGCGGTTGCCCTGCTCGTTGACGCGGCCTTCGCCGACTGCAACGACGGTGCCCTCCTGGGGCTTTTCCTTGGCTGTGTCAGGAATGACCAGGCCGGAAGCCGTCGTCGTTTCAGCCTCGTTGGCCTGGACGAGGATCTTGTCCTCGAGCGGCTTGATGTTGACGCTCGCCACGATGAGCCCTCCACTTTGGGGTATGTGCGTCCGAGGCGATCCTCGGACAGCTGTTTGGGTATGCCGTTTACGGCGCGTCACTGCAGTCCCGTCGTCGCGGGTGCCGGAACTCGATCAGCGCCAATTGGCACTCTATACGTGAGAGTGCCAACCCTCAAGGACTGGGCGCATTTTTCTCTTCGTCCAGAGCGAAACAGGACAGCCGTCCACCACGTTCACCTATTGTTCACTTCGTGACGAACATCAATCGCCGTAGTTTTCTGACCTTCGCCGGACTCGGCGCCGTCGGCGCGGTCAGCCTTGGCAAGCCGTGGGGCCTGCAATATGCAGGCGCGTCGACCATTCCGACGTCAGGTCCTGGCACCACTCTCGAGTCCGTGTCCACCCCCGTCAGCAGCAGCGGCTACACCAAGCTCACCGCCGGACCCGGTTGGGCGAACATCGTGCGCAGCGAGTTGGCCGAGCCGAAGTCGGGACGCGAGGACCGACGCACCGCACTCGCCTCACTCGTGCAGCTGACCGACGTCCACATCGTCGACGCCCAGTCCCCCATGCGATTCGAGTACGTCCACCAGATCACCGGCTCGGCGTTCCGCCCCCAGGAGACCCTGACGGCGCACGGGCTGATTTCACTTGTCCGCCGGGTCAATTCGATCGGCAGTGGCCCGCACACGTCGCGCCCCTTCGATGCCGTCGTCACCACCGGCGACAACACGGACAACAAGGAATTCGCCGAACTCGACTGGTTCCTCACCTCACTCAACGGCGGAACCGTCGTCGCCAACACCGGTGCCAAGGACCGCTACGAGGGTGTACAGAACTCGGGTGCCGATCTCTACTGGAACCCCGAGTCACCGATGCTCGACATGTACAAGAAGGCCGGATTCCCGGAGATCCCCGATTTCTTCGGTGCCGCTTTCACGCCCGTGTCGAGCCCCGGCCTGAACACCCCTTGGTACTGCGTGTTCGGCAACCACGACGATTCGGTGTCCGGCACGGTGCCCAGCGGCATCCCGCCGCTCGAAGCGATGTACACGGGATCTCTCAAATTCGAGGTGCCTGGTTCACCGGAGCAGGCCAAGCAGATCGACGTCGCCACCAAGTTCGATCCCAGTGCGATACCCGGAATCCTGTCCGCCTTCACGACGCCGCCGCGCCAGGTCACCCCCGACCCGTCGCGCGCGCCGTTCACACCGCGACAGTTCATCGCCGCACATCTTGATCCCGCGCACACCGGTCCCGGCCCCGTCGGACACGGTTTCGCCCCCGACGCCGGCGAAACCGGTATCGGTTACTACTCGTTCGAGATCGCACCGGGCGTCGTCGGCATCAGCATGGACTCCACCAACCGCGCGGGCCTCGTCGACGGTTCGCTGGGCGCCGCTCAGTTCCAGTGGATCGAGAACACCCTGCGCGCCGGCAGCAGCACCTACTACGACGCCGCGGGCTCTCGCGTCACCGAGTCGCGAGGTGACACGTATTTCGTGCTGTTCAGTCACCACACGAGCGACACGATGGACAATCTCATTCCCGACCCCGAGAACGTCCTCGAGCCACGCCTGCGCGGTTCACAGCTTCTCGACTTGCTGCATCGTTTCCCGAACGTACTTGCCTGGGTCAACGGACACACCCACGAGAACAAGATCACCCCGTGGCCCGGCGCGACCCCCGAGCAGGGCTTCTGGGAGATCAACACCGCCTCGCACATCGACTACCCGCAACTCGGACGCATCATCGAGATCGCGGACAACCATGACGGAACGGTGTCGTTGCTTGCGACGCTCTTCGAGGCGGAGAGTCCCAATTCCGTCGACTACAGCGACAAGTCGGCAGCCGGGCTCGCCTCGCTGTACCGCGAACTGTCGTTCAACGACATCCACCGCGACCCGAAGCTGACGGGTACCGGCGTCGACCAGAACGTCGAATTGTTGGTCCACACCGGACGATGACTCCGATTGCCGCAGTGTCCTAGGTGATTTCAGGTCCGCTCGAAGGCGAGCGGTGCGCTTTCGCCCACGACACTGCGGCAACGACGAATCGAACGCCGAATCCGATCAACACCAGATTGCAGACGATCTGAAGGCTCACGAGCCCCCGGGCAAGGTCCGTCTGCGCGGCGATGTCACCGAATCCGACTGTCGAGAAGACGGACAACGAAAAGTACAGCGCCGCCATACGCGACAGCGGTTCGGTGAAACTGCCAGGGCTTGCATGCTCGACCGAAAAATAGGTGATGGACACCAACAACAAGTACGTCGGCATCACCACCGCCACAGCTTCGACCGCCTGCAGAGATGGCACATCGGAACGCAGAATTCGCCACACCTGCCAGGTGGTCACGGCAAGTACCGCGGCGCCTCCACCGATCAAGAGGAAGATTGCACTGGCGGTATGTACATCGATCCACGGCAGAAAGAAATACGCGCATCCGAAGGCGATCACCGTCAGCGTGGGTCGAAGCACTGCACCACGGATCAGCGCGCGTCGTCGTTCCCGGTCGATGTGGGGAGAATCGCCTTTTTTCCGCATGAATCAATGATCGACAATTTCGCAGGTAAAACCACCCTTTCGGTCCGAAAAGGACGTCACGGAGACGAAAAGCACTGAGCAATCCTCACGAACCTTCTGTAACGTTCATATAACGGCGGTCGATTGAACATTGACCGGTATTGACTGTGAGGAGGTGTGCGATGAGTTGTTCACTGGGAATTTCCACTGGATCTTCCGGTGTCTATTCAGCACTCGTCGACACCGATACCAGCACAAACGCGCCAGGCGCCGTGCCTGCCGAGACTCGCTTCGTCTCGGCGGATCAGGCCAATTCCAACGTCGGCGACCTTGTCAGAGCATCCATCAAGCTGATGACGACGCAGGTAACGGACGGATCTGAAGCGCCGCGCTCGATCGGTGTCAGCTATCGCACGGACGATCAACTCGCGAGCATCAGGTCATCTCTTTCGCGCTCGCCGAAGCAGGTCCGTGCAATCCCCGAGCCTGCCGCCGTACACGCGTATCTCGCCGAGACAGGGAAAACCGAGCGGTACGACACGACAGCTCAGGTGGACGTCGGTGATCAAGGTCTGACGGTGTCCGTCGTCGACCACACCGGTGAAGTTCTGCACTCCGACCGTATCGACGCCCTCGCAGGGGCCGGAATCGACCGGGCATTGGTCGACTTCGTGACGGAGAAGGCGCCAGGGCACTTGCGCCGGTACACCGACGCGGAACTTCTTGCCGCCCGGTGCCATGTCGCCAAAGAGCAACTGTCCACGTCCACCAAGGTGACCATCGACCTTCCGATCGACGCGATGGCGATCACGCGCGACGAGTTCGAGGCCATCATCGCCCCGGATATCGAGCGCGCCGTCACCTTCATCCGTGAAGTCGTGAAGGGCTCACCGCGGCCCGTCGGTGCCGTTGTACTCATCGGCGGTGGCGCACATATTCCGGCCGTGCGGTCCGCCGTCGCCGCTGCCGTCGACGTCCCCATGGTCGAGATCGTCGAGCCCGAGACTGCGGCAACCAAAGGTGCTGCACTCCTGGCAGATTCGATCACCGCAATTCGTTTCCCGCTGCTGGGCTCCGGAAGTGACCAGCGCTCCGGATCCACCGCCAAGGTCTCGGGAGCGTTGATCGGTGCGCTCGTGGTCGGCGGACTGGTACTCGGTTACGGCGCAAAGGAATTGGTGCCGACCGACGACACCGCGGTCTCGCCCGTCGGAACCGGGTCGACCACGACGACGGTGAGCCCCGAAGCGACACCGAGCACCGGATCGACGATCATTCCGTCTCATGATCCTCTGCCTTCGGTAGCCGGCAGCACGTATCCTCGGTACGGGTATCCCACCACCCCGTTCGACTCGCAGCCTTACGACACGCACTCGTACACAACGCATCAGTACACACTTCCGCCTGCGCCGATCCCGGACACCTCGACGACAACCACGCCGCCGACCACGACAACGACCACTCCGAATTGGCCGACCATTCCCGGAATCACGCTGCCCGATCCACCGGCGTGGTGGCCGACGCTACCGGACACCGAGGCGACGCCCCCGGTCGATCCGACCGAGGCAAACCCCGGCGGCGGTCTCGGCCCGGGTGAGAGCGGCGGCGAGAACCCGACGACGCCGGAGACTCCTGGATCCGGTTCCACCGAAACCGAAATCACTACCCCTGGTGGCGGTGATCCGACGACGAAGCCCGGTGAACCGAATACCTCGATGCCCGAAAACGGTCCCGCGACCACACCGGATCGGGAACCGGCCCCGGTCGGCTGATTCTCAGTCGGCCGATTTTCAGTGCATCAACTGGCTGACGGAGACCGACAGACCCGGGTCCGTCGCAACACTCAATTCCGAAGGGCCTGCGCCGTTTCCGATCAGGTGAGCGGCCAACGATGCGATCATCACGCCGTTGTCCGTGCACAGTCGAGGTTTCGGAATGCGCAACGTGATGCCCGCTTCGGCGCAGCGCTGCTCGGCGAGTGAGCGGATACGCGAATTGGCCGTGGCGCCGCCGCCGAGAACCAACGTGTCGACCCCGACGTCCTTGGCTGCACGCACTGCCTTCATCGTCAGGACGTCTGCAACCGCTTCCTGGAACGAGGCAGCGATGTCCGGGATCGAAAAGGTCTCGCCTGCGCGCTCTTTCGATTCGACATAGCGCGCGACGGACGTCTTGAGTCCCGAGAACGAGAAGTCGTGCCGCGAATCGCGCGGCCCCGTCATGCCGCGAGGGAAGGCGATTGCGTTCCGATCTCCCTCTTGCGCAGCAGCATCGAGTGCCGGTCCACCGGGAAAGCCGAGTCCGAGCAGTCTGGCCACCTTGTCGAAGGCCTCACCGGCGGCGTCGTCGACAGTCGTGCCCAGTTCGACAATGGGCTTTCCCAGATCTTCGACGTGAAGCAGGTGTGTGTGACCGCCGGAGACCAACAATGCGACGCACGAGGGCAACGGACCGTGCTCGAGAGTGTCCACCGAGACGTGACCGCCGAGATGATTGACCGCATAGAACGGGATGTTCCATGCTGCCGCATAGGCTTTCGCTGCGGCTACACCGACCAGCAGCGCGCCGGCCAGGCCGGGTCCGATGGTGACGGCCAGCGCGTCGGGCTTCTCGATACCGGCGGCAGCAAGGGCACGGCGCATCGTCGGCACGATCGCCTCGAGGTGAGCCCGCGAGGCCACTTCGGGAACCACTCCCCCGTACCTGGCGTGCTGATCCACGCTCGATGCCACCTCGTCGGCCAACAATTCGCAGGTTCCGTCACCGTTCCAGCGGACGATACCGACACCTGTTTCGTCGCAAGAACTTTCGACACCCATGACGATCATGCTTGCTGCTCCTCAATTTCGCGGACACCGAGCACGGCAGGCCGTCTCATCGTGTACGCATCTGCCCCACTGGGCTGGTAGTACTTCTTTCGTGTTCCGACGATCTCGAATCCTTCGCGCCGGTACAGCGCGATGGCAGGTTCGTTGTCGGTGCGCACTTCCAGGAACACCGGGCACTGCCGTGAATCCGCCAGAGTCAGAAGCGCATCGAGCAACGCGCCGCCGATTCCGAGTCGCTGAGCCGAGGGATCTGTACCGATGGTGTGAACCTCGGCCTCCATGTTCGGCGACGCCCCCAACAATGCGACTCCGGCGTAGCCGAGGACGTGACCGTCAGGCTCCCGGGCAACGAAGTAATGATTATGTGCGCCTGCAAGTTCCGAGACGAACGCTTGTGCGCTCCAGGGTCCGTCGCCCGCGAACAACGCGCGCTCCAACTCCGCGCACCGTTCGGTGTCATCGACGTTCATCGGCTCGATGCTGTACTTCATCTGCTCTGCCTCACTTGCCGCGTTCTGCAAGGGTCTTCGCGTCCGGGCGTCGGAGGTACAGCGGCTCCAGCGGGGCCGGAACCGAACCGGCCAGGATCTCGCGAGCAGCGACTGTCACCAACCCGGCCGGTGAAGGTGTCTCCGCCGGGTCGACGGGTAGATCGAAGAAGTCCACGTGCGAAGCGGATCCGGCAATCAGCGTCGAAGGCGAAGGATCGACGTCGCCGGCGGAATTCACAGCCGGTCCTTCGACGCGCACTCCGCCGTCATAGCGCGCCCAGTAAATCTCGCGACGCCTCGCGTCAGTCACGACGAGCAGGCTCTGTGTGGTCGGTACCGCAGCCGCGATCGCATCGAGACTGCACACGCCATACACGGGAACACCGAGTGCGTCACCGAAGGCAGCGCCCGTCGCCATGCCGACACGCAGTCCGGTGTACGGCCCTGGCCCGACACCCACGACGACGGCGTTCAAGTCGGCCGGTGTGAGCCCTGCCTCGGCGAGGCATTCGAGGACGTGAGGGGTCAAGACCTCGGCGTGCGCACGAGGATTGACCGTGACACGCACGGCAAGCGTCTCCACTGTGTCCGGTGCCACTGGGTCCGGCGACGAAGCCGACAGGGAGACGACTCCGGCAGTGACTGCCGGAGTGGAGGTGTCAATTGCGAGAACAAGCACGATTTCTCAGGGTACCCGCACGTGAAGAACTACTTCCGGCCCGGGAGGGTCACGACGTCTGTGACACGAAACGCCGTTTCACGACGTCTGTGACACCAAACTCCCTTTCACGACGTCCAGGACCAACTCGCAGTCCGCACATCCGATTCGGGTTCCCGATGAAGCTGCACTCGCAGGTGCCGTTCGACGAGCCTTTCCACGACGTCACCACCCCATTCGACCACCACCACTGCATCGGTGAGGTCGGTGTCGAGGTCGAGGGCATCGAGTTCGTCGAGCGCATGCGGTCCGCTGTCTCCCAGCCGGTATGCGTCGACGTGGATCATGCCGACGGGAACTCCGCCGCCGGGGCGGGTGCCCGGACGATGCTCACGAGCGATGACGAACGTCGGGGACGTCACCCGGCCCTGCACCCCGAGCCCGGCGCCGATTCCGCGCGTCAACGCGGTCTTGCCTGCCCCGAGTGGACCGTCCAGCACCACCAGGTCGCCGGCAACAAGTCCCGCCGCCAAGCGTCGGCCGAAAGCCTCGGTATCCTCGGCCGTTTCCAACGTGATCTGTCCGGACACGGGAAGTCCCGTGGAGTTCTCAGCCGACATCGGACCGCTCTTCTACCTGCGCTCGCTGCACCAACTTGTCGATTGCGTCCGTCACGATCGCCGGGAACTCGAGCTGCACCAGATGGCCGGCCCCGTGAACTCGCACGAGTTCGGATTCGGGGAGATCGGCAGCGAGACGCTTGGAGCTGATGAACGGAATCATCATGTCTTGATCGCCGCAGATCACGACTGCCGGTGTGTGCGCGAGGACCTCGAGAGAAGCGGACTCGTCGTGCAGTTCCAACGTCCGCAGGAAATTGACGATGGTCACAACCGAGGTGCGGTCGAGCATGCCGTCCGAGAGTTCATGCAGCCGTGGGCTGACATCGGTGCCGTACGAGGCCGCACGCAGGATCGGCGTGATCAATACTCGCGCAGCGCCCCGGGCATGCTGAACTACTCCTGGTGAGGTGCGCACTGCCAACCGGAATCCGTCGATGATCGGATTCTGCAGATTGCGGGTCAGGCCGGTCTCCGCCAGGCCTGCCGCCGTCGTCGCGACCAGCCCCACGCCGATGACTCGGCCCTCGAACCATTCGGGTCGCTGACCGGCGAGCGCGAGTACCGTCATGCCGCCCATCGAGTGACCGACCAGAACTATCGGACCCTTGGGTACCTTGGCCTCGACGACGGTCGCGAGGTCGCGGCCGAGCTGAGAAACCGTACAACTCTTCGAACGCGGCATGCCCGAGTCTCCGTGTCCGCGCTGGTCGTAGAACACCATGCGAACCTTGTTGCCCCATCGCTCTTCGAGCTGGCGGCGCTGGAAATGCCAGGACAGCGCACTCAGGCAGTATCCGTGCACGAAAACGACTGTCAGCGGAGCGTCGTCCGGTCCCACTTCGCGAACTGCCAGCTCGACACCGTCCTCGGTGCGCACCGTGCTCTTGCGGTCGCGCGTCATGAGGTCGAAGTCCTCGTCCGCGTAGATTTCCCGGCCCGGACGCGTCGCGGTCTTGAATGCGTTCACGCCGGCCATCGAGCCGAGCGCCGCGGCGCTGAGCAGGCCACCGAGAATGCTCATCTTTCCTGCAGTCTTCATGACGTCTCTCCCCCGATGTACGTACGCACAGTGCGTCCACGTATCCCGGTCACGACCTCGTAGTGAATGGTGTCGAGTACGTCGGCCCAGGCCTGCGCGTTGGGTTCGCCGTGATCGCCGTTGCCGAAGAAGATCGCGGTGTCGCCTTCGCGAACTCCGTCACCGTCCGGACCCAGGTCCACCAATACCTGGTCCATGCAGATTCGCCCGACAGCCTGGCGACGCTTACCGCCCAACTGCACTTCGAACTTGCCACTCAGTGAGCGAGACAAACCGTCGGCGTAGCCGACGGGAAGCAGCGCAAGAGTGGTGTCGTGCGGTGCGACCCACTGATGCCCGTAGGAGACGCCCTCTCCGGCGGCTACCTTCTTCACCAGAATCACCTTCGCTCGCAGCGTCATCGCCGGTCGTAAACCGAAATCTCCGAGTTCGGGCACCGGAGACAATCCATATATCGCGATTCCGGGCCGAACCATGTCAAACCGCAGGTCAGGACGGGTGACTGTAGCAGCGGAGTTGGAAAGATGAACGACTTCGGGGTCGAATCCGCGAGCGCGGACGTCGGCAACCGCGTCGATCAAACGCTGCTTCTGCATGTCGATGACGTCGTGATGCGGTTCGTCCGAGTGCGCGAGGTGAGAGAACACTCCGCGCAGCCTGATCGTGCCCTCGTCCCGCGCAGTGGCGAGGTCGTCGAGCATCTGCGGCCACTCGGTTCTCGATACGCCGTTGCGATTGAGACCGGTGTCCACCTTGAGCGTCACCATCGCCTTTTGTCCCAGAACCCGTGCCGCGTCGACGACAGCGGCCAGGTGTCGCGGGGAGGACACGCCGATCTCGACGTCCGATCGGATCGCCGAGGCGAAATCGGCGTCGACGCCGTGCAGCCAGGCAAGAACGGGAGCGGTGATGCCTGCCTCGCGAAGGACCAGTGCCTCCGCGATGGTGGTGACGCCGAGTTCCCGGGCTCCCGCCGAGAGCGCCGTCCGCGCCACCGCAACTGCGCCGTGGTTGTATCCGTCCGCCTTGATGACCGCCATCAACGCTGCATCCCCGGCAAATTCACGCAGAACACGCACGTTGTGCGCGATCGCGTCCAGATCGACGACTGCCTCCGTCTGCGGCCCTACTGCGTCGTCGAGTCGGCTCGCCTTCCCCTCCGCAGGCTCCTTCGGTGCTCTTCCCTGGGCAAGCGTCATGGCGACAATCCTGCCACCCACGCAGAATCGGACACGTGTTCGGGTTTGAACACCCTCAATCGAGGGCAAAAGAGCGAAGCACACGCACTGATTCCCGCAGACCTCCCAGCAGGGGTGAAGCCGAAATCGGTGCTCCGGCGACATCGCTCTGACCGCCGGCAGCGGCGATGTTCGCAGCCAACGCGTGAGCCCGCGCCCCGACGGCCCCGGCTTCGAGAGGGCTCAGACCCGCCGCCAGCAACGCTCCGATCACACCGGAGAGGATGTCACCCGAACCTGCCGTCGATGCCCAGGAGCCGCCGGCGTCGTTGACCAGCACCTCACCGCCGGGATCCGAGATCACCGTCGTATGGCCCTTCAGCAGGACCGTGACTCCGAGGCGTGCGGCAAGAGCACGCGTGGCCGCGATCCTGTCGTCGCCAAGAGTTGTGAATCGAGCGAACTCGCCGGCGTGGGGCGTCAACAGTGTCGGCGCGGTCCGGGCTGCGACAAGTTCGGGACGCTGAGCGAGGAGGGTTAGTCCGTCCGCATCGACAACAACGGGTACATCAGTAGCCAGCACCGACGCCAGAAGTCGCGCGGCGTCGTCGTCGGTACCCATACCGGGGCCGACCACCCACGCCTGAACTCGCCCGGCGGCTTGGAAGGTCTCACTCGCAATCACCTCCGGGAACCGGGCGAGCACCTCGGTGGCGCCGTGCCCGGCGTAGCGGACCAGGCCGGCGGTCGCGGTCACCGCGGCACCGGTACAGAGCACGCCCGCGCCGGGATACTGCTCACTTCCCGCAACGATGCCCACCACACCCTGCGAATACTTGTCGTCCTCCGGACCGGGCACCGGCCACAGCGC